>CBDHDN010000001.1:0-151943 GCA_965261585.1 Alphaproteobacteria bacterium
ACTGCCCGGCGGAGGGATGCGGCGGCGCCGCGATGCTCGACGATGAGCGCCGTGACGCGGACGATCTGCGCCCCGCGATGGTCGCGCTCATGCTCGGCCTCGACCGGCTTCACGAAAGCATTGGCACGGGCGATCCGCGCGCCCCGATCGGCGTCCATGTCAAGGAGCTTGCCGACTACGCCCGCAAGGCGCTGGCGGCCGGCCCCCGGTTGCAACCCGTCTGCAACACCTGCGGCGGCGCCGGTGTCCAGGTGGATGCGTGGGCGTGTTGGGATGTCGATACACAGCGCTGGGTGCTGCACAGCACCTATGAGGCCGCCGCCATCTGCGCCGACTGCGATGTCGAGTGCAGCTACACCATGAAGCCCGTCGCGGAGGCGGCGTGATGAACGGCAAGAGCGCGTTCGACTTCGGCGGCAACCGGATTGTCCGCCGGTCCGAGCCCATGAGAATCGGCAAGCACGAATGGCGGCTCACCCTCTACCGCTCGGAGCACCACGAGCGCCCGCTGATCGGCTACGAGTGGCGCCGCGCGGACGGCTCGCCGATCCGGCGCAAGTGCCCCGGCCGCGTCTACTTCCTCGACGGCTCCACATGGATGCGTGACGAGAACTGGCCGTCCTACAACCACAACGACGGCCAGTACGCGGGCATGCCGCGCACCGCTCCGCAAGCTGTGGGAGCAATGCCCCTGGGCACACACCCGCGAAGCGTCCCCGGCCTGACCTTCTGCCTGCGCGCCTCTCGCGGCGTCCGCACCGGGCGCCAACACCCTCGCGAGCGAGGGTAACCGCCCCGAGCGCCCGCCCGCCGCACGCGCCCAACCCCGCGCCCCGTCCCGGTCCGTTCCGGGGCGGGGCGTTCGTCTTTCCAGCACCAGGGAGGACTCCACCGATGCCCGACATCGACATCCACGCGTCCACCGCGCCCGCCGGCCCGCCGCCGGCCATCCACCCGATGGACCCGGCGCGCGGCGACAACCTCTCGCCCGCCTTCGCCGCGGTGCTCGCCTGGGCAATCGGCCGGCCCGCCATGACCGAGCCCGCCATCACCGGCGTCGTCGTCAGCGGCGGGTGCGTGTTCGCGGCCACCACCGCCTCGCCCTTCCACGACACCCTCATCGGCTCGTGGCCGGACCTCGAAGCCAATCTTCGCGCCTGGGGAGCCGCGTGCACTGCCGAGCCCGCGATGCTCGACAACCTCGTCGCGAAGGTTCGGGGAGCATCCCGGTAGGCGCCCCGCTCACCGACCCGGCGGACATCCGCGCCGGAAGTCCCCGCCCCATCTCACCCGGCCGCGCCCGCACTGCGCGGCGCCGGAGCGCCGTCCCCGCCTGATCCCGCGCATCCCCGGCCCGCGCCATCCCGAGGCGAGGCAGCCGGCCGGGGCCAGGCCCGGCGAAGCGGCGCGGAAGAAGCCACCCGCGCCGCGACCGGCGGTTCCACGCACACCAATCCGGAGAGATCCATGCTCGACGCCCATCCGGCGCCGGGTGTGTCCGCGCGCCCGCAGCTTCCCCCCGTATCAGTCCCGGCCTCCGGCGGCGCGCCCGCCGACGTGGACGGCCCCGCGGCGCTCCTCGACGCCGCCCGGACCCTGCTCCCCGTGCTCGAAGCCGGCCGGCCCCTCGACGCCCAAACGCTCCGCGACGCCATGACCCGCGCCTTCGGCGCGAGCGACGCCGCCGGCGCCTGGGTCTGGAAGGACGCCTACGAGGCCGCCGAGGCCGCCGTGGTGCTGTTCGTCCAGCGTTACGGGGGCGCCATGCGCCAGCGGGCAGGCGCCAGCCGGGACGGCCCCCGCAAGATGCTGGCGATGCTGGCGGCGATCGCCGCCCTGGAGCCCTCGCACACGAAGTGCTCCGAGGACCAGGTTCGCCTCCAGCAGTTCTCGACCCCGCTCACCCTCGCCTATGCCGCCCTCCGGGCCGCCGCCGTCCGCCCCGGCGACACCGTGCTGGAGCCCTCGGCAGGGACCGGCATGCTCGCCGTGATGGCGGAGTGCGCCATGGGAAGCCGGGCCACCGGACACCTGCATCTGAACGAGATAGCGACCATCCGCGCCGGGCTGCTCGCGGGCTTGTTTCCCGGCACCGCCGTCACCCGCCACAACGCCGAGGCCCTCGCCGACTTCCTGCCCGGCCTCCGGCCGACGGTCGTGCTGATGAACCCGCCCTTCTCAGCGACGCCGGGGATCGACCGCATCCGCCACGACGCCGATCTGCGCCATATCCGCTCGGCCTTCTCGATGCTCCCGCCCGGCGGCCGGCTCGCCGCCATCACCTCGGCCCACTGCGTCCCCGGCGATGCCGCCTGGCGCGACGCCTTCGCATCCATGGACGGCGCCGCGCGCACCGTCTTCACCATGGCCATCGACGGGCGCGCCTATGCCCGGCGCGGCACCGGCTTCGACACGCGCCTCACCGTCATCGAGCGCAGCGCCGAGCCCGGCCTCGCGATCGACGGCCAAGACCGCGCCGCGACGCCGGCCGAGCTGCTCGATTCCGTCATCGCCAGGGTGCCGCCGCGCCGCGCCATCGAGCCCGAGCCCGAACGGACCGCACCAGCCGCCGTCGCCGGCCGCGACCTCTTCGGCAATGCGGTCGCCCCCGCCAAGACGACGCGGAAGCCGGCCGCCCCGCCGTCGCCGGCGCAGCCCCATGACTGGGGTCCGGTGGCCGAACTTGCCGTCGAGACCAGCGGGCCGGACGCCCCCGATGCCGCCACCGCCGGTTCCGCCAATGCCGGCCCCTACGATCCGTGGCGGCCAGGCGTGGTGCGGATCGCGGGCGCCATCGAGCATCCGACCCCGCTCGTGCAGTCCGCCGCCATGGCCGCCGTGCCGCATCCCGTGCCGTCCTGGCGCCCGATGCTGCCCGACCGCGTGGTGACGGACGGCCTTCTGTCCGACGCCCAGCTCGAAAGCGTCGTCCTGGCGGGCGAGGCCCATGACCGCCATCTCGCCGCCCGCTACCGCGTCGGCTCGGGCTGGGAGACCGTCCACCGCTGCCCGGAGGACGGGGAGGACAGCCGCGACACCATCACCGACGACGGCGAGGTGCTGTCCGCTCCGGTCCGGTTCAGACGGGGCTGGATGCTGGGCGACGGCACCGGAGCGGGCAAGGGCCGCCAGGTCGCCGCCATGGTGCTCGACAACCTGCTGCGCGGGCGCAAGCGAGCCCTGTGGCTCTCGCAGTCCGACAAGCTGCTCGAGGACGCGCGGCGCGACTGGGCCGCGCTCGGGGGCCGCGACGCCGACGTGATCCCGCTCGGCAACTTCCGCCAGGGGGCCGAGATCCCCCTCGCCGAGGGCATCCTCTTTGCGACCTACGCGACGCTGCGCTCGCCGGCCCGCCAGGGAAAGTCCTCGCGCCTCGACCAGATCGTCGCCTGGCTCGCGGGGTCGCTGGACGAGGACGACCGCCATGCCTTCGCCGGCGTCATCGTGTTTGACGAGGCGCACGCGATGGCGAACGCCGCAGGCTCGAAGGGCAACCGCGGCGAGGTGAAGCCGTCCCAGCAGGGCCGCGCCGGTCTGCGCTTGCAGAACGCGCTGCCGGACGCGCGCATCGCCTACGTGTCGGCGACCGGCGCCACCACCGTCCCCGGCCTCGCCTATGCCGGCAGGCTCGGGCTCTGGGCCGCCGGCGAGACGCCGTTCGAGAGCCGCACCGACTTCATCTCCGCGATGGAGGCGGGCGGGGTCGCGGCGATGGAGGTCCTCGCCCGCGACCTGAAGGCCCTCGGCCTCTACCAGCCCCGCGCGCTCTCCTATGACGGGGTCGAGGTCGAGATCCTGGAGCACCCGCTCACGCCCGAGCAGCGGCGCATCTACGACGCCTATGCCGGCGCCTTCAAGGTCATCCACCACAACATCAACGAGGCCCTGAAGGCCACCGGCATCGTGGAGGGCGATTCGACGCTCAACAAGAACGCCAAGTCCGCCGCATTGAGCGCCTTCGAGGGGGCGAAACAGCGCTTCTTCGGCCACCTGTTGACCGCCATGAAGTGCCCGAGCCTGATCCGCGCGATCGAGGCCGATCTCGATACCGGCCGCTCCGCCGTCGTCCAGCTCGTCTCGACCGGCGAGGCGCTGATGGAACGGCGCATCGCCGAGATCCCGGCATCGGAATGGGACGATCTCTCCGTCGACCTCACGCCGCGCGAGACGGTCATCGAGTTCCTGGCCCACGCCTTTCCGGTACAGCTCCAGGAGCCGTTCACCGACGACGAGGGCAACGTCATGTCGCGGCCCGTGTTCGACGACGACGGCAACCCCGTCATCTGCCAGGAGGCCGCCGCCCGGCGCGACGCCCTCATCGAGAAGCTCGCGGCGCTGCCGCCGGTGCAGTCGGCGCTCGACCAGATCGAGCATCGCTTCGGGCACGAGGCCATCGCAGAGGTCACCGGCCGCTCGCGCCGAGTGCTGAAGATCACCGACGCACGAGGCGAGCGCCTGGCGCTCCGGTCCCGGCCGGCTTCCGCCAACCTCGCCGAGACCGCCGCGTTCATGGACGCGACCAAGCGGATACTCGTATTCAGCATGGCGGGCGGGACCGGGCGCAGCTACCACGCCGATCTTTCCTGCGCCAACACCGAGCGCCGCATCCACTACCTGCTGGAGCCGGGCTGGCGGGCCGACCAGGCCATCCAGGGGCTTCGGCCGAACCCACCGCACGCACCAGGCCTCGGCGCCTCTGTTCCGGCCCGTCACCACCGATGTGAAGGGCGAGCGGCGGTTCATCGCCACCATTGCAAGGCGGCTCAATTCCCTGGGCGCGATCACCCGCGGCCAGCGCGATTCGCAGACCGCCATGGGGAGCGGCGACCAGGCGCTGTTCCGCGAGAGCGACAACCTGGAGAGCATCTACGCCAAGGCGGCGCTCCGGCGCTTCTACATCGCGCTCTGGCGCGGCCATATCGAGGGCTGGTCTCTCGACCGTTTCGAGGACGCCACCGGATTGAAGCTCGTCTACGAGGGCAACCTCAAGGAGGAGCTGCCGCCCATGTCGCGCTTCCTGAACCGCCTGCTCGCGTTGCCCATTGCCGAGCAGAACCAGCTCTTCGCGGAACTGGAGGCCCGCATCGCCGAGAACATCGAGCAGGCCGTCGAGGCCGGCGGTTTCGAGGTCGGCGTCGAGACCGTGCGCGCCGATTCGCTCGCGATCCTCGGCCGCGAGACGCTCTATGAGCATCCCGGCACGGGGGCCGCCACCGATCTCGTCGAGATCCGCCGCCGCGACCGGCTGGTGCAGTTGACCGCCGAGGCCGCGCTCGACATCGGCGGACGAGAGCCCGGCGCCGACGGCAAGTCCAGGCTCGCCGTGAACGCCCGCTCGAAGCGCGCCGCCGTCCTGCTGCCGGCCCCCCCTCGCGCATGTTCGACGATGGCGGGGTACAGGAACGCGTGCGCCTGGTCCGCCCCGCGACCCGCGAGACGATGGCCAGGCCCGAGCTCGACGCCTCCAACTGGCGCCGGGCCGACGAGGCCACATGGCGCACGCTCTGGGAGCACGAGATCGCCGAGCTCCCCTCGCACCGCGAATCGCGCTTCTGGCTCGCCGCCGGCCTGCTGCTCCCCATCTGGGACCGGCTGCCGTTCGAGAACATGCGGGTGCGCCGGCTCACCACCGATGACGGCGCCGGCGGCGCACTGGGCCGGCGGCAGCGCCGCGGCGACGTCGCCCAGACCGCCGGTCTTGACCAGCGGATAGGCCTCGGCGGCGACGTGCAGGACCCGCATGTCGCCTCCTCACCCCAGCGTTCGCGCGCAGGAGAGAGACGGACTCCTGCTGAGGGATCGCCCCCCACCCCGACCCTCCCCCCCTTGGGGGAAGGGAGCTAGACCAGTTACGACACCATGACTCCCTCCACCCAAGGGGGGGAGGGCTGGGGTGGGGGGTGAAATCAAGAGACTCGCGCCCGCCGCCCGCGCCCGCGCCTACAGCGCGTCGAGCATCGGTTGGGTGATTAGCGTGACGCCGCCCGGCGTGCGGCGGAAGCGTTGCTCATCCGCCGCGGCGTCCTCGCCGACGACCAGGCCCTCGGGGATGACGCAGCCGCGGTCGACGATGACGTTGGTCAGCCGCGCCTTGCGCTCGATCGTGACCTCGGGCAGCAGGACCGCGCCCTCGACCGTGCAGTAGGAATTCACCCGCACCTGGCTGAGCAACAGCGAGCGTCGCACCGTCGAGCCGGAGATGATGCAGCCGCCGGAGATCAGTGAATCCAGCGCGGCGCCGCGTCTCTCGTCGGTGTCGAACACAAACTTCGCCGGCGGCAGCTGGGGCTGGTGGGTGCGGATCGGCCAGGTCGTGTCGTACATGTCGAGCGGCGGCTCGACGCCCGTCAAATCGACGTTGGCCTGCCAGTAGGCGTCGATCGTGCCGACGTCGCGCCAATAGGCCTCGTCCTCGGGCCCGGCGACGACGCAGCTGTGGCTGAACCGGTGCGCCGCGACGAGGCCGCGCGCCACCAGGCTCGGCATGATGTCCTTGCCGAAGTCGTGGCTGGACGTCGCATCGGCGCCGTCGCGGGCGAGCTCCTCATACATGAATGCCGCGTCGAAGACGTAGATGCCCATGCTGGCGAGCGCCTGGTCGGGCTGGCCTGGAATCGCCGGCGGGTCGGCCGGCTTCTCGACGAACGCGGTGACGCGGTCGCTTTCGTCGACGGCCATGACGCCGAACGCCGTGGCCTCCATGCGCGGTACCTCGATCGCGCCGGCCGTGCACGGCGCGCCGCTGTCGGCATGCATGGCCAGCAGGATCGAATAGTCCATCTTGTAGATGTGGTCGCCGGCCAGCACGACGATGTGCTCGGGCGCGTGGCTCTCCAGGATGTCGGTGTTCTGATAGACCGCGTCGGCGGTGCCGCGGTACCACCACTCCTCGCCGCGGCGCTGTTGCGCCGGCAACAGGTCGATGAACTCGTTCAGCTCCGGCCGCAGGAACGACCAGCCGCGCTGCAGGTGGCGCAGCAGGCTGTGCGACTTGTACTGGGTCAGGATGCCGATGCGGCGCAGGCCGGCGTTGACGCAGTTCGACAGCGGGAAGTCGACGATGCGGAACTTGCCGCCGAACTGCACCGCCGGCTTGACCCGCTTGTCGGTCAGCTCGTACAGCCGGCTGCCGCGGCCGCCGGCCAGGATCAACGCCACCGCGTTGCGCGTCAGCTCCCGCCGTTTGATCTCATCGAACGCCATGGCCCGTTCCTCCCCGCTTCGCCGCTGCCCCGCACCTTACGCCATCGCGCGCGGGTGGTGTGCATGGGATAGGGCGCGCGCGCCCGCGCTCCGCCGTGTGCGGCCGTGCGGTGCGCGGCTTCTTGCGCTGGCCATGGTAGGCTGCGACTCGCGCGCGGTCGTCGTCGTGGGGGGAGGCGGGTGAACTTAAGGATCGTCGACCGCTGGGCCAAATGGCTGTGGCTGGCCGCGTCGCTGGCCTGGGCGATCTGGCTCATCACTCTGGCGCGTGCGCGCCTGGGTCAAGACCTCGGTGACCCGATCAACCTGGCCGTTCTGCTGCTGTTCGTCGTCGCGCCGCCGGTCGTCGTCCTGCTCGTCTACCGCTTCCTGCGCTGGCTGACCCGGCCCGCCGACTAAGCCCGTCGGCTGTGACACCTATGAAGCGGCCGGTGAAGGCACAATTTGGCTGGTGCCGCCGGAAGGAATCGAACCTTCGGCCCCACCCTTACCAAGGGTGTGTCCCATGAATGCCGCCATGGTGGCAGCAGCCGAAAACCTTGGTTTTCTGCGGATGCTGGATCACCCCCATAGTCTCGAGACGTCCTGAGGTGCCCTGAAACGACAGGACTCCACCCCGAAAATCACCCCGACAAATGGCGGTGGCATCTCCGCCGGTTCGGGCACTGGCGGGCAATGATCCACCCCATCCTTTGGCGGTCCTGCGCCAACCTTGTGGCATGGCCGCCTTGGCCAGAGGCAGAGGCGAGCAGGTCCTTGAGCTGGAACGGAATACCGGACACAACCGTTATCTATGTGGCGTTGGCGCCTGTGGCCGGCGGCGGCATTCGAAGCGGCCACATTTCTGGAGTCATTTCGATCGCCTGGGATTCAAGGATTCAACCTGATTTGCCCGCTTGGTGACGCCAGTTTGAGGGCACACGCGACCTCTGGTGACCGACCCAAGTGGTTGTACTCGATCGTGCGCTTCGCGCCCGCGGCACGGAACAGTGCGATCGAGTACTAGGCGGGCGTGCGGAACGCCACCGCTTCCATCCGGCCGCTTTCGTTGGACCGGATTATCGTGTCGACGATCTCGGCGACACGATAGCCGTCTTCGAACGTCGCGCCGATCGGGGCGACGGCGCCGCCGTGCTGTACGGCCGACAGAAAGTGGTGCATCTGGAACGCGAAGATCTCGGTCCAGCCGTGTGAATGTGCCCCTTGGATGCCGACCGGCAGGAAGAAGTCGGCGTAGGGATGGCCTTTGGCGGTCGCGAAGATACGCCGCGGTCCTTCGCCGATCTGCGTGTAGATCAGCTCGTTCAGGCGCTCCATATCGAACCGCAGGCTGCCGTCGGTGCCGTCGACCTCGATGCGTCCGGTCAGCGCATGGCCGCCGGTGATGCGCGACGCCTCGAACACGGCCGTGACGCCGCCGTCGAGTTCGGCAACGGCGGCAAACGCGTCGTCGTTGACGGCCGCGGCCCGCCCGTCGGGATCCTTGCTCCAGGAATGGCTGCGGCCGCCCACCACGACCACCTCGCCGACCAGGAAGCGCGCGACGTCGATATGATGCGAGCCGAGGTCGCTCACGGCGCCGCCGCCGGCGCGGTCGCGCAAGTAGCGCCACGACAAATGCCCGTCGGGCTCGCGCATGTCGATCAGGAACTGGCTGCGGTAGTGCAGCACGTTGCCAACGGCGCCGTCGGCGATCATCGTCCTCGCCAGCTGCAAGGCTGGAATGAACCGGTGCATGAAGGCGCAGGCGTGGTGCACGTCCGCCGTGTGCGCCGCCTGCCAGATGGCGAGCGCTTCATCGGCCGAGCGCGCGAGCGGCTTTTCGCTGAACACGTGCTTGCCGGCTTCAGCCGCGGCGATGTTCGGCTCGGCATGGATGTCGTTGGGGCCGGCGTTGATAAACATGTCGCACTCCCGCCCGGTAACGGACGGCAGCCAGTCGTCGAGGATGACCGAGCGCCAGCCGAAACGCCCCGCGACATCGTCGGCCAGCGCCCGGTTGGCGCTGACCTCCAGCAGGACGGCGGGGTCGGCCGCCACCGCGGGCGCTCGCCGCGACAGCGCCGCGCCTTTGAGGCTCAAGGAATGCATCTGGCCGATGAAGCCGGCCCCCAGCATAACGACGGCGGTCATGGCCCACCGCTTCTCGCACCGTCGACGGCGCTGTTCATAGCAGATCGACCCACGCACCGCCGGCCGCGTTGGACCGGACGGCGGCCTCGAAGAAGCGCAGCGTCTCCACGCCGTCCTGCACTGTTGGGAAATGATGCGCCGACAAGTCGGCGTCGGCGCCGAGATTGCGAGCCATAACGGTGTCCGCGAAGTCACGATAGAGGTTGGCGAACGCCAGGATGTAGCCCTCCGGATGCCCGCCGCGCAGTCGACACGCGTGCGCGCCGGCGGGCGACAGCCGGTCGGGGTAGCCCGGCGTGATCGCTTCGGCCCAGCCGTCGGCGTGCTGCAGGATAAGCTCCTGTGGGCGCTCCTGTCGCCACACGAGGGCGCCTTCGGTCCCATAGACACGGAACCCCATGCCGTGCTCGTTGCCGGCGGCCGTCAGGCTGCACCACATGCGCCCCAGCGTATCGCCGGCGTAGCGCATCAGGATCTGCGCGTCGTCGTAGACCTCACGGTCCGGCACCAGCGTGCACATATTGGCGGTCACCGCGTTCGGCACGGCGCCGGTCACGAAGTGCGCCATGTTGAAGGCGTGGCAGCCGAGCTCGGCGAGGATCGATTCGCGTCCGAACGCCTCGGGCCGGAAGCGCCAGTGGCGGCGCTCCCGCACCGGGTCGTCCGCCATGCAGATCCCGCCGGCGAAGTCCGCCTCGACCTGGCGGATCGAGCCGATCGTGCCGGCTTCCGTCAGAGCGCGCGCCTCGCGCACGACCGGGTAGCCGGTATAGCAGTGGGTCAGCGCGAACAGCCGCCCCGTCCGCCGCACCGTCTCGGCCAGTGCCCGTGCCTCTTCGAGCGTCGACGTCATCTGCTTCTCGCAGAGGACGTCGACGCCGCTCTCGAGGAACGTCTGGGCGACTCGGGCATGCAGTCCGGGGGGCACGCAGATCGAGACGACTTCGATGCCGTCCTCGCGCGCCGCCTCGGCCGCCGCCATGGTCGCGAAGTCGGGGTAGCTGCGGTCGTCCTCGATCAGGCACTGACGCGCCGACGACCGCGCGATCTCGGGATCGATCGACAGGCAACCGGCAACCAGGTCGTACCGGTTGTCGACCCGCGCACTCAAGCGATGGGTTTCGCCGATGACGGAATCCGTCCCACCGCCGACCATGCCCCAACGCAGGCGTCGCCCGTAGGCTGCTAGCAGCGCATGTGTCATTGCCGGTGCTGCTGTCCCCCGTCGCCCGAGCGTCGACCCCAACTATCCCGACAATGCGCCAGCCAAAACAAGTCCGACCGATGACGGAAAACGATCATCAGCGCCGCCGCTTGGCGGGGCTCCTGAGATGGCCGCTCGGCGGGATGTTCTCGGGCAGCACGACCTCGATGGGCAGCAGCTCGCGGCCTAGCGGTCGTCCGGGGACGCCGTGATAGTCCAGCAGCAGATCGAGCGCCCGCGTCGCCTGGCCACGCATGTTCTGGTCGATGACGGCGTCCATGACGCCATCCTCCAGGAAGCGCCGCGAGTGGTCCGTCAGCTCATGGCCGATGAAGACGATCTCTTCGCCGCGCCCTGTATCGCGCAGCGCTTGCGCGATGCCCCGATTGCCGGCGCCGGCGTTGTAGACGGCGACCAGGTCCGGGATCTGCAACGCCTGGCGGGCGCGGTCGTAGGTGAGGTCGATGTCGTCGTACCCCAGCATCACTTCGGTGACGCCCCGGTTCGGAAACCGCTCGCCCAGCGCCGCGCGGAACCCGCTGACGCGCTGCTCGAGGCTGAGATAGCTCAGCGTGCCGGCGACGATGGCAACAATGCCGCCCCGCTGGCCCACGAACCGGCCGATCAGATAGGCGGCGGTCCGCCCGGCCATTCGGTTGTCGATGCCGACATAGGCGAGGCGATGTGGCTCCTCGAGATCGTTCGCCAGTGTCACCAGCGGCGTACCGCTGGCGATGGCCTTGCGAGCCGCGTGGCGTACGCTCGGATGCTCGACAAGGGAAACGGCCAGGCCGTCGGACAGTTCCGCCAGCTCCGCGATACGGTCAGCGACGCCGCGCGGCTCCAATTCACCGATCGAGTGGCGGTAGCAGGTCACCCCGTGTCCCTGGTAGGCCCGGCCACGCTCGACGAACATGCGCCCCAGCGCCTGATGGAACGGGGTTGCCGAGTCTTGAAGACGGATGCCCCTGCTTCGGCCAGGGCGCGGCCGATCTCCAACCCAATCCCGCGTGCGCCACCCGTCACGACGGCAACGCGGTCATCCAGCTTGTATTTGTCCAGATACATGCGCCCCGTCCGCTGTTCGTTGCCGCCGGCAATGATCCGAGATTTCCCAGATGACTCCTCCCAACCACCGAAAAGGGTAGCACAATCGAGTATCGATCGGAAACGTAGCTATTCCTCCTGGTCTGGCGGCTTGGGATGAGCCGGTCGGTGCATCCGAGACCTCGCCGAGACGCAATCGGGTACGAGAAGACGGCCGTTCGGCAAGTGCCGTGAGCCCGGTGCCCGCCGGCTCAACCCTACCGCACTGGTGACATGGGGCGTCATGTCGGTGCTGGCTGCGGCCGCAGGCCGTCGATCAGTCTTGACATAGAAGACATAGTATTTGCCGTCGACGAGCACCCTGTCCTCATAGTCTACGATAAGATACGCGCCGGGCGGTGCACGCGCCATTCGCGGATTCGGTTGGGAGGCTCTGTCACAGTCGCTTCATCCGAAAGTTCGTGCGATCCGTAAAGCACCAAAATGGTGAAAAGTTCTTGACTTTGTGTTCGCCATCAAGGTGAATAATCTGTGTCATTTTGCCCGCCGTGCGATCGCGGTGTGCGGGCACGGTAGAACAGCGTGGAGTCAACAACGAGACCAGCTGTGATGAGTAACCCACGACCAGGTCGAGGCGATGACGATGGCCGACCGCATCGTCGTCCTCAACGAAGGCAGGATCGAGCAGATCGGCAGCCCGTTGGAGCTCTACGATCGGCCGGCCAACCGCTTCGTCGCCGAATTCATCGGCTCGCCTTCGATCAACATGCTGTCGGGTGAGGTCGTGCGCGCCAATGGGCGTCCAGCCCTCAGCCTCGGCGGCGACGACGGCACCGCTGCCCGAGACCCTGCAGCTCAGCGAGGGGGCCCGCATCGACGTCGGCCTAAGACCCGAGCACATCGCTCTCGGCGGTGAGGGCCTGACCGCCAACGTCCGGCTCGTCGAGACCCTGGGGCCTGAGACGTTCGTCTATCTCGACGGCGAAGGCTTCTCCGTCTGTTGCCGAACGGCGGAGCGGGTCGCGGCGCGCACCGGCGATGTCGTCGGTCTGGCACCGTTGGTCGAACATATGCACGTGTTCGACTCCGAGAGCGGCCGGCGGGTCGACCCGTGACGATGGGCGATGATGCGATACCCGATTGGCACGTCTGCCGCATCGAGCGCTAGGCGCTAAAGCAGCTGACCAGGCGCAGCGATTGGGCCGGGCTGGCTCAGTACGGCAGCTACTTCGCCGTTCTCGCCCTCCTGGGCACGCTGACCTCGCTGGTCTGGGGGAGCGCCTGGGCGCTGCTGCCCCTCTTTTTCTACGCCACCGCCTATGGCTTTGGTGGTCCGTTCAACCATGAGAGCCATCACGGGACGGCGTTCAAGTCGCACCTGCTGAACGAGATCGCGCACCAGGTCACCGGCATCCTGATGATGCGGGAGCCGATCCGCGACCGCTGGATGCATACCCAGCACCACACCCATACCTACTACAGCGGGCGCGATCCGGAGATTCAGTCGACACGGCCGCCGCGGCTCTGGCACATGGCGGTCGACCTGTTCAAGATACCGTACACGCTACGCTTTCTGGGACTCACCCTACGCAACGCCGCGGGTGCGCTGGACGACGAGGCGAGGCGCATCGCGCCGGCCGAGCAACACGGGACGATCGTCTGGTCGTCGCGGCTGTCGCTGGCGGTCTATGCCGGCATCGTCATTCTCGCGGTCGTGCTGGAAAGCTGGCTGCCGGTCGTCCTGACGTTCGGCGCCCGCATCGCCGGCGCCTGGCTGCACACGATCGTCTCGATGACGCAGCATGTGGGCATGCCCGAGAACGTCGCCGACTATCGCCTCAACACCCGGACGGTGCGCCTCAACCCGCTGCTGCGCTGGCTCTATTGCAACATGAACTACCACGTCGAGCACCACATGTACCCGATGGTGCCGTTCCACGCGTTGCCACGCCTGCACGACCGGCTGCGCGCCCAGATGCCCGCACCCTATGTGGGTCTTGGGCCGGCGCTGCGCGAGGTCCTGGCCGTATTGTGGACGCAGCGGCGCGAGCCCAAATACTCGGTTCGGCGCGCGCTACCCGCTGCGGCCTGAGGCTTTCAGCACGGCGGGTGACCGAGCCGCGTGTTGCCCATATGCTCCACGGCCGGAGCAGGCCACCAGTCATGGATTTCACTCCGTTCGATGCGCGCCACTACCGCACGCTGCCAGTGCGTGACGGCTATCGCGAGTGGGCGGCGACCTACGACAACGGCGTGCTCGACGAGTTGGACCTGCGCCTACTGGCGCGCATCGCGGCCGTCGACTGGGCGCGGGTCGGGCGCGCCATGGACCTCGCCTGCGGCACCGGGCGGATCGGGCATGAGACCTGTTCCCTCGAGGGCCCCGGAAGCGCGGGCTGCCGCGGCGAAGAGGGGTACGCTGTGAGCGCCGGCCGACGAAAAGCCATTGCCGAGCCTGTGACACTTCTGCGGAACCGTGAGGGCGTCGAGATCGCGACGTACTCCGATGATCAGGGCACGCCGGAGCTCCATCAGCGAGCGCGGGTGCAGGAAACGACGGTCGTCGAGGGCGGCGAGACGCGGCGCGTGCGACGGACGGATGACACGCTCGAGCGGATGCGGCGGAATCGGACAATCGATGCCGATCAATATAGGGCTGGGCGGCGGTTCGCGTCGATCTTCTTCACGGCCCAGTTGAGTCTCTCGGGCCCGAGTCTGATCGACTGGGTGCCGGGACAACATCGGCAAGAACCGATGGCCGAGCGAGTGCTCAATGCACGCTTGGACGCAGCCGCGGCCATCGAGGCGCTCGGCGGTCACGGTAGCCCGGTCGCCGCGGCAGCTCAAAGGACAAACGCTCCGTCAGATTATCCAGCACTTCTCGGACTTGACCTTGCGGTGACCTAGTCCTAAATTTGCTTGAAATGCTAAGTCTCATCCAATTGTCCGACACCCATCTCAGCCGAAATCGGCCCTTCTTTCACTTCAACTTCGAGGTGGCCTTGCGCGAAATAAACAAGGTTGAACCCGACCTTGTGGTGATCACTGGCGATCTCGCCCTAAATGGCCCTGACGAACCCGACGACCTCGTGTATGCCCGCGAGCAGTTTGAACGGGTCAAGGCCCCTTGGATCTCCGTTCGCGGTAACCACGATCTCGGCTTGAGCCCGCCAGAGCCGAAGCTCCTCCAGAAGATTACTCAGGAGCGTCTCGACCGGGTGCTTTCGGTGTTTGTAAATTCATCTTCCTGGACGATGTAAGCTCAGAACGCTTTGAGAATGCGTCACCAGAGGCACGCGGTAATCCTTTGGCTTTTTGGAGCTGCGTGAAATCATTTCGCCAAAATCCGGGATCATCTCGGCCTTCGAGGGATGACCATAACATACGGAAAGGGGGGACCCACCTGTGCAGTTAAGTCGCGACGAGCTCCTGCGCGCCTATCGGCAGATGCGCACCATCCGCGAGTTCGAGGAGCGGATCCACATCGAGTTCGCGACCGGCGAGATTCCCGGTTTCGTACACCTATACGCCGGTGAGGAGGCGTGTGCCGTGGGCGTTTGCATGAACCTTGAGGACAAGGACCACATCGCCAGCACCCACCGCGGACACGGCCACAGTATCGCCAAGGGGTGCGATGTAAAGGCGATGATGGGCGAGCTCTACGGCCGGGCCGATGGCCTCTGCGCTGGCAAGGGCGGGTCGTTGCACATCGCCGATCTGGAGCGCGGGATGATGGGTGCCAACGGTATTGTCGGCGGCGGGCCGCCGCTGGCCTGCGGTGCCGCATTGACTGCCAAGACCCTGAAGACGGGTGGCGTCGGCGTGGCGTTCGTGGGCGATGGCGGCTCCAATCAGGGGACCACGTTCGAGTCGATGAACCTCGCGCGGGTGTGGAATCTGCCGGCCATCTTTGTCATCGAGGACAATGGGTACGCGGAAGCGACCGCGAGTTCATGGTCTGTCGGAGGGACCATCGTCGATCGGGCCAAGGGCCTCGGAATTCCGGGCGCGCGGGTCGACGGGCACGACTTCTTTGCGGTTCATGACGCTGCCAGCGAGGCGGTCCAGCTCGCCCGCGCCGGCGACGGGCCCAGCGTTCTTCACGTCGTGCTAAATCGTTTCTACGGGCACCACGAAGGTGATGCCACGACATATCGGGCGCCCGACGAAGTGGAGAACCTCCGTCGCGACAAGGATTGTCTCACGCTCTTCCGCAACCGCGTGATTGAGGCCGCACTGCTCGAGGCCGAGCAGCTCGACACGATCGATCGCGAGGCTCTGACGCTCATCGACGAGGCCGTCGCTGCGGCGAAGGCGGGACCGCCACCCGCCGCGCCGGATCTCCTCACCGATGTCTACGTTTCGTATTAGACGAGATCCCGTTCTAGTTGCCTCATTGCATAATTCGCGGACGGTTTTCCCGATTTCCGCCTGACAGAAATTCGGAACGCCGCAGTAGCCGCGCCTTTTCGCCCGACCGGAAGCCAGCAGGGAGAGCACCTATCGCGCGCATTATGTAATGCCCTAAAAGCCGGTGGCTTGGTCGCAGTCTCGACATGGCTGTTGCGCCGCAGGGGCGAAACCGCCAAACACAAAGAACGCCAACAGGTTGCGGACACCAAAATGGCCAAAAACGCGGGCAAGCAATGACGCTGGCGCAACCCGCACGTGAAAAAATGCAATGCCCTAAAGGGGAGCGTTAGCAGGGGGGGCTACTCCGCCTATCATCCTGAGACAAAAGCCGTATCGGCGGTTTTCGCGCAATTCTTCGGCGCCTACGCGGCAACCAGCGCCTCAACGGCCAGCAGCGCGCTATCCACAAGCTCTTGCCAGTACCGCGTTTGCAGGCCCACGGTCTTAACCAGAATTCTCTCCGAAATCCTGGATCGGGTTTAGGGGGTCAGGTCAATTCTCCGCATGCCTTTTTCGTGTCGGGCCAAATTGGCCGTGAGGTCAAGTCCGTCTTCGAGCCGGGTGAACGCTGAGAATGTCGTGTCCTTCCGCAGGGCATCGGTCACGAATTCCCATGCCACCTCGGGCAATGGCTCGGGTCTCGGGACGTAGGAGTTTCTGGGGAAACGCCGAGCCAGGTGGTCTACCGCTTCGCGAACGGTTCGCTTATCTCCGGCTAAGTTATAGACCGACTTGGATAAATGTTCCGCTTCGAGCACCGCGACGATTGCTGCAACCGCATCGGCGACATAGGTCCAATCGACACGGCCAGGATAGTCCGGGTACTCAAGCTCAGCACCGTCGTCGAGTGCGGCACGTTCAACAAGGCGCGGAAGTTCGACCATACCGCGCACGCGGCCAGGTCCATAGACGACTCCAAATCGCAGCCCGATTAGGTTGCCGTAGTCGTGAGCGGAACGGAATATTTCTGCAAGGCGCTCACAGAAGATCTTGGTGAGCCCGTAGATCGTGCTTGCTTCGAGGGGCCTGTCGTCACCGACCGGCAGGTCGTCGCCGAGGGCGAGTGCGGCCATGGCGCTGGCATAAACGACTCGCCTCATCGACGCCCGGCGCGCCGCCTCGAAGACCGCCGCCGTTCCCACACAGTTGACCGAAGTGCCGAGCGCCGGGTCCTCGATGCAAGCAGGCGTCAGTAGTGCGGCAAGGTGAACGATGTGGGTGATGTCATGATCGCTGATAAGCTGCGACAGTAACGTTGTGTCGGTAGTCGATCCTTCGACGGTTACGCCCTCCACCTGAACGTTTTCAAACGAACCGCGCATATCCAGCAAGACCGTTCTGTGGTCAAGTTCGTGGAGCGCTCGACTGAGGTGGACAGCAAGAAATCCGGCACCGCCGGTTATCAGAACTTTCATTGCTGCAACTCCTTGCTCGCCAATCGTTTCTTGATCGACTCCGGCCACGGCGAATCAAGGCTGAGCGGCCGCAATTGGGTGAGGAAGCCGCCGTCAGCATAGATCACCTCGCCGGTCACGAAGGCCGACTCGTCGGAAGCGAGGAAGGCAACCACCTTTCCCATGTCGATGGGGAGACCAATCCGGCCGAGCGGAACTAAGCCGACATTTCCCAGATTTGACTCCTCCCAACCACCGAAAAGGGTAGCACAATACCACCGAAAAGGGTAGCACAATCGAGTATCGATCGGAAACGTAGCTATTCCTCCTGGTCTGGCGGCTTGGGATGAGCCGGTCGGTGCATCCGAGACCTCGCCGAGACGCAATCGGGTACGAGAAGACGGCCGTTCGGCAAGTGCCGTGAGCCCGGTGCCCGCCGGCTCAACTCTACCGCACTGGTGACATAGGGCGTCATGTCGGTGCTGGCTGCGGCCGCAGGCCGTCGATCAGTCGCAGGATCTCCGCGAACAACAGCCGTGGAACCGTCACCTCGGCAAGCTGGAACGTGACGTACCGACCGTGCCGCACGGCCTTGGCGCCGATCTTGATCAGCTTCTCGCGCAGCGTGGTCATCGACCAGTGCTCGACCTCATTGGGCAGCGCCAGCGTTCTGAGGAAGTTGCCGATGTTGTAAGCCAGCACGTGCAGCTGGAGACGCACCTCGTTGTTCCTGAAACCGTGGCAGGACAGCCGCGTCCAGTTGATAGCGTTCTTGCCCTCCTTGATGTGCTGCTCGGCAGTGCCGCGCTGATTGTAGAAGGCGACCACGCGCTCGGCCGGGCGTGACAGGTTGGTCACGATGAAGCCGACGCGCGGATACAGCTCGCCCGGATGCCACTCGACCTTGGCCACGACCCGTCGGGCCTTGTTCCAGGTCCCGGCTTGGTAGGTGAAGCCCGCATAGTAACGCCGCACGTCGTTCGGTGGCCTGCCGACGGGGCGCTTGAGCAGATGGGCGACGCTCTCCTGCAGCACCTTGTTGGCGGGCAGGCGGATGGCGTACTTGAAGTCCTCGGCTTCGAGGAACTCGTAGACCTCGGGCGAGGCGAAGGCGGCATCGCCACGGAAGTACCGCCGAAGCGTCTTGTCCCGATATCGAGCCACCGCCGGATCGAGGACATCTTTCCAGCCATCAGCGCTGTGCACGTTGCCGGGACGAAGGGCGCAACGTTCAACGTCGCCGAACTGGTTGAACACGAACAGGGGATGGTAGCAGGTGCAACCGAAGTGCCCATTGTAAGCCGAGCCCTCCTGATCGCCGTAAGTCGGGCTGACCGAGCTATCCATGTCGAGAACAATCAACTTCGGCGGCCGGCGATCATGAACCCGGTCGATCCAGATCCCTGGCAGGTCGGCCAGCGCGGCGAGGTTGTCAGCGGTGGCCAGCCACTCCGTCTCGAAGCGCCCCATCTGGCTGGTTGAGGCCGCTGACCGCTCAAGCGCCTTTCGATCCACGATGGCCCCATGACAGGATCTCGGGACAGCCGTTCGGCGTCGTTGACATCTTCGTAGCCGGCGAGACGACCGAACACGGATTGCCGAAGAAGTCCCACCAGGAGATGTCGAGTGTTCTTACCGCGCCGCGTCTCCGACAGAACGTCTCCGCCCGGCTCGCTCAGCCCAAGCGCGTCATCGAGCTCGCGGTAGGAAAGAAGACCACCATCGGATGAGATGTCGCTGCCGTGGAACTCCAGCTTCAGGCGGCGATCGAAATCGACCCGAAGGGGGATCAGATTCGCTTCACCCATTGGGTGCGCCATGACAGAGCCCCTACGGACGCTACAAGATATTGATTCTCATACCAGAATCCGCGTCCAGGGTCAGCGAAATTGCAATCTATCTGGGGAATCCGGGATAATATCCGTAGTTCCAGCCGCCCGAAAGCCCTTGCCCCCTCGATTCCTATGCCGCCGCTGGCGGACGCGATGGACGCAGTCCATCTCAGCGTGGATCGGTTTTGTCTTCTGGCCGGGGTCGAGGCCTTGGCCGAGATGATGGAGGAGGACGCCACGACCGTGTGCGGGGCCCAACATCGCCGCCATGGGGACCGTCGAGGTTATCGCTGGGGCAGGACACATAGCGAGATCGGCTACCACGGCGGCAAAGTGAAGGTGGCCCGGCCACGGGTTCGTGACCGGGCGGGCAAAGAGGTGAGCTTGGAGAGTTGGCAGGCGCTACGCGATGGCAACCTGCTGCTCGAGTGGGCGCTCAACCTGATGGTGCTGAACGTGTCGACCCGCAAGTACCACCGCGCGGTCCGTCTGCCCGAGGGCGACCTGGCGAAAGCGCGTGGCGACGGCACCTCGAAGTCGGCCGTTTCCCGGCGCTTTGTGGCGCTGTCACGCAAGAAGATGAAGGCCTGGCTCGCCTCGGATCTCTCGGAACTCGACCTGCTAGTCATCCAGATCGACGGTCTGCATGTCGGCGACCATGTCCTGATGGCGGCGATCGGCGTCGATGGCAACGGCGACAAGCATGTCCTGGCCGTGGTCGAGGGGGCGACGGAGAACACGGTCGTCGTCCAGGCCTTGATCGACAATCTCCTCGCCAGGGGGCTCGATCCGACACTGCCGCGGCTGTTCATCGTCGATGGCGCGAAGGCACTCAGCAAAGCGATCCGAAACACCTTCGGTGTGGCCGCCGCCATCCAGCGCTGCCAGGTCCACAAGGGCCGTAACATCATCGAGCGCCTGCCCCAACATTTGCACGCGAGCGTCAAGAAGGCGCTCCGTCAGGCCTGGGACCAGGACGACGCAAACAAGGCCGAGCGGGCTCTTGCGCAACCTGGTCCGGCGTCTGGAGCATGAGGAACCGGGCGTCTCGGGCAGCATCCTGGAGGGGCTGCAGGAGATCCTCACCGTCATCCGCCTCGGCCTGCCGCACGAACTCCGGCGCTCGCTCGCCTGCACCAACATCGTCGAGAACGCGCTCGGCACGGTGCGCCAGGTCACCCGCAACGTCAAACGCTGGAGACACGCCGAGATGGCGCTCAGATGGACCGCCGCCGGCCTGCTGGAGGCCCAGAAAACCTTCCGTCGCCTCAAGGCCTATCGCCAGCTGCCCATCCTCCGAAATGCTCTCCAGGAACACTTGAGAAAGGCTCAGGCCGACAGTGCCATTGAAACCATCATGAAGGCAGCATAGCATCATCAACCAGCGACGCCTGCCCCACGAATTTCAACAGAGATAGGGACATCGCCGGTGGCGGTTTGCCGCAGGCTCAGTGCGTGGTTGCGAAACTGGCGTAATGTTTTTCGGGAAATCAGATGGCGTTGAACGTTGAAGGCGTTGTAAACGGTGGCGTAGGTAGAGAGAAACCGTTGCGCTGATCGAGCCGATTTGAAACGCTGCATTCGTCGTTCCCGCTGCCGGACCGGCGCTCCGGAAACCGGCGTTATTTTGAAAATGCAGTACAACAAGGAGTGCCATTCATGACAGTCAGGATATTGCTGCCGCTGCTGGCGATCGCCGCCGCCGCGGCATTCATCCCGGACAGCCGCGCTGAGTCTCCGGCCACCCCGGGCCTCGACAGGGAGTCGGTCCGCAAGATCGTCAAGGAATACCTGCTCGAACATCCCGAGGTCATCGAAGAAGCCATCCAGGTTCTGCTGGCCAAGCGGGAATCGCGGAAGCAGGACCGCGTCCGCGCCGCGCTCCGCGACCACGACAAGGCGTTGCGGTCCCACCCGATGTCGCCGGTCTCGGGCAACCCGAAGGGCGATGTCACCCTCGTCGAGTTCTTCGACTACCAATGCGGCTATTGCAAACTGTCGCTGAAGCCCGTGAGGGACCTGCTGGAGACCGACAGGCAGCTGCGCGTCGTCTGGAAGGAGTTTCCCATCCTCGGTCCGGTCTCGCGGTTCGCGGCCCGGGTGGCGATGGCCTCCAAGAAGCAGGGCCGGTACCTCGAATTCCATGGCGCCGTCATGGGCTCGCGCGGGAAGCTGACGGAAGACAGGGTCATGGCCATTGCCGGCAGCGTCGGTCTCGACATCCAACGCCTTCGCCGCGACATGGAGGATCCCGCCATCGAGAACTACCTCGACGAAACGAGCCGCCTGGCCCGGGTCCTCGGCATCCGGGGGACTCCTGCGTTCGTGATCGGCGACACCCTGGTTCCGGGCGTCGTCGGCGGTGCCCGCCTTGAGGAACTCATCGCCAAGGCCCGGTCGGGCAGCTATGGCCGCGGTCGGCCGTAAGCTGGCGCAGCCGGAACGCACGGCCCCGCGTTCCGCGCCGGCATGTTCATCCCGGATTTCTCACCGAAGAATAGTGTGTGTCTGACGTCAGCGCCTTTGGGACAAATTGAGGTAATTGCATAACGGAGGATTTCTGGCTCATCGTAGTGACCGAAGGGAACGAAGATGAGACAGAAATCAATGAGCAAGAACGACCCGGCGGAGAGAACGGTTCGGGATATTCGGCGCAAGACACGCAAGCAGTATACGGCTGAGGAGAAGATCCGGATCGTGGTGTCGGGCCTGCGCGGCGAGGAGAGCATCGCCGCCTTGTGCCGCCGCGAGGGCATCGCCGAGGGTCTGTATTACAGCTGGTCGAAAGAGTTTTTGGAAGCGGGCAAGAAGCGGCTCGCCGGCGACACCGGGCGCCAAGCGACCTCGGGCGAGGTTAAAGGCCTGCGCCAGGAGATGCGCGACTTGAAGGAGTTGGTCGCCGAACTTTCGCTGGAGAACCGTCTTCTCAAAAAAAACATGATCGGGCATGGAGGAGGCGAGGAATGAGGTATCCCGCATCCGAGAAGCTGGAGATCATCCGCCTGGTCGAGCAGTCCCACCTGGGCGTCGGGTCCACTTTGGACAAGCTGGGCATTCCGAAGACCACCTTTTATCGCTGGTACGATCGCTTTCTGGCCTTTGGCGACGCCGGTCTTGAGGATCAACAGCAGCCCGGGCCGGGTGTGGAACCGGATCCCGGATGAT
Organism: Alphaproteobacteria bacterium; assembly: GCA_965261585.1. GTDB lineage: Bacteria > Pseudomonadota > Alphaproteobacteria > UBA6615 > UBA6615 > CBDHDN01. The sequence goes on from CBDHDN010000001.1 coordinate 22,392, forward strand.
GTCCGGGGGCAGATCATCGATCTTGCCCTGGAGGAGACGCAGCTGTCGCCCCGGGAACTGGCCGTCAGGTTTACGGACACCAGGGGCTACTTTGTCTCGGAAGCCTCGGTTTACCGGCTTCTCAAGGCCCACGACCTGATCACCAGCCCCGCTTTCGTGGTCATCAAGGCAGCCGATGAGTTCCGCGACAAGACCACGGCGCCGAACCAGCTGTGGCAGACCGACTTCACCTATCTCAAGGTCATCGGCTGGGGCTGGTTTTACCTGTCGACCATCCTGGACGACTATTCCCGCTACATCATTGCTTGGAAGCTCTGCACCAACATGACGGCGGACGATGTGACGGCAACACTGAAGTTGGCGCTAGAAGCCTCAGGCTGCAATCGCGCCAATGTCGTCCACAAGCCGAAGCTGCTCAGAGACAACGGCTCGTCCTATATCTCCGGCGATCTGGCTGAATGGCTCGAGGACCACGGTATGGATCACGTTAGGGGCGCACCGTATCACCCGCAAACCCAGGGCAAGATCGAGCGCTGGCATCAAACGCTGAAGAACCGGATCCTGCTTGAAAATTATTATCTACCCGGCGATCTCGAAAACCAGATCAGCGCCTTCGTCGATCACTACAACAACCAACGCTACCACGAGAGCATCGGCAACGTAACCCCAGCCGACACCTACTTTGGACGCCACACCGCCATCATCGAAAAGAGAAAAAGGATTAAAAACTGACCACCCAAAACTGCCGCTTGAACCATCAAAGCCAAGCGGCTTAACATCAAACAAAGATGAGCCAGATCCTCCCTTATGAAACACGCTCAACAGTCCCATTTGTTTTGATGACGGACAGGACGGAACGACAAGAACGAACCTTGCCTATCCGGTTAACGCCCATGACCACTACATGTAGGGTGCCGCCACTCTCCCGAGTAAAGCTCGGCATAGGTTGGAGCAGAGGTGTCGCCCGCGATGCCGAGCAATGAGCGGAAGGCGTTGAACGGGTAGAACCGCCTGTTGAAGCGGAAGGTGAACTCGTTGAGGTAGGCTTGTAGGTGCTGGTGGCTAACGCCGTGGTGGATACCGATCAGCCACGTCTTCAGGTTGGCGAAAACCAGATGGATGATCGGCAGGTATTGCTCGGCAACCTCTGGATCACCACACTCGGCAACAGCGAAGTGCTCATAGCCGCGCTTACCGAGGCCAGCATAGCCGCTCCAATCGTCAGTAACGATCAGCGATCCCGGCGCGACGGTGCTCTCGACGAACCCACAGAGCGACTCGGCGCTGCGGTCGAGCACGGCGGCGAGCCGAACGCGTCCGGCATAGCGTCCGTCTTTCCGGTTGTCGAGCTTGGTGCCCGGCTTTCGATGACGCACCTCGATGGCACAGGAGACGGGAACCTTGTGGTGAACACCACGGCCTTCCCCACGCGTTCGCCCGCCAACCCAGGTTTCGTCCACCTCAACATGGTTCTTGGGCTGTCCACCGATCCTGTCTTGGTTGGGCCGCACCATGCCCGAGCGGAGCTTGTGGAGAATTTGAAAGGCCGTCTCGTAGCGCGAAAGACCAAGTTGCCGCTGAAACTGCACGGCGGACATGCCGGGCGTCTGACTGGCGACCAGATAAGCGGCCCAGAACCAGACGTTCAGCGGAGTGTGGCTACGCTCCATCACTGTTCCCACCGTCAGCCCGGTGTTCTGGCGGCACTTGCGGCAGCGCAGGACGCCAGGGCGGTTTTCAAAGTGGAACGGCTCTCCCGCCGTGCCGCAGTGCGGGCAGGCAAAGCCGTCTCCCCAGCGGGCTTTCTCCAGGTAGGCGGCGCAGGCCGCATCATCGGGGAAAAGTCGCTGGAACTCGGGTAGCGAATGCGGGAATGGGAGATCGGCGCGGTCGAGAACATCCATGGCGCGCTCCCCTATATCCGGTTTGCGCCCATTCTAGTTCAGCGTTTCCAAGGATCGAATCATATCAGGCGACCTCGTTTAGTTTGTAGGACCAGGTGTGGACGACGGGATGTCGGTTGATGTCGTCGATGGCGGCGATGATGCGGTCCTTGAGTTCCTGCTTGGAGGCGACGCGGATGTGCCGGAGCACCGAGCGAGCGAGCTTGGAGAAGAAGCCCTCGATGAGGTTGAGCCAGGAGCCGTGCTTGGGAGTGAAGACGAAACTGAAGCGGCCCTCTCGCTGGTCGGCGAGCCAGCCTCGGGTTTCCTTGGAGATATGCGCGGAGTGATTGTCGAGGATCAGCGTGATCGCAGTGCTCGGTGGATAGGCCGCGTCGAGGCGTTTGAGAAACGCGACGAACTCGCGCGAGCGATGGCGATCCTCGACGCTGGCGTGAACCTTGCCGGTCAGCAGATCGATGCCGGCGAGCAGGCTGATCGTCCCGTGGCGGACATATTCGTGATCGCGCCCGAAGCCGGCATGGCGACCGGGCGCAGGCGGCAGGTCGGGCGCCGTCGTCCCGATCGCCTGCATGCCCGGCTTCTCGTCGTAGGAGATGATCGCCACCGCCTCGATCGGCGCCTGCGGGTTCGCCGCGGCGGCTCGCTTGAGCATTTCGACCTCGCGGTAGACACACAACACCTCGGCCATCTTCTGCTCGAACTCGGGGTCGCGGCGCTCCAGGTAGTAGCGCACCTTGTGCGGCTTCACCGCGTGCTGGTCGAGCAGCTTGCACACAGTGCCCTGGGCCAGCTTGGCCAGACACCCATGGCCTGCCGCCGGGCCGTGGGAGCGCGCATGCCGCGCCAGCAGCCGCGTCGTCCACAGCTCATGCGGATAACCCAAGTCCTTCGCCTTGCGGCAGGCCAGATCGACCAGCCAGGCGCGCGCCGCCTCGGTGATCCGCGGCTCGCGTCCGGGCCGCGGACTGTCCGCCAAGGCCGCCATCAAGCCATGGCGCAGCGCTCGCTCGACGCAGCGCTGCACCGTCTTGATGGTGAACGCCCAGCGCCCGGCCAACCGCGAAGTACGACGCATCATCGCGATAGCGCAGCAGCATGCGCGCCCGCGTCACCCGGCACGCCGCTTCCGTGCGCGACCGGGCGATCGCCCGAAGCTGCTCAACCTCTTCTTCCGTCATCCGCAAATCAACCGACCGCCGAGGCGCCGCCATGACATGTCTCCCTGCCAATACACGCCTTCACCCTACCAAATCTGGTAGGCAGTCAGGAACCCCACACAAAATGATCCGTTTCATGGAATCGATGTACTAGTGCACCGACTCAGTCAGAGCCGTCACCGTGGAAATCTGATTCTGAATACAAAACAACGGGTCGCTCCAGCGCACGGTGAATCATTTGTCTGGATCTGTGCACTAGCCCTAGCAGGCTGCTGAAGAAGTCGCAACTGGCGGGCTTTGCGTTGGGTATTGTTGCCAGGTGATAGGAGATCCGCCTCAACCATCCGTCATTTGCCGATGAGTCCGTGGCCGACAGTGTCGGTCACGGCGATACGCCCAGCAGTTTAGGCAATCGGATCAGATTGTAGGCGGTGAGTGCCAGGGTGAACTGGGCTCGCACGCGCGCCAGCCCGCGCAACTTGGTTTTGCGCAACCCGGCGCTTGCCTTGACCCAGCCGAACACCTCCTCGATCCTTTTTCGGACCCGCTGGCTGGCGGCATAGCCGGGATGGCGCGTGGTGCGGCCGTCGATGGCGGATCGCCGTTTGGCTTTGCCGGTGTCGTAGGCGTTCTGGGCGACGTGCGGCGTGGCGCCCAATTCCCGCAGCTCCATGACGAAGCCGGCGGTGTCGAAGGCCTTGTCGGCGCCGACCGTAACCCGGCCGCCGCCGGCGTGTCGCTCGACCAGCTCGACGGCGGTCAGAGGCTCGGCGGCGCCGTGGGCACGGGTCAGCTCGCCGCCGACCACCAAGCCGTTGCGGTTCTCCATCAGAACGTGGCCCATGAAACACAGCTTGCTTTCCTTGCCCCGGCCCTTGCGATAGAGCCGGGCGTCCGGATCGGTCGTGCTTTCATGCGTCTCGTTCGAGCGCTTTTGCCCATGGAAGTCCCGCTCGCGATTGCGGCCCGGGCCCGGGTCGCCGCCGCCGCCGTCCTTCGGGCGAAACGACTTCATCGACGCCCAAGCCTCGATCAGCGTGCCATCGACCGAGAAATGCTCCCGGCTCAACAGCTCGCGGACCCGCGGATGCGCCACGACGCCGGCCAGCAGCTGCGCCGAAACCTCCGCTTCCAGCAGCCGGTCCCGGTTCTTGCAGAACACCGTGGCGTCCCACACCGCATCGTCCATCGCCAAACCCACGAACCAGCGGAACAGCAGGTTGAAATCTAGCTGCTCCATCAGTTGGCGCTCCGAGCGGATCGAGTAGAAAACCTGCAACAGCAAGGCCCGCAGCAGCTTCTCCGGCGGGATCGACGGCCGGCCCGTCGGCGAATACAGCCGCTCGAACTCCCCCGACAACGAAGCCAGAACCTCGTTCACGATCGCCCGAACCAAACGAAGCGGATGCCTCGCCGGCACCCGACTCTCCAGGTCCACATAGCTGTAAAGACTGCCGCTCAACCGATCCTCGCAGCGGCGGTTGGTGGTGGCGATCGAGACCTTTACGCCGAACTCGTAGGGTCTGTGCGCCTTGCCCTTACCGATGCACTCGGTTTCCGGGGCGTGCCAGGAGTAGAGCTTTGGCCCCCGTTGCTGCTGGCGCTGCCGGCGGATCTGCATGGCCTTGCTCAACGGGACGGCAAAGACCTCCCGCAGCGCCTCGTCGCCTTCGATCTTGCGCCGGATGTCGCGGATCAGCCGGCCCAGCCGCGTGCGCAGGAACCTGAGCTCGCGGTTGCAGCGCTTGAACTGCTTGGCATGCGCGTAGCGTCCCGCCATCAGCGCCGCCCGCTTGGCCACCCGCGCATAGGACTGGCGCAGCACGACGCCGTGGGTCTTCGCCAATCCGCCGAGCTGCTCGATGGCCTTCAACATGAGTTTGGCGTCGGTCGGATGGGTCACGTTCTTCGGCTGTACCGTGGTGTCCACGGTGATCCGCGCCAAGTCGCCCTTCTTCAGCGCGCCGCTGTCGTGGGTCACCCGCAGGCTCTCCTGAAGCAGCACCTCCAGCCTGTCGCCGATCCGCTGGCGCCAATGCGTGAGCCCAGAGCGCTCATGCGGGAAGGCGTGGCGGAAGAACGCCTCGCCGGTGAAGTACTGGAAGTAGGGGTCGGTCACCCAGCGTTCACACACCTGCTCATCGGACAGCGCGTAGATGTGCTTGAGCAACAGCAGACCCACCATGAAGCGGGTCTCGGTACCCGGCCGCCCGATGTCGCTGAACCGATCGGCGAGTTCACCGTCGATCCAGTCCCAGTCGATCTCGCGCGCGAGACGCACCAGCTCGTGGCGCATGTTGATGATCTGATCGAGCCGAGCCCGGAACAGATCGCCCGACCCGCTCTTCTCCGCCTTCCTCGGTCGCATCGCTGCCCTCCTCGATGCGCCGAGAGAATCACGGATCGGCGATTCGGAGGAATCCCGGTAGTTCGCAATATTGCAAGGTTCCAAAGCCAAAACCCCGAAACCTTGCAATCTCGACTACTTCGCCATGCCTGAGAAACCAACAGGATCAACCCGTTGGGCTTTGTTCACAGGAAACGGACTAAGATTATCAGGGGCGGCACAAGATCGGGCAAACCGCGAAACCGCTCCCGCCAGGTCGTGTCCACGCGGGTGCCGCCCCAGGTCGGCCGAATGAGACAGCTGACCAGAATCATCAACATGAACAGGCCACCCAGGACAATACCCGGCAGAACATAAAGCGCCGGAACCGACGTTTTCGTGAGGAAGCCGAAAATGATCAGATTGATCGATGGAGGAATCAGGATGATCCCGTACCAGGTGGGGTAAGAAGCCGGCTTAGAACTCCACCTTCCCTGCGCGAGGACTAGCCCGGATTTCTCACACGGAGTAGTGCATCAGGGCCCCGAATCAGCGAAAGTGATTGTTGCAACAAGAACTTAAGCTGAGACGGAGGATCTCCCCGATGCCAACAGAGTGTATCTCGGATCGGTTCGGATTTGCACGCGTTGAGAGCCGGCGCGTTGAGGCAGCGTTTGACGGCGGTGCGGTGACGTCGAACGGTGGCGCGCTTTTGCTGGGGGCCACGGAGCGGGCGATTGGCCTGGTCGCGGGGTTTGCGCGATGTTTCCAGGACGGCCGCGATCCGGCGTTGACGGAGCACAGCGTCGCGACGCTGGTCGGCCAACGTGTGTTCGCCCTGGCGCTGGGTTACGAGGACCTGATCGACCACGACGAGCTGCGCCATGATCCGGTGATGGCGGTGCTCGCCGGCAAGCTCGAGGCGCGGCGGGCGGACTGCGCGCCGCTCGCCGGCAAGTCGACGCTGAACCGGCTGGAGCACGCGCCGTCGGGGGCGCCGTCGCGCTATCACAAGATCGGCCACGACGCGGCGGCGATCGAGCGCCAGTTCGTCGCGCTGTTCTTGGCCGCGCACCGGCAAGCCGGCCCGCCGCTACCAGGAGCTGGTGTGGACGACGCGTAAGAGCTGGAGCCGCGAACGCCGCGTCGTCGCCAAGGCCGAATGGACCCACGGTAAGGCCAATCCGCGCTTCGTCGTCACCTCGCTCGGCACCGGCGAGGTCAAGGCCCGCCGGCTCTATGAAAAGGTCTATTGCGCCCGCGGCGACATGGAGAACCGCATCAAGGAATGCCAGGCCGATCTGTTCGCCGACCGCACTTCGGCTGCCACCATGCGGGCCAACCAGCTGCGCTGGTGGTTCGCCGCCATGGCCTATGCGCTGCTCTGCGCGCTGCGCCGCATCGCCCTCAAGCACACCCGCTTCGCCCGCGCCACCTGCGGCACCATCCGTTTGAAGCTGTTGAAGATCGGCGCCCAGGTGCGCCGCTCCGTCCGCCGCGTCAAGTTCGCAATGGCGTCTTCGTTCCCCTACCAGCAGGAATACCGCCTGGCTCACCATCGATTATGCAACGCCACCGGCTGACCCCAGCAGCCGGCCTCCGCCCGTCCCGTCAACCACACAGGATCAACTCCAGCCTCAGACCACCGCCAGCAGCCGGCGGAACCCTCCAGACTGCCTGCTTCACAGCAACCCATCAACAGTGCCCAAGATGAACTGTCGGTAACACGCGATATGTCCGGTTTATGTACCAGATGGTCTGTCCGGTTTTAGAACGCCTCCAAGCCATGGAGGGAGGCGATGCGTCGGACGGAGCAGGTACAGGGACTGAGATTGATGAAGTTCGAGGAGGTTTACGGGCGCACCCATCGGGGTGGCTTGAGCCAGGCGGAGGCGGCGGAGGTTCTGGGTGTCTCGGAGCGCACCTTCCGGCGCTGGCGCGACCGCTACGAGGCGGAGGGAGCCGACGGTCTCTACGACCGCCGCCTGGGCCGCCTCTCGGCGCGGCGCGCGCCGGTGGACGAGGTGGCGCGGGTGCTGGAGTTGTTCGACACCCGCTACTGGGACTTCACGGCCAAGCACTTCCACGAGAAGCTGGTGGCCGATCACGGCTTCAAGCGCAGCTACAACTGGCTGCGGCTGAGCTTGCAAGCCCATGGGCGCAGGCGCGCGGCGCCCAGGCGTGGGGCGCACCGGCGCAAGCGGCCGCGCCGTGCCCTGCCCGGCATGATGTTGCACCAGGACGGCTCGAGCCACGAGTGGGTCCCCGGTCGATGGTGGGACCTGATCGTCACCATGGACGATGCGACCAGCGATATCTACTCGGCCTTCTTCGTCGCCGAAGAGGGCACCATGTCGAGCTTCCAGGGGGTGTCCGAGGCGATCCGGGCCAAGGGCCTGTTCTGCTCGCTCTACGCCGACCGCGCCAGCCACTACTGGAACACGCCCGAGGCCGGCGGCAAGGTGGACAAGGACACCCCGACCCAGGTCGGCCGCGCCCTGGCGCAGCTCGGCATCGAGTTGATCCCGGCCTACTCGCCCGAGGCAAGGGGGCGCTCGGAGCGCATGTTCGGCACCTTGCAGAAGCGCCTGCCCAGGAACTCAGGCTCGCCGGCATCACCGACATGGTCGAGGCCAACCGCTTCCTCAAGGAGGTCTTCCTGCAACAACACAACGCCCGCTTCGCGACCCCGGCCGAGGACCAGGGCACCGCCTTCGTCCCCTTCACCGGCGCGCTCGACGACATCCTGTGCATCCACGAGGAACGCACCGTCTCAAACGACAACACGGTGCGCTACAAGCGCCTGGCACTTCAGATCCCCGCCGGCCGCCACCGCCGCCATTACGTCAAGGCCAGGGTCCGCGTCCACGAATACCCCGACGGCACAATGGCCGTCTTCCATGGACCGCGATGTCTGGCGCGATACCACGCCGATGGCCAACCGATCGACAGCCAAACCCGCGAGGCCGCGTGACCCGCTTCGACGCGACCGACCGGCGCCCTGTGGACAAGTGGACAGCCGCTCCGCGACCGACCACTTCCCCACAGGGCCAGAAACCGCAACAGAAGCGGTCAACTCATATGGTACATAAACCGGTCAACTCAGAATGTTCTCGACACAGTGCCCAAGATGAACTGGCTCTCGGCCACCACCAATCCCGCTGTGAGAAATCCGGGCTAGCCGATGTCCTCCGGTCGGGCGGAACGGATCGCGCTCGAAAACCACGGTGGCCAGCTGGTCTACAACCCGGAAACCATGCATCGCCTGCACGCCGCGGCCGGCGCCAATGTGGGCGCCAATCTCGATCCCAGCCACATCTTCTGGATGGGCGGCGATCCCATCTATGCCGCGCGCGATCTCGGCGAAATCATGTTCAATGTGCATGCCAAGGACACGCGGATCGACCGCCGCATCGCCGCCTCAAGCACCCTGCTCGAGACCAAGCCGAACGACCAGGCGCCGGCCCGCGCCTGGAACTATGTCACCCCCGGGTATGGCCACGACGAAGGCTGGTGGCGCGAGTTTGCGATCGCGCTACGCGCCGTCGGCTATGACGACGCGCTGCCAAACCGGGCGGTCAACCCCCCGTCGGTCGGCATCGCCAGCAGGGCGCCGGCGGCCATCACCAACAGCACCAGGCCGAGCGTGCCGTGGCCCAGCCGCAGCCGATCCTGCACCAGCGGGATGTGCGGGGCCCAACTGCCAATGAGGACCCCATGGGCGAAGAAGACGGCGGCGATGGACGCCCGGGCCCCGCGCACCGCAATGGGATCGACATCCATGGCCGAGGGTTCAACACTCCACGCACCGCCAGTCAAGCAACGAGACGCTTGGACCAATCCACCAGCCCGGTTAAGGTCCCGGCGCCCATCATTCCTGTTTCTGGGAGCGCACCATCGGCATCGACAGGCTATGCAGCCTGCGGGACGCGATCGCCACCCATGTCGAAGACGGCGCCGGCGTCGTGCTCGGCGCGGCCTTGGAGAACACGATACCGTTCGCGGCAACATATGAGCTGATCCGCCGAGGCCGCCGCGGGCTCAACGTGATCGCGCCCATTTCCGATATCTCCACCGACATGCTGATCGGCGCCGGCTGCGTTGCCGAGGTCACCGGCGCCTGGGTCGGCAATGTCTCCGGCGGGATGGGCCACAACTACCGCCGCGCCGCCGAAACCGGCGCGCCTCATCCGATCAAGATCCACGACTACTCGAATTTTTCGATCGGCATGGCGTTCTTCGCCGGCGCCTATGTACTCGCCATTGGAACCGCGTGGGCGTTCAGTTTCACCCTCCTGAAACGGGCCCATATCCGCATTGACGTCCTTTATCAGTTGCTGCCGCTTCGTGTACGGGCTCTTATCGATCTCGTCTCGATCGCTACGCTGACCGGCCTGGGCGGTGTTCTGGTTTGGTACGGAACCAAGAGCCTTTTCTTCGCCTGGTCGAAGAAGATCGTGTCCATCACCACGCTGGAAATACCGCTTTGGATTCCCATGCTGGCGTGGGACTTGGGGCTAATATTTTCTTTCATGGTGGCTCTGTATCTGACCGTGACGTCCTTGGTGGTGTTTGTGCGCGGTGACATCGCCGCCATCCAGGCCCGCATCGGGGCCGTCTCCGGAGAAGAAGAAGTCAGCCCCGATTCGAAAAGCAACCAGGAATAGCCAGACGAGATCCTGAGCCATGCTCTTGATGATATTGGTCGTCCTTCTGGTCTTGTTGTTTATCAGTCTGCCCGTGGCGGCGGCGCTGGGATACCTGGCGCTATTTCTGGATGCCTTCTACAACTTTCTTCCCTTGCACCGTGGCTTCGGGACCAAGGCCTGGGCAACCCAGAGCGACATTTTGCTTGTCGCCGTCCCTTTGTTCATTCTGCTTGGTGAGCTGCTGCTGCGGTCCGGCATCGCCGACCGAATGTACCGTGCAATGATGCAGTGGCTCTCTTGGCTGCCGGGCGGCCTCATGCATGCAAATGTGGGAGCCAGCATGTGTTTCGCCGCGACCGCGGGCTCCAGCGTTGCGACGGCAGCGACCATCAGCACCGTGGCCGTTCCGTTGGTCCGCCGATACCGATATAATAAGCGCCTTTTCCTTGGTTCCACTCGCTGCCGGCGGCACGCTCGGGATCCCAGGATTCTCCGGTGGCCAGGCCGTGGTGATCCAGTTCGGATTCTGGTCGCCGGGGCCGCCCGGCAGACCCGACATCATCACGACCCGGTCGATCTCCAGCGCCGCGGCGAGGCGAAATGTTTAGCGGACGACCGCGTCGTGCCGCCGGCCCGCCTCGCCCGGCGCGAGCTGGTTGCCGGAACAGTTGAGGGCACTGATCGCGAGGCCATGATCCTTGATCTTGGCCAGGAACTCGCGCCGCGCTGGCGCGTCCTCGAGCAGTCGGTCAGGGTCGAGGGGGGGCCGGGGACCAGTTGCCGCAGCCGAATTCGAGCATTTCGACCCCGGCCTCGGCCGCCACCGGCAGCATGTCATCCAACCCCAGATGGGCCAGGCTGTCGGCGACCAATCCGATGCGCATCTGCCGGGCTCCCTGTCGTCAGGACGCTAGAGCACATCCGGTTTAGACGGAATATCCTGCATTGACGAGGTAGTTTCTGCATTCGGTTGGAGAGAATTCATCGAGGGCGTTTCCAATTGCCCGCCAGAGGTCATCGACGGTTCTGGCGCCGACCTTGCGCAGAATGGCTTTGAGCTTGGCGAAGACCTGTTCGATGGGATTGAGATCGGGGCTGTAGGGCGGCAGGTAGAGCGGGGTTGCGCCGACCGCCTCAATGGCCTCGTGTACGCCGGCGACCTTGTGGGAGGAGAGGTTGTCCATGATGACGATGTCGCCCGCGGACAGGGTCGGGACCAGGGCTTGCTGGACCCAGGCAAGGAAGCTTGCGCCGTTGATCGGGCCATCGAAAACGCAGGGCGCGGTGATCCGGTCGTGACGCAGGGCGGCAATGAACGTGGTTGTCTTCCAGTGGCCATGGGGAATGGCCGCCACCACCCGTTCGCCGCGCGGTGCCCGGCCATAACGCCGGGCCATGTTCGTCCGCGCCCAGGTCTCGTCGAGAAAGACCAGCCGTTCGGCAATCAGCCCAGGTTGCTCGTTGCGCCAAGTGGCTCGCGCCGCCGCGACGTCAGGGCGCTCCTGCTCGGCGGCGTGGGCTGTCTTTTTTTGCGACTCAGCCCCTGAGCCAGAAGAAAGTCGCCAAGCGTCGAGCGCTTCGCCTCGATCCCCTCGGCGGCCAGCAAGACGCAAAGCTCGTCAATGGTGATGTCGCAATTCTCCATCACCAGAGCCCGAATGCGATCGCCATGGGGAGCCAGTTTCGATTTCTTCCAGCCACCGTATTTGTCGGCTTTGATCGTGCCCCGCTGCTTCCAACGCTGCATCAGCTTCACAACAAAGCTGATGCTCACATCAAATTGCTTCGCCGCCGCATTGCGAGAGGTCCCCGATTCAACAACTCGAACAACTCGTTCACGAAGATCTTCCGAATAAGGTCGTGTCATCCATGGCTGGCCTCCTTTAACCCAGCTCATAGCTTGAATCACTTTTTGCGACCCTTGGGAATCCCCTTTTTGATTCTGTCTATGCCGGACCCGCTCTAGTCGTAGATGGCGACGGTCGCAACGAAGTGCAGCCGTGCGCAGCTGAGCGGAAGTCCACGTCCAGCCCTCCGCTCTCGCGCCGTTGCCTCCGCTGCGGTGGACTGGACGGCGGCGGCCGGCCTGTTACGCTTCAGCCATGAAACGCCTGCTCGCCGCCCTGCGGAGCCTCGGTTGTGCGGTCTGGCTGGCGGCCTGCGCGGCGGCCGTACCAGCACTGTCGCTGGATGAGGGGGGGGATGAGGGGCCGCCGAGACATGCCGTCTTCGTCGTCAGCAACGGATGGCACTCGGCCATCGTCGTCGCGCGGCAGGACCTGATCGAGACGGGCCTGGTGCCGGAAGCCGCCGACTTCCCCGATGCGGCTTTTCTCGAGTTCGGGTGGGGCGACCGCACGTACTATCCGGCCCGGGACAAGACAGTGGGCCTGGCGCTCGCCGCCGCGCTTACGGCGACACTGGCGGTGATGCACCTCGCCGGTCTTGCCGCGCCGCCTGAGCGGCTCTACCCCGACGCGGACGTGGCGAGGGTTGCGCTGACCGAGGCCGGGCTGCGTCGCCTCGTCGCCGAGATCGACGCCGGCTTCGAGCGGCCCGAGGGTGGGCGTGCCGCGGCCGTATCCCGCGGCCTTTACCGCGACAGCAACTTCTATCTCGCGCATGGCGAATTCCATCTGTTCAATACCTGCAACACCTGGACGGCGCGCACGTTGCGGGCCGGCGGCGTGGGGCTGTCGCCCTCGGGCGTGATCACGGCCGACGCACTGGTAAGGCGCCTGCGCAAGGCGCCGGGCGTGTCCTTTCCGGAGGAAGACAGTGGTCGGCTCCGGACCGCCGGTTCGGCAGTGGATTGAAATGGATCGGATCGGCAAGCCGGGCGGGTGGGCGCGCTTGGCGCCACAAGGGGGGAGGGAGCAACACTGTGCTACGACGACCGAATTGCCCCCCCCCCCCCCCACGGTTCCCCCACGGGGGACGGCAATGGCATCAGCCCACCAGGCCCGCCCGGCGACGACCTTCATCGGTCTTGAGCGAGAAATCGGTTCCCGCAAACTCGGCCGCATCTTCCGTGCAGAGCCAGGCAACGGCGCGGGCGACCCAGTCGGCCGGGATATGGACCGACGGGTCCAACTGGCTGACCGGGTTGATGCCCGATGCCCTGATCGCGACCTGCATGTCGGTGGCGACCTTCCCCGGGCTGAGGCCGACGACGCGGATACCCTTGTCGCGGTATTCCTTGTCGGCGCAGCGGGTCAGCGACAGCGCCGCGGCCTTGGCCGAGCAATATTGGCTCCAACCCTCCATTTGCGCCGGTGGCAGCGCCCGAGCTGATGTTGACGATGACGCCCGATCCATGGGCCTCCATCACCGGAATCGCCGCGCGCAGCCCGTGATAGACGCCCTTGTAGTTGACGTCCGCGGCATGGCCCCACTGTTCCGGGTCGGAATCCGCAAGCCGCGCAATCGGATCTATGGCGCCCGCGTTGTTGACGAGGATGTCGAGCCGGCCATAGGCGCTCAGGCATTGCGCAACCGCGGCGGCAACATCGGCATAGCGGCTGACATCGCAGGTGATCGCGCCTGCCGCGCCGCCGGCGCTGCGAATGCCCGCCGCGACCGCCTCCATGTCGCCGAGGCTGCGGGCGGCAAGCAAGACCGAGACGCCGTGCCGTGCCAGCTCTTGCGCCGTGGCGGCACCGATCCCCCGGCTGGCTCCAGTAACAATGGCAGCCTGGCCAATGAGTTCCTGCATTGCCTTGGCCCCCTTGCTCCGGTTTCGCGGACAGCGTTGCCACGGGCGCCATCCGACAGGCGCGTCTGGTCCAAGTCAACGCCGGGCGTTCTGCGCCAGCCGAGCCCGCGCATGTCGCGGGACCGGCTAGATCCGCTGGCCCGGAGCCGACGTAACGTCCGGCCAGCTTTCGCCCGCACCGACGACGCGGCTCATACCGTCGGGCGATGTCACGATTATCGTCCAGGTCGATCCGTCCACGGCCGCCAGCACTTCGAGCACGCCACCATCGTCGGTGAGGCCGACGGCGACCGGCGCTTCCGCGTAGCGGTCGCCGAGGAGCTTGACCAGGTCGTGGCGCGGAAAATCGGCAGGGTCGGCCAAGGCGGCCTCGCTGAGCAGTGCGAAGCCAACGATCGACAGCACGCTCAGCACGACGAAGAACGCCCACCTGGCGCGTCGCTCACGGCGGGACGGAGCCCATGTAGGCCTGGGCGAGACGGTTGAGATTGTCATGGCGGTGCCTCCCGTAGCCACTGTCGGACCAGCAAGTCCAGGGTCCTGCTCGTTGGGCCCACAAGGTATGTATGCGTACGCTCATAGCCAGTTCGGCATTGCCCTTAGGTAGTTTCACGGACGGGAACCAAAGACGCGTTTGATCGCATCGAGCAGCAACTCGTCATCGAACGGCTTTTCAAGGAGTGCAACGACGCCCGCCCGCCGGGCGAGGGATTTCATCGCGGCGGTGCGATGGCCGGTAATCAGGATCACAGGAATGTCACGCCCGCTAAGCTTGTCGATGATCTCGCGGGCCGCATCCGTTGAGAAATGCGCATCGAGCACCAGGCATCCGCGGCGACCGGCGCAGACAGCCTCGAGAAAAGCCTCGGCAGTGCCGTACATCTTGGCTGTGAGGCCGGCACTTTGAAGCAGCGCCGCCAGCGAATCTCGTGCCGCGACGTCGACATCGATTGTTACGACAGAGACCCCTCGATTGGATGCCGCCATGACCATTGCTCCGGCAAGCGCATCCAAAATCGGTGCGTCGCAGGTTGAGCTCCATCGCGCATTGGAAGGTAGCTCTGACGAGGTGCATACAAAATACGGATATATCCGTAGTGATCGGCTGCCCCGGCTGGCGAGGGCACCGCGAATCTACTGCGTCACGGGATCGATTCCGACCGCGAGGGCCATGCGCACCAGCTGAGAAAGGCTTCGGGCCGCCATCTTTTCCATGACCCGTGCTCGATGAATCTCGACGGTGCGCGGGCTGATCCCGAGCTCGAAGGCGATCACCTTGTTCGGGCGGCCGGTTACCAATTGCTCCAATACCTCGTGCTCGCGCGGGGTGAGACGGGCCACCCGCCGGGTCGTGTCGACGACCAAAGTCGTCTCCTTCAGGGTACGCCGGCCTTGCGCGATGGCGCGTCGAACGCTGCCCAGAATGACATCGTCGGTGAACGGCTTTTCAATGAAGTCCGACGCCCCCGCCTTTAGCGCCTGCACCGCCATCGGAACGTCACCATGGCCGGTGACCACGACGACCGGAATATTGGCCCCGGCGGATGCCAGTCTTCCCTGAACCTCCAGGCCGTTCATATCGGGCATCTGCACGTCGAGTAGAAGGCAGCCGACATCGGTGTCTTGGTAGGCTGCCAGAAAAACCGGGCCGGAGCTGAAGGTTTCGACCAGCATTCCGTCGGACTCCAGCAGGGCCTGCAACGAATCCCGGACGGCTTCGTCGTCGTCCACGACAAGAACTTTCAGCTCAGTCATCGTTTGTAGCGGCCGCTTCAACTGGCAGAGTGAGATGAAAACTCGTGCCGCCATCCGGATTGGGCGTCGCCCAGAGCCGGCCAAGATGTGCCTCGACGATCGAGCGGCAAATTGCCAGGCCGATTCCCATGCCGTCGGGTTTCGTCGTGACGAACGGCTCGAAGAGCCGGTCCGCGATCTCCGGCGGCAGCCCAGGCCCGGTGTCGGAAACCGAGGCCCGGAGCATTGCCGGGTCCTCCAGCGACGTGCTTATCGTGATGTGACGGCGCTCTGAATCGACAAGCGCATCGACACTGTTGCGCACGAGATTGAAGACGACCTGCTGGATCTGCACGCGGTCGACAAGGACCCGCGGCAACCGTGGCCGGAACGCGAAATCCACTGTGACGCCCTTGCTCGCCATGCCGGTCAGCGCCAGTGCGCTGGCCTCCTCGACGACTTGATTGAGATCCTCCAGCGACCGATCCGTCTCTCCCTTTCGCACGAAGTCACGCAGGCGGCGGATGATCGCGCCGGCCCGTGCCGCCTGGGCAACGGCCTTGTCCATGTACTCGCCGACCTTGTCGTCAAGGCTCACGCCTCGCAGCAGGCGTCGGCTGGCCTGCACGTAGTTGGTCATCGCCGTGAGCGGCTGGTTCAGCTCGTGGGCCAGCCCTGTCGCCATCGTGCCCATTGCGCTCAGTCGGGATACGTGGTGCAGCTCGGCCTGCAGTTCTCGCATGCGCGCCGCGTCGCGCTTCCTTTCGCTGATGTCGATGATGACGGCGAACGAGCGGTCCATGTTTCCAGCTTCGTCCCGCTCGGCCACGGCCGAGAGCAGCCAGTCGACCGTGGCGCCGTCCTTCTTAATGAACTCGTACTCGAGGTTCTCGGCGACGCCATCCCGCATGAAGGCCGGCAAATCCACCTCGAGCGCGCGGCGCCGTGAATCTTCCGACAGAAAGTCGACCGGTCGCCGGCCCAGGACTTCGTGCCGCTCGAAGCCCAGCACCTTGAGCCAGTGATCGCTGACACTGATCAGCCGGCTGTCCCGGTCGATCGAATGCAGCATCACCGGGGTGTCCTCGTAGAGCGCGCGATGCCGCCGCTGAAGGTCCTTGAGGGCGGCCTCCAACTTTCTGTGCTCCGTTGCATCCCGGAACACGACGATGGCGCCGTCCGGCCCGTCGGGGCCGCGAATGGCCGTAACGGTGTACGTCACGGGTAAGCGCGAACGGTCGGCGCGTATCAACGCGCCGTCGTCGGCGCGGCGCGTCAGGCCGTCGTCGAGGGTCGACCCAATGGGCGACGCGGGACCATCGCGATGCAGATGCTCGCGCATTGAGCTTCCGGCCAGAGCTGTGACGGGGCGGCCCAGCAAATCTCCCGCGGCCGCGTTCGCAAAGATGATGCGCCCGTCTCGATCCAACGCACAGACGCCACTGTCCAACGCAGCCACGATGAGCTCGTTGAGCGGGGCCGGCGAATGCGATGACCCGCCGCGCAAATGGGACGCCTTGTCAACATCGGCGGGCACGCGATCTGCTCCCCCTGGGTCGCAGCCGGGCTGCGCGTGCACACTCTACTACCGGTCGCCGCTGCTTGTTAATGTACACGGAGGCGTGGCCCCTACGTACAAATCCGTATTTTTGATGACCGGCATTCTCCCCAGCTTTGTCGTGCGGCCCCTTCCCTTCGTGACGATTCGGTCACGGCGCCAGCGCCGCAGACAACAGTGGAGACAGGTCTATGTTGAAGAAGATGGCGATTGGCACCGCGGTCGCGCTGTTCGCGGTGTAGCGCACCCGGTTCCTTGGACACAAGTTTGTCTCACGCGGCGGGCCTGATTGAGATCGCGGCGTGCCACGCCTGACGAGCTTGAGCGGGGCTCAGGTAGCCGTTCTTTTCGACGATCCACTGGGCATTGTAGAGTTCGACGAAGTCGCGGACGGCGTCCCGCAGCTCCGCGATGTTGCGGTAGATGCGACCATGGATGATCTGTTCCTTCAGCGTGCGATTGAACCGCTCGGCGACGCCGTTGGTCTGGGGCTCGGCGACGAAGGCGTAGGACGGCTGGATGCCCCAGAACTTGATCTGGTTGGTGAAGTGGTCCGACAGATACTGGGAGCCGTGATCCATCCGCAAGGCCAGCCCCCGAGCCGCGCCGGCCGCGGTCGAGCCATACAGCCCGGCAAGCCCCATGGAGATCGGCTGCAGGGCGGCGAAGCGGTCGCCGCGCTTGCAGACATGCCAGCCGACACACTCGGCGTTCCAATGCTCGACGGCGGTGAAGATCCAGCCCCAGCCGTCGTCCACCGTGAACACCCGAACGCCATCGGTGCCCCACATGAGGTTCGGGGCATGAGTGATGATCTCACCGTCATGGGGATTGCCGCCACGGCGGCGGCAGCGATGGGGCGAGAGCAGATTGTTCTCGCGCATCAGGCGGAGCACCCGCTTGCGGGCAACCCGGATGTCGCGACAGACCCGAAGCCGAGCCCAGACCTTGCGGTAGCCCTCGCCCTCCCAGGGCGATGCCTCCAGGTCGGCTTCGATCGCCACCAGCAGCGCCTGGTCCGAGATCGCGGGCTTCGGTCCCCGACGCTTTGCCGGCGGCTGCTCGGCGTGCTGGCCGGAGGTCATGGCGTAGAACGAGGAGCGGGCCATGCCCCAGGCGCCGCAGACCCGCCGCAGGCCGTAGGCCAGACCCGTGCCGGGCGAGGTGGCGGCACTCATCGCCGCGACCTCCGCCGCCCCAAAGGGCCGAAGGTCTCCGTCTTGGCCTCCAGCAGTTCCACCTGCATGGTCAACTCTCCGATCCGCTTCATGGCGCTATCCAGTTCCGCGTGCACCGGATCGCCCTTGCGTTGCTTGAGCGAGGCGTCGATCCCGCCGATCGCTTTCTCACGCCACTGCTCGAGCCGGAAGATCTCTACGCCCAACTGGCGCGACAGAAGTTGCACCGGCTCGTCACGCAAAAGCCGCAGAACGACCTCACGCTTGCGCGCCACCGTCCATCGCTGGCCAAGTCCCAGCGGGCCTGCCGGCAAAGCCTGGCCTGGGGAAAACGTGGACGAGCCAAGCTCGCCCGCATTTACCACAGGCCCATCAACAGCAACTTTCTTCTCAAAATTATCGGTCATGTTCCGGTCCTCCTTGGACACTTCGATTAAGCCAATTCTGTGTCCAAGGAAATCGGGTCCGACTCACGCGCTGTTCGCGGTCGTTGGTACGGCGCAGGCGGACAAGCCGGAATCGCTGAGCGATCTGGAGATCGCACACGTAGCCTACACGGCGGATCTGAGCGATATCCGCTATGCCCATTTGGCCTTGGCAATTTCAACGAACGCGGACGTTCGGAATTTTGCCGAGGTCATGATCAACGACCACACAGGCGTCAATGATCAGGCGCTTGCCCTGCTGCAGCGGCTCGATGCCGCGCCGGTGGACAACTTCCTCAGCCGGTAGCTGAACGATCAGGCCGATCAACTCGTGCGCGAGATGAGCCGGCTCACGGGCGCTGCCTTCGACCGGCGCTATGCGGAGAACGAGCTCGCCTACCACCAGGTCGTGAACGGGCTGGTCGCGGGAACGTTCATTCCCAACATCGACAATCCGGAAGTCAAAGCTCTGTTCGAAGACGCGCTCGTCATCTTCAGGCACCACGAGGCGCTTGCGGCGACGACGCTCGATGCGGTCAACACCGACACAATGGCTCAGGCAATCAACTAGTCGGCGGTGAGGCGGCAACGGGGAGCCCCAACGCGTTGCCGCCTCCGGATCCGTGGCCGTCGGACGGCCAGGTAAATCAAGGAAGGATCATGAACCAGATTGTCTCTTCCGTTTCGTCTTGGGCCGAGCCGCCTCGATCCTTCACGGCAATCAGAGCGCCCCTGAGATTCATCCGGCGCCAAGACACCAAGCCTGTGTTCCATAGCGCCGCCCTCACCGGCGGCGAGATGAAAATCTTCTTCGATCCTGAGGTTCATACCGTTCCCATCTCGGATATGCGCGAAATCGCCGAAACTCTGTCCGTCGATCATGAAGGGTTCGAACTCCTGCAGCATACGACCGCCGTCGAAGACCTGTATGACGACGACGCGGTGGACAATCAGTACTACGGGGAAATCGAGGCGCTGCTGCGCGAACGGTTAGATGCCGACCGGGTCGTGATCTTCGACGCCACGCGGCGCTCCGACGGCGCCGCAGGCGCTGCGAACCGCGACGGTCTGCGCGGCCCGGCGCGGCGTGTGCACGTGGACTACACCGGCAAGAGCGGTCCGCAACGGGTGAAAGACATCCTCGGCGAAGCCGAGGTGGAGCGCCTCGCCGCGTCGGGCGCACGGATCATTCAGATCAATGTTTGGCGTCCGATCCGCGGCCCTGTGCAGCGTGCGCCGCTTGCCCTCGCCGACGCGGGCAGCGTGCGGCCGGAGGAGCTGATAGCGACCGATCAGGTGTTTCCCGACCGGGTCGGCGAGATCTATCATCTGGCCCACGCGCCGTTGCAGGGCTGGTACTTCGCACCGGACATGACGCCGGACGAAGTCCTGCTGATCAAGGGCTGGGACAGCCTCGACGACGGGCGTGCCCGTTTTACGCCGCATAGCGCCTTCGACTTATCGGAGGCGCGCGAAGACGCGCCCCCGCGCGAGAGCATCGAGGTGCGGACCCTCGTCGTCATCGACTAGGGTCCAGACTCAATTAGATCCACCAGATGATGAGTGCGGCGAGGACGACGCCAGCGAGGAAGTTTCTGGCGAGTTTGTCGTAGCGGGTGGCGATCCGCCGGAAGTCCTTGAGACGGCCGAACATGCGTTCGATGAGGTTGCGCTGTCGGTAAGCGACGCGATCATGGGGGATCAGGGGCTTGCGCCTGGCAATCGACGGGATGACAGCCTCCGTGCCCTGTTCGGCAAGCAGACGGCGCAGCTTGTTGGTGTCGTAAGCCTTATCGGCTGTGAGCCGGGCAATCGGGCCAGCGGCATCCAGCAGTTCAGGCGCCATGATCACATCGTGGACGTTTCCCGGTGCAAGCAGCAGAACCCGCGGTCGTCCTGCGCCATCGCTCAGGGCGTGGAGCGTGGTCGTGCGACCGCCACGTGAGCGCCCGATCGCTTGCTCGAAAGCCCTCCTTTTCCGCCAGCGGCCGAGCGATGCGCCTTGACATGAGAGCTGTCGATCGCGGCCGTGCCGATCGTTCCAGTGGTCCCGGTCAGCGCCTCGAACATGCCAAGCCAAATGCCCTGCTTGCTCCACCGATTAAACCGATTGTAGATCGTCGTATAGGGACCATACCCCGGCGGGCAGTCGCGCCATCGCGCGCCCGAGCGCAGCATATGCACGATGCCGCTTATTACTCGTCGGTCGTCTACCCGGTGTGCTCCTTTGCGCCCGCGCGGCAACAAAGGCTCTATGCGAGACCACTCCGTCTCGCCCAGCCAGTAAAGTTTCGTCATTCAAGCCTCCATCAGCTTGGAAGCTTGAATCACAAATCCTGCACCCTGAGAATCGCTAATTGAGTACGGACCCTAGTTGAACGATACCGCCGAGAGCAGATTTCAGTCCTGGCGCCGGACGCCGGCGCCTTTCCCTTCCCTTGCAAACGAGGAGTGACCCATGAGTAGCGCACCTACAAACGTGAGCGAGCATGACGCTGTCGCCAAGGCCGTCCAGCACTACATCGATGGTGCCAAGTCCGGCAGAGGCGACGACATGAAACCCGCC
Organism: Alphaproteobacteria bacterium; assembly: GCA_965261585.1. Lineage (GTDB taxonomy): Bacteria > Pseudomonadota > Alphaproteobacteria > UBA6615 > UBA6615 > CBDHDN01. The sequence goes on from CBDHDN010000001.1 coordinate 43,607, forward strand.
TTCCACACGGATGCGACGATCTTCGGTTATGTCGGTGCCGACCTGTTCGCCGGCCCCATCCAGCAGCTCTTCGCCTGGAATGACGAGAATGGTCCGGCGACGGAGCTCCAAGCACGGATTGCCGGCATCGACCTTATCGACACGGTCGCCACCGTGCGGCTCGAACTCAACAACTGGTTCGGCAGCCGGTATACCGACTTGTTCACGCTGCTCAAAGTCGATGGGGAGTGGAAGATCATGAACAAGGTCTTCCATCTGCATTCCTGACGGTGCACCGAGCCGGCCGACGTTGCGGCCCCGGCATATAACATCAGCTATGCGGTGAAACGCGCGGCCGCGTGCTGCAAAGCGGTACTGCCGGCGGCGGGAATTCCGTCAACAAGGAGAAGAAGCATGATGAAGCTCCGACGCATTGTAACAAGCCCAGACCCTTACGAGCCGTTCCGCCTCGCGCAAGGTTATCGTGTCGGGGATCTTCTATTCATCTCCGGTCAGGCAGCAATTGACGGCGAGGGTCGCATCGTCGGCCCCGGCGACTTCGACAAGCAGGCTGAACAGGCCTTTGAAAATCTCGACCGGGCGCTGCGGGCCGGCGGCTCGAGTCTGCGCAACGTCGTCAAGGTCACCATCTTCCTGACCGACATGTCGCACTTCAACAAGATCGTGGACCTGCGCGGAAAGCACTTTTCGCCGCCCTACCCAGCCGACACGATCGTCGAAGTGAGCTCGCTCTACTCCAAGGACGCCATGATCGAGATCGAGGCGGTCGCGATCGGAGATGACGCGGTGGATAGGAGCTGACCAATGTGGCAACAAACACAGGCTGACGGCGCGGCAGACCTCGTTCATGAGGGCACGAGCTAGTCCGCCGGCGGGACGCCGCGAAGAGGGTCGCATGCGCCGCGGCGGCCGATCTCCGCTGCGACACAACGGATCGGTGGAAATGCATGCCCCAGCGCGGGCATATTGCCAGCCGGGCGGTATTGGGGCACGATCAGCCTGTAGCAGGAGCTGCAACGGGAAATCCCAGGATAGAGGAACAACTATGCCTACTGGTACTGTGAAGTGGTTCAACCCGGCCAAGGGTTTCGGGTTCATCGAGCCGGAAGACGGCTCAAAAGACGCGTTCGTCCACATTTCGGCCGTCGAGCGCGCCGGACTGAGCTCGCTCAGCGAAGGGCAGAAGGTCTCCTATGAGCTTCAGCCCGGACAGAACGGCAAGTCTTCCGCCGAGAACCTGTCGGTCATCGAATAATCGCGCCAGGCACCGCCGCCATCTGCCGATGGGGGCGGCCGGCCTGTTCAACATGTTCGATGCGGTGAAGCGACGAGGCGATCTTGTTTCGATGCCGCAGGGGTCATCCAACAGCGACAACGGGTCTGCACGCCAATGGGGGCTGCACAATTGGGGGTCAGCTTGCCGATTGGCCGCTCGATTCTGGCGGATTCGTCAAAGCGCCACGATGCACCTTGGAAGGCCGAAGAAGACATGACCAAAGCTAAGGCCCGCCAGCGGGCGAAGGCGAAAGCGGCGCAGAAAGTCAAAAAGCGAGAAGCCAACGCCGACCCACCCGGCCCCAAGACCAAGCCGGGGCAGTTCGATCCGGGAGCAGGTTCGATAAAGGGCATGGACGTGAATGCCAACGTCAAGACCTTCGGCGGGGCCAAACGGGGGGCGGTGCGGTCGAGATAGGCCGTGCCATGGAACATCCCAAGCAACGCCCGGGTTGTGTTGATGCGCTGACTCCGGGGCTCGTCGGCGCAGGTGGCGCATGGCGCACGACGAGGTGCGCGGCGCCCGCGCTTAGGCGCGGTGGCGCAGGCGCATCTTGATGGGGCCGTGGGAGCGGCCGTTGATCATCTGCTGCAGGTAGTCGTTGTCGGCGTCGTCGATGGCGGCGGTAGGGCCGTCCCAGACGATGCGGCCCTCGTTCAGCATGAACAGGTGGTCGTAGCGGTGGCGGGCGGAGTCCATATTGCTGGTGATGGACAGCGCCGTCGTGCCGAAGTCGTCGACGATGCGGCGGATGTTGGCGTTGATGACGCTGGTCGTGATCGGGTCGAGGCCGGCGGTCGGCTCGTCGAGCAGCAACAGCTCGGGATCGTCGGCGATGGCGCGGGCGATGCCGACACGCTTCTGCATGCCGCCGGAAAGCTCTGCTGGGGAGAGCTCGGCGGTGTCCGGCGTCAGGTTGACGATCTGCAGCTTGGCGAGCGCGATCTCCCGGGCCTCGTGGCGGTTCATGCGGTGGTGGTTGATCAGCTTGAAGGCGATGTTCTCCCACACCGAGGTACTGTCGAACAGGCCGCCGGCCTGAAACAGCATGCCGAACTTCTCGATCACGGCGCCGCGGGCCCGGCCGCTCAGGCGGGTGAGATCCTGCCCGTCCACCTCGATCGAGCCGGACTCCGGCGGATACAGGCCGGCCAGGCACTTCATCAGCACCGTCTTGCCCGACGCGGCCGGTCCGATGATCACGGAGCTCTTGCCGGCCGGCACGGCAACGTGACATCGTGCAGCACGTGGTTGACGCCGAACGTTTTGTTGAGCTGCCGCACATGAACCTTGATCGCGCCGTTTTCGGCCATCTGCCGGTTTCCTGATCGTCGGGGCCCGTATCGGGTAGCGGGAAAAAGTAAACGATTCCCTCCACGCCGCCCCAGGCGGCCGGGGACTCGCGCGCCGCGCCGGCCCCTGGATGCGCGAGTGCCGCATCTCCGTCAAGCGTTTCACGACCGGCACGCCGGCGGCTGGGTTGCGAGCGCCGGCTCGAATGCGACGTATTCCTGCTGTATGATTGCCGGCGCAATGGCGGCCGAGACGATGAGGAGGGGGCCCGAACCGATGGGGCCCGAACCGATGGGGCCCGAACCGATGGGGATTGCGATCGAGGGGAGTGGCTCGTGAACTGGGAAATCCATGGCGGTGCGGTGCTGGCGGACGGTGCCGTCGGGGCGGCCTCGGTGTTAGTCGCCGACGGGGTGGTCGTGTCGTCGCGGCCGGCGGCGGCGCGGCCCCTCGATGCCAGCGGCATGCTGGTCCTGCCGGGCATCGTCGACGTGCATGGCGACGGCTTCGAGCGGCAGATCATGCCGCGGCCGCGGGTGTCGTTCCCGCTCGACCTGGCCTTGCACGAGACGGACCGGCAGCTCGTCGCCAACGGCATCACGACCGCGTTCCACGGCCTGACGGTGTCGTGGGAGCCGGGGTTGCGCAGCCTCGACAACGCCATCGCATTCGTCGCGGCCTGGCAGCGCCACCGCGCCGGCCTGGCCTGCGACACGCGGCTGCATCTGCGCTGGGAGACGTTCGCGCTGGCCGGCGCCGACCAGGTGACGGCGTGGCTGGCGCTCGAGCCGACGCCGATCCTGGCGTTCAACGACCACACCACCAGCATGGTCGAGAAGGCCACGATAGCCAGGAGCCTGAGCCAGATGGCGGAGCGCTCGGGGCTCGACGAAGCCGCGTACCAGGCCCTGCTGGCCGAGGTGTGGGCGCGCCGCGACGCGGTGCCGGCGGCGATCGAGCGGCTCGCCGCCGCGGCCCGGCGGGTCGGCGCGGTCATGCTGGCGCACGACGAGCGCTCGCCGGACGAGCGTGCGCGCTACCGGGCGCTCGGCGCGCGGGCGTCGGAGTTCCCGATGACGCTGGAGACGGCGCGGGCCGCGCGCGCGGCCGACGAGCACACGATCCTCGGCGCACCCAACGTCGTGCGCGGCGGCAGCCATTGCGGCGCCCTCGATGCGGCGGCGGCCGCCGCCGACGGCCTGTGCACCGTGCTGACGACGGACTATTTCTATCCGGCGCCGCTGCGCGCGGCGTTCATGCTGGCCGCCGACGGGCCGATGGACCTGGCGGCGGCGTGGGCCCTGGTCTCGCGCAACGCGGCGGCTGCCGCGGGGCTGGACGACCGCGGCGAGATCGCGCCGGGCCGGCGGGCCGATTTGATCGTCGTCGCTGCGCGTGACCAGCGGGCGCCGCGGGTCGTCGCGACGATCGTCGGCGGGTTGCTCGTCTACGCGGCGGCAGGTGCGCGCGTCGGCTAGTGCCCACTATCGTAGAAACGTGCGACGGCCCCCACCCTTCGACAAGCTCAGGGTGAGGCCCTCATCCCCGGATTTAATCCGGGGTTGTCGAAGGGTGCGGGCCGGCCGCTCGGTGACTCAGTCTCTAGTGAAAGCAAGTACTGGAGCGCTAAACCTCGGTGCCGCCGACGGTCAGCGATTCGAGCAGCATTGTCGGCTGGCCGACGCCGACCGGCACGGACTGGCCGTCCTTGCCGCAGGTGCCGACGCCGTCGTCGAGGCGCGAATCGTTGCCGATCAGCTTGACCCGGGTGAGCGCGTCGGGGCCGTTGCCGATCAGCGTCGCGCCCCTGACCGGGGCGCCCACCTTGCCGTCCTCGATCAGGTAGGCCTCGGTGCAGCTGAATACGAACTTGCCCGAGGTGATGTCGACCTGGCCGCCGCCGAAATTGACGGCGTAGATGCCGGTCTTGGCCGCCTTGATGACGTCTTCCGGTGCGGCGTCGCCGGACAGCATGTAGGTGTTCGTCATGCGTGGCATCGGATGGTGGGCGTAGGACTCGCGACGGCCGTTGCCGGTTGCGGCCACGCCCATCAGGCGCGCGTTCATGCGGTCCTGCATGTAGCCCTTGAGGATGCCGTCCTCGATCAGCACGTTGTAGGCGCCGGGCGTGCCCTCGTCGTCGATGGTGATCGAGCCGCGGCGGTCGGGGATCGTGCCGTCGTCGACGATGGTGACGCCGGGCGAGGCGACGCGCTCGCCCATCAAGCCGGCGAAAGCCGAGGTCTTCTTGCGGTTGAAGTCGCCCTCCAGGCCGTGGCCAATGGCCTCGTGCAACAGCACGCCGGGCCAGCCGGGGCCGAGCACGACCGGCATTTCGCCGGCCGGGGCGGGCACGGACTCCATGTTGACCAGAGCCTGGCGCAGCGCCTCGTCGACCTGGGCACGCCAGCGCTTGGGATCGACCCAGGCGTCGAACGTGGCGCGGCCGCCGACGCCGTGGGAGCCGGTCTCCATGCGGTCGCCGTCGCCGACGACGATCGTGACGTTGAGGCGGACGAGCGGCCGGATGTCGGCGGCGCGCGCGCCGTCGCCGCGGACGATCTGCACGGCCTGCCAGCTGCCGGCGATCGTCGCCGAGACCTGGCGGACGCGCGCGTCGGCGGCCCGGGCATAGGCGTCGATCTCGGACAGCAGCTTCACCTTGGCCTCGAAGGCCATCTCGCCGAGCGGATTGACGTCGCCATAGAGGCCGCGGTTGGTGCCGGGCGGCGGCGCCGCCAGCGTGCCGGCGTGACCGGAGCGCACCGCCTTGACCGTCTCGCCGGCGCGGGCGATCGCCGCCTCGCTGAGCTCCGATGCATGGGCATAGCCGGCGGCCTCGCCGGAGACGGCGCGCAGGCCGAAGCCCTGAGACGTGTCGAAGCTGGCCGCCTTCACGCGGCCGTCGTCGAACGTGATGCTCTCGGACTGCCGGTACTCGAGGAACAGCTCGCCATCGTCGGCGCCGTTAAGGCTGTCGGCGACCAGCGTCTCGATGCGGTCGCGGTCCATGCCCGTGCGGGCGAAGAATAGGTCGTCCGTGGCGGCGATGTCGGACATCTGGCAGCTCCTCGTCTGGCGGCCGGCCGGTCGATGGCGCCGGTCGGGGCTATATGGGCCTTTCGGCGCGGTGGGGCCAGCGCGTTTTGCGCGGCGCTATCATCTGGGGTTGCAGCGGGGCTGCAGCGGACTCTGCAACATGGTGTCTCAAGCGGCTGAAATCCAGGGGATTTTCGCTTGTTGTGTAGTAATTCGGTGGTGTAGTTTCCGGCCGCGCTCGGGTCCGGCATGCGGCCGGCCGAGTCCCGGATCTGAGGGGGCCAGGGCACAGCGCATGATCCAAAATGCGAAGATGTCAGGCTGCTTGGCGGCGGTGGCCGCACTCGTTGCGGCGATCCCTGAGGCCGGGGCCGCGTCGCCCCGCAATTGGCAGCTGGGCTTCCAGGACGCGGCGACGCCGGTGATGGAGTTCGCGACGCGTTTCCACAACTTCCTGCTGATCGTGATTTTCGCGATCACCGTCTTCGTGCTGGCGCTGATGCTGTTCGCCATCGTCCGGTTCAGCGAGAGGCGCAACCCGACGCCAAGCAAGACCACTCACAATTCCCTGGTCGAGGTCGCGTGGACCGCAGTCCCGGTCCTTGTCCTCATGGTCATCGCGATCCCGTCGTTCCGGCTGTTGTTCCTGACCGACCGGACGGTCGATGCCGACATGACTATCAAGGCGATCGGGCGGCAGTGGTACTGGACCTACGAGTACCCCGACCACGGCGACTTCGCGTTCGACGCCTTCATCATTCCCGACGAGGACATACAGCCCGGGCAGCTGCGCCTGTTGGAGACCGACAACCGCGTCGTCGTTCCGGTCGGCAAGAAGGTTAGGCTGTTGACGACGTCGTCGGACGTCCTGCACGCCTGGGCGGTGCCGTCGTTCGGCGTCAAGATGGACTCTGTCCCGGGACAGACGAACGAGACCTGGTTCCTGGTCAACGAGCCGGGTGTCTACTACGGCCAGTGCTCGGAGCTGTGTGGCGCCGGCCACGGCTTCATGCCGATCACGGTCGAGGCGGTGCCCGAGGCCGAATTCAATGCCTGGGTCGCGCAGGCGCGACAGCGCTTTGCCCAGGCCGACGAGACGATCTTGGATCCGCGGCCGATCCGCTACGCGGCGGTGCAGTTCGACGCGGCCATGGGCAGATAGGGGTACACCATGTCCGAGTCGACGGGCCACGCGCACGACGCGCAGCACGATCACCACCCGACGGGGTGGGCGCGGTTCGCCTATTCGACGAACCACAAGGACATCGGCACCCTCTATATCGTCTTCGCGATCATCGCTGGCCTGATCGGCGGCATCCTGTCGCTGGTCATACGGGTCGAGCTGCAGCAGCCGGGCGGCCAGTTCCTGATCCTGCCGGACGGCGCCATCGACGGCCAGATGTGGAACGTGTTCATCACGGCGCACGGCCTGATCATGGTGTTCTTCGTGGTCATGCCGGCGATGATCGGCGGCTTCGGCAACTGGTTCGTGCCGCTGATGATCGGCTCGCCCGACATGGCGTTCCCGCGCATGAACAACATCTCGTTCTGGCTGCTCGTCCCGGCGTTCCTGCTGCTGCTGGGCTCGACCCTGGTCGGCAGCGGCGCCGGCACGGGGTGGACGATCTATCCGCCGCTGTCCAGTGCCATAGGTCATGCGGACGCGTCGGTCGACATGGCGATATTCTCGCTGCATCTGGCGGGCGCGAGCTCGATCCTCGGCGCCATCAACTTCATCACGACGATCTTCAACATGCGCGCACAGGGCATGACGCTGCACCGCATGCCGCTGTTCGTATGGTCGATCCTGGTGACCGCGTTCCTGCTGCTGCTGGCCCTGCCGGTGCTGGCCGGCGCCATCACGATGCTGCTGATCGACCGCAACTTCGGCACCAGCTTCTTCGAGGCCGCCGGCGGCGGCGACCCGATCCTGTTCCAGCACCTGTTCTGGTTCTTCGGCCACCCGGAGGTCTACATCATGATCCTGCCGGGCTTCGGGATTATCAGCCAGATCGTGTCGACATTCTCCAAGAAGCCGGTGTTCGGCTATATCGGCATGGCCTACGCGATGATCGCGATCGGCTTCGTCGGCTTCATCGTGTGGGCGCACCACATGTATACGGTCGGCCTGGACGTCAACACGCGGGCTTATTTCACCGCCGCGACGATGGTCATCGCGGTGCCGACGGGCATCAAGATCTTCTCGTGGATCGCGACCATGTGGGGCGGCTCGATCCGCCTCGAGACGCCGATGCTGTGGGCGCTCGGCTTCATCTTCCTGTTCACTGTCGGCGGCGTCACCGGCGTCGTGCTGTCGAACGCCGGGCTGGACCTGGCGCTGCACGACACCTACTACGTCGTTGCCCACTTCCACTACGTGCTGAGCCTGGGCGCGGTCTTCTCGATCTTCGCCGGCTTCTACTACTGGTTTCCAAAGATGTCAGGGCGCCGCTACAAGGAGACGCTGGGCATGCTGCACTTCTGGATCACGTTCGTCGGCGTCAACCTGACGTTCTTCCCGCAGCACTTCCTGGGCCTCGCCGGCATGCCGCGGCGCATTCCCGACTATCCGGACGCCTATGCCGGTTGGAACTTGGTGTCGTCGCTGGGCTCGTACGTCTCGCTGGCCGGCGTCGTGCTGTTCGTCTTCGTGGTGCTGCATGCCCTGTTCGCGGGCAAGAAGGCCGAGGCCAACTATTGGGGCGAGGGCGCGACGACGCTGGAATGGAGCGTGTCGTCACCACCGCCGTTCCACACGTTCGAGGACGTGCCGCGGATCCGGCCGGCCGAGGCGCACTAAGTGGTGACGGGCGACGCCACAATCGACAGCCGAACCAGCGAGGCGGGCCTTACGGACACCGCCGAGGCGGGGCTGCGTGACTATTTCGCGCTGTTGAAGCCACGTGTCATGTCGCTGGTCGTGTTTACCGGCTTCGTCGGCATGTACCTGGCGCCGGGCAGGCTGCACCCGGTGCTTGGCGCGGCGGTGATCCTGTGCATCGCCGTCGGCGCCGGTGCCGCGGGCGCCATCAACATGTGGTACGACCGCGACATCGATGCGGTGATGGAGCGCACGAAGCGGCGGCCGCTGCCGAGCGGGCGCATCGAGCCGAGCGATGCACTGGCCATGGGCATCCTGCTGGCGTTGCTGGCGGTGGCGTTGCTCGGTCTGGCGACGAACTGGGTGGCCGGTGGACTGCTCGCCGGGGCCATCCTGTTCTACGTCGTCGTCTATACGATCATGCTGAAGCGGCGGACCCCGCAGAACATCGTTATCGGCGGGGCCGCCGGCGCGTTCCCGCCGCTGATCGGCTGGGCCGCGGTGACCGGCGACATAACGATTGCGCCGTTGGTGCTGTTCGCGGTGATCCTGTTCTGGACGTCGCCGCATTTCTGGGCGCTGGCGTTGTATCGCAACGACGACTATGCGCGGGCGCAGGTGCCGATGCTGCCGGTCGTCGCCGGGCGCGCGACGACGAAACGGCAGATGTTCGGCTACAGCGTGTTGCTGCTGCCGCTGGTGGTCGTGCCCTTTGCGATCGGCTTGGCCGGGCCGGTCTATCTGGCGGTCGCCGTCGTCATGGGCGGCCTGCTGGTGGTGAGCGCGTGGCGCGTGCTGCGCGAGCCGGACGAGGCGCGCGACCGGGCGGCGCGGCAGATGTTCGGCTTCTCGATCCTCTATCTGTTCATGGTGTTCGCGATGCTCATCCTCGACGCCGGCGGGCGGCTCGCGTGATGGCGCGGCGCGAATACAGCGAGCGGCATCGCCAGCGGCGGGGCAAGAACTATGCCGTGGGTTTCCTGCTCGTGGGGGTGGTTGTGCTGTTCTACGTGGTGTTCTTGGCGCGGGCAGGGAGTTTCTAGATGGCGCAGCGCACGGTGATCGGCCGCAAGTGGTGGTTCGGCGGCCTGTTCGCGGTGGTCGTCTCAATGAACGGCTTCGCCTATGCGACGGTGCCGGCCTACCGCGCGTTCTGCCAGCAGTTCGGCTTCGCCGGCACGCCGCTCGTCGCCACCGTGGCGCCGGGCGATGACGAGGTCGTCGACCGCGAGATCACGGTCCGCTTCAACGCCGATATCAGCCCCGATTTGAACTGGCGGTTCAAGCCGCGGCAACGGTCCGTCACGTTCAAGGTGGGCGAGGCGGGCTTGGCCTTCTTCGAGGCCGCAAACCTGTCGGCGGACGTGCTCACCGGTTCCGCGACGTTCAACGTGACGCCGCTGAAGGCGGCACCCTATTTCGTCAAGATCCAGTGCTTCTGCTTCGACGAGCAGACGCTCGATCCGGGGCAGGCGGCCGACATGCCGGTGACGTTCTTCGTCGACCCCGAGATCATGAACGACCGGAACGTCGACGACGTGAATACGATCACGCTCAGCTATCACTTCTTCCCGGTCGACGATCCGGTGCGGCGGGAGACGCAGGCGGCCGCCGCAGCGGTGGAGCCGGGCGACCACGACACGGCGACGAACTGACAGGGGTCCGGGCGACGGGAACAAAAGCGATGGCCGAACACCAGCAGACCCACCCCTATCATCTGGTCGACCCCAGCCCGTGGCCGATCGTCGGCGCCGTCGGCGCGCTGTTGATGACCTTCGGCCTGGTCCTGTTCATGCATCCCGAGACGCTGGGGGCCGGCCTGCAGCCGGCGCTCGAGGCCATCGGCCTGTGGTCGATCGCGCCGGGCGTCGTCATCGCCATGGCCGTGATGATGCTGTGGTGGATGGACGTCGTCCGCGAGGCGACGGTCGAGGGCCATCACACGCCGGTCGTCCAGATCGGCCTGCGCTTCGGCATGGCGCTGTTCATCGTGTCCGAGGTGATGTTCTTCTCGGCCTTCTTCTGGGCCTTCTTCGACGTCAGCCTGTACCCCAAGGAAGCGATCGACTTCATCTGGCCGCCGCCGGGCATCGAGGTCTTCGACCCGCTCGGCGTGCCGCTGCTCAACACGCTCATCCTGTTGACGTCGGGCTTTACCGTGACGTGGGCGCATCACGACATTCGTTTCGGCGACCAGCGGCACGCGGCGATGATGCTGGCCGTCACCGTGGTCCTGGGCATCAGCTTCACGGTGCTGCAGGCGATCGAGTATTCCGAGGCGGCGTTCGGCTTTACCGAGGGCATCTATCCGACGGTCTTCTATGTCGCCACCGGCTTCCACGGCTTCCACGTCATCGTCGGCACATGCTTCCTGGCTGTTTGTCTGATGCGGACGATGAAGGGCCACTTCAAGCCGGACCACCATTTCGGCCTCGAGGCGGCGGCCTGGTACTGGCACTTCGTCGACGTCGTCTGGCTGTTCCTCTATACGTTCATCTATTGGTGGGGCAGCTTCTGAGCCGAGCGGCGCCGTGCACCCACCCGGCTCCGGCCGCGCGTGGCGCGGCGGCGCGGCGGCGCGGAGCGAGGCGGCTATGACCGAGACGACATGACGGACTACTATTCCCGGGTGTCGACGGTGCGCGCCGGGCTCAAATGCGCCTGCCCGCGCTGCGGCGAGGGCGCGATCTACACCGGCATTCTGACCGTGCGCGACAGTTGCGCGGCGTGCGGCCTGGACTACGGCCGGCTGAGCGGCGAGGACGGGGCGGCGTTCTTCGTCATCGTCGGCTACAGCGCATTGGTGATCCCCCTCGCCGTGTGGTTCGAGTTCGCGCTGACGCCACCGATCTGGCTGCGCGCGGTGATCTGGATCCCGGTCGTGATCGGCGGATCCATCCTGCTGCTGCGGCCCCTCAAGGCCTGGATGATCGCCCAGCAATACGTGCACAAGGCCTACCCCGATGACCCTGCCGACTGACGCCATCGCGCCCGGGTCCGGCTCGCGGTGGCCGCGGCCGTCAACTATCGTCGCGACGTGCATGGTCGTTGCCGTGCTGATCGCCCTCGGCACCTGGCAGGTGCGGCGGCTGGTCTGGAAGGCCGACCTGATAGCGACTCTGGAAGTGCGCCGCCAGGCACCGCCGGTGGCGCTGGCCGTGGTGCTGGCCGACCCGGCAGCGTACGAATTCCGGCGCGTGGTCGTCGCTGGCACATTCGCCGCGGACGGCGATTTCTACCTCGCCAACCGGATCCGCAACTCGCGGGTCGGCCAACACGTCGTGACGCCGTTGCGGCGTGCCGACGATGGCGGGGTCGTGCTGATCGACCGCGGCTGGGTGCCGACGGGATGGCGCGGCGCGGCGCCGGTAGGCGAGCAACTGGTCGAGGGCTTCGTGCGGCTGTTCCCGACGCCGGGCCGGTTCACACCCGACAACAATGTGGCCGGCAACGTCTGGTACTACCTGGCACCGCGACAGATGGCCGCCGCGGCCGGCGTCGAGCGGGTCGCGCCGGTGTATCTGATGGCGGTGCCGGGTGCCGGTCCCGACGCCCTGCCGGCGGGCCAGCGGCCGGGCATCAACCTGCGCAACAGCCATCTCGGCTATGCCATCACGTGGTACGGGCTGGCGGCGGCGCTGGTCGGCGTCCTCGTCGCCTATCACCTGCGCGGCCGGCCGCAGCCATGACGGCAGCCCTGACGGCGCTGCAGGAGCTCGAGGCGCGGTTCCGCCGGCTCGGCGCGATCGAGGACACGCTCGGCCTGTTGGACTGGGACCAGCAGACGACGATGCCCGAGGGCAGTGCTGCGGCGCGGGCCGAGCAGGTGGCGACGCTGCAGTTGATCGCGCACGAGCTGTTGACCGATCCACGCACCGGCGAACTGCTCGACCTGGCGAGGGCGGACGAGGCGTGGGCGCAGGCGAACCTGCGGGAAATGCGGCGGCACTACGAGCATGCGACGGCGGTGCCGCCGGCGCTGGTCGAGGCCGAGGCCAAGGCGACGTCGGCCTGCGAGATGCGGTGGCGCCAGGCCCGCGCCGACAACGACTTCAAGGGCCTGTTGCCGCTGCTCGAGGAAGTCCTGCGGATCGTCCGCGAGGTTGCCGCGGCGAAGGCCGAGGCACTGGGCCTGACGCCCTATGACGCGCTGCTCGATCTGTGGGAGCCGGGCGGGCGGACCGCCGACATCGACGCTGTGTTCGCCGATCTGGCGACCTTCCTGCCGGACTTCCTGGGGCGGGTCGTGGAGCGCCAACGGGCGCAGCCGGCGCCACTGCGGCCGACCGGGCCGTTTCCGATCGAGCGGCAGCGGGCGCTCGGTGTCGACCTGATGCGGCGGCTGGGCTTCGACTTCGCCCGCGGGCGCCTCGATGTCAGCCACCATCCGTTCTGTGGCGGTGCTACGGGCGATGTACGCATCACGACGCGTTACGACGAGGCCGACTTCACATCGGCGCTGATGGGCGTGCTGCACGAGACCGGCCACGCGCTCTACGAGAGCGGACTGCCGGAGGCGTGGCGCCATCAGCCCGTCGGCAAGGCGCGCGGCATGGCGATGCACGAAAGCCAGTCGCTGCTGGTCGAGATGCAGGTCTGCCGCTCCCGCGCGTTCCTGATTTTTGCGGCGCCGCTGATGCGCGCGGCGTTCGACGGCGACGGCGCGGCCTGGGAGGTCGACAACCTCTACCGCCTCTACACGGCCGTCGCGCCCAGCTTCATCCGCGTCGACGCCGACGAGGTGACCTATCCGGCGCACGTCATCCTGCGCTATCGGCTGGAGCGGGCGCTGATCGCCGGTGATCTGGCGCTGGCCGAGTTGCCCGGCGCCTGGAACGACGCCATGTCGGAGCTGTTGGGCGTGCGGCCGCCGGACGACAGGCTGGGCTGCCTGCAGGACATCCACTGGCCGAGCGGCGCCTGGGGCTATTTCCCGACCTATACCTTGGGTGCCGTCACGGCGGCCCAGCTGTTCGCGGCGGCGCGGCGAGATATTGCCGAGTTGCCGGCGCAAATCGCCGCGGGCACGTTTGCGCCGCTCGTCGACTGGCTGCGGCGTAACGTCCATGGGCAGGCCTCGCTCGCCGACGGCAACACGCTGTTGCGGCAGGCGACGGGCCGGCCGCTCGAGACAGCCGCCTTCAAGGCCCACCTCGAGGCTCGCTATCTCCGCTGAAGACCGCACCCACCCGCTGCGCGAGGCCTGGCCGCCATTGGGCGGTTGTTGGCGCCGTCCGGCGCGGATAGGTTAGCGCGCCATGAGGGGACCCGTGCGATACATCAGCACCCGCGGCGCGGCGCCGGCGCTCGGTTTCGAGGACGCGCTGCTGACCGGGCTCGCCCCCGACGGCGGCCTCTACGTTCCCAAGGCCTGGCCGGCGGTGGGTGCCGACGAGATGCGCGGCTGGCGCGGCCTCGACTATGATGCGCTGGCGGCGCGGGTGATCTGGCCATTCGTCGCCGGAGCGATCGAGCGTGCCGATTTCGAACGGCTCGTCACCGAGACCTATGCCGCCTTCGGCCATGGCGCCGTCGCGCCGCTCAAGCAGCTCGATGCCCGGCTGTGGCTGATGGAGCTGTTTCACGGGCCGACGCTGGCGTTCAAGGACTATGCGCTGCAGCTGTTGGGGCGGCTGTTCAACCATGTGCTCGAGCGGCGCGGCGAGCGGGTGACCGTGATCGGCGCGACCTCGGGCGACACCGGCTCGGCGGCGATCGAGGCGTGCCGCGACCGCGCCGCCATCGACATCGTCATCCTGCACCCGCAGGACCGCACGTCGGAGGTCCAGCGCCGGCAGATGACGACGGTCTTGTCGGCGAATGTGCACAACGTCGCCATCACCGGCACGTTCGACGACTGCCAGGACATCGTGAGGGCGATGTTCAACGATGCGCAGCTGCGCCGTGAGTTGCGCCTGTCGGCCGTGAATTCGATCAACTGGGCCCGCATCATGGCCCAGATCGCCTACTACTTTGCAGCCGGCCTGGCCCTCGGCGCGCCCGACCGAGCGGTCGCCTTCGCCGTGCCGACGGGCAATTTCGGCAACGCTTATGCGGCCTACGCGGCGCGCCAGATGGGCTTGCCGGTGGCGCGGCTGATCGTCGGCTCGAACCGCAACGACATTCTGACGCGCACGCTCGACACCGGCGTGATGGCGCTCGGCGAGGTCGAGCCGACGCTGTCGCCAAGCATGGACATCCAGGTGTCGTCGAACTTCGAGCGCCTGATGTTCGATCTCAATGGTCGGGACGGCGCCGCCGTCGGCGCGGCCATGGCGACGCTGCGCAACACCGGGCGCCTGACGATCGACGCCGGGCAGCTCGGGCGCGCCCAGGCGCTGTTCGCAGGCAGGCGGGTTGACGACGCCGCGACGTTGGCGACAATCCGCGATGTTCACGCGGTGACAGGCGAGTTATTGGATCCGCACACCGCCGTCGGCGTGGCCGCGGCGCGGGCGGTCGCGCTGGATCGGGACGTGCCGGTCGTGGCGCTGGCCTGCGCCCATCCGGCCAAGTTTCCGGATGCGGTCGAGCAGGCGGTCGGCCTGCGCCCGGTGCTGCCGGCACGGCTGGCCGACCTGCTGGAGCGGGAGGAGAGATGTGACGTCCTACCAAACGACGCCGCGGTGGTTCAGGCATTCGTCCGCCGCACGGTAATGCAAGGGGTTGCCTCATGAGAGACGTTCGCATCACCACCCTCGACAACGGCATGCGTGTCGTCAGCGACCCGATGCCGCATGTCGAATCGGTGTCGCTTGGGGTGTGGGTCGGCGTCGGCACGCGCCACGAGCCGGCCGAGATCAACGGCGTCGCCCATCTGCTGGAGCACATGGCCTTCAAGGGCACGCGGCAGCGCAGCGCCCGCGCGATCGCCGAGGAGATCGAGGCGGTCGGCGGCCAGATCAACGCCTATACGGCGCGCGAGCAGACCGCCTATCACGCCAAGATGCTGACCGAGGACCTGCCGCTGGCGGTCGATATCCTGGCGGACATCCTGCAGGACTCGGTGTTCGACGAGACCGAGCTGGCGCGCGAGCGCGCGGTCATCCTGCAGGAGATCGGCCAGGCCAACGACACGCCCGACGACGTCATCTTCGACCACTTTCAGGCCGTCGCCTATCCCGACCAGCCGCTGGGCCGGCCGGTGCTCGGCGAGGCCGAGGTGATCCGCGGCATGCCGCGCGATCGCATCGTCAACTACATGCAACAGAACTATCGCGCGGGCGACATGGTATTGGCCGCGGCGGGCAAGGTCGATCATGACGCCCTGGTGGCGCTGGCCGGCGAGAAGTTCGCCCGCCTGCCCGGCGGCAGCAGCGGCGCGGTGACGCCGGCCAGCTATCGCGGCGGCGAGTTCCGCCAGCCGCGCGAGCTGGAGCAGGTCCACCTCGTGCTCGGCTTCAACGGCGTTGCCATCGGCGATCCGGATTTCTATACCCAGACCGTACTGTCGAACCTGCTCGGCGGCGGCATGTCGTCGCGCCTGTTCCAGGAGATCCGCGAGGACCGCGGCCTCGTCTACTCGATCTATTCGTTCGCGTCGTCCTATGCCGACGCCGGCCTGTTCGGTATCTATGCCGGTACCGGCGAGGATGAGGTGGCGGAGCTGATACCGGTGCTGTGCGCGGAGATCCGCAAGGTCGCCGGCAGCGTCGACGAGGCCGAGGTCGAGCGGTCGCGCGCGCAACTGAGGGCGAGCCTGCTGATGGCCCTCGAATCGTCGGGCGCGCGCTGCGATCAGATCGCCCAACACCTGCTGATCTTCGGCCGCGTGCTGTCGGTCGACGAGCTGGTGGCGAAGGTCGAGGCCGTCGACGCCGCGGCGGTGGCGGCGCTGGCGAGGCGGCTGTTCGCAACGGCGCCGACGCTGGCCGCGATCGGCCCGATCGAACGGGTCGTGCCGTTCGCGGCGATCGCCGAGCAGCTGACGAGCTAGTGCACCGACTCAGTCAGAGCTGTCACAGTGGAAACCTGATTCTGAATACAAAACAACGGGTTGCTCCAGCGCACGGTGAATCATTTGTCTGGATCGGTGCACTAGCTCGGGTGGCGATGATGCGCCTGTTCCGACCATTGAGCGGCGGCGTCGCGGACCTCCGGCTCGATGGGCGCCGGGTGATGATGCGGCCGCCGACCGAGCGCGACTGGCGCGCCTATGCCGAGTTGCGCGCGGCGAGTCGCACGTTCCTCGATCCGTGGGAGCCGACTTGGCCGTCCGATTCGCTGACCCGCGAGTCGTTCCAGCGGCGGCTGCGCCGCTATGCGAGCGACTGGCGCGAGGACCACGGCTACAGCTTCTTCGCCTTCCGCAGCGACGGTGGCGCGCTGCTCGGTGGCATCAGCCTGTCGAACCTGCGCCGCGGCGTCGCCCAGTGCGGCACGCTCGGCTACTGGATCGGCGCCGCGCACGCGCGCCAGGGCTATATGACCGAAGCAATGGCGCTGATGCTCGGCTTCTGCTTTGGCCAGCTCGGCCTGCATCGCGTCGAGGCCGCCTGCCTGCCCGACAACGAGGCGAGCAAGCGCCTGCTCAATCGCTGCGGCTTCCGCGAAGAGGGCTACGCCAAGCAGTACCTGAAGATCCGCGGCCAGTGGCACGACCACGCCATGTTCGCCTTGCTGGCCGATGAGTTTGCCGAGCCGGAGCGGGCGAAGCCGCCACGCGGCGAGCCGGCGGGAGTGACGGGCAAGGGCGGATAGCCCGGAGTAGACGTTGGCGGTCAAGCCCTGAGGCCGACGCCTGCGAGCGGCCCGCGGTTGGAT
The DNA here is from genome assembly GCA_965261585.1 of Alphaproteobacteria bacterium. GTDB lineage: Bacteria > Pseudomonadota > Alphaproteobacteria > UBA6615 > UBA6615 > CBDHDN01. The sequence goes on from CBDHDN010000001.1 coordinate 60,799, forward strand.
GTCATGTGGCCGCGTTGGAACGTGCGCCTGGCGTCTATCAAGGTTCCTTTCGTCACATTAGAGCGGGTCCGGCATAGACAGAATCAAAAAGGGGATTCCCAAGGGTCGCAAAAAGTGATTCAAGCTATGAGCTGGGTTAAAGGAGGCCAGCCATGGATGACACGACCTTATTCGGAAGATCTTCGTGAACGAGTTGTTCGAGTTGTTGAATCGGGGACCTCTCGCAATGCGGCGGCGAAGCAATTTGATGTGAGCATCAGCTTTGTTGTGAAGCTGATGCAGCGTTGGAAGCAGCGGGGCACGATCAAAGCCGACAAATACGGTGGCTGGAAGAAATCGAAACTGGCTCCCCATGGCGCTCGCATTCGGGCTCTGGTGATGGAGAATTGCGACATCACCATTGACGAGCTTTGCGTCTTGCTGGCCGCCGAGGGGATCGAGGCGAAGCGCTCGACGCTTGGCGACTTTCTTCTGGCTCAGGGGCTGAGTCGCAAAAAAAGACAGCCCACGCCGCCGAGCAGGAGCGCCCTGACGTCGCGGCGGCGCGAGCCACTTGGCGCAACGAGCAACCTGGGCTGATTGCCGAACGGCTGGTCTTTCTCGACGAGACCTGGGCGCGGACGAACATGGCCCGGCGTTATGGCCGGGCACCGCGCGGCGAACGGGTGGTGGCGGCCATTCCCCATGGCCACTGGAAGACAACCACGTTCATTGCCGCCCTGCGTCACGACCGGATCACCGCGCCCTGCGTTTTCGATGGCCCGATCAACGGCGCAAGCTTCCTTGCCTGGGTCCAGCAAGCCCTGGTCCCGACCCTGTCCGCGGGCGACATCGTCATCATGGACAACCTCTCCTCCCACAAGGTCGCCGGCGTACACGAGGCCATTGAGGCGGTCGGCGCAACCCCGCTCTACCTGCCGCCCTACAGCCCCGATCTCAATCCCATCGAACAGGTCTTCGCCAAGCTCAAAGCCATTCTCCGCAAGGTCGGCGCCAGAACCGTCGATGACCTCTGGCGGGCAATTGGAAACGCCCTCGATGAATTCTCTCCAACCGAATGCAGAAACTACCTCGTCAATGCAGGATATTCCGTCTAAACCGGATGTGCTCTAGTGACCCTCCCGCCAAGCGTAATCGCGGGAGAACCGTCCCGCGAGAAAGTCGACGAAAGCGCGGACCTTTGGCGCGGTGTAGGGCCCCGGCGGATAAACGGCATGAAGCGGGGTGACGTCGGGTTCAGGAGAGTAGTCGGCGAGCACCTCGACCAGCCGGCCGCGGCCGATCTCCACGCCGACCAACCATTCGGGAACCAGGATCAATCCGAGCCCGGCACACGCGGCAGCAACGAGCGTTTCACCGTCGTCCGAAAAGAATGGTCCGGTGGCCCGCACCTCGATTGTTGCGTCGCCGTTCCGGAACCGCCACAGGTTCGTGCCGGGATGGTTGCGGACCGTGAGGAATGCATGATCTGGAATCTGATCCGGCCGCTGCGGTCGCCCCATCCGCTCCAGGTATGACGGCCCTGCGCAGACGACACGCCGTCCCTCGCCCACCTTGCGGGCCATGAGGCTCGAGTCCTCGAGTTGTCCGATGCGGATCGCGACATCCAGACCTTCGTCGACGACGTCGACCATCCGGTCGGTCACCGACATCACCACTCTGACCGCGGAGTACTGTGCCTGGAAGGCAGCGACGGCTGGCGCGACGTGGAGGCGCGCGACGCTTGCCGGAACGGTGATGCGGAGGATGCCGCTCGGGCCCGCGCGTTTTTCCGTCACCGCGAGATTGGCTTCTTCGATTGCGCGCACGATGTCGCGAGACCGCTCGAAATAGGTCTCTCCCGCCTCGGTCAGGCTCAATTTACGGGTCGTGCGGTGGAGAAGCCTTACCCCCAGCATATCCTCCAATTCGCCGATGCGGCGCGAAATGGAAGACGGTGCCAGGCCCAGCGCACGGCCCGCGGCGGACAACCCCCCCGTCTCGACCACTCTCACGAAGACCTGCATGGCGGCGAGAGTGTCCACGAAGTGTGACCTTTCTAATTTTCCGAAAAATCCTTTTCGTATTTTCCATATTATCACACAAAACGGACGCGCGTATATCGGTGGGCAAGGCGGATTTGGTTTGGAGACCCACCATGATCGAACTCTATTTCTGGACAACGCCGAATGGCATGAAACCGCTGATCCTGTTGGAGGAGTTGGGCATCGAGCACACCGTCCATCCGGTGAACATCTCCAAGGGAGAGCAGTTCTCCGCTGCGTTCAATCGGGTTTCGCCGAACCAGAAGATCCCGGCGATCGTCGATCATGCCCCACGAGACGGGGACGCGCCCGTCACACTCTTCGAATCCGGCGCGATTCTCCAATATCTCGTGGAGAAGACGGGGCAGTTCCTTCCGGATACCGCCATCGGCCGCGCCGAGGTGACGCAGTGGCTGTTCTGGCAGATGGCGGGGCTCGGCCCGATTTTGGGGCAGTACCTTCACTTCGCCGTTTACGCCGACGAAGCCGTGGCATACGCGCAAGGCCGCTTCAGTCGCGAGAAGGAGCGCCTCTACCAGGTGCTCGATGACCGGCTTCGTGACCGGGAATTCGTCGCCGACGATTACTCGATTGCCGATATCGCGATCTATCCCTGGATCCGCCGCCTCGAGCGGGAGGGCAGTCACCTCAATGGGTTCGCCAATCTGAAGTGTTGGCACGAGGTGGTTTCCCGGCGGCCGGCGGTCATCCGTGCCTATGAGCGGTCCGACGCGATCAACACCACGCCGACGATTACCGAGCAATCCAAAAGCCTTCTGCTCGGCGCGTAAGGGTCTCGTCACGTCGCGCCCGCGCCCATCGTCGGACATCCACACACCAGACCACGAAAGGAACCAGCCATGTCAAACCAGACCAAGACAGCGATCATTACCGGCGCCTCCGGCGGCCTTGGTTTCGCCATCGCCAAGTCGTTCATCGACCACGGCTTCAACGTGGTCCTTACCGGCACGAACGAGGACAAGCTGATGTCCGCGCATGCGGTCTTGGGGTCGCCGGATACGGTTCTGACGGTTGCCGCCGACGTCGCCAGCGCTGCCGGTCGGCAACATCTCGTCGACGCGAGCCTATCGCGTTTCGGGCGCATCGACGTCCTCGTCAATAACGCCGCCATCTTCGAGCCGCGGCCCTTCCTCGATGTGGACGAGGACTATCTCGACCGGTTCCTGAGCGTCAACCTCAAGGGCACCTTCTTCCTGACCCAGGCGGTGATTCCCTTCCTCAAAGAGGTTGGCGGCGGTGCCGTCATCAACGTCGGAACGGTGCTTGTCGATCACGCCATCGGCGGCGTGCCGGTCACCGCCGCGATCGCCAGCAAGGGCGCCATCCATGCGCTGACTGGACAGCTCGCCGCGGAATTCGGCAAGGACAACATCCGCGTCAACACCATCGCGCCGGGCATCATCCGAACGCCCATACACGCCAGAAACGGCATCGAGGACGCCGACAGCCTGGCCGGGCTGCACCTTCTCGACCGCATCGGCGAGCCGGAAGAGATCGCGAACGCCGCGCTTCTGCTGGCCAGAAGCGACTTCATCAACGGCACTATCCTCAACGTGGACGGCGGACATGTTGGCGGGCATCACATCGGCTAGGCGAGCACGGGACGATGGAAGAAGACCGCGCGGCAGGTAAAATCGTGGTTGTCACCTAAGAGTGAAGTCCGCTCCAATCCAAGGTCATAGTTGGCGTTTCAACTTGGATGCGTCATATCGGCGTATCAGTCATAGGCGTTCCCCTGGCGGCGCCGGGCGCCGCTTCTTTTCGGAATGCGCGGAGCGGACCTCCCGGCCAAGAAAGCCGACGCAGCCGATCTAAGGTCCGTAGTCGGGGATGGACCGGACGTTCCGGGCGACGCCCAAAATCAACGCCAGCCATTTGGGCATCGCTAAGGGGACCGTCCGGAACTATTGCAGGGCTGGCATGGACGCTGGCAGCCGGGCCGGATGCCCGACGGTGGGGCTCAGGCGTGGCCGCCGGCGCCGGAGAGCATGTTGTGGTCGACGCCCAGCTTGCGCATCGCGCGCTCCCACTTCGTTTCGACGCCGCGGTCGAACAGGAGCAGGTCGTCGGGCATGACGTTGAGCCAGGCGTTCTCCTGGATCTCGTGCTCGAGCTGGCCGGCCCCCCAGCCGGCATAGCCCAGCGCCAGCAGGTTGTGGCGCGGTCCGGCGCCGCCGGCGATCTCCTGCAGGATGTCGACCGTCGCGGTCAGGGCGATATTGTCGTCGACGATCAGCGTGCCGTCGCGCACGTAGTCGGAGGAATGCAACACGAAGCCGCGGCCGGATTCGACGGGTCCGCCGAAATGGACGCGGATCTCGTCGCCGGAGCCGGGCGTCTCGATGCCGAGCTGTTGCAGCAGCTCAGGGAACGTCAGGGAGCCGAGGATCTTGTTGACCACCAGGCCCATCGCGCCTTCGGCATTGTGGGCGCACATGTATATGAGGGTACGCGTGAAGCGCGGGTCCGCCATCGTCGGCATGGCGATCAGAAGCTGGCCTTCTAGGTAGCCCGACTCTTCGGCTAATGCCGACATGATCGTCCCTCGCGCTCTATCGCGGGCCGGGCCGACATGGTGAGGCACCTGCCTGGTCCCGCGTCATGCTTCATGCGATCGCATTCTACCGCAAACCACCACAATGCGTCGAAGCGACACATGATTGTGACGGCGCAGTGAGCAATCCTCAAGTTACAGTCCGTAGCATTCCAACCTATATAAAGAACCGCAGAACCGTAAGGTTTCGGTTAAGAGTTAGGGACAGGCTGGTCATCATGGGACGTGTGCAAGCGAATGGATTGGGTCGCCGCGGCCGCGGTGTCGTCTTCGCGACGGCGCTGGCCGGTCTAGTCGTCCCATCTCAGGCCGACGCCGCGGCCAGCGAGTGGGGCGAAGGTGAGCAGGCGTCGGCACGCCTGATCTCGGCGACCAGCGGCACCGGCGATCTGGAGATCCTGCGGGTCGGCCTGCAGGTGCAACTGGAGCCGGGCTGGAAGACCTATTGGCGCTCCCCCGGCGATGCCGGCATCCCGCCGCACGTCGAGTGGGAGGGCAGCGACAATCTGGATAGCGTCGATTTCCGCTACCCCGCGCCGCGGCGCTTCGACTACTACGGCCTCGATACGTTCGGCTACGAGGACGAGATCGTCTATCCCATCGACATCCGGGTCGCCCGGGTCGGGCAGCCGGCGCAACTGCGTGCCGCCGTCGACCTGCTGATCTGCGACGATGTCTGCATTCCGCACAGCATGGATCTGACGCTCGACCTGCCGGGTGGCACGGCCGCGCCGTCCGAGCATGCGCTGCTGCTCGATCAGTTCCGCAATCGGGTGCCGGGCGACGGTGCCCGCGTCGGGCTGAGCCTGGAAGGCGCGACGTTGGCGGGCACGGCGGAGGCGCCGGTGGTGCAGGTCGCGTTCACCGCGACCGAGCCGTTCGTGCGGCCCGACCTGCTGATCGAAGGGCCGGAGTTCGTCGTCTTCAGCCGGCCCGTGTTGGAGCTCAACGACGACGGCACGCGCCTGGTCGTCAGCGTCACCGCCGAGGACGCGTTCGGCGACGTGGGCCCGATCGACGTGACGAGCGAGCCGCTGACCGTGACGATCATCGACGGCGGGCGCGCCATGGAGGCCAGCATCTCGCCTCGATTCGGCGCGCCGCTGCTTGGCGCACCGACCCCCGGCGGTGCGTCGGGGGCTTCTGGGGCGGCGGCGGCGCGGGCGGCGACGGGCGGCGTCTCGTTGCTGGCGGTCCTTGGCCTGGCGCTCGTCGGCGGCCTGATACTGAACCTGATGCCGTGCGTGCTGCCGGTGCTGTCGATCAAGTTGTTGTCGGTGATCAGCCATGGCGGCGACGAGCCGCAGCGGGTCCGGCTTGGTTTCCTGGCGACGACGGCGGGAATCGTCTTCTCGTTCCTGGTGATTGCAACGGGCCTGGTCGCGCTCAAGCTGGGCGGATCGGCCGTCGGCTGGGGCATCCAGTTCCAGCAGCCGATATTCATCATCGGTATGGTGCTGATCGTGACGCTGTTCGCGGCGAACATGTGGGGCCTGTTCGAGATCAACCTGCCGGGCAAGGCCTCGGATGTCGCGGTCGAGCATTCCGGCGGCACCTCGATGAAGGGTCATTTCTTCAGCGGTGCCTTCGCGACGCTGTTGGCGACGCCATGCTCGGCGCCGTTCCTCGGCACCGCCGTCGGCTTCGCCTTGAGCCGCGGTGTCGTTGACATCTACGCCGTGTTCGCGGCGCTGGGTATCGGCATGGCGATCCCGTTCATCATCGTCGCCGGGTTTCCGAAGCTGGCGGCGAAACTGCCGCGCCCGGGCGCCTGGATGGTGACGGTGAAGCGGGTGTTGTCGCTGGTTCTGGTGGCCACGGCGTTGTGGCTGCTGACGATCCTGGCGGCCCAGGTGTCGACCACGTCGGCGCTCGTCGTCGGTGCGCTGATGGTCCTGGCCGTGCTGGCGATCGGCTTGCGCGGGCGGCTGCCGCAGGCGGCGCGGACGGTCCCAGTAGCCGTTACCGCGGCTGCCGTGCTGGCGTTCGTGTCGCCGGCCGTGCTGCCGGGCTCGGCAGCGGCGCCGCAGCAGGCGCACGAGGTCGCCGGGGTTACCTGGGAGCCGTTCGACGAGGCGGCCATCGGGCGGCTGGTCGCCGACAGACGCGTCGTATTCGTCGACGTCACCGCGGACTGGTGCATCACCTGCAAGGTCAACAAGGCGCGCGTACTCGACGTTGGCGAGGTGGCGGCACGGCTGGGCGCGGGGGAAATCATCGCCATGCGGGCGGACTGGACGCGGCCGAGCAACGTAATCTCAACCTATCTGGCGAGCTTCGGCCGCTTCGGCATTCCGTTCAACGTCGTCTATGGGCCGAGCACGCCCAACGGCGTGGCGCTGCCCGAGCTGTTGTCGAACAACGCCGTGCTGACGGCCCTCGATGGGCGTTGGCTGAACCATCAGAACAAGGGAGCAATCCAATGACAATCCAGGTTGGTGACAAGATACCGGCCGGCACGCTACGCGAAAAGACGGCCGACGGGATCGGCGAAGTCACCACGAGCGATCTGTTCGACGGCAAGAAGGTCGTCCTGTTCTCCGTGCCGGGCGCGTTCACGCCGACCTGCTCGGCCAAGCACTTGCCGGGCTTTGTCGATCAGGCCGCCGACTTCAAGGCCAAGGGGGTCGACGCGGTTGTATGCCTGGCCGTCAACGACGCCTTCGTCATGGGCGCCTGGGGCGAGGCCCAGAACGCGGCCGGCAAGGTGCGCATGCTGGCCGATGGCAGCGGCGACTGGACGAAGGCGTTGGGCATGGAGCTGGACCTCAGCGGCCTCGGCCTCGGCGTGCGCGGTAAGCGCTTCGCCGTGATCGTCGACAACGGCACCGTGACGAACCTGTTCGTCGAGCCGAACCCGGGCGAGCTGGTCGCGTCACGCGCGGAGAATGTCCTCGAGTCGCTGTGAGCTGAAGTGCGTCCGGGCCGGGACGGCCCCTCAGAGCGCCGCAATCGCGGCGCGTGCCAGGGCGTCGGCGCGATCGTTTTCGGGGTGGCCGGCGTGACCCTTGACCCAGTACCACTCGACGTCGTGGCGCGCGGCCGCTTGCTCCAGCCGTTGCCACAGCTCGACGTTCTTGACCGGCTTGCGGGCGGCGGTGCGCCAGCCGTTGGCCTTCCAGGAATGGATCCAGCTCGTAATGCCGCTGCGCACATAGGTGCTGTCGGTGTACAGCCTGACGCGCACGGGCTCGTTCAGCGACTCCAATGCCTTGATCGCAGCCATCAGCTCCATGCGGTTGTTGGTCGTGCTGGCATCGCCGCCCTTGATCTCACGCTCGTGGCCGCCGTGGCGCAGCAGGGCGCCCCAGCCGCCCGGCCCAGGATTTCCCGAGCAGGCGCCATCAGTGAAGATATCGACCAGCTTCTGTGTGCTCATGGCGCCCAGGTGAGGCCATAGGCCGCGGGGCTGCTGAGCTGCCGGTGGAAGCGCAGCTTGACGAGGTATTCCAGTGGGTCCTTCGGCTGCACGAGCGCGCCCTCGGGGTGATGCAACAGGTCGTAGAGGCGGGTCAGGAGGAACCGCATGGCGCTGCCGCGGGCCAGGATGGGTAGTGCGTGTAACTCAGGCTCGGACAGCGGCCGCACCGTCTCATAGCACTGTAGCAGGCGGCGCGCCTTGGTGATGTTGAAGCTGCCGTCGGCCTCGAAGCACCAAGCGTTCAGACAGATCGCCAGGTCATAGGCGAGGAAGTCGTTGCAGGCGAAGTAGAAGTCGATGATGCCGGACAACCGCTCGCCCATGAAAAACACGTTGTCGGGGAACAAATCGGCGTGGATGACGCCGGTCGGCAGCCCGCTTGGCCAATCGCCTTCCAGCGCCGCGAGCTCGCGGCCGAGCTCGTCGGCCAGGCCGGCCTGCACTTCGTCGGCGCGGGCCTTGCAGTCTTCGTAGAGTGGCCGCCAACCGCCAACCGACAGGTCGTTCGGCCGCTCGATCGCGAACGACTGCGCCGCCAGATGCAGGCGCGCCATGGTCTCGCCGAGCGCCGCGCAGTGGCGCGGCCGCGGCAGCTTCGGCCACATGCCCTGCAGGAACGTGATGATGGCCGCCGGCCGGCCGCACAGGGTCCGCAGCGCGGCGCCGTCAAGGCCGTGGACAGGGGTCGGGCAGGCAATGCCGTTGGCCGCCAGATGCTCCATCAGGCCAAGGAAGAAGGGCAGGTCCTGGGGCCGTACCCGCTTCTCGTAGAGTGTCAGGATGTAGCTGCCGCTCTCCGCCTGCAGCAAGTAGTTGGAGTTCTCGACGCCTTCGGCGATGCCCTTGGCGGACACGACCTCGCCGATGTCGTAGTCGGCCGCGAAGGCCCGTAAATCCTCGTAGGATACGTCGGTATAGACCGCCATAAGCTCGATCGCCCCTCCTTGTACCGGCGAGCCCAGCGGGACCCGCCGACGCTATTGGTATCAGGCGACGAGCGACCGGGGCAATTTGAACTGCACGTCTTCGTGCGTGACGGTGACCTCTTGCAGGTCGACCTCGAAGCGGCGGCGGCACTCGGCAATCAGCTCCTGCACCAGGGTCTCGGGCGCCGAGGCGCCGGCCGTGATGCCGAGACGGCGTACGCCGTCGAGCAGCCGCCAGTCCATGGCCGCCGCGCGTTCCACCAGGATGGCGCGGCCGCAGCCGGCGCGCCGCGCGACCTCGACCAGGCGATTGGAATTGGACGAGTTCTGCGCGCCGATGACCGTCAGCAACTCGCAGTGCGGGGCGATCGCCTTGACGGCCCGCTGGCGGTTCGTCGTGGCGTAGCAGATGTCTTCCTGCTTGGGGCCGACGATCCGCGGGAAGCGCTGCTTGAGCGCGGTGATGATGGCGGTCGTGTCGTCGACGGACAGCGTCGTCTGGGTGACGTAGGCGACGGCATCGGGATCGCGGACCATGACGGCCTCGGCCTCGGTGCTGGTCTCGACCAAGATCACGGCGCCGTCGGGCAGCTGACCCATGGTGCCGATGACTTCCGGATGGCCGCGGTGGCCGATCATGACGATCTGCCGGCCCGCCGCAAAATGCCGCTCGGCCTCGCGATGGACCTTGCTGACCAGCGGGCAGGTCGCACCGAGAGTGCTCAGGTTCCGGCGACCGGCCTCGGCCGGCACCGACTTCGGCACGCCATGGGCCGAGAAGACGACGACGGCGCCCGGCGGTACCTGGTCCAGCTCTTCGACGAAGATGGCGCCGCGCTGCTCGAGACCCGTGACGACGTCGCGAGTGTGGACGATCTCATGACGGACGTAGACCGGCGCGCCATGCCGCTCGAGCGCCCGTTCGACCATCTGGACGGCGCGATCGACGCCGGCGCAGAACCCGCGTGGTCCGGCGAGCAGTACCGTCAGCAAAGGCTTCGTCATGAGTCCGTCGACCCTGAGACGGCGCCGAACGCCGCCCGCCCGGCCCTTGTTCTCCCGATGACGCCGCTCTAGAGTCTGGCACCGCATGGTTAAGGAATTGTTCACCAACGTACCCAGCAAAGCCTTCGGTGCCTGACAGGGTGGGAGAATTCAGCAGGATGACCGAGCCGCTTGTCGCACAGAAGTCGCCGTACGCAATTGAGGTCGAGCCGGGGCGCCAGTATTACTGGTGTGCCTGCGGTCGCAGCCAGAATCAGCCGTTCTGCGACGGCTCCCACAGCGTGACCGATATCGTCCCGGTGCAATATGAAGCGACTGCGGCAAAAACAGTCTATTTCTGTGGCTGCAAGAAATCGGGCAACAAGCCGCTTTGCGACGGCACACACTCGAGCCTCTGAACAGCCATCGCCAGGAGATAGCCGCGATGGGGCCGATCGGGCGTTACTTCGCGTGGCGTTGATCGCATGAGCGCCGCGCGCAACGCCGCGGCCGTCGTGCTGGCCGCCGTCGGCTTGGCGGCGTGCACCAGCAACGACGAGGCGTCGCTGCCGGCCTGTCCCAACATCGTCGTCGCCGACGACACGGCGGAAGTGACGAAGTTCGTGGCCGGCGATGGCCGCGACTTGATCGACGTGGTCATGGAGGCCCGGATCGCCGGGTTCGGGGGCTTCTGCGAGGTCGATTTCGACGATGAGGATGGCGGCAACGTGGTGGTCGAGCTTGTCGTCACGTTCCAGGTCAGCCGCGGCCCGGCGAACGTCGACCGGACCGGGCAGTTCGTCTATTTCGTCGCCATCGCCGACCGCAACGACGTCATCCTGGCGAAGCAGGTGTTTACGAGCGACGTGGACTTCTCCGGCAACCGCAACCGCGTCTCACTCGAGGAGACGCTGGCGCAGGAAATCCCGCTGAAGGTGGGTGAGCTGGCCTCGGACTACGGGGTGTTCGTCGGCTTTCAGCTGGCGCCCAACGAAGTGCAGTACAATCGGCGCAAGCTGGGGCGCTGACCGGGGTTCAAGCCATAGGCGGATCTCCGCGATCCTGGGATGCTAGGTGCCCCGGACTCGAGACCGGACAACAGTGGGCCTTCGCCCGGGATGACGGGCGGCTAGCCGCCGCCCCTGGTCACCTGGACGCGCCATTCGGGGCCGGAGCTGACGCCGTGGGTGCCGGCGAAGTCGTCGAAGTTGAGTGCGAACGACAGGTTGTCGGCGCTGTTGAAGTAGATCAGCGGGTCGCCCTCGGGCACGTCGCCGAACGTCGAGACATAGGGGATCCACTCGTCATAGACGATATCGTCGCCGTTGGAGATCTCGACGCCAAGCTCGTCACCCAGCGCGACGCCGAGATTGTCGAACGTCGCCCGATCGATGTTCGTCCAGACGTTGCCGAACTGGACGTCGAGGATTGGGATGTTGCCGGCCACCGCGTTGCCGGCGAAGGTCGCTTTCTGGAACTCGATGGCCTCGACGACGGGGTCGAGCCTGGGGCCGACCTCGCTGAACGGGATCGTACCCGAGGCCAGGCGCGCGGCCGTGAACGAGTAGATGTCGCGGCCGTGGAACGTGTTGGAATTCTCCGAGCCGGGCAACCGGTTCACATCCTCATCGATCTCGCGCAGCTGCTCGATGCCCAGGGATTCGGCGATCAAAGTCAGCGTGCCATTGTCCGGCGTCACGATGTAGTGGCCGGTCTTGGTCTTCAGCACGACAGAGCGCCGTTCGGTGCCGACGCCGGGGTCGATGACCGAGACGAAGACCGTGCCTTCGGGCCAATAGGACACCGTCGTGTTGAGGCGGTAGGCGCCCTCCCAGATGTTGAAGGCCGGGATCTCGTGGGTCAGATCCTCGAGGCGCAGGGTCGGATCGACGGACAGCGCGACGCCGCGCATCGCCGAGACCGCGCCGTCCTTCAGACCGAAGTCGGTCTGATAAACGACGATGCCGTTGGGCGTGTCGTCGGCCACAGCCCAGCCGGCACCGAGGGACAGCCCGGCAACGGCCAATGCGGTTGCCGCGGTGGTCCTGATGTTTCGCCACACGCTCATGTCGTTCCTCCTGGTGGGGTGTTCTTGCCATCAACCATTGCCCGCGATTGTGTCGCTATCTGCGGCCCGGATCAACTTCGGTGCTGGCTGTAGGACAGCACCTCAACTTCGGGCCGGTTGACTTTCCCGGTCGCCGCCCGCATACCCGTGACACAGTCAGACGATCCTTGTGGGAGAGACCGCTTGTCAGCGGCGCCGAAGGAGCAACCGCCCCGGAAACTCTCAGGCAAAAGGGCCGCAAGGTGATGACACTCTGGAAAGCAGGCGCGCCCGACGACGCCGGCGCGGCCTCACCGACGGGGTAAGCGGGCGCCGCCGAACGTGGCTTTCCCGTGAATCTCTCAGGTCAAGGACAGAGGGGGCGATCGGGCGCATCTTGCGCGCCCTGTCGGCCGTCTGTGCGACCGGAGAGAGGACATGGGGACCGAAGCCGCGACACTCAAGCAAACACCACTGCACGCGCTGCACCGCGAACTCGGCGCGCGGATGGTGTCGTTCGCCGGCTACGACATGCCGGTGCAATACCCCGCCGGCATCATCGCCGAGCACCGCCATGCGCGTGACGCCGCGGGACTGTTCGACGTCTCGCACATGGGCCAGGCCTGGCTGGAAGCCGACGACGATGCGGGTGCCGCGTTCGAGGCGCTGGTTCCGAGCGACATTCGCGGTCTGGCGCCCGGGGCGATGCGCTATACGCTGCTGCTCAATGAGGCCGGCGGCATCCGCGACGACCTGATCGCGACGCGCCTCGACGCCGACCGGCGCCGCCTGTTCTTGGTCGTCAACGCCGCTTGCAAGGAGGCGGACTTCGGCCATATCGCGGGCGCGCTCGGTGGACGGGCGCGGCTGTCGCCGGTCGACGACCGCGCACTGCTGGCACTGCAGGGGCCGCGCTCGACAACCGTGCTGGCGCGGCTCAACCCGGCGGTGGCCGAGCTGGCATTCATGACCATGACCGAGCTGGATCTGGCCGGTACGCCGTGCCAGGTCAGCCGCTCCGGCTACACCGGCGAGGACGGCTTCGAGATCTCGCTGCCGGCGGCGGCGGCGGCGGCGTTCGCGCGCGGCCTGCTGGAGGCGCCGGAGGTCGAGCCGATCGGCCTCGGCGCGCGCGACTCGCTGCGGCTCGAGGCCGGCCTGTGCCTCTACGGCCACGATATCAACACGACGACGACGCCGGTCGAGGCGGGCCTCCTCTGGACGATCGCCAAGCATCGGCGCGAGCCGGCGGACTTCCCCGGCGGTGCGGCGATCCGCGCGCAGCTGGCCGACGGCCCTCGGCGGCGGCGGGTCGGGCTGCTGCCCCAGGGCCGGATACCGGCGCGCGAGGGTACCGCGATCACCGATGCCGGCGGCCGGTCGATCGGCGTCGTGACCAGCGGCGGCTTCGGTCCGAGTGTCGAGGCGCCGGTGGCGATGGGCTATGTGGCGACGGACCACGCCGCGCCGGACACCGAGGTGACGCTCGTCGTGCGCGGCAAGCCGGTGCCGGCGCGCGTCGTCAAGCTGCCGTTCGTGGCGGCCAACTATTATCGCGGCACCTGACACCAGCCACGGGAGGTGGGAATGAGCGCAATCAGTTACACCGAGGACCATGAGTGGATCGGGGTGGAGGGCGACGTCGCGGTCGTCGGCATCACCGACTATGCGCAAGAGCAGCTGGGCGACGTCGTGTTCGTCGAGCTGCCGACGGTCGGCAAAGTGCTGAGCCAGGGCGACGAGGCGGCGGTCATCGAATCGGTGAAGGCCGCCGCGGAAGTCTATGCGCCGATCGATGGCGAGGTCGTCGAGGTCAACGAGGCGCTCGACAGCAACCCCGGGCTCATCAACAGCGAGCCAACCGGTGAGGGCTGGTTCATGAAGCTGAAGGTCGGCGATCCATCGCAGATCGATGCGCTGATGGACGAGGCGGCCTACAAGATGTTCCTGCAGGGGCTCGCATAATGCGCTATCTGCCGCTGACGGACGCGGACCGCCGGGCCATGCTGGCGACAATCGGCGTGCCGTCCGTCGACAGCCTGTTCCGCGACGTGCCGGAGGCCGCCCGCTTCGCCGGCACTTTCGACCTGCCCGATCACATGGGCGAGCAGGAGGTCGAACGCGTGCTTGGCGCCATGGCGGCCAAGTCGATGCCGGCGAGCGGGGTGCCGAGCTTTCTCGGCGCCGGTGCCTATCGCCATCACGTCCCCGCCAGCGTCGACCATCTGGTGCAGCGCGGCGAGTTCCTGACGGCCTATACGCCCTATCAGCCGGAGATCAGCCAGGGCACGCTGCAGGCCCTGTTCGAGTTCCAGACGCAGGTGGCGCTGATCACCGGCATGGATGTGGCGAATGCGTCGATGTACGACGGCGCCACCGCCTGCGCCGAGGCGGTGCTGATGGCGCGCCGCATCACCCGGCGCAGCAAGGCCGTGCTCTCAGGCGGCCTGCATCCCCATTATGGCCAGGTGACCCGCACCCAGACCCGCTACCTCGATATGGCTGTCGATGTGCGGGCACCGGACGTCGACGGGACGGAAGACCTGACCGACGCGCCGGACGAGGACACGGCCTGCGTCGTGGTGCAGAACCCCAGCGTGTTCGGGCACCTGCGGGACTACACGGCGCTGGCCGAGGCCTGCCGGGCAAAGAGCGCGCTGTTGATCGTCGCCGTGACCGAGATCGTGTCGTTGGGGGCGGTGATGCCGCCCGGTGCCATGGACGCCGACATCGTCGTTGCCGAGGGGCAGAGCATCGGCAACGCGCTGAGCTTCGGCGGTCCCTATGTCGGGCTGTTCGCGGTGCGCGAGAAGTATACGCGCCAGATGCCGGGCCGGCTGTGCGGTCAGACGGTCGACGAGGACGGCCGGCGTGGCTGGGTGCTGACGCTGTCGACGCGTGAGCAGCACATCCGCCGCGAAAAGGCGACGAGCAACGTCTGCACGAACGCCGGCCTGTGCGCGCTGGCCTTCACGATCCATCTGGCATTGCTGGGCGAGGCCGGTTTCATGCGCCTGGCGGCGCTGAACCACGCCCGGGCGGCGCAGCTGGCCGACCGGCTGGCGGCGCTCGACGGGGTCGAGGTCGTCAATGACACGTTCTTCAACGAGTTCACGGTGCGGCTGGCGAAGCCGGCGGTCGGGGTCGTCGACACGTTGGCGGCGCGCGGCATCCTTGCCGGGGTGCCGGCGGCGCGGCTCTATCCCGACCGGCCGGACGTGGCCGACTTGCTGCTGGTGACGGCGACGGAGTGCACGACGGACGCCGACATCGCGGCGTTGTGCGACGCGCTGACGGAGGTCCTGTGATGGCGGGCGAGACCGTTCTGGGGCACCGCGGCCTGCGCCTGGAAGAGTCGCTGATCTTCGATCTGGACAGCGCCGGCGCCAGCGGCGTCGACCTGCCCGAGCCGCCGCAGGTCGAGACGCGGCTGGGCGGCGTCGCGCGGCACGGGCCGATCGGCCTGCCGGGGCTGAGCGAGCCCGAAGTGGTGCGCCACTACACCCGGCTGAGCCAGAAGAACTACGCGATCGACATGGGGCTCTATCCGCTGGGCTCGTGCACCATGAAGCACAACCCGCGGCTCAACGAGACGGTGGCGCGGCTGCCCGGCTTCGCCGGCGTGCATCCGCTGCAGCCGCCGCAGACAGCAGCCGGCGCGCTGGAGCTGATCGACACGGTCGCCGGCTGGCTGAAGGAACTCACGGGCATGCCGGCGGTGGCGATGTCGCCCGGTGCCGGCGCCCACGGTGAGCTGTGCGGCATGATGTGCATCCGCGCGGCGCTGGACGATCGGGGCGAGCATGACCGGCGCCGCGTGCTGGTGCCGGAATCGGCGCACGGCACGAACCCGGCGACGGCAGCGACCTGCGGCTTCACGGTCGATCCGATTCCGGCCGATGCCGGCGGCCGCGTCGATGTGGCGGCGTTCCGCGCCAAGCTGGCGGACACGGGCGCCGGGCCGGTCGCCGGCCTGATGCTGACCAACCCGAACACCTGCGGCCTGTTCGAATCCGACATTGTCGAGATTGCCGGCGCCGTGCACGAAGCGGGCGGCTATTTCTACTGCGACGGCGCCAACTTCAACGCCATCGTCGGCCGCGTGCGGCCCGGCGATCTGGGCATCGACTGCATGCACATCAATCTGCACAAGACGTTCTCGACGCCCCATGGCGGCGGTGGCCCGGGCTCGGGCCCGGTCGTCCTGTCGGCGGCACTGGCGCCTTACGCGCCGCTGCCCTGGGTCGTGCATGGCGAAGACGGCTGGCAGATCGTCGAGCACGCGGGCGCGGCCGGCGCGGCCAAGCCGTTCGGCCGGCTGAAGGGCTTCCACGGCCAGATGGGCATGTTCGTGCGGGCCGCTTCCTACATGATGAGCCACGGCAAGGATGGCCTGGCGCAGGTGTCGGGTGACGCGGTGCTCAACGCCAACTACCTGCTGGCCTGCCTCAGCGATGTGATGACGGCCTCATACCCCGGCCCGTGCATGCACGAGGTGCTGTTCGACGACCGCTTCCTGAAGGACACCGGCGTCAGCACGCTCGACTTCGCCAAGGCGCTGATCGACGAGGGCTTCCACCCGATGACGGTCTATTTCCCGCTGATCGTCCACGGCGCCATGCTGGTCGAGCCGACGGAGACGGAATCGAAGCGCGACCTCGACGCGTTCATCGCCGTAATGCGCGCCCTGGCGACGCAGGCGAAGACGGACGCTGGCCGCTTCAAGGCGGCGCCGCGCCTGACCCCGCGCCGGCGGCTGGATGAGACCATGGCGGCCCGCCACCCCGTCTTGCGCTGGCGTCCGGAAGAGGCGTCCAAGCAGGCGGCGGAGTAGGGGGCAGCTCACAGCCCTACGGTGCCTCTCGAACAGCTCTCTCGACGTCGGCTCTGCCCAGGCGCGCCTGCTCTGCCTCTGCCGTGCCGGCGTGAAGCGCGGCGGCCGCTTTGGCGTACGCCAGGGCCGCCCCGTTACGGTAGGAATGCGCATTGCTGCGCACCCCCCGCGCAGATCCGGACGTGGTCGTTGAACCATCCGGCTCCTACCTCGGGTGCTTGACGGCGAACCGCTGGTCCGGCCATGGGTGGCGGATGGAGGCGCGTGGCCACAGGATTTCGGTCATGCGCTCCAGTCGCTTCCAACTAAATCGGGCTCGCTGGGACCGGCGGCGTAGCGCCCGCATCCACCGGCGTTGCAGCCTGCGGAGGAACGCACGGATGAACCGGCCTGACCCTGGGACGGCAAAGTAGTTGAGCCAGCCATTGCAGACTCTCCCCAGCCACCTACCAACTTCCCAGATGTCGTGGTGCCAGCGCTTGCGAAGCACCTCGTCGATGCGCGCCAGGGTCCTGTTGACCCGTTTGGCAACCGGTTTGCGACCAAGCCGAAAGCGTCCTCTCAGGGTCGTCGTGCAATAGTGCGTGAGGCCCAGAAAGTCGAAAGTCTCCGGCTTGCCCACCCCGCGCTGGCGCCGGTTCAAATCCGCGAACCGGCCAAACTCCACGAGGCGGGTCTTGTCCTGGTGGAGGCTGAGACCGAACCGGGCCAGCCTCTCCCGAACGTCGCGGAGGTACCGCTCCGCATCCCGCTTGTGTTGGAACCCGACAACGATATCGTCAGCGTAACGGACGATGATCGCTTCGCCATCCGGGACGTTCGGGCGCCATTTCTTGTGGAACCACACGTCGAGCACGTAATGCAGGAACACGTTCGCCAAGACGGGGGAGACTATTGCCCCCTGCGGCGTGCCCATACCCGTATCTGCCCATGACCCACTCTCTATGACGCCGGCGTTCAGCCATTTCCGGATCAGACGGATGACCCGCCTGTCTCCGATGCGGTGCTCTAGGAACGTGATCAACCAATCCCGCGGGATCGTGTCGAAGTACGCCCGGAGGTCTGCATCGACTATCCAGCTGACCTTGCGCCGTTCTATCCCGAAGGCCAGGGCATCGAGCGCATCGTGCGCCCCCCGCCCCGGTCGGAACCCGTAGCTGAAGCCAAGAAACACCACCTCGTAGATCGGTGTCAGGATCACATCCACAACCGCCTTCTGGACGACCTTGTCCTCCAGCGCCGCGATCCCGAGCGGTCGTGTCCCCCCGTCCGGCTTGGGTACCTCTACCCGCCGAACCGGTGGCGCCCGGTACGCTCCCCCTCTGTGCAGGCGCCGGTGCAGGTCGAGCAGGCGCTCATCCAGACCCTCGCCGTACATGTCCCACGTAACGCCGTCGACACCGGCTGCTGCGTCCTTCTTCAATGCGAAGTAGGCCGCACCGAGCGCGTCCGGCGTAATGTGGTGGAAGAGCGCAGTGAGACGTTCCTTCGGGTTTCTCTCTGCAGCTTTCCGTATCCGGGCCGCCGCCTGTGGCACGCTTACCCGACACTGGGTTCGGCGCGTGCTTTGGCAATCCGGATTCCCCTTGGTTGAGGCCCTTTCCTCCGGCGACTCCGCAGAAGCTCGCGCTCCCTTGTTCGCCGCCCTCACAGGTCGTACGGCCTCATCCGACTTCTTCAAACCGTTCATCATAGGCTTCGGTTTTCTCCATTCCCTACGCGGCCCCTTTACGACAACCGGGGCAGTTTGAAGACCTCCCAGGGTCCCAACAGAAGGCGTGCGAACGTGCATGGGTTCTCTGACACCGCGGGGCTCGCCGACATCTCACCAAAACGACGCCTGCAATATTGCCTTCGACCGATCTGAAAGCCTCGGCACCCCGGACCATCGCTTTTACGGTGCTCAATAGCCCTGCCCATCCATGCCGCTACCGACGCTTCGCCTGCCCCCTCACGGGAGCCAACGCACGGCTCGCGGAGAAACGTGGTTCGGTTACTCCTTCGTTCCGGGGGACTTGCACCCCCTACCTTCTGCCAGTTCGCCTGGCGCACCAGATCCTGGCCCTCTACCAACCGGGCCACGCCAAGCCGATATCGACCCGAGCGTTTTGTTTGAGGTTAAGGGACCGGAGTCCCAGTTACGGTAGGAATGCGCATTGCTGCGCACCCCCCGCGCAGATCCGGACGTGGTCGTTGAACCATCCGGCTCCTACCTCGGGTGCTTGACGGCGAACCGCTGGTCCGGCCATGGGTGGCGGATGGAGGCGCGTGGCCACAGGATTTCGGTCATGCGCTCCAATCGCTTCCAACTAAATCGGGCTCGCTGGGACCGGCGGCGTAGCGCCCGCATCCACCGGCGTTGCAGCCTGCGGAGGAACGCACGGATGAACCGGCCTGACCCTGGGACGGCAAAGTAGTTGAGCCAGCCATTGCAGACTCGCCCCAGCCACCTACCAACTTCCCAGATGTCGTGGTGCCAGCGCTTGCGAAGCACCTCGTCGATGCGCGCCAGGGTCCTGTTGACCCGTTTGGCAACCGGTTTGCGACCAAGCCGAAAGCGTCCTCTCAGGGTCGTCGTGCAATAGTGCGTGAGGCCCAGAAAGTCGAAAGTCTCCGGCTTGCCCACCCCGCGCTGGCGCCGGTTCAAATCCGCGAACCGGCCAAACTCCACGAGGCGGGTCTTGTCCTGGTGGAGGCTGAGACCGAACCGGGCCAGCCTCTCCCGAACGTCGCGGAGGTACCGCTCCGCATCCCGCTTGTGTTGGAACCCGACAACGATATCGTCAGCGTAACGGACGATGATCGCTTCGCCATCCGGGACGTTCGGGCGCCATTTCTTGTGGAACCACACGTCGAGCACGTAATGCAGGAACACGTTCGCCAAGACGGGGGAGACTATTGCCCCCTGCGGCGTGCCCATACCCGTATCTGCCCATGACCCACTCTCTATGACGCCGGCGTTCAGCCATTTCCGGATCAGACGGATGACCCGCCTGTCTCCGATGCGGTGCTCTAGGAACGTGATCAACCAATCCCGCGGGATCGTGTCGAAGTACGCCCGGAGGTCTGCATCGACTATCCAGCTGACCTTGCGCCGTTCTATCCCGAAGGCCAGGGCATCGAGCGCATCGTGCGCCCCCCGCCCCGGTCGGAACCCGTAGCTGAAGCCAAGAAACACCACCTCGTAGATCGGTGTCAGGATCACATCCACAACCGCCTTCTGGACGACCTTGTCCTCCAGCGCCGCGATCCCGAGCGGTCGTGTCCCCCCGTCCGGCTTGGGTACCTCTACCCGCCGAACCGGTGGCGCCCGGTACGCTCCCCCTCTGTGCAGGCGCCGGTGCAGGTCGAGCAGGCGCTCATCCAGACCCTCGCCGTACATGTCCCACGTAACGCCGTCGACACCGGCTGCTGCGTCCTTCTTCAATGCGAAGTAGGCCGCACCGAGCGCGTCCGGCGTAATGTGGTGGAAGAGCGCAGTGAGACGTTCCTTCGGGTTTCTCTCTGCAGCTTTCCGTATCCGGGCCGCCGCCTGTGGCACGCTCACCCGACACTGGGTTCGGCGCGTGCTTTGGCAATCCGGATTCCCCTTGGTTGAGGCCCTTTCCTCCGGCGACTCCGCAGAAGCTCGCGCTCCCTTGTTCGCCGCCCTCACAGGTCGTACGGCCTCATCCGACTTCTTCAAACCGTTCATCATAGGCTTCGGTTTTCTCCATTCCCTACGCGGCCCCTTTACGACAACCGGGGCAGTTTGAAGACCTCCCAGGGTCCCAACAGAAGGCGTGCGAACGTGCATGGGTTCTCTGACACCGCGGGGCTCGCCGACATCTCACCAAAACGACGCCTGCAATATTGCCTTCGACCGATCTGAAAGCCTCGGCACCCCGGACCATCGCTTTTACGGTGCTCAATAGCCCTGCCCATCCATGCCGCTACCGACGCTTCGCCTGCCCCCTCACGGGAGCCAACGCACGGCTCGCGGAGAAACGTGGTTCGGTTACTCCTTCGTTCCGGGGGACTTGCACCCCCTACCTTCTGTCAGTTCGCCTGGCGCACCAGGTCGTGCATGCCCAGGATCGTGACCGAGGTGAAGGTCAAAGGCGACATTACCGATGAACAAATAGAGACCATCGAGCGTCTGATTCACTATTCGCCGGTCCACGGCATGGTGGAGTACGGAAACACCGTCGAGAGTAGCGTCACGAGGATCTAGCCCGGATATTTCATGATGCGAATGATTGTGTCCTGTTGGGCCGGTCATCTGTCTCGAATGAGGCGAATCGGGATGGGTTTTGACCGGGGTTCATGGCCGCGGTGCAGGAGCGAAGCATTACGGTGTTCGGTGGCGGCGAGCGGTCGCGTTTACTGGTTGCCGCGGCACGGCATTGGGATCGTGTAAGGGACCGAAGGGGCGGCCGCTATCCTGGTTCGAGCCTGGTGGCGACCAGTGTGAACAGGGCCTGATCGGGACAGGCCGAGGAGAGCAGGAAGCGGACCCGACGGGTGTTGCGGATGACGACGGCGCCGATCTTGAGCAAGCGCAGGCGGATCGTGCCGACCTGGGCGCGGGCGGCCTCGGTGACGGCGAGGCCGAAGCGCCGGATCGCCGTCATCAGCACGTAGGCGAGACTGGCCAGGAGCAGGCGGAACTGGTTCGGCCACCAGCGATGGGCCGAGGTGCGGTCAGAGAACAGCTCGAACTGCTCCTTGATGCGGTTCTCCATGTCGCCGCGGGCACAGTAGAGCATGTCGTAGAGCGCCATGCCGTCACCGGCGAGGCTGGTCACCACGAAGCGCGGGTTGGCGCCGCGGGCGGTGTGTTCGAGGCGCGCGATGGACGCGCCGCTCGCGGTTCCACGTCCCGGCGCCATAGCGGAGTTCGGCGAAGTGCCGTTGCTTGTCGCCGGTCGTGGCGAACAGTGCGCGCGCCTGGGCCATCACGGGCGTCGCCAGCGCCTCCAGCCGCTTGTTCCTGGCCAGGCCGATGATGTAGTCGACGCCGTGACGCTCGCACCACGACAGCATGCGCCAGCGGCAGAAGCCGGAGTCCGCCCGCACGATGATGCGCACGGCGGGCCAGGCCAGGCGCAGCCGCCGCACCAGCAGCTTCAGCACTGCACCGGCATGCTTCGCCGGGTCGATGTCCGAGCGTCGCAGGTAGGCCGCCAGCAGATGATCGCCGGCGAACACGTAAAGCGGCAGGAAGCAGTAGTGGTCGTAGTAGCCATGGAAGAACCGGCCTTCTTGATGGCCGTGAACCGGGTCGTCCGTGGCATCGAAGTCGAGCACGATCTCGGCTGGCGGATCACCATGCGCGGCGATGAAGGCATCCGCCAGGACCTCGTGGATCGCCCACGCCCAGCTCGCCTCGGCCTGGTTCTCGAAGCGGCACAGCGGCGGCGCGCTGGCCAGCGCCCGGTCCTGCCCCGTCGCCGTCTGCACCGCCACATCGTGGCGCAGCTCGGTGTGATCGTTCAGATCCTCATAGCCCAGCGCGATCGCGAACACCCGCTGGCGCAGCATGTCGACGAAGCGATGCCTGACCTTGCCGCGCTGGCGCCTGTCGCCGAGCCGACGCGCCACCGCCGCCGTCAGACCCAACCGCCGGTCCGCCTGGCGTAACAGCAGCACGCCGCCGTTGCTCGTCACATCGCCGCCGTCAAACGCCGCCTCGATCCGCCGCTTGCGGCAGACTGGAAACAGCACCGTCTCAGGGGTACAATTCGTCACCGCCGGGCTCCTGCGTTTGATCCGATCTAGGCAATTGAATCATAACGCATATTGGGAGTTCGGCGGTGCCTTTCGTGAATCTTCCAGGCTAGCTGACGGGCAACGGCCCGATGTGAAAACGTCGGGCCGTCGCAGCCGCGAACATGTTCAAGGTTTTGATTCTGTTCGGCTCGCCGGCCGACGAAGTTACGTTCGATAGATACTTCGAAGCCACGCACCGCCCGATTTTGCGAGATCTTCCTAATCTGCAGGCCTTGGAGATCAATCGGGTTGCGGGCGCGATGAACGGAGGACCGGCCTTTTACCTCGTGACGGAGCTGGTCTTCGCCAGCGAGGACGCGCTGCAGGATGGGCTCAACTCCAAGGCCGGGCAAACGATGGCGCGCGATTACGCGAACTTTGCCTCAGGTGGGGTCACAGTCCTGCTCTGTACGTCACTCCGTGTCACATCCGATGGCAGCGTGGCCTGAGGCTCGTCCCTGGAGGCTCCGATGAAAGTCCTTCGGCGATGTGCACGGTGGCGAACTTGACCGGCTTGTCTGTCGCGACGTCTCTTGCGTTGAGTGGCGCAATGCGTAGGGCTTGGCGTCGGGGAATTACGACGCCGGCGTGCAACGGTCGAAGTCGATCACTCCGGCAAAGCGCATCGCCTGGGTTGGCCGAGTGTCATCAGGCGGTGGCCTCGGGCCCCTGCTGGATCATGTCGTCGACGTCGATCTTCAGCGAATCGGCAATGATGTCGAGAAAAGCGCCGGTCGCTGCAAGCCCGACGATCTCGACGATCTCGGCGTCGCTGATGCCCTGCGCGCGGATGTCGTCGTAGTCGGCTTGGCCGAGCGCGCCGGGCGATCTGGCGGCCTTGCGCGCAAAGCGGACGATGGCCTGGACGCGTTCCGGCGTCACCGCCTCGAGATTCTCAGTGAGCGCCGCCAGCGTGTCCTCGTCGACGCCGACCGTGCGGCAGGTGAGCTTGTGGAAGGAGCCGCAATAGTTGCAGCGGTTTGCCGACGCGATCGCGTAGAGCACCATGCTGACGATCGGCTTCGGCAGGGTCGAGTTCAGGTAAAGCTCACCCAAAAGCGCGACCGTCGCACGCAACGCGTTGGGGGCGTTCGCCAGCGCCTTGTCGATGTTCGGAACCACGGGAATCTGCATCTCGCGCTTGATCCCCTCGTAGATCTCCTTGATCTCCTCGCTCGCCTCGTCCTCTTCCACGAGCGGAACCGGATCGGTCAGCGGCGCCGCGATGACCGGCGGCGCTTCGGCCGGCGCCGGTGATTGGGCCGGTGCCGGGCTGCTTGCACCGTTGCCGCCGAAAAGCCGTTGCAGAAAGCTCATGATGCCCCCCCCCCTCAAAAAAGGTTGTACGCCGCCATGCATCGCAGAATCGATTTCCGAAGCAGCGACGTGTGACACACCACGTAGAAGAATGTCAGAACAATTCGGATTCCACCATGGTACCAGCTGAGTGCTTGTTGGTCGACAAGACCGGTGTCTATATCCGCTGCGTCGGTCGGCAAAATCGTCGGCGCCGACGCAGCCGATCATCGCCACCTCGGCACTGTGACGCCGCGCTTGCGCTACTTGCCTACGCCGGCGGTCAGGCCCTGGATGATGTAGCGTTCGAGGACGATGCCGACGATCACGAGCGGGGCGATCGCCGAGGCCGAAAGCGCCGCCATGGACCACCAGTTGATGCCTTGCGAGCCGGTCTGACTGGCCACCATGACAGGCAGCGTCTTCGCGCCGGAGCTGGTCAGCAGGGCGGCAAAGAAATACTCGTTCCAGGACAGCACGAGGGCGAGGATGAAGGCGGCCACCATGCCCGGCAGGGCGAGCGGCAGCACGATGCGATAGAACGCGACCCAGATCGTGGCGCCGTCGCAAAACGCGGCTTCCTCGAGCTCGACGGGGATCTTGAGGAACTGGTCGCGCATGATCCAGATGACGATCGGCAGCACCATCAGCGCGTAGAGCAGGATCAGCCCGATACGCGTGTCCAGCAGCGGCAGCTCCTTGTAGAGAACCAGAAACGGCAGGGCCAGGACGACCGGCGGCAGGATCAGCTGCGACAGAAAGAAGAACGAGATGTCCTTGTTGCGCAGCGGCCCGAACTTGTACGGGAAGCGGGTGAGCCCGTAGGCGGCGAGCGATCCGATCACGACCGCCAGCAGCGATGCACCGACGGATGCTATGGCGCTGTTGGCGAACCGCTTGAGGAACTCCTCGCGGACGGTCGACGTGCCGAAAATCGTATCCGGCGACAGTCCGAGCGACCGCCACCCCTTCCAAGCCGGCTGAAAGTCGACCCAGGGGATCAAGTAACCTTGGGTCACGTCGACCGCGGTCTTGAGGGACGTCGATAGCGTCCAATAGATTGGAAACAACGAGATGAACGCCCAGACGATCAGGGCGCCATAGATGAGCACACGCATCGAGACGTTGCGAGCGCGTTGCGCCAGCTCGCGCTCGCTCACGCGCGCAAGCGCCGGTGCGTACGTGGCCAACTCAGACGCTCCCTTCGGCGCCGCTCACGAGGATCACCGTTGAGCTGGTGCCAGGAACCGCAGGGGGGGTGTCCGGCGGCCGCCTCGCCGCCCTGATAGTAGGGCCAGCCCAGGCTGAACTGGGCGGCACGCAGGCCGGCGGCCGCCGCCTTCTCGCACCAGCGCACCGCTTCGGCATAGTCGCGGCCAACGCCGATGCCCTGGGTGTAGAGCATGCCCAGCATGTACTGGGCCTCGGGATCGCCCTGGTTGGCCAGCGGTCGCGAGGCCGCCAGCGTGGCCGCATAGTCGCCTCGTTTATAGGCATCGATGCCGCCGGAAAAGTCGGCCGCAGCCGGCGCCGACGCCGTTCCAAGCAGCAGGGCTGTAGCGACCAGAGTGGCGTATCACGATCGACCCATACCGGCCTCCATAATCGCTATGTTGTCGTCGCGTCGCCGCGGCTCAGTCAGGCGATCAGGTCGTGCACCTGAACGCTGCTGTCGGCATGGCGCAGCAGCGCCGTGCAGACGCGTTTCTCCTGACGGCTGTCGCCGACGGCGACGCAGACCAGCACCGCGCCCTGTTTGATCGCGTCGATGAGCGAGCCGTGCAGACTGAGACCGGCCAGGGCCCGCCACAGCTTCGCCGCGGCCATCCCGTCCGACACCAGAAGCGGCGCCGCCAGGCCGTCCTCGACCTCAACGAAGCGCGACCACCTGGCGACCGGGCCGGCGCCGTAGGGGTCGGGCCACGCTACGCGGTACCGGCGTCCGCCACCGCGCCGGCCTGGATCGCCGTCGACGGAACAGCGAAAGCGCCGTTCCAGCGTCGGCCGGTCCGTCATCAGGGTGACGCCCGACGGCGCGACCCCGGAGGCCTCCAGTTCGCCGGCGGCGCGTTGCAGCGATTCCAGGTCGTGGAAGACACCGACCGCGACCCGAGCCATCCGATAGGTCAGCCAGTCCATCGCTCGCCCACCTGCTGCTCGGCCCGTGCCCCGGCCCCCGGCTGCCTGCGCCAGCATCGGACTAGTGCGCGAACGCCGTTTCGGCGCCGGTCGCCAGGTCGAACAGCCGATCCGCGTCGCGGACGGCGACGGTGTTGCGAGGGCACAGCTGGATGACGCCGATAGTCTTCAGCTTCGTGATCGTGCGGCTGACGGTCTCCGTCGTCAGGCCCAGATAGTCGGCGATGTCGCTGCGCACCATGGGGATGTGGAGCAGCAGCGGGTCGTCGCCGCGCTCCTCGTTCGCCTCGGACAGTCGCTGCAGGAACGAGGCGACCTTCTCGGCGCTCGACTTGCGGCCTAACAGCAGCATCTGCTCCTGCGCCGTCACCAGCTCGTGCGTCGTCAACGCCAGCAGGCTGCGGCCGAGGCCCGGCACCTCATCGGCCATACGGTCGAGCTGGCTGATCGGGAAACGGCCGAGCTTCACATCCGTCACGGCCTCGGCCGTGTAGACATAGTCGCCGTGGAGCACGAGTCCGAACAGCTGACCCGGATAGAGGAAGCCGGTGATCTGCTGGCGGCCGTCGGGCAGCAGCTTGCAGAGCTTCAGCACACCGGCGATCACCTCGTACACGTAGCGGCCGGGGTCGCCTTCGTAGAAGACGGTCTGACGGGCCCGGCAGGCCTGGCGCGAGCTGATGCCGGCGACGCGGTCCGAGACCCGCGCGTCCAGGCCACGGCAAATGACCGACGGTATCTGGCTGGCGATCGCTACGTCGTGGGTGCTGTGCTCTAACATCTTCCTGTTCCTCACTCGGCTGGTTCGCCCTTTTGGCGTCTTCTTGTGTGAGAAAGATGCCGTTCGCGTGTAACCGGCGGATGTCAGCAGCGCCTGGATTTGGTAGCAAAGGGCAACGGTTTGTCACAGATTGTGACAGGCGTATTCACACGCTGAGGCCGATGCCCGAATCCGCAAGCATCCTGGTCGTCGACGACGACGCGCGCATACGCGACATCCTGGTGCGCTACTTGACCGACGAGGGGTTCGCGGTGCGGGGGGCCGGCGACGGCGCGGCGATGCGGGCCGCCATGGCCGCGGCCACGCCCGACTTGGTGATGCTGGACCTCGTCATGCCCCACGAGGACGGCCTGACCCTGGCGCGCGAGCTGCGTGCCGCCCCCGACATCCCGATCGTCATGATCACCGGCAAGGGCGAGGTCGTCGACCGCGTCGTCGGCTTGGAGGTCGGCGCCGACGACTACATTACGAAGCCCTTTCACCTGCGCGAGGTGCTGGCCCGCATCCGCACGGTCCTGCGCCGGTCGGCATCGGCTCAGGCGGAGCCGGCGGCGGCGGCGAGGGCGGACTCCGGCGAGTGCGTGGGGTTCTCGCATTGGCGCTTCGACATGGCGAAACGTGAGTTGTCAGCGGCGGACGGCGCACCGGTCGCACTGACGACGGGTGAGTTCAATCTGCTGCGCGCGTTCGTCAGCCACCCCAACCGGCCGCTGAACCGTTACCAGCTGATGGACCTGTCGCGCGACCGCGACTGGACGCCGTTCGACCGCAGCATCGACACCCAGGTCGGCCGTCTGCGTAAGAAGATCGAAGCCGACCCCAAGGACCCGCAGCTGATCAAGACCGTGCGCGGCGTCGGCTACGTCTTCACCGCCGACGTCAAGCCGGCGTAGATCATGTAGGTAACTTGAATTGGAGATTCTATGACAAAGACAAATATAGGCCGCGGTATTTTTGCGCTCATCGCTTTATTCTTTATTGGAACAGGCTTGATAGTGATGTTTGATCCAACCCGCATACTTGATCACCTGTTGCTTGGTTCTGTGATCGGCGGGTCGTCGCCGAGCTCGGGCACCTCGTCGGCCGGATCGTCCTCTTCTTCGGCGGCGTCCAGCTCGCCGATCAGGATGTCGATCTCCGGCGTTTCGAACCCGGTGATGGCGAGATCGAAGTCGAGGTCGAGCTCCGCCAGCCCCTGCAACTCGAGTGCGAGCAGCTCGCGGTCCCAGCCGGCCAGCTCGGCAAGCCGATTGTCGGCGATGACGTAGGACCGGATCTCCGCCTCGGTCAGATCGTCGAGGCGGATCGTCGGCACGCTTTCAAGACCGAGCAGCTTTGCGGCCTCGACGCGGCCGTGACCGGCGACGATGCCGCCGTTGCGGTCGATCAGGACTGGCTTCGTGAAGCCGAACCGCTCGATGCTGACGGCGATCTGGCGGATCTGCTTCTTCGAGTGGGTCCGCGGGTTGGTCGCCCGGGGCTGCAGCGCAGCCGGGCTGTGGTAGGCAATCTTGAGGCTGTCCATGGGGCCAGGGCTCCCGAGTTGTGGAGCCGGGCAAACAAAAAGCGCGGCTCCGGAGTTAATCCGAAACCACGCCTGCCACATGGCCTACGTGGACCCTTCAGCCCGGCGCGGCACCCCATGGCCCGCGGCACAAACAGCAATAAGGATTTTCCCACGACACATGCCGCAGGAAAGGCCTTATCTCGAGTAAATCAAGTCTATACGATCCGAGATCGAAACACAAGGGGATGCCGCATATCCCATTGAAACAAAAGGCACTTTAGCCCTCGGCACAATGGAACGAGGCTAGCTGGTCCTGCTGCCGGCCAATATTTGAGTGATCCGGCCTTCAAGCCCGCGAACTCAACCAGCCTTGGTCAGCAACCAGTCGAAGAGCCCAGCGGTCAGCACCATCTCCGCCAGACGG
This sequence comes from Alphaproteobacteria bacterium, assembly GCA_965261585.1. Taxonomy (GTDB): domain Bacteria; phylum Pseudomonadota; class Alphaproteobacteria; order UBA6615; family UBA6615; genus CBDHDN01. Next base: position 89,508 of record CBDHDN010000001.1, read on the forward strand.
TCCGGCCCGACCAGGATGCCCCGTGGGTCGGAACAGGCAAGCTCAGCCGGGCCCGAATGATAGACATAGAACATGCGCGCGTCGTCGCGACGCGCGAGACGTTCGACATAGTCGTTGAGCTGTGCCTGGTCCGTTCTGGCCTTGACCTGCACGAAGGCGCGCTCGCCGGTGCTCGGGAGCACGAGTTCGATGTCCACGGTCTTCTGCGTGCCGCCATTCTCACCGACGCGCCGCCAGCCGCTTTGGGCGAAGACCAGGTCGACGAGCAGCTCGAAGTCGGCCCACTGCAACAGCTGCATCAGCGAGCGGATGCTCGCCAGCACCGAGTTCTTCGCCTGCTTGGCTTCCGTGACTGCCGGCAGGTCCTCGTCGTTGATCCTGCGCAGCAGATAGTCGAGGGGCTTCACGCCGCAGATCGTCATCTGATAGGCGGCGACCTTCGTCAGCGCGCCGTTGAGATAGACGGTCCTGAGCGGCGTGCCTTGGATACTGCGGTTGTGCCAGCCGGCGACGGCCCGCCGCAGGCGTGCACCCTGTTCTTCGTGAACGCCCCCTTCGGTACCGACGTATTCAACACCCGGCTGGGCAAAGCACCACCAGAGGAAGCCGTCGCAGAAGGTGATCCACGGGGTCGTCACAGGATCGGCGTGATAGAAGTCGAAGACTTGGTTCGCGTGGTTGGCCGCGGCCGACGGTGGATCGCTGCGCTCGATGAAGAACTGACGGAGTCGCTCCTTGTCCGCCTCCATTGCCAGGCCATGCGGGACGTCCGCGTAGCCGAACCGCAGCGTTCCATCTCGAATGCAGAGGCGCTCCCATTTGCCGCCGCGGCCGAGCTTTATGTACCGCGCCGAACTTGCCTCGATGCGCTGCATGGCGTCCTCAGCGACCTCAATTCGACGCCCCTACAGCAAGCCATGGAATCATGACCAACATCCTAATTTGGGATAATCCGACTTCAGGATTAGCTGTGCCCGCGCTTCGGTCTCCACCCGGGCGCAGGCATGGCAAAATCAGTCCATACACGTCAGTATCGGGTTCTCATTCAGCGCCTAATCGAGGCCAGCAAGGCGGCCGGGATGACGCAGCAAGCGCTCGCGGATCGGCTCAAGCAGCCGCAGTCATTCGTCGCGAAGTATGAAAAGGCCGAGCGCCGACTCGACGTCGTCGAGTTCCTTACAATTGCCGACTACCTCGGCGCCGATCCTCACGCGATCATACGAGCGGTTGCCAAGACGTCGTAGAGACGCACGGCGGACGAGGCCAAAGAAGACGCTGCAGCGCGCCTCTCGACGTCATTGGCGTTCCGCTTTCGGTCGCCACGCCTGCGCCTGACGGCGCGCGTCGTCGATCTGCGGCGGCGTCATCAGGCGTTCGATCTGGCCGAGACCCATGTTGGCCCTTCGATGTCCCGCTCGTTCGCAAGAATGAGCCACTTCAGCGCCGCAAATCGCAGCGCCCCCACCACCCACAGCCCCGCCGGCTAGCCCGGAAGATTCACGAAGGGCACCGCCGAACTCCGGTAATACGTTATGATTCAATTGCCTAGATTGGATCGAACGCAGGAGTCCGACGGTGACGAATTGTAGCCCTGAGGTGGTTCTGTTTCCAGCCTGCCGCAGGCGGCAGATCGAGGCCGCATTCGACGGTGGCGAGGTGACGAGCAACGGCGGTGCGTTGCTGTTGCGCCAGGCGGACCGGCAGTTGGGTCTGAGCGCGGCAGTAGCGCGCCGGCTCGGCGATCATCGCCAGCGGGGCAAGGTCAGGCATCGCATCGTCGACATGTTGCGCCAGCGGGTGTTCGCGATCGCGCTGGGCTATGAGGATCTGAACGACCACGACGTGCTGCGCCACGATCTGGCGGTGCAGACGGCGGCGGGGGCCATGCCCGTCAGGGCCTGACGGATGACCTGCCGGCTGCGGAAGATCACCAGTTCGTGCCAGTCCTCCTTGGCCGGATAGTAGGCGCGGCGGAGCTGTGCCTTGATCCGCTGTGTCTCCGGCGCGTTCCATTTCAGGTCGCCCCGCTTCGGGTCGCTCTGGGTGTGCAGCCAATGGTCCGCGCGCAGGGCCTGGAACGTCGCCTCCGGCTCATGAGTGCCGAACTCCAGGGCGATAAACGCGACACGATCGCCCAGCGCGCGCAGCCAGCCGTATTGAGACAGGCCGACGATCGGCACCGAGGATGACGTGCCGAGGAAGGGCTCGGTCAGGCTGTCGCCGTACCAGGTCCGGGTCATCGCCTGGCCGGGCGTGCCGGGGCGGTGGCCGCAGATCGGCTCGCCGGTGCCGTAGCGGCCGAGCCCGGTGTGAAAGTCGATGACGGCGACCAGATCGCGCTGGGCCAGCCGGTCGTCTTCGATAATCTGCTCCAGCGTCCGGCGCGCCCAGCTGGGTCCCGTGCCGCCATAGAACAGCCCGCTCGGCTGGGTGAACTGACCGGCGTTCAGCGCGACCTGAAACGCGAGCTCACCGTGTTCGGCGCGCCACGCGGCCAGCCGTGCCTCGGCGGCGTCGAAGACCGGCCCCGTCAATGCGCCCGGCACAATCGCGTCGGCAAGGTCGTCGTAGTCGCGGTTCTCGGGCAACGATTCGCCGAAGTCGATCCAGTTGCGGTTCAAGTCGACGCCCTCTTCGGTGACGCGCCGCAGCCAGGCGAAGCCATGTGGGTTGATCGCGTGGATCAGCAGGACGGCGACGCCGCTGGGCAGCGCGCCGGGCCCACCGTGGTGCAGCCAATCGAGCTGCGCCGCGGCGCCGCAGAAACCCTCGACGCCGTGCGTACCGGACACGAGGGCCAGCACGCGCGGCGCCTCCACGGGGCCGAACCACGCCGCATCCGTCGCTAGCGCTTCTCCGGCCGGGCCGACGTTCGGGTTCGCATAGGCCTTCGACGTGATGCCTAGGTCGGCGCAGGCTGCATTGAACCGCGTGCGCGCCGCAGCATAGTCGGGCGCAAAGCAGGCTTGGCTGTCGATGTTCGGCGTCATCGCCGGGCGACGACGCGCCGCCGGACACGCCGCGCGTGGTATCCTCGGGGTGTTTCAGGAGGGGTCACGGCATGACAATGGCAAAGCGCATCCTGGTCATCAACCCGAACAGCACGGAAGAGGTCACCCGAGAGATGGACGCAGCCTTGGCGGGTCTGCGCTTTGCCGGCGGCCCCGTCGTCGACTGCGTGACCCTGGCGGAGGGCCCGTCGGGGATCGAAAGCCAGGCCGACTCCGACGGTGTCATCGCGCCCCTCTGCCGGCTGATCGAGCGCGCGAGCAACGACGTGGACGCGTTCGTCATCGCCTGTTTCTCCGATCCTGGTGTGCACGCGGCGCGCGAGATTGGTGCGGGGCCCGTCTTCGGCATCGCCGAGTGCGGCGTTCTCTGCGCCATGACCCTCGGTGACCGTATCGGCGTCATCTCGATCCTCGAGCGCTCCGTCCCCCGGCACGCCCGTCAGTTCCGGGCGCTCGGCGTCGATGGCCGTATCGCCGGCGATTCCCCGATCAACCTCGGCGTCGTCGCGCTGGGCGACGAAGCGGTGACGCTGGACCGCATGACGGCCGTGGGGACGCGACTGCGCGACGAACGGGGCGCCGGCGTCTTGGTGATGGCCTGCGCCGGCATGGCGCGCTACCGCGCGCGCCTGGAGCAGGCAACCGGACTGCCCGTCGTCGACCCGACGCAGGCGGCCGTCGGCTTCGCCATCGCCGCCGTCGGGCTGGGCTACCGGCAGTTTACCGGCGCCCTGTCGGGTTGAACCCGCCCGTCGCCGCCCATTGCGGACCGGGCGCCGGCCGCGCCGGCTCCGGCAAATCACATGGGAGGAATCGGCCGCGACCGCGGCTCGCCATGACGGTGTCGTCGTCTACGACGACCTCGCCGCGCGAGATAACGGTCACCGGCCAGCCGCGCAGTTCCATGCCTTCATAGGGCGTGTAGTCCATGTTCTCGTGCAGCAGGTCGAGCGTGACGGTGGTCTCCCTGGTTTCGTCCCAGATGACGATGTCGGCGTCGGCGCCGACGGCGATCGTGCCCTTGCGAGGATAGAGGCCATAGAGCTTCGCCGCGGCGGTCGCCGTCAACTCGACGAACTGCGATATCGAGATGCGCCGCTTCATGACGCCTTCGGAGAACAGCAGCGGCAGGCGCAGCTCGATGCCCGGCACGCCGTTCGCGACAGTCTTGAACGTCGTGGCCGCGCCGGCGCGCAGCTTGCCTTCGACGTCGTCGTAGCGGTAGGGCGCGTGGTCCGACGAGAACACCTGAAAGACGCGCGACTGCAGGCCGCGCCAGACGGCCTCCTGGTTCGCCTTGTCGCGCGGCGGCGGGCTGCACATGCACATGGCGCCGGCAAAGCCGGGCCGGTCCATGTCGTCGGCCGTCAGGAACAGGTATTGCGGGCAGGTCTCGCCATAGATGCGCAGGCCCTTGGACTGGGCCCAGCGGATCTGCTCGATCGCCTCGTGGCCCGAGACGTGGACGATCAGCAGCGGCACGTCGACGATCTCGGCGAGCGAAATGGCGCGGTGGGTCGCCTCGCGTTCGGCCACGGCGGCATGGGCGACGCCGTGATATTTCGGCGCCGAGCGCCCGGCCTCGAGCAGCTTTTCGCCAAGCCAGGCGATGATATCGTGGTTCTCGGCATGCACCATGACCATGGCGCCCTCGCGTCGGGCCACCGCCAGCACCTCGAGGATCTGCCGGTCGTCCAGCCTCAGCGCGTCGTAGGTCGTGTAGATCTTGAACGAGGTGTAGCCGTCCTTGATCAGGGCCGGCAGCTCCTGGCCCAGCACCTGCGCCGTCGGGTCCGAGATGATCAGGTGGAAAGCATAGTCGATGACGGCCTTGGGTTCGGCCCGCGCGTGATAGTCCCGCACGACCTGGCGCAGCGACTGCCCTTTGTACTGGGCGGCGAACGGGATGATCGTCGTCGTGCCGCCGCAGGCCGCGGCGAGCGTCCCGGTATAGAAGTCGTCGGCGGTCCACACGCCCATCGACGACTCCTGCTCGATGTGGCAGTGGCTATCGATGCCGCCAGGCAGCACCCATTTGCCCACCGCGTCGATCGCCGTTGCGCCGCCGTCCAGGTTGGCGCCGAGCGCAACCACACGGCCATCGCTGACGGCGACGTCGCAGCGCGTTACGTCGGTCGCGCTGACGACGGAGCCGCCGCGGATGACGAGGTCGTAGCCTCCCATGATACGCCCCTATCTCGCCCGCTCGACCCGGGCCAGCAGCCCGTCGAGCTCGGCCATGTCGGTCGGCGTCAAGCGGTAGGCCGGCGGGCGCGCCGCCGCCGTCCGCAGCGCGCCGCGGCGGCGCAGGATCTCCTTACGCACGGCCAGGCCGAAACCGGGTTGCTGCTCGTGCCGGTTCAAGGGCACATAACGGTCGAACAGGTCTTCGGCTTCGTCCGCCGCGCCGGCGAAGAACCGCTTGCAGACCTCGACCAGCACGTCGGGGAAGGCGAACCCGGTCATCGCGCCGTCGGCGCCGCGGCGCAGCTCCTGCGGCAGGAACAGGCCGTTGTTGCCGACCAGGATGCTGACGCGGCGCCGGCCGTCGCCACGCTCGGCCTCGCGGATGCGGGTCAGCTTGGCGAGGCCAGGCCAGTCCTCGTGCTTCAGCATGACGAGCTGCGGGAAGGCGTCGACCATCCGGTTCCATGTGGCCGGCGACAGATGCACGCCGCTCGCCTGCGGGTAGTCCTGATAGACGACGGGCACTGCGTCGCCGATCGTCTCGAACACCAGCTCGAAGTAGTTGTAGATCGCGTCGTCACCCTTTAGTCCCGACATCGGCTGCAGCATGACCCCGGCGGCGCCCAGGTCCATGGACGCATGCACCAGCGATCTGACAACCGTCAGCGCGGTGTGGGTGACACCGACGACGACGGGCACGCGGCCGTCCACACGACGCACGACGTGCTCGACAAACTGGGCCGCCTCGGCCTCGGTCATCTTCGTGGCCTCGCCCATCACGCCCAGGATCGTGATGCCGTCGACGCCGCAGCCGAGATAGAAGTCGACGAGCTGGCCCGTCCCCTCCAGATCGAGCGCTCCGTCGGCGAGGAACGGGGTCGCGGAGATCGCGAAAACCCCCTTCGCGTTCTCGTTCAGTTTGCCCATCGCACGTCTTCTTTCTCGTTGCCGGCGCCGCCGGCGCGGCGCCACGGTCGGCGGTTCAAACCCCGCATGTCAAGGCCGGCTCGCGACCACGCCAGCCTCCAGCCGGTCGCGCAGGCGCGCCCACGGCAGCAGCACCGACGGCAGGTGTCTGGCCACAATGTGGGCGCGGATCGGCGCCGGCCGGGTGACCGGCACGGACAGCGCGCGCGCGTCGCCGCTGGCCAGGAACGTCGCCAGCTCGCTGCCGAGCACTGTCGACAGGGCGAGCCCGCGGCCATTGCAGCCGACGGCGGCGAACAGGCCTCTGTCGACCTCGAACACGCGCGGCAGCAGGTCGCGGGTCAGTGCGATCACGCCGTTCCAGGCGAACTCGACCTTGACCGGACCGACGATGGGTAACAGCCGTTGCAGCCGCGCCCGGAACGACCGGCGCAGACGGCTCATGGCACCCGCCGCCAACGCCGCCACGCCGCCGGTGACCAGGCGCCCATCGACGGTCCAGCGATAGGCGAAGATGTGTCGGCGCGTGTCGGAGAGGCAGTGGTTCTCGGGCAGGATGGTCTGTCGGTTTGCCGGATCCAAAGGCTGGGTCGCGATCTGGTAGACAACGAGCGGCACCACGCTGCGCGCGACCCGTGGCATCAGGGCGCCGGTCAGCGCGTTCGTGGTCAGCAGGACCGTCGCCGCGGACACGGCGCCGCCCGGCGTCTGCAGCGTCCAGCTCTGGCCATCGCGGCTCAGCCGCGTCACCGGTGTGCCTGTCACGATCGTCGCGCCGGCGGCCAGCGCCGCGCGCGCCAGCCCACGCGCATAGCTCAACGGGTTGACGTGGCCGCCGCTCGGATCGAGCAGCGCCCCATGATAGGCCGGCGCGCCGGTCAGGCGAACCGTCGCGCCGCGGTCGAGCAGTTCCAGTGCCTTGCCCTGCCTGGCCCAGTCGTCCCGTCGCTGCGCGAGGAAATCGAGGCGCGCCGCGCTGTGGGCCGGCTGCAGCCAGCCCGACTGCACGGCCTCGCAGGCGATGGCGTGTTTGCGGATCAGCGCGAACACCCGGTCGCCCGACCCGCCGACCAGGCCGCACAGGCGCCGGCCATACGCGCCGCCCAGCATCGCCTCCACCCGGCTTGGCCCGACCGGGGTGACGAAGCTCGGCACGACAAAGCCGGTGTTGCGGCCGGACGCGCCGTGGCCCGGCTCCTCCGCCTCGACCACGACGACGCGCTTACCCTGCTCGGCCAGGTGCAAGGCGCTCGAAAGGCCGAGGTAGCCTGCCCCGACAATGGCGACATCCGCCGTTGCATCTCCCGGCCATGCGGGTATGTCTGGCGCCGGCTCGGCCGTCGCGTACCACAGCGAATCCTGGAATGTCTCCACCGCCATCGCATCCCCTTGAACAGATTGTATAAACTGCTCTAATTTTGTCAATTGGCACGCAAGGGATTGTCGGTAACACGCGATATGTCCGGTTTATGTACCAGATGATCTGTCCGGTTTTAGAACGCCTCCAAGCCATGGAGGGAGGCGATGCGTCGGACGGAGCAGGTACAGGGACTGAGATTGATGAAGTTCGAGGAGGTTTACGGGCGCACCCATCGGGGTGGCTTGAGCCAGGCGGAGGCGGCGGAGGTTCTGGGTGTCTCGGAGCGCACCTTCCGGCGCTGGCGCGACCGCTACGAGGCGGAGGGAGCCGACGGTCTCTACGACCGCCGCCTGGGCCGCCTCTCGGCGCGGCGCGCGCCGGTGGACGAGGTGGCGCGGGTGCTGGAGTTGTTCGACACCCGCTACTGGGACTTCACGGCCAAGCACTTCCACGAGAAGCTGGTGGCCGATCACGGCTTCAAGCGCAGCTACAACTGGCTGCGGCTGAGCTTGCAAGCCCATGGGCGCAGGCGCGCGGCGCCCAGGCGTGGGGCGCACCGGCGCAAGCGGCCGCGCCGTGCCCTGCCCGGCATGATGTTGCACCAGGACGGCTCGAGCCACGAGTGGGTCCCCGGTCGATGGTGGGACCTGATCGTCACCATGGACGATGCGACCAGCGATATCTACTCGGCCTTCTTCGTCGCCGAAGAGGGCACCATGTCGAGCTTCCAGGGGGTGTCCGAGGCGATCCGGGCCAAGGGCCTGTTCTGCTCGCTCTACGCCGCGCGCCAGCCACTACTGGAACACGCCCGAGGCCGGCGGCAAGGTGGACAAGGACACCCCGACCCAGGTCGGCCGCGCCCTGGCGCAGCTCGGCATCGAGTTGATCCCGGCCTACTCGCCCGAGGCAAGGGGGCGCTCGGAGCGCATGTTCGGCACCTTGCAGAAGCGCCTGCCCCAGGAACTCAGGCTCGCCGGCATCACCGACATGGTCGAGGTCAACCGCTTCCTCAAGGAGGTCTTCCTGCCACAACACAACGCCCGCTTCGCGACCCCGGCCGAGGACCAGGGCACCGCCTTCGTCCCCTTCACCGGCGCGCTCGACGACATCCTGTGCATCCACGAGGAACGCACCGTCTCAAACGACAACACGGTGCGCTACAAGCGCCTGGCACTTCAGATCCCCGCCGGCCGCCACCGCCGCCATTACGTCAAGGCCAGGGTCCGCGTCCACGAATACCCCGACGGCACAATGGCCGTCTTCCATGGACCGCGATGTCTGGCGCGATACCACGCCGATGGCCAACCGATCGACAGCCAAACCCGCGAGGCCGCGTGACCCGCTTCGACGCGACCGACCGGCGCCCTGTGGACAAGTGGACAGCCGCTCCGCGACCGACCACTTCCCCACAGGGCCAGAAACCGCAACAGAAGCGGTCAACTCATATGGTACATAAACCGGTCAACTCAGAATGTTCTCGACATTGGCACGCAAGGGATGGACCGCTGGGATGGACAAGGTAGAAATCGCAGACTCGAAGCTGAGCTCGCGCCGCGCCCGGTTGGCGCAGCAGATCCTTGCGCACATCCGCCGGCACGACCTGCCCAAGGGGCACCATCTCACCGAGGAGAGGCTTGCGTCGGTTTTCCAGATCTCCCGTTCGCCGATCCACGCGGCGCTGCAGCTGTTGAGCAGCCACGGCGTCGTCGAGGCGCGGCCCTATCACGGCTTCTTCCTCGCCAAGAGCATCAGTGGACTCGGCGAGGTCGGCATCGACGTTCCGCCGACCAAGGACGAGGCGCTGTACGAGCGCATCATCGACGCCCACGTGTCCGGCCGCATCGGCGCCGTCGTCAACCAGATCGACCTCATGCGGCAGTTCCAGGTCGGCCGCAACGTGGTCGAGCGCACGCTCGCGCGTATGGCCGACGAGCGGTTGATCGAACGCGGGGCCGGACAGGGCTGGGCCTTCATGCCCTCGCTCAACACGGCCGAGGCCCGGCAGTCGAGCTACCAGGTGCGCCTGGCGTTGGAGCCCGCCGGTATCCTGTTGCCGCAGTTCCGTGTCGACCGCGATGCCCTTGCACGCTCGCGCCGCGCCCACCTGGACTACACGGCGCGCGCCGGCAAGCGCCGGTCGAAGCGCTCATGGCGCTACGAGATCGACTCGTCGTTCCACGACATGATCGCCGCGTTCACCGGGAACGCGTTCTGGATCGAGGCCATTCGCCGCCAGAACCGGTTGCGGCGGCTGCTCGAATTCCGCGGCTATGTCAGCGCCGATCGTGTCAACGAATGGTGCAGCGAGCACCTGGCGATCATGGATGCGCTCGCGGCCGGCGACCGCCAACACGCGGCCGATTTGATGCAACGCCATCTCACTCAGGCCAGCGTCGACGTGCAGGGCGCCGGCGCGGTGTCCCCGTGACAACCGCTTGTCCGCGTTCGATGTTCTGTGATTGTAATTGTACAAAGTGAGGCATACGATACTCTAGTCAAGAAAATGTCGACCAATCTGGGAGGAGGTAAGCCGATGTTTTTCCGTTCGCAAGGGTTGCTTCTCGGCCTGATGACGGCGGGTGCCGTCCTCATCAGCGGTGCGGCCGTCGCCCAGTCGAAGCCCGACCTGCCGGCCGGCGCGCTGCTCAAGTCGGGCGTGCTCCAAATGGGTGCCGACTTTGCCGCCGCGCCGAATCAGTTCATCGATGCCAGCGGCAAGATGGATGGCCTCAACGTCGACATGTGCGGTGAGGCCGCCGCGCGGCTCGGGCTGGAGCTGGAGTGGACGAACCTGGCGTTTCCAGGGCTGGTGCCGGGGCTTCAGGCCAGTCGCTATGACGGCCTCTGCACGTCGATCTTCATCAACCCCAAGCGCAAGGAGATCATGCAGATGGTCGCCTATGTGCAGTGGGGCGAGGGCCTGATGGTCCGCACCGACGACTCGCTGGTCGTCAACTGCACGCCGGCGATCGGCAATCAGGCCAGCTACAACGGCTGCTTCGACCAGTTGGCCGGTGAAACCGTGGCGGTCGCCGCCGCGGGCACGACGAACCAGCATCTGATCGCCGAAAGCGACCGGATGAAGGGGGCCGGCATGACCGCCATCAACATCCGCGCCTTCGACACCACTGCCGATGCGATCCAGGCGGTCGTCAGCGGCCAGGCCGACGCGGCCTACCTCAACGATCCGCAGGCCCACTTCTATCTGAGCCGCAATCCCGGCTACGTGATGCCGTTCGCCGCGGCCTATCCCAACACCCTGGCGCTGGCCACGCTGAAGGAGAACCGGCCGCTCGCCGATGCGCTGCAGTGGGCGCTCGAGCAGATGAAGGCCGACGGCACGTATCAGCAGATCGTCGACAAGTGGGGCGTCGCCGGCGTGACGGATTTCGTGATCAATCCGTAACGGCGTCTCGCGCGTGATCGACTAAGCTGTCACGGACCGGCCCGCCGGACAGGCGGGTCGGTACCGCTCGGCCCGGCGCGCCGAAGCACAAGGTCGCCAGTTCCCCATAGTCACCGAATACCGAAAGGCCGGTGGCAGCCGCAGGCATGAGTTGGTCCTGGGAGACATTCCTAGCCTACATCGGTGATCCGTTGTTCGTGCGTGCGGCCCTGGTGACCTTGTGGGTCGCCATCGTCAGCCAGATCATCGGCGTCGTCGTCGGCCTTGGCGTCGCCCTCATGCAATTGGCGCAGAACCCGGTCGTGCGGGCGGTCGCGAACGCTCATGTCTGGTTCTGGCGCGGCTCGCCGCTGCTCGTACAGCTGTTTTTGCTGTTCTTCGGGCTGCCGCAGCTCGGCATTCGGCTCAACGTTATAGAAGCCGGGCTGATCGGGCTCGGCCTCAATGCCTCCGCCTTCATGGCCGAAATCATCCGTGGCACGATCCTGTCGGTCGACCGCGGCGAAATCGAGGCGGCGCGCTCGCTCGGCATGGGCCGGGGCGAGACGATGTCCCACGTCATCCTGCCCCAGGCGGCGCGGCTGATCGTGCCGCCGCTCGGCAACGAGTTCCTTTCCAACCTGCGGACGACGTCGCTGTTGTCCGTCATCTCGTTCGAGGAATTGCTGCGCGTCACGACGCTCGCCATCAACGAGACGTTCCGGGCGATCGAACTCTACGCGGTCGCGGCGCTCTACTACCTGGCGATGACGACGGTCTGGATCCTGATCCAGGCCGCGATCGAACGCCGTCTGGCGGCCGGCTCGGATCGGCACCGCGTGCCGCGCCGGCCCTTCCGGTTCGCTTTCAAGGTTTAGTAGCGGAGAATTGGCATGAGTCAAGCAAAGCGAACACGCGTCATCCTATGGGGCCTGGGCGCTCTCGGTGGCCGCGTCGTCACGGCGTTCGGCGCCGGCGTCGACGACCTCGAAATCGTCGGCGCCGTCGATCACGACACGCGCCTAGAGGGCCGCAGTCTGGCGGCGGCCTTTCCTGAGGACTCTGCGCCGGACGTGCCGATCCACGGGGACCTGCCGTCGTGCGTCGCGGCCCTGCCACGGCCGGCCGACGTCCTCTATCACATGACCGAATCCCATGTGCCGACGATCCAGCCGCAGCTCGAGCAGGCGATGGCGGCTGGGCTGAACGTCGTCTCGGCGTCGGAGGGCATGTTTCACCCGGGCCTGCGGTTTTCCGAAGTCGCGCGCGCGCTCGATGCCTGCGCCGTCGCGAACGGGGTCAGCGTCGTTGGCTGCGGCATCAACCCCGGCTTCGTCTTCGATACCCTCGTGCTGGTCCTCGGCCGGGTCACGACGGCCGTGACCGGCCTCGCGACCTCGCGGGTCATCGACGTTACCGGCACCGGCCTGCACGATATCGACCATGTCGGCTTCGGCCTGCCGCCGGACGAGTTCGAGGCGAAGCTGGCGACCGGCCGCATCGTCGGCCACATGTCGATGCCCGAATCAATCGCCGCCGTCGGTGAGCGCTTCGGCCTGGCCGTCGACCGCATCGAGGAGAGTTGGCAGGCCCACACGAGCGCCGAGCCGATCGACTCCGGCTCCGATCTCGGCACGATCGAGCCGGGCCGCGTCGTCGGCATCGCTCAGCGCGGCCGCGGCTTCGTCGGCGACAAGGCCGCCGTGACGATGAGCTTGGCGATGTTCTACCAGCCGGAGCGCTTCGGCCAGGAACAGATCGACGACATCGTCATCGAGGGGACGCACCGCGTGCATGCGACGCTGTCGCCTGCCGCCGTGTCGATTCAAGGCGCCGGTCTGATGATCATGAACGCGACGCACGATGTCATCGCAGCGCCACCGGGCTTGCGCAACGTGCTCGATTTCTCGATCGGCGGCCGCCGCCGCGGCGGCTTCGAGCTGGTCGTCGACCCGGCGCGGCCGCCGGTGCCGGGCACGACCTGGCTCGTGCGCCAGGCGCTGTCATGACCACGGGCCGGAGGCGCCGCCGGGTGATCTAGATGGGCTGGAACTGGGCCATATTCTTCGATGCGCTGTCGTCGCCGCTGTTGCTGCGCGCGGCGTGGACGACGGTCTGGGTCGCCGTCGTCGCCCAGATCATCGGCACCATCATCGGCATCCTCGTCGCGCCGACGCTGCTGTCCCGGCACGCCTTGGTCCGGGCACCGGCCCAGGGCTACCGGTGGCTGTTCCAGGGCACGCCGCTGTTGGTCCAGATCCTCGCCTTCTTCGCCGTGCTGCCGCAGCTCGGCCTGACGCTCGGCATCGTTACGTCGGGGCTGTTGGCGCTCGGCCTCAACGAAGGCGCCCGCATGGCCGAGATCGCGCGCGCCGGCTTGATGTCGGTCGACGTCGGCCAGCGCGAGGCGGCGCTGTCGCTCGGCCTCAAACGCTGGCAGATATTCGTGTTCGTCGTGCTGCCCCAGGCGGTGAAGGTGATCATTCCGCCGCTCGGCAACAACTTCAACTACATGCTGAAGGCGACGTCGCTCCTGGCCGCCATCTCGTTCGCCGAGCTGCTGCGCACATCGCAGCAGATGGCGCAGTTCACGACCCGGCCGCTCGAGGTCTACAGCGCCGCGACGATCTATTACCTGGCGATGACCAGCATCTGGGACGCCGTGCAGCGCCGCCTCGAACGCTGGGCCGACGCGGCCGGAGCGGAGTGCGGCCGCGCGCTGTGGCAGCGCCGGCGCGGTCAGCCCGCGATCGAGCCGGCGGTCGAGACGTTCCTTGATCGTACCGTCGGCGCCAGCGTGGGCGGCGCGGCGCGGGCGCTCGTCGAGACCTGCGGCCTGCGCAAACGCTTCGGCACGCACACCGCCCTGGCCGGCATCGACTTCGCGGTCGCGCCGGGTGAGGTCATCGCCATCATCGGGCCTAGCGGCTGCGGCAAGACGACGCTGCTGCGCTGCCTGAACGCGCTCGCCACACCGGACCGCGGCGCCATCGTCATCGGCGGCGAGGCCGTCGGCATGCGCCCCGGGCGACGTGGCGGCAAACGCGGCGGCCTCGTCCCGCTGCCGACGCGGGCGATGGATCGCCAGCGCCGCGAGATCGGCTTCGTCTTCCAGCGCTTCCACCTGTTCCGGCATCTGACGGCGCTGGACAACGTGGCCCTGGCGCCGCGCCTGGTGCTGCGCAAGTCGCGCGGCGAGGCGCGTGCGCTGGGCCGCGCGCTGCTCGCCCAGGTCGGCCTCGACAACAAGGCCGACGCCTATCCCAACCAGCTGAGCGGCGGCCAGCAGCAGCGTGTCGCGATCGCCCGGGCGCTGGCGATGAAGCCGCGCCTGATGCTGTTCGACGAGCCGACATCGGCGCTCGATCCGGAGACCGTACACGAGGTGCTGGACGTGATCCGGGGGCTGGTGCGCGACGGCATGACGATCGTCATGGTGACCCACGAGATGGGTTTCGCCCGCGAGGTCGCCGACCGCATCGTCTTCATGAGCGACGGCGACATCGTTGACCAGGCGCCGACCGAGGCTTTTTTTGCCACCGGCCGCGATCCGCGGACCGAGGAATTCCTGGCCAAGCTGCTGTAGCAAACGAGGGAGGCACGCCAGTGGGCGAGAAAATCGAGTGGACGACCCAGGCCGATGTCAAGAAGGTCTGGATCTTCGAGGGCGACGAATACAGCCACCGGCTCGTGACGAACCGCCGCCAGGGCTGCGAGTCGTTCTCGTTCCACATCACGACCTATGCGCCGAACTTCGACACGGTCGTCGAGGGCGACGGTCTACACGAGGTCGTCCTGTACTGCCTGGAAGGGGATTCGAAGCAGATCGTGCTCGACGACGGTCGCGAACGCCACTTCACACCCGGCACCGCGATGTATCTGCCGCGCGATTTTCGCTACCGCCACATCACCGGACCGAAGGGCCTGGTTGTGGCGGTTGCCTGCACGCCACCGCGCGAATAGGCCAAGGCGCCCTGCAGGTCTGTAGTCACTGAAGAGTGATGCGCCATGAACGTACCCATTCACGATCACACCGTCCTCTATCGCCGCTTCAAACCGGCGCTCGATCAGGCGGTCACGCGGGTGCTGGCGAGCGGACGGCTGGACTGGGGCCCGAGGTGCCAGCGTTCGAGGTCGCGTTCGCCGACTGGCTGGGTGTTGCTCATGGAGTCGGCACGAACTCCGGCACGGCGGTGAGAACGGCGGCGCAATAATCCCCCACTGAAGCGGCCGGTTTGGCCGTTGCCCGGCGGCGCAAAAAGGGACCGCCAGTAGCCTTTGGTCGGAACGAGACGACCGAGGGCCGGGGGGATGTATCGAGTGGAGCTATACGCGCGGGTTCGGCGGACCTGTCACGTCGAGGGGATGAGCATTCGCGAGGCTTCGCGGCTGTTCGGGCTGGACCGCAAGACGGTGCGCAAGATGCTGGCGTTCTCGGTGCCGCCGGGGTATCGGCGAGCTGGGCCGCCGAGACGGCCGAAGCTGGATCCGTTCACGGGGATCATCGATCGGATCGTGGAAGAGGACCGGTCCAGCCACCGCAAGCAACGGCACACGGCGAAGCGCATCTTCGAGCGTCTGTGCGACGAGCACGGGTTCACGGGCGGCTACACCATCGTGAAGGACCATGTCCGTGAGCGCCGGCTGCGGTCTCGGGAGGTGTTCGTGCCGCTGCATCATGCCGCGGGCCACGCCCAGGTGGACTTCGGCGAGGCGATGGCGGTGATCGGCGGTGTGGCGGGCAAGGTGCACTTCTTTGCACTGGATCTGCCGCACAGCGACGGCTGCTTCGTGAAGGCCTAGCCCGGATTTCTCACAGCGGGATTGGTGGTGGCCGAGAGCCAGTTCATCTTCGGCACTGTTGATAGGTTGCTGTGAAGCAGGCAGTCTGGAGGGTTCCGCCGGCTGCTGGCGGTGGTCTGAGGCTGGAGTTGATCCTGTGTGGTTGACGGGACGGGCGGAGGCCGGCTGCTGGGGTCAGCCGGTGGCGTTGCATAATCGATGGTGAGCCAGGCGGTATTCCTGCTGGTAGGGGAACGAAGACGCCATTGCGAACTTGACGCGGCGGACGGAGCGGCGCACCTGGGCGCCGATCTTCAACAGCTTCAAGCGGATGGTGCCGCAGGTGGCGCGGGCGAAGCGGGTGTGCTTGAGGGCGATGCGGCGCAGCGCGCAGAGCAGCGCATAGGCCATGGCGGCGAACCACAAGCGCAGCTGGTTGGCCCGCATGGTGGCAGCCGAAGTGCGGTCGGCGAACAGATCGGCCTGGCATTCCTTGATGCGGTTCTCCATGTCGCCGCGGGCGCAATAGACCTTTTCATAGAGCCGGCGGGCCTTGACCTCGCCGGTGCCGAGCGAGGTGACGACGAAGCGCGGATTGGCCTTACCGTGGGTCCATTCGGCCTTGGCGACGACGCGGCGTTCGCGGCTCCAGCTCTTACGCGTCGTCCACACCAGCTCCTGGTAGCGGCGGGCCGGCTTGCCGGTGCGCCGGCTGTCGGCGGCGGCGGCGGCGAGAGCGTTCTCGATCGCGCCGCTGAGCCGCTTGTTCCTGGCCAGCCCAAAGACGTAGTCGACCCGGTTGGCTTCGCACCACGCCATCAGCGCCTCGCGGGCGAAGCCGGAATCAGCGCGCACCAGAATACGCACGTCCGGCCAGTCGTCGCGGATCTGCTCGACGATCCGGGCGAGCTCCTCGATCGCGCCGGCGGCGCCGTCGATATTGGCCGGCCGCAGCTTCGCCGCCAGCAGATGCCGGCCACAGAAGATGTACAGCGGCAGATAGCAGTAACAATCGTAGTAACCGTGGAAGAACCGATCCTTCTGCTCGCCGTGCAACGGATCGTCGGTCGCGTCGAGGTCGATGATGATCTGCTTCGCCGGCCGCCGGTGCGCGGCCAAGAACAGCGCGACGAACTGGCGCTCGATCGCCGCCGCGTCGTGGCCGATCTTGTGATAGCGCGACGGCGCCCCCGACGGCGCGTGCTCCAGCCGGTTCAGCGTCGACTTGCCGGCGAGCGGCGCGCAGTCCGCCCGCCGCGCCTCGAGCTTGCCGGCGAGCACCGCCATCACCGGATCATGGCGCAGCTCGTCGTGGTCGATCAGGTCCTCATAACCCGGCGCCAGGGCGAACACACGTTGGCCGACCAGCGTCGCGACGCTGTGCTCCGTCAACGCCGGATCGCGGCCGTCCTGGAAACATCGCGCAAACCCCGCGACCAGGCCAATCGCCCGCTCCGTGGCCCCCAGCAAAAGCGCGCCGCCGTTCGACGTCACCGCACCGCCGTCAAACGCTGCCTCAACGCGCCGGCTCTCAACGCGTGCAAATCCGAACAGATCCGAGATACACTCTGTTGGCATCGGGGAGATCCTCCGTCTCAGCTTAAGTTCTTGTTGCAACAATCACTTTCGCTGATTCGGGGCCCCGATGCACTACTCCGTGTGAGAAATCCGGGCTAGCCGGCGGAAACGACCGAGGCGTTCTGCGATGGTCACAACGCGGCGTTTGCATTCTTCGGCGGCGTCCCGCGCTCGATCCTGTACGACAACACGAAGCTGGCGGTTGCACGGATCCTGGGCGACGGCACGCGGCAGCGAACGCGTGTCTTCACGGAGCTGCAATCGCACTACCTGTTCGAGGACCGGTTCGGCCGGCCCGGCAAGGGCAACGACAAGGGCAAGGTCCAGGGGCTGATAGGCTTCATCCGGCGCAACTTCCTGGTGCCGGTGCCGCGGGTCGAGAGCATCGATGCCCTGAACGATGGTCTCGTGGCGCAGTGCCGGCGGCGCCAGGGCGCGCGGCTGCGGGGCCACGAGGAGACGATCGGCGAGCGCCTCGAGCGGGATCGCGACGCCCTGTTGGCGTTGCCGCCGGCTCCTTACGACGCCTGCGACAAGCGTCCCGGGCGGGTGAGCTCGCTGTCGCTGGTGCGCTACCGGAACAACGACTACTCCGTGCCCGTGGCCTACGGCCATCGCGAGGTACTGATCCGCGGCTACGTCGATGAGGTGGTGATCAGCTGCGCGGCCGACGTGATCGCCCGGCACCGCCGATCCTACGATACCGCGGACCTGATCTTCGATCCGCGGCATTACCTGGCGCTGATCGAGCAGAAGATCGGCGCCCTCGACCAGGCTGCGCCGCTCGCCGGCTGGCACCTGCCCGAGGTCTTCGCCATCCTGCGACGTCTGCTGGAGGCCCGCATGGGCAAGGCGGGCAAGCGCGAGTACGTTCAGGTCCTGCGGCTGCTCGAGACCTTCCGGCTCACCGATGTAGCGGGCGCGGTCCGTGATGCCCTGCGGCTCGGCACGATCGGCTTCGATGCCGTCAAGCACCTGGTGCTGTGCCGGATCGAGCGGCGGCCGCCGCGGCTCAACCTCGACGTCTATCCCTATCTGCCGCGTGCCCGGGTCGCAACGACGTCGGCCAGGAGCTACATGGGTCTGTTGTCGAGGGCTCACGCATGAGCGATGCGCCGCAGAGCCTGCCTTCGGGCCCCGACTCAAGGGTCCTGCTGACCCACCACCTCAAGACGCTGAAGCTGCCGACGTTCCTGCGCGAATACGACAAGCTCGCCCGGCAGTGCGCCTCGGAAGGCGTTGACCATGCCCGCTATCTGCTGCGTCTGGCCGAGCTGGAGCTGATCGACCGCGAGCGCCGCATGATCGAGCTGCGCATCAAGGCGGCGCGCTTCCCCGTGGTCAAGAGCCTGGATGCCTTCGACTTCAAGGTCATCGCTTCGCTCAACAAGATGCTGGTCCTCGAGCTAGCCCGCTGCGAGCACATCGACCGCCACGAGAACGTCATCGCGCTCGGCAACAGCGGCACCGGCAAGACCCACATCGCCCTCGGTCTCGGCCTGGCCGCTTGCCAGAGGGGTCTGTCCGTCGGCTTCACCACCGCCGCTGCCCTGGTCCACGAGCTGATGGAGGCGCGTGACGAGAAACGCCTGCTGCGCCTCCAGAGTCAGCTGGCCAAATACAGGCTCCTGATCATCGATGAGCTCGGCTTCGTGCCGCTCTCCAAGACCGGCGCCGAGCTGTTGTTCGAGGTGTTCAGCCAACGCTACGAGCGCGGCTCGACCCTGGTGACCTCGAACCTGCCGTTCGATGAATGGACCGAGGTGTTCGGCTCCGAGCGACTCACCGGCGCGCTGCTCGACCGGCTCACCCACCACGTCCATATCCTCGAGATGAATGGCGAGAGCTATCGGCTCAACCAGAGCCGCAACCGTCAAAAACCGGCTGCCGGCTGACCCAACACCCAGACCCGGCTTGCCCCCGTGGGTTCACAGGCCCCTCCCACGCGCGCCGCCGCGTCAGCCAGGTGAGGGGCACGCCGCGGCGCGCGCGGGGCCCTCCCGTGGACTACGGGGACAAACCCCCAGCACCGAGTGGTCCCTTTTTACACCGCCACCGCGGTCCCATATCGCTCCGCCGTTGACATCGCTGCACACACACTGTCACCGGGGCGAGCCCAGCGTCGTTCAAGACGCTGCCGCGGAGGTGATTTCGTTGAGCACCGAACACGGCAACCCGCACTACCCCGCCATCGCGAACATGCTGAGCGGTTGGGCGATGGCCATGGAAGGCGAGGTTGAAGCCGGTATCGGGCAGATCAAGCGTGGTCTGGCCGGCTTCAAATCACTGGCATTCAACCGTGGCCTGCCTTTCTACTTGGCTCTTCTGGCGGATGTTCTGGGCCGCGCGGGGCACGTCGACGCGGGGCTCGACACAGTGCCGAAGGCGCTGGAGCTGGTGGAGCAGACCGGGGAGCATATCTGGGAGGCAGAGATCCACAGGTTGCGCGGCGAACTGCTGCGGCGCGCCACCGGCGGCGATCGTGTGGAAGCCGAAGCCTGCTTCAACCAGTCGCTTGCGTTAGCCCGCGAACAGGGGGCGAGGTCGCTGGAGCTACGCGCGGCCACGAGCCTTGCTCGTCTGTGGCAGGCTCAGGCACGCCGTGATGACGCCCGCGACCTCCTCGCTCCCGTCTACGACTGGTTCGTCGAGGGCTTCGAGACGCGCGATCTCAAGGACGCGAAGGCGCTGCTCGACGAGCTGACTTGAACGGATTGCAACGTCTCCCTTGGGTCAGACCAGGTCAGACCCGGGGTTGGCGGACGGCGCCAGGCGGCAGCGGCCCAAGAGGTAGCGCGGACCTCCAGGCCAAGAATGCGGACGTAGCCGATCTGAGGACCGTAGTGAAATAGAGCTGGCGTGACGGGCGGCGCTCGAAATCGACGACCTGGCTGAAGCCTGAGCGGCTGGTGTTCGTTGACGAGACCGGGGCGAAAACCAACATGGCCCGCCGGCGCGGGCGCAGCCGACGCGGTGAGCGCTTGCGCGCGGCCGTGCCTTGGGGGCATTGGAAGACCACCACCTTCGTCGCCGGCCTCCGCACGACCGGCCTGAGTGCGCCCATGGTGCTGGACCGCGCCATGAACGGTGCCGCCTTCAAGGCCTATGTCGAGCAGGTCCTCGCCCCTAGCCTCGCGCCGGGCGACATCGTCGTCATGGACCTGCCGGCCCATAAGGTCGACGGCGTGCGCGCGGCCATCAAGGCCGTCGGTGCCTTCGTGCTCTACCTGCCGCCTTACTCGCCCGACCTCAACCCAATCGAACAGGCCTTCGCAAAGCTCAAGGCGTCGCTCCGAAAGACCGCCGCGCGGACCGTCGACGATCTCTGGGCCGCGATCGCCGAGATCATCGACCAGTTCCAGCCCGATGAGTGCTGGAACTACATCACCAATGCCGGCTATGGGCCTCGCAAACCTGAAATGCTCTAGCTCGGCAAGGGGCGACAGGAACGGCCGGGACGTGGTCCGCCACAGCGACCCTGGCGGCCGGTCCGGCCTCGAGCAATCCTAGATCGGGTTTTGCGGTGCAACCCGATGCAACGGGTCGCCCCGCACCGGTCTGCTCAGACGAATTGCAGGGGCGACGCTGCCGAGCGGCCCGAAATCGGCATGCAGCGTATCGCCCAGCTCGGCTCACACGGGCCGCGTGAAGGAGCCGGACAGCAGCAGATGGCCCGGCTCCAGGACCGTGCCGAAAGGGCCCACCTTGTTGGCGAGCCAGGCGACGCCCAGCGCGGGATGGCCGAGCACGCCGGCGGCGAGCCCGGTCTCCTCGATCTGGGAGTTGCGATACATGGCGCCGCCGGCCCAGCGCGTATGTTCCAGACCCGTGCCGTATGGCGCGCCAAACGGCGCCCCCAGGCAGCGACCAGGTCGTCATGAACGAGGGTCGGGTCAGCGCAGCGCGGCGGCGATGTCGGCTTTGGAGCCAACACCGGTCGCACATCCGCGCCTTGGGCACTTCCGCCGGTAACCAAGGAGAGACTCAAGCCAGATCATCGATGAGCACCTTCGCATCCTTCAGGTCGGGCGTGTCGAGGCCCTGTGTGAACCAGTCGTAGATCGGAGCCAGGAGATCGTGAGCATTTTCGCGCTTGCCCTGCTCCGCCCAGAGTCGGGCGAGTCCAGTCGCTGCGCGGAGTTCCCAAGACTTGGCGTCTTGGGCCCGGGCGACCTGAATTGCCGTTTGCAGGCTCGCGGCGGCGGCGGCGCCATCCCCTGAATGCAATAAGGCTTCTCCGCGGAGATGATGAATTCTGGACTCCCACCACCGCTCGCCGATCTGCTCTCCGACGTCAAGGGCCTGGTCCAGGGCCTCGAGCACTTCGGCATATCGCCGGCCACGCAATAGACTATCGGCATAAAGGGCGGTGAACATCTGCAGGTGCGAACGCGCGCCGATTCGGTTCCAGGTGGCAAACCCGACACGCATCCGTTCCAGCCCCTCCTTGACCTGTCCGGTCAGCGCCAGTGCCCAACCGCCAAGGAATTGGGCGCTCGCCTCGGTCTGCACCAATTTCTGTTCCTGGCTGAGCCGTAACAATTCCTCCGCGGCCGACAGCACGGCGGTCGCGTCGCCGCGGGCCGCATGGGCGCCGCTGACGTACCAAAGTGCGAACGCTAGTGTCGGAGCGTGACCGATGCGCCGGGCCAGTTCCAGGGCATGCATGGCATGCCGCTGGGCGCGGTCGGGCAAGCCGAGGGCCCAGGCGGCCTGGGCGCCGCAGGCGTTCGCGCAAACCGCGGGATCATGGCCCATATAGACCAACGCGTGATGCTTGTGTCGATCGTAGTCGTAGAGCGCCAAACCCTTCTCGATGTGTGCGTTCGACGACTCGAACGCACCGCGGAAAATAGGTATCGGCCATGCGGCATGGTGCGCTTGCAGCAGCATGTCGCGGTCGGACGTGGCTTTGGCGACGTGGAACAACTCTTGGGTCAACCCATCGGCCAAATCATATCGGCCGCGGGCATTGTGATACAGCCATATGCCCACGAGCGGCGGCACAAGATCGGCCGACCTCTCGAGCCGACCGGCAAGCTCGTTCGCCCGTTCGTAGACCGTTCCGACCTCCGCCGACGCCCATCCTTTGACCACCATCAGCGCGGGTCCGAGGTGCGTCAGCACCCTGAGCTCGATAGTATTGCGCGCGTGGTCTTCAGGCAGTGATGGCAGTAGAGCGTGCGCCCGTTGAAAGTACTGAATGGCTTCCAAATTCGCGGCCCGTTGCGCCGCTTGCTGACCGGCACGTTGCCAATTCGTGATCGCCGGCTCGGCCAAATCGGCTTCGGTGTAGTGATGGGCCAGTAGCTCGGGCGGAGCGCCGGCCTCGGAAACACCGGTTTCGAGCGCTTTGGCGACCCGGGCGTGAAGCTGCCGGCGCTTGGACCTGAGTCGGACCCGATTTCCTTGGACACAGAATTGGCTTAATCGAAGTGTCCAAGGAGGACCGGAACAGGACCGATAATTTTGAGAAGAAAGTTGCGGTTGATGGGCCTGTGGTAAATGCGGGCGAGCTTGGCTCGTCCACGTTTTCCCCAGGCCAGGCTTTGCCGGCAGGCCCGCTGGGACTTGGCCAGCGATGGACGGTGGCGCGCAAGCGTGAGGTCGTTCTGCGGCTTTTGCGTGACGAGCCGGTGCAACTTCTGTCGCGCCAGTTGGGCGTAGAGATCTTCCGGCTCGAGCAGTGGCGTGAGAAAGCGATCGGCGGGATCGACGCCTCGCTCAAGCAACGCAAGGGCGATCCGGTGCAGGCGGAACTGGATAGCGCCATGAAGCGGATCGGAGAGTTGACCATGCAGGTGGAACTGCTGGAGGCCAAGACGGAGACCTTCGGCCCTTTGGGGCGGCGGAGGTCGCGGCGATGAGTGCCGCCACCTCGCCCGGCACGGGTCTGGCCTACGGCCTGCGGCGGGTCTGCGCCGCCTGGGGCATGGCCCGCTCCTCGTTCTACGCCATGACCTCCGGCCAGCACGCCGAGCAGCCGCCGGCAAAGCGTCGGGGACCGAAGCCCGCGATCTCGGACCAGGCGCTGCTGGTGGCGATCGAAGCCGACCTGGAGGCATCGCCCTGGGAGGGCGAGGGCTACCGCAAGGTCTGGGCTCGGCTTCGGGTCTGTCGCGACATCCGGGTTGCCCGCAAGCGGGTGCTCCGCCTGATGCGCGAGAACAATCTGCTCTCGCCCCATCGCTGCCGCCGCCGTGGCGGCAATCCCCATGACGGTGAGATCATCACTCATGCCCCGAACCTCATGTGGGGCACCGATGGCGTTCGGGTGTTCACGGTGGACGACGGCTGGGGCTGGATCTTCACCGCCGTCGAGCATTGGAACGCCGAGTGTGTCGGCTGGCATGTCTGCAAGCGCGGCGACCGCTTCGCCGCCCTGCAGCCGATCTCCATGGGGCTTGCCGGGCTGTATGGCTCGACCGCGGCCGGCGCGGCTCGGGGGCTGGCCTTGCGGATGGATCACGGCTCCCAGTATCTGTCGGACCACTTCACCAACCAGATCAAGTTCTGGGGTATCCAGCCGTCCTACGCCTTCGTCGCCGAGCCCCAGACCAACGGCGTCGCCGCCTGTCACCGAAGATGAAACTGCGCGACCAACGGCGCGGCCCGGCCGTGCACGAGCGTGTCGGGGGGCAAGACGGCCTGTCTCCCGGGATGGTCGGCCGGGCTATTGGTGAGCTGATCTGGTCGTGGCTCAGCCGGCCTGCCCATGTTGATCCGCTGTTGCTCGGCGTCGAGCTTTCGGCGGTCGGCGCAGCTTTCGGTTTCGTCGCCGGTCTGTGCTACAGCTTCGCGGCGGCGGTATTCCCGGTCTGGGCAGCGGCACTCGTAGCCGTCACGTGCCTCGGCATTCTGACCCATGCTACGCATCCGCGCGACAGCGACGATGACGGCAGCAGCGCCGCGACGTTGGTCCACCTGGTTGGCATAGCCGTCAAATTCTTTGCGGTGGTGGCAATCGGCCTTGGCGGTTCACCGTTTGTCGGCGTCTTCGGTGCGCTGATTGTCGCGGCGAGTTTTAGCCGAGCCGTACCGGCTGTCCTGTCAATCGTTGTGCCGGCCCCGGGTGCTTTCTTGCCCAGCCAGAAGGACGTGGCGGGCGCAGTTGGCCTGGCCGTTCTCGTGGCTGTCCTTGTGTTCTCTTTGTTTGGCTGGCGGGCCGTGACCATACCGCTGTGTTTCGGTCTGCTCAGCGGTGTCGGGGTCGGCGCCATTGCAGCGCGCCGGCCTGATTTCACCCGCGGCGAGGTTTTGGGGGTCGCGCAACAGGTTGCGGAAACAGCGGTTCTCGTCAGTTTCGCGGCGACTCTGGCAGCGGGCTAGGAAGCATTCATCGGGGGTATCGGCCTGAGGCTCAGCCGCCGATCGCCGCCTTGTGGATCTCGACGAAGTGCGGGTGATAGTCGTGCTTCTCGATCTCGACGTCGACCAGCGCCGGGACGCCGCGTTCGTTGGCCGCGCGCGCCGCGCGCAGCCGCCGCTGCCGCCGAACGCCAGCAGGGCGAAATCACGCGGATCGCGGCCGCGGTAGGTCGTCACCGCCTTCACCGCCTTCATCATGTTGGCATTGGCGATGATGTGAATGCCGTGGGCCGTTTCGATGACGTCACGCCCCAGCGGCTCGGCAATACGCGCCGGAATGGCGCCGCGGGCCAGTACCGCATCGACCGGCACGGCGCCACCTGCAAGCGCCTGCGGGTTGAGGTAGCCGAGTACGACGTTGGCATCCGTCACCGTCGGATCGTCGCTGCCGAGGCCATAACAGGCGGGCCCGGGCACCGCGCCGGCACTTTCCGGCCCGACCTTCAACGAGCCGCCCTTGTCGAGCCAGGCGATGCTGCCGCCGCCGGCGCCGACTTCCGAGATGTCGATGACCGGCAACTTCAACGCATAGCCGCCGCCTCCGACCAGCGGGCTCGACGACGACAGGCCGGCGCCGACCTCGTATTCCTCGGCGAACGACGGCGCGCCATCCTCGATGACCGAGGCCTTCGCGGTCGTGCCGCCCATGTCGAACGTGATGATGTTGTCGATGCCGCTCAACCGCGCCAGGTACTCGCCGCCGACGACCCCGGCTGCCGGCCCGCATTCGATGATGTGGGCCGGCCGGCCGACGGCCGAGCGGGCATCGAGGATGCCGCCGCTCGACTGCATGACCATGAGGCGGCCCTTGACGCCGACATCGGCGAGGTGGGCGACCATGGATTCAACGTAGTCCCGGATCAGCGGCCCGATGTAGGAGTTGATCACGGTCGTGCTGGTGCGCTCGTACTCGCGCTTCTGCGGCAGCACGTCGACCGACAACGAGATGTAGCGGTCCGGCAGCGCGCGCTGCAGGATCTCGCCGACCTGCCGCTCGTGGTCCGGATTGGCATAGGAATGCAGGAAACAGACGGCCACCGCCTCGACGTCGGCCGCGCGAATCTTCTCGATCGCGCGGTAGACGCCGTCGGTGTCGAGCGGCGTCAGCACCGCGCCGCTTGCATCGAGGCGTTCCTCGACCTCGAACCGCAGGTTGCGGGGCACCAGCGGCGGCGGCTTCTCGTACAGCGGATCATAGAGGCGCGGGACGCGGATGCGCTGGATCTCCAGGACATCGCGAAAGCCCTTGGTGGTCAGCAGTGCCGTCTTGGCGCCCTTGTGCTCAAGGATCGCGTTGGTCGCGACGGTGCAGCCATGCAGCACCTCCTCGATCGCGGCCGGCGCGGAGCCCAGTTCGGCGAGGAGCGCCGTGACGCCGGCGACCACGGCGTCGGCATAGTTGGCCGGCGTCGAGGGGACCTTGCGGGTGGCGAGCGTACCGTCGCCGGTCAGCACCGCGATATCGGTGAACGTGCCGCCGATGTCAGCTGCGATCCGGGTGATCGCGCCATTGCGTTCTGCGTTGGCCGCCATGGTCCTACCCTCCACCAAAGCGTTCGGCCCGGAACGGCACCACGTCGAACGGCGGCGGCCGGTCCGCGGCCAGCGCGGCGATGGCCTGTCCAGTAACCGCCGCCTCGGTCAGGCCCAGGTGCCCATGGCCGAAGGCGAGGTAGGCGTTGCGGTGCCGCGGCGTGCGGCCGATCACCGGCAACGAGTCCGGCATCGACGGCCGGAAGCCCATCCAGTAGGACGGCCGGTCCATGTTCAGCCCGGGCAGCAGCGCCTTGGCATGCTTCATGATCAGCCGATGGCGGGCCGGGTTCGGCGGCGCCTCAAGGCCGCCGAACTCGACCGTCCCGGCCAGCCGCACGCCCATCGCCATCGGCGTGACGCCGAACCGCATATCGGCCGAGACGATCGGCAGCGCCGGCTCCAATTCTGGCTCGGCCAGCGTGACGTGATAGCCGCGCTCGGTGTCCAACGGCACCCTGCTACCAAGCGCTGTGGCCAAGTCTTTCGACCAGGCGCCGGCGGCCACGACGCAGGCGTCGGCCGCAACACTGCCCGATTCCGTTCTGACTGCCCGCACGCCGTTTTCACCGGTCTCGAACCCCACCGCCTTCTCCCTAACGAACGCGCCACCGCGCTGCCGAAAGTGCTCGGCAAGCGTCTTGACCAGCTGCTGGGGATCGACCGTATGGCCGACGTCGGGAAACAGCACGCCGTGGGCAATGTGCGGCGCCAGTGCCGGTACCAGCTGACGCATCTCCGGCTGCCTCAGGATCTCCAGATTGACGCCCAGGCGGCGCTTCAGGTCGAGCTCCGCCTTGGCGGCGTCGAATGACCGCTGGGAGCCGTAGGTCACACGAAGCGCACGAGCCAGGGCAGCAACTTCGGCAGATAGCGCCAACGGATGGCCAAGGCCGAGTCCGGATCGAGCAGCATCCTGGGGACCTGTAGGAGCGTGCCGGGCATGGCTACCGGCGTCACGGCGTTGAGCGCGATCAGGCCGGCATTGCCGGCCGGCGTGCGTTCGGCCGGCGCCTCCGGGTCGACGACGGTGACCCGCCAATCGTCACGCTGCAAGTAGAGCGCCGTGGCAATGCCCACGGCCCCCGCGCCGATCACGACTGCGTGCCTGTCCGTCATGTCGTCGCCCGTCCCACCGGCTCGTTCACATAGGTCAGGTTGCCCCGCTTGCCGCGGGCGAGATAGAGCCGGATCCCCTGCCAGTCGAAGCGCGTCGGCGAGCGGAACGTGCGGTCGAGGTGCACATGGGTCGGCACGTACTTGATCGTGATGCCGCAGCGGCGATGGCGCGACCGGTTCGGCTTCGAGCCGTGCAGCAGAAAGCAGTCGTGCACCGAGAAGGCGCCGGCCGCGAGCTCCACGTCGACGATCTCGTCCGGCGCTAAACCGTCGACCGAGAGCGGCAGGGTCGAGCCGTCGTCTATGTGGGTCCCGTGACGGCGCAGGGTCCGGCGCCGGTGCGAGCCTGGCAGGACCTGCATGCAGCCGTTCTCTCGCGTCGCCTCGTCGACGGCCAGCCAGAGCGTGAACGTCTCCATCGGCTCGATCGGGAAGTAGGCGGCGTCTTGGTGCCACCTGACGGCCAGGCCATCGCCGGGCCGCTTGCTGATGACGTAGGTCGTGAAGAGCGCCACGTCGGGCCCGAGGATCTGTTCGGCGATGTCCACCAGGTCGTCGCTCAGGACCAGCTCGCGCAGAAACGCGTTGTGATAGTGCAGCGACGGCATGTTCTCCGGCCGCTGCCCCGGCGGCAGCCGATCGATCTCCCGGTCGATCTCGTCGCGGAGACGGGCCAGCCGATCGCCGGTCAGCAGAGGATCGCCTTGGGCGAATCCCCGCTCGCCATACTGCTCGAGCTGGGCCGCCGTGAGTTTCATGTCTCGACCTCTTCGTGCACCCACGTACGGTTGCCGTTTCGTTGGGCTTCACGAGGGTACCAATCACGGTATAATTTGAAAATACGATTTGCATACACGCGGTTATGGCGCAGAGCGGGGAGGCGCTGCCGGCAGTGAGCAAGATCCATGATGTCATCGTCGTCGGCGCCGGCATTACCGGTGCCGCGACGGCTTATCATCTGCGCCAAGCGGCGGGCGCCAATGTGCTGCTCGTCGACCGGCACGGCCCGGCGGCCGGCGGCACCGGCAAGAGCGCGGCGATCATCCGGCAGCACTACTCGACGCCGCTGGCCGTGCGGCTGGCCAAACAGAGCATCGCCATGTTCGCGGCCATGCCCGACGAGCTCGGTGCATCGGGTGGCTTCGTGCAGTGCGGCTACCGCATGCTGGTGCCGGCGGATCTGCTGGACGGCGCGCGCACGAACATCGCCATGCAACAGGCGCAGGGCGTGGTGACGGAGCTGATCGACGGCGCCAAGGGCGCGGCGGCGCTCGACTGGCTCAATCCCGACGGCGTGGCCGCGATCGTCTACGAGCCCGCCGGCGGCCACGCCGATCCGGTGCGCGCGACCGAGGCCTATGTCGAGGCGTTTCGCCGTGGTGGCGGCGAGGTCGCGTTCAAGACGCCGGCGCGCGGCCTGCTCGGCGACGCGCACGGGATCACCGGTATCCTCACGGACGACGGGCCGATCGAGGCAGGCGCCGTCGTCAACGCGGCCGGGCCGTGGGCCGCCCCGTTGGCGGCCAGCGCCGGGCTCGACATGCCGCTGCGCAGCATTCGTGAGCAAGATACGGTGTGGGAGGCGCGGGCCGGCCGGCCGCTGCCGGACACGCCGATCTCCAACGCCGTCGATGCGATCTATCTGCGGCCGCTCGGCGACCGGCGCTATGTGATCGGACGCGGCTTTCCCAAGGCCTATGAGGACGTCGACCCCTACAACTACAAGGAAACGGTCGACGAAGCGTTCGTCGCCGAAATCATGGAACGGATGGAGCACCGCTTCCCGCCGCTGCAGGGGGCCCGGCGCATCGATGCCTATGCTGCCCTCTACGACGTAACGCCGGACTGGTACCCCTTCGTCGGCGCGCGCGACGGCGTCGGCGGGTACTTCGACGCCTGCGGCGGCAGCGGCCACGGCTTCAAGCTGGGTCCGGCGATCGGGGCTGAGCTGGCCCAGTGGGTCGCCACCGGCGAGGTTGCCGAAGATTTCCGTCAGCTCAGTTACGATCGTATCGCTGCCGGCAATCTGTTCGTTCAGGCCTATGGCGGCAACCGGGGGTGATGAGATGGCGCTGAAGATCCACGAGCCCGAACAACCACGGCTGAGCAAGCAGACGCTCGCCGCCTGGCACGACGTGCCGACGACGATCATCAGCGACGAGCTCAATCGCTTCAACGCCATGGCGGCGGCGATTGCGCCGGTCGCCCCGGGCTGCACGTTCGTCGGCGAAGCCCTGACGGTACAGGTCATCGCCGGCGACAATGCCGCGCTGCATTATGCCGTCGCACGCGCCTGGCCCGGCGCGGTGATCGTCGTCGATGCCGGCGGCTACACCGACACAGCCGTCTGGGGCGGCATCCTGCATCGGGCAGCAACGCGGCAAGGCGTTGTCGCCGTCGTCATCGACGGCAGCGTGCGCGACGTGGCCGAGCTCAGGGCCAGCGCCGTCCCCGCGTTCTGCCGTGGTGCCGTGCCCGCCGGCCCGCACAAGGGCTGGGGGGGCGATGTCAACGGGCTGATTCAGTGCGGCGGCTGCCCGGTGGCGCCCGGCGATTTGGTGCGCGGTGACGATGACGGCGTCGTCGTCGTGCGGCGGTCGCTCGTCGACGACCTGTTGCCACGTTGTCGCGACCGCATGGCCATGGAGGCCCGCGTCGAAGCCGCGATCGACGCCGGCGAGACAACCGTTTCTCTGCTGAAGCTGCCGGAGCCCGATGCGTTCTAACCGTTGACCCAATGGCGGGGAGCTGGAGGCATCCATGAAGATCAAGATCGTTCGGGCGACGCCGGTGCGTGTGCCTGTTACCCGCGTCGCCGCCTTCGCCAAACGCAAGCTCACCCACGTCGCCAACACGATCGTCGAGGTCGAGGCCGACGACGGCACGGTCGGCCTCGGCGAGACCAGGGGCGACTGGTGCGCGCCCGTCATCAACGAGCTGTTCGCACCCAAGCTCGCTGGCCTGTCGGTCACCGACCGACACGATCACCGCGAGGCCTGCCTGCCCAAGGAGCCGTTCGACGAGGGCTATCCTGAATACCCGTACTGGCGCAATGCGTTCGCGGGCGTCGAGATTGCCCTGTGGGACCTCGCTGGCAAGGCGTCGGGACGATCGCTGTTCGACCTGCTGGGCGGCCCGGTGCGCCAGCGCGCGCCGTTCGTCGCCTATGCCTACACCGTCGATCCCGACGAGGGCGTGCCGGAACCGGAGATCCCCGGCGTCATGGCCGAGATCGCAGCCGCCGCGGTGGCCGACAGCGGCGCGGCCATGTTCGGGTTCAAGGTCGGGCTGCACTCGGTCGCCTGCGAGATCGCGGTGGTGCGGGCCGTGCGCGACGCCGTCGGCGCGGACGTGGACCTCGCGGTCGACGCCAATATGGGCTTCACGGTTGAGGCGGCGCGCCGCTTCCTCGCCGGGGTGGCGGACGCGAACCTCGCCAATGTGGAGGAGCCGGTCGCCGGCCTCGGCCCGACCGCCCGCCTGCGCGAGGCGTTCGGCATTCCCGGTCTCCACCCATTTCATCGACCTCGACGCCATCGCCTGTCACCCGGCCATCGATTCGGTCGTCAGTGACCCGCAGCTGCTGGGCGGAATCGGCCCTGCGGTCGAGTATATGAGCCGGGTCAACGCACTCGGCCGCCGCTTCTGGCTGCGCGCGCGCTGGGAGCTCGGCATCGCCTGGGCCGTCATGTGCCACCTCGGCCTGGCCCGGCCCGAGCTCGACCGGCCGAGCCAGGCGCTGATCAACTGGGTCGAAGACGACCTGGTGCTGGGCGAGCCGTGGCTCGTGCGCGACGGCGGCGTGCGGCCACCCGATGTGCCCGGCCTCGGCGTCGAGCTCGACCGCGCCGCGCTCGCCCGCTACGCCGTTACGCGCTGAGGAAGGCCGGACGCGGTCCCCGATTGATATCTGGGCGCAATGGATTTTACGATCAAGAGTCGCAGGTCGAAACAGCGGTAGTGTTGAGAACATTCTGAGTTGACCGGTTTATGTACCATATGAGTTGACCGCTTCTGTTGCGGTTTCTGGCCCTGTGGGGAAGTGGTCGGTCGCGGAGCGGCTGTCCACTTGTCCACAGGGCGCCGGTCGGTCGCGTCGAAGCGGGTCACGCGGCCTCGCGGGTTTGGCTGTCGATCGGTTGGCCATCGGCGTGGTATCGCGCCAGACATCGCGGTCCATGGAAGACGGCCATTGTGCCGTCGGGGTATTCGTGGACGCGGACCCTGGCCTTGACGTAATGGCGGCGGTGGCGGCCGGCGGGGATCTGAGGTGCCAGGCGCTTGTAGCGCACCGTGTTGTCGTTTGAGACGGTGCGTTCCTCGTGGATGCACAGGATGTCGTCGAGCGCGCCGGTGAAGGGGACGAAGGCGGTGCCCTGGTCCTCGGCCGGGGTCGCGAAGCGGGCGTTGTGTTGTGGCAGGAAGAGCTCCTTGAGGAAGCGGTTGGCCCCGGCCATGTCGGTGATGCCGGCGAGCCTGAGTTCCTGGGGCAGGCGCTTCTGCAGGGTGCCGAACATGCGCTCCGAGCGCCCCCTTGCCTCGGGCGAGTAGGCCGGGATCAACTCGATGCCGAGCTGCGCCAGGGCGCGGCCGACCTGGGTCGGGGTGTCCTTGTCCACCTTGCCGCCGGCCTCGGGCGTGTTCCAGTAGTGGCTGGCGCGGTCGGCGTAGAGCGAGCAGAACAGGCCCTTGGCCCGGATCGCCTCGGACACCCCCTGGAAGCTCGACATGGTGCCCTCTTCGGCGACGAAGAAGGCCGAGTAGATATCGCTGGTCGCATCGTCCATGGTGACGATCAGGTCCCACCATCGACCGGGGACCCACTCGTGGCTCGAGCCGTCCTGGTGCAACATCATGCCGGGCAGGGCACGGCGCGGCCGCTTGCGCCGGTGCGCCCCACGCCTGGGCGCCGCGCGCCTGTGTCAACGGCGGAGTAAAACCCGGCCATGTGGCGGAGCAAAAGTGGGCCACTTTGGTTCGGTGAGGAGCTTGTCCCCGTAGTCCACGGGAGGGACCCACGCGCGGCGTGGACTGCCCCTCAGCAGGCAAAGGCCGCGGCGCGCGTGGGAGGGGCCTGTGGGCCCACGGGGGCAAGCGGATGCCGCTCAGGCGCTTTTTGCGGGTTTCTGTTTTCTTCGGCTCTGCTTGAGGCGGAAGCTTTCGCCGTTCATTTCCAGGATATGGACGTGGTGGGTCAGGCGGTCCAGCAACGCCCCTGTCAGGCGTTCTGAGCCGAAAACCTCCGTCCACTCGTCGAATGGCAGGTTGGAGGTCACCAGGATCGAGCCACGCTCGTAGCGCTGGCTGAACACCTCGAACAGCAACTCGGCGCCGGTCTTGGAGAGCGGCACGAAACCCAGCTCGTCGATGATGAGGAGCTTGAGGTTGGCGAGCTTCTTCTGGAACCTCAGCAGCTGTCTGTCATCGCGCGCCTCCATGAGCTCGTGGACCAGGGCGGCGGCGGTGGTAAAGCCGACCGACAGGCCCTTCTGGCAGGCGGCAAGGCCGAGGCCGAGCGCAATGTGACTCTTGCCGGTGCCGGAATTGCCCAGAGCGATCACATTCTCCCGGCGCTCGATGTACTCGCATCGTGCCAGCTCGAGGACCAGCGCCTTGTTGAGCGAGGCGATCGCTTTGAAGTCAAAGCTGTCCAAGCTCTTGACGGTCGGGAACTTCGCTTGCCTGATTCGCCGCTCGACCATGCGGCGCTCGCGGTCGATCAGTTCCAGCTCGGCCAGGCGGAGCAGGTAGCGCACGTGGTCGGCGCCCTCGCTGGCACACTGGCGAGCCAGCTTGTCGTACTCCCTGAGGAAGGTCGGCAGCTTGAGGGCCTTCAGGTGATGGGCCAGCAACACCTGCGGCGTGTCGCTCACGGCGCCGCTCCGCCCAGCAGGCTCATGTAGCTGGCGGCGGATGTGGTGGTCACCTGGGCCCGCGGCAGATAGGGATAAACGTTCAAGTCGAGCCGGGGGGGTCGACGCTCGACGCGACACAGCACCAGGTGCTTGACCGCATCATAGCCGATGGCGCCTAACCGCAGGGCATCGCGGATGGCACCGTGCACCTCCTCAAGGGCAAAGGTCTCCAGAAGACGGAGCACTTGCACGTACTCCCGCTTGCCGGCCTTGCCCATGCGGGCTTCAAGCAAGCGGCGCAGGTTGGCGTACGCCTCGGGCAGCTTCCAACCGGCCAGCGGGGCGGCTTGATCGAGGGCACCGATCTTCCGCTCCAGCAAGGCCAGATAGTGGATCGGCTCGAAGATCAGGTCCTCTCGTTCGTAAGAGCGTGGGTGCCGGGCGATGACCTCGGCGGCGCAGCCGATGACCACCTCGTGCACGTAGCCACGGACCCAGACCTCTTGGTGACCGTAGGCGACGGGCACCGAGTAGTCGTTGCCCCGATAGCGCACCAGGGAGAGCGAATTGACCCGCGTGCCCTCCTTGTCGCAGGCCTCGAAAGGCGCCGGCGGCAATTCCATCAGCTTCTCCCGGTCGCATCCGAACCGCTCGCCGATGGTCTCGCGATGGCCGCGCAAGACGTCGCTTTCCCGTCTCCGACATTGATGTTCCAGGTGAGCGTTGAAGGCGTCCCAGCTCGCAAACCGGGGGATGGGAACCATGAAGTTCCGGCGGGCGTAACCGACCAGCCCCTCCACCTTGCCCTTATCATTGCCCTTGCCGGGGCGGCCATATCGATCCTGGAACAGATAATGGGATTGAAGCCCGCTGAACGCTCGCGTTCGTTGCCGCGTGCCGTCCGGCAGGATGCGCGACACCAGGCACTTGTCATTGTCGTAGAGAATCGATTGGGGAATGCCGCCGAAGAAGGCGAAGGCCCCGTTGTGGCCGTCCAGCCAGGCCTCCGTCGCCGCCGCCGGGTAGGCCGCAACGAAGCAGGCATCGCTGTGGGGAAGGTCCATGGCGAAAAAATGCGCCCGCCGCTTGACGCCGGCGATGATCGCATCCGCCTCGCCAAAGTCCGCCTGAGCGTGACCCGGAGGGTGCGCCAGCGGCACGAACATCTCACGCTGGCGACGGCGCCGTTCCCGGACGTAATCCTTGACGATGGTCTGTTTGCCCGCAAAGCCATGCTCGTCGCGAAGACGCTCGAATATCCGCTTCGCCGTGTGGCGCTGCTTGCAGTGAACCGTTCGGTCCTCTTCCAGAATACGGTCAATGATATCCCTGAAGGGGTCCAGCTTCGGGCGCTTCGGTGGCTGGCGGCGGCGGTAGCCAGGCGGCTCCGAGTGCCCGAGCATCTTCCTCACCGTCTCTCGCGCTATGCCAAACCGACTCGCCGCCTCTCGCTGACTCAGCCCATCAACATGGCACGCCAGCCGAACGCGTAGATAAAGGTCCACGGTATACATCCTCCCACCTTCCATCCCGAAAAGGATCGAAGGCTACAGGTGGCAGAGTTTTACTCCGCCCGCAGCCGGGCAAATCTCGCCGCTTCCGTGGTCTAATTTGTCACCGCCGCACACAGAGATGGTTGGCGATGTTCTTGCCGACAGTCGTACCGGCATGAATGGGCGGCATGGCATGGTCGGCCAGTTCCGCCAGTCCGTTTTCGGACGCCTTGGCGGCTACGACGACGTGAACGATGCCGACCGGCTCAGCCTCGACCCGGTCATGCGGTGGATCGTCGGCGGCCATGCCGTCACTAAACAGGCGGCCTCGAGCAGTCAGATGGGGCGCTTCGAGACGGAGGTTCTGGCCACCGAGGAAAACCTCGCCGCGCTTGGTGATCTTTCCGGCCGATGGATCGACCGCGTTCATGACCGTTGCCCGCCGAAGAAGATCATTCTCGACATGGACAGCAGCGTCAGCCCAACCCACGGTGCTCAGGAAGGCTCGACCTACAACGGGCACTTCGGTTGCACCTGCTATCATCCCCTGTTCCTGTTCAACCAGTTCGGCGATTTGGAACGGTGCGCCCTGCGTCCCGGCAACGTTCACAGCGCCGATGGCTGGCGCAAGGTGCTGGAGCCGGTAGTGGCACGCTACAAGGAAAGGGATTTGCGTCGGTATTTCCGGGGCGATGCGGCTTTCGCCTCACCGGACATCTATAAGTTTCTGGAAGACGAGGGCTTCCTGTACGCGATCCGTTTGCCGAAGAACCAAGTTCTTCTGGAAAGCATCTGCCATCTGCTCACGCGACCCGTTGGCCGTCCGCCAAACCATGTGCGGCGCCATTACGCCGGCTTCAGCTATCGGGCCAAAAGCTGGGATAAGGCCCGCCGCGTCGTCGCCAAGGTGGAGTGGCACCCCAGCGAGCTGTTTCCCCGGGTCGGGTTCATCGTCACCAACCTGTCGCGACCGGCCGAGCGGGTGACATTGTTCTACAATCAGCGGGGCAAAGCGGAGCAATGCATCAAGGAAGGCAAGAACGCGATCAAATGGACGAGGCTGTCGTGTCGCAGGTTCCGCGATAACGCCGTCCGGCTGCAGCTTCACGCCCTGGCCTACAATCTCGCCAACTTCATGCGGACGCTGGCTTTGCCGAAGGAGGTTGAGTACTGGTCGCTGACCACGCTGCGGGAGAAGTTGGTAAAGATCGGTGCCAAGGTGGTCAGCCATGGCCGCTACGTCACGTTCCAATTGGCCGAGGTGGCGGTGCCGAGGGAGCTGTTCCGGAAAATCTTGAGCCTGATTGATGATCTGCGACCAAGACCCGCCCCGGCGTAGGCCGGGGAAATCGACGGCGAGGTGAAAACGACAGGAGGGGTGTGTCTGAATGGCGGCAAATCTGGCCAAATGGCCTTCCAACCGAGGGCTGATCTCCAAAATCAGGCCATCGGATGGCTGCAAAGGGAATACAGTTCCCTCGACGGTGGTACGGGGGTATGATCTCCGCAAACCTGGAAGTCATCTGGGTAATGTCGGGTATATTTGTAGCGCACCCGGTTCCTTGGACACAAGTTTGTCTCACGCGGCGGGCCTGATTGAGATCGCGGCGTGCCACGCCTGACGAGCTTGAGCGGGGCTCAGGTAGCCGTTCTTTTCGACGATCCACTGGGCGTTGTAGAGTTCGACGAAGTCGCGGACGGCGTCCCGCAGCTCCGCGATGTTGCGGTAGATGCGACCATGGATGATCTGTTCCTTCAGCGTGCGATTGAACCGCTCGGCGACGCCGTTGGTCTGGGGCTCGGCGACGAAGGCGTAGGACGGCTGGATGCCCCAGAACTTGATCTGGTTGGTGAAGTGGTCCGACAGATACTGGGAGCCGTGATCCATCCGCAAGGCCAGCCCCCGAGCCGCGCCGGCCGCGGTCGAGCCATACAGCCCGGCAAGCCCCATGGAGATCGGCTGCAGGGCGGCGAAGCGGTCGCCGCGCTTGCAGACATGCCAGCCGACACACTCGGCGTTCCAATGCTCGACGGCGGTGAAGATCCAGCCCCAGCCGTCGTCCACCGTGAACACCCGAACGCCATCGGTGCCCCACATGAGGTTCGGGGCATGAGTGATGATCTCACCGTCATGGGGATTGCCGCCACGGCGGCGGCAGCGATGGGGCGAGAGCAGATTGTTCTCGCGCATCAGGCGGAGCACCCGCTTGCGGGCAACCCGGATGTCGCGACAGACCCGAAGCCGAGCCCAGACCTTGCGGTAGCCCTCGCCCTCCCAGGGCGATGCCTCCAGGTCGGCTTCGATCGCCACCAGCAGCGCCTGGTCCGAGATCGCGGGCTTCGGTCCCCGACGCTTTGCCGGCGGCTGCTCGGCGTGCTGGCCGGAGGTCATGGCGTAGAACGAGGAGCGGGCCATGCCCCAGGCGGCGCAGACCCGCCGCAGGCCGTAGGCCAGACCCGTGCCGGGCGAGGTGGCGGCACTCATCGCCGCGACCTCCGCCGCCCCAAAGGGCCGAAGGTCTCCGTCTTGGCCTCCAGCAGTTCCACCTGCATGGTCAACTCTCCGATCCGCTTCATGGCGCTATCCAGTTCCGCGTGCACCGGATCGCCCTTGCGTTGCTTGAGCGAGGCGTCGATCCCGCCGATCGCTTTCTCACGCCACTGCTCGAGCCGGAAGATCTCTACGCCCAACTGGCGCGACAGAAGTTGCACCGGCTCGTCACGCAAAAGCCGCAGAACGACCTCACGCTTGCGCGCCACCGTCCATCGCTGGCCAAGTCCCAGCGGGCCTGCCGGCAAAGCCTGGCCTGGGGAAAACGTGGACGAGCCAAGCTCGCCCGCATTTACCACAGGCCCATCAACAGCAACTTTCTTCTCAAAATTATCGGTCATGTTCCGGTCCTCCTTGGACACTTCGATTAAGCCAATTCTGTGTCCAAGGAAATCGGGTCCGACTCACAGGGCAGTATATTCGATCTGTTTTCGCAGCACGAGATCGGTCGTGAACTCGCGGCGATGTCCGCCTGGCTCGACGGCGAGGCCGCGGTGGTGCGCCTGGTCGCCGCAGACCTCGGCATCGGTCGGGTCAGGCAGACCGGGCGCCACGGGCTGAGCGCCGATGCGGCGTTGCGCTGCGCGCTGCTCAAGCAGTACTTCCAGCTGAGCTACGAGGAGCTGGCCTTTCTGCTGTCGGATTCGGCATCGCTGCGCGCGTTCGCTCGACTGCCGTTCGGCTGGTCGCCGAAGAAGTCGGCGCTGCACAGCGCCATCGCCGCCGCCACCTTCGAGTGCCTCAACCGGATGCTGCTGGCGCGCGCCGCGACGGCCAAGCTGGAGAGCGGCGCCAAGGTCCGGTTCGACAGCACGGTCGCCGAGACCGCCATCCATGCGCCCACCGACTCCAGCCTGTTGTGGGATGCCGTGCGGGTCATGGTGCGGCTGTTGCGTCAAGCCGACGTCGTGCTACCCGCCTGGCCCTGGCGCGACCACACGCGCCTGGCCAAGAAGCGCGCCCGCGCCATCGAGTACAGTCGTGGCAACAACCGGCAGCGGCTGTACCGCGAGCTGCTCGCCAAGACCCGAGCGACGCTCGCCTATCTGCACGACGCCATGGCGCGGCTGGCCGACGATCCCGCGCCGGTGGCCGCGGCCTGGCGCGCCGAGGCCGAACACTTCGTGCCGCTGATCGAACGCATCATCGACCAGACCGAGCGCCGTGTCTTGCATGGCGAGAAGGTGCCGGCCGCCGACAAGCTCGTCAGTCTGTTCGAGCCCCATAGCGACATCATCGTCAAGAGCCGCCGCCAGGTCTCCTACGGCCACAAGCTCAACCTGGCCAGCGGCGCCAGCGGTCTCATCCTCGACATCGTCGTCGAGCAGGGCAACCCGGCCGATGCCGAGCGCTTCGTACCCATGGTCGACCGCCAGATCGCGATCTACGGCCGGCCGCCCAGGCAACTCGCCGCCGACGGCGGCTGCGCCAGCACCGGCAACCTCGCCGCCGCGAAGAACAAGGGCGTCGAGGACGTCGCCTTCCACAAGAAATGCGGCCTTGCC
This sequence comes from Alphaproteobacteria bacterium, assembly GCA_965261585.1. Lineage (GTDB taxonomy): Bacteria > Pseudomonadota > Alphaproteobacteria > UBA6615 > UBA6615 > CBDHDN01. The sequence goes on from CBDHDN010000001.1 coordinate 128,162, forward strand.
ATCACCGACATGGTCAAGAGCCGCTGGGTCTACCGCCGACTGCGCAACTTCCGCGCCGGCATCGAGGCCGCCATCTCATGCCTCAAGCGCGCCTACGGTCTGGGCCGCTGCACCTGGAAGGGGCTCGAACACTTCAAGTCCTACGTCTGGGCCGCCGTCGTCGCCCACAACCTCGCCGTGCTGGCCCGCCGCAAACCGGCATAGCCGCCAACCCGACACGTCCGATCCACCAGCACCGACGGCCGCCGCTCCCGCCGGCCTGCCTCGATTAGGCTAGTGCCCATCCGGAAACGCTAAAACACTGAAATAACTGAGTGAACCGTCTATTTCCGGAGCCAGGCTCCGGCGGTTTCGGCTATGCTGTTGGGAACAAGCCACTGTACCCAAAGGCAAACACCAAACCGCCGGAGGTGACCATGCGCGAAGAGCGCACCGTCCAGGGCAGTATATTCGATCTGTTTTCGCCGCACGAGATCGGTCGTGAACTCGCGGCGATGTCCGCCTGGCTCGACGGCGAGGCCGCGGTGGTGCGCCTGGTCGCCGCAGACCTCGGCATCGGTCGGGTCAGGCAGACCGGGCGCCACGGGCTGAGCGCCGATGCGGCGTTGCGCTGCGCGCTGCTCAAGCAGTACTTCCAGCTGAGCTACGAGGAGCTGGCCTTTCTGCTGTCGGATTCGGCATCGCTGCGCGCGTTCGCTCGACTGCCGTTCGGCTGGTCGCCGAAGAAGTCGGCGCTGCACAGCGCCATCGGCGCCATCGCCGCCGCCACCTTCGAGTGCCTCAACCGGATGCTGCTGGCGCGCGCCGCGACGGCCAAGCTGGAGAGCGGCGCCAAGGTCCGGTTCGACAGCACGGTCGCCGAGACCGCCATCCATGCGCCCACCGACTCCAGCCTGTTGTGGGATGCCGTGCGGGTCATGGTGCGGCTGTTGCGTCAAGCCGACGTCGTGCTACCCGCCTGGCCCTGGCGCGACCACACGCGCCTGGCCAAGAAGCGCGCCCGCGCCATCGAGTACAGTCGTGGCAACAACCGGCAGCGGCTGTACCGCGAGCTGCTCGCCAAGACCCGCGCGACGCTCGCCTATCTGCACGACGCCATGGCGCGGCTGGCCGACGATCCCGCGCCGGTGGCCGCGGCCTGGCGCACCGAGGCCGAACACTTCGTGCCGCTGATCGAACGCATCATCGACCAGACCGAGCGCCGTGTCTTGCATGGCGAGAAGGTGCCGGCCGCCGACAAGCTCGTCAGTCTGTTCGAGCCCCATAGCGACATCATCGTCAAGAGCCGCCGCCAGGTCTCCTACGGCCACAAGCTCAACCTGGCCAGCGGCGCCAGCGGTCTCATCCTCGACATCGTCGTCGAGCAGGGCAACCCGGCCGATGCCGAGCGCGTCGTACCCATGGTCGACCGCCAGATCGCGATCTACGGCCGGCCGCCCAGGCAACTCGCCGCCGACGGCGGCTTCGCCAGCACCGGCAACCTCGCCGCCGCCAAGAACAAGGGCGTCGAGGACGTCGCCTTCCACAAGAAATGCGGCCTTGCCATCACCGACATGGTCAAGAGCCGCTGGGTCTACCGCCGACTGCGCAACTTCCGCGCCGGCATCGAGGCCGCCATCTCATGCCTCAAGCGCGCCTACGGTCTGGGCCGCTGCACCTGGAAGGGGCTCGAACACTTCAAGTCCTACGTCTGGGCCGCCGTCGTCGCCCACAACCTCGCCGTGCTGGCCCGCCGCAAACCGGCATAGCCGCCAACCCGACACGTCCGATCCACCAGCACCGACGGCCGCCGATCCCGCCGGCCTGCCTCGATCACGCGCCGCTCGTCACCGGCACCCCGTCACTGGACTCTGGAACGCATCTACAGCCCCCGTACCCACAAAACACGTCGCTCAAACGCGCAGCCTTACACTAAATCTAGTCGTTTATGGATGGGTACTAGGCTAGCCTGCCGGCTGGCCGATCTCAACCTCTCGACCTGGCAGCATGCGCCGCGCGTGCCGGAGCGGCCGGGTTTGAGCGAACGTATCAAGGAGCTGGCCGGCGAGCGCCGACGGTCCCAGCCACGACCAGAGCTGAGGGACTTCAGGACCCAGGCGACGCGAGAGCCGACATCGCCGTTCGAAGGTCAGTGCCCAGTCGCGCGTGCGCGGCCGCGAAATTAAAAACAAGAAACGTGTCCTGGAGCAGTTTCCGAAGCGTTATTCGATGCGGCCGGAAAAAGCGAGCATGGTCCCGAGCCGTTGGTCCAGCTTGAGGACGTCGCGGCGGGCGCGAGAGTGGAGTCGTTCGGCGCGGCGTTGGGCGCGGCGGAAGAGGGCTTGCTCGTACCCGTGGCCGAGCCGCGGCATCAGGCGCAGCACCAGCCGGTCGACCGGGTTGCCGACCAGGTTGTCGAGCAAGGGATCCTCCAGGGACAGGATCGCCGCGACGCTGCCGGGGTCGCCCTGGCGTCCGCAGCGGCCCGCGAACTGGCGGTCGATGCGGCCGGCGTCGTGCCGCTCGGACAAGATCACTTGCAGGCCGCCGAGCGCGGCGACACCGTCGCCCAGCTGGATGTCGGTGCCGCGCCCAGCCATGTTGGTGGCGATCGTGATGCGTCCGTGCTCGCCGGCGCGCGCAATGATCGCCGCCTCGTTCTCGTCCTGGGCGGCGTTCAGGACCTCGTGGTCCAGCCCGGCCTTCGTCAGACGTTCGCTCGCCGTCTCCGAAGCCGCGACCGACCGCGTCCCGATCAGCACCGGACGGCCCGCTTGGTGCATCGCTGCCACGGCGGCAGCGATGGCCCGCCATTTTTCGGTGGCGGTCGCCAAGATGTGGTCGGGCCGCCGAGACCGCTGGGCCGGCCGGTTGGTGGGGATCCTCATCACGGCCAATCGGTAGACCGACCAGAGCTCGCCGGACACTTCCCGCGCGGTTCCCGTCATCCCGGCGAGGTGCTTGTAGCGGCGAAAGAACCGTTGATAGGTGATCCGCGCGATCGGCACGATGCGGCGGCTGACCTCGCAGTCCTCCTTGGCCTCGATCATCTGCTGCAGGCCTTCGCCCCAATGGCGGTCCGGCATCACGCGGCCGGTATATTCGTCGATGATCTGCACCTTGCCGTCGCGCGCCAGATAGTGCTCGTCCCGCACGAAGAGGCGCCGCGCGGACAGCGCGTTGACCGCGGCTTCTTCGCGAAAGACCCTCGCCCGCCAAATACCGCCAAGCGGGTCCGCCAGTTCCTTCAGCCGAGCCTTGCCATCGCCAGATAGTTCGATCCGCCGCTCGTCGCGCAGGACGCGAAAATCGAGCCCCTCGTCGAGCTCGTCCGCCAGCGCCAGCGCCTGCTCAGCCAGCCGCTGGTCTTGCTCGCCCTCGGAACGCCCGGAGATGATCAGCGGCGTGCGTGCCTCGTCGACGAGCACGCTGTCGGCCTCGTCGACGATGGCAAAGCCCAGCCCGCGCAGCAGCAGCTTGCCGACGCGCCCGTCCTGGCTATAGAGCTGCTCCAGCTTCAACCGCAGGTTCCGGGCCTGGTTGCCCAGCACGATCCGGTCCCGCAGGTGATCGAAGGCCAGCACCTTGTTCGTGCAATAGACCACGTCGGACCGGTAGGCGGCGCGGCGCGCGGCCTCGTCCATGCCCTCCGTCGTGACACCGACGGTCAATCCGAGGAAGTCGTAGATCGGGCCCATGGTGTCCGCATCGCGCCGGGCCAGGTAGTCGTTGACGGTGACGATGTGGACTGGCTTGCCGGCAAGCACCGCCGTGCATGCCGGCAGTGTCGCGGTGAGCGTCTTGCCCTCGCCGGTCTCCATCTCCGCCAGCATGCCGCGCAGCATTGCGTAGCCGCCCATGACCTGTACGTCGAAATGGTCCATGCCCACCGTTCGCGTCGCGACTTCGCGGATGAGTGCGAACGCGCGCGTGGCGAGCGGGTCGCGGAAACCCTGGCGCCGCAACTCGACCCCAAGCCGCCGCGCCGTGTTCACCAGCGCGGCGTCGCTCATCGCGGCATGCTCCTCGGCCAAGGCACCCACGCAGTCCGTGAACTTCGTGCAAGTCCGTTGGCGCAATGGCTCGAGACGGCCGAGCACGTAGCCTTCGATCGTGGTGCCGAGGCGCTCGATCCATGGCTCGGCGCGATCGTCGCGCTGGGGATAGACGATCGGCGCCGGCAGCGGCTTCGCGTCGAGCGCCGTGCTAGACATCGAAGCGGCTCAGGAACAGGCGGCGCAGCTGCAGATAGAGCCGCGAAGCGAGTGGTTCAGATCCGTGGTCGAAGCGGACATAGACGCGCCCGCCAAATGTCGTTGCATCCGCCACTGACGGCACGGCGAGGTCGATCTGCAGTACGGGTGCGAGCGCGCCGCCATCCGGATCGGTCGGATCGAGGTGGATACGACCACCACCTTCGGTACTCAGCGTGAGGCTCGGTAGCTGCCGGGTGACGGTCGGAACCACGTTCTTGACCAACGCCTCTTCCACTCTCCAGAAGTTATCCGCGAACCGGACCTCGACGCCCCTGGTCCGTTGCCGAACGAGGTCGATGTTCGATTGGGGCAAGGCGACGCGGATCGTCAGGGTCGCGTCGTCGACGACGTAGGCGACGAGCTCGCCACGGCGGACGAAGCGGTCCTGGAGATCCGCCGCGTTCGGCAAAATGAACTGGCCGTCCGATGTGCTTCGCACCGTCAACGCGGCGGCGCGTTCACGTGCCTCGGCGAGTTCGGCGCGTGCGTGTCCCGCCTGCTGCCGGATGATCTCGGCCTGGACCAAGTCATCGATCTGCGCGGCCTCGAAACGGGCTTCGAGTTCCGCGACCTCGCCGGCGAGCACATCGATCCGAGACGACAACAGCGGGTCTTCCATCTGGACCAAAGCGTCGCCCTTTCCGACCGCGGAATTGGGCCCGGCGACAATCCGCGCCACGGCACCGTCGGTTGCCGCATAGAGCCTCGATTGTTCCGGAATCCAGACGACACCCTCGGCGGTCGTGCCGTGGGGGACAGGCATAAAGAAGAACAGGCCAGCGAGAATCGCGGCCGCGCCACCGCTCAACACCAGCGCCCGCGTCCGCCGGCGGCGCAGCCGCGGGCTGTCGAAGAGGAACCAGATACCCTTGCCCGTGGGGATGCCGAACATCTGGACGGCAGCCCAGAGCGCCAGAATGACCCCGATGAAGAAGAGCTTGGTCGCTACGAAGAGCGCGATCGCGACCATGATAAAGACGCGATAGGTGAAAGCCGCGACGCCGTAGATAACGAACCAGGCACGCTCGCCCGGGGCAAAGGCCGGCGAGGAGACATCCGTGATACCGAGCAGCCGGCGCTGAACGACATAGAAGATATGGCGGTTGGCGCGGCTCGCGAGGTTTGGGATCTCGAGGAGGTCGGCGAGAATGTAATAGCCATCGAACCGCAGCAGCGGGTTGCCGTTGAAAAAGAGCGTGGATGCGCCGCCGATCAGCATCACGTTGAACGCGATGGCGCGGGGGATGTCCCGGGCTCTGTTGAAAAGCTGAAGTAGGCGTCGTCCGCCTGGAGCCGCTAGGCTCTGGGTGCTGATTCCATCAAGGAGAACGACGCCATGACCAAGACTACACGCAACGACCGTTCCTCGGAACCATCCTGTCGGCTCTTGCCATCGATGCCGGAGGCCTTCGACGATCTGCGCATGAGCGTCGATCGCTTCTGCCTTTTGGCGGGCCTCGAGTCTTTGAACGAGATGATGTCGGCGGACGCGGAAGCCTTGTGCGGTTCGCGCCACGCCCGCTCGGGCGAGCGCAAGGGCCATCGATGGGGCACGACCCGGAGCGAGATCGCCTACCACGGCGGCAAAGTGAAGGTCGAGCGCCCTCGGGTGCGGGACTTCGCGGGTCGGGAGATGAGCCTGCCGAGTTGGGAGCTGCTGTCGGAACCCGAACTCTTGCAAGCCTGGGCGATGAATCTGATGGTGATCAACGTCTCGACCCGCAAGTATGCCCGCGCGGTGCGCCCGCCGGACGATGCGGGCGGCGATCTGCCGGCGGCATCGGGTGACGCAACCTCGAAGTCGGCGGTCTCGCGCCGTTTCGTGGCGTTGACGCGAAGCAAGCTGAAGGCCTGGCTGGCGAGCCCGCTCGACGATCTCGATCTCGTGGTGCTCCAGATCGACGGGCTCCATGTCGGCGATCACCTGATGGTGGCGGCGATCGGCATCGACACCGGCGGCGCGAAGCACGTGCTGGGCCTGGCCGAGGGCGCGACGGAGAACGCGGCCACGGTGCAAGCCATGCTCGACAACCTGATCGAGCGCGGTCTCGATCCCGAACGGCCTCGGCTCTACATCGTCGACGGCGCCAAGGCGCTCTCGAAGGCGATCCGGCGGACCTTCGGGCGGGCGGCGGCCCTCCAGCGCTGCCAGGTGCACAAGGGGCGCAACATCACGGACCGGCTGGACGAGAGCCTCCATGCCGGCGTCAGGAAGGTCTTGCGGCAGGCCTGGCAGCAGGACGACGCGGCCAAGGCCGAACGGCTCTTGCGCAACCTCGCCCGCCGTCTGGAGCATGACGCACCCGGCGTCTCGGGCTCGATCCTGGAGGGCCTGGACGAGATCCTGACGGTGATCCGGCTCGGCCTCCCGCCGCAACTTCGACGCTCGCTGGCTTGCACCAACGCCATCGAGAACGCGATCGGCACCGTCCGGACGGTGCAGCGGAACGTCAAGCGCTGGCGCAACGCCGAGATGGCGCTGCGTTGGACCGCCGCCGGCCTCTTGGAGGCGCAAAAGACCTTCCGCCGCCTCAAGGCCTACCGCCAGCTCCCCATCCTCGACGCCGCCCTGCGGGAGGCGGTGAGAAAGGCCGGAGCAAAGTCCGTCATTGAAGACATCGAGGTGGCCGCGTACCCTCTCGATCAGAAGATGCCTATCTCGCACTTTTCAACATTGGGTGGGACATCGCCGATGGCGCGCACGAGGCCAGGTTCGACGTTGACCCAGACGATCATCGCGACGGCGGCCAGGAACAACTCGACGAGAATCCCGGCGGCGCCGACGGCGGCGCGCTTCCATTTGCTGCGAAAGGCGGTCGCGGCCGACGCGTCGACGTAAGGCACGGGCACGAGGACGAGAAACATCACGCCCATCTCGTGCACTTCGCCGCCCCAGGCCTTAGCGGCGTAGCCATGACCGAGTTCGTGGATGGCCTTGACGATGGGGTAGACGAGGACAAGGACCAGCAGGTTCTCGGTCGCCAGCACCCGGTCGGCAATGTTTCCGTGAGCTCGGGCCAGTTCATCGCGGCCAACACGGCCGAGGCGCCGACCGTGATGAGCCACAGGCCCAGGCCTACCCAGGTGAAGAGCGGGCGTACGGTGCGCAGCGTCGCGGTCAGGAACCGATCCGGGTCGAGCAACGGCAGACGCATCGCAAGCGGGTTGCGAATGCTGCCGATGATGGTCCGCCGGCGCTCCCTGCTCGACCGCTCCCAGAGTTCGGCAATGTCCGGCGGGACATCGCAATGGAGGACGTCGCTCGCATGCAGTTGCGAAAGCAGCTGAACGACGTCGTCCTGTGTCGGCAGCTCCTCGCCGAGGGTCTCGGCCGCGGTGTTCCAGATCTCGTCGACCGTTCGTGCCCCGTCCATCAGCCCGATGAGGCGATAAACCGCCGGGGAGAACCGATGGAAGCGGCCGGACGCGTGATCCTGCAGCACGTACCACACCTGACCACGGAACCGTTGCCGGTGGATGTCGACATGGCTCCGCAGCCGCGGCCTCAGGTCGGCGACCCGGTACCAGGACTGGCTGAGGAAGGACTTCGGCAAGGGTCCGCTACGATCTCCGAGGTAGTCGCATTATGGCCACCACGACCATACCGTCAGCCGCAGCCACTCGAAGAAGCCATGCGTCCAGATCCAGATCACGCGGCGGCGGTCCATCGAGACCTTGCCGACGCCTTCCATGCCCGGCCGCAGGCGCGGCGAGACCTGCTCGAGGTCGGCTTCGACACGGAAGTAGGTGCGGCCGTCGGCGGCCTCTGAAACCGGCGTGATCAGAACGACCGCGAATGACAGCGGCTCATTGGGCACAGAGGACAGCACCAGCGTGCCGGTCTGGCCCTCGTGGATGTCGGCGATATCGCTTTCGTCGACTTCGAGCACGATGCGGTACGCGTCGAGCGGCGCGACCTTGAACAGGATCTGCCCGCGTTCGACCGAGGCGCCGACCGATTCCCTGAGATCGCCGGCAACCACCACGCCGTCGAACGGTGCGGCGACGGTCACGCGAGCCAGCTGCCCCTCGACAAGGGCGATTTGTGCTTCGGCCTGTGCGATTTGCGCATTGATGATGTTGATCTGGGCGCGGTCTCGTTCAGCGAACGCCTGATCGAATTCCTTGACCCGCTGCGCCAATGCCGCCGCCCAACGCAAACGCTTGAGCGAGAGTTCGGTGTCGTCCAGTGCCGCCAACACGTCGCCCTTGGCGACGCGATCCCCGGCGCGCGCGTGCCGTGAATTGATGAAAGCCGTCGAATGGCGCAACGACCACTCTTTGAATGCGTCCCTCGAGCACGGCCTCCGCCGTGACCCGGTATTCGTCGCGCGCAACGGCGAAAAACCCGATCAGCAAAGCGGCCGCGACGGCGGCCAGCTTGCGTCCCCAGTGCCTGGGGCCGATCAACCGCTCGAACTGTCGGCGGGCGGTATCGATCGCCTTGACGACCAGAAGCCGATCGTTGAGGCGCTTTTCCTCCAGGATCGGGCCGACGACGGCGGCGACGCATTCACAAAGCTCAACGGCCGCATGGTCGAAACCCATCCCCGCCGGCCGCTCGAAGGTGAAAGCGCCGAGGAAGTCCTCGTTGACGGTGAACGGCACCGTCAGGATCGCACCCGCACCGTGGACGCGCGCGAGATCGGCATGCGCGAGTGCTGCCAAGTTCGCGCCCCCGGCGGTCGTCGGATAGCGCAGCAGCATCTCCTGATCGATCGCCTCGTCCATCGCGGCGCCGATCATGCGGACCAGGTTCATCCGCCCGCCGATCTTGGCGCTGTGCGAGACCGCCGCGACTCCGGCGTGATAGCCGCGCAGAAAACCGACGCTCGCGCGGTCACAGTCAAGCCGCGCCGCCATTTCGGTGGCGGCCGCCATGCACGCCGCACCAAAGCGCTCCTCCTCGACCACCGTGGCAACGAGATCGAGTGCGGCCACCGTGCGCGTCTTCGTCGCCTGATCTGCCGCGGCCGATTGGCGGCGCTGCACGACCTCGATCCAGAAGGCGCCCCATTGCAGCTGCTGCATGACCGCGCGCAGGCCGTCCTCCAGGCTGCTGGATACCTCGACCGCTACGACGCCGTGCAGGCATCCCTCGAAGACGAACGGATAGGCCGCGAAGTAGGAGCGCCCGGGGCGCTCATAGCCCACGCCGCGACGTTCCTTCAGGGCGCGTTCTGCGGCAGTCAACAGATCGGCAGGATCGCTCTCGCCCTCGGGCCAGACGGCCAACGGCCTGAACGGCCCGCTGTCGGCCGGCCCCAACAGGACCGTGCCGCGGCTTACGCCGGAGATCATCCGGCACTGCAGCGTCAGCCAGAACCTGGCGAACTCCTCCGGGTCGGAGGTCTCGCCAAGTTTCGTCCACAGCGCTTGATCGAGATACGAGACGCGCTCAACGCGCTCCGTCTTCGCCGGTTTCGGCTGGTTTGCCACGGGCTCAGTCTCGAACCGGCGACATGATGAACGCGCCGGCACGCGCCCGAGAACCGTTGCGCCAGCCGAACTCGCCCTGCCTGATGCCGTGGCCTTTGCTCATGTCCTCTCTCTGCCGGACGCCCCGCCAGGCGATGGGGTTTCCGGTCAGCTTACCCGATGGTCAAGGCGCCGTGCCGTTTCTCGTGCTCCTCGAGAACCCTGGCCAGCGCGAGCCCCATCCGCTTGGCGGTGAGCGGCGTCAGGATGATGCGCACGTTGAGCTCGACGGGCATCCTTGGCTCCTTTGGGAACTTGCTTGGCGTGACGGCGGTTGGGTCCTCTACACGCGCCGTTGAAACAGATTGAAGCTGACGCTGATGCGGTCGCCCGCCGGTCCTTCGAGCTCCGACATGTTGGGCTCGACCTCGTGCATGAGCCAGCCGGGAAACAGGATCATTCGCCCCTCGATGGGCTGAAAGTAGACCTCCGTCCAGCCGGCCGCGCCGCGCGGCTTGCTCGGGTCGTACCGGGGTGACAGCAGCAGGACCTGCGGGCGTGGATCGGAGAAGAAGATGCGGCCGGCCTCGGACGGGGCCTGGACGTAGTAGACGCCGCTCCACACGGCGTTGGGATGCACGTGGTGTCGGTTGTAGCCGAACTTGGGACTGACGTTCGCCCACATGTTGTCGAGGGCCGGCTCGAAGTCCGGGTCGTAGCCCAAGTCGTTGAAAATCTCCTGGACCGTAGCGCCGATACGCTGGCTGAGCCGGCGATACTCCTGGCGCTTGTGCATGTCGACCTGGCTGTGCCAGGCGCCCACTTTCTCCACGTTCGACCGCACGATCCCCGCCTGGTCCACGTCACGCTAGGCGTAGATGTGCGGCTTGATATCGTCATTGAGCGCCGCCGCGTCGGGAAGGTCCTGATAGTAGATGTAGGTCGGGAAATAGAGTTCGCGCATGAGACGGCCGCCCTGGTCACTCTTTTCGGGCTGCTCAGTCTGCTCCGTCACTTCTGATTGCAAGTCCCTTTGCATCACTCGCCGTTACGACGGCATCCGGCCTCCCATAAGTCGAAACACGCCAACCCATTATGACCTAGAGCTGCTTGACTCACCACTATGGCGTAATTGCGAGGGGGATGTCCCGGGCTCTGTTGAAAAGCTGAAGTAGGCGTCGTCCGCCTGGAGCCGCTAGGCTCTGGGTGCTGATTCCATCAAGGAGAACGACGCCATGACCAAGACTACACGCAACGACCGTTCCTCGGAACCATCCTGTCGGCTCTTGCCATCGATGCCGGAGGCCTTCGACGATCTGCGCATGAGCGTCGATCGCTTCTGCCTTTTGGCGGGCCTCGAGTCTTTGAACGAGATGATGTCGGCGGACGCGGAAGCCTTGTGCGGTTCGCGCCACGCCCGCTCGGGCGAGCGCAAGGGCCATCGATGGGGCACGACCCGGAGCGAGATCGCCTACCACGGCGGCAAAGTGAAGGTCGAGCGCCCTCGGGTGCGGGACTTCGCGGGTCGGGAGATGAGCCTGCCGAGTTGGGAGCTGCTGTCGGAACCCGAACTCTTGCAAGCCTGGGCGATGAATCTGATGGTGATCAACGTCTCGACCCGCAAGTATGCCCGCGCGGTGCGCCCGCCGGACGATGCGGGCGGCGATCTGCCGGCGGCATCGGGTGACGCAACCTCGAAGTCGGCGGTCTCGCGCCGTTTCGTGGCGTTGACGCGAAGCAAGCTGAAGGCCTGGCTGGCGAGCCCGCTCGACGATCTCGATCTCGTGGTGCTCCAGATCGACGGGCTCCATGTCGGCGATCACCTGATGGTGGCGGCGATCGGCATCGACACCGGCGGCGCGAAGCACGTGCTGGGCCTGGCCGAGGGCGCGACGGAGAACGCGGCCACGGTGCAAGCCATGCTCGACAACCTGATCGAGCGCGGTCTCGATCCCGAACGGCCTCGGCTCTACATCGTCGACGGCGCCAAGGCGCTCTCGAAGGCGATCCGGCGGACCTTCGGGCGGGCGGCGGCCCTCCAGCGCTGCCAGGTGCACAAGGGGCGCAACATCACGGACCGGCTGGACGAGAGCCTCCATGCCGGCGTCAGGAAGGTCTTGCGGCAGGCCTGGCAGCAGGACGACGCGGCCAAGGCCGAACGGCTCCTGCGCAACCTCGCCCGCCGTCTGGAGCATGACGCACCCGGCGTCTCGGGCTCGATCCTGGAGGGCCTGGACGAGATCCTGACGGTGATCCGGCTCGGCCTCCCGCCGCAACTTCGACGCTCGCTGGCTTGCACCAACGCCATCGAGAACGCGATCGGCACCGTCCGGACGGTGCAGCGGAACGTCAAGCGCTGGCGCAACGCCGAGATGGCGCTGCGTTGGACCGCCGCCGGCCTCTTGGAGGCGCAAAAGACCTTCCGCCGCCTCAAGGCCTACCGCCAGCTCCCCATCCTCGACGCCGCCCTGCGGGAGGCGGTGAGAAAGGCCGGAGCAAAGTCCGTCATTGAAGACATCGAGGTGGCCGCGTAGCCTCTCGATCAGAAGATGCCTATCTCGCACTTTTCAACATTGGGTGGGACATCGCCCGGCGTTAGCCACCAGCACCTACAAGCCTACCTCAACGAGTTCACCTTCCGCTTCAACAGGCGGTTCTACCCGTTCAACGCCTTCCGGTCATTGCTCGGCATCGCGGGCGACACCTCTGCTCCAACCTATGCCGAGCTTTACTCGGGAGAGTGGCGGCACCCTACATGTAGCGGTCATGGGCGTTAACCGGATAGGCAAGCATTGTTCTATTCTACTTGGTCGCGAAGTACTCGCTGACTCAGCCCATCAACATGGCACGCCAGCCAAACGCGTAGATAAAGGTCCACGGTATACATCCTCCAACCTTCCATCCCGAAAAGGATCGAAGGCTACAGGTGGCAGAGTTTTACTCCGCCCGCAGCCGGGCAAATCTCGCCGCTTCCGTGGTCTAATTTGTCACCGCCGCACACACGCAGGCATCGTCGCCTGGCCCTCGGCAGAGGACCTACCGCCGTTCCGGGCGCTTGAATAGGCCGTGCTCGACACTGCGCTGGCTCGCAATTGACGATCCCGCAACCTCCGCCCCGCCCGCAATGCGCATGTTCATGCTTCTTCTGTCGGGATCAGCGATCCGATCCGGCGAGGGATCGCCTAACCTAGCGGCATTCCACGAGTCTTAGCTCCATCCGCAGAAACGGGCACGGGCGCCCGTCATCATGCCGAAAGCGTTTGAATTCAAACTTCAGACCATGGCTGGCTGTTCATGACTTGGTCATCGGATTGTTGAGACTCCCCAGCCACCTAACTGTCGCGGTCCTTGAACTGCCGAAATGAACAGCACACGATATGTGGTACATCTTCGCGTCCCGGGCCCTGGTGTCGTTAAGCAGAAGGTTTTGGACCCTCAGAACCCTTCTGAACCAATAAACTATTGAGCTGATCGGCGTTGAAACCAAGCGCCGAACAACAGGCCACCCCATCATCTTCCTTTGTTGCAAAGACATCGCCGACATTTTTTACCATACGTCGTTTCAATATTCCGGAGCTCGTAAACGATCTCCTGCAGACCGACTTCGCCATAACTGCGAATGGATGAAGTGCAACGCCACTTCATCCCTCGAACCCCTTCAACCCGGACTGCGCCTTAGATGTCCCGGTTGTCCGCCTCGCCATGACTTATTCATGACCTTCATGCAGTCCAACGGTTCAATGGTTCCGCCCCTCTTTCATGAAGCGTCTCAACTTTTTTGCGAGACATTATCTGACGTTTCCGATCTATTTCCCGCCGCCAGATTGTGGTGGTCCCAAAGACATTGTCACGTTATTGAACGGCCGTGCCGCGAATTGGCATAAATCTCAAACTAAAGCGGTGGCGGTGGCGGGGGGATGTCCCGGTCGATGTTGAAAAGTTGAGGTAGGTGTCGCTCTCCTGGAGCCGTTAGGCTCCGGGTGCTGCAAACCCAAAAGGGAGAACGACACCATGGGAAATAATATCCGTAGTTCCAGCCGCCCGAAAGCCCTTGCCCCCTCGATTCCTATGCCGCCGCTGGCGGACGCGATGGACGCAGTCCATCTCAGCGTGGATCGGTTTTGTCTTCTGGCCGGGGTCGAGGCCTTGGCCGAGATGATGGAGGAGGACGCCACGACCGTGTGCGGGGCCCAACATCGCCGCCATGGGGACCGTCGAGGTTATCGCTGGGGCAGGACACATAGCGAGATCGGCTACCACGGCGGCAAAGTGAAGGTGGCCCGGCCACGGGTTCGTGACCGGGCGGGCAAAGAGGTGAGCTTGGAGAGTTGGCAGGCGCTACGCGATGGCAACCTGCTGCTCGAGTGGGCGCTCAACCTGATGGTGCTGAACGTGTCGACCCGCAAGTACCACCGCGCGGTCCGTCTGCCCGAGGGCGACCTGGCGAAAGCGCGTGGCGACGGCACCTCGAAGTCGGCCGTTTCCCGGCGCTTTGTGGCGCTGTCACGCAAGAAGATGAAGGCCTGGCTCGCCTCGGATCTCTCGGAACTCGACCTGCTAGAGCACATCCGGTTTAGACGGAATATCCTGCATTGACGAGGTAGTTTCTGCATTCGGTTGGAGAGAATTCATCGAGGGCGTTTCCAATTGCCCGCCAGAGGTCATCGACGGTTCTGGCGCCGACCTTGCGGAGAATGGCTTTGAGCTTGGCGAAGACCTGTTCGATGGGATTGAGATCGGGGCTGTAGGGCGGCAGGTAGAGCGGGGTTGCGCCGACCGCCTCAATGGCCTCGTGTACGCCGGCGACCTTGTGGGAGGAGAGGTTGTCCATGATGACGATGTCGCCCGCGGACAGGGTCGGGACCAGGGCTTGCTGGACCCAGGCAAGGAAGCTTGCGCCGTTGATCGGGCCATCAAAAACGCAGGGCGCCGGTGATCCGGTCGTGACGCAGGGCGGCAATGAACGTGGTTGTCTTCCAGTGGCCATGGGGAATGGCCGCCACCACCCGTTCGCCGCGCGGTGCCCGGCCATAACGCCGGGCCATGTTCGTCCGCGCCCAGGTCTCGTCGAGAAAGACCAGCCGTTCGGCAATCAGCCCAGGTTGCTCGTTGCGCCAAGTGGCTCGCGCCGCCGCGACGTCAGGGCGCTCCTGCTCGGCGGAGTGGGCTGTCTTTTTTTGCGACTCAGCCCCTGAGCCAGAAGAAAGTCGCCAAGCGTCGAGCGCTTCGCATCGATCCCCTCGGCGGCCAGCAAGACGCAAAGCTTGTCAATGGTGATGTCGCAATTCTCCATCACCAGAGCCCGAATGCGATCGCCATGGGGAGCCAGTTTCGATTTCTTCCAGCCACCGTATTTGTCGGCTTTGATCGTGCCCCGCTGCTTCCAACGCTGCATCAGCTTCACAACAAAGCTGATGCTCACATCAAATTGCTTCGCCGCCGCATTGCGAGAGGTCCCCGATTCAACAACTCGAACAACTCGTCCACGAAGATCTTCCGAATAAGGTCGTGTCATCCATGGCTGGCCTCCTTTAACCCAGCTCATAGCTTGAATCACTTTTTGCGACCCTTGGGAATCCCCTTTTTGATTCTGTCTATGCCGGACCCGCTCTAGTCATCCAGATCGACGGTCTGCATGTCGGCGACCATGTCCTGATGGCGGCGATCGGCGTCGATGGCAACGGCGACAAGCATGTCCTGGCCGTGGTCGAGGGGGCGACGGAGAACACGGTCGTCGTCCAGGCCTTGATCGACAATCTCCTCGCCAGGGGGGCTCGATCCGACACTGCCGCGGCTGTTCATCGTCGATGGCGCGAAGGCACTCAGCAAAGCGATCCGAAACACCTTCGGTGTGGCCGCCGCCATCCAGCGCTGCCAGGTCCACAAGGGCCGTAACATCATCGAGCGCCTGCCCCAACATTTGCACGCGAGCGTCAAGAAGGCGCTCCGTCAGGCCTGGGACCAGGACGACGCAAACAAGGCCGAGCGGCTCTTGCGCAACCTGGTCCGGCGTCTGGAGCATGAGGAACCGGGCGTCTCGGGCAGCATCCTGGAGGGGCTGCAGGAGATCCTCACCGTCATCCGCCTCGGCCTGCCGCACGAACTCCGGCGCTCGCTCGCCTGCACCAACATCGTCGAGAACGCGCTCGGCACGGTGCGCCAGGTCACCCGCAACGTCAAACGCTGGAGACACGCCGAGATGGCGCTCAGATGGACCGCCGCCGGCCTGCTGGAGGCCCAGAAAACCTTCCGTCGCCTCAAGGCCTATCGCCAGCTGCCCATCCTCCGAAATGCTCTCCAGGAACACTTGAGAAAGGCTCAGGCCGACAGTGCCATTGAAACCATCATGAAGGCAGCATAGCATCATCAACCAGCGACGCCTGCCCCACGAATTTCAACAGAGATAGGGACATCGCCAATTGCGAGAGCGACAGGATTACTTGGGCACGCCGACACCCAGATCCATTCGGACGATCCCCTGTGATCGCGTACCATCGGCGGCACCATGGATAGGTGCGCGCGACCTTTGCGCCCCATAGCGGTACATTGACAGCAACCGACCCGTATCTCGGCTCATGCGAGCGGGTCTGTCTCCGACGGGAGGGCGCCAGGCAGCGTCTCGACGCCGAACAGGAACACAACCGGTTCCGATCCGGTGAGGACCTCGTCGGACGCCAGCAGGCTCGGGCCCGTCACCGCAATGCCATCGAGGACCAGTAGCTCGACGTCGCCGTTCTGGAAGCTGTTGAGGGTGGTCGTACCGATCGTCACTTGACCACCGCCCTCCCAGCCATCGTCCAAGCTCAGGGTCTGGGTGTTGTCGCCCAGGACGACAAGCTGCCCGCTACCGGTCAGCGCTTGAACCTCGAGCTTGGAGAGTGCGTCAGGATTCTCGCTGCCGGCGCCCAGCACGTAGGCCCGCGTGCCGTCCGCAAAGCGCAGGCGTTCCATGCCGGTGTAGGTGAGCTATTGTCAAAAGTTGTGTATGGGTTTGTCATGCGGCGGCGCGATCCTGGCGTTCTCCATTCACGAATTTGACGCCTCGAATGATCTCGGCGAACTGATCTGATCCATTGAGCCTCCGCCATTTCTTGCTGGCCCCCTGGCAAAGCTTGAAGACCATGGCCATCGCCGTCTTGCGTGACAGGCAACCCTTGGTCCGATAGGTGCGAAGGCGAACCGTGGCGAAGGTGCTCTCGATGGGGTTCGTCGTCCGCACATGCTTCCAATGCTCGGCGGGGAAGTCGTAGAAGCTCAGCAAGGCGTCCCGGTCCTTGGCCAGGCAGGCCGTGGCCTTTTCGTACTTCGGTCCGTAGGCTTCCAGGAAGAAGTCGAAGGCGGTCTCCGCGTCCTTCCTGGTTTCGGCCATCCAGATATCCTGCAAGTGACCCTTGGCCTTGTTCTGCCGACCCTTGGGTAGCTTGTTCAAGATATTGCCCGTCTTATGCACCCAGCAGCGCTGCTCGCGGGCGGCCCCGTAGACTTGGCGGAGCGCCTTCCAGAAGCCGAGCGCGCCATCGCCGGTCACCAGTTCCGGGCCGATGCCGAGACCACGCCGCTTGAGATCGAGCAGCACCTCGCGCCAGGATTGTTCGCTCTCGCGGTAGCCGTCGGTGATGGCGATCAACTCCTTGGTTCCGTGATCCGTGGCGCCGATGATAACCAGGATGCATTGCTTCTCCTCTTCCAGGCGGGCGCCAAAATAGATGCCGTCGACCCAGAAGTAGACGTAGCGCTTGGCCGATAAATCACGCCGTTGCCAGCGCTCCATCTCGTCTTGCCAAACTTCCTTCAGTCGCCCGATCGTGGAGGCCGACAGACCCGGGGCCTGTGCCCCCAGCAACGCCGCCAACGCTTCCGAGAAATCGCCGCTGGAGATGCCCCTCAAGTATAGCCACGGCAGCAAATCCTCCAGGCTCTTGGTGCGGCGCAGATAGCGCGGCAGGATCGCCGACGTGAACCGGATGGCGCCGGCACCCTCGCCGGCTCTCCGATCCCGGACACGCGGCTGACGCACGTCCACCGGGCCGATCCCGGTCTGTATCAGCCGTTCCGGCAAGTGGCCATTGCGTACAATCCGGCGACGGCCCCGGTCATCAACCAGCGTCGCATGACCTTCCAGAAACTCGGCAACTTCAGCTTCCACGGCTTGAGCCAGCAACTCACGCGCCCCAGCTCGTAGGACTTCCGTCAACGGGTCATCCTGAAAATTCGATGGGTTCCGAAAGGCAACAACGGTATTCTCTTCCATGGCGTATCCTTCCTTGGCTTAGGTCAAGTGGTGACTGCAACAATCACCAG
This sequence comes from Alphaproteobacteria bacterium, assembly GCA_965261585.1. Taxonomy (GTDB): domain Bacteria; phylum Pseudomonadota; class Alphaproteobacteria; order UBA6615; family UBA6615; genus CBDHDN01. Next base: position 146,116 of record CBDHDN010000001.1, read on the forward strand.
GATACGCCGCCCTCTTTCCAACGCCGTACACAAGATTCAGCTATACCTCGGTGTAGGTGTCGGTGCCGTCGATGGAGCGCAGGTCACTGACCACCAGATCGTCCCCGACGAACGCGAAGGTGTAGTCCTCGAGCCCGCCGCTCAGGCCGGCGCCACTGCCGGAGGCGGCGACGGTGCTCGGTCCGTTCTCGATGATCTCAAGAATCTGACCCTGATCGAGCGCTTCGCCGAAGACCGCGACCTCGTCGATGAGCCCGTCGAACGGGTCGCTGATCATGAGCAGGGACAAATCGCCGGACGCGTCCGTATTGGTCCCGTTGGAGCCACCGATGACGATCGCCTCCTCGTTGCCGCGCGTCCCGCCGCCGAATCCGTTCACGCCGACGAGGTTGCCGTCGAGATAGAGCTTCATTCCGCCGCGACCGAATGTAAATGCCAAGTGATACCAGGTGTTCCACTGGACGATCATGTCGGTCCGGATCGTGTAGCTCGCGAGGCCGAACAAATTTTCGAAGACGGTGTCGATATCTGAGCCGTCCTCCAGGGTGGCCTCGATGCGGTCGCCGTCAAGGGAGATCGACAGCTGGCCCTCGCGAAGGCCCTCGCCGTCCTTGGCGAACAGCACCTGCCTGCCAACGGTCGTGCGCGCGTTGAACCAGAACTGCACCGTGCCGTCGTTGAGCGCGAACGCCTCGTCGTGGGCCACGGCGACGTATTCCGACGGCGTGCCGCTGAAACTGGCCGCCATCTCGGCGCCGAACGGAGCCACCGTGTCGGGCGGGCCTTCGTCCAGAACCGGCGCGCCGGCGCCGAAGAACGTGCCGTTTTCCGTCGTGCTGCCGGCCGAATCCGCGACCAGGGTGCCGATGATCTCGTCGAAGGTCCAGTAGGTGATCGGCGTGACCGGCGGGGCGGAGAGCGAGTCCGTCCCCGGGCCGCCGTCGATGTCGTCGTTGCCCGCGCCGCCGAGCAAAAAGTCGTCGCCGTCTTCGCCCTTGAGGGTGTCGTTCCCCGGCCCGCCGAAGACGGTATCGTTTCCGGCCCCGGCCAGCACCTTAGTGTCGCCGGTGCTGGCGACCACGTAATCGTTGCCGCCGCCCGTGTTGACGGTGACCGGCTCATCCATGCTGGTATCGATGTGGACGACGTCGTTGCCGTCGCCGAGGACGATAAGGATCTCGTTTACCACTTCCCCGGGCAACGAGAACTTCTTGATCACGTCCTCGCCGACCAGCGGCAGGAAGCTGGCGAAGACCTCGGCCGTCGCGCCGTCGACGCCGGTCACGCCGAACGGGCCGGTGTCGCGGAGCTGGGCGAGCTGGTCGAGCCCGAGCGCATGGCCGAAGAACGATACCTCGTCGATAAGCCCGAGGAACGAGTCGGTAACCCTGAGTTTCGAGAGATCGCTCGAACTGTTCCTCTCGATGGAGCCGCCGATCACGATCGGCCGCTGGTTCAGCGACAACCCGCCGGTGTGGGCGAGCGAGTCCACGAGCGCGCCGTCGTAGAAGAGCCTGGCGCCGGTGTCGTCGAAGGCGAGGGCGAGCTGGTGCCATGTCTGCTTCACGACGATCTCGTCGGTGACGATGCTGTGGGTCTGAGTGCCGTCCGACATGCGGACTTCGATCCGCCTGCCGTTCACCGCAATCGTCAGATCCCCGGCGCCCGCGCCGCTGCCGTCCTTGGAGAACAGGGTCGCGTTGACCGCATCGCTTTGGGCGTTGAAGAACAGGTGGATCGTGCCCTCCGGGATTGCGAACACCGAACCGTGGGCGACCGCGATGTGTTCCTGATTCGTGCGGTGGAACTGCGCGCCGGTCTCCGCGCCGTAGGCGGCGACCGACCTGGGCGGGCCGGGATGGATCAGCTCAGGCGTGTTGTTGTCGAAGAACGTGCCGTCCTGCGGCGTCCCGGCGGCCGTGTCTTGGATTATGGGCCCGCTGATCTCGTTGAGGTTCCAGTAGGCGATCGGCTCGAGCCGTCGCAGGATCCTGACCTCGTCGTCACCGGCCGTGCCGGCGATGCGCAGCACCCCGTCGGGGCCGAGCTCCACGCCGGTGAGCTTGGCCTCTGTCTCGCCCACGAGTTCCCCGAGGTCGTCGTCTACGACCACCACGGTGATCGTGAAGAAGCCTGGGTCCACGTAGTCGTGATCGAAGCTGAACGTGCTCTCGCCGGCGACGAGGCTCAACGTGTCCTCGGGCGTCCCGTCGCCCCATCCGATCGTGACGTCGAAGGTGTCGAGCGTGCCGGGGTCGAAGATCTCGGCCGCCAGTGTCACCGTCTCACCGGGCAGGACCTGCCCGACCTCGGCCGCGCTGTTCGTCAGCTCAACAAAGGTCGGCGCGACATTGTAGACGGTGATGAACACGCTCGCATCGACGGTGCCGGTATCGTCGTCGGTTACGGTGGCCGCAATCTCGTACTGGTCGGAGGGCGTCCCGGACGGATTGTCGTCGAGGTACTTGTGCGTGGCGGTAAACGTGCGCGTGATCGCATCAACCGTCGCGATGGAGATGCTATCGGCCCCTCTATCATCTCCCCAGTCGATCACCACCGTGTGCGTATCCGCGGCCCCGGCATCGATGAAGGTGCCATCGAGCGTGACCGTGTCGTTTTCGTTGATGATCGGCGGCGTGAGGGTGAGCGCCGTCACCACCGGTGCCAGATTGGTAATCGTCACGGACGTCGTCGTGGCGCCCACGCCGCCATCGCCATCGTCCGCGGGCACCGTGATGATGTAGTCGTCCGACGGCGTGTCCGTCGGATTGTCGTCCACATAGTTGAAAGTCGCCCTGAACGTCCGGCCATCGACGACGGCCTCAGTGACAGTGTCATCGTTGTTGTTGTCGCCGTCGCCCCAGTTGACGAAGACGGTGTGCCCGTCGAGTGTGCCGACGTCTTCAATTGTGCCGACAAGCTCGACCAACCCGCCCTCGCCGACCACCGGTGTCGTCACGTCGGCGGTTACCGCAGGCGCCACATTGGTGACGGTGACATCTGTCGTCTCCGTGTTGCCCAAGCCACCATCGTCGTCGCTGACCGTCGCGCTGATCGTGTACCGATCGTTAGCACTGTTATCGAGATAGCGGTGGGTAACCGCAAAGTCGTTGGTGCCGGCCGGGAAGTTGAACGTGTTTTCAAAGTCGGCGCCCCAGTCGACGTTCAAGATGAAGCTGTCCTCGACGCCTTGGTCGAAGAGATTGCCGGTCAGCGTCGTAAAGCCGTTCTCGACGGTCGGGGTCGCCGACAAGGCCGACAGAACCGGCGGAACGTTTGCGACCATGACCGACGCGGTCGTGTCGTAGGCGCCGTCTTCGTCAACGGCCGTGACCGATATCGTGAAGTCGCCATCGTCGACGAAGGCATGGCTCGCGAGCACCGCAGCGCCGACGAACGTTCTCGGGTCGGTGCCGTCGCCCCAGTCGACGGACCAGAGCTGCACCGTATCGGTGCCGACGTCCGTCGCCGATAGCGACAGCTCGTAGAACACACCTTCGTCCACCTGGCCGTCGAGCGGCACCACGATCAGCTCAGGCGGCGTGTTGGCGACCAGGTAGTCCGCGAAGATCTCAGTCGAATCGTCGTCGTCCGAGACGACGACCCGGACGGTGCGCAAGCCATCCTCGATCTGCAGGCTGGCCGGCACCTCGGCGGTCGCAATCGCCGATAGCTCGATCTCGAAATCGTCGTCGAAATCGCCGTCATTGTTGAAGTCGTAGCTGAAACGGAGTGTCGCGAGGTCGGCATCGGACGGGTCGAACTGGTTCGTCACGGTGACCACCGCGCCCTCGCCTTCGGCGATGATGCCGTCCGTATCGCCTAGGAGCGGGGTGACCACGGCGATCGCCGTCGGCGGCGTGTTCGTGACGACCAGCGTCGTCGTGGCCATGACCATCGAACCGTTCGGGTAGGCGCCCGTGGCCTGCACTTCGAAGGTGCCGTCGTTCGTGATGCCAAGCAGGCGCAGCGCATCCCCATCGAGCTCGGCCACCGCGGGCACGATCACGCTCGCGTTCGCGTCGTTGAACAACTCGTCGCCGTTGATATCGAAGTCGAGGACGATGGCGTCGCCGAGGGCGCCGACGAACGTAGTCGTGAACGTGACACTCTCGCCCTCGGCGATCGGGCCCGAGTTCGCGATCGCGAAGTCGCCGGCGGCGACTATGACACCGATCGTGGCCATGCCCACACCGAAGCCATCCTCGTCGAAGGCGGTCGCCGTGATCGTCACGGTGCCGGCGACCGGCTGCTTGTAGACGTGGGTGGCCGACACCGTGCCGGCGCCAAACTCCTCGCGCTGGGTTGGGTCCGCCTCGTCGCCCCACAGGATCTCCCAGCGGGCGATCCGGTCGTCGCCAGGATCCTCGGCGACGATGTCGATGCCGAAAGCCCGGCCGACGTTGGCGACGGCGGAGTCCGTCGTGACCGTGATGACCGGCAGCAAGTTCAGGACCGTCAAGGTCGTGTCGGCCGCGCTCGTTCCCAGATCGTTGGAGGCCGTGACGCCGATGCGAAACGTGCCATCATCGTTGATGCCGAAATCGACCAGCTGCTCCCAAGTCAGGGCCAGGGACACGCCGATTGCATCGTCGAAGGCGCCGTCGCCGTCCAGATCCCACTCGACGTCGCCGACGAGGCCGGTGCCGTTCGCCGTGATGTCGGTGATGAACGTGATCCCCGACCCTTCGGTCGTCTCGTAGGGCTCACCGTCGAACCTGATGAGCGGCGCCGCGATGTCGACGACCGCCTCGAACGTATCGAAGTTGAGCACGCCGAAGACGTCGCCATTGAGCGGCGGACCACTCTCATCGACTTGGCGGCTGCCGGCGTTGGGAGTGCCCATCTCGATGAAATTAGAGAAGCTGTCGTTGGGGTCCGGGTCCTCGGGGTTGTAGCGCAGCAGGTCGCCGTCATCGGGCGGAACGCCGGCCGGGTCATTGCCGTGCAGATCGACGACCTCGATCGACGCCGGCAGGCCCTTGCCGCGCACTTCCATGATGTCGGCGTCGGCGCCGCCCGACACGTCGATGCGCGCGCCCGCGCCGACGTCGGTGAGCACGATCAGATCGGTGCCGGCGCCGGCGTCGAGCGTTAGCTCGCCATCCGTGGTCGCCACGCGGATCCGCGCCTCGTCGGCGCCCTCGCCCAGATCGACCTTGGTGCCGTTGGTGTCGAAAGCTGCCCGCTGCCGGTACGCCGGTATCCTTGACGGTCAGGTCGAGGAGCGAGACCACGTCGTCGCCGCCGCCGGTGGCGATTGAGGTCTTCACCACCTCGGCGCCTGGCGCCGCGACCAGCGTGATCGTGTCGGAACCGCCGGCGGTCCGCACGGCGATCGCCTCGATCGCCGCGTACTCGGTCCGGCTTTCGACCGGGTCGGGCAGATCCGTTGCGATATCGAACGATGCAAGCCCGCCGGCGACGGCATCGCCCAGGCTGCCCACATAGGCGACCGCCCGCTCCTGAATCGTGCCAGCGTCGAGGACCGCGACGGCGATCGGGCGCGGCGCGGCCAGCCCCTCGACACCGCCGACGTTGTCGCGCAGCACCTGGACGAAAATCAGCTCGCCGTTCGGCGCCGTCACGGCCGTGCCCGGGTCGGTCACAGTGCGCTTCTGGAACACCGCGATAGCGTCGCTGTTGCCGCCGCTGACCAGGACGAAGGCGCCGTCCGGCGTGACCCGAACGTCCGCCGGTGCCGTCATGCCGCGGACGCCGTCGCTGCCGTTGCGCAGGGTCTCGATATGGCTGAGCGTCCTGTTGTCGGCGTCGAAGCGGAAAGTCGAGATCGTGTTGCCGGCGACCGAGACGACGTAGATGAAGCC
>CBDHDN010000002.1:0-43327 GCA_965261585.1 Alphaproteobacteria bacterium
GATGGCGAAACAGGGTAACCGGGATCGGCTCAACCCGAGGCATTGTCCGAGCCTTGAGCTCGATAGTCTGACCGGGCGTCGATCCTCGGATTCCATCAGGGCCAGCGGCAACGACTGTGCTGCACCAAAAGGCCGGATAGATGACTGCAAACCCAACCCGCTTCTAATCACCAAAACCACTTGCAATCAGGGGGGCGTCCATAGATGACAATGCCTTCGGCCAGGCTAGAAGCGGGCGTCGATGCGCATCATGACCGTGTGGGCGGTCTCGTCGGCGGGGAGATCGCGGCGTTCGGCCTCAAGGCTCACTTGCGCCGACGGGCCGAGCGCCAGACGGCTGCCCATCCGGTAGCGCCGCCCGTCATCGCCCGCCAGGCTCGTCGCCCCGAAGGACGTAAGCGAACCCCGGCCATGGAACATCCTGATGCCGTAGCCGAACTCCGCATCCAGGCGTTGCGCCAGCTCATTCTGCGGGAGCGGGTGCACCGGGTGTCCCTTCCATTTATTCCATCGTGCCTCCCAACGACGGCTCGGCTCTCCGGCACGGACATCATTTTGAGCCAGTGGATTTTGTAATCGACCATGGGCGCGGTCATCACGATGCTTATTCCGCCGGATCGTGCCAGCGAACCTATGCAAGGGCATGCGGATGCCGGCAGCGTCCACGTTGCCACAGAGAGGAATTGATCGAATCCGAGCGGGGGTGGTCAGGCCGCGAGGCGTTCGTAACGATGATGCAGACCGCCGACCTTGGGCAAGGAAACGACCGTTCCGGACCCGGCCGGCTGAACGGGTCGTCCATCCGGTGTGTCCTTGCCGAGCGACAAGTGGGTCCTTGAACCGTGATAATAGTCGAGGTATGAGCCAAGAATGCGCCGCAAATGCCGCTCGTTGAGGATGATCGAATGGTCCAGGCATTCGCGCCTCACGCTGCCGATCAGGCGTTCACATACGGATTTTGCCACGGGCTCCGTGGCGCCGTAACGACCTCTTCCACGCCCATCGCCGTCACGGTCGAGCGGAACGTTTGCCCGTATGCGCCGTCCCGGTCGCGGATCAGGTACCGCGGCGCCGTGCCCCACGGGAATGCCTCTCGGATCTGCTGTGCGACCCACGCCATCGTCGGGTTCGCCGTGACACCGAAATGCACGATCTGGCGGCGCTCGTGGTGGAGCACGATGAACCCGAACAGGAGGTGGAACGTGGCCGTGGGGACCACGAAGAAATCGATCGACGCCAGGCAATCGGCGTGATTTGTAAGGAATGTCCGCCACGACTGCGATGGCGGCGATGGGTAACGGACCATGTATTTCGAGACGGCGGCCTGGGAGATGGAAAAGCCAAGCTTCAAAAGCTCGCCATGGATCCTAGGTGCGCCCCACCGTGTGTTCTCCCGCGACATCCGTCGGACCAGATGGCGGATCTCCCTCGACACCGGTGGTCGGCCCGGCTTTCCCCGCCGCGACTTCCATGTCCAGAAAAGCCTGAACCCCTTGCGGTGCCAACCGATGACGGTCTCGGGCCTGACGATTACCAGGGCGTGGCGCCAGCCAGGCCATAGGCAAGACAGGATGACCCAGAAAACCCTATCTGCCTTCCGAAGCGATGGCCGGGGCCTTTTCCGTTTCAGGACAGCTACCTGCTGTCGCAGGGCAAGGATTTCTGTGTGGAGGCCGCGCGGTCCGCGAAGATTTCGATGATCTTATGCATGCCGGAAAGGGTATCCGGTGGTGATGCAAAATTCCAAGGTTTCTGCGATAGATGGAATAAATGGGAGGGACAGCCGAAGTTGCCGATCCTGTAGCGGCCCTCCTTCTTCGACTTCTTGAGCCCGGCCTCGATCTCGCCAAGCACCAGATCCACCATGCGCTTGGCCTCGGCCTTGTTCATGTTACCCTTCCTGGCGACGTTCTCGATGAATGCGGCTCTGCTCATGGTGCGTAGCCTCTTGTCGTTACTGGACCGACTCGATTTCCGCGTTACCGCTACATATAGCGGTCATCGGTCCCATGCACACCAGAAATGGCGGACGGTCCGCGCCTTGGTCGACCCTACGTCCTGTGCGTGAGTTCAACCGACTGGGCCGGGTCCTGGACGAGGTTTTGGCTGTCAACGGCGGCGAGGCTCTGGCAAATGGCGAGGAGGTACGGATCGCAGGGGTCGGGACCTTCGGCGCCAGGAGCCGGCCGGCCCGTACCGGGCGCATCCCCCCGGACCGGCGAGGCGGTTTCGATATCGGCGTCGGTGTCACCGTCTTTTGAGGCAAGGCACTCAGGGATGCGGTTAACGGCGGCCGGTGGTCGCGACCGTGGGCTGGCCGCAGATTCCGACCTGGAACGCCACGGATACTCCCGATATGGATTGGCCGCGACGACGCCTCGAAGAAAGGGCTGTCGGAACGTGTCCTGAATGCGGAGCTCGACGCTGTAAGGCCGGGCTGTTGCAGTCGCCGAGTCGTGCAAGAGCACTGGACTTGCCGGCGCAAAGGAGCGTCAGTGCGACCACGCCCGGCCACCCCGGGCTTGCCCCGGTAGCGGCGCCGATCTGCGCCGCAATACCGGAGGAGAACACCATGACCAACAAGCCGTTAAGGAAAAAGTCGGGATCGCGCGCTGCGAAGGCGACCAACCGCAAGAACTCAAAGGCGACAGCTCTGAAGCCGCCGGGGACCACGAAGCTCGCTCTTCTCGTCGCCCATCTCAGTGCCCCGGGCGGCGCGACCATCGCCGAACTCTGTAAGGCAACGGGCTGGCAGCCCCATTCGGTTCGAGGCGGGCTCGCCGGTGCGCTGCGACGCAAGGGCCACGTCATCCGGTCCGAGAAAGAAGGGGGCCTGCGGCGCTACCGCATCGAGCAACCGGTGACATGACCGGCGAGGCGCCGCTTGCGGACGAGATCGAGGCGCTCACGCCCCTTGGTCTCGAAGGGCTTCGAGAGGTTTGGCGCAACCGCTACGGTGTCCCGCCGAAGCTGCGCTCGGCCGCGCTGTTGCGTTATTGTCTGGCCTGGCGGTTGCAGGCAGAGGCTCTCGGCGGTCTCGATCGTGACACACGGCGCCAGCTCAAGCGCCGCCAGCGGGTCCAGGCAGAAGGTCTTGAGCTCGGGATCGGGACCACGCTGCGGCGTGAATGGCGGGGGCGGATCGTCCAGGTCACGGTCGAAGAAGAGGGGTTTCGCCACGGGGGTCAACTCTTCAAGAGCCTCTCCGCGGCCGCGACCGCGATCGCGGGCACGCGTTGGAATGGCCCGCGCTTCTTCGGCCTCCGATCCGCCAAATGAGCCGGCCCCGTCTCCACTGCGCCCTCTATACGAGGAAGAGCAGCGAGGAAGGCCTCGAGCAGGCGTTCAACTCCCTCGATGCGCAGCGCGAAGCCTGCGCGGCGTATGTGAAGAGCCAGGCCGGCGAAGGTTGGAGAGCAGTCCGGGCCCGCTACGACGATGGCGGCTTCTCCGGCGCGTCCATGGAGCGCCCGGCGCTCAAGCGGCTTCTCTGCGACATCGAAGCCGGCAAGGTCGACGTCATCGTCGTCTACAAGATTGACCGCCTGACCCGGTCCTTGCCCGACTTCGCACGCATGATCGAGATCTTCGATCGCCGCCGGGCCAGCTTCGTCAGCGTCACCCAGGCCTTCAACACCACGACCAGCATGGGCCGCCTGACACTGAACGTGCTCTTGTCCTTCGCGCAGTTCGAGCGCGAGGTGACGGGCGAGCGCATACGCGACAAGATCGCGGCCTCCAAGGCCAAGGGCATGTGGATGGGCGGCACTGTGCCGCTTGGCTACGACCCGCCTGGGGATGGCACGCGCGCCCTGGCGGTCAACCAGGAGGAGGCCGAGATCGTGCGCACCATCTTCGGGGCCTATATCGATCTCGGCTCCGTGCACGCGCTGCAGCGATGGCTTGAGGACCGGGGCATCCGTTCGAAGCGGCGCGTGACGCGGGCGGGTCGACTATCCGGCGGCCGGCCGTTCAGTCGTGGCGCGCTCTTTCAACTGCTGCGCAACAGAGTCTATCGCGGCATGATCGTCCACAAGGGGAGGGCGCATCCCGGCCGGCACCAGGCCATCATCGATGGCGATCTCTTCGCGGCCGTCCAGGCGCGGCTCGACGCGAACACCCGCCGCCGGGCATCGAATCGCGAGCAAAAGGCGAATGCCCCTCTGGCCGGGCGCCTCTTCGACGCGGATGGTCGGCCGATGTCGCCGACCGTCTCTTATGGGCGGGGTGGCAGGCTCTATCGCTACTATGTCTCGGCACCGCTGCAGCAAGGGGCAAGGCGCGATCCATCCGACACAGCCATCCGGCGCATATCCGCCCCACCGCTCGAAGTCGCCCTCGCGACCGTGCTGCGTCGCGTGATCGCGGGATGTCCGGACGATCCCATCACGCTTGTTGTCCGCGCCGAGCTCCACGATCAGTCGCTGCACTGCTTGCTGCCGATCGACCGGATCGTCGCGATGCGCGAGCGCCTCGAGCCGCACGAACGCCTCGAGCCGGATCCTGTGGATGCGCGTCTCGCCAGACTGCATCTTCCCCTTGTCCGGCGTCGTGGCGAGACCTGGGTTCTCAAGGGCCCAAGTGCGGGACACAGGCCGGACCCTGTTCTGGTCAAGGCGCTCCGCTCCGCACACGCCATGCTGCACCACGATGATGGCGGATTGTCCGTGCTCGTCACAGCACCGGATACGCCCTATCGCCGCCAGCTCGTTCGCCTGGCCTTTCTGGCACCGGAGATCCAGAGAGCGATTGTTGAAGGTCGCCAATCCGCAGGGGTAACACTGACACAGCTCCTCAAGGGCCCAATACCGCTCGCCTGGTCGCAACAAGCCGTCCAAATCGGAATTGCAACATCGCCGGAATAGGGATTGGCACCCACATCCCGCTCACTCGACTACGGCAAGACAGCACGGATTATTTCCTGTTCCCTTCATTTGCTTCCCTGATATCGACTGCCCTTCCCCCTGTTCTGCAGAAAAGACCCCCTGTTCTGCAGAAAAACAGGAAAGTTCAGAAGTCATTGATAAAAAAAGATAATTTCTTCATTTTGGTCGGCAGTTTGCTACAATCTCCCTGTTTTGAGGCCGTAATCGCAAAAATTCCCTGTTCCCACCAAACTCACCCTTGCATCGCGCTCGCGGAGACCGCACGCCGGGAACCCCGGCAATGGCCGGAAATGCTCCCGGGTTCAGGAGCTCAGAATTCCGTTTGACCGCGAAACAGGCCCTGTTTCCCGCGGCTTGGCCGAGCTATGCGATGAAGAGACTGCTTCGCCGGGGTGGCTGGCTGGGGGACCTGGATTCGAACCAGGATTGACGGAGTCAGAGTCCGCTGTCCTACCGTTAGACGATCCCCCAAGGGCCTCGCGGCGTCCTTAGCACATCCGACGAATCTTGTGTAGACGTCAAGGCGGCCGGCGGTATTGGCCCGTTGGGCGATCAGCGGCCGACGCCCGAGGACAACGTTTTGTGGTCCGGCCGAGGCCGTGTAAGCTGGGGCAGATCGTGCGTGATCGAAGGTGCGAGAAGTGCCCCTGGCGTTGGGAGGCGGCGTTGGATTCCGTAACGGAGCATGTTGAGGGGCGTCAGGCGCCGCGCTGGCACCGTCGCCGGCCCTACACCTATGCCGCGTTGGACCTTGGGACGAACAACTGCCGCTTGTTGATTGCGCGCCCGGCCGGCGACACGTTCCGCGTCATCGATGCGTTCTCCCGGATCGTTCGCCTCGGCGAGGGCGTTGGGGCGACCGGCCAGTTGTCGCCCGCTGCGATGGCCCGAACGATGGAGGCGTTGCGGATCTGCGCCGCCAAGATGCGCCGGCGCGACGTGACCCACGCACGCTGCGTGGCGACGGAGGCCTGCCGCCGCGCCCGCAACACCGCCGATTTCCTGGAGCGCGTCCGCCACGAGACCGACCTGATGCTCGAGGTCATCGATCCGCGCGAGGAGGCCACTCTCGCGACGATCGGCTGCACGCCGCTGTTCGACGATGACGCCGACCATGGCGTGCTGTTCGATATCGGCGGCGGCAGCACCCAGCTCATCTGGTTGCGGCTGACGCGGCGCGACGGCAGCCCGCATGCCGAGGCGATCGGGGCGACGTCGCTGCCCTGCGGTGTCGTCACCTTGGCCGAGCGGTTCGGCGGCGACCGTTTCACGCCGGCCAACTATGCCGCAATGTGCGATCACGTCGCGGCGCTGCTGGAGCCGTTCGATCGCACCCACGCAATCGCGGCCGTGGTCGCCGCCGGGCGCGCCCAGATGGTCGGCACCTCGGGTACGGTGACAACGTTGGCCGGCGTGCTGTTGGACCTGCCGCGCTACGATCGCGCGCGGGTCGATGGCGTGTCGCTGAGTTTTGCCGATATCGGCGCCGTCAGCCGCCGGCTGGCCGGTCTCGATTGCGCCGGCCGGGCCGCCTATCCCTGCATAGGGCCGGAGCGTGCCGACCTCGTGGTCGCCGGCTGCGCCGTGCTCGAGGCGATCTGCACGGCCTGGCCGGTCGGCCGCCTGCGCGTCGCCGATCGTGGCCTGCGCGACGGCATGCTGCATGGACTGATGCGGGCAAATGGGGCGGGGCGCCCTCAGCGCGAAACGGTCTAGGCGCAGCCAGGACCGAATGGCAAAGAAGCCCGTTGGCGGCCGGCGCGGCAGTCCGTGCGAGCGCTTGCGGACCGCGCGTGGGCGCAGGCTCGGCTCCACGCGCTGGCTGCAGCGCCAACTCAACGATCCCTACGTGCACGCGGCGCGCCGCGCCGGTTACCGCTCGCGCGCCGCCTTCAAGCTGATTGAGATCGACGACCGCTTCGCCGTGCTCAAGCCCGGGCAGCGTGTCATCGACCTCGGCGCGGCGCCCGGCAGCTGGTGCCAGGTCGCGGCGGCGCGGGTGCGCGGCGGCACGATCGTTGGCCTCGACCTGCAGGAGGTGGAGGCCGTTGGCGGTGTCACGCTGCTGGTCGGCGACATCCTCGATCCCGCAACGCCGCGGCGCTTGCGCGAGGCGCTGGCCGGCCCGGCCGATGTCGTGCTGTCCGACCTGGCCGCGGCCGCGACCGGGCATGCGGCGACCGATCATTTGCGGACGATCGCCCTGGCCGAGGCCGCCGCGGCCTTAGTCGAGGATGTCTTGGCTCCCGGCGGGGCGCTCGTCGTCAAGGTCCTGCAGGGCGTCGACGAACCCGCCCTGTTCGGTCGCCTGCGGCAACGCTTCGGCTCGGTCCGTCGCTTCAAGCCGCCGGCCAGCCGCGGCGAGTCGACCGAGCTCTACCTCGTCGCCGTCGACTACCGCGGCCGCCCAGTGGCATAGGTCGAGGCCGTACGTGCACTCCCCCGGTCTGGGCAGCTTGCCCGCCACTATCGTTATGCTGTGAGCGCCGCGAACTGAGCCGCGGCGGCGTCATGGGATTCCCGCGCCGCCTCTTCGAGACTACGCGCGCGCTGTGCGGCGGCAATGATCTCGACGCCAAAAGGCCCACGATAGCCCGCCACCAGGATGCAGCGGAGGAAGGCCGGCACGTCGAGATCGCCTTCGCCGCAAAGTCGGCGCCGGTGGATGGTGTCCTCCAGCAGGGTGCCTTCCTGTTGCGCGGCCGCGTCGTCGATCTCGACATAGAAAATAAGCTGCGGCGGGATGCGATCGATGTCGGAATAGTCGATACCGCCGCGGGCGAAATGCCAGATGTCGAGCACCAGGCCGCCATTGCGATGGCCGGCGCCCTGGACGACCTGCAGCACCAGGTCGATCGTGCACAGGTTGGTCCACGGCATGATTTCCAGGGCGATCGGCGCGCCGACGGCGGCGCCCGCCTCGCATAAGCGGCCGAATTCCTCCACCATGCGATCCATGGGCCAGGCGGCGCCGGCGAAATCGCCGCCGACCTTGACGTGATGGACGCCCAGTTCGGCGGCGCCATCCAGCAAGCCCTTTTGCACGACATCCGCCGCGCGGCGTCGATCGCCGTCGGCGAACCAGTCGACGATGAACTCGAGCTCGAGGTGCCGGATGCCATGATCGGCAAGGATGGTCTTGGTCTCTGCGGGCCCGTGACGGCCAAACACCACGACCAGATCGTCGTGGTTCAGACCGATGCCGCGATAGCCTGCGCCGGCCGCCGCCGCGACGCGCGCGCGGAAATCGAGCGGGCTCGCCTCATTCGGCGCGAATGGGCAGACGTCGCCGGCAATCGTCCAATACGATGCCAGCAGGTCGAAATCCGTGGCCGCCATCGTTCCCCCCAAGCTTTTCGGGCCACGCTATCAACCGATCTTCGGCCATGCTAACGATTTCAACGGGTAAGCACGTCATCCGCGCAATCTCTGAGAAAGGTGGTCGGCCATGATCAATGTCAAGGAATTGGCGTATGGGCGGCTTCGCGCGCCAGATCTCGATCAGATGGAAGAGTTTCTGATCAATTTCGGCATGGTGCGGGCGGACCGGACCGCCGCTGCGCTTTATATGCGCGGCACCGATCCACGCCGTCATATCCACGTGACGGAGCTGGGTGATCCAGCATTCATCGGCTTCGCCTATCTGGCGGCGACGGAACAAGACCTTGAGACCCTAAGCCGCGCGCCTGGCGCCACGGCTGTGGAAACCGTCGACGAACCTGGCGGCGGCAAACGCGTGCGGCTGCGCGAGCCCAACGGCTACCAGATCGAAGTGCTGCATGGTGTTGAAGCGGCGCCGGAAATACCTGTCGAACGCGATCCGATGAACAGCGGTGCGGAACCGCTGCGACGCGCTGGCAAATCCATGCGGCTCAGTAAATCGCCGACGCCGATAAAACGCATCGGCCATGGTGTTCTGGCAACACCGAGGGTCGTCGAGACGGCGCAATGGTTTCGCGGCACGTTGGGTTTGGTCTGCTCAGACGATGTCTATGCCGACGTGGAGAACAATATCATCGGGTCCTTCAACCGGCTCGACGCCGGTGATGAATTCACCGACCATCATGTCCTGTTCTGCGTGCACAACAAGGTGGCTGGCCTCAATCATCTGTCATTCGAGGTTCCCGACGCCGATGCCGTGTTCATGGATCATGAATATCTATCGGAGTTGGGGAAATACGAGCATATGTGGGGCGTCGGCCGCCATGTCCTGGGCAGTCAGATATTCGACTATTGGTGCGATCCGTGGGGGCGGGTGCATGAGCATTGGGCGGACACGGACCGCCTAAACAGAGGCAGTGGCGGCAACCTGGTGGCTGCCGAAATCGGCTTTTCCAGCCAATGGGGTCCCGGCGCACCGGAGAAATTCATCAAGCACGCCAGCCCGTAAGCTGCGCACTCGCAAGGCCGCGGCGGAAAATCGGGAGGAGAAGGTGGGGCACGAGACGGTCCTGTGGCAGGCGACCTGCCGCTATCTTCCGATCGCGGACCAGATCCGAACCGCGCGCCTGTGCAGCTGCGATATCCTGACGGTCACGCCCCTCGATTTTCGGCTGTGGAAGGCGTCGGGGAACAGGATTTCCGACCTGCGCGCGATGGCATCCGACAATGGCGTGCGCTTGGCCCACCTTGATCCGATGGCGCGCTGGACCGGCGCCTGGCGCGCCGACAATATCCCCGAGATATTCCTGCCTTTTCTCGACTTTGAAACGTCGACGTTCCTCGACATGGCGGTCGAACTTGGCGCGGAATCGTTTTCCGCCATTTGCACCGGTTCCGCCGGCGCCGTCTCGATTGCCGAGATGACTGACGATTTTGCCGACCTGTGCCGGCGTGCCGGCGAGCGAGGCCTTCGTGTGGATCTGGAATTTATCCCGATTTGGGGCCTGAAAGATCTCCGATCCGCGTGGGAGATCGTTCGGGAGGTCAACGCGCCGAATGGCGGAATCATGTTCGATTTCTGGCATTTCATGCGGGGCGGCCCGGACTTCGACCTGCTGAGATCGATTCCCGGCGAGAAAATACATTCGGTCCAGGTCTGCGACGCCCAGATGACCGGCGGCAAGGGGCGGGCCGACCTCCAGGACTGCCTCGATGACCGGGTTCCCGTCGGGAGGGCGTGTTCCCGGTCGAACGCATCCTCGACACGCTCGTCGAGATCGGTGCGACGCGGCGCATTGGTCCGGAGTATTACTCCGACAGGATGGAGGGGCTCGAACCGGACGAGATCGCCGAGGTCGTGGCTCATACATACTGGCCAGTGATCGAAGCCCGCGAATTCGGACGGCAATCCCGACGAGAGGCGCGGTGAGCCGGCTTCGCAGCGCGACCCGCCAGGCCAACACTTGTGAGCCGAGCGGGCTTGTGTATATAAGCCCCGTCAACCTTCAACAGGGCCAAGCCGGGGTTGACATGGAAATCCGCGAAGCGCTGACCTTCGATGACGTTCTGCTCGAACCAGCGCGCTCGGAAGTACTGCCGGCCGCCGCCGCTACCAGAACCCGTCTGACCCGCACGATCGAATTGGGCATTCCGCTGATCGCGGCGGCAATGGACACGGTGACCACGGCCGACATGGCGATTGCCATGGCCCAGGCGGGCGGCATGGGCGTCATCCACAAGAACATGTCGGCCGAGGCGCAGGCCAACGAGGTGCGCAAGGTCAAGCGCTTCGAGGCCGGCATGGTGATCGATCCCATCACCATCCATCCGGACCAGACGCTGGCGGCGGCGCTGGAGTTGATGCGCACCGAGGCGATCTCCGGCATCCCGGTCGTCGACCGCGAAAGCCAACGGCTCGTCGGCATCCTGACGAACCGCGACGTGCGCTTCGCCAGCGAGCCCGACCAGCCCGTGGCTGAGCTGATGACGCGTGACCTGGTAACCGCGCGCGAGGGCGTCGGCATGGCCGATGCGACCCAGCTGCTCCACAAGCACCGCATCGAGAAGCTGCTCGTGGTCGACGATGACGGTCGCTGTATCGGTCTGATCACTGTCAAGGACATCGAGAAGGCGCGCACCTATCCCGAGGCCTGCAAGGACGAGCACGGCCGCCTGCGCGTCGCCGGCGCGACCGGCGTCGGCAAGGCCGGCTTTGCCCGGGCCGAGGCGTTGCTCGACGCCGGCGTCGACGTCGTCGTCATCGACACGGCGCACGGCCATTCGCGCGGCGTGCTCGATCAGGTCGCGCGCGTCAAGCGCCTCACGAATGCCGGCCAGGTCCTCGCCGGCAATATCGCCACCGGCGACGCGGCGCGGGGATTGATCGATGCCGGGGCCGACGCCGTCAAGGTCGGCATCGGTCCTGGCTCGATCTGCACGACCCGCGTCATTGCCGGCGTCGGCGTGCCGCAGTTCACGGCCGTGCGCGACGTCGTTGCCGCGGCCCGTGACGCCGACGTGCCCGTCGTCGCCGACGGCGGCATCAAATATTCGGGCGACCTGGCAAAGACGATCGCCGCCGGCGCCGACTGCGCCATGATCGGCTCGCTGCTGGCCGGCACCGACGAGGCGCCCGGCGAGGTGTTCCTCTACGAGGGCCGGTCCTACAAGGCCTATCGCGGCATGGGTTCGCTCGGCGCCATGGCGCGCGGCTCGGCCGACCGCTACTTCCAGGCCGAGGTCGCCGACGCCCTGAAGCTGGTGCCCGAAGGCATCGAGGGCCGGGTCGCTTACAAGGGCGCGGCGACGACCGTGATCCATCAGCTCGTCGGCGGCCTGAAGGCGGCCATGGGCTACACCGGCAACCGGACGATCGCCGAGATGCAGCACAACTGCCGCTTCCTGCGGGTGACCGGCGCCGGCTGGCGCGAGAGCCACGTGCACGACGTCGCGATCACCCGCGAGGCGCCGAACTACCGCCAGAACGCCTAGGCCGCCCTTGGCTGCGCTCCGATGACCCCTGGCGCGCGGCTCGCCGCGGCGATCGAGATCCTGCGTGAGGTCGCCGGCGGCGCCGCACCGGCCGATCGCATCGTCGCCGACTATTTCCGCCGCCGCCGCTATGCCGGATCCAAGGATCGCGCCGCCGTGCAGGCGCGGGTCTATGGCGTGTTGCGGCGGCTGGCGGCGCTGCGTTGGCACCTGGCGACGGCCGGCGACGCCGATGCACGGGCTTGGGTGATCGCCGATCTCGCCCTCGTCGACGACCATGGGCCGGACGACGTCGCCGCCGTCTTCACCGGCGACGGCTATGCCCCGCCGGCCCTGTCGGAGAGTGAGCGTGCCACGGTTGCGGCGCTCGCCGGCCAACCGCTCGTCGAGCCGGCGATGGCCGATGCCGCGCGCTACAACTACCCGGAATGGCTCGACGCCGCCCTGCGCGGGGCCTTCGGCGCGGCGTTCGTCGAGGAGATGACGGCGCTCAACGGCGAGGCCGAGGTCGACCTCCGGGTCAACACGATGCGGGCGACCCGCGCCGAGGCCAGCGAGGCGCTGGCTGCGGACGGGGTTGAGCACGCAGCCACGCCGCTGTCGCCCGTCGGCCTCAGGCTGGCCGGGCGCCGGCCACTCGGCGGGCTTACGACTTTTCGCCGCGGCCTCGTCGAGCCCCAGGACGAGGGCAGCCAGCTGCTCGCCCTGATCGCCGACGCGCGGCCCGGGCAGACGGTGATCGACCTGTGTGCCGGCGCCGGCGGCAAGACCCTGGCCCTGGCCGCGGCGATGGCCGGCGAGGGGCGGCTGATCGCCTGTGATCGCTCGGCGACGCGGCTCGCGCGGCTGGCGCCGCGCCTCGAACGGGCCGGCATCGCCGCCGGCGAAATTGTCGAGGTGCGGCCGTTGCGGCGCGGCGATCCCTGGTACGGCGCGGCGGCGGGGTCGGCCGACCGCGTGCTCGTGGACGCGCCTTGCAGCGGCACTGGGACCTGGCGCCGCCATCCCTATGCGCGCTGGCGACTCTCCGATGCGGTGCTCGTGCAGTATACTCGCACCCAGGCGCGCCTGCTGACGGCGGCGGCCGCGCTGGTCCGCCCGGGCGGGCGGCTGATCTATGCCACGTGTTCGGTGTTACCGCAGGAGAACGAGCAGCAGGTGGATACGTTCCTGGCCCGCAACAGCGCCTTCACGCGCCTCGACGTCGCGGACCTTTGGCCCGCCGCGATTGGTGGCACGTGCCCCCTTGGCGGATCCGTCGGCGGCCCCGACCTGCGGCTGACATCGGCGGCGCACGGCACGGACGGCGTCTACGCCGCGGTGCTGACGCGGTCCTCGGCATGATCCCGGCGGACTCGACAATCCGCCGGGCCCTGCTAGCCGACGCCGGCGCCATTGCCGACGTGCACGTCGAGACCTGGCGCAACACCTACGCCGGCATTCTGCCCGACAGCTATCTCGTGGACATGTCGCCGAAGAACCACGCGTCGCTATGGACCCGGCTGCTGCGCCGTGAGCCGGCGAGCGAACTCATCCTCGTCGCCGACGATGCGGCCGCCGGCATCGTCGGATTCGTCAGCGCCGGCCACGCGCGCAAGGCCGGTTTGCCGCGGCGTTCGCCCTATGACGCCGAGGTCTACACGCTCTACGTGACCCCGGACCACCAGGGCACCGGGCTCGGCCGTGCGCTGCTGGACGCCGTGTTCGCGGGGCTCGTCGGCCGCGGCCACCGCACCGCCATCGTCTGGGTTCTGGAGGCCAACCCGGCGCGTTTTTTCTACGGGGCCATGGGCGGCCACATCGTCGCCGAGCGCACTGAGCGGTTCGCCGGCGCCACGTTGTCCGAGCTGGCCTACGGCTGGGACGAGCTTGCGCCCGCGGCGGCGTAGTTCCGCCTTCGCATTGCGCCGCTCTGACGTTGAGTGCTGCTGCCAGGCACGGTTACCAAGTAGTTATCTAAGACTTGGAATAGTTTTCGCGTATTTTTATTTGTATGCTATATGAGTTTACTTGCATAACGCTCCTGTTATCACTAGATGTTCTCCCCCTATTCCATACTTAGTTGAGCTCAGGAGCAGAGCGCCCCTTGATAGCTGCCGTAACTATCCCTCAGGAAGAGGAGCGGCCGAGATGGTTGCCGAAGTCACGCTCGGCGCTGGAATCCGCGCTACCCTGTTGTCGCTTCAGATCTCTGACCGGCTCATCGGCCAGACCCAGAGCCGTCTCTCGACCGGCCTGCGCGTCGCGTCGCCGATCGATGATTCCAAGAGCTTCTTCGAGGCCCGGGTCCTTTCGGATCGGGCCGCCGACTTCGAGGCAAGGAAGAACGGCATCGATCAGGGGGTCAGCAACGTCCAGGTGGCCCTCGACGCCGTCAACGGCATCGATTCAATTGTCAGCCAACTCAAGGGTCTGGCGATCAGCGCCAAGTCCGCCATGGGCACTGAGCTGACGTCGATCGTCAGTCAGTACAATTCGCTGATCACCCAGGCCGACAATCTGGCGCGGGATGCCGAATACCAGGGCCTCAATCTGGTCAACGGTACCAGCTTCTCGCTGAAGGTCGAGTTCGGCAAGGCGACCGGCAGCACGCTGACAATCGCCTCGGTCGACCTGCGCAGCGCCAGCACTGGCCTCGATATTTCGTCGGCGGCCAACTTCAGCCTGACCACCCTGGTCGACGACGCGATCACCGAGTTGGATGCGGCCACGACGACGTTGCGCAGCAACGCCACAACCTTGGGCTCCAACGTCAGCCTGCTGCAGACCCGCCTGGACTTCACGAACAGCTATGTCGACGACCTCCAGGATGGTGCCGACAAGCTCACCCTTGCCGACATCAACGAGGAAGGCGCCAACCTGGTCGCGCTGCAGACGCGACAGCAGCTCGGCATCACCGCCCTCGCCTTCGCCGGTCAATCAGAAGCGGCGGTCCTCCAGCTCTTCAGTTAGAGTGCCTTCCGCCCTCTCCGAAATCGGCGCCGTATGAACTGAAAGCGGCCGCGCCGCCACTCGCTTGGCCGATGCGAATCGGCTATTGAGGGCGATGGTCCAGTTGCTGCCTACCGCCCTGCCGGTCGCCGACAAGATCCTGATCGTCGACTTCGGCTCCCAGGTGACCCAGCTGATCGCCCGCCGCGTCCGCGAGGCCGGTGTCTACAGCGAGATCGTGCCCTACCAGCGCGTCGATGCGGGCCTGATCAGCCGCTTCGCGCCGCGTGGGATCGTGCTCTCCGGCGGCCCGGCGAGCGTGACCGAGGCGACGGCGCCGCGCGCCGATGCGGCGGTGTTCGCCAGCGGCCTGCCGGTGCTCGGCATCTGCTATGGCCAGCAGCTGATGTGCGACCAGCTTGGCGGCGCGATCGAGCGCTCCGACGCCCAAGAGTTCGGCCGCGCCGTCGTCGACATCGCCGAGGATTGTGCGCTGTTCGACGGGATATGGCACACCGGCGGTCAGGAGCAGGTGTGGATGTCCCACGGCGACCGCGTCGTCGCGCTGCCGCCCGGCTTCCGCGCGGTCGGCCGGTCGGCCGGCGCGCCCTACGCCATCATCGCCGACGACGACCGGCGCTACTACGGCGTCCAGTTCCATCCCGAGGTCGCGCATACGCCCCATGGCGCGGCGCTGTTGCGCGCCTTCGCCCGCGCCGTCGCCGGTTGTGCCGGCGACTGGACCATGGCGGCGTTCCGCGCCGCCGAGGTCGCGCGCATCCGCGACCAAATCGGCGACGGCCGCGTCGTCTGCGGCCTCTCCGGCGGCGTCGACAGCACCGTCGCCGCGGTGCTGATCCACGCGGCGGTCGGCGACCGGTTGACCTGCATTTTCGTCGACCACGGCCTGCTGCGCGCCGGCGAGGCGGATGAGGTCGTCGGCCTGTTCCGTGACCGCTTCAACATGCCCCTCGTGCATCGTGACGCCGCCGCGCTGTTCCTCGGCAAGCTCGCCGGCGTCGACGAGCCCGAGGCCAAGCGCAAGATCATCGGCGCCACCTTCATCGACGTGTTCGACGAGGAGGCGGCGAAGCTCGGCGGCGCCGATTTCCTGGCCCAGGGCACGCTCTACCCCGACGTTATCGAAAGCGTCTCGGTCACCGGCGGGCCGTCGGTCACGATCAAGTCGCACCACAATGTCGGCGGCCTGCCCCACCGCATGCAGATGCAGCTCGTCGAGCCCCTGCGCGAGCTGTTCAAGGACGAGGTCCGGGTGCTCGGGCGCGAGCTCGGCCTGCCCGCCCATATCGTCGGCCGCCACCCGTTCCCCGGGCCCGGCCTGGCGATCCGCATTCCCGGCCCGGTCAGCAAAGACAAGCTGGCGATCCTGCGCCAGGCCGACGCGATCTTTATCGACGAGATCCGCCGCGCCGGCCTCTATGACGAGATCTGGCAGGCCTTCGCCGTGCTGTTGCCGGTGCGCTCCGTCGGCGTGATGGGCGACGCCCGCACCTACGATTATGTCTGCGCCCTGCGCGCCGTCACGTCGACCGACGGCATGACCGCCGCGAGCTTCCCCCTCGAGCACGCCTTCATCGCCGCCGTCGCGACGCGCATCGTCAACACCGTGCGCGGCATCAACCGCGTCGTCTACGACGTCACGTCCAAGCCCCCCGGCACGATCGAGTGGGAGTAGGGGGGGGGTGTGTCACGCGCAATTCCGACGACACGCGCTTGGCCGCGTGTGGTCGACGATTTTCAGGTTCTGAATCCCGGATAGGCGAACGCGCCTGTGATCTGGGCGCAATCGGCCTCGTTCACGCCGCATCCGCGCGCGACCTCGTACCAAGTCGAACGAACTTGCGTTTCCATGCTCTCGATGATGCGGCCAGCTGCATCCGTTGACAAAAGGAAGCGCGCGGCCTGGCTGATCAAATTCGCGGCGCTCGCATATCGGCCCAGATCGCCGCAGGCCATGGCGAGGTCGCGGCGCTCGATGCTGACGGGCGATGACGGAGTGAGGTCGTAGGCCGGCGACAGGCGCCAATTGCGGTCCGCTGCGATGACGGCATGGTTGCGTGGCTGATCGTCGATGTTCGAGATCAAGGCGTTGAAGCACACGCGCCGGAAGAGCTCGGCGGCGTCACGTTTCGGCTCGGCGCTGATGCGGCGCAATTCCTCGGCCAGCAGGATGTAGGACCAGCGCTGGCGCGATTGCGGACTTTCGTCCGCGCGCAGCAGAGTGAGCGCGCTCACCATGCGCGCCCTGACATATCCGCCGGGCGCCTTTTTGCGGTCGAAGCGCTTGACGAGCAGCGCCTCGCGATTGCCGACGGTAACGATACGGCTCTCGGCTGTGCTGAGGCCGCAGGCCCGCCCGAGGATCAGCATGGTGTGCTCGACCCTGGCCATATTCCACTTGTCGTCGGGCCGGTTGAATTTGGCCAGCCACAGGCCATCGCCGTCCTCGACGACGGCCTTCGGACGGGCGCCACCCATGGAGGTGCCGACGCGCAGCAATTCTTCCGCCCACGCAAGCCCAGCCGCATCGACGCCGGATGGAACAGGTTCATCGCCAATCAGCGAGCCTACCAGCGCCTGAAGTTTCTCCAGATCGATCGTCTGATTGAACTGACGCATCGGCGCCGGCGGCGATTGGTCGAGGCCAAACCCGAGCGCACCGGCACGATCGTCGGGGGAGTGGAGCAGGTAATCGAGTTCCCCCAGTTCGGCGAGCCCGGTGTGTTTCTCAAGGACGCGGCGGCCCCAGGAATCGGGACCGGCATCACGCAGAGCACCGAACACGCCGTTCATCAAAACCGTCTCGTAGGTCCGCGAACCGAGCTTCAGTTCAACCGGGTCGATCTCCACCGCGTTTGGACGGGCGAGATAGCTCCGTCCGTAGACGAACCGTCCGGTCATCACGCCTTGCCGGCTGGTGGCGACGGCGTACCGGCCGGCAGTGACGGCTTGAGTCGCGCCGGGCAGCGTCATGTAGACGAAGCATTCGGTGGCGCCGAGCGGCCTAGAAGTCATTTTCGAGAAAACCGGCCGCACGGGCGCTACTCGCATGCACCCGCTCGCCACGCTTCGCGAGCAGGCGGCCTTCTTCGTCCGTGTCGGGGTCGGCGACGCCTGCCAGCTGTTCGGCAAGACCAAATGCCCACAGCAACCCGACATAGACGGCGATACCCGTCGATGGCTTTCCCTTCTCGGCATCTGCCACGACGTGGCGGCCCACGCCGATCTTGGCGGCGACATTTTCGATCGACAGATTTCGGCGTAGCCGGGCGGTGCGCAGGTCGCCGCCGAGCGTCTTCAGCGCCTGCTCAACCTGGTAGGGTGGGGCGGCGAGGAGAGGGTTGCGTGCAGACATGGCGCGTTACGGCTCCAAAAAACGAGACCAAGGCATCTTGAGGCTCCATAGCACCGATTCGGCGTGGATTCAACCAATGTCGTCTCAAAGCGCCAAAACCACCCATTTTATCGTCTTGAGGTGCCATGCTGATTTCGCAGCCTCAGGGGCCCTTGGGGCGCCGATCAGCGGCGGTTCGTATCGCCACCCGGCACGAATAGTTTCATCTGGGGCGGCTCATAACGCCGCACCTTGATCGCCGCGGCGCGCTTCTCGGCCCGCGCCAGGTCATGGGCCAGTTGCAGCCTCAGCCACGCCTCCGGCGTGCCGCCGAAGGCCTTGGCCAGGCGGATCGCCATCTCCAGGGAGACGCCGGCATTGCCGTTGACCACCTTCGACAGGGCCTGACGCGTCACGCCCAGGATCGCGGCGGCATGGGTCACCGACAGTCCCAGGCGCTCCAGACAGTCGCGTCGGATCGTCAGTCCCGGATGCGGCGGTGGCGAGGCCATGGCCCAGCAAGCCTAGCGGGGAACCCCCCATGCCGGCAATGAGGCCGCCTGGGTCGACGACCGCCCGCATCCGGATGCGCCTTCTCATGCGTATTTCGGCTTTGAGTAAAAGACGGAAATCGACGAGAGTCGGCACCCATGGCGGCAGTTATCTCCCGGCGGAGGGTGATTCAGGCAGCGCTTGGGCTCGTGGCGGCCGGCGGCGTGGTGCGTGGCCCAATGCGCGGGATAGGGCGTGACGCGACGGCGGCGCCGGCGCCGGCGGCAGCCGACCAGGTCGTCAGCGTCCTGAGCTGGAACATCCAGCGCTACAATTCCAGCTGGCTCGTCGCGACGCCGTGGCGGTTGCGCCGCGCGCCCATCCTCCGCCAGCTCAACCGGTTGGGCGCGGACGTCATGTGCCTACAAGAGGTGCACGACCCGGTCGCCCGCGAGATCCGCGCGGCGTTGCCCGCGCATGAGTGGGTCGGGGTGGCGCGCGACGATGGCCATGTGCAGGGCGAATACGCACCGATCCTGTTTCGCCGCGACAAGTTCGCGCTCGTCAACAGTGGCTGGTTCTGGCTGTCGGAGCAGCCCGCGCGGCCCTCGGTCGGCTGGGACGCGCGCTACCCGCGGATCGCTACGTGGGTCCACCTGCAGCCGCCGGCCGGCCCGGCCTTCCAGGTCATCAACACCCACTTCGATCACCGCGGTGCCGAGGCGCGGAAGCGTTCCGCCTGGCTCGTGGTCAGCGAGCTGTTCCGGCGCTGCCGTGGCGGCCCGGCGATTGTCACCGGCGACTTGAACGCGCGCGAACGCGACGCGCCGCTGGCGACGCTGCAGCTGTTCTTGACCAACGGCGCATCCGACCCGCGCGGTCGGCAGGTCGGCCCGCGCAACACCCACCTCACCGGCCGCATCGACCACATCCTCTACAGCCGCCACTTCGCGCCGACCGAGCGCCGCACCCTGCCGAACCGCTTTCTCTCCGACCACGCGGCGCTGCACTACGAGTTGCGCCTGTCGGCGGCGCCACTCATCGGCTGAACCCGACGCGCCCCTTAACGCGCGCACCAATCCCGTCTATCTCTAGGGGCATGACGGCGGATCCCATGAGCCCGATCTCCGTGGCGCCGATGATGGAGCGGACGGACCGGCACTGCCGGTACTTCCTGCGGCAGATCTCGCGGCACGTGCGGCTCTATTCGGAGATGGTGACGACGGGCGCGGTGCTGCATGGCGAGCGTGGGCGCCTGCTCGCGTTCGATGCGGCGGAGCACCCGGTGGCGCTGCAGCTCGGCGGTGCCGAGCCGGCGGCGCTCGCCGCGTGTGCGCGCATCGCCGCGGGCCTCGGCTATGACGAGGTCAATCTCAACGTCGGCTGTCCGTCCGACCGGGTCCAGGCCGGCCGCTTCGGCGCCTGCCTGATGGCCGAGCCGGCGCTCGTCGCCCGCTGTTTCACGGCCATGCAGGACGCCGTGGCGATCCCCGTCACTGTCAAGCACCGCATCGGCATCGACGATCAGGCGGACTGGCCGGCCCTGCACGCCTTCGTCGCCACGCTGGCTGGCGCCGGCTGCCGCCACGTCATCGTGCACGCCCGCAAGGCCTGGCTCAGCGGCCTCAGCCCGAAGCAGAACCGCGACGTGCCGCCGCTGCGCTACGAGCTGGTTCATCGCCTCAAGGACGCGTTCCCGGCACTGCAGGTGACGATCAATGGCGGCATCCGCACCCTCGACGCCGCGGCCGGTCACCTGGCCCACATCGACGGCGTCATGCTCGGCCGCGCCGCCTATGAGGACCCCTACCTGCTGGCCGCGGCCGACACCCGCTTCTACGGCGACGCCGCCGAGCCGCCGAGCCGCCATCAGGTGGTCGAACGCATGATCCCCTACATCGACGCCGCGGTCGCCCACGGCACGCCGCTGCGCGCCGTCGCCCGCCACATGATCGGCCTGTTCAACGGCCTGCCCGGCGCCCGCGCCTGGCGCCGCCACCTCAGCGAGCACGCCGGCCGCCCCGGCGCCGGCGCCGACGTGGTGCGTCGTGCGGCCGCGCTGGTGCGCCCGCCCGTCACCCTGCAGGCCGCGGAATAGGGCGGCGCGCCGACGCCGACATGGCGCCAGACGCGCTCTTCCTCGCCGTCGACGGCGGCGGCAGCACGACGCGCCTGGCGCTGCACGACGCCGCGGGGCAGCAGGTGGGCCTGACGCAGGCCGGCCCGACGAGCCTGACGATCAAGGGCGCCGCCGCCTGGGACACGATCGTCGCCGGCCTCGAGACCCTGTGCGCGGGCCTCGATGGCGGCCTGGCGGCGGTCCTGCCGCGGCTCAGCATCGGCCTCGGCCTCGCCGGCGCCAACAGCGCGACACTGCGCCACGCCTTCCTCGCCGCCGCGCCGGCGGTCGCCGCGGTCCGGCTCGCGACGGACGCCTACATCGCCGCTCTCGGCGCCCATGACGGCGCGCCCGGCGCCATTGTCATCGTCGGCACCGGCTCGGCCGGCTATCGCCTCTTCGCCGACGGCACGACCCGGCTGGTCGGCGGCTGGGGCTTCCCGGTCGACGACGCCGGCAGCGGCGCCTGGCTCGGCCATCGGGCGATCGGCGAGGCCTTGCACGTCGTCGACGGCCGCTGGACCGGGGCACCCGGCGGCGCCCCCGTGCACCGCGCCGTGCTCGCGCATTGCGGCACCAGCCGCGCCGCCGTACTGGATTGGCTGCACCAGGCGCCGTCGAGCCGCTATGCCGAGCTCGCGCCGATCGTGTTGCGGCACGCCGCTGCCGGCGACGCCGTGGCCCACGAGCTGGCCCGTGCCACCGGCGCGGCGGTCGAGCGCATCGCCCGCGCCCTCGATGCGGCCGGCACGGCGCCGCTGGCCCTCGTCGGCGGCCTCGCCGCGCCGCTGGCGCCCCACCTGCCGGCGGCGCTGGCGGCCTGGGTGCGCCCGCCGCAGGCCAAGCCGCTGGCTGGTGCGCTCATGCTGGCGCGGGGCGCGGTGCCGGCGGAGCCGCCGCCGTCCGGTAGTCGCACGCTTTCCTAGGGCAAGGCAGCGGCCCAGTCGGCCAGGATCGTGTCGGCATTGGCGCCGGCATCGAGCGCTCGGCGCAGGCTGTCGCTGCCCATCAACCGGTCGATGAAAGCGGGTTCGTCCGGCACGGCCGGTGCCGCGCCCGGGCCGGCGGCGATCCAGCGAAAAGACTCGTGCCGGCGCAGGATGGCCAACAGGTGCACGCCGAGGGCGAGGCCGTCGACCGGCGCCCCGTCGATCGGCGTGAAGTGGACGCCATGACAGGCCTCGCCGGCGCATTTGCCGTGGGCCGGGGTCACCGTCGCGGGCTCGGCGTGCGTGCCGGTGGCGTCGGCCACCCCGTTGAGCGCCGCCGCCAAGGCGGGACCGTCGAGCCATGGTGCCGCTGCTATGCGGAACGGCGTGTCGGTGCCGCGGCCCTCGGACAGGTTGGTGCCCTCGACGAGGACCAGGCCGGGATAGAGCTGCACGCTCGCCGGCGCGCGCAGACCGGGCGAGGGCGGTTGCCACGGGGTATCGCCGGCGCCTGGCGCTATGACGGTCAGCGGGGCCGGCTGGGCGAGGCCGTCATTGTGGGCCGCCAGCAGCCCACCGAGCGAGCGGCCATGCACGAACGGCACGTCCAGATACGCCAGGAAGCTGCGTTGCGCCGGATCGAGCCGCGGTCCCGCCTGCCGGCTGCCCAGGGGATTGGGCCGGTCGCAGATCACTGCGAGTAACCCCGGTGCGGCGCTGGCCAGCGCCTCGACGTGCCGCGCCGCCGTTGCCGCATAGGTGAAGCAGCGCACGCCGACGTCACGCAGATCGATGACGACGGTGTCCAAATCGGCCAACGCGCTCGCCGCGGGCCGGCGCCGCGGGCCGTAGAGGCTGTGCACCGGCAGGCCGGTTGCCGGATCGCGTCCGTCGCCGACCGCCGCACCGGCCTCGGCAGCCGCCGCAAAGCCATGCTCCGGCGCGAACAGGCGCGCCAAGCCGGTCGGCCGCGCGTCCGTCGCGACGCCGATAGCGGCGGCCAGCGCCGCGGCCGTCGTCCGGCCGTCGGCGGTCAGACAGGCGGTATTGCTCAGGAGGCCGACCCGCTGGCCACGCAGCGCTGCCAGCTGGGGCGTGTCGGCGAGCAGTCGGTCGATCCCCTGGCCCATTGCGCCCGCAGCCTACGGGCGTGGGCGGCCCGAGGCCACCGGCAATGACTAGGCTAGTGCCCATCCGAAAACGCTAAAACACTGAAATAACTGAGTGAATCGTCTATTTTCGGAGCCAGGCTCCGGCGGTTTCGGCTATGCTGTTGGGAACAAGCCACTGTACCCAAAGGCAAACACCAAACCGCCGGAGGTGACCATGCGCGAAGAGCGCACCGTCCAGGGCAGTATATTCGATCTGTTTTCGCCGCACGAGATCGGTCGTGAACTCGCGGCGATGTCTGCCTGGCTCGACGGCGAGGCCGCGGTGGTGCGCCTGGTCGCCGCAGACCTCGGCATCGGTCGGGTCAGGCAGACCGGGCGCCACGGGCTGCGCCATCGCCGCCGCCACCTTCGAGTGCCTCAACCGGATGCTGCTGGCGCGCGCCGCGACGGCCAAGCTGGAGAGCGGCGCCAAGGTCCGGTTCGACAGCACGGTCGCCGAGACCGCCATCCATGCGCCCACCGACTCCAGCCTGTTGTGGGATGCCGTGCGGGTCATGGTGCGGCTGTTGCGTCAAGCCGACGTCGTGTTACCCGCCTGGCCCTGGCGCGACCACACGCGCCTGGCCAAGAAGCGCGCCCGCGCCATCGAGTACAGTCGTGGCAACAACCGGCAGCGGCTGTACCGCGAGCTGCTCGCCAAGACCCGCGCGACGCTCGCCTATCTGCACGACGCCATGGCGCGGCTGGCCGACGATCCCGCGCCGGTGGCCGCGGCCTGGCGCGCCGAGGCCGAACACTTCGTGCCGCTGATCGAACGCATCATCGACCAGACCGAGCGCCGTGTCTTGCATGGCGAGAAGGTGCCGGCCGCCGACAAGCTCGTCAGTCTGTTCGAGCCCCATAGCGACATCATCGTCAAGAGCCGCCGCCAGGTCTCCTACGGCCACAAGCTCAACCTGGCCAGCGGCGCCAGCGGTCTCATCCTCGACATCGTCGTCGAGCAGGGCAACCCGGCCGATGCCGAGCGCTTCGTACCCATGGTCGACCGCCAGATCGCGATCTACGGCCGGCCGCCCAGGCAACTCGCCGCCGACGGCGGCTGCGCCAGCACCGGCAACCTCGCCGCCGCCAAGAACAAGGGCGTCGAGGACGTCGCCTTCCACAAGAAATGCGGCCTTGCCATCACCGACATGGTCAAGAGCCGCTGGGTCTACCGCCGACTGCGCAACTTCCGCGCCGGCATCGAGGCCGCCATCTCATGCCTCAAGCGCGCCTACGGTCTGGGCCGCTGCACCTGGAAGGGGCTCGAACACTTCAAGTCCTACGTCTGGGCCGCCGTCGTCGCCCACAACCTCGCCGTGCTGGCCCGCCGCAAACCGGCATAGCCGCCAACCCGACACGTCCGATCCACCAGCACCGACGGCCGCCGCTCCCGCCGGCCTGCCTCGATCACGCGCCGCTCGTCACCGGCACCCCGTCACTGGACTCTGGAACGCATCTACAGCCCCCGTACCCACAAAACACGTCGCTCAAACGCGCAGCCTTACACTAAATCTAGTCGTTTATGGATGGGCACTAGGTAATCTGTTGGCCGCGCTACACGCCGCGGGACAAGTGAATCTGGCTGGCCCGAGACGTGTGGTTCTCACGAACCGCCCCGCATCCGTCGTCCTTGGGCTTGACCCAAGGACCCATGCTTGCCCCCGCACGGTGGCGTGAGCCTGTGCGATGGGCCCTCGTGTCAAGCACGAGGGTGACGGCATAATTCCCTTCCTGCATCCGTAACGGTAGCCCACACACGATGTGTGAATCTCGTAGGATCAGGTCCGGGGTCTCAGCCGTTTTCGGCCGCTCACACGGCGGATCGCAGCAATGCGAGGCGCGCTGTCGCCTGCACTAGGCGCTGCGGTCGACGACGATGCCGGTCGAGCGGCCGGTCTCCTCCAGCGCGAAGTCGGCCGCGAGGTCGGGCGGCAGGCGCCTGATGACGTCGCCCGTGCGCGGGTTGAGGATCTCGATGAAAATCCGCGCGTCCTCGTAGTCATAGTTGACCCGGGCCGTGATCGCCGGCTCACGCGGCGCCGCCACCTCTGCCGCCTCTGGCGACGCTCGGCGCGGCTGCGCCAGCCGTTCCGGCGCGCGCGTCGGCCGCGTGTCCGCGCGGGCTCCGGGCGGCTCCAGTACTGGCGCTGTGACATCCATGCCATCACCCCGAATATTTGCGCGTCAAGTGCTTGCGGGCGCGCTGGCAAATTAACACAGTGTATAGATCGCGCATGTCGGCGTGGATATCAAGAACAATCGTTTTCAATTTAAATAAAAATGCAATAAAATCCAAGAGTAGTCTAAGTTTCTAAACACCATATACTGAGCGGCTTAGCTGTGACGGCTTACGAGCCCTAGTGAGGGCCAGTCCGGTCGAGTCGCCACGTCTTTGGCGCCGCATCCGCTACAGCGCATGCGCGCGCCGATCTCCGGCACTGGAACTGCGGCCCCAGCGGCCCGATCAGGCTGTCGGCCGGCAACACGGCATGGTGGCTGCAGCGATTGCACCAGCAGAAGATATCGACGCCGCTCTCGGCCAGCTCGCCAAGGACGGTCGGCCGCAGCTTGTCGTCCACCGTCGCCTGGAGATGCCGCTTCAACCTCGCCATCGCACCCCTCGCCGCGTCGCAAGATGGAACATAACGAGAACGTCAGGGCGCCGCAACCACGCCGTCAACCCGTCCCCTGGGCCTCAGCTGGCTGTACGGATCAGGCGCGGTCGCCGCTTTAGCGTGGCGATGATCTCGCGGACCGAATGCCCTTGAGAAAGGCGGCGCGACCCGGCGGCGAGCCGGAAGGTCGCCCGCGCGGCGCCTTTCGACTTGACCTTCTCGATCACATAGACCGGCCGGTCGGCCGTATGCCGGAAGATCGAGAACACGGCCCGATCGTCGTAGTGGTCGATGGCGTAGTCGCGCCACTCGCCGGCCGCGACACGGCGGCTGTAGACGTCGAAGAGCTGGCGGAGTTCTTCTTGATGGAACGCGATGCGCGCGTGGCGCCGAACATGCTTCTGAAAACTGTGAAGTGTCGCCATAAGCCCTTGTGAGCGAGTCATTCCTACCGCCACATCATGCCGGCACCGAAAGTGTTCCCGATTTTTCCTGCTGAGTCCAGCGGCCCCGCGTCACGGTAGTGGGTCACTTTGAAATTACCCGCTTGCGGTAGGTCGCCGGGCGCTGAGGCTTGGCCGCCGCCTCGTCCACCAGCCGCACGATGTCTTCGATATCCCACAGCCGGTCCGTCACACCAGCGGCCATTGCGGGGCTGATCTTGTTGAGGCTCTTATGCTGGCGGCAGAAGTTGTAGAACATGAAGTGCAGCGCAACGCTGTGAGTGTGGTTCTCGATCTTCTTTGAGAAGGCGTTGGTCAACCGCGTGAACCGCCGCATCGACATCCGCATGGTGAGATTGTTGCGCTCGACATAGCTCGTGGACACGTGCGCCGGGTCCGGGCTGCCCTCAATCCGGCGCTTGCGGATACCAGTGCATTGAGCCGGGCTGTAGCGCTTCTCAGACGACACGCCGCCTTCCGCGCCATACAGCTTCACCAACATTGCATAGTCTACGTCGCCACCGAACGCACCTTCAACGGCCTCCAGATATGCCTTGTGCCCATCGCTCGTGAGCTGCACACGATCCGCCAGCCGACCGCGCAGATCGTCCATGAAGTCGATGGCGGTCTCGCCTGAGCGATCCCCCACCCGCCATGACGGCACCAGCTTCGTCTCTGCGTCGATTGCCGTCCACGTCCACACGTCGCCAGCCTCCAGCGGGGCAGCCTTCGCACGCGCCACATTGGCAGCCTTGCTGTAGATGAAAGACCACACCTCATCGACCTGAATGCGACGGCACGGCAGATCGCGAAGCGCTTGGTCTTGGTACGCCGCGCAAGCCTTGCCGGCATAAGAGCCGCAGGACCGTGGTTTTGCTCACGTCCGCCGTGCGTGCCGTGGACCGGATGCTCATACCCTCCACGAGGCAGCGGAGGATCAGGGTGCGGGCCTTGCTGTCGAGTTTGTTCATGCCCCCAATATACGTGAGCCAACGGTCAGTTTCAAGTAATTTCAAATACTGTAGGTGAGAAACATACACCTGCAGATTTGTCGACTTTCAGCTTGCGCGCGCTCCACTACACCTGTACGAGATGAACCCGCGACGCTGAAGACGTCGCGGGTTCCAATCAATCCCGATGCAGGGGCAAGATAGAGCGAGGTTTAAGAAGATGGGGCCGACATTCTAGAACCCGCCCGTGGCCGGCCACAGCCGGTTTCGGGCACCTCGCCAGCGGAGGTAGCATGACGCGCCTCCGCTGGCCTCCTTTTACCAGAAGCAGGAGGCGGCGGCAATGGCAGACAACCCAAACGCGTACGATCTGGTGATTGCTGACCTAAAACGTCAGCGCGCAGAGATAGACGCCATGATCGCCAAATTGGAGGCCATGTCTGGCGGCCAATCGATTCCGTCCACTGATGTGCCTAGCGCTTCACCGACCGAAGGGGATGCGCCAGCAGTGCCTCAAGACGAAAACAATCCGTATCTGGGTATGCGTGTTGCGGACGCCACTGTAGCTTTGTTGCGGAAGACGCGAAGGTCGATGGGCCCTATCGAAATCGTACACGCGCTTGAGGCTGGTGGCCTTCTGCTGAGCGGAAGCAACAAACCGGCCTCGGTGGGGACAATCCTTATCCGTCGTCAGAATAGGAATGGTGACTTGGTGCGCCCGAAGCGCGGGCAGTGGGGCTTGAAAGAATGGTACCCTGGACGGAACTTCGGAAAACCGGACGGATTAGACAAGAGCAATATGAAAGAGGCGAGCGCGCTCTCCCAGGCTACCGAGACCACCGCGACAGAGCGGCCTTCCGAGCCGAGTCAGAGCGCTCCGCCGATGTCAGGCGACTCGCCCTGACATTGCCGCCAACTTGGCCACCCTTACGGCCCCTCTCGATTGCAGAGGGGTCTTTTTCTTGAGCGGCCGTGTCTTCGACCTCGCCTGTCGCCACGCCCACGATGAGCTTGGCGAGCTGGTTGGTGTCGCGCGGGCGCCTAGCTTTACCCATGCTCTATATATGGCACGCCTTCCGCCCGCGTGCCAGCATGACGAGGCTCAGATATTTTCAAAGTGACCCACTACCCGCGTCACTGGACCTGGCGTGAGACCGTCTCAAGCGGCGGCGCGCCGCTGTAGCAGGTTACCTCGGCGATCGACCGATAGCAGCGAACGCCAGGGTCGGCGACCGGCGGCTTGCCGGTCTCGACGCAATAGGCCATGCCCTGGCGGTCATGGCGGATCGAGCAATCCTGTCGGGTCGCCGCCGACATGGCGTGGTCGCTCAACAGCTTGCCGCTGGTGGCGTAGGAGGCGGCGTTCACACCGGCGAAGGCGAGGACGAGCTCGGGCCCGCAGCCGGCCAGTGTCAGCGCCGCGGCGCCGACCACCATAAGGCGCGCCAAACGGCGCCAGTTTGCTGCATTGGCCCGCATCGCGCGCCTACCTGTGCGTACCGCCATCGTCCTGGATGTGCAGCTTGCGGGTACTCGCGTTAAGAATTGGTATGGCGCCGCTGGCGCCCGGCGCGGCGCGGAACACCGGGATTGGTTCGTGGCACCGGCGCCGCTATGCTGTCGCTGTACGCATGAGATGAGCGACGGAGCAGAGCCATGGCGGCGGCGACACCGATTTGCGACTTCGGCTGGCGGGCGGTGGACTTCTCCCTCCGTGGCACGGACAACAAGACCTACACGCTGGCCGACATCAGCGGCCCCAACGGGACGCTTGTCATGTTCATCTGCAACCATTGCCCCTATGTGAAGGCCGTCGTCGACCGCCTGGTTCACGACGTCACCACGCTTGCCGGGCATGGCATCGGTGCGGTGGCGGTCATGTCCAACGACACCGACAGCCACCCGGCCGACAGCTTCGAGAACATGGCCGCCTTTGCCGCCCGGCACGGCTTTACGTTCCCCTATGTAATCGACGAGATCCAGGACATCGCGCGTGCCTATGACGCCGTTTGCACGCCCGACTTCTTCGGCTTCAATCGCGACCTGGCGCTGCAGTACCGCGGCCGCCTCGATGCGTCAGGCCGCAACCCGGCGCCGGCCGACGCCCGGCGCGAGCTCTACGAGGCGATGGTTCGGATCGCCGAGACCGGCCAGGGCCCGCGCGAGCAGACCCCCAGCATGGGCTGCACGATCAAATGGCGGGCCGCCGCCTGAGCTCTACTCGCTGCCGGACGGTCGTCGTTAACATTTTGATATATATAATAAACTAGCCGTTATCCGCGGCCCGGTCGATCGCCGGTCGCCGGCCTTGCATTAGTTTGCCAAGGCTAGGGTGCCGAGCTATGTTAGCCGCCATTTCCTGAGCAGCGGAGATCTTCTTTTGTCGGAAGAAGAACTATTTCGCGAAGTCGACGAAGACGTACAGCGGGCCCGTTACAAGCAGCTCTGGCAGCGCTACGGTCGCTACGTCGTCATTGCCGTGTTTGTCGTTTTGGGCGCTGCGGTCGCCTTCGTCTGGTGGCAGAATTTCCAGCAGAGCCGCCGGGCGGGGTTCAGCGACCAGTTCGCCCAGGCGACGAGATTGGCCGACGAGGGGCGCTATGGCGAGGCTGTCGACGCCTTCGCCGACCTCGCCAGCGAGGCGGGCGGCGGCTACGGTGTTCTGGCACGGCTGCGCCAGGCCGCTCTGCTGGTGGACGAGGGCGATGTCAGCGGCGCGACCGAGCTCTACGATGGTATCGCCAACGACCGCGGAGTCGACGGGGTCTACCGCAATCTTGCGGTCATCTTGTCGGCCCTGAACAATCTCGACTTCGGCGACGCGGCCGAGCTGACGGGGCGGCTGGAGCCCCTGACGGACGATGCCAATCCCTGGCGCTATAGCGCGCGCGAGCTGATCGGACTGCTCGCGATTCGTGATGGCGATGCCGCCCGCGCCCGGGAGATGTTTCAGGATCTCGCCGACGACCTGACCGCGCCGCAGGGGTTGCGGGCCCGCGCCGCCGAGATGCTGGCCGCGCTCGGCCAATAGCAGCCATGCGCGGTCCGCGTGAACTGGCGCACCGACGGGGCGGTCGCGCGTGCCTGGCTGCGCTGTCGGTGCTGGCGCTGGCCGCCTGCGACACGTTCATCCGCGATACACAGACGCCGATCGAAGGCGAGCGCATCGCCATCATCGTGTCCGGCAGTCAGATCGCACCCGACCCGCGGATTGCCGATCTGACGGTCCAGCTGCCCCGGCCGGTGATCAACGGGGACTGGCCGCAGCAGGGCGGCCAGGCCAACCACGCGATGCAACACCTCGCCATCGCCGACGCGCCCGTCCGCGCCTGGGTGGCCGATATCGGTGCGCCGGCGGGCGCTCGCAAGCCCATCTTGTCGGGCCCGGTCATCGCCGACGGCCGGGTCTTCACCATGGACGCCGGCGCCGTCGCGACGGCCTACAACGCAACCGACGGCAGCCGGGTCTGGCGGGTCGCGCTGCCGCCGCGCGAGGAGCGCGACGGCAACTGGGGCGGCGGCATCGCCCACGACGATGGCCGAGTGTTTGCGGCGACCGGCTTCGCCCAGGTTATAGCGCTCGACGCGGCGACCGGCGAGGAGCTGTGGCGCGCGCCGGTAACCGGCCCCATGCGTGCGGCGCCGACCGCCGCCGGTGGCCGCGTGTTCGCCGTGACCAATGACAACCAGCTGTTCGCGCTCGACGCCGCGACGGGCGACCAGCTGTGGACGCACACCGGCATTGCCGAGACCGCTGGCCTGATCGGCGGGGCGAGCCCGGCCGTCGAAGGCGATATTGTCATCGCACCCTACTCGTCGGGCGAGATCTTCGCCCTGCGGGTCGAGAACGGCCGGCCGCTGTGGTCAGACAGTCTGGCCGCCATTCGCCGCGTCGATGCGGTCTCCGCCCTGGCCGACATTCGTGGCCGGCCGGTCATCGACCGCGGCCGGGTCTATGCGATCAGCCACTCCGGCCGCATGGTGGCCATCGACTTGCCGACCGGCCGCCGCGTTTGGGAGGCCGACATCGGCGGCGTCGAGCAGCCCTGGGTCGTCGGCGATTTCCTCTATGTCCTGACGACCGACGCCAACGTCGTCGGCATGACGGCATTGGACGGCCGCATCCGTTGGGTCACGCCGGTCGGCCTGTTCAAGCGGCCCGAGCGGCGCGACGGCCGTATCAATTGGTCGGGCCCTGTGCTGGCCGGTGATCGCCTGATTGTCGCCGGCGATCATGGCGAAGCCTTGGCGGTGTCACCCTACACCGGCGAGATCCTCGGCCGCCAGACGATGCCGGGGGGTATTTCTGTGGCGCCGGCGATTGCCGATGAGACGTTGTATTTCCTGACCGACAGCGCCAAGCTGGTCGCGTTCCGCTGACGCGCGTTGTGGCTGCGACGATGGATCCGACAGTCGTCATCGTCGGGCGCCCGAACGTGGGCAAATCGACCCTGTTCAACCGGCTCATCGGCCGGCGCCTGGCGCTGACCGACAATGAGCCCGGCGTCACGCGTGACTGGCGCGAGGGCCAGGCAAGTCTCGGCGACCTCCGCTTCCGCGTCATCGACACGGCCGGGCTGGAGGATGCCGTGGGCGAGGGGCTTGCGGCCCGCATGCGCCGGCAGACCGAGCAGGCCCTTACCGACGCCGCGGTCATCGTTTTCCTTTTCGATGCCCGCGCCGGCGTTACGCCACTCGATGAGCACTTCGCCGACTGGCTGCGTCGCGTCCACCAGACGGTCGTTCCGGTCGCCAACAAATGCGAGGGCAGGGCCGGCGACGACGCCATCTACGAGGCCTACCGCATGGGCCTCGGCGCGCCCGTGCCGATCTCGGCCGAGCACGGCGACGGGCTCAGCCTGCTCTACGAGGCGCTGGCCCCGCACATCGATGCGGCCCAGTCCGCGGCGCCGGCGCCGGCGCAGGAGCGGGCCGCCGGGCCGCTGCGTCTCGCCGTCGTCGGCCGGCCCAATGTCGGCAAATCGACCCTGGTCAACGCGTTGCTCGGCCACGAGCGGGTGCTGACGGGGCCGGAGCCCGGCATTACCCGCGACGCCATCGCCGTCGCCTGGATGTACGACGGCCGGGCGGTCGAGCTGGTCGACACCGCCGGTTTGCGCCGCCGCGCCAAGATCGACGCCAAGCTCGAGAAGCTCTCCGTGGCCGACAGCCTGCGCGCCGTGCGCTTCGCCGACGTCGTCGCCCTGGTACTGGACGCGACCGTCATGTTGGAGCGCCAGGACCTCATCATCGCCAATCAGGTGATCGAGGAGGGGCGGGCGATGGTCATCGTGGCCAACAAGTGGGATGCCATCGCCGACCGCCGCGCCGCGCTGGCGGCCTTGCACGACCGGCTCGCAACGTCGCTGCCGCAGCTGAAGGGCGTACACATCGTCACCTTGTCGGCGCTGACCGAGCGCAATCTGGATCGCTTCATGCCGACCGTGCTGCAGGCCTACGATGTCTGGAACCGCCGCATTGCCACGGGCCCGCTGAACGAATGGCTGCGCGGCATGGTCGAGCACCACCCGCCGCCGCTCGGCAAGTCCGGCCGGCCGATCCGCCTGCGCTATGCGACCCAGCCGAAGGCCCGGCCGCCGACATTCGCCATCTTCGCCAATCGGCCCGCGGACCTGCCCGACAGCTACGTGCGCTATCTCGAAAACAGCTTGCGCGTGGTCTTCGACCTGCCCGGTACGCCGATCCGCATCGCCCTGCGCAAGGGCCGCAACCCGTACACGGACACTGGTTGAGCGGCCTCAATCGGCCGCGACGACATCGCCGTTGCGCGTGCACTCCGCCGTCGCCAGGTCGACGAAGGCGCCCGTAACGTCGTCGGGCTGCCGCAGCGTCGCCGGGTCCTCGCCCGGAAAGGCGCGGGCGCGCAGCCCCGTCGCCACCGGCGGCAGCCGCAGCACGTTGACCCGGAGGGCGCTGTTGGCGGCCTCCTGAGCCCACGTGCCGGCAAGCGATTCCAGGGCGGCCTTGGCGGCCGCGTAGGGGCCCCAGTAGGGCCTCGGCATGGCGGCCACGTCGGCACTGACGAACACCGCGCGGCCGGCCGACGAGCGCCGCAGCAGCGGGTCGAGAATGCGCACCAGCCGCCAGTTGGCGTCGAGTGTGACGGCGAACACCTCGCGCCAGGTTGCCGGCTCGACGTGGCCGAGCGGCGACAGCGTGCCCAGCGTGGCGGCATTGCCGACGAACACGTCGAGGCAACCGAAGCGCTCAAGGATCGGCGGGCCCAGATGGTCGATGCGTTCCCAATCGGCCAGGTCGCAAGGCACCAGCGTCGCCGACCCGCCGGCCGCGCTGATCTCGTCGTCGAGCTCCTCGAGGCCGCCGACGGTGCGCGCCAGCGCGATCACGTGGGCGCCCTCGGCGGCGAGCCGCCTGGCCACCGCCGCGCCGACGCCGCGCGATGCACCCGTGACCAGCGCCACGCGGTCCTGCAGGCGGCGGTCCGCCACGGCTGCTAGGCCAGCTCCGCCAGCAGAGACAGCTGTGCCTGGCTGTTGCCGCCGGCCCGATCGGTCAGCGCCGTCGGATAGTCGCCGGTAAAGCAAGCGTCGCAGTATTGCGGCGCGTCGGCATCGCGGTTGCGTTCGCCCATCGCCCGATAGAGGCCGTCGATCGTCACGAACGCCAAGCTGTCGGCGCCGATCTGCGCGGCCATCCCGGCCTCGTCGTAGCGGTGGGCCAGCAGCTGGTCCTGGCGCGGCGTATCGATGCCGTAGAAGCAGGAGTTTTGCGTCGGCGGGCTGGAGATGCGCACATGCACCTCCGCGGCGCCGGCGTTGCGCACCATCTCGACGATCTTCTTCGACGTCGTGCCGCGGACGATCGAATCGTCGACCAGAACGACGCGCTTGCCGGCCAGCTGGCCGCGGTTGGCGTTGTGCTTCAGCCGGACACCCAGATGGCGGATCTCATCGCTCGGTTCGATGAACGTGCGGCCGACATAGTGGTTGCGGATCAGCCCCAGCTCGAACGGCAGCCCGGCCTCGGCGGCATAGCCGATCGCCGCCGGCACGCCCGAGTCCGGGACCGGCACGACAAAGTCGGCCGCGACCGGCCGCTCGCGCGCCAACTCGGCGCCGATGAGCTTGCGCATCGCGTAGACGTTGCGGCCCTCGACCATGCTGTCGGGCCGGGCGAAGTAGATGTACTCGAAGACGCAGAAGCGCCGCCGGGCCGGCGGAAACGGCTTGTGCGAGTGCACGCCGTCGGCATCGATGACGACGATCTCGCCGGGCTCGACGTCGCGCAGCGCCTCGGCGCCGATGATGTCGAGCGCGCAGGTCTCCGACGCCAGGATCCAGGCGTCCTGCAGCCAGCCCAGGACCAGCGGCCGCACGCCCAGGGGATCGCGCGCGCCGATCAGCTTGCGCTTGGCCAGCGCCACCAGCGAGTAGGCGCCCTCGACCGAGCGCAGCGCATCGATCAAACGGTTCAGCAGGCGCTGGCGCGGGCTCGTCGCGATCAGGTGCTGCAGCACCTCGGTATCGGTCGTCGACTGGAACAGCGAGCCCTTGGCGACGAGCTCGCGGCGCAGGCTGCGGGCGTTCGTCAAGTTGCCGTTGTGGCCCAGTGCCAGGCCGCCGAAATCGAAGTCGGCGTAGAGCGGTTGTACATTACGGATCGCCGTCTCGCCGGTCGTCGAATAGCGCACATGGCCGATCGCCGAGGCCCCCGGCAGGCGTCCGATGACGGCTTCGTCGCTGAACGTGTCGCCGACCAGGCCGAGCGCGCGATGCGGATGAAAGCGGCCGCTGTCATAGGTGACGATGCCGACGGCCTCCTGCCCACGATGCTGCAACGCATGCAGCCCCAGCGCCGTCAGCGCCGCCGCATCGTCGTTGCCGAACACCCCGAACACCCCACACTCCTCGCGCAGCTTGTCGTCGTCGAACGGCCGCGTCGTTGCCATGACAGCAGCTTGGCCTGCTGAGCCGGACCGGTGAACCTTCTTCCCTCCCGCTTTGGGGGCCCACAAGGGGGGAGGGGGAATGGAGTGTCGGCGGTTGGGTCTGGTCACCGGCTGTTCTCGATGAGCTTGTCGAGCTGGCGGCGCGTCGCGTCCTCATAAGTCTCGGAGTTGAGGGGGATGATGACCTCGGGCGGCTTGGTGAAGCGTTCGAGGATCTGCACGTCCTCGCGCAGCTTGTCGCGGCTGCGGGCGAGTGCCTTGCCGGTGTTGAGGCGGTAGCGCGGCGGCACCAGGTCGCGCACGAACAGGGCGCCGACCTCGACCAGCGGCCGCGTCTTGGCCTGGCGCAGCCAGTCGGGCTGGTCCGGCGGCGGCAGCGTGTCGCTGAGCGGCAGGTAGGCCGCCGACAGCACCAGCGCCGTCGCGGCGATACCGGCCAGCAGGCCGACCGAGCGGTCGAGCGCGTTGAGCCGGCTGGAGCGCACCCAGTGGCTCACGGCATGGCTGACCAGGTGCAGCACGACCAGGGCGATGAGGAACAGCGCGGCGCCGGCGACCAAATCGGCGAGCCAGCCGGGGTTGATGTATGCGCGGGCCAGCGGCTTGACCAGTGAGAAGCCGAACAGCGTCGCCACGACGGCGCCGAGCCACGACAAGACGAACAGGCCGCCGCGAATGAAGCCGGTGAAAAAGCCGATCAATCCGCCCAGCAGAATGGCCCCGATGATGGCCACGTCGAACAGGCTGATCCCCAGCGTTTCCAACATCATGCGCCTCCTGCGGCATGCCGGGCCGGTGCCCCGGCGAACATTTCGACCAGCTCGGAAAGGTGGCTCAGCGCCTCGACCGTCAGGCCCGACGCCGGATGGCCCGGCTGCGCACCGCGGCCGGCCGGCACGATAGCGCGGGTGAAGCCCAGCTTTGCGGCCTCCTTCAGCCGCGTGTCGGCGTGCCCGACGGCGCGTACCTCGCCGCCCAGCCCGACCTCGCCGAATACAACGGTCTCGGCCGGCATTGGCTGGTCGTTGCGGGCCGACACCAGCGCCGCCGCGACCGCCAGGTCGGCCGCGGGCTCGCTGATACGCAGCCCGCCGGCGACGTTGAGATAGACGTCGCAGCCGGCCACGCCGAAGCCGCAGCGCGCCTCCAGCACGGCCAGGATCATGGCGAGGCGGCTCGCGTCCCAGCCGACGACGGTGCGCCGCGGCGTGCCCAGCGGCGACGGTGAGATCAGGCTCTGGATCTCCACGAGCACCGGCCGCGTGCCCTCCAGCCCGGCGAACACCGCCGCGCCGCTCACGTCGCCGCGCCGGTCGGCGAGGAACAGCTGCGACGGATTCGCGACCTCCGCCAAACCGGTATCCGTCATTGCAAACACGCCAATCTCGTCGGTCGGGCCGTAGCGGTTCTTGACGGCGCGCAGGATGCGGAACCGATGCCCCCGATCGCCTTCGAAGTAAAGGACTGTATCGACCATGTGCTCCATGACCTTGGGCCCGGCGATCATCCCGTCCTTGGTGACGTGCCCGACCAACAGCACCGACATGCCGCGGCGCTTGGCCAGGCGGATCAGCTCCTGCGCCGAGCTGCGCACCTGTGCCACGGTACCGGGGGCGCTGTCGAGCACATCGACGAACATCGTCTGGATCGAATCGACGACGACAACGTCGGCGGCGTCCTTGGTGTCGAGCGTCGCCAGGATGTCGCGCACACTCGTCGCCGCGGCCAACGAGACCGGCGCTGCGGCGGCACCCAACCTGGCTGCCCGCAGCCGCACCTGATCGACCGATTCTTCGCCGGAGATATAGACGCAGCGGTGGCCGGATTTGGCCAGCGCCGCCATCACCTGCAGCAGCAGCGTCGACTTGCCGATGCCGGGATCGCCGCCGATCAGGACGCCGGACCCGGGCACCAGGCCGCCGCCGCAGACCCGGTCGAACTCGCCGATCCCGGAGACCCGGCGCGGGCTGTCGACGGGCGCACCGTCGAGCGGGACGAACGCGATGCGCGTGCCGCCCCGGCTGCTGACCCCTTTCGGCGCGACCGTCGCCGGTGCCTCCTCGACCAGCGTGTTCCAGCCGCCACAGGCGTCACAGCGGCCGGCCCAGCGCGTGTGGACGCCGCCGCATTCCTGACAGACGAACTTGGTTGCCGCTTTCGCCACCCGCCCTCCCCTTGGCGCAGTGGCGCGCCCGCACCCCTCCGGGCGACGGGGGAGTGGTCAGGCGCGCATTTCCATCTGGATCGGTCCCTCGGCGCGTCCGAAGATGAACTGCTCGACGAAGTCGTTGCCCGACCCGTCGATGTCGCCGACCGGACCCTGCCAGATGATCCGCCCCCTGTGTAGCATAGCGATGCGATCGCCGATGCGCCGTGCGCTCGCCATGTCGTGGGTGATCGTCAGCGCCGCAGCGCCCAGCTGGCACACGCAATCGATGATCAGCTCGTCGATGACACTGCCCATGATCGGATCGAGGCCGGTCGTCGGCTCGTCGAAGAACATGATCTCCGGCTCGGTCGCGATCGCGCGCGCCAGGCCGACCCGCTTTTGCATGCCGCTCGACAGCTCCGACGGATAGAGCTCACCGATCTCCGGCTCCAGGCCGACGCGGGTCAGCGTGTCCAACGCCTTCGCCTTGGCCTCGCGCGGCTTCGTGCCGGCCGCCTGGATCAGCCCGAAGGCGACGTTCTCCCAGACATGCAGGCTGTCGAACAATGCCGCCCCCTGGAACAGCATGCCGAACTTCGCCGTGACACGCTCGCGCTTGCCC
The DNA here is from genome assembly GCA_965261585.1 of Alphaproteobacteria bacterium. GTDB lineage: Bacteria > Pseudomonadota > Alphaproteobacteria > UBA6615 > UBA6615 > CBDHDN01. The sequence continues at coordinate 37,449 of CBDHDN010000002.1, forward strand.
GGGCTCATGGTCGTCACTTCCTCGCCGTCGATCTTGATCGAGCCGGCGTCGGGCTGCAGCAGCCCGATGATGTTCTTGATCAGCACCGACTTGCCGGTGCCCGAGCCGCCGATCACGACGAGCGACTCGCCCGCGGCGATGTCGACATCGAGGCCGTCGAGCACGGTTTTCGGCCCGAACGACTTGTGCAGGTCGCGGACCTGGATCTTCGGCGGCTGGGTCATATCGTGAAGAACAGCGAGGTGACGATGTAGTTGAACAGCAGGATCAGGATCGAGGCCGAGACGACGGCGTTCGTCGTCGCCTGGCCGACCCCCTGGGCGCCGCCCTTCGAGCGGTAGCCGTGGTAGCAGCCCATCAGCGCCACCAGGAAACCGAACACCGCGGCCTTGACGAGGCCGGAGATGACGTCGACCGGCTCCAGGATATCCCAGGTGTTCTTCAGATAGGTCGTACCGTTGAAGTCGAGCACGAAGACCGACACCAGGTAGCCGCCCAGCACGCCGATGACGTCGGCGACCGCCACCAGGATCGGCAGCATGGTCACGCCGGCGAGCAGGCGCGGCGCCACCAGATACTTGAACGGGTTGGTCGACAGCGTGACCAGCGCATCGACCTGCTCGGTCACGCGCATGGTGCCGATCTCGGCCGCCATCGCCGCGCCTATGCGCCCGGCGACCATCAGGCCGGCCAATACCGGGCCGAGCTCGCGCGTCAGCGACAGCACGACGACGCCGGGGATCGCGCCCTCGGCGGAGAAGCGCGAGAACCCCGTAAAGCTCTGCAGCGCCAGCACCATGCCGGTGAAGATCGCAGTTAGGCCGACGACCGGCAGCGAGTAGTAGCCGATATCGATCATCTGCCGCACGACCAGGCGCGGAAAATAGGGCGGGCGCACGCCATAGCCGATGCCCTGGCCGGTGAAGAACGTGATCCGGCCGATCACGCTGAAGAACGACAGCACGACGCGGCCGATTGGGGCGAGTACGAGCATCTGTTACTCCGGCTCCCGGTAGACCCGTTCGCAGCGCGGGCCCAGCCGGGTCAACAGTTCATAGCCGATCGTGCCCGCAGCGGCGGCAACCGCGTCGGTCCGGGCCCGCGGACCGATCAATTCCACCATGGTCCCGGGCCGCACATGCTCGGCCGGTACGTCCGTTACATCGAGAGTTGTTAAATCCATGGAAACGCGCCCGACAACCGGGACCAGCAAATTCCCGACGAAGGCATGGCCCTGATTGCCCAAACTGCGCAAATACCCATCGGCATAGCCCGCCGCCACCGTCGCGATGCGCCCGCGCCGGACGACTCGGTGGGCGGCACCGTAGCCAACGGTCATGGGGCTGTCAACGTCACGCACCGTCAGGATTCTTGCATGAAAATGAACGACTTGGCTCAATGGATTGGCGCCGCCGGGCCGCGGTGCGATGCCGTAGAGCGCGGCCCCCGGACGCACCAGATCGAAGTGGTAATCGGCACCCAGGAAGATGCCGGACGAGTTGGCGAGGCTCGCCTTGGCGGTGCCGCCGACCGGCGCCAATGTCGCCCGCACGGCCCGGAATCTTTCCAGCTGAACGGCATTGAGCGGCTGCGCCGGATCCTCGGCGCACGCGAGGTGGCTCATGACGTGGCTGAGCGCGAGGCCGCCAGGCTGGTCCGGCGCCGCCGCCAGCGCGCTCACTTCGGCCGGGCTCAGGCCGAGCCGCGCCATGCCGGTGTCGACATGCAGCATCGCCGCCTTACCGCCGCCCCGGGCTTGCCACAGCGCCACCTGCCCGGGCGAGTTCAGCACCGGCGTCAGCCCGTGCGTGCCATAGAGGCCGATGGTTTCGTCATCGGGCCCGTTGAACACGGCGATCGTCGCCGCCGGCAGGCTCGGCCTGAGCGCCGCGCCCTCGCTCGCCAGCGCGACGAAGAACGTGGCGCAGCCCGCCGCCGCCAGCGCCGGGGCGACCCGCGCGGCGCCCAGGCCGTAGGCGTCAGCCTTGACGACCGCGGCGACCTCGGCTGCCGCGGCCTCGCGGGCCAGCAGGCGGTAGTTGGCGACGATCGCCGCCAAGTCGACTGTCAGGACGGCACCACTGCCGGCCGCTGGGCGGTCGGCAGCGGGCGCACCAGGATCGCGCCGTCGGGCCAACGTTAGGACCGGTCCTCCGGCGCTCTGCTGGGATCGGCCAGGTCGGAGAAGCGGGTGAATTCGCCGGTGAAGTGCAGGTTCACCGTGCCGATCGGCCCGTGGCGCTGCTTCGCGGTGATGACCTCCGCCTTGTTGCGGCATTCGGCCAACAGCTTCTCGTGCCGCTCCTGGCGCTCCAGGAACTTGTCGTCGCTCTCGCTGTCACGCTGGGTCGGCTTGTCGCGCTCGCGGTAGTACTCCTCGCGATAGAGGAACATGACGACGTCGGCGTCCTGTTCGATCGAGCCCGATTCGCGCAGGTCCGAGAGCTGCGGCCGCTTGTCGTCGCGCTGCTCGACGGCGCGCGACAGCTGGCTCAGCGCCAGCACCGGCACGTCGAGCTCTTTGGCGACGCCCTTGAGGCCACGGGTGATCTCCGAGACCTCCTGCACGCGGTTCTCGTTGCGGCTGCGCATCGAGCCCTGCATCAGCTGCAAGTAGTCGACGATGATCAGGCCGAGCCCGCGCTGGCGCTTGAGCCGCCGCGCTCGGGTTCGCAGCGCCGCGACGGTCAGGGCCGGCGTATCGTCGATGAACAGCGGCAGCGTGTGGAGCGCCTGGCTGACCGCGAAGATGCGGTTGTATTCCTCTTCCCTGATGTCGCCGCGCCGGATCGCGTCGGAACGCACGTTCACCTGCTCGGAAATGATGCGGGTCGCCAGCTGGTCGGCCGACATCTCGAGGGAAAAGAAGGCGACGTGCTCCTGCTGGTCCACGTCCGGGCGTCGCGAACAGGCGGCGTGGTAGGCGATGTTCGTCGCGAACGCCGTCTTGCCCATGGCCGGCCGGGCGGCGACGATCAACAAGTCGGACTTGTGCAAGCCGCCCAGCAGACGGTCGATGTCGGTGAAGCCCGTCGGTACGCCGACCAGGTGGCTGTCGCGCTTGTAGGCGGCTTCGGCCATCTCGATCGCGCTGACCAGCGCCACCTTGAACTCGCGCAACCCGCCCTCGATCTGGCCCTGCTCGGCCAGGCTGAACAGCTGCTCCTCGGCCAGCTCGATCTGGTCGGTCGCCGTCGTCTCCAGATCGTGCTCGAAGGCGTTGTTGACGACAGTGGTGCCGACGTCGATCAGCTCGCGCCTGAGGAAGCAGTCGTAGACCTCGCGGCCCAGATCCTGGGCATTCTGGATCGTGATCACCGAGTTGGCCAAGCGCGCCAGGTACTGCGACCCGCCATGTTCACTCAGCGACTCGGCCTGGCCCAGATAGTTGCGCAATGTCACCGGGTCGGCCAGCTGGCCGCGCTCGATCAGGGTCGCGCAAGCGGCGAAGATCTCGCCGTGCAGCGCATCCGCGAAATGCTCGGGCCGCAGATAGTCCTGGACCCGCTCATAGGCCTTGTTGTTGACCAACAGCGCGCCCAACAGCGCCATCTCCGCCTCGTAATTGTGCGGCGGGGTGCGGGCCGGCGGCAACTCGTCGTTGGGCCGCAGCGCGGTGACGGCGGAGGTCTCGGTCGGAGCCATGGAGGCGCACACTACTCTGCCAGAGTCATACGATCTCGCCCCGCAAGACGTGAGTAGGCTGAATCACGGGGACAACGCGCCAGCCGCGCCCCTGACTACGCGCGACGAGCGCGCCAGCGCAAGTCTGTTATCGAACCATGGCGATGCCAGGGCAGGTGGCTTGGCCCGAGCGGCTGGCTTACTCCGCCGCGGCCTGCTCGTGAGCCTGGTCGATGAGGGCGCGGTCCCAGTCGGTGATGTAGTCGCGGGTCAGCGGCACGGCGTCCTGGTGCTTGGCCAGCTGCATCTGGAAGACCATCTGGCCGAGGTGCCGGAACGAGACCTCGCAGCCGACTAGATAGAACTCCCACATCCGGCAGAACCGCTCGTCATAGAGGGCCCTGGCCTCGTCGCGCCGGGCGGCGAAACGCTCATGCCAATGATGCAGGGTGTGGGCATAGTGCAGGCGAAGGATCTCGATGTCGGTCATCCACAGGCCGACCTTCTCGACCGCCTTGATCGCCTCCGACAGCGCCGGCGTATAGCCGCCTGGGAAAATATACTTGCGCAGCCACGCGTTGGTCGTGCCGGGCGGCTCCATGCGGCCGATCGAGTGCAACAGCATGACGCCGTCGTCGGCCAGCAGGTCCTTCGCCTTGGCGAAGAACTCCTGGTAGTGGCCGGCGCCGACATGCTCGAACATGCCGACCGAGACGATACGGTCGTAGGTGCCCTGTTCCTCGCGATAGTCGCGCAGATGGAACTGGACGCGGTCGGCCAGCCCGGCCTCCTCGGCGCGCCGCTGGCTGACTTTCTGCTGTTCGACGGACAGCGTGACGCCGGTCACCCGGGCGCCGCACGCGCGCGCCAGATGCAGCCCCAGGCCGCCCCAGCCCGAGCCGATGTCGAGCACCCGCAGGTTCGGCCGGTCGAGCAGCAGCTTGCCGGCCAAGTGGTGGCGTTTCTGCGCCTGTGCGGTCTCCAGGCTGTCGTCCGGCGCCCGAAAATAGCCACAGGAATACTGCCGGTCGTCGTCGAGGAACATGTCGTAGAGGTCGTCCGACAGGTCGTAGTGATGGGCGACGTTGCGCTGGGCCTTGCCGATCGGGTTGTAGCTCAGCAGCCGCCGTGCCGTCATCGCGACCGCGCGGCCGGCCCGCTGCAGCAGGTGGTTGTCGATGCCGGCCAGATTGATCGCGCCGACGTCCAGCAGGTCATGCAGCGTGCCGTCCTCGATCGTCAGCGTTCCATCCACGAAGGCCTCGCCCAAGGCGAGCCGCGGATTCAGCAGCAGCCGTCTGTGCAGCCGCCGGTCGTGCAGGCGGATCGCCGCCGCCGGGGCACCGCCGGTGCCGAAGCGCCACTTCTTGCCGTTGGCGTCGATCACCACCAACGTTCCCGTGCGTATTGTCGCCGCCAAGAACCGCGCCAATAGCATGCGTCGGCACTCCGTGTCGTTCGGATCCAGGCGCACCCGAGGGATCCGTTCCCTCGAGCGGCTAATCCTTTACAACACGTTAACAGACTGGCGGGGGTGGCCGCAAAGCGCCCAGTTTCAAATTTCTGCTATTTTTCGGGTTCCGGCGGCGGCGCCGCGGCCGCCTCACCCGCATTGGTATCGGACTCGCTCGCGGCGGCCTCCTGGGACACCTTTTGCGCGACCTCGTCCTCGACCAGCCCTTCGACCGCCCCAGCCTTCTTGGCCTGATCGTCGGCCAGTGCCAGGGCCGCTTCGGCCGCCGCCCGCGCCGCTTCGGCGGCATCCTCCTCGTCGGCCAGTTCGGCCTCGGTGATGGCGCCGCCACGCTGCAGCTGCAGGGCCGCCTCGTCGTCGGTCTTGGCGACGTTGGCGGTTACCACGACGCCCACCTCGGGGTGCAGCGACAACCGGATCGCGTGTAGCCCCAGCGTCTTGATGGCATGGTCGAGCCGTACCTGGGTGCGGTTGATCGTGAAGCCTGCCTCGCTGACACCGGCGGCAATGTCACGCGCCGTGACCGAACCATAGAGCTGGCCGTTCTCGCCCGCCTGGCGGAGCACGGTGATCGTCAACCTGTCGAGCTTCTCGGCGACGGACTCGGCCTCGCCGCGTCGTTGCAGGTTCTCGGTCTCCAGCTGGGCGCGCTGCGTCGCGAAGCGCTCCAAATTGCCCTTGGTGACCCGCATGGCTTTCTTTTGCGGCAGCAGGAAATTGCGCGCGAAGCCGGGCTTGACGGTGACGACGTCGCCCATCTGCCCGAGATTCTCCACCCGCT
>CBDHDN010000003.1:0-104198 GCA_965261585.1 Alphaproteobacteria bacterium
AGATAAGGTCGAGCGGGAAATCAAGCGCCGCCAGGTCGGTCAGCAGCGCGTCGCCGTCCGCCGCGCTCAGCGCCTGGATCGGCGGCCGCGTCCGCGCCCAGGCCGGATCGCCGCGCCGCGCGGCGACGATGTGCTTTAGCGCCGGCACCATGGCCCGCGCCTCGATCACCTGGCGCACCGCCGTCGCCGCGGCCTGCAACGCGTCGGCCTCCGCGGCCGCGCCGGCGGTGAAGGCGTCGTAGATCGGCCGGATCGCCGGTGCGCTGACGTTGGCCGTCGCCGTGATGCAACCGGCGCCGCCGGCGCGCAGGCCCTGCAGCAGGAACGTCTCCGAGCCCGGGAAGATGGCGAGGTCGGGGAAGCGCTCGATCAGCGCGCCCGTGTTGTCCCAATCGCCGCCCGAATCCTTGACGCCGATCACCGTCTCCGGGTGGGCCGCGACCAGCCGGTCCAACAGGCCCGTCGTGATCGGCACGCCCGTCAGGCGCGGGAAGTGATAGAGCAGGATGCGCAGGCGCGGCGCCGCGACGCCCTCGATCACCGCCGTGAAATAGTCGGCCAGCGCCGCGTCCGACAGGCCCTTGTAGTAGAACGGCGGCAGCATCAGCGCCGTCTCGATGCCGAGCGCCACGGCGTGCCGGGTCAGGCGCACCGTGTCGGTCAGCGCGCAGCAGCCCGTGCCGGCCATGATCCGGTCCACCGGCAGCGCCTCGGCCGCGGCGGTCAGCACCACCTCGCGCTCCTCGATGGAGAACGAGTTCGCCTCGCCGGTCGTGCCGAACACGCCGAGCCCGTGGCAGCCATTGTCGAGCAGCCAGCGCGCATGCACGACGAACCGCGCCGTGTCGGGCCGATAGCCGCCATCGACCGGCGTCAGCACCGGCGACCACACGCCGAACGCCGGCTTCGCTTCCGGCCCAGTCGCCGGCGTGGCGTCCGCTGTTTCGCTGGGCGTCATGGTCGTTTCCTCCCGTTCCCGCGCCGGCCCGAGCCTAGGCGGCGCCGGCGCAACGGGTCAATCGGCAAAGCTCCTGCTCAGGCGACGTCGATCGCGCGAATGCGGCTCGATCGCCGGCCAGGTGTCGCGCCGCGCGCGGCGCAGGTCATACTCCATCTGCAGCCCGAGCCAGACGTCGGGGGAGGTGCCGAAATACTTCGCGAGCCGCAGCGCCGTATCGGCCGTGATTGTCCGCCTGCCCCTGACGATTTCGCTGATGCGCGCAGCAGGGACGTCGATGTCCCGCGCCAGCCGGTTCTGGCTGATGCCGAGCGGTCGCAGGAAATCTCGTGCAGGATTTCGCCCGGCGGAATCGGCTCCAGCAAGCGTGCGTTGTGTGCCATGGCGCCGATCCGTTGCTGCATTCGCCGAGATTCGACGGTTAGTTCATAGCCGGGCTCGATTGGCCAATCCAGGGGCCTTGCGGCGCAAGCCCCAAGACAACCTCACGGACTGGGACGCTAATTTCTCCTCCCAGTCATTCGCGGGCGTGACCCGCGAATCCGGGAATACGGCGGCGCCGCACTGGATTGCCGGGTCAAGCCCGGCAATGACGAGATGGGAGAAAGATGCTTCCAAAGCGGTGAACAGGTGCATGGGGTCGAGCCGACGAAAAGGGTTCGGCGCCTATGCCGCGAACTCCTCGCGGATCGCTTGGGTGTGTTCGCCCAGGGCTGGCACTGGGCCGGGCGCGGCGGCCGCCTCGTCGACCCGCACCGGCGGGGCGACGAGGTCGATCGATCCGTTGGGCGTGTCCACGGGGACGCGCCGCAGCGCCGGGTGGCTGGCGAAGTCGGCGACGGAATTGAGCATGCCGTAGGCGATCGCGGCGGCGCTGAGTCGTTGCGCCGCGACCGCGCGGTCCATGGTCGCGAACGTCTCGCCGACGCGGGCGTCGAGCGCCGCGCGGTTTCGCGACCCGGGCGGTCATCGTCGCGAAGCGCGGGTTGGTGGCGAGCGCGGGCTCGTCCAGGATCGCGGCGCAGAAGCGCACCCATTCGCGCTCGTTCTGAATCGAGATGACGATCTGGCTGCCGTCGCCCAGCGCGTAGGCCCCATAGGGCGCGATCGACGGGTGGCGGATGCCGACGCGGGGCGGCGCCTTGCCGCCATAGACCTGGTGCAGCAACGGCACCGACATCCAGTCCGCCAGGGTGTCGAACAACGAGGTCTTCAGGACCGCGCCGCGGCCCGTCCGCTCGCGCCGGTAGAGCGCCCGCAGGATCGCGCCATGGGCCGTCGCGCCGGTCGCCACGTCGGCGAGCGAGATGCCGACGCGGCCCGGCGCCTCGGGCGCGCCGGTGATCGAGCACAGGCCGGTCTCGGCCTGCACCAGCAGGTCGTAGGCCTTCATCCCGGCATAGGGGCCGGCCTCGCCATAGCCGGAGATGTCGCAGGTGACGAGCCGCGGGTGGCGCGCGGCCAAGTCCGCCGCGCCGAAGCCCAGTCGCGCCGCCTGGCCCGGCCCCAGGTTCTGTACGAACACGTCGGCACGGGCGACGATACGCTCGAGTAGCGCCTTGTCGGCCGGATCCCTGAGGTCGAGGGCGATCGACTCCTTGCCCCGGTTGAGCCACACGAAATAGGCGCTGCCACCCTTGACGACGGTGTCGTAGCCGCGCGCGAAGTCGCCCTCGGGCCGCTCCACCTTGATGACCCGGGCGCCGGCGTCGGCCAGCTGGGCCGTGCAGAACGGCGCCGCCACGGCATGCTCCAGGCCGACGACGAGGACGCCTTCGAGGTCTTGAGTCATGCTCTTGCCACGCGGGAGCCGCGACGGCGGATCGACGGCGACCCGCGAAAACACAAAAGGGAATCCCCGGCCTTGAGCCGGGGCCCAGGAACATGAAACCATTTGAGGGAAGCGGTGCTTAGCCCGCTAGCTTGCCGCCTTGCATTTCGTTCCGGCGTCGCTAACGGCTGTGAGGTTCGTGTTCCTGGGCCCCGGCTCGAGGCCGGGGTTGCGCATTTGTTAGTGGGGTCACGGCGCATGGCTCACCAACGCCCCATCAATACGACCGCGGCAGGCCGAGCACGTGCTCGCCCAGGTACGCGAGGATCAGGTTCGTCGAGATCGGCGCGACCTGGTAGAGCCGGGTCTCGCGGAACTTGCGCTCAACGTCGTATTCCTCGGCGAAGCCAAAGCCGCCGTGGGTCTGCAGGCACATGTCCGCCGCCGCCCATGATGCGTCGGCGGCCAGCAGCTTCGCCATGTTGGCCTCGGCCCCGCAGGCCTCGCCGCCGTCGAACAGGGATGCCGCCTTGTCGACCATCAGCGCCGCCGCCTCGCTCTGCGCATAGGCGCGGGCGATCGGGAACTGGATGCCCTGATTCTGGCCGATCGGCCGCCCGAACACTTCGCGGGTCGACGCATAGTCGCGGGCGCGGGCGATGAACCAGCGGGCGTCGCCGATGCACTCCGCGGCGATCAGGATGCGCTCGGCATTCATGGCGTCGAGGATGTAGCGAAAGCCTTCGCCCGCGTTCCCGATCAGGCTGTCGGCGGGCACGCGCAGGTCCGCGAAGAACACCTCCGTCGTCGCGTGGTTGATCATCGTGCGGATCGGCCGGATCGTCAGGCCGTTGCCGACGCTCGCCGCGACGTCGACGAGGAACACCGACAGGCCGTCGGTGCGCCGCTTGACGTCCGCCTGCGGCGTCGTGCGGGCGAGCAGCAGCATCAAGTCCGAGTGCTCGACCCGCGAGGTCCACACCTTCTGGCCGTTGATGACGTAGCCGTCGCCGTCGCGCACGGCGGTCGTGCGCAGGCTCCCGGTGTCGGTGCCGCTCGTCGGTTCGGTCACGCCGAAGGCCTGCAGCCGCAGCGCGCCCCTGGCGATGGCCGGCAGGAAGCGCGCCTTCTGGTCGTCGGAGCCGTGCCGCAGCAGCGTGCCCATGATGTACATCTGGGCGTGGCAGGCGGCGCCGTTGCCGCCGCTTCTGTGGATCTCCTCCAGGATCGCCGCGGCCGCAGCGATGCCGAGCCCGCTGCCGCCGTACTCGGTGGGGATCAGCGCGGCGAGGAAGCCGGCGTCGCTCAACGCCTTGACGAAGGCCTCGGGGTAGGCCCGCGTCCGGTCGCATGTCCGCCAGTAAGCGCCATCGAAGCCGTCGCACAACGCGCGCACGGACTGGCGAATGTCGGCGAACGTCTCTTGGGCGGCCATCAGCCGAGCACCGCCGTCGCCGTCATGGCCAGCGCGCCGTCCGGACCCTCGACCCATAGCGCGATCGTGTCGCCCTCGGGATTGCCGGCGACGGTAAAGGGCGCGGTGTCGAACACCGGGGCCACGGCGCGGAATTCGAACGTGCGGACCGGCCGGCGTGCTTCGCGCCGGCACAGGTCGAGCAACAGGGTCGCCAGCAACGGCCCGTGCACGACCAGGCCCGGGTAGCCCTCGGTCTCGGTGGCGTAGGGCTGGTCGTAGTGGATGCGGTGGCCGTTGAAGGTGAGGGCGGAGTAGCGGAACAGCAGCACGGGATCGGGTCGTATCGTGCGGCGCCAGCGCGCTTCGGTCGACGCCGGCAGCGGCGGCCGGGGCGCACGTCCCGACACGGGCGGCCCCCGATAAACGATGTCCTGCCGCTCGCCGACCGCGCCACCGGCCGGCCCGCCGATCTCGTGCTCGACCGTGACAAAGACCAGCGGTCCCGTCGATCCCCGCTTGGCCTCGACGAGTGCGACGGTGGAGCTGCGCTGGGCGGCCTCGCCGATGCGCAGGGGCCCCTTGAAGTCGAGCTGTCCGCCGGCCCACATGCGCCGCGGCAGGGCGTCGACGGGTGGCAGGAAGCCGCCGCGCTTGGCGTGACCGTCGGGCCCCAGCGCGCCTTGCCGCGCGGCCCTATGGAAATGCAGCCAGTGCGCGCCTAGCGGCGCCGGCGTGCCGGGCGCGAGAGGCTCCGGCGGCTGATCCAGCAGGGCGAGCAGTGCCGCGCTGGGCCAGGGTTGGATGATCTCCTCGACCGTTTCGGTGCGACCGATCCAACCACGCAGGGCGTCGATGTCGGCGTCCGGCGACATCGGCTAACAGGCGCTGTCGAAGTTATTTGAGGCACCCCCCACCCCAACCCTCCCCCCCTTGGGGGGAGGGAGCGCCATCGACGCAAGCCTTTCCTCCCTCCCCCCAAGGGGGGGAGGGTTGGGGTGGGGGGTGCGACCCATGCTCAGGCGCTGCAGCCCGAGGCGGGCTCGATGCTGCCCAGCGGTTCGACGACGCGCAGCTCGCCCGCTTCGGTCTTAGCGATGAACATGTTCATGGCGACGTGGTGGTCGTCGGCCGTGATCGTCGCCGCACCGGTGGGGATCTCGAAGGTCAGCCCGGCCATGCCGTCGACAGCGCCCTCGCGGTCGAGGCGGCCGGCCCGCTCCAGCCCCTGCTTCAGCGCGATCAGCGAATTGTAGTGGGTCATGACATAGTGCGAGACGCCGGTGTCGGCCCCATGCAGGCGCCGCACCCGGGCGACGAAGTCCTGCACGCCCGGGTTCGGATCCGAGGCGACGAACGGCACGCCGACGAACATGTTCTCGCCCTTGCCCGCGCCGAACGCGCCCAAGTAGGTCTCGGAGAAGCCGAGGAAGGCGACGGTCAACTTGTCCATCAAGCCGAACTCCTCGGCCTGCTTGATGAACGTGGATGCCGTCGGCGCCCGGCAGCGCGAACAGCAAGACCTCGGCCTCGGAAATCGGCGATCTTGCGGATGATGGACGTAAAGTCGGTGACGCCAAAGGGCGTGTATTCCTCGGCCAGGGTCTCGCCGCCGGTCTCGCCGATGATGCCCTTGGCGGCGGCGAACATGTTGCGCGGCCAGACGTAGTTGGCGCCGAACATGTAGTAGCTCTTGCCGACATTCTGGGCCTGCAGATAGGGGATCAGCGGCGCCGTGTCCTGGTTCGGCACCGTGTTGAAGAAGAACAGGTAGCGGCCGCAGCCGCCGCCATTGTCGTCGGCGCCCTCATAGTTCGTGGCGTACAAGAGCGGCGTCTTCAGGCGCTGCATCTGCGGCACCATGGCGTTGCGGCCCGACGAGGTGATCGGCCCGGCGACGGCGACGACCTCGTCGCGCTGGATCAGCTTGCGCGCCTTCTCGGCCGCCGTCTTCGGGTCGGTCTTCATGTCCTCGAAGATCATCTCGACCGGCGCGCCCATGATGCCGCCACCGTCGTTGATCTCGGCCGCCGCGAGCTCCAGGCCGATGCGCGCCTGATCGCCGAACAGCTCCAGCCCGCCTGAGAACGGCAGCGCCGCACCCACCTTGACCGGCGCGTTCTGCGCCAGCGCCTGCAGCGGCAGCCGCGCGAGGCCCGGCCGCGGCGCCCATTGCGGCGGCCGCCTTGACGAATTTTCTGCGCGTGAGTTCGGCCATGGTCTTCCTCCCTTTTGATCCGGTCGGGGCACGTGTCGATGGCCCACCGGGCAAAGTGTCGTTCCATCGCCGAAGCTTTGACAACCCTTTTCGCGGCCGCCCGGGTGGCCGCGCGGGGGCGATTCCCCATGGGCCGATAACGCCTTAGAATGCCGCGCCGAGCCGCCGAGCGGGGGAGGGACGGCGCCGATGGCGCTTCTAGAGGTCAGGGAACTGCGCAAGGCGTTCGGCGCGCTCGCCGCCGTAGACGGCGTCTCCTTCGCACTGGAGAGCGGCCGGCTGACGGCGCTCGTCGGTCCCAACGGCTGCGGCAAGTCGACGCTGTTCAACCTGATCACCGGGGCACTGGCGCCGACGGCGGGGCGCATCGTCTTCGACGGCACCGACATCACCGGGCTCGCGGTGCACGCGATCGCCCGCCGCGGCATCGGCCGTAAGTTCCAGGTGCCGGCGGTGTTCGACGAGCTGAGCGTCGCCGAGAACGTGATGATGCCGAGCTGGGTGCATGGCCGGCTGCCGCTGCTCAGACCGGCCGCGGTGGCCATGGACCGGCACCCGGCCGAGGACCTGTTGGCGCGCATTCGCCTGGCCGACAAGCGCCACCTGCCGGCCGCGGCGCTGAGCCATGGCGAGCGCCAGTGGCTCGAGATCGGCATGCTGCTGGCCAGCGACGCCCGCCTGCTGCTGCTCGACGAGCCGACGGCCGGCATGACGATCGCCGAGACCGCGGCGACGGCCGACCTGATCCGCGCCATCATTGCCGACGGCACGACAGCGGGCGGCGACCTGACGATCATGGTGATCGAGCACGACATGGGCTTTGTCGAGCGGCTCGGCTGCCCGGTCATGATGATGGCGCGGGGCCGCATCCTGCGCACCGGCACGTACGCCGAGATGCGCGCCGACCCCGAGGTCAAGGCGCTCTACTTTGGGCGCGGTGGCTAGATGCTGACGATCCGCGGCGTCGAGGCCGGCTATGGCGCCGGGCCGGTGTTGCATGGCGTCGATCTGACGGTGCCGGCGGGCGAGGTCGTCGCCCTGATGGGCCGCAACGGCATGGGCAAGACGACGCTGCTGCGCACGGTCATGGGCCTCGTGCCGGCGCGCCACGGTGCGATCCGCTTCGCCGACGCCGACATCACGGCCGCGCCGACCCACGCAATCGCTCGGGCCGGCATTGCCTATGTACCCCAGGGGCGCGAGGTCTTCGCCGACTTCACGGTGGAGGAGAACCTGCGCCTCGGCCTGATCGGCCGGCCGGGCGGCGGCCGCATGGTGCCGGCCACGGTCTACGACTGGTTCCCCGTGCTGGCCGAACGGCGGGCCCAGCCGGCGGGCACGCTGTCGGGCGGCCAGCAGCAGATGCTGGCGATCGGCCGGGCGTTGGCGACGACGCCAACGATGCTGCTGCTCGACGAGCCGACCGAGGGCGTCCAGCCGTCGTTCGTGCACGAAATCGGCGTCACCCTGGCCCGCGTCGTCGCCGCCACCGGGCTGACGGTCCTGGTCGTCGAGCAAAACGTCGACCTCGTGCTGACCGTCGCCCGGACCGTCGCCTTCATGGACAAGGGCGTCGTCGTCGAGACCTGCTCCGCCGCGACCGTTGCCAGCGACGAGAGTGTGCTGGCGCGCCACCTGTTGCTCTGATGCCAAGCGCGATTCTAACCCCCCACCTCAACCCTCCCCACCTTGGGGGGAGGGAGCTTCGCAACAGGTCATCGCTCCCTCCCCCCCAGGGGGGGAGGGTCGGGGTGGGGGGCCTATCTAGAACCCCTTATATCCAGTGGTCAGGATGATGGCCGACGTCGCCGTCATCCTGCTCAACATGAGCTCGTTCGTGCTGATCCTGATCCTGGTGGCGCTCGGGCTGGTTGTCGTGTTCGGCATGATGGGGGTCATCAACATGGCCCATGGCGAGCTGTTTATGCTCGGCGCCTACACGGCGGTCGCCGTCACCGGCGCCGGCGCGCCGTTCTGGCTCGCCGTCGTTGCCGCGCCGGTCGTCGTCGGCGCCGCCGGCCTCGCCATCGAGGTCCTGCTGGTGCGCCACATCTATCGGCGCACTCTGGACACGATCCTCGCCACCTGGGGCCTGTCGATCGCGCTGAAGCAGCTGGTCGTGCTGACGTTCGGCCCGGCCTCGCGCAGCGTCGCCCCGCCGATCGACGCCAGCATCGCCGTCGGCGACTTCGTCTACCCGGCCTATCGGCTGGTCCTGATGGCGATCGCCGTCGCTCTGATCGCCGTGACCTTTTGGGTCTTCCAGCGCACCCGGTTCGGCCTGCTCGCCCGGGCCGTGATCGCGCGGCCCGACACGGCGGCGTGCCTCGGCATCGATACCAAGATGATCGTGCGCACGAGCTTCGTCATCGGCACCGCGCTCGCCGGCCTCGCCGGCGCCCTGGTGGCGCCGCTGATCAGCGTCGATCCGCAGATGGGGCTGGGCTTCTTGATCCCCCGGCTTCATCGCCATCATGGTCGGCGGCGCCGGTGTGCTCGCCGGCGTGCTCGTCGGCGGCGGCATCGTCGGCGGCGCCAGCAACCTGCTGACGCTGTGGCTGTCGCCGGTGGTCGCCCAGATCGCCGTGTTCGGCCTGGCGATCGTCGTCATCCGGCTGCGGCCCCAAGGGCTGCTGGGCCGCGGCAGGCGAGGCGGCGATGGCGCCTAGGTGGCTCGCCGCCGTGGTGTTCCTGGCGCTGGCCGTGTTTCCGGCTGTCGGCGGCGTCTATTGGACGGATCAGGCGACGCGGTTCGTCGTGTTCGGCCTGTTCGCCATGTCGCTGTCGCTGATCTGGGGCCGCGGCGGCATCCTGTGTTTCGGCCAGGCCATGTTCTTCGGCATCGGCGGCTATGTCATGGCGACGTTGACCATGGGCATGGCCGGCCCGGCGCTGTCGGGCACGCTGGTCGCATTGGTGCTGGCCGTCGCCGCGGGCGCGGCGTTCGCCGTGGTGCTCGGCCAGTTCCTGTTCTGGGGCCGCGGCATCGCCGGCCCCTATCTGGCGATCGTGACCCTGGCGATCGCGTTCATCCTCGAGCAATCGGTGCGCTCGTCCTACGGCCTGGGCGCCGACAACGGCCTCTCCGGCGTGCCGCCCCTGGGCCTGAACATAGCGGGCGCGCGCGCCGAGCTCGACGACCCGCGCGCCCGGTTCTACGTCGTGCTGGCGGTCGCCGCGGCCGTCTGCTTCGTGCTCGACCGCCTGCTGGCCTCGCCCTTCGGCCTCGTGCTGACGGCGGTGAAGACGAACCCCGACCGCGCCGCCTTCCTGGGCTACCGCGTTGCCCGCATCCGCACGGCTGCATTCGCCGCCGGCGCCGCGATCGCGGCCTTGGCCGGCGCCCTGTTCGTCGCCGTCGACGAGTTCGCCTCGCCGACCCTGATCGGCTTCGGCCTGTCGACCGAGGTGCTGATCTGGGTCGCGCTGGGCGGCAAGGAGATGGTGCTGGCCGCGTTCCTCGGCGCCATTGCCGTGCGCCTCGCCGAGGGCTTCCTCGCCGGCCTCTTCGGCGCTTATTGGATCCTCGCGCTCGGCCTCGTCTTCATGCTGTCGGTCGTGCTGCTCCCCAAGGGCCTGATCGCGACGCCGTTGGCCCGGCTCGCCGGCCCCGCAAAACGCGCTAGCGGTACCGGCGCTTACCCGTTCTTAACCTTGATCAATCCTTAATGGGCGGATTGATCGGCAGCCTCCGCGGGGCGGTTGGGATGACGGGTTCCGCGCCAGGAGCCATCCAAGACACGCACGACACGCCGGACTCGGTGAGCGGGTTTGGCGACTGCGAAGTCTGCGGCGCGCGCCGTTGGCTGCTGCGCCATGGCGGCCCGGTGCGCACCGGTGCGTTTGGTGCCGCGGCCGCCGGCCGGGTTGCCGAGTGCGGTGGCTGCGGTGTCGCCCGGCTGGAGGAGGCCAGTTGCCTTGGCGAGGTCAGCTATGAGGCGGCCGACTATCGCGAGGCGGTGGGTGATGGAGCCGCGGTTGCCGGTTATTTCGAGGGCCACGACCGGCTGCAGGTGCGCGAGCTGCAGCTGTTGTCGTCCCGCCGGATCCGCGGCAACCTCGTCGCCGACATCGGCTGCGGCGGCGGGTCTTTCCTGGACTACGTGCACACGCTCGCCGCGCAGACCGTCGCGGTGGAGCCGTTCGCGGGTTACCACGAATCGCTGCGCGAGCGTGGCCATCGGGTGTTCGCCTACGCCGAACAGGCGGCGGCGGCGTTCGCGGGATTGGTTGACCTGGCAACGGCCTTCGCCGTCATCGAGCACGTGGCCGACCCGGTCGCCTTTCTGCGGGACATCCGCAAGCTGATGAAGCAGGACGGGTGCTTGGTCGTGAGCACGCCCAACCGGTTGGACCTGTTGATGGAGTTGCTGCCGGAGGACTATCCCGCCTTCTTCTATCGCACGGCGCATCGCTGGTACTTCGACGCGGGTTCGCTCGGCAAATGTGCGGAGCGGGCAGGCTTCGCCGTTGAGCGAACCGTCCACTATCAACGTTATGGCCCATCCAACGCGTTTGCCTGGCTGCGCGATCGGCGGCCCACTGGGGATGCCTCCCTGCCGGGCCTGGAGAGCACGGTCCTGGACTCGGTCTGGCGGCGCACGCTCGAAGAGCGCGGCGTGGCCGACTACCTCTACATGTTCCTGCGGCCAGTCGCCGCCGCCCAATCGGTCACCGTCGGCGAAG
This sequence comes from Alphaproteobacteria bacterium, assembly GCA_965261585.1. Classification (GTDB taxonomy): domain Bacteria; phylum Pseudomonadota; class Alphaproteobacteria; order UBA6615; family UBA6615; genus CBDHDN01. The sequence goes on from CBDHDN010000003.1 coordinate 11,048, forward strand.
CGGCATGACACGGGTCAAGGTCATCGGCGCTGGCTCGATCGGCAACCACCTGGCGCACGCGGCGCGATGCCTCGGCTGGTCGGTCGATATCTGCGATTGTGACCCAACGGCCTTACAGCGCACGAAGCAGCAGATCTACCCCGCTCGCTATGGCGCCTGGGACGAGGCGATCCGCCTGTTCATGGTCGATGCGGCGCCAATAGGCGGCTACGACCTGATCTGCGTCGGCACACCGCCGGACACGCAGGTCGAGGACGACCAGCAATTCGAGCCTGTTGGCGTGGATACGCGCCAGCAGCCGATCCAGGGTGATGAAGCCGGTTTTACTGGTGAAGAGCGCATCGAAGCGGCGCGCCAGTTGCCCGCCGAGCCTTTTGCTTGGCTTTCGGCGATAGGCTTTCAGAGCGGCGTAGAGCGACCAGGAGTCGGGCTTGTATGCGTTCCTTTTCCCGCCGCTGGTGATCGGTGAAGGCATCCAGCTTGTGGATCAACCGCTCGGCGTGAACCCAGCACAAGGCATGCCGGCCGACATTGAACTGACCGGCGTCGTCGCTGAGGATCACGGTGTCGGCCAGCAGTCCGTGCGCCTGGATGGCGCCCCCACAAAGCGCCTTCGGTGGCGATCCGCACCGGCTCGGGATGGACGTTCAGGGCGGTAATGCCAAGCTGCTCCAGGTGGGCCATCCAGGCCCCTTCACTGGCAAAGCGCCGGGATTTACACCCGTTGCCGGGCGCTTCGGCCAAGCGGGCAATCACCGGGCCGGCCAGATTGCGCTTATGCATGTAGGCAAAGGCCGCCGGGGGATGTCCCGGGCTCTGTTGAAAAGCTGAAGTAGGCGTCGTCCGCCTGGAGCCGCTAGGCTCTGGGTGCTGATTCCATCAAGGAGAACGACGCCATGACCAAGACTACACGCAACGACCGTTCCTCGGAACCATCCTGTCGGCTCTTGCCATCGATGCCGGAGGCCTTCGACGATCTGCGCATGAGCGTCGATCGCTTCTGCCTTTTGGCGGGCCTCGAGTCTTTGAACGAGATGATGTCGGCGGACGCGGAAGCCTTGTGCGGTTCGCGCCACGCCCGCTCGGGCGAGCGCAAGGGCCATCGATGGGGCACGACCCGGAGCGAGATCGCCTACCACGGCGGCAAAGTGAAGGTCGAGCGCCCTCGGGTGCGGGACTTCGCGGGTCGGGAGATGAGCCTGCCGAGTTGGGAGCTGCTGTCGGGAACCCGAACTCTTGCAAGCCTGGGCGATGAATCTGATGGTGATCAACGTCTCGACCCGCAAGTATGCCCGCGCGGTGCGCCCGCCGGACGATGCGGGCGGCGATCTGCCGGCGGCATCGGGTGACGCAACCTCGAAGTCGGCGGTCTCGCGCCGTTTCGTGGCGTTGACGCGAAGCAAGCTGAAGGCCTGGCTGGCGAGCCCGCTCGACGATCTCGATCTCGTGGTGCTCCAGATCGACGGGCTCCATGTCGGCGATCACCTGATGGTGGCGGCGATCGGCATCGACACCGGCGGCGCGAAGCACGTGCTGGGCCTGGCCGAGGGCGCGACGGAGAACGCGGCCACGGTGCAAGCCATGCTCGACAACCTGATCGAGCGCGGTCTCGATCCCGAACGGCCTCGGCTCTACATCGTCGACGGCGCCAAGGCGCTCTCGAAGGCGATCCGGCGGACCTTCGGGCGGGCGGCGGCCCTCCAGCGCTGCCAGGTGCACAAGGGGCGCAACATCACGGACCGGCTGGACGAGAGCCTCCATGCCGGCGGTCAGGGAAGGTCTTGCGGCAGGCCTGGCAGCAGGACGACGCGGCCAAGGCCGAACGGCTCTTGCGCAACCTCGCCCGCCGTCTGGAGCATGACGCACCCGGCGTCTCGGGCTCGATCCTGGAGGGCCTGGACGAGATCCTGACGGTGATCCGGCTCGGCCTCCCGCCGCAACTTCGACGCTCGCTGGCTTGCACCAACGCCATCGAGAACGCGATCGGCACCGTCCGGACGGTGCAGCGGAACGTCAAGCGCTGGCGCAACGCCGAGATGGCGCTGCGTTGGACCGCCGCCGGCCTCTTGGAGGCGCAAAAGACCTTCCGCCGCCTCAAGGCCTACCGCCAGCTCCCCATCCTCGACGCCGCCCTGCGGGAGGCGGTGAGAAAGGCCGGAGCAAAGTCCGTCATTGAAGACATCGAGGTGGCCGCGTAGCCTCTCGATCAGAAGATGCCTATCTCGCACTTTTCAACATTGGGTGGGACATCGCCAAGGCCGCCGCGTTGAGTACATAGTCCCCATGCCCGGCCTGCAGCAGCTCCAGGAAGTTCAGACGGCTCTTGGAAAAGGTCGTGCCAAACCAGGCGAACGCATCATTGCCGATCTGCGTCGTCACCCCGTTGCGATCGCCATGCCGGGCGCCGGTGTCGCCCACGCTGATCCAGGGTGCGCCTCCAGGCCGGCGCGCAAGACCGCTTGGCTCTCGGCGACGAAATCTTCCTGGCCCTGGTTCAAGAGCCGCATGATCTGGCGCTTGGAGATATCGACGCCGAGATCACGCAATAGTCTCGTCAAACGTTCCACGCTGGTTTGGGCCCCGTGGTATTGGGCCAACACGAAGCGGCGAAGCTCGGCGCCGAAATGACCCCGCGTCCCCGCCGGCAAGGGCGCCACCACATAAGCACCCTCCGGGGTCAGCCAGCGCTCGCGGCGCAACAGAGCATTGTACGGCCGGCAGACCAGATCCTGAACCAGATAATCCTCATAACCCTTGAAGCGCGAACCCGCCGGTGCCTCGGCCGCGACCACGCGCCTCTCATCGATCGCAACCCGGCCTTTCTTGGCCCGACGCCGCGCCTTGTTGGCCGCCCGACCCGCCTTGCCCCGAGACCGGGCTTCTCCATCCATGCCGCTGGGCTTGATATCCGGCGGCCCGGAAAGGCCTTTAAGGCGGCGGATCTCTTCACGCAACACCGCGTTCTCGGCACGCAAAGCCGCCTGATCTTCAAGAAGTTCCAAAACCAACGCCTTCAGGGAGGTGATATCAGGCTCGTCGATATCCGGAGGCGATTCGGTCATAACCGGATCGAATCACAACAATGACGCACACGATATCGCTATCTTGTGGCGCGGCTCAACAATTGCCCCATATGTGGCGGATCAGACTCACCGCACCCGAGCCTCACCTGCCCGGCCTTTTGCCCCGATTACCCGCGCACGTTCTACGGCCATCTGGCGCGCCACCAGCTCGGCCTCGAGCCGGGACGTCCGGTTCGAGGCCCTGTCGCTGACGGAGGCGGCCCTGGACAAGCTGCTGGCGTCGCCGGCGGGTGTCCGCGCGGTTGCGCTCGTGCAAGTCGGTCAAGAGGATCGTGCGGGGCTTGAGCTGTTTGCGCTGGACGACTGGAACGAGCCGATAACGGCCCAGGCGATGCTGGCGTTGGCGTACTCCTATGGGCGCGCCAAGCTGGGGTTCGAGATCGGCAAGCGCTTGCTCGCCGACGGCGTCGGCTATTCGGAAGAGACCCTCGATCCGGTGCTCTATCCGGTGCCGCCGTGGCGGCCCGACGACGGCTTCATCGTCGATCGGGCCCCTGATCTTTGCGCTGATCAGGCGGGAATCGTTCTTCGACCCGAGGGCAAAGAGCCCGCACGGCGCCCGCGGCGTCATGCAGCTGATGCCACGGACCGCGGCAGCGCTCGACGGCCGGCGCCGGTTTCGCGGCAGCGAGGGTGAGCTGCTCTACGATCCCAATTTCAACATCGCCCTTGGCCAGCGCTATCTGCAGCGGCTGCTGGAACGTCGCGGCGCGCGCAACGATCTGTTGCGCATGGTCGCAGCGTACAATGCCGGGCCGGGGAACCTCGTGAAGTGGGAGCGCCGCATGGCCTTCGGCGATGATGCGCTGATGTTCATGGAGAGCATCCCCAACAAGGAAACGCGGGACTATGTCACCCGGGTGATGAGCAACCTGTGGGTCTACCGCCAGCGCTTCGGCCAGCCCACGCCATCCCTCGATGACATGGCCGAGGGGGCGGTGGCCGAGCTACATCTCCATCGATGCCGAGACTGCTCGGTTCACCTCGCACCAGTAATCCGTCAGGCGGGGCCTTCTGCCGGCGCGGCGGTCGGGCTAGCCTCTCCCAAACCTCGCGGCGGTGCCGCGAGGGCATTGGGGGGAGGCTCAGATGACGCTCTTCGAACGGCGCGAGTACCTGTCGCGTGTCGACCGCACGAAGGAACGCATGGCGGCGCGCGGCATCGACGTGTTGCTGGTCGCCAGCCCGGCCAACCAATTCTACCTGACCGGCTACGACGGCTGCTCGTTCTATACGCCGCAGATGGTCGTGGTCAGCCTCGCCCAGGAGGAGCCGGTCTGGGTCGGCCGCGCCATGGATGCCGCCGGCGCCAAGTTCACCGCGTTCCTGACGCCCGACAACGTCGTGCCCTATCCCGACACCTATGTCGGGTCGGGCGAGCGCCACCCCATGGAATTCGTTGCCGACGTGGTCAGACAGCGCGGCTGGGACCGTGGCGCCATCGGCGTCGAGATGGATGACTACTACTACACCGCACGCTGGCACGAGATCCTGACCAGGGACCTGCCGAATGCCCGGCTCGTCGACGCGTTCCTGCTCGTCAACTGGACCGTGCTCCACAAGCTCGGCGCCCAAGGGCGCGCATGGCCCGGTTCTTCTCGACGCTGTTGGCCTGGGGCACGACGATCGTCGCCGTCAGGCCATACGCGGCGGCGGCAAAGGCGGCGCTCTGACCGTGCTTGCCGCGGGTCGCGGCGACGAGGCCGGCGGCGTCCGGTTGGGTGCGCCTCAGGTCGTTGACGTAGATCAGCCCACCGCGCAGCTTGAAGGCGCCGATCGGCGTGTGGTTCTCGTGCTTGACCCAGACCGTGCAACCGCAGCGCCCGGCCAGCAGCGGCCAACAATATTGCGGCGTCGGCGCCATGTGCCGTCCGATGATGGTTTCCGCCGCGTCGATTTCGGCGAGGCTTGGCAGCATGTGGTCCTCCCAGCCGATGTCTGCGCCCGGGCCCGAAGGCTATAGACCGGGCGCCACGCCGCAAGCCGGAAACACTGCCGGAACGGGCCGGCCGGCGGCGGGTTTACCTCGCATTTAGGGTTGATTGGTTACGAACATGCTAGGAGGTCCCATGCCAAGCTTGCGAGTGGCCGCATGAGCTCGGTGGGCGCCCCGGCTGTGGCCGAGGAGGGCACGATAGCCTATCCGGCGGACTATTGGCCGGACGCGCGTATCCGCCTGAAGGAGCAGATCTGGGGCCCCGGCTTCGTCGAGCCGGGCGGGGCGGATTATATTATCAACCTCGTCCAGCCGTGCGGACTGACCTCGGCGATGAGCCTGCTCGACGTGACGGCAAGGCTGGGTCGGGCGGCGCGAGCGATCGTCGACGTTTTGGATGCCTGGATCACCGGTCTGGAGATGGATCCGATTCTGGCCGACAAGGGCATGGCGGAATCGGTGCGTCTGAGCGTCGACAAAAAGGCGCCCATCAAGGTGTTCGACCCAGCGGGCTTCATGATCGAAAAGCGCTTCGATGTGATGTTCGCGCGAGAGGGGTTCTTTGCGCTACCGGAAAAGAAGTCGATGCTGCAGAAACTGTGCAAGGCCGTGAAGCCCGGCGGGGAGTTGCTGTTCACCGACATCGCGCGGACCACCCAGCCACAAACGCCAGCCTACGAGGCGTGGGTGCGATCGGAGCCGCTGCGACCGCAGCCGTGGACAGTCGACCACTATGTCAGCCACCTGGAAGGGCTGGGCATGAAGGTCCGGGTCAGCGCCGACATCACCGACAACTATGCCCGCATGGCCAGGCGCCAGCTCTATCGGTTCGTATGTTCGCTCGATCTCGCGGACCATTCACACGACGATTTGATGCTGCTGCTCGACGAGGCCGAGTTTTGGACCCGACGGATCGCGGCCTTCGATGCCGGCGACTTGACAATGTTGCGGTTGTTCGCGATGAAGTTCGGCACGTCATGTTGACACGTTCGGGGCGCCCTAGTAGGGTCCGCCGCCGCGACCAGGGGTACTGTGTCATGAAAGTCGCCAATTCGCTGAAGTCCATCAAGAAGCGCCATAAGGGCTGCCAGGTCGTGCGCCGGCGCGGGCGGATCTATGTGATCAACAAGAAAAACCCCCGCTTCAAGGCGCGGCAAGGCTGACGCCGGATCCGCACCCGAGTGTTGCGACCGCGCCCGTGAGGCGCGGTTTGTCGTTGTGAGGCCGGCGGGTGCGATTTCACAGCAGCGCATAACGCTCTACACTCCTGGGCCGCTGTGAGGGAGCTCAGGCGATGAAGATGCCGCCGCCAGATACCGAGGTCTTGGCCCGGCGAGGCGAGATCGTCGCGGCGTTGCGGGACATTGTCCCGGGCGAGGCGGTGATTGCCGACGAAGATGCGATGCGGGTCTACGAGTGCGATGGCCTGACGGCCTATCGCCAGCTGCCGATGATCGTCGTGCTGCCGAGCACGACCGAACAGGTCAGCCGGATCCTCGCCTATTGTCAGGACAACGGCGTCAAGCTCGTGCCGCGCGGCGCCGGTACGTCGTTGTCCGGCGGCGCTTTGCCCCTGGCCGATGCGGTGACGATCGGCATGAGCAAGTTCAATAGGATCCTCGAGGTCGATCTTGAGAACCGCTGCATCGTCGCCCAGCCCGGCGTGACGAACCTCGGTATCTCCGACGCGGTCGCCGACGCTGGTTTCTATTACGCGCCGGACCCGTCGAGCCAGATCGCCTGCACGATCGGCGGCAACGTGGCCGAGAACGCGGGCGGTGTGCACTGCCTGAAATACGGCCTGACGACGAACAACCTGCTCGGCCTGGAGATGGTGCTGCCGGGCGGCGAGGTCCTTCGGCTCGGCGGCAAGCACCTGGACGCCGCGGGCTACGACCTGCTGGGCCTGGTCACCGGCTCGGAGGGTCTGTTGAGCGTGATCACCGAAGTCACGGTGCGCATCCTGCGGCAGCCGCAGTCGGCGCGGGCGCTGCTGGTCGGCTTCGCCAGCGCCGAGGCGGCCGGCGACTGCGTCGGCGCGGTCATCGGCGCCGGCATCATTCCAGGCGGCATGGAGATGATGGACCGGCCGGCAATCCATGCCGCCGAGGCGTTCGTCAAGGCCGGCTATCCGCTGGATGCCGAGGCGCTGCTGATCGTCGAGCTGGACGGCCCGCCGGCCGAGGTCGACCATTTGATCGGCCGGGTGCGGGAGATCGCCGAGGCCAAGGCCGCGACCTCCGTTCGGGTCTCGACGAACGATGCCGAGCGGCTGCAGTTCTGGGCCGGCCGCAAGGCCGCGTTTCCCGCGGTCGGCCGTATCACCCCGGACTACTACTGCATGGACGGCACGATCCCGCGCCACCGACTGTCGGAGGTGCTGCGCCGGACGGCGGAGCTGGCGCGGCAGTACGACCTGGGCGTCGCCAACGTCTTTCATGCCGGCGACGGCAACCTGCACCCGTTGATCATGTATGACGCCAACACCCCAGGCGAGCTGGAGCGGGCCGAGGCGTTCGGCGCCGATATTCTGAAGCTCTGCGTGGAGGTCGGCGGTGTGCTGACCGGCGAGCATGGCGTCGGCGTCGAGAAGCGCGACTTGATGGGGGTCATGTTCTCCGAGACCGATCTGCGGCAGCAGCAGCGGGTCAAATGCGCGTTCGATCCCGAGCAACTGATGAACCCCGGCAAGGTGTTCCCGACACTGCATCGCTGCGCCGAGCTGGGCCGCGTGCATATCCACCGGGGCGAGACGCGGTTCCCCGACCTGCCGCGGTTCTGACGTCGCGATCGCAGATGTCTGTTTCACCCCCCATCCCGACCCGTCCCCCAAGGGGGTGGGAGGCGCGTTGCCGATCCGTCGGACCGAGTGCCAGATGACGATGGCGGAGATTACCCGGCCAGAGCGGTTTCGGCCGAGCAAGGCCGAGGAGGTCGCCGATATCGTCGCCTGGGCGGCGGCCGAGCCGGTCGGGCTGGAGGTCGTCGGCGCCGGTTCGAAGCAGGGGTTCGGCCGGTCGGAGCGACCGCGCCATGCGCTCGACGTCGGCGGCCTCGCCGGGATCTCGCTCTACGAGCCGGCGGAACTGGTGCTGACCGCGGCGGCCGGCACCGCGATGCGCACGATCGAGGCCGAGCTTGCGGCCAACAATCAGCTGCTGGCGTTCGAGCCGCCCGATCTGGGGCCGTTCTATGGGACACCGGCGGGGCAGGCGACGCTCGGCGGCGTCGTCGCATGCAACCTGTCGGGACCGCGGCGGCTGAAGGCGGGCGCGGCGCGCGACCATCTGCTGGGCGTCGCCGCGGTGAACGGCCGCGGCGAGGTGTTCAAGACCGGCGGCCGCGTCGTCAAGAACGTCACCGGGTACGATTTGTGCAAGCTGCTGGCCGGCTCCCACGGCACGCTCGCGGTCATGACGGCGCTGACGTTCAAGGCGCTGCCGGCGCCGGAGAAGGTGCGCACCGTGCTGCTCTACGGTCTGGACGATGCCGGCGCAACGGCGGCCATGACGGCGGCGCTCAACAGCAGCCATGAAGTCTCGGGCGCTGCGCATCTGCCGCCGCCGATCGCCGCGACATCGGCTGTCGACTACGTCGCCGGCGGCGGCAAGTCGGTCACGGCGCTGCGGCTCGAGGGTGTCGGGCCCTCGGTCGCGGCGCGTTGTGAGGCGTTGCGCGGGGAGGTGGCGCCGCTGGCGCCGGTGGAGGAGCTGCACCGCACGAATTCGGCGCGTCTGTGGGCCGAGCTGCGCGACCTGGCGCCCTTTGCCGCGGCGGGCCGCTATGGCCGGCAGGCCGTATGGCGCCTGTCGCTGCCGCCGCAAGTGGGCCATCGGGTCGCCGCGGCGATCCTCGGCGCGCGTGCGGGGGTCGCGTTCTTCGATTGGGGCGGCGGGCTGGTCTGGCTGGCCCTGGCGAGCGCCGCCGACGATGCCGGTGACGACGATGCCGGTGACGACGATGCCGGTGACGACGATGCCGGCACCGCCGTCGTGCGCGCCGCCGTCGCACCCCATGGCGGGCACGCCACGCTGATGCGGGCGGCAGCGGCGACGCGGGCCGCGGTCGCGGTGTTCCAGCCGCCAGGCGACGGGCTGGCGAGCCTGACCGAGCGGGTCAAGGGCGCGTTCGACCCACGCCGGGTGCTCAACCCCGGGCGCATGTACGCCGGCGTCTAGCGGCGGCGCCCCATGCAAACCCAATTCTCCGTCACGCAGCTCGCCGACCCGGACATTGCCGAGGCCGAGAAGATCCTGCGTGCGTGTGTGCACTGCGGCTTCTGCACGGCGACCTGCCCGACCTACGTGCTGCTCGGCGATGAGCTCGACAGCCCGCGCGGGCGGATCTACCTGATCAAGGACATGCTGGAGAAAGACCGCCCGGCCTCGGCCCAGGTCACCACCCATATCGACCGCTGCCTGTCATGCCTGTCCTGCATGACGACCTGTCCGTCGGGCGTGCACTACATGCATCTGGTCGACCGCGCCCGCGACCACATCGAGCAGACTTTCGCGCGGCCGCTGCCGGAGCGGCTGTTGCGGCGGCTGCTGGCGCGGGTGTTGCCGTATCCCGGGCTGTTCCGCCTGGCGCTGCGGGGCGCCGGCCTCGCCCGCCCGATGGCCCGCCTGCTGCCGGGACGGCTGCGGACGCTGGTGACCATGGCGCCGCGACGGGTGCCGTCGCCGTCGCGCGTCGACCGGCCGCAGGTCTTCGCCGCGGTGGGACAGCAGCGTGCGCGCGTCGCCCTCTTGTCAGGCTGCGCACAGCAGGTGTTGGCGCCGGCGATCAATGAGGCGACGGTGCGGCTGCTGACGCGCCACGGCGTCGAGGTCGTGGTCGCGCGCGGTGCCGGGTGCTGCGGCGCGCTGGTGCATCACCTCGGGCAGGCGGCAACGGCCCGGCAACAGGCGATCGCCAATATCGCGGCCTGGTCGCGCGTGCTGGAGGCGACGCCGGACCTCGACGCGGTGGTCATCAATGCCAGCGGCTGCGGCACCATGGTCAAGGACTACGGCTTTCTGCTGCGCGGTGACGCCGACTACGCCGACAAGGCGGCGCGCATCGCGGCGCTGGCCAAGGATGTGACGGAGTTCGTCGCCGACCTCGGCCTCGCACCCGTCGCGGGGTCGCCCCATGCGGGCGTGCGGGTGACCTATCAGTCGGCTTGCTCCATGCTGCACGGCCAGAACATCGATGCGTTGCCGCAGCAACTGTTGCACGACGCGGGCTTTGCAGTGAGCGTGCCCAGCGAGGCCCACCTCTGCTGCGGCTCGGCCGGCACGTACAATATCCTGCAGCCGGCGCTCGCCGGGCAGTTGCGTGACCGCAAGCTCGCCAACCTGGCGGCCACCGAGCCGGCGGTCATCGCCAGCGGCAACATCGGCTGCATGACGCAACTCGCCACCGGCGCGTCGGCGCCGATCGTGCATACGGTCGAGCTGCTGGACTGGGCCACCGGCGGCCCGGTCCCAGTCGCACTGACGGATCACGTCCCAGAGCGCTGACCGGCGCCCAACAGTCCGCCGTCGTTTGGGGTAACTCACCGCCGATATCGCGCATTTGCCCCACACTCGCGCCGGTGGATGCGAAAATACGTTGATTCACAATAAGTTACAGCACCACGGAACTGGCACGGAAATTGCTGTGTACTTTACTAGAGCGGGTCCGGCATAGACAGAATCAAAAAGGGGATTCCCAAGGGTCGCAAAAAGTGATTCAAGCTATGAGCTGGGTTAAAGGAGGCCAGCCATGGATGACACGACCTTATTCGGAAGATCTTCGTGAACGAGTTGTTCGAGTTGTTGAATCGGGGACCTCTCGCAATGCGGCGGCGAAGCAATTTGATGTGAGCATCAGCTTTGTTGTGAAGCTGATGCAGCGTTGGAAGCAGCGGGGCACGATCAAAGCCGACAAATACGGTGGCTGGAAGAAATCGAAACTGGCTCCCCATGGCGATCGCATTCGGGCTCTGGTGATGGAGAATTGCGACATCACCATTGACGAGCTTTGCGTCTTGCTGGCCGCCGAGGGGATCGAGGCGAAGCGCTCGACGCTTGGCGACTTTCTTCTGGCTCAGGGGCTGAGTCGCAAAAAAAGACAGCCCACGCCGCCGAGCAGGAGCGCCCTGACGTCGCGGCGGCGCGAGCCACTTGGCGCAACGAGCAACCTGGGCTGATTGCCGAACGGCTGGTCTTTCTCGACGAGACCTGGGCGCGGACGAACATGGCCCGGCGTTATGGCCGGGCACCGCGCGGCGAACGGGTGGTGGCGGCCATTCCCCATGGCCACTGGAAGACAACCACGTTCATTGCCGCCCTGCGTCACGACCGGATCACCGCGCCCTGCGTTTTCGATGGCCCGATCAACGGCGCAAGCTTCCTTGCCTGGGTCCAGCAAGCCCTGGTCCCGACCCTGTCCGCGGGCGACATCGTCATCATGGACAACCTCTCCTCCCACAAGGTCGCCAGCGTACACGAGGCCATTGAGGCGGTCGGCGCAACCCCGCTCTACCTGCCGCCCTACAGCCCCGATCTCAATCCCATCGAACAGGTCTTCGCCAAGCTCAAAGCCATTCTCCGCAAGGTCGGCGCCAGAACCGTCGATGACCTCTGGCGGGCAATTGGAAACGCCCTCGATGAATTCTCTCCAACCGAATGCAGAAACTACCTCGTCAATGCAGGATATTCCGTCTAAACCGGATGTGCTCTAGAGGCCGACGCGGCGCAGCTGGCCGGGCGGATAGCGGGTGCCGGCGGCGGCGTCCTGGACGAACGTCTCCGCCAGGGCCGCCTCGTCGGCGCCGTCCAGCGTGACTGCCGGGGTCGCGGCGTTCTCGTCGAGATAGGTGCGGCGCTTGGTGCCGGGGATCGGGACGATGTCGTCGCCCTGGGCGAGCAGCCAGGCCAGTGCCAGCTGCGCCGGCGTGCAGCCCTTGGCCGCCGCCAGCTCGGTCAGCGGGTCCAACAAGGCCACGTTGCGGCTCAGGTTCTCCTCGTGGAAGCGCGGGTGGTCGCGGCGACGGTCGTTTTCAATCAGCGCATCGGGCGCGCGGATCGTGCCGGTCAGGAAGCCGCGGCCGAGCGGGCTGTAGGCGACGAAGCCGATGCCGAGCTCGCGACAGGTCGGCAGCATCTCGGCCTCGGCGTCGCGTGTCCACAGGGAGTATTCCGACTGCAGCGCGGTGATAGGATGGGTCGCGTGGGCGCGGCGTAGCGTCGCCGCGCCGGCCTCGGACAGGCCGAGATGGCGCACCTTGCCGGCCTCGACCAGGCGCGCCATGGCGCCGACCGTCTCCTCGATCGGCGTGTCGGCGTCGACGCGGTGCTGGTAGAACAGATCGATCGTGTCGACGCCAAGGCGTTGCAGGCTTTTGTCGCAGGCCTCGACGACATAGTCCGGCCGGCCGTTGACGCTGCCGGTCCCGTCGGGATTGCGGACGTTGCCGAACTTGGTCGCCACGACGACGGCGTCGCGGCGGCCGGCGATGGCGTGGCCGACCAGCTCCTCGTTGCGGCCATTGGCGTAGGCGTCGGCCGTGTCGATCAAGTTCACGCCGATGTCGATGGCATGGTGGATCGTCGCGATCGACTCGTCGTCGTCAAACGTGCCATAGGCGGTCGACATGCCCATACAGCCGAGGCCGATTGTCGAGACCTCGAGGCCGCTCCTGCCCAGTTGTCGATGCTGCATCGCTTCCCCCTGTCAAGCCCGGCAAGCCATAGGTCTACCGCGCCGCACAGCCGTTGTCTAAGGCGACGCCCCTGTAGGAGCGCCCCGCTCGCGCGGGCGATGTATGGTGGCGATCGAAAACCTCGCAGGGGAGCGGAACCATGGCACAGGGCTCAGGACCGGACATCAAGGCGACCGAACACTGGACGCACAGGGGTGATGTGCGTTTGTTCCTGTGGGAAAAGCACTGCGGCGAGCCGGTGGAGCCGCGCCCGACGATCGTCTTCGTCCATGGCCCTTCCATGGCGTCGCAGCCGACTTTCGACCTACAGGTCGAGGGCAGGCCGTACTCGTCCGTCATGGATCATTTCGCCGATCGTGGGTTCGATGCCTGGTGCGTCGACATGGAGGGCTACGGCCGGTCGGACAAGCACCGCGACATCAACTGCGACATCGCCAACGGTGCCGACGACCTCGTGCCCGCGACCGACTACATTGCCGCGGTCCGTGGCGCGCGGTCCGTCCACCTCTATGGGATCTCCTCAGGCGTACTGCGCGCCGCGTTGTTCGCCCAGCGTTATCCGGAGCGTGTCCAAAGCCGATCTCGCGCGCCGCTCTGCTTTGCGCCAGGTGTTCCATGACGGCGCGGCCCGTCGGGACGCGCACCGTCTTGTCGGCGACCTCGTCGGCGATGCCGAGCTGCACCATCATCTCGGCGATGCGCTGGCCGCTCGACGCCTCGTTGTAGAGCAATGAATCGGCCGCGCGGCAGGCCGCCGTGAGCGATTCTACCGTCGTAATGTTGGGCGTTGGCGCGCCATTGCGGACCACGACACCCGCCTTGATCTTGCCGATGACGAGCGTACTGGCGGCGACGATTCGGCCGGCTTGCTCGAAGGCCTGCATGGCCGGCACCGGCGCGATCACCACCTCACACGCGCAATCGCCGCTTTGCATGGCCTCGCGGATGGCCGGCGCGGTCGCGAACATGACGGCGACGTGGCGCCCTCGTGCCTCGGCGAAGGCCTCGGCGCAGCGTGCAACGCCGGTCTTCGGCGCGCCGGCGTTGAGCACCGTGATCTCCCCATCCGCCTGGCTCGCCGCCATTGCGCACACCTCGTGTGGATCGTCCACACTCGCAGCATGCCATAAGAATGGCGGCGGCCGGAATTGGCCGCCGCCGGAAGAGGTCACGCCATCGGACTACGTCAGTGTCTCGTTGAAGAACGCGATCGTCCGGTCCCAGGCCAACTCGGCCGCGGGCGCGTCGTAGCGCGGCGTGGTGTCGTTGTGGAAGCCGTGGTTGGTATCGGGATAGACGTGTGCGCTGAACGCCTTGCCGTGTTCTTTCAGCGCCGCCTCGTACGCCGGCCAGCCGGCGTTGACGCGCGTGTCGAGCCCGGCATAGTGCAGCAGCAACGGCGCCTGGATCTTCGGCACGTCGGCCGCCGCCGGCTGGCGGCCATAGAACGGCACGGCCGCCGCCAGGTCCGGGAAGCGCACGGCCATCGCGTTCGACACGCCGCCGCCATAGCAGAAGCCGACGACGCCGATCTTGTCGGTCACGTCGCCGCGTGCCGTGAGGTGTTCGTAGGCGGCGAAGAAATCCTCCCCGAGCTTGGCGCGGTCGAGCTGCCGCTGCATTGTCCGGCCATCGTCGTCATTGCCGGGGTAGCCCCCCAGCGGGGTCAGGCCGTCCGGCGCCAAGGCCAGGAACCCGGCGACGGCGACGCGGCGCGCGACATCCTCGATATAGGGGTTGAGGCCGCGGTTCTCATGCACGACGACGACGCCCGGCAGTGCGCCGCTCGCGCCGGCGGGGCGTGCCAGAAGCCCGCGGATGGTGCCGTGCCCGTTCGGTGAGGCGTAGTCGACGAACTCCGCCCGGATCCGCGGATCGTCCGGCGCGACTTGTTGCGCGAGTGCGTAATCGGGCTTCAGGCTCTCCAGCAGCGCCGCCGCGGTGACGCCGCCGACGGCGTACTTCGCCGCCCTGTCCAGGAACTCCCGACGGCCGATCTTGCCGTGCACGTAGCCGTCGTACAGATCGAGCACCCGCTGATCGAAATCGCTGGCCTTCTTGCGACGCATGACTGCTCTCCCCTCCAGAAAAATGGGCCAAATACGGCAGCGCCAATGGTGCCCTCGCCTCTCAGAGCGCGGCAATCAAATTTTTGGGAGGTGCCGGCCGGCCACCGCCGCCGGCCCGTCAGCCGCGCACGAATTCCAGGACCGCCCGGTTGAACTTGTCGGCCTCGTGATAGAACGGCATGTGGCCGCTTTCCTCGAACATCACGAGCTCGGCGTTGGGCATCACCTCGGCGGGATAGGCGGGACCCTGCCAAGGGAAGATCAGGTTCTTGCGGCCGACGATGACGAGGGCGGGCACGTCCATCCGCGGCAGCACGTCGCGCCAGTCGAGGGTCGTGTGGTCGGTCATGACCTTGGCCCGCACCCACCAGGGCGTCATCTCGATCTGGCCGGCAAAGAACGCCTGCTCCTCCGCCGTCGGCTGGACGCCCTCGGGAAAGCACGCCGGCACGATCCCCTGGGTCACGCTCGCCGCGTCGAGCTCGAGCCTGGTGGTCCACACGGCGAGCGATTCGTGGTCATAGACGCCGGTCTGGGCCCAGCGCCAGTTCTGGCCGCCGAATTCCAGGTACTGGCGCGGCGTCTGGTCGACGAGGATGACACCGCTCAGGTGCGCGTCGCCGAACAGTTCGTAATAGCTCCAGATGATGGAACAGCCCATGGACCAGCCGAGCAGCGTGACATCTTCCAATGCCAGGTACTCGATGAGGTCCTTCACGTCCTTGGCGTAGCGCGCGATGTGGTGGCCCCACCGGGGCTTGTCCGACTTGTAGTGGCCGCGATAGGCCATCCGGACGACCCGCAGCTCCGCTGCCAACGGGTCGCGGTTGCGGTCAAAGAACTCGGGGCTGGCGCCCCAGCCGTGGATCATGACCAGCGGCCGGCCGTCGCCGGCATCGTCGTACCAGAGCCTGACGCCGTCGTTTGTCGTCGCAAATGGCATGGCCGATGGAGCCTGGACGTTGAGCGGGACCGCGAGGCCTGCGCGCGCCGTGCCGTCGGCTCCCTACTCCGCGGGCGCCGCCACGGCATCGCCCGGCCGGCCGGTCCCGGGCAGATCGCGGACGACCCACCAATCAGGCTCCCGCAGCTGCCGGACGAGCGCAGGAAGGAGCTCCTTGTAGGCGGCCCAGGTGCTCGGGTAGGGCGGCGCGCAGTCCGCCTTGACCGCTTCGTGCAGGGCCGGCAGCGCGTGGTAGGGCACCATCGGGAACATGTGGTGTTCGACGTGATAGTTCATGTTCAAGTACAGGAACCGGAACACCGGGTTCATGTAGATGGTGCGCGTGTTGAGGCGATAGTCGATGACGTCGTCGGCCAGGCCGAGATGCTGGGTCGCCCCGAAGAACAGAACCAGCCAGTGGCCGAGGAACGGCGGTAGGAAGACAAACAGGATCGGCAGGATGGAGCCGATGGCGATCGCCAGGACGATGACCGCCAGCCAGACCGCAATCCACACGCGCGCCGCGAAAAACAGCCGCGGCCACTCGGACTCCGGGACGAAGTCCTCCTCGGGAAAGGTCTTCTTGCCGGCTGCGTGAATGAACACATGGCCGATCGTCTTGCGGCCGCCCGTGAGGTTGAACAGCCTCAGGAACAAGCTCAAAAAGTCCGGCGGCCGCGGCGTGATGATCTCCGGATCGCGGCCGACGATGATCGTGTCGGTATGGTGGCGCGCATGGCTCCAGCGCCACACCGTTGGTTCGCGCAGCAGCCAGAACGACGCGAAATTGTAGACGACGTTGTTGATCCATTGGGTCTTGAACGCCGTGCCGTGGCCGCACTCATGCCAGCGCGGGTCCGATGAGCCGGTGAGGATCGTGCAATAGGCGATGAAGGCGGGCACCGCCCACCAGGTGCCCCAGGACAGGAAGGCAAGGACGCCGAACAGGCCGATCAGCGCGAACCACAACAGAACATGCCACGCCGCCGGAAAGTTGCTGCGTTGCATGAGCTCTTTCATGCGTTCGCGCGGCACCTGGCTCTTGTACCAGTCTGCTGAGACGAGCCCGTTTTCCCACGCGTGCTTGGTCTCGGGGCCGTTCAGGCTGTAGTCCCGTCTCTGCGTCATGACGCTACCCCCAGCAGCATCCGCCAAGCGGTGGCGGAGCCGCCGGCTGGCTGCGTTGCCAGACGGGCGTCCTTGCGCTGTCAGACCCGGGTACTCGCGCGCGCAAAGATACCTGGTCAGTGGCTCATGATGATGTCGGTTAGCTCGTTGAGAGAGGTTTCCGACTTCGCAGTGTTCTGAACGTTCTGCCCATGCGCCATGATCGCGAACCGGTCGCAGACACGAAACGCGTGGTAGAGGTTGTGGGTCACAAAAACGCAAGACACGCCGGATTCGGCGAGTTCTCGCATGATCCCCAGAACTTTCTCCGTCTCCCGGATCGAGAGCGCACTGGTCGGTTCGTCAAGGAGGAGGATGTCTCGCTTGAAATGGACCGCGCGGGCAATTGCGACCGCCTGGGCTTGGCCGCCCGAAAGGTCCTCGACTGGCAGTTCAGGTGATGTAATTCCGGCGATCCGCACATACTTGTCCAGGATATCCATTGCGGTTTCGCGCATTTCGCGCATTCGCATGAAGCCGAGGGGCCCCAACGGTTCGCGACCGGCGAAGATGTTGCGCATGATCGACATCGACCGGACCAGCGCGATGTCTTGATAGATTGTCTGGATGCCGGCAACCTCGGACTTGCGCCGGGTTCCGATATCCACAGGCGCACCGCCCCGGAAGAACGTCCCTTGGTCCGGACTGACGACGCCCGACAGGATCTTGATCAGAGTCGATTTGCCGGCCCCATTGTCGCCGAGAAGGCCGACGACCTCGTTCGGGCGCACCTCGAAGTCCACCTCTATCAAGGCATTGACGTGGCCGTACGCCTTGGAGACGCCGCGCGCCTCAAAAAGCGGAACCGGGCGTGCCTCGCCCTGGGTTGCCTCGGCTCCGACCGTCGTCGTCGCCCCCGTCATCGCCTGTCTCCTTTGTCTGCGTCAATACCTGCGGCGCACGGCTTGGTTGAGGACCACGCCAAGGACGATCATCATGCCGACGAACATGTCGAGATAGAATCCCGGCAGGCGTGCCAGAATGATGGCGTCCTGCACCAACTGTAGAAGCGCCGCACCGAGGACAATACCGACGACTGCACCGCGGCCGCCGAACAGCGAAAGGCCTCCCATCACGCAGATCGCCACGGCAAACAACTCGATAAAGAGCTGCGGGTTGGTCTGCGCATTGCTTAATCGTGTCACGTTGAATATGCCCGAAATCGTGGCGAACACCGATGCCAGAACGAACGCCAAGGTCTTCGTGAGGGCGACGTTGATGCCGGCAAATCGGGCCGCCCTGCTGTCGCCGCCGGCGGCGAAGAAACGATTGCCGAGAAAATGCCGGTTGAGGATCAAATAGGCGATCAAGGCGAGGCCCAGGAACCAGACAATCTGCGCCGGCACGATGCCGAAGACGTTGCCGGTGAGAATCGCCTTGAACTCCGCCGGCGGCCGAAAGGTCAAGGAGCGTCGATACCCGACTATGAACGGCGCCGCGGTTCTGACTATGAACAGCATCCCCAGGGTCGTGATGAAGGACGGTACGCCGAACCGCAGCGTGATGAAGGCGTTTACCAGCCCGACCCCGATGGCGATGGCGAAAGCCAGGAGGATCGCCAGCGGCAGCGGCACACCCGCGGCAAATGCGAATGCCATGGCAAACGGTGCGGCGACATACACCGACCCCACCGACAGATCGAACTCACCGGCGATCATCAACAGCCCGACGCCGAGCGCCACAATGCCGAACGTGGGGATCGCCCGCAGCACCAGCGACAGATTGCCCCGGTACAGAAAGAAGAACCGGTCGGGCAGGAGCAAGCCGGCGACAATACAGGCGACAAGCAGGCCAAAGAACACGACGGCCACCGGTCCAGCCGGATGCCGACGCAGTCGCGTCATCCAGCTGATCGGTTGGTAGCGTGCCTGCGCCGGGTCGGCAGGTGCTGATACGGCCATGCTCGTCCCTCAGCGCAGAGCGGGGAAGCGACGTCGTGCGTCCGTCATGACGGCACGCGCCGGTTGACGATGTTGTTCAAGACGACGGCGACGATGATGATGGCCCCAAGCAGGCCTTTGAAGATCGTCTCCGGCGCACCAATAAGAACGAGGACGTTGTCGACGGTATCGATCAGCGCCGCGCCGAGGATCATGCCGAGCACGGTCCCGCGACCACCAAACAGACTAACGCCGCCAACGACCACCGCAGCGATCGCCTTCAACTCGAATCCACTTAACGTGGCGAACGACGGCTCGATCTCGTTGATCCGAGTCGCTTGCAGGATACCAGCGAAACCGGCCGTCGTGGCGCAGATGACAAAGGCCACCAGCTTGACGCGTTTCACGTTCACGCCGACACCCGTTGCCGCAACCCGATTGCCACCGGCCGCCAACATGTGATTCCCGAGCTGATGCCGATCGAGGATCAGATAGCCGACGATGCCAATCGCGATCAGCCAGATCAGCTGGGCGTATATGGGTCCCACGATCTGCCCGGTAAGCAGGCTCTTGAACGCCTCGTTCGGAAAGAACGCGGTGCTGTCCGGCAGATTGGTCTGTGGGTTGATCGAGACGAAACGAACGACGCCGCGCAGGAAGAACATCATCCCGATCGTCGCGATGAATGACGGGACGCCCAGCCACGCCGTGATGAAGCCATTGGCAGTGCCGACGGCGATCGCAACCAGAAGGCCCGCCACAAGCGCGATCGGAAGCACCCATCCGAAGTCGGCGATGGTGATGGCGACGATAAACGCAACCAGCGTGAACGTCCCCGCGATCGAAATGTCGAACTCGCCCGAAACCATCAACAGACCGATACCAACCGCGGCGATCGCCGTGATTGGGATCTGCTGGGAAAGAATGGCGAGGTTTCCGACCGTGGCGAACCGGAAATCTTCAGGCGCGATCGCCAGACTCCAACCGACGCAGACGGCCAAGAACAGTCCGTAGACAACCACGATACTGATCGACTGATAATTCTTCAGCCGCTGGAGCCAAGGCGGACTCTGCGGCGGCTGGCGCGTCGCGGCAAGATCGGCGCTTGACTGAACCACAGACGGATTCCCCTCAACCCGAGCTTGCCCAAGTAGGCGCCGGGCGCGACGAGCGCCGCACCCGGCAGGTCTTCAAGTCTTGGGTGACGCGGCGGCTATCAACGATAGGTGCCGCCGTAATCCAGCGCAAACTTGCCGTTGGTCGCGTCGATCAGATTGTTGCCGGTGTCGATGTCCGGCGGCGTGAGGCCATAGCGGTCGGCGTAGGCCGCGAACATCACCGGTAGGAACCCCTGCCAGAACGGCTGCTGGTCCATGGTCGCGGTGGTGACACCGTTCATGATGTTTTCCATGATCTTCGGGTTGGTGTCGAACCCGCCATTGGGAGTACCGGTGCGCCCGACCTCATTGGCCGCATCCGGCGCCACCGTGGTCGGCGTCGTGCCAAGGCCAATGATGCACGAGATTCTGGGGTTGGCGATGAGCGACTGCGCGATGATGGTGAGAG
Source organism: Alphaproteobacteria bacterium (assembly GCA_965261585.1). Lineage (GTDB taxonomy): Bacteria > Pseudomonadota > Alphaproteobacteria > UBA6615 > UBA6615 > CBDHDN01. The sequence goes on from CBDHDN010000003.1 coordinate 31,382, forward strand.
CCTCGGCGTCAACCCGTGCCAACGATCTCGGTCGTGATCCCAGCCGGTTCCAGCGCCGATTGGACGCCCTGGGCGCGTTCGATCGCGTAGGTCAGCTCAGGAAACTCGACCGGCAGCAGGCAATGGTCGCCGGCGCCAAGGCCGTGTTCGGCGATCATCCGCTCGCCGATGATGTTGCCCGACGCGATGAAGTCCTGACCAACGAAGGCCTGGCGGGCATTGCTGCCGGCACCCAACGGGTCGTCGATGTTCTGGGCTATGACGATAAGCCCAGCCGCAACCGCCTTTTGCACGGCGGCGTCAAGGGCATCGGGAACGGTGATCGTCGGCGCCACCGCGTCCTGCCCCTCGGCGATAGCCGTCTCGATCAGGTTCGTGTGGCGGGCAGCATCACCTTCCGCGTTGACGTCGCTCAGATCGACGTCGAACAACCGGGCCGCTTCCTCGGCGCCGAACTGCATTGGCTGGAAGAACGTGATGCCAGGGCAGCAGTGTTGGATGAACGTAACCTTCACCGGTGGCAGGTCTTGCGCCGAGGCGGCGCCTGCCAACGTTGAGTCGGACCCGATTTCCTTGGACACAGAATTGGCTTAATCGAAGTGTCCAAGGAGGACCGGAACATGACCGATAATTTTGAGAAGAAAGTTGCTGTTGATGGGCCTGTGGTAAATGCGGGCGAGCTTGGCTCGTCCACGTTTTCCCCAGGCCAGGCTTTGCCGGCAGGCCCGCTGGGACTTGGCCAGCGATGGACGGTGGCGCGCAAGCGTGAGGTCGTTCTGCGGCTTTTGCGTGACGAGCCGGTGCAACTTCTGTCGCGCCAGTTGGGCGTAGAGATCTTCCGGCTCGAGCAGTGGCGTGAGAAAGCGATCGGCGGGATCGACGCCTCGCTCAAGCAACGCAAGGGCGATCCGGTGCAGGCGGAACTGGATAGCGCCATGAAGCGGATCGGAGAGTTGACCATGCAGGTGGAACTGCTGGAGGCCAAGACGGAGACCTTCGGCCCTTTGGGGCGGCGGAGGTCGCGGCGATGAGTGCCGCCACCTCGCCCGGCACGGGTCTGGCCTACGGCCTGCGGCGGGTCTGCGCCGCCTGGGGCATGGCCCGCTCCTCGTTCTACGCCATGACCTCCGGCCAGCACGCCGAGCAGCCGCCGGCAAAGCGTCGGGGACCGAAGCCCGCGATCTCGGACCAGGCGCTGCTGGTGGCGATCGAAGCCGACCTGGAGGCATCGCCCTGGGAGGGCGAGGGCTATCGCAAGGTCTGGGCTCGGCTTCGGGTCTGTCGCGACATCCGGGTTGCCCGCAAGCGGGTGCTCCGCCTGATGCGCGAGAACAATCTGCTCTCGCCCCATCGCTGCCGCCGCCGTAGCGGCAATCCCCATGACGGTGAGATCATCACTCATGCCCCGAACCTCATGTGGGGCACCGATGGCGTTCGGGTGTTCACGGTGGACGACGGCTGGGGCTGGATCTTCACCGCCGTCGAGCATTGGAACGCCGAGTGTGTCGGCTGGCATGTCTGCAAGCGCGGCGACCGCTTCGCCGCCCTGCAGCCGATCTCCATGGGGCTTGCCGGGCTGTATGGCTCGACCGCGGCCGGCGCGGCTCGGGGGCTGGCCTTGCGGATGGATCACGGCTCCCAGTATCTGTCGGACCACTTCACCAACCAGATCAAGTTCTGGGGCATCCAGCCGTCCTACGCCTTCGTCGCCGAGCCCCAGACCAACGGCGTCGCCGAGCGGTTCAATCGCACGCTGAAGGAACAGATCATCCATGGTCGCATCTACCGCAACATCGCGGAGCTGCGGGACGCCGTCCGCGACTTCGTCGAACTCTACAATGCCCAGTGGATCGTCGAAAAGAACGGCTACCTGAGCCCCGCTCAAGCTCGTCAGGCGTGGCACGCCGCGATCTCAATCAGGCCCGCCGCGTGAGACAAACTTGTGTCCAAGGAACCGGGTGCGCTACAGCGCCTGCCAATGTGACCATCACGAAACTCAACGCCGCCAGGACGGCGGAACGTAGCGATGATTGCATCGATAGTCCTCCCTGATTCTCTTCGCCTTAGTTTTGATGGGTCTCAGCGATTATGCATTATGCGATGGACAGGCGCGCCGGTACAAGGCATCTCCCGGAGCCGGCAGCTATACCAGCCCGGCTGCCGCATCGACGTGCCGGTAGGCATCCGACCGCGATCGCGAGATGGGAGGCGGACCAATGCGGCTCACACAGGAGCAGGTCAATCGCTACTTCGAGGACGGTTTTCTGCTCGTCGAGAATGTCTTCACCGACGCCGACCTGCAGCCGGTCGTGGACGAATTCGACGAGATGGTCGAGGAGTACGCGCAGCGGCTCTACGACGCCGGCAAGATTGCCAATACGCACGCCGACAAGGCATTCGACACCCGTCTCGCTGCGATTGCCAAGGAATTGCCGAACGCCGGCGTGCTGATCCACGTCAACGAGCAGGTGCGGCCAAAGCTCGCCGAGTTGTGGTCATCGGACAGGCTGGTCGATTTGGTCGCACAGTTCATCGGCCCGGACATCGACGGCCATCCGTTGTGCTGCGTGCGATCGAAGACGCCCGAGACGCCGCTCATGACCGTGCCGTGGCACCAGGATGCGGCCTATCACCTGCGCGACGATGCCATCCACACGATACAGCCGACGGCGTGGATTCCATTCGTCGATGTGAACGAGACGAATGGCACATTGGAGGTCGTTTGCGGCGGCCACAAGGTCGGCCGGGTCCTGCGCCACCGCCTCGAGAAGCGCGTGGGTGCCAAGGACTCCTGGTACGTCTATATCGATGAGGACGATCTGCCGCCGGGCGAGCGCGTGGTCTGCGAAATGAAGACCGGGTCCGTCCTGTTCCACAATCCGCTGATGCCCCATCGCTCGACCGAGAATCACACGGACAGGGTGCGCTGGAGCGTCGACCTGCGCTGGCAGCGGCCGGGCGAGCCGACCGGCTATGCCGACTCCAAGATGATCCCGATGCGCCGCAAGGACGATCCGTCCTACCGCCTGGACTGGGCGCACTGGCAGCGCCAAAGCATGGACGATGTCGACAAGGCCCGCGGGCGCTCCGGCGTCGACCCGTTCGACACGACGGTTGAGGGCGGCTGGCTCGAACGCTGGGCGTAGGGGTTCGATGCTGACGGATGGTTCCCATCCGCCAGCTGAAATCGAACTACCCCCGCCTGTTGGTTCTGTGGGGGGTGATCACCTGACGCTTGGGGTCCCGAGCGTCAGTATTGGGCGAAGGCCGCCCCAGGATTGGTATTGCGCTTCCGCGGCGCGTCAGGCGGCGCTCAGCCGGGCGACCTCGTCGGCCAGGCGCTGCTCCATGTCGCGGCCGTACTCCTGGACGCCGCGGCTGTAGGTCGGGCCCGAGACGACCGGGCCGTGCTCGTGCCCCTCATCGCCATAGAGCTGTAACTCCGCGTAATGCGGGTTGTTCTCGTTGGCCCACACCCCGGTCTGACCGGTGCGCATGAAGTGGTAGGCGAGGCCGGCGCAGCCCTGGTCCGTGTTGTTGCGGGTTGTGCTGTGCGGCATGTTGAAGCAAAAGGCGATGACGCCGCCGGCCGCGACCTCCAGGGGAATGCCGGTGTCGTCGCCGTCGGGGAACATGCGGACATGATGGTCGCTCTCGGGGTCGGGCACGTGTTCGGCCGTGCGGTCGAGGTGGCCCGGCAGCACCCGGAACGTGCCGTTGGCCACCGTCGCGTCATGGATGGCGATCCAGAAGCCGAGGCCGACGAACGGGTCGGCGGTGCCGAAATAGCCGTTGTCCTGGTGCCAGTTCGTGCCGGCTCCGGTGCGGCCGGGCTTGTAGAAGATCTGGTCGAGGAACTTGTAGGCAGGCCCGCCCAGCAGGTCGGTCACGAGCGCGCGCACCCGCGGATGGAACGGCAGCGCCGCGAAAAACGGGTGGTGGTAGGACAGCGGACAGATCTGCAGGTTCAACTTGTCGTCGCGGCGGGTCTTGCGGTCCGGCTCGGTCGCGACGTTCTTCAGCATGTCGGCGTCGATCAGCTCCTGCAGGCCGGCCTGCAGGGCCGCCACCTCGGCCGCGGAGAAGAACGGGTCGACGACGACATAGCCGTCGCGCCGGAACTGCTGCGCAAGCGTGCTGTCGGTCATGGGTACACTCGTCCACCGCCAGGATAGCCGCCATGTCGGTCGGCTGTCACCGGCCACGCGCCCCGCTCAGCCGACCGGTGGAACCTCTCGCATGGCCGGTTCAGCGGGGGTGGTGCCGCCCGGGCTGTCAGGATTCTTTACACTCGCAGACGGATGCACGCGGTGCTCGGCATACCCCAAAGACGGTACGCCGATGAATTCGGAGCATTCGGTGTCGGGGAATTTTACAACCGGCCCCGGCCGGTCGGCCGGTAACCCTTTGAAAACCATAACAGCAGGGGGCTGGCGCGGAAATTGCTTGGCTAGCGAATTACCGAATTCTCTTGGCAAGCGGGGTCAAAACTAATGTCTTTCAAGGCCGGCCTTACGGGCATTGCAAATCGATTCGAACCGTACCGGAAGCACTGGCCGCTCGTCGTCGCGGCCCTGGTCATGACGGCCGCGTTGGCCGGTTCCCTGGCCGCCGCCCGCGGTACTCACGTAGACGCGGCAACGAGCCCAAGCGACACCACGGCGATCCCCGCTACCGCCACCGCTCGGTCAGGCGGGGAAGACGCGACGGGTGTGGCGATGGATGCGGAGAGCCCCTCCGTTGGCGTGACCGTCGCAGCCGGTGTTGTCACGACCGTCGAGTCCGAGGCAGCCGCGATGGGCGCCACGATGGACGCCGACAGCGACTCGGTGGCGACGCTAACGGCCGCCCACCCCGTCAGCGGCCCCGAATGCGGGCCGGGTGAGGCCGCAACCGGCGCGACCCTCATGGTGGCGGCCACGGCGCTTAACGTCAGGGCTGGCCCAGGCGCAACGTTTGAGCGGCTGGTCAACGCACAGGCGTCCCAGGCGTCCGGACGCACGGTCTACGTGCAGCTGAACCGTCCTGCCGAGGTGCTTGAGATGTGTCGCAACAGCGGTTGGTCACAGGTCCAAGTGGGCGAGCCGTTCGCCGTCACGGGCTGGGTCGCGAACCGGTTCCTGGAGGCGCAGTAGGCCGCCCGGGGAGGCATATGCGCTTGTCGGTCAAGCGTACGTCAGGCTTGTGGGCGGCCATCCTTTTCTTGGTGGCGCTCGTTCCCGGACAGGCGCACGCGTGGGTCCACAATACCTCGGACCACGTCATCTGGATAAAGCCCGAATTCTCGGACACGCCGGTGCGGCTGGCGCCCGGCGAGCGGTATGACGAGGCCACTCAAGACGGCGTCGCCGCCCCGCATCTGCAGGCGAAGAAAATATACAAGACCGTCGACAGATGCAGCGCCGAGATCGACAACGCCGGCATCAATACAAAGTGCGAGGGACTGATTCCCAACCTTGCCGACTTTGTCGGTTACGGTGGTTGGAAAGGCAGGGATTGGCTCGGCGAGCTGCAGAACGCAAGCAACAACGGCTGGGCCGCACTCTTCGAGAAAGCCGGCGTCTTCTAGTCGCCAATTCAACCCACCGTCGGGAACTTCGCGAACGGCTGGCCGAGCGCCTCGGGGCCGAGCGCCGCGTAGCCGCCGTCGACGGCGAGGTCGGTGCCGGTGATGAACGCCGCCTCGTCGGACAGCAGGAAGGCGACGCCGTCGGCGATCTCCTCGGGGTGGGCGAGGCGGCCGAGGGTCTGGAACTCGGCGGCGAAGGCGTCGGCCCGCTCGCGGCCGCCGTAGCGGCGCTCGATGTTGCGGCTCCAGGTCCAGCCCGGCGACAGCGAGTTGACGCGGATCTTGTGCGGCGCCAGTTGGGTGCCGCCGGTCTTGGCCAGCATGTGCAGCGCCGCCTTGGTCGTCGAATAGACCATGCGGTTGGGCTGGGCGCGAAAGCCGCTGATCGACGAGACGTAGACGACCGCGCCGCCGCCGCGCGCCCGCAGATGCGGGATGGCGATCTGGGTCAGGATGGCCGCCGACACCACGTTGATGTCGAGCGCGCGCAGCCATTCCGCGCGCGTCGTGTCGTAGACCTTGTCGTCGAACGTGACGGCGGCGTTGACGACGCCGTCGAGGCCGCCGAACGCCGCGACCGCCGTGTCGACGAGCCTGTCGAGATAGGCGTCGTCGGTGACGTCGCCGACGAGGTAGCGCCCGGCGGCGCCGATAACGCCCTCGACCTCGCCGCGCACGTCCTCGTTGCGGTCGCCGAGCACGACGGTCGCGCCCTCACCGACGAGCTTGGCCGCGAGCGCCAGGGCGATCAGCGACGCACCACCGGTGACGACGAAGACCTTGCCGGCGAACCGCGCCATCTCAGCCGCGGCCGATGAACGGCATCTTGGTCGCCATGATCGTCATGAACTGGACGTTGGCGTCGAGCGGCAGGCCCGCCATGTAGGCGACGGCGCTGCCGACATTGGCCACGTCCATGGTCGGCTCCGGCTTCAGCGCGCCGTCGGCCTGGGGCACGCCGCCGGCCATGCGCGCGGTCATCTCGGTCGCGGCGTTGCCGATGTCGATCTGGCCGCAGGCGATGTCGTCCTTGCGGCCATCGAGCGACGTCGACTTCGTCAGGCCGGTGATCGCGTGCTTGGTCGCCGTGTAGGCGATCGAGTTCGGCCGCGGCCGGTCGGCCGAGATCGAGCCGTTGTTGATGATGCGGCCGCCGCGCGGGTCCTGGTCCTTCATGATCTTGAATGCCTGCTGGGTGCACAGGAACGCGCCCGTCAGGTTCGTATCGACGACGGCCTGCCACTGCTCCACCGCGAGCTCCTCCGGCGACGCCGATACGCCCATGCCGGCGTTGTTGAACAACACGTCCAGCCGGCCGAATTTCTCCTTCGCCCGGGCGAACAGGTCGCGCACCGAGGCCGGATCGCGGATGTCCGTCGGCGCGACCAGCGCGCGGTCGGCCGGCGCACCGGCCAGGCTCACCGTCTCGTCCAGGGGCTCGCGCCGCCGCCCGGCCAGGGCGATCGCATAGCCGTCCGCGAACAGCGCGAGGACGGCCTGGCGGCCGACCCCGCTGCCAGCGCCGGTGACCAGGGCGACCTTATGCCGCAGGCTCATTTGCTACCTCCCGTTCGATGCTACGTTTTCCCCGCCTTTTCGTAGCAGAGTTCCTGGCCGTCTGTCGTGGTCGGGAAGCTGGCTCAAGATGGCGCCGGTGGAAGCGCGAAAGGCGAGGGGGTGCCGGGGATGCCGCTGCCCTGGTCCGCGACCGCCGGGCGACCTACATTGGTCGCCCCAGCGCTGCCCGCCCGTCGCGGTTCTCCCTTGAGCGCCCTAGCCGAACAGAGTCGACCCGTTGAAAGATCTTTCGCAATCCCGCCTGTTCCTGATCGTGCTCGTGGCCGCTACCGCGCTCGGGCCGCTGGTCATGCAGATCTTCCTGCCGTCGCTGCCGGCGATTCAGGCTGGACTCGGGGTCTCGGCCGCGGCGGTGCAGCTCGTCGTCAGTGTCTCGTTGTTGGCCACCGCCGTCTCCATGCTGGTCTACGGACCGCTGTCGGATCGCTTCGGGCGCCGTCCGCTTGAGGTGGCTCCGCCTTTTCGGACGGTCTGGCGGCTCAGTTAAGGTGTATTCCGGTTGTCATTCATGCCGCCAGAATCCCTTTGAATCGATCTCCTTGCCGTTGTTGTTGCGCCTGTGGGGATGTGGGGAAGGCGCGTAGCGGCTTGTCCATCATATCCACAGGCGGGGCGCCGCGGTAGGCCTCGGCCGGCGTTTTCCCCCCGAGCGCCGAGTGCGGCCTCTCGGTGTTGTAGAAGTCGATCCACTCGCCGATGACGCGCCGGGCCTCGAAGCCGTCGGCGAGCTTGCGCAGATAGACGGCCTCGTATTTGAGCGAGCGCCACAGCCGCTCAATGAAGATGTTGTCCAGGTACCGGCCCCTGCCGTCCATCGAGATCCGGATGCCGGCCTCCCGCAAGCGCCCGGTGAAGGCGAAGCCGGTGAACTGGCTGCCCTGGTCGGTATTGAAGATCTCCGGCGTGCTATGGCGGGCCAGCGCCTCGTCGAGCGCGTCTGTGCAGAAGCCCGCATCCAGGGTGTTCGACAGACGCCAAGCCAGCACATGCCGGCTGGCCCAGTCCATGATCGCCGCCAGGTAAAGAAAGCCGCGCCGCACCGGGATGTAGGTGATGTCGGCGCACCAGACATGGTTCGCCCACTCGATCATCAAGCCTCTGAGCAGATAGGGGTAGACCCGGTGCTCGGGATGCGGATCGCTGGTACGCGGCGCCCGATAGATCGCCTGAAGCCCCATCAGGCGCATCGACGACCGGCCCGGCGACGACCGAGGCGCACGCCCTCGCGGCGCAGATGACGGACCATCTGACGGGCGCCGTAGAACGGATACTTCAGGAACAACTCATCAATGCGCCGCATCAGCGCCAGGGTCTCCGGGCTCTCGCCCTTGGGCGTGTAATAGAGCGAGGAGCGTCCGATCGACAGCAAACGGCATTGACGGCTCAAGCTCAGCGCCGGGTGAGCGCGTATCACCATCGTTCGCCTCTCGGCCCGGCTCATCGACCGGACCCTCGAGACAAAAAATCCCGCTCCACCGTCAACTCGCCGATCTTCGCGTGAAGATCACGGATCTCGCTCTCATGGTCCCGACGGCGGCGCTCGCCCCCGTTCGAAAACACTTCGCCAAGACCATCGATCGCCTGGCGCTTCCATGTGCTCACTTGGTTCGGATGAACCTGGTGCTTCGAGGCGATCTCCTGAAGCGTCCGGTCGCCACGAAGCGCCTCAAGCGCGATCTTCGCCTTCAGCTCCCCGGAAAACCTGCGTCTCCTGCTCATCGCGTATCCCTCCTCAGTCGGGGGAATACACCTTAAACGCCTGTCCGATTTTCCGGGGCCACCTCAGCTCTTGCTTGTCGGCCTCGGTTGCTACCTGGTCGGCAGCGTTGTCAGTGCCGCGGCGCCGGGCATCGGCCTGCTGGTCGTCGGGCGCACGATCCAGGCGGTCGGCGGGGCGGCGGCGATGATCCTCACCCGCACCATCGTGCGCGACGTCTTTGGGCGCGAGCGGGCGGCCAGCATGATCGCCTACATAACGCTCGCCATGATCGGCGCGCCGATGCTGGCGCCGGTGATCGGCGGTTTTCTCGACGACGCCTTCGGCTGGCGCGCCAACTTCGCGTTCACCGCCATCATCGGTGCGCTCGTGACCGCGCTCGTCGTGCGGGAGCTGCCGGAGACTCATCATGACCACGTCGCCATCCCCGGCGGCGCGGCGAGGGCGGGGAGCTTCGCGCGCCTGTTGCGGATGCCGGCCTTCTGCGGCTTCGCCTTCCAGAGCGCGTTCTCACTGGCCATTTTCTTTACGTTTGCAACCGCCGCTCCCTACGTGGTGATTGTCGTGATGGGGCGGTCGGCGGCGGTCTACGGCTCGTTCTTCATCCTGCTGTCGGTGTCCTTCATGGCCGGAACATTCCTCGCTGGGCGCGCCTCCGAGCGGATCGGTGTCGAGCGCATGGTCCTCGCCGGCAGCGGTGTGGCGCTCGTCGGCGCCCTGCTGACGCTGGCGGCGCTGCTGGTGTTCGGCTGGACGCCCTGGGCGCTGTTCGGGCCCAGCCTGCTGATCGGGCTGGGCAACGGCCTGTCGATGCCTAACGCCATGGCCGGCGCCATCAGCGTCGATCCGCGGGCGGCCGGCGCGGCGTCGGGTTTGGCCGGCTTCCTGCAGATGCTGGTCGCCGCCGGTTTCGCCCAGGCGGCGGGCACCTGGCAGAACGGCACGCCGTTTCCGATGGTCGGCTTCATGCTCGGCGCCGCGATCCTGTCGTTCGCGGCCGTCGGCCTGGTCATGCGGGCCGAGCGCGCGGCCCCGGCGCCGGCGGAATAGGGGCGCAAAAAAACCGGCGCCTCGGGGGTCTGAGGCGCCGGCTCGACAGAACCCGGTCCAGACGACCGGGCCGACGAAACCTGCTTGTTTGCCGGGCCGCGATTCGCGGCGTGGCAGGCACCGATTTTAGGGCGAGATCACCCTCGACCGCAGCGCCTTTGAGCTATTGTTTGGCGAACCGAAACTTGCCGCCCTCGGTGAACTTGCCCGAATGGCAGCCGCCGCACGCCTTGCCCAGTGCCTGGAACTGAGCCGCATAGGCCTGGGCATCCGCGGTCTGGGCGACCGCGACCAGTTTACCGCTCTCTTCCGCTAATTTCTGCGCGTTCGCTTCGAACTCGGCCCGTTGCGACCAGACCTCGGGTTTGGCCCGCGATTGGCTGATGACGTCCTGACCGGTCCCTTCGGGGAAGAGTTCAGCAATCTTGCCGGAGTTTGTGTGAATCACACCTGCACTCGCTGCCGCCGCCGCGAAATCGGAGCTCTCACCCTTCAGCACGGCCACCATGGGACCGAAGACCCGCCCATCTCCCGCATCAAGTCCTGACGCTGTTGCACCAGCGCCGCGCCGTCTTGCGCGACCAGATCCCCGGCCGCACCGACAACCAGCATGGCCGCACCGGTGACCGCGGCAACGAAACCTATGCGTTCAACCCTGAACATTTTGCCTCCCCCCTCTCTGCCAACCTCACTGAGACACCGGCCCCCCTTGGAATTACTGTAGGGCGGTGGAGGTGAATACCAATGACCGCAGAGGGAGGATCGATGACATTGCAAGAGATGGACGCTCCGGCCCTGGGGGTCGAGGAGCGTCGCGACGAGGCCCCCGGGGCCGGAGCCAGCCACGCGCGGCCAACGCCGGACCCGGAGGTCGTGGCCAAGCCGAAGAGGCGCAAGTTCACCGCGCAGTATCGACTGCGGATTCTGGAGGAGGCAGAGAGCTGCACGCAGCCCGGCGAGGTGGGCCGGCTGCTTCGCCGCGAGGGGCTGTACAGCTCCCATCTGACGGAATGGCGCAGGGCGCGGCGTGAGGGGTCGCTTCAAGGCCTGACCCCGAGCAAACGCGGTCGGAAGCCCGCCGAGCGCAACCCCCTCAGCGCGAAGGTGCACGAGCTCGAGGCGAAAGTGGCTCGGCTGGAGAAGGAGCTGCACACCGCCCATACGATCCTGGACGTCCAGGGAAAAGTTGCCGGGCTGCTGGGATTCAGCCTCGAACACGGGAAGGACTGCTGATGGCCGTCCAGCCGCTCGCATCGCAGGTCGGCGTGGCGCCGGCGTGCCGAGCGCTGGGGGTGCCACGGGCTTCCTTCTACCGTCGTCAAAGGCCCGCTCCCGGGCATCAGCAGCCCCGTCCTACGCCCGCCCGGGCCCTGTGTGCGTCCGAACGCGCGCACGTCCTCGACGTGCTCGCCAGCCCGCGCTTCGTCGACCGGTCACCGGCCGAGGTCGTCGCGACGCTGCTCGATGAAGGCCAGTATCTGTGCGCCGAGCGCACGATGTACCGGATCCTGGCCGCGAACCAGCCGGTGCGAGAGCGGCGCAATCAGCGCAGTCATCCCTGCTACACCAAGCCCGAGCTGGTGGCCACGGGCCCCAACCAGACCTGGTCCTGGGATATCACCCGGCTCCGGGGGCCCAAACGCTGGACGTCCTTCTACCTCTATGTCTTGCTCGACATCTTCAGCCGCTGCGTCGTGGGCTGGATGGTTGCCGATCGGGAGAACGCCGCGCTCGCCGCGACGCTGATCGAGGAAACCTGTCTCAAGCAAGGCATCGAGCCCCAGGTGCTCACCCTGCATTCGGACCGCGGCGCGCCGATGACCAGCAAGTGTACCGCCCAACTCCTCGCCGACCTCGGGGTCACCCGCTCTCTGAGCCGCCCCCAGGTCAGCGATGACAACCCGTTCTCCGAAGCGCAGTTCAAGACCCTGAAGTATCACCCCGGCTTCCCTGGGCGCTTCGAAGACATTACCGCCGCCATCGCCTTCTGCCGGTCGTTCTTCCCCTGGTACAACACCGAGCACCGCCATGCCGGGATCGCGATGCTCACCCCCGATGATGTCCATCATCACCGGGCACCGGATGTGCTGGCTCAGCGCGGACGTACCCTGCAAGCCGCCTGGGCCCTTCACCCCGAACGCTTCGTCCACGGCACCCTGTAGCGCACCCGGTTCCTTGGACACAAGTTTGTCTCACGCGGCGGGCCTGATTGAGATCGCGGCGTGCCACGCCTGACGAGCTTGAGCGGGGCTCAGGTAGCCGTTCTTTTCGACGATCCACTGGGCATTGTAGAGTTCGACGAAGTCGCGGACGGCGTCCCGCAGCTCCGCGATGTTGCGGTAGATGCGACCATGGATGATCTGTTCCTTCAGCGTGCGATTGAACCGCTCGGCGACACCGTTGGTCTGGGGCTCGGCGACGAAGGCGTAGGACGGCTGGATGCCCCAGAACTTGATCTGGTTGGTGAAGTGGTCCGACAGATACTGGGAGCCGTGATCCATCCGCAAGGCCAGCCCCCGAGCCGCGCCGGCCGCGGTCGAGCCATACAGCCCGGCAAGCCCCATGGAGATCGGCTGCAGGGCGGCGAAGCGGTCGCCGCGCTTGCAGACATGCCCGCCGACACACTCGGCGTTCCAATGCTCGACGGCGGTGAAGATCCAGCCCCAGCCGTCGTCCACCGTGAACACCCGAACGCCATCGGTGCCCCACATGAGGTTCGGGGCATGAGTGATGATCTCACCGTCATGGGGATTGCCGCCACGGCGGCGGCAGCGATGGGGCGAGAGCAGATTGTTCTCGCGCATCAGGCGGAGCACCCGCTTGCGGGCAACCCGGATGTCGCGATAGACCCGAAGCCGAGCCCAGACCTTGCGGTAGCCCTCGCCCTCCCAGGGCGATGCCTCCAGGTCGGCTTCGATCGCCACCAGCAGCGCCTGGTCCGAGATCGCGGGCTTCGGTCCCCGACGCTTTGCCGGCGGCTGCTCGGCGTGCTGGCCGGAGGTCATGGCGTAGAACGAGGAGCGGGCCATGCCCCAGGCGGCGCAGACCCGCCGCAGGCCGTAGGCCAGACCCGTGCCGGGCGAGGTGGCGGCACTCATCGCCGCGACCTCCGCCGCCCCAAAGGGCCGAAGGTCTCCGTCTTGGCCTCCAGCAGTTCCACCTGCATGGTCAACTCTCCGATCCGCTTCATGGCGCTATCCAGTTCCGCCTGCACCGGATCGCCCTTGCGTTGCTTGAGCGAGGCGTCGATCCCGCCGATCGCTTTCTCACGCCACTGCTCGAGCCGGAAGATCTCTACGCCCAACTGGCGCGACAGAAGTTGCACCGGCTCGTCACGCAAAAGCCGCAGAACGACCTCACGCTTGCGCGCCACCGTCCATCGCTGGCCAAGTCCCAGCGGGCCTGCCGGCAAAGCCTGGCCTGGGGAAAACGTGGACGAGCCAAGCTCGCCCGCATTTACCACAGGCCCATCAACAGTAACTTTCTTCTCAAAATTATCGGTCATGTTCCGGTCCTCCTTGGACACTTCGATTAAGCCAATTCTGTGTCCAAGGAAATCGGGTCCGACTCAGCGATAGGAGAGGCCATGCGTTACGTTCTGGTCGGTATTGTCGTCATCGTCTTTGTGGTGGTCGGCGCGCTGCTCGCGGTGCCGGCTCTGGTGCCGGCGGACACTGTGAAGGAACAAATCGCGCGCGCCGTCGGCGACGCGACCGGGCGCGATGTGACGATCAACGGCGAGGTCAGCGTCTCGCTGCTGCCGCGGCTGAAGCTTGAATTGAACGACGTTGCACTGGCCAACGTGCCGGGCGCCGACAATGCGAACATGGCGACGCTGAAGCAGCTGATCGTGCAGCTGCGCGTCCTACCGCTGATCCGGCGCGAGGTCGCCGTCGATCGCTTCGTCCTGGTCGAACCGGTGATCAATCTGGAGATCGACGCCGGTGGCCACGCCAATTGGACGTTCGCCGCGGCCGGTTCAGCACCGGTCGCGCCGGCCGGTGGCGCAGCCCGGTCGGGCGGTGGGCAGGAGGCCGCAGGCGGCGGGGCTGGCCTCGGCGAGCTCAGCCTTGGCGAGGTGCAGTTCGTCGACGGCATTATCCGCTACGTCGATGCCCGGCAGGACACGCGTTATACGCTGGAGGGCGTGAACCTGACGGTGTCGCTGAGCAATCTGGACAGCCCGCTGACCGCGGTCGGCGGCGCTAGGCTGAATGGCCAGGACGTGGCGCTGAACCTGGGTGTCGAGGCGCCACGGGCGCTGCTGGCCGGCGGTGTGACCGCAGTCGAGGCGGCGATCCAATCCGACAGGGTCGCGCTCACCTACCAGGGCAGCCTGGCACGCGACGGCGGCGGCCGGACAGCCGGCGGGACGGTGGTGCTCGACGTGCCTTCGATCGCCCAGCTCGGCCAGTGGCTGGATGTCGAGCTCGGTGCCGCCGCGGTGGTGGAGCGGGTCAGCATCGCCGGCGACGTAGCCCTGCGGGGGACGCGGTTCGCCTTCACGAACGCCCGCATCGGCCTCGACGACATGACGGCGACCGGTGACCTGGCGATCGACACGAGCGGCGCCAAGCCGAGCCTGCAGGGGTCGCTCAGCGTCGACCGGCTGGACGTCAACAAGTTCCTGCCGGCGCCGGCCGTCGAACCAGCCGGCCGGTCGGCGCCGGCAGAGGGCCAGACGGTAGCGCCGGCGGGCACGGCGTCGCCCGGCTGGAGCGATGCGCCGATCGATGTGTCTGGACTGCAGGCGGCCAACGTGGACCTCGCGCTGGAGGCCGGCGGCATCCTGTTCCGCGAGATGAAGATCGGGCCGAGCGCGGTCGATCTGAAGCTCGTCGACGGCCTCTTGACCGTCGATCTGACCCGGCTGGAGCTCTATGGCGGCAGCGGCGACGGACGGGTCGTCGTCGATGGCCGAGGCGCCGCGCCGGCGATCGACAGCCGATTCGCGCTGGCCGGCGTGCAGGCGATGCCGCTGCTGCGCGATGCCACAGGCTTTCGGCTGATCGAGGGCGGCGGCAGCCTTGAGTTCACGCTGTCGACCGCCGGCCAAAGCCAGCGTGCGATGGTCTCGGCGCTCGACGGCAACGGCACTGTCAAGTTTGTCGACGGGGCGATCAACGGCATCAATCTCGCGGCCATGGTGCGCAACGTTACGTCGGCCTTCGCTGCCGGCGCGGCTGCGCAGAAGACCGACTTCGCGGAGCTGTCGGGGACGTTTACGATCACCGACGGCAGCTTCGCGAATAGCGATCTGCTGCTGTTGAACCCGCTGGCGCGGGCACGGCCGACCTGCCGAACCGGACCGTGTCCTATCGCCTGGAGCCGAAGGTCGTGGCCTCCCTGGAGGGCCAGGGCGGCGCGGCCGACGCCGGTGGCTTGACGGTGCCGGTGATCGTCGAGGGGCCGTGGGACGACCTCAGCTATCGGCCCGATCTGGCCGGCCTCGCGACGCAGATCCTGGACAACCCGCAAGCCGCCGTCGGCAGCGTGACCAGGGCGGTCGAGGGCGTCTCGCAGGGCGGTGCCGGCGTGCTGGGCGAGGTCCTGGAGAGCGTGACCGGTGGCGGTGGCGAGGGCGGCGGCTTGCCCGATGTCGGTGACGCGCTGAAGGGCCTGCTGGGGCGCTGAGGGGCGGGGCCCGGCCGCGGGCCTACCAGACGCCGATCATGATGCCGCGCTGCTGTGCGGTGCCTGTGGCCTGCAAGACCCGGTCATCGGTGATCGTCCGCCGCGTCTTGCGCCGACGCAGCCAGGCGAACAGGCGCTCGTGCAACTCGGCGCGCACGGCGGCATGGGCCGGGTCGGCGCCGAGGTCCTTGAGCTCGCGCGGATCGGTCCGCAGATCGAACAGCTGCGGCCGGTAGCCTTCGAAGTGCACGTACTTCCAGTCGGCGGTGCGGACCATATAAGCGCGCGCGTCCCGGGGCCCGCGGCCGAGCTCGACGCGCGCTTCCCTGAACGCGTAGTCGGCCTCGGCGAAGACAGCGTCGCGCCACGGCTCGCCCGGCGCGGCGCGCAGCAGCGGCAGCAGCGAGCGTCCCTCGAGCCGCTCGCCGGCGACGGCCCCGCCGACCGCCTCGACAAACGTCGGGGCCAGGTCGATCGCCTCCACCAGCCGGTCGTCGCGCGTGCCGCGCGTTGTGTCGGCGGCGTCGTCCGGGTCGCAGACGATCATCGGGATGCGCACGCTCTCCTCGTGAAACATCTCCTTCTCGCCGAGCCAATGGTCGCCCAGATAGTCGCCGTGGTCGCTCGTGAAGACGATCATCGTGTCGGCGATGCGGCCGTTCTTTGCTAGCAACGCGAACAGGCGGCCGAGGTTGTCGTCGACCTCCTTGATCAGTCCCATGTAGGCCGGGATCACGGTGCGCCGGGTCGCCTCGTCGGCGAACGCGCGGCCCTCGTCGTGGCGGGTGAATGCCGAGACCACCGGATGCGGGTCGTCGAGCTCGTCCGGGTGCCGGTTCGCGGCGGCGATCGCGTTCGGCCCGTAGAGGGCGTGGTACGGCGCCGGCGCGATATAGGGCCAGTGCGGCTTGATGTAGCTGAGGTGCAGGCACCACGCATCGGCGCCGGCCTCGGTGATGAAGTCGATGGCGCGGTCGGTGACGTACGCGGTCTCGGAGTGCTCCGCCTTGACGCGGGCGGCGAGGCCCGCGTTGCGCATGTTCCAGCCGCTCAGAACCGCGCCGTCCGGGCCAACGCCCGAATTCGCATATGCGTGCCAGGGGTTCGGGCCGTCGTAGCCGTGGCGCCGCAGATAGCCGTTGTAGGCCGGGCTCTTCCGCGCCACCAGCTCGTCGGGGTAGAGGCCGTCGTGGCGCGCATACGGCTCGAAGCCGCACTCGGCAATCAGGCGGCCGGCGGTCGATTCTGGGTCAAGCCCAACGCGCGCCATGCCGGCGTAGTCGGCCCGCATATGCGTCTTGCCGCAAAGCGCGGTGCGCACGCCGAGCGGGCGCAGGTAGTCGCCGAGCGTCAGCTCGCCCACGTCCAGCGGCACGTTGTTCCAGGTCGACCCGTGGCTGAACATGTAGCGCCCGGTGTAGAACGACATGCGCGACGGTCCGCAGATCGGCGCCTGGCAATAGGCCCGGGTGAAGACGACGCCGCGCCCAGCCAGTCCGTCAATATACGGCGTCTCCAGCGTCGGGTGGCCCATGCACGACAGGTAGTCCGCCCGCAGCTGGTCGCACATCACGAACAGGATATTGCGCACGCGGCTCATCGGTATTTCTCCATCAGCCCGCGTCGGCCAGCCACCATGTGGCCAGCCACCATGTGGCCAGCCACCATGTGGTCGGCCGCCGCTCGGAGCAATGCCAATCCTTTGCGCGGCCTATTGCCGATCGGCCGGGCGCAGCACCAGCAGCTTGATGATGTCGGCGTGCAGGAAGCGGAACTCGACGAGGTCCAGGCCGGCGTCGGCGGCGTATTGCTCGGTGTTGCGATCGAACCGGGCGCCGTAGAGATAGCCGATCAGCGGCGTCCACGCCTGCATGATCAGGCGTGGGATCGGCTGCTTCGAGTAGGAATATTCGAGCAGGCGAATCTCGCCGGCCGGCTTGCAGATGCGGGCCAGCTCCCGGAGCGTCGGCAACTGGTCATCGTCGTCGAGAACGCAGAATAGAAACGTCGAGACGATGGCGTCGAACGTATCGTCGGCAAACGCCGTCCGGCGCACGTCCATTTCCAGCAGCTCGACGTCGCGGCCGGCCCGGGCGCGGCGCCGTTCGGCGCGCGCCAGCATCGCGGGGCTGAGGTCGATGGCAGTGACCGTGGCGTCCGGCTCGTAGTACGCGATGTTGCGCCCCGTGCCGACGCCGGCGTCGAGGACGCGGCCGGCCAGGCTGGCGAACAGCGTCGGGCGGATCGTCCGGTAGTGCTTGCGCTCCCAGTAGTAGTCGAACGCGTCGTAGTACCAGGCGGCGCGCGCGTAGACTTCCTTCTTGCCCATGCCCCCGGAGTTAGCACAGAAGGGCTGGTGCGGCATATGGTGGCCGCCCGATTCGGCGGCGTGGCCGCGCGTGCCTCCTCCTTCTCGCAGGTGCATCATGACGGTCACGGCGTTCCTCAACCTTGCGGCCCTGCTGATCACGCTTGCCGCGGCCTTCGGCTACGTCAATCACCGCTGGCTCCGATTGCCGCACACGATCGGGCTCGTCGTGATCGCACTGGCGGTCTCGTTCGCCGTGCTCGGCCTCGATGCATGGGTGCCGGGCTTCGGCTTCCGGGTGACCGTGCGGCAGGCGCTGATCGAGATCGATTTCTCCGACGTGCTGATGCAGGGGATGCTGAGCTTCCTGCTGTTCGCCGGCGCGCTGCACGTCAATCTTGACGACCTGATCGCCCGCCGCTGGGCGATCTCGGTGCTGGCAACGGTCGGCGTGCTCATGTCGACCTTCATGGTCGGCCTGGCGACGTTCTTTGCGTTTCGCCTGATCGGCCTCGCGATTCCGTTGAGTTACTGCCTCGTGTTCGGTGCGCTGATCTCGCCGACCGATCCGGTTGCCGTGCTCGGCATCCTCAAGAAGGTCGCGGTGCCGGCCAGCCTGGAAGCGAAGATCGCCGGCGAAAGCCTGTTCAACGACGGCGTCGGCATCGTCGTGTTCACGATCCTGGTCGCCATCGCCGGCGGTGCCGGCGAGCATGGCCACATCACGCCGCTCGGCATCGTCGAGCTGTTCCTCGTCGAGGCGGTTGGCGGCGTCGTGCTCGGCTTGGTTGCCGGCACCATCGCCTATCGGGCGATGAAGTCGATCGACGAATACAACCTCGAGATCCTGATCACGCTGTCGCTGGTCACGGCGACCTACGGGGTCGCCATTGCCCTCGGCGTTTCCGGGCCGATTGCCGTCGTCATCGCCGGGCTGTTGATCGGCAACTACGGCAAGCGGTTCGCCATGAGCGAGACGTCACGCACCCACATCGGCAACTTCTGGTCCGTGACCGACGAGATCCTCAACTCGATCCTGTTCCTGGCTATCGGCTTCGAGTTCATCGCGCTCACCCTGACGGGCCGGATCGGCCTGGCCATGGCGCTCGCCTTGCCAATCGTGCTCTCCGCCCGGTTCATAAGCGTAGCGGCGCCGCTGTCGCTGCTCGGCCTGCGGCGCGAATTCACCAAGGGTGCGATTCCAGTCCTCACCTGGGGTGGCCTGCGCGGCGGCATCTCCGTCGCGTTGGCCCTGTCACTGCCGGCGTTTGCCGGTAAGGACGTGATCCTCGCCGCGACCTATGGCGTCGTCGTCTTCTCGATCATCGTGCAGGGCCTGACCCTCGAACATGTCGTCCGGCGGGTCGTGCGCTAGAGTACATCCGGTTTAGACGGAATATCCTGCATTGACGAGGTAGTTTCTGCATTCGGTTGGAGAGAATTCATCGAGGGCGTTTCCAATTGCCCGCCAGAGGTCATCGACGGTTCTGGCGCCGACCTTGCGGAGAATGGCTTTGAGCTTGGCGAAGACCTGTTCGATGGGATTGAGATCGGGGCTGTAGGGCGGCAGGTAGAGCGGGGTTGCGCCGACCGCCTCAATGGCCTCGTGTACGCCGGCGACCTTGTGGGAGGAGAGGTTGTCCATGATGACGATGTCGCCCGCGGACAGGGTCGGGACCAGGGCTTGCTGGACCCAGGCAAGGAAGCTTGCGCCGTTGATCGGGCCATCGAAAACGCAGGGCGCGGTGATCCGGTCGTGACGCAGGGCGGCAATGAACGTGGTTGTCTTCCAGTGGCCATGGGGAATGGCCGCCACCACCCGTTCGCCGCGCGGTGCCCGGCCATAACGCCGGGCCATGTTCGTCCGCGCCCAGGTCTCGTCGAGAAAGACCAGCCGTTCGGCAATCAGCCCAGGTTGCTCGTTGCGCCAAGTGGCTCGCGCCGCCGCGACGTCAGGGCGCTCCTGCTCGGCGGCGTGGGCTGTCTTTTTTTGCGACTCAGCCCCTGAGCCAGAAGAAAGTCGCCAAGCGTCGAGCGCTTCGCCTCGATCCCCTCGGCGGCCAGCAAGACGCAAAGCTCGTCAATGGTGATGTCGCAATTCTCCATCACCAGAGCCCGAATGCGATCGCCATGGGGAGCCAGTTTCGATTTCTTCCAGCCACCGTATTTGTCGGCTTTGATCGTGCCCCGCTGCTTCCAACGCTGCATCAGCTTCACAACAAAGCTGATGCTCACATCAAATTGCTTCGCCGCCGCATTGCGAGAGGTCCCCGATTCAACAACTCGAACAACTCGTTCACGAAGATCTTCCGAATAAGGTCGTGTCATCCATGGCTGGCCTCCTTTAACCCAGCTCATAGCTTGAATCACTTTTTGCGACCCTTGGGAATCCCCTTTTTGATTCTGTCTATGCCGGACCCGCTCTAGCGGCCCGCCCGTATCGGCGGTCTCCAGTGCCAACGCGACCGTCCCGCGTTGCCGTAATGCAGCGGCGCGGCCCGCGCTGGAACGGCCACTGCTTGTCGCCGGAGCTCATGCGCCGGCAGCCAGCGCCGTGCGGTAGGCATCCGCCAGTTCGCCCATGGTCTCGAAGGCGAGACACGGCTCGACCGTCTCGGCCGGGCGGATCGCGGCGCCGCCGCCGGCCGCGTGGCCGCGGCGGATCCAGGCCGATGTCAGCCCGATCGCGGCCGCCGGGACATGATCGTGGAAGAGCGATTGGGCGACGTGCAGGTGGTGTTCGCGATCGAGGCCTCGTCGCGCCAGGGACTCGAGCAGCGCTTCGAAATTGCGCCTGTCCGGCTTGTACGAGCCGATGTCCTGGGCCGTCAGGATCTCGTCGAACGCGACACCCAGCTTACCGTTCGACACGGCGAACGAGGCGCGGTCGATGTTGGACAGGATGATCAGCTTGCAGTGCCGCTTGAGGTAGGTGAGGGCCGGCGGCGTGTCGGGAAACGCCGGCCAGTCGCTTACCGATGCGCCGAAGGCGGCCGCCGCGTCGGCGTCGCGCGGCAGGCGCCACGCGTCGGCGAGCCGATCGTGCACGTGTTTCAGAATGTCGGGATAAAGCAGACCGGGCGTCGCTGCCTGCTGCGCGGACTCGGCGCGGCCGAATGCGTCCAGGATGTCGTCCTTGGCAACGTTGGCGCCGTTCCGGTCGAGCCAGGGCCGCAGCGCCGCGACAATCCCGGCCTCCCAGTCGATCAGGGTGCCATAGCAGTCGAAGCTGAGGGAGCGGAACTCGGAGAGTCGCATCGCAAATCACCCTTTGGTCGACGAGGCGTGCGGATCGTAGCACGCCGGCGACGGGGCTCGGTCACCCGGAGGCGGATGTCGGTGGTCAGGCTCGATCAGCCGCGCCACCGTCCAGCCAACGGCGTACCTCATGCAGGTCGCTGGCGACAAGGAGGCATCGTGCGTGGGCCTCATCGGGCGCCGGCGCCAGGTCGGGCACCATGACGGTTGCGAGCCCGGCGGCGAGGGCGGCCTGAACGCCGGTCCACGAGTCCTCGAGCGCCAGGCAGGCCGCCGGCCGGGCCCTTAGGGTTTCGGCCGCCTTTGCATAGAGATCGGGGTGCGGCTTGCCGCGCTCCACGTCGTCGCGTCCGACAATACAATCGAAGAAGCCATGAATACCGGCCTTGGACAAATGCCGGGCCGCCGATGCGCGGTGGGAAGAGGTTGCAACGGCGCGGGGCAGGCCGATGTCCGCCAGGTGCCCCAGAATCTCTCGCGCTCCTGGTTTCAGCGGAAAGCCGTTGCCCGTCCGTTCGGCGACGCGGGCGTTGCAGGTGCGTTCGAATTCGGCCATCGGAAAGTCCGGCCCGAAGTGGTCGTCGATGCGGGGAATGCAGTCGGCATAGGGAATGCCGATCAGGGCGGTAAAGAACTCCGTCGAACCGGGATAGCCGACCGCCTTGGCGCCGAATATCCAGGCCTCGCGGTAGACGACCTCCGAATCGATCAGCAGGCCATCCATGTCGAAGACGACGGCCGCGAACTCACGCGTCACCGGCGCCCTCTCGTGTCTGCTCCGGACGCTGCCGTCGAAGCAGCGAAAAGACCAACAGCGACAGACCAACACAGACCCCGATGATCACGACGGCCGTCGCGGTGCCGGCGGCGATCATCGGTGCTCCCCAGCTGTAGAGCAGATTCCAGACCCACTCGCCGACCGGTGTAAACTGGGTGAGCACGATTCCGGCGACGACACCGATGGCAAGCGGCATCGTCCTGGATGGCCGAGCCGTCGGCGATCGCTGCCCGTTGGCCGATGTCACGGCGCGCCTAGCGGACGGCATTCTCGGGTCCGCGACCACGAAACGCGTCGATGAAGGCGGCGGCCGCGGCGGCATCGAACCGATCGAGCTCGAGCCTCTTCCTCCAGGCGGTCAGGACGATGCTCTGGCCGAGGCCGGGGTCGCGGGCGACGACGAGGCCTTCCCACTGTCCGGTGAACAGCCCGGCCCAGTCTTGCAGGGTATCGATCACGTCCGGCGGTTGGCGGTCGAAATAGACGACGATGTTGCCGTGTTCGAGCGCGTGCACCAGCCGCAGCGGGTCTTGCCGCCGGTCGTAGAAGCCCGGCCGGACCCAGATAGTCTGGTGCGGCCCGGAGGTCGGATAGCGGCTGTCATAGCGCCAGCGCTCGCCCGCGTCGAGGTGGCGGCGCCCGTCGTCGGGCTCCGTCGCGACCCGTGAGATGGCTGTCGCGTCCTGTGCAGCGAGGGTGCCGAAGGCGCGCCGCGCGGTCGATGTCTGCCACAGATAGCCGCCACCGCCGCCGACGACAAGCAGCACGACGCCGATGATGATCCGTTCGCGCAGGCGGTTTTTCGGCGCCGCCGAAGCGCCCCAGTCGATACTGCTCGATGATTCCGAACGTGTCCGCTTGCGCTTCTTGGATTTCGGCATCATCCACCGTTTTCGTTGGCAGGCAGAGGCGCGTTTCTCGCATGGCGATGCGTCTCATGCCAGATAGTTTAGGGGGCTTGGTCGTTCCTTGACCTTCCAGCGGCTGGAATCCCTACATAACACGAACAGAGAAAACAAATGGTCACCTCCATGGAATACCGAACCACCGCTGCGGCGTCGGGCGCCGCTCAGTACACGTGCCCAATGCACCCGGAAGTCGTTCAGGACGGCCCTGGCGATTGTCCGATATGCGGGATGGGGCTGGAACCGGTCGCGCCGGCGACGGAGGCCGGGCCGAATGCCGAGCTGGTCGATATGACCCGACGGTTCTGGGTCGGCACCGCGTTCGCGCTGCCCTTGCTGTACCTCGGTGCCGGGCGCTTCCTGCCGGTGTTTTCTTCGGAAGGATTGTTGCCGGGCACGGTATTGGGGTGGGTGCAATTGGCGCTGGCGACACCGGTCGTGTTGTGGTGCGGGCTGCCGTTCTTCAAGCGGGGCTGGGCCTCGGTGGCAACGCGCAATTTGAACATGTTCACGCTGCTCGCCCTGGGCACGGGGACCGCCTTCGTATTCAGCAGCGTCGCCGTCGTCGCGCCCGGCATTTTCCCGGCGACCTTCCGGGGCGCGGCCGGCGCGGTCGAGCTCTATTTCGAGGCGGCGGCTGTCATCACGACGCTGGTGCTGCTCGGCCAGGTGTTGGAGTTGCGGGCCCGAGAGAGAACCGGCGGCGCGTTGCGCGCCCTGCTGGGCCTGGCACCGATGACGGCACACCGCCTGGGCGACGACGGCGGCGAGGCGGAGGTGTCGCTCGCCAACGTAGGTGTCGGTGACCGGCTGCGCGTGCGTCCCGGCGAGAAGGTGCCGGTGGACGGCGTCGTCCTGGACGGCCACAGCCCCGTCGACGAGGCCATGCTGACGGGCGAGCCGGTGCCGGTCGCGAAGGCCGAGGGCGATCGCGTGATCGGCGGCACGCTCAACGGTGCCGGCAGCTTCGTCATGGCCGTGGACCGCATCGGCGCCGATACGCTGTTGTCGCAGATCGTGCAGATGGTCGCCGACGCGCAGCGGACGCGGGCGCCGATCCGGCGTCTGGCGGACACCGTCGCCGGCTACTTCGTGCCGGCAGTCGTCGCCGTGGCGATCGCGGCCTTCATCGCCTGGGCCCTGTTCGGGCCGCCGCCGGCGCTGGCCTTTGCCCTGATCTCCGCCGTTTCGGTACTGATCATTGCGTGCCCATGCGCCCTCGGCCTGGCGACGCCGATGTCGATCATGGTTGCCACCGGCCGTGGCGCCGGTGCCGGCGTGCTCATCAAGAATGCCGAGGCGCTCGAACGGCTCGAGCGCGCGGACACGCTGGTCGTCGACAAGACCGGCACGCTGACCGAGGGCAGGCCGCAAGTAACGTCGGTGACGGTCCTGGCGGCGCTGGACGAGGCTACGATCCTGCGGCTCGCGGCGACCCTTGAACGGGGCAGCGAGCATCCGCTTGGCGCGGCGATCGTCGATGCGGCACGGGCGCGCGGGCTCGACCTGGCGGAGGCGGACGACTTCGCGCCGCACGCCGGTCAGGGCGTCAGCGGTCGCGTGGACGGCCGGCCGGTCGGCGTTGGCAACCGCGCGCTGCTGGACGCACTCGGCATCGATGCAGGCGAGCCGGCCGGCGCCGCGAACGCGCGTCAGCGCGAAGGCGAGACGGTCATGTTCGTCTGCATCGACGGACAGCTTGCCGGCCTGATCGGCGTTTCCGACCCGATCAAGGAGGAGACGCCGCCGGTGCTCGAAGCCCTGCGCGCCGACGGCCTGAGCATCGTCATGCTGACCGGCGACAACGCCGACACAGCTTCGGTTGTCGCGCGCAGGCTCGGTATCGACACGGTCAGGGCCGAAGTCCTGCCGCAGGAGAAAAGCGACGTCGTGCGCACGCTTCAGGCCACAGGGCACGTCGTTGCGATGGCCGGTGACGGCGTCAACGACGCACCGGCGCTGGCCGCGGCCGACATCGGCATTGCCATGGGCACTGGCACGGATGTGGCGATTGAGAGCGCTGGGCTCACGCTCCTGGGCGGTGACCTGCGTGGCCTCCTGCGGGCCCGCAGGCTCAGCAAGGCGACAATGAGAAACATCCGGCAGAACCTGTTTTTTGCATTTGTCTACAACGCGGTGGGTGTGCCGATCGCCGCCGGTGTCCTCTACCCGCTGTTCGGTATCCTGATCGGCCCGATCTTCGCGGCGGCTGCGATGAGCCTGAGCTCGGTCTCGGTCGTCGCCAACGCACTGCGCCTGCGCTCGGTACGGTTGTAGAGAATCGGGGCACCGCTTGTGCGGTGCCCCTTGGTTCGTCCGGCCTGGCGTCGGTCTAGGGTAGGACAACCACCCTGACGCGTCGGTTGCGCACTTCGCGGACGCCGTCATCGGTTTGTACCGCCGGGTCGTCCTCGCCGAAACTGGCGACGACGATCTGATCCGGCGCCACGCCTTACACGCGGATGGCTGCCGATACGACATCGGCACGCGTCGCGGCAAGCCGCGCATTGTATTGCCCGTTGCCGGCACGGTCGGTGTAGCCGCTGACGGAGATCGTCGCGCCCCGGAGGCCCTTGGCGTAGTCGATCGCGTCGGACAGCGTCCGCTCGGCGCCGGCCGACAAGCCGGTATCGTCGAAGCCGAACAGCACCGTGAAGACCCTGGGCCCCGGCGAGGGTCGGGGCGCCGGCCGTGGAGGGGCCGGTGCGGCCGCTGCGACCGGTGCCGGTGCCAGCCCGGCCTTCAGAGCCGCGAGCGCCGCTTCGAAGTCGCCGCGGCAAGCGGCGATGTCGTCGGGCTGGAAATTCTCCTCCTGCTCCTGCATCCAGCAATCGAACGCGACCTGGGCCCGGGCAGCCTCGGTCGGACGGAGCTGGCGGCCGCCACTGTTCAGTGCGTCAACGAGGTCGGCGCGCGCCGTGACAAGGAGCGGTGCCGTGTCCGCCGGCAGCTGGCGGGCGGTAATCTCCTCCGGTGCCTGGATGTCGCCGCCCGCCGCGGCGCGGGCTCTGATGGCAAACACGTCGGAGTCGACGTAGTCGGCCTCGTCGAACTCGCTCTTCGCGAGATCGATATAGCCCTCGTAGAGCCCGGCGGTGAACGACGACCCTCCCGCTTGCAAGTTCGTTGACCTGGCAAGCTCGGTGCCGGCGCAGCCGGTCAAGACAATGGTCACACCGACAAGTACAAGTTTCGCTTTCATCTAGATCCCTCCCGGTCGTCAATAGAACCGCGCTGGGCGGCGATAGAGTAGCGTTGGCCGCTTCTGCCGGCAAAATCCGATCCCCGCTAAAGCGGCACGCCGTGGACAGCGACGCGTCGGATGGAGTACTCGCCACCTTCGTTGGTGATCTGGAGGCCGACAAAGCGACCGACAAGGCCGCGATCCGTGACACGAAGAACCTCCCCGCCGTCGACGATAACAGCCATTTCGCCCGTGCCGTCGCGGCGCCATTGCAGTTGGTGGGTTTGTCCGTCGTCCAAGCGTTGCGA
Organism: Alphaproteobacteria bacterium; assembly: GCA_965261585.1. Taxonomy (GTDB): domain Bacteria; phylum Pseudomonadota; class Alphaproteobacteria; order UBA6615; family UBA6615; genus CBDHDN01. Next base: position 57,671 of record CBDHDN010000003.1, read on the forward strand.
CAAAGCCCGGGACTCCAGTGCCGCTTCGCGGCCGCCGCTGGCGCGAACGAGCGCGATGCGTGTGCCCGGACCTGGCGTGTAGCGAAGCTGATAGGCGGTCGTTCGCTGCTGGTCCTGGAACAGGCCGATCGTCAGCCGGTTCGGGCTGTTTTCGACTGCCTGCGCCGTCATATCGATCGTGACCACGAACGATTCCGGTACACTCACTCGTGTGAAAATCTCAGGCGCTGCCACCGGCGCGGTGCCGAGCTGGCTCTGCAGAACCTCCGAGACGATTGCGCCAAGCAACTGCGAGGCGATGTCACCGCCGCCCGAGGACCGAGTCGACGACCGCGTTGTCGAGGTGGTCTTGCGCGTCACCAGGCCACCGGCGGGCGACACGTCGAACCGCCCGGCAGCCGCCGTCCAAGTCGGATTCGCGACGTAGTCGCCGTCACCGAAGTCCTCGCTCAACACCGTCCGACTCCACGGCCAGTCGTAGCGTCGCACCAGGTCTTCGAGCCGCGTTCGCAATCCACGATCAACCTGCACCGACGGCTGGGCGAGGTGCCCCTTCAGCTCGTCGATGACGGCCTGAACGTCGGGATTGGGGCTGTCGACAAACCTTTCGCTCGTGGTCTCCGCCGCCGTCCCGGCGGTCGTGCTCGCCGCGGGTTGCTGCGCGGTCGCGACCGTCCGCCGCGCCGCAATCGCGGCGTCGAGCTGGGTGAGCAGGGCGCGTGTTGCCTGACCATTGATCGGCAATCCACGGCTTGCTTGGAACTGCCGAATGGCGGTTCGCGTGCGCGAACCCATGAGCCCGTCCGCCGGCCCCGGCGCATAGCCAAGCTGCGCCAGGCGAGACTGTGTCGCCCCGATCGTGTCGCGCTGCGACGGCATCGGTTCGGTGGTCGCTGGCGCCGGGGCGGGCTGGGTGGCAGCCGGTGCGGCCGTGCTGGTCTGGAGTTGTGGCTTGCGGCTTCGGGCCGCGGCCAGCTGCCCCTGGGTCATTCGCCGCTCGGTGAGACTTAGCGCCGTGGCCGCATCGGCGTGACCGGCCACCGCGGCTTCATTGAGCCAGATGTGGGCCTCGACCAGGTCCTGCGGCACGCCGCTGCCGTAGCGATACTGCATACCCAGATTGAACTGGGCCTGCGGCACCCCCCTGTTCCGCCGCCGCCCGGTGCCACCGCGCGGCCTCCGAGAGGTTCTGCGGCACGCCAAGCCCACGGAGATACAGATCCGCCAGGATCAGCTGGGCGTCGGTCAGCCCCTGTTCGGCCAGGGGCGCGCAGGCGCGGAAGGCATCGCCATAGTTTGCGGTCTCGTGCGCCTGCTCGCAGCGAAACGCCGCGATCGGATCGACCGAGCCGCCCTGCGCCTGAGCCGAGGCCGCACCGGTTGCAAGCGCAAATGGCAGTGCCAAGAGAGCGGCGTATGCGGTCCAGGCTCGCATGGTCCCGTCTCTCCCCCTGTTGCCTCGAGAACCTACGTGCGATCGTGCCGCTGGCCGACCGGGCCAGGTTGGCGGCGACGGCCAATAGCCAGTCCCGACCACAGGCGACTTGTAGCAGAAACCGGGGGCTTGGCGTAGGGGTGCGTTGCGGCGCCAGGCAGCGTCCCCGGCTCCGTCGCACAGCTGCGATCCGCCGCGATTGGGGCTTTGTTCAATGCCGATTCTCAAGGGGTACGGCGCATGACGGCGCTTCAGGATGGGGTCGACGGGGCAGTCGCGGCACAGTGGCCCGGCCGGCCCTGGACGCTTTCGATCGCGACGATATTGGCACTGAGCTTCGGGCTTCTTGTGGTGCTTGCCGTAGCGACCGTTTTGCTGATCGGTTTCTCCGCAAGCCGCAAGAACACGTTGGGCTTGCTCAATGAGAAATCGACGATGATCGTCAGCCTGATCGAGACCGGCGTACGCGGCCACCTGAACCCGGCGCTGGACCAGGCGACCTTCATCGGCCGTCAGGTCGAGGCCGGCACGTTGGACACCGATCAGAGTGCCCGTGTGGCCGACGTGCTGACCGGCGCGCTTGCGGCCGCACCGCAGATTACGGCGGTCGGCTTCTGGGACACGCAACAGCGGCAGCTCGTGGCTTTCGCCGCGCCTGATCGTATCGCCGGGATTCAGCGAGCCGACCACGGCGGGCGCGAAGACATACGGGCCGTCGGCGAACGTGCCAGGAATGCCGACGGTCCGTTCTGGGGCGACCTCGTCTTCGACGACGGACTCGGCGTTACGTTGGTAAATCTGATCCAGCCGTTGCGCTATCGCGACGAATACAAGGGCTTCCTGGCGACCGTCGTGTCGATGCCGGAGCTGTCGGAGTTCATCACCGAAGTCGGTGACACGTTCGATTCGACGGCGTTCATTCTCTACGGGTCGGATCGCGTGCTGGCCCATCCCAACCTGACGTCCAGGCACCCGGACCTCGCGGTGGGCAACCCGACGGTGCGCCTCGACCGGGTTGGTGACCTTGTGCTGGCCAACCTGTGGTCCGGCCAGCGCGCGCGCGGCTTCGATCGCGCCGCCGCCACGGGGGTCGATGTCGACGTTATCGAAATCGGTGACGATGCGTACGTCTCCTTCAGCAAGCGCATGTCCGAAAATGGCGAAGTGCCCTGGATCATCGGGGCGCACGTGCCCGCCGATCAGGTCAACGCGGAGTTGCGGCGGCTCGTCCTGTCCTGGGTCGCGGGGCTGGGCGTGCTGGTGGTCTCGATAATTGCCGCCGTCGTCCTCGGACGCGCGTTGGCCCGGCCGATAAGGCGGATGGCCGTGAGTGCCGCGCAGGTCGGCGCCTTGGAGCTCGGCCGCGTTCAGCCGCTGCCGCCCAGCCCGATCCGCGAGCTGCATGACCAAGCGCGCGCGTTCAACACCATGCTGGCGGGCCTGCGCTGGTTCGAGACGTATGTGCCGCGGTCCCTGGTGCGCCGGCTGATGGCCAGTGGTGCGGGCGGACACCTGGCCTCGACTGAACGCGAGTTGACGATCCTGTTCACCGACATCGTCGGCTTCACGACCCTGTCCGAGGCCATGCCGGCGACGGAAACCGCAGCATTGCTGAATGACCATTTCGCTTTGCTCGGCGCCTGCGTGGAGGCCGAGGGCGGCACGATAGACAAGTTCATCGGCGACGCCTTGATGGCGTTCTGGGGTGCGCCCGACGAGCAGGCCGACAGTGCCGTTCGCGCCTGTCGCGCCGCCCAGGCAATGGTCGAGGCGGTTGCCGTCGACAATGGCCGGCGGTGAGGCGCGGGCCTGCAACCCCTGCGGCTGCGCGTCGGCATCCATACCGGGCCCGTGGTCGTCGGCAACATCGGCGCACCTGGCCGGATGAACTATACGATCGTCGGCGACACCGTGAACGCGGCGCAGCGCATGGAAACGCTGGCCAAGGATTTGGACGAGGGCGACGACGTGACCGTGCTGGTCAGCGGCTCGACGGTCGCGGCGCTGGCTGGTTCGGCCTTGCAGGCGGAGCGTGTTGGTGAGTTCGAGGTGAAGGGCAAGCGGGCGCTCCTGGAGGTGTTCCGCTTGCGCGGGCGGGTCTGAGCGATGCTGAACCGCACGCGCCCCGGTAGTCGGATCGTCCCGGCCGAGGCCGTCACAGGTGCGTGAATTATCTAAGGATTAGCCGAATGGCCCTACATTAGGCACCCGGGGAAAGGAGCGCATGACAGCATGGCGATGGCCGGGCGATAATGGATAAGGAGTGAAATCGGGAGTTGAACATGACCGTCAGCATTGCGCGCCGTGCTTCGATCTTCTCCGCCGCTACCGCATTGCTGGTGGCCGCGATTGCGGGGCCCAACAGTGCCCCGTCGGCCGAGGAGTTCTTCGTTCAAGTCCGGTCGATCGATGAGATCGCCGCCGGTGCCATGCCGGCGGTCACCGATATCACCGCCTCGGAGGGTGTGCTGCAGTTCGAATCGAGCGTGCCGCTGGCTTGCTCGGTGGTCTATGGCGAGAGTCCCGATTTCGGGAGGGTTGCCACCGATCTCGACATGAACGGCGGTGCTCATTCGGACCATCATCCAATGCTGAGCGGGCTGAGGCCGGATACCGAGTATTTCTTCCGGGTGCAGGGAACGGCGGCTGACGGCACGCTTTACGTAGGGGAAGTGCAGACCTTCCGAACGCTGCGGCAGGTGACCGGCGGTCCCGTCAATCTCGCGTCGCTTGCCGCAGGCGCGCGTGTCATCGGGGTCAGCAGCAATTTTGGCGGTGCGACCAATGACGGCCCGTGGGGCGGCAATAGCGCGATCGATGGCAGCCGCAGTACGGCGTGGTCATCCTCCGGCGACGGCGACGGCGCGTTCATCCAGGTGGAACTGGCGGACCAGGCAGAGGTCGAGGAAGTCGAGGTGTGGACGCGGAGCATGAGCGACGGTACCGCCCAAATCTTCAGGTTTACACTGACGACCGACAGCGGCCAGGTGCTGGGCCCCTTCGCGCTGCCGAATGCGAGTCAGCCCTACCGCTTTGATGTCGACGTTGTCGCCCGGTCTTTGCGCCTCGATGTCCTGGAAAGCAGCGGCGGGAACGTCGGACTGATCGAGTTTCGCGCCTATGGTCGCTGACGGCCCCCCTCGCGGGACCAGAATAAAAGCCATGCTGACCTGTCTATCGCATTAGAGGCCCAATTGCGCCGCGGCATGGGCCCGGACCGAGAGGTTTCGTGAAGTCCAGCTACAGTTTGATCGAGCCTCATATTCCAAATCTGCGGCGGTATGCCCGTGCACTCGCGCGTGACGCGGAGCGGGCGGACGACTTGGTTCAGGATTGTCTGGTGCGGGCCATGTCGCGTTGGCACCTGTGGCGGCGTGAAGGCAGTCTGCGCAGTTGGCTGTTTACGATTATGCACAATCTTCACGTCAACGCCGTGCGACGGGCGGCGATTCGGCCCGACTCCAAGCCTCTCGTGGGGCAGGAGGGTGGCGCCCAGCAACCGACCCACCACACGAACCTGCAGTTGCGGGACCTCAGCCGACTGCTGGCAACCCTCAGCAAGGAACAGCGGCAGGTGTTGCTGCTGGTGACACTGGAAGAGTTCACCTACGAGGAGACGGCGAAGATCTGTCGCATACCCATTGGCACTGTGATGTCGCGTCTTGCGCGCGGCCGCGAGCGACTCCGGCAAATGATGGCCGAGGAGACCGCGCTGCCGCTGCGGAGGGTGAAGTGAGCGACGAAAAAAGACTCAGCGATGGCGACCTCCACGCCTATCTGGACGACAACCTTGATCAGCCGCGGCGCGCCGAGATCGATGCGATCCTGGCGACGGATGATGACGCGGCGGAGCGGCTGCGCGCCTATCGCGCGCAGAAGGCCGCACTCCATGCGACATACGACCCGGTGCTGGCGGAAGCGCTGCCGGAACGTCTGGGCGAGCCCGCCCTTACGCGCGGCCGTGTGACGACGCTCGCAATCGGACGGCGCGTGGCGGCCGCGTTGGCGCTCCTGGTCGTTGGCGGTGTTGGCGGATGGTTCGCCAACGATGAGCTTTGCGGGGACGCTATTCTGGAACGAGCCTCGCTGGCCGCGGATGCCGTCGTCGCGCACCGCGTCTTCCAGGTCGAGGTTCGCCATCCTGTCGAGGTGCCCGCGAGCGAAGGGGCCCATCTCGTGGCCTGGCTGTCGAAGCGGCTGGAAGCGCCGCTGGCCACGCCGGAGCTGCTGGCCCAGGGCTACAACCTCGTCGGCGGGCGGCTGCTGGCGGCCGGCGGCGGCCCGGCGGCCCAGTTCATGTACGAGGACACGGCAGGCCAGCGGCTGACGCTTTACGTGCGCGGCAATGCCGGCGGCTCCGAGACATCGTTCCGTTTCGTTGCGGACGGGGATATATCCGGTTTCTACTGGCTCGATGATCGCCTGGGCTATGCACTGATCGGCCCCCTCGAACGCGAGGCACTGTTGCCGCTGGTGCGCATTGTCTACGAGCAGCTGAATCCCTGATTGGGCACGAACAGGGGCGGGCGCGGGCATAGTGAGATGGTTCACGCACGCTTCGTCGGTCGAGCTTCGCGTGTCAAATCGGAGGGGCTAATGCGTTGGCTCGTGATACCCCTTGGGCTTTTGGCAGCGGCGTCGCCGGCTACGGCGGCGGAGATTGTCAGTGTTCGCGTCGACGGCGGGATCGCAACAATCTTTGCGCTCGACGGCATCGGCGACGGCATTACGACGGAACAGGGCACCGGCCCGCTTGCCGTCCGCCGCGGCGACGGCTCGGTCGCCCGTATTTCGATGGTCGACGGGCGGTTGGTGCTGACACCGGCCGATCCGGCGCCGGCGAGCGGACGGCGGGCCGGGATGCTGCCCGATGGTGAGCTGACGGTCGGTCAAGGCGATATCCGGTTTGCCTGGCTGGTCGGTCCGACCGAGCGCTACCTGCATGGCATCCTCGGCGACCGCGTAGAGGCGTCGGGGGTGCGCGTGGAGGCCGCGGACGGCCGGTCGGCAAAGCTCTCATTGAGCCGCGCATCTGTTTTCGAGGACCGGCGCGCGCGTTTGGTAGATCTGGATCGGGACGGCCGCGACGAGGTCGTCGTGGTTCACTCGTATCTCGATCTCGGTGCGGCTCTGGCTGTCCTTGGGCTTGCCGACGGTGAACTGCGGCTGGTCGCCGAATCGGCGCCGATCGGCCGGCTGTCGCGCTGGCTGAACCCGGTGGGCGCGGCGGACTTCGATGGCGACGGCGTGCTCGAGATCGCCCATGTGGAGACACCTCATATCGGCGGCATCCTACGCGTCCACGCTTTGCTTGACCGCGCCATGGTCCTCAAATACTCGGCTCGAGGATTTTCGAATCACGCAATCGGCACGCGTGAGCAGGATATGGCCACGGTCGCGGATTGGAACGGCGACGGCGTGCCGGACATCGCCCTACCCGATGCGCGTCGGCGCACGCTTCGTGTCGTGAAGCTGGCGGGGGGCGTCTTCCGCGAGCTGGCGAGCGTCGCGCACGATTCGCCGATCGTAACCGCCGTGCACGCGACCGATCTCGACGGCGACGGCGTTGCGGAGGTCGTCTACGGCCTTGGTGACGGCACCTTGGTGGCCGTCGCACCTCAGCTCTGAGCCTCGTCGCCAAGCCTCGCCCACGGCATTGTGAGTTCTGAGTGACACGGCGCGGCCGCTAACGTTGTGTCATGCGAAGGGGCCGGTGGATTGGCGGACTGGTGGCGCTCGCGGCGTTGATCGGGGGCGGCGAAGTCCTCGCCCAGCAATCCGCCGTCCCGTACAGCATCTTCGATTTTCACCGTGAGTTTCCGCTCACCGATTTTGCCCGGCGCTCGGTGTCGCTGAGCGAGATCTTCACCGGCGGCCCCCGCCGGTCCTCGTTTCCGACGATCTACGAGCCGGAGTTCGTGAGCGTCGTAGAGGCGCTGGCGGCGATCGACGGGTTGGAGCCCGTCCTGAGTATCGAGATCGACGGTGAGGCCCGTGCCTATCCCCTGCGCATCATGCTGTTCCACGAGATCGTCAACGACGTGGTCGGTGAGGTGCCCGTGCTTGTCACCTATTGCCCGCTCTGCAACTCGGGCGTCGTCTTTGACCGCCGCCTCGACGGGCAGATCCTGACCTTTGGCAATACGGGCCGCCTGCGCCACTACGACATGGTGATCTACGACCACGGGACGGAGAGTTTTTGGCAACAGTTCTTAGGGCAGGCCATCATCGGTGCGCGGACCGGGCAACAATTGCAGGCCTTACCGGCGCGCCTCGAATCGCTCGGCCGGTTCTTTGCCCGGGCGCCGGCAGGCAAGGTGCTCGTGCCGAACGACCCGAGCGCACGGCCCTATGGCAGATCGGGAAACGCCGGTACCGACGCGGTGCCGCCGGCCCTGGCGCGCGAGCGTTATCCGTTTCCGTTGCCCGATGGGATCTCGCCCCTGGAGCGGTTGGTCGTGGTTGGCGATGAGGCCTGGGCGCTGGCACGCCTGCAGGAGGTCGGACGCATCGAAAGCGAAAATCTGATCCTGACCTGGGAGCCTGGGCAGAACTCCATCCACGACACGCCGGTGATCGCCGAAGGCGCCGACGTGGGCAATGTGGTCGTCCAGCGGATCGTTGCCGGTCGCCTGGAGGATGTTCCCTACGATGTCGCGTTCGCATACGCGTTCAGCGCCTTCGTTCCCGAAGGCGTTTTCCATCTGGACTAATGGACAGGCTGGCTCGGGCCATCCGGGGCTTGGCTAGGCGGCTTTAGCCGCTCCACGGATGTACAGCAGAGCGCCGGCTTGGGTCGTGACGTCGCCATGGACCGGGCCGGGTATGGCAAGGTGATAATCGCCGGCCGTCAGCCGAACATCGCCGACCGACACGGCGCCGGAAAGCACGAGGCACTCTTCGACCGCCGTGTGCCCGTGGCCGGCAATGCTGACGCCGGGTGCCAAGCGCAGTAGATACGATTCCATGCCGGCCGCCCTGTCGAGATAAAGGACCTTTTTCTCGATGCCGTCAGCGACGGGAAGCCAACGGGTATCATCGTCCGACCGGAGGATAGTATTCCGTGTGACACGCTCGCCGATGCGCCTGTCAACGGCGCTATCGACGCGCGCCCACAAGCCCGCCGACGGCGCTTCGGTGACCGCGCCGGGGTCAAGTCGTGCCAGCATATGCTCCCACGCCTCGACCCGCCGCCGCAAGGCGCCGTCGCCCTCCAGTGCCTGAGCAACGCGGTCGCGCTCTCGCCCGGCCAGGGTGCCGAGCGCGTATTCAGCGGCGATCAGATCCGTCTCTTCCGCAGTCATGCCGCCAAATGCTCCCTCAACTGCAGCAGTCCCCGCCGGACCCAGCTCTTGACGGTGCCCAATGGCGCCCCGAGCCGTGACGCCAACTCCTCATGGGTCATACCATAATAATATGCGAGGAGGATTGCCTCACGCTGTTTCTCGCCGAGCAGGGCCAGCCCGTCCCGGACGTCGCCTGCGACCTGATGGGCCTCGATAGTGTCCTCAAGGTCCGGGGTTTCGGTCAGGCTCTCCGCCTCATCGCCGGTGCCGACGGGGTCGCTGGCTTCGCGACGACGCAGCCGGTCGATCGCCCGGTAGCGCACGATCGTGCTCATCCAGGCAAGTGGGGAGCCGCGCTCGGGATCGTAGCGGTCGGCTTTCTCCCAGATCGTCAGGAAGGCTTCCTGCAGGATATCCTCGGCCATGTCGCGCCGACGGGCGATACGCAGCGCGATGGCGAAAAGCCGGGGACTGGCGAGCTGATAGACGCGGGCGAAGGCCTGGCGGTCGCCGGCTCCTGCCGCCTGCAGCAACTGCCGCAGCGGATCGGCGTCCTGCTGGGTCTCCACGATGCGCCAGCCCCCATGCTCCCTGTGCGCGGCATCATAGAGGGGCCTCGATCCGGCGAATCAAAGCCGGCTATGGACCTCGGCGCGCGCGTCGGTGGCCGGCCGGACGTGCCGTCGCGAGGATGGGGCTTCTCCAGTGCCGTCATTGTTCTGACTGCTGCTTCAGGAACGCGATGATGTCGGCCCGGTCGGCGGCCGAGCTCAGGCGAAAGAACATGCGCTGACCCGGTATCACCGCTTCGGGGTTCGTGAGCCACGCGTCCAGCGTCTCGTCGGTCCAGACAATGTCCGACGCTGCGACGGCGTCCGAGTACGTGAAGCCGGCCGCTGAACCGGCCGGACGACCGAAGACGCCCTTGTGATTCCTCTCGAGCGAGTGGCAGGCGCCACAGCGGCCCCGTAGCTGCTCTCACCCTTGATCGGATCGCCGGCGGCGTGGGCCGGTCCGGCGGCGCCGACGAGCGCCAGCGCCGCGGTGGCAATTGCGATTCGGAGCACGATGCGCCTCCGGCCGGCAAGAAGATCCCCGGCTGCCGGTTGGGGGTAACCGGCGGCACGGGGCAAGGTCAGGGAGGAGGGGATCACGACTCGCTCGGCTATGCGCCGAAGCTGAGCGGCTGCTGTGGAAGCGACTGCCCAAGGGCACTGGCCAGCACGGTCCAGTGCATCGTCTCGTCGGCCGCGAGACGGCCCGAAATCTGCGCGAGATCGCGATCCTGGAACGCGGGGATCACGCCGAGATAGGCGTTCGCGGCACCGAGCTCCAACCGGGCGGCGAGCTCGAGCACGTCGGTCTGGCTGCTGAGCGTACTGGCCTGCAGGTCGGCGGCGTATTCGGCGAGAGTCTTTTCCGCCACCGGTGCACCGCCGAGTTGCCGAATGGCGCCGACGACCGCATCGCGGTGGCCCTTGTGCTGACTCTGGAACAATTCGGCTGTCTCCAAGACCGCCGGCTGCAACAGGCCGCTTTCGGCGCCAAGCTGATAGGCGTTGATGGCCTCGTGCTCCAGCCCGAGGGCCACATTGAGAATGCCGACGTCCTGTGCCGCGTCGCCCATCGCGGCCTGGGCCGCCATGGTGCCGCAGCCGGCCAGGAGGGCTACCGCGGTTGCGGACAGGGTCGCCTTGCCGGCGCCGGAGAGAAAGAGTCGCCTCGTGTGAACCGCAGGCGCGGCCAGTGCGATGGAGGTATTGGACATTTGCTGCTCCTGTTGATTTCCTGTTGGCGCGCCGGGAGCGTCCGTCCGTGTGGACACCGACTTGCCATTACACCAGCACATACGTCGGCAAGGCACCGAGCGGATGCGCAGGCGTGTCGGATTTTTTTTGGCTGGGTGTGGGCACCCTGTCCGAGGTGTGGGCGGCCCCGCCGGGGCGTCACCAATTCACGGTAAATCGCGACTGCACGCGGTGTTGGCACGGGTTGCACGCACAAACAGGACCTCAGCCGCCGCTGACGACCGTCAACGCGCGCTGCGCGACCTGCCCTGGCGGCGCGGTGTGAGGACGGGTGTCGGCGGGGTTTACAAAAGCCGGCCGCGGTGCCGGTGGGGGCTGCGATGTAAGCCTTTGAAACCATTGACTACTGGGTGCTGGCCCGAGATTTGCTCGGGGGAAGGTGCGAAGGTGGGAGGTGGCGATCCAGGGACCCCCCTCTCTTGACCCGGCCACCTCCTAAGCTTGCGGCGGCCCACCCTGGGCCGCCGCTTTTTTTCCTGTGTGCGACGGGCCTCGTTGCCGGCCCGACGGCAGTCCTACGAGATGCGGGGCGTCAGATAGTCGGTCGGTATGACGCCGTCCATGATCTCGGCCACATGGCTCGGCGAATCCATGAAGCGGATGCCGGTCTGGCTGTCGCGATCCCACACGATGGCACAGCCAAACTCGCCAAAGCAGCCGATTTGGACCGTCGCGATCGCGCCGGCGGGCGGCGGATCTTCCGTCCAGATTCGCGCACCGTTGGCGGAGATCTCGAGGATGCTGCACTTCACTGTCCGGCCTTCGAAGGCGATCGTTCCGGTCAGCCCGGTCTCGACCCGTCGGTACTTGCGCTGATCGCGCGGTTGGGTGGCGATGGACTTACTGGGCGGCGCCGGTCGCGGCGTATTGGCGAAGCTGAACATGGCCCTGCCTGAGCTGTTGGTCCTACCTGGGATCGTCATGTGACGAAGACTCGCGAGTGGCCGCAGTGTGTGGCCAGTGGGTCGGCGAGTCGACAGTCCTTGCGGATCGTCGCGTTGCCGCTCGCAAAGCAACGTCAAGTATCTGGTGCGATCGAATATTACCAGTATTCGATCCTTAAATTCTTAAGTAATAATACAGTTCTAGTAAAATGCCAGACATTCCGAGTGCGCTACCTTGCTCGAGCAAAGGGCCGAACACCGGCAACTGGGATGTGGGTGGCCGCCTGCACCTGACGCTTGGGGAACCAAGCGTCAGGTGCAGGGCACTTGGGTCAATACGGGCCGCTGATGATCCCGGCCGGGACGCCCACGGCAGTGACGGCCGGGGGCAAGTCGTCGATCACGACCGCGCCGGCACCGACGGTCGTATTTCGACCGATCGAGACCCCGGGGATTACCGAGGCACCGGTCCCGATCAGCACGTCCTCGGCCAGGGAGACGTGGCCGGCGAGATGGACCCCCCGGTCCAAGCTGCACGCCGTCGCTCAGAGTATTGTCGTGATCGACGGTCGATGCCGTGTTCAACAGGCAGAACCGTCCGATCACCGCGTTCGCGTTGACGACGCAGTTCGGCATCACGACGGTTCCTTCGCCGATCGAGGCGTTCGGCGAGATCGTGGCCGATGGGTGGATCAGTGTCTCCAGCGGCGGCAAGCCGGAAGAGACTGACGGAGGTCAGCACAGCGACGCTGACGACGGTCCTGTTCAAGCACGGCCTGCGCAATACGTTCATTCACGGCGTCGGCCTGGTCAATCCGCAGGCGCCGCGATTGGTTGGCGAAGCCTACACGCTGCGTACCGTCCCGGCGCGCGAGGACTTGGACACATTGTCGATCCTGGGGGATCCGGAACATCCGCAGCGTAAGGCGATATGAGTCGGACCCGATTTCCTTGGACACAGAATTGGCTTAATCGAAGTGTCCAAGGAGGACCGGAACATGACCGATAATTTTGAGAAGAAAGTTGCTGTTGATGGGCCTGTGGTAAATGCGGGCGAGCTTGGCTCGTCCACGTTTTCCCCAGGCCAGGCTTTGCCGGCAGGCCCGCTGGGACTTGGCCAGCGATGGACGGTGGCGCGCAAGCGTGAGGTCGTTCTGCGGCTTTTGCGTGACGAGCCGGTGCAACTTCTGTCGCGCCAGTTGGGCGTAGAGATCTTCCGGCTCGAGCAGTGGCGTGAGAAAGCGATCGGCGGGATCGACGCCTCGCTCAAGCAACGCAAGGGCGATCCGGTGCAGGCGGAACTGGATAGCGCCATGAAGCGGATCGGAGAGTTGACCATGCAGGCGGAACTGCTGGAGGCCAAGACGGAGACCTTCGGCCCTTTGGGGCGGCGGAGGTCGCGGCGATGAGTGCCGCCACCTCGCCCGGCACGGGTCTGGCCTACGGCCTGCGGCGGGTCTGCGCCGCCTGGGGCATGGCCCGCTCCTCGTTCTACGCCATGACCTCCGGCCAGCACGCCGAGCAGCCGCCGGCAAAGCGTCGGGGACCGAAGCCCGCGATCTCGGACCAGGCGCTGCTGGTGGCGATCGAAGCCGACCTGGAGGCATCGCCCAGGGAGGGCGAGGGCTACCGCAAGGTCTGGGCTCGGCTTCGGGTCTGTCGCGACATCCGGGTTGCCCGCAAGCGGGTGCTCCGCCTGATGCGCGAGAACAATCTGCTCTCGCCCCATCGCTGCCGCCGCCGTGGCGGCAATCCCCATGACGGTGAGATCATCACTCATGCCCCGAACCTCATGTGGGGCACCGATGGCGTTCGGGTGTTCACGGTGGACGACGGCTGGGGCTGGATCTTCACCGCCGTCGAGCATTGGAACGCCGAGTGTGTCGGCTGGCATGTCTGCAAGCGCGGCGACCGCTTCGCCGCCCTGCAGCCGATCTCCATGGGGCTTGCCGGGCTGTATGGCTCGACCGCGGCCGGCGCGGCTGGGGGGCTGGCCTTGCGGATGGATCACGGCTCCCAGTATCTGTCGGACCACTTCACCAACCAGATCAAGTTCTGGGGCATCCAGCCGTCCTACGCCTTCGTCGCCGAGCCCCAGACCAACGGCGTCGCCGAGCGGTTCAATCGCACGCTGAAGGAACAGATCATCCATGGTCGCATCTACCGCAACATCGCGGAGCTGCGGGACGCCGTCCGCGACTTCGTCGAACTCTACAATGCCCAGTGGATCGTCGAAAAGAACGGCTACCTGAGCCCCGCTCAAGCTCGTCAGGCGTGGCACGCCGCGATCTCAATCAGGCCCGCCGCGTGAGACAAACTTGTGTCCAAGGAACCGGGTGCGCTACACAGCGTAAGGCGATAGAGTCTATTCCACCGGGCCAGGTTTTGGTCATCGACAGCCGAAAGGACCGCAAGGCGGCGTCCGCCGGCGATATCCTCGTGGCGCGGCTCTACAAGCGCGGCGCTGCGAGCATCGTAACGGACGGCGGTTTTCGCGACACGCCGACGATTGCGACGCTTCCCTTTTCCGCGTACCACGCCGGCCCGTCGGCACCGGTGAGCCTGATCCATCACCACATGGTCGAAGCGAACGTGGCCATCGGCTGCGGGGACGTGCCGGTCTACCCGGGCGATGTCGTCGTGGGTGACGGCGAGGGCGTCGTCGTCATTCCGGCGCATCTGGCCAACGATGTTGCAGAGGAGGCCTATGCGCAAACGGCCTATGAGGATTTCGTGCAGGAAGAAGTGATGAAGGGCTGCAGCATCGTTGGCCTATATCCCGCCACGACGGAATCAAGGCGCGAATTCGAGGCGTGGCAGGCCAAAACCGGCAGGACCGATGGATAGGGCGGACCACCGCTTTAGGAAATCGTTCGAAACGTCAGGTTTATTCGGGGATCGAGATTACGCGTCGTCTTCGAGATGCTGTGCTGCCAATGGGTCTGTGTCGGTCCGGCCATGACGAGGACGTCGCCGTGCCCAAGGTCGATTGCCTGTGTCAGTCGCTTGGTTCGGTGGCGCAGACGGAAGCGGCGGCTCGCACCGAAGCTGACGGACGCGATGAGCGGCGTGGCGCCGAGCTCGACCTCGTTGTCGCTGTGCCAGCCCATGTGGTCGCGCCCGTCTCGATAGAGGTTCAGCAAGACGCCCGTGAACATTCGGCCGGTCAGCGCTTCGATCCGCTGTCTAGTTGCCGCGACCGTCGGCGTCCACGGCGACGGGCGGTTCTCGACGCCGGAATATGTGTAGCCGGCGTCGCCCTGCCAGGCCGTCATCCGCGGCATCAAGCTGGTTCGGCCGAACATGCGTATCGTGTCGTGCTGCCAGGCCACCTCGGACTGCAGGACACCCAGCGTCAGGTCGGCCTCTGCCGCGGTGAAGAATCCCCTATGGAGCGTGACGACGGCATCCGGCAGGTCGAGGCGCAGCATGGACGCGACAATAAATGGTTAGTACCCACTTCCTCAACGGAGTGAGTCGCGTGGCCCGCGGCCCGCATACTTCGACAGGCTCACCACGAGGGCCTCACCCTGAGCTTGTCGAAGGGCGAGGCCCGTCGCACGCTTCCAACCAGCAGGGCGGACTCTGTCAGCGGTCCGGTGCGGCGCCGACGAAGAGTCGGTCAGAAGAGTGCGCCCATCGCCGCAGCTATACCGGCCCACAGGGCGAGGCTGGACGCCATCGCGAATGCTATCGACCAACGCAGCGGCCACCGGGCCTCTTGCGTTGGGCGCGGTCGCACGCGCCAGGCGGTTTCCGCCGCCGGTAGGGCAGTCGGGGGTCTGGTCAGGCGCGCGGCGTTTCTGGTTGTCGGGCCGGGTCGCGGAACGAGCACGCGCACATTGGGAGATGTTCGTGTCATGACAGCGACACATTCGCCTGGTGGCCATTCCTGGCAATCGGATGCACGCCATGACCTCGCCGTGGTGCGCGCGGAAACCTGGCGACACGGTCGCTTTCTTCCGCCACGAGCCGTTCCAGGGCGAAGGCATCTCGTGATCGAAGCGCGGCGAGCCCAAGGTGGCCATCGGCAAGCAGGCACCGCGCGTCGGCGCGCGCTTGGTACGCATGCCGTAGCAAGGCAATTGGTGTCATCTCGAGCCTCATCACAATACGCGCGCGAAGTGAGCCGCTCGGTCGTGCCTGTCGTCGGCGCGGCGAATGCCGATTGCATGGGCAAGTTCTTCGGCACCGTAGGCCGCCTCGGCCCGTGCTTGTTGCAATGCCGCTGCGACCGCGTCAAGGGCTGGACCGCCGATCGCGATGTTGCCAATGGGCAGTCGGCCGACCAGCGTTCCGATTTCCTGCTCGACGCGGAGCATTTCCGATCGGGCGAGTTGCAGCTGCTCGACCGGGATGTCAGGAATGCCGCGTGCGGCCTGCCTTCGACAAAGAGGAGAGCGCACTATGCCGCCTCCTCCGTCAGCCGCGGAGCGCCACGGGGCCGCCGCCGGGCCTCGGCGAGCAGGGCGCGCGCGGCCGGCAGCGCCCAATCGGGCAGGCGCACGGAAAGCGTGCCCTCCGCGACGCGATGTTCCGATCGGGTGATAGCGTGCCGCAGACCGTCACCAAATAGGGTGATGGCGACGACGAGTTGTTTTGAGCGCGGTGCGCCCACCCGGCGGCAAGTAAAGCCGCCGCCGGGGTGTGCGCGCAGGCGTGCCCAGCCGAAATCACGGCCCCGGCCGAGCTGGAGCTGCAACCTCGCGCCGTGGGACCAACCGAGTGCGGCCGCAACGTCGCCATTGACGATCATGGACACGCCGATGAAGCCGTTGGCGCCAGCGCGCCGCGCCGTAACGGCGACGCCGCGCGCAATGCGGCCACGCTGTGTGCTGGGCTCGACTGCGAGGTCAAATGCCATCGGTAGCTCCTGAACTGGTCCTGCGTAAGGCTGTCGCTCCAACAGCTCCCGATATACCGGCTTTGCGTGGCCATGTCAACGCAAAATACGTACAGTTCGATGAAAAAAACTACAGGCGCTGCCAACGCCCGACCACGCGGCCAAGTATGTGTGCGTCGACGAGGGCGCGTTCATAGGGTTCGTAGCCGGGGTTGTTGGACATCACGCGGATAGTCGGTGGGTCCGAGTGATCAATGAACTCAATGCGCTTGGCGACCAGTCCCAGGCCATCATGAATGATGAAGGTGCCCGGCGGAGTGGGCGTTTGGTCGCCTGTATTGATCACGGTTTTGTCGCCTGGCGCGAGATCGTATGGCTGCGGCGGGTCGGAGACCATGCTGTCCCCTTCGATCGTCATGACGTAAAGCTCGCGCGGCTTTGCGTTCAGCTCCGTCCTAAGCCAGGGCGTCGGAAAGCCCCAGATCTGGTCATCGTCTTGCTTCTCTACTAGGCCCCCCGCACCGGCTGATGCAGGAACGTCCACTTCGATCACCTCTGTCAGTCTTGGTACACCACTCGCACCATGTTCGTGCGAAAGTGGCGTCGACGCCAGTTCTTTCGCATCAGCTTTTACGAAAAGGTTGCTGATTTCCTCGGCCGGTATGCCACGGGGCACGAGCGCGGCGATGAGGTCGGTCCGCATCTCACCCGGCAGATAGCGCTTCTTGAAACGGTCCTCATAGTGCTGGTAGCCGGTTGCCGTCATGCCCAGCGACTCAGCTATTTCGCGCAGCGAAAGGCGCGACTGCGCGCGCAGCTGCTTGAGCCGGCGGGCGGTCATCGAAGCACGCACTTTCGGAGTCGGCATACCCGAGAGTCTCCACGCCTAACCCGGTGGGAGCCATACGTTTTATGCGTCGACATGGAACGGTATATGCGTGCAAAGTGCCGTCAGGCGGCGGACCGCCGCGTCAGTCAACCACCGGTTCGGAGGCCGATCATATGGCGAGAGCAGGGCGCAAGCGTGTTGCGACGGCGCGGCGGCGGCAGACGACCCGAACGGGACGGGCGCCGATCGACAGGGGAACGCCGGAACTGACCGATCGGCGTGCGGCTCTGGTCGGCGCCGGCAATGCGCGTGATCAGCGATCGAGCTATGCGCTGGGGATTCTGAATCTCAACGGGTGGATCAGCGACGCGCAGATGGATGCGGGCTGGCTGTTCGCGGTGTTGCGATGGCGCCTCTACGGCAAGCCATTCCCGACCGCGCGCGACTATCGAGAGTATCTATCGCGGGGTCCAGGCGAAGCGCTGGACGTCGGCGTTGAGGACGAGGGCGCCTTGCGGGTCCAATATGACCAGGCCGAGTCGGCGCTTCGGGGCGCCGGTGCCCTGGCTTGGCGGGAGACCCGGAACACCGCTGTCGAGAATCGCCTGCCACCCTGGTTTCAGCGGAACAAATCCGGCTCGAACCGGTCCAGCGACGCCCGGCGTCAGCAGGCCCTTGTCGTCGGGCTCGATACGCTGGCACGGGTTTTCCGCGGCGGATCCCGACGCGCCGCGGAATAGGTGTTCCGGGCGCCTCCGAGGGGCGTATGATTCGCGCGCCAGGCGCGGAAAGGATGTCGCGATGAGCAAGTCGACGGGGGCGCGGACGGGGGGGGGGGGGGGCCAGTGCGGCGCCGTGCGGTTCGAGGTGACCGGACAGCCGCGATGGGTCGCACACTGTCATTGTCGGAGTTGCCGGCGGGCTACGGCATCGGCGTTCGCAACCTATGTCGGTTTTGCGCGGTCGCAGGTGCGCTACGTACGGGGCGACCCGGCGCGCTACCACTCATCACCCGGCGTGACCCGGCGGTTTTGCGGCGAGTGCGGTACGCCGTTGAGCTATGAGGGCGATCGTTGGCCGGATGAAGTGCACCTGTTCGCCTGCGTGTTCGAGGATCCGGCGGCTTTTCAGCCGCAGGCACATGTCCATACGAAGGAGCAGGTTGCGTGGCTGCACCTGGCCGACAACCTGCCGCGCCATCGTACGACGTCGGGATCGCGGAGGACGCGAACGGGTCCGACCCGGTCGTTTCTAGCCCGCTCGTTCCTGGACGATGCGCCGTTCGTCAAGATGCCACCACTCGCGCAGGCTGGTGCAGAGGAAGCGCTGGTCTTGCCAAGTGAATGCGCACCGAAAGATACCGTCGAGTTCGACCCGCGATTCGTTCGCGGTGCGCGTAAAGGCGCTGCGCCAGTGGGCTATGCCGGTTGTGTCGGTTACGGCCAGGATCTCTGACGAGAAGACGATGTCGCGCTGATTCTTGATGACGTTGGCAACCCAGTAGCGGCGGATCGCGTCGTGGCCGACCATCGGTGGGTCAAAAGGGGTCTCTTGATAGCTGCCATCGGGTGTGAACAGCAGCGTGATTGCCTCGTCATCTCGGTTTTCCCAGGCCGCCCCGTATGCATTGAGCCAGGCCGCGAAAGCCGTTGTCGTGATCATCGGCTGACGTCCCGATCCGGCGGGGCTTCGCTCGTGAACTCGACGGTGCGCCGATACTTCGCCACCAGATGGGCGCCGGCCCGGACCACCGGGTATTTCGGTCTGTCGCCGGGGGCAAGGCAGGTTTCGATACAGGCGATCGGCGCGTCCCAGTTCGGCGTGTGGAAGAAGGCGATCGACTGTCGACGCGTCGAGCCGGCGGCGTCCGGCGGCGGATTGACGACGCGGTGCATGGTGGAGACCCAACGGTCGTTCGTCCACCGCGCCATGAGGTCGCCGAGGTTGATCACGAACGCATCGGGGATCGCCGGAACCGGATGCCAGCGTCCGTCGGCTGTCTGCACCTGCAGACCGCCGGGCGCGTCGTCCTGGAGCAGGATCGTCAGCGAGCCGTAGTCGGCATGGGCGCCGGCGCGCAGTTGCCCCGGCTTGGGCAGGCTGTCGGGATGCGGATAGTTGGCGGCTCGCAGGCCGCTGATGTGGCGGTCGATCATGCCGTCGAAGTAGGCTTCGTCGAGATCGAGGGCGATCGCAAACAACCGCATCAGGCGATGCGCCAGCGCGCCCATTGCATCGTAGTAGGCCTCCCACGCCTGACGAAACTGCGGCGGCCGGCGCGGCCAGATGTTGGCGGCGTAAGCAAAGGCCTCGTCCGGATCGGGTGACGTGAGGGCAGGCCGGTCGAGAGGGCCCATGGAGTATGTCTCCTTCAGGTCCGGCGGCGTTTCGTCGCCCAGGGAATAGGCCAGGCCCTCTGCCAGATACGGTGTGTAGCCGTAGGGATAGCCGGGATAGGGCGCCTTCACGGCCAGCCGTTCGTCGATGGCCAAGTCAAAGAAGTCCCGCGACGCGTGCCACATCGCATCGAGTGTCGATGAAGAAACGCCGTGGCCGACGATCGCGAAGAAGCCGATCTCCTCGCAGGCGCTCGCAATCGCCATGGCGACCGCGCGGCGGCCGCGGGCGCCGTCCGCCGCTGGGCCTATGTCGATGACCGGAACCAGGCTCATGACCGGTTGCTTTCAATGGGTTTCCGATCCCTGCGTGGCCATGCTGCTCGATAGGCGGCTTCCACATACGGCCCGCAATGCAATGCCTCGTAGAGCGGTGTCCCACCGGGGCCCACGAGTTGCTGCAGCGGCGCTACGATCGCGTCGTAGTCGGGGTTGACGAAGAACGGGACGGAGAGGCGGCTGCTCCCGGACCGGTTGGCCACGCGGTGGGGTGTCGATACGAAGTGGCCGTTGGTCCAGCGCGCCAACATATCACCGATATTGATGATGAATGTACCGGCGACGGGTTGTGCGGCAATCCAGGCACCATCGCGGCGCTGCACCTCGAGCCCGCCCTGATCGTCCTGCAGCAGGATCGTAAAGGCGCCGGTATCGGTGTGTGTCTCGACGCCGAGGACCGCATCGCCGGCGGCCGCGTCCTGGGTCGGGTAGTGCAGCAGGCGCAACTGGGTCAGCGGCTTGCGAAAGAACGGTCGAAAATGATTGTCCGGCAGTCCCAGGCCCTCGGCAATCGCGGCCAGCAGCCGGTCCATGAGGCGACCCATGTGGCCGTAGTAGGCGAGCATCGTGCTGCGAAAATCAGGGTGGCCGGGGGGCCACAGATTGGGACCGTACATGACGTTGCCGGCCTGGGCGTGCGGATCGGTGGCGTCCAGCTCGAGCATGATCTGAAAAGCCTCCAGCATGCGTCGGGGAACGCCGGGGCCGATCAGCCCCATCGGTACGTAGCCGCGGAAGTTGGCCTGGTCGGCGACGTCGAGGGCGGCGTGCATGGCGGGCGGCGCGGCGAAGAACAGGCGGGCCTGTTCCATGATGCCCTGGCATGCATCCTGCGGGACGCTGTGGCCGGAGACATAGAAGAAGCCGATAGCCTCGCAGGCGCCGCGGATTGCATCGACGGTGTGCCGGTGCTGTTCGTCGGTAGCGTCGAGGCCGCGCAGGTCGATGATCGGCAAGTCCGGCATGTGGCGCCACGTTCCTCGGGGGTGGGCGCCCAGATTACAGCGGCTGGCCCATATCGACCATGGCGCAGCGATAGCCAAAACGATTGCAGTGGTGCGTGGATCTGCGGGAAGCTGGAGCCAATGACGAGGGTAGTTGCACTCGGCCATCTGGGTTTCGAGGTCAGTCAGCTGGCACGGTGGCGGACGCTGGCAGGCGACCTCCTAGGGCTTGGCGTCGGCGAGCAGGGACCGGATGGCGCCGTACCGCTGCGCATGGATACGCAGTGCCGGCGGATCAATCTGCATCCGGGCGCCGCCGATGATCTCGCATATGTTGGCTGGGCTGTCGCCGACGATCACGAACTCGGGCTCCTGGTCGATCGGCTTCGTGCCGCCGGCGTCGTCGTCGCGAAGGCGACTCCGGAGGACGCAGCGCTCAGGTCCGTCGAGACGCTGTTTCGCTGCGTCGATCCCAGCGGCATCCCCACGGAACTCTATTACGGGGCGGCATTGTCCGCGCAGCCCTTCGCGTCTCCAGTCGTGGCGTCGGGGTTCGTGGCTGCGGAGCTGGGTCTCGGCCACCTGGTGGTGGGTACTGACGATCCGGCAGCCGCCCAAGCGTTCTACTGCGACCTGCTGGGCCTCCAGGTCAGCGACAGAATCGAGCTGCCGGGAAGGGGGAGCAGCGTTCTAAGGCTCGTCTTTCTGCGGGCCAATGCACGGCATCATTCGATCGGGCTGGCGGCACACCGCTATCCGAAGCGGCTGCATCACTTCATGCTGGAGGTTGGATCGCTCGACGACGTTGGCCGTGCCCATGACCGTTGCCGGAACGCCGGCATCAGGATAACCGAGACCCTCGGGCGTCACAGCAACGATCGGATGGTGTCGTTCTACGCCGAGACGCCGTCGGGATTCGCGTTCGAGATCGGTTGGGGCGGCCGGCTCATCGACGGCGCGACGTCCACCGTCGCGACATTCGATACGGCGAGCGACTGGGGGCACCGGCGACCGTAGCAACGGCCGCGGCGTGCGCTTGGCCCTATCGCTTGCTTCCATAGAGACTGAATCGCCGAGCGGCCGGCCCGCATACTTCGACAACCCCGGATTAAATCCGGGGATGGGGGCCTCACCCCTGAGCCTGCCGAAGGGGAGCTTGTCGAAGGGTGGGGGCCGTCGCGCGCTTCTACGATAGTGGGCTTAAGTATGGGTCCCGTAGGACTCGCAGTAGGGCTGCCAGTCCCGGCGAGCGCGAGAGAAGGCCGCGGTCAGCTTGTGCTGCCGCCGGTGTACGCGCCGCGCTCGGCGAGCGGCGGTGGCGATTGTTGCAAAGACGATCCCACTCAGAACGGCGACGGTGAGCATACGAACCTCCGCTTACGCAGACCCTCGGTGTATGCGGAGGCTGCGATGGGTATGGTAAACGGAGTCTTAACGCCGATGCCGGTTACGTTTGCAGGGCTTGAGCCAGGTCGTCCTTGATATCCGCGACATCCTCAAGTCCAACGGAGATGCGGATCAGGCCGTCCGTGATGTCCAGCTCCGCGCGTTCCTCCGGCTTCAGGCGTTGATGTGTCGTTGTCGCCGGGTGGGTTGCCAGGCTTTTCGTGTCGCCCAGGTTGTTGGCGATATCGATCAGCTTGAGCGCGTTGAGCAGGCGGAAGGCACGGTCTTTTCCGCCCGCCACCTCGAATGTAACGATGGAGCCCGGCGCGTCCATCTGGGCGCGCGCGAGCGCCGCTTGCGGATGACTGTCGAGACCGGGGAACAGCACGCAGTTGACGCCCGGCCGGCCTTCCAGGAACTGGGCGACGGCCATGGCATTGGCACAATGTTGGGTGATGCGGAGCTCCAGCGTCTCCAGCCCCTTCAGCATGACCCAGGCATTGAATGGGCTGAGCGACGGGCCGGTGTGACGATAGAACGGGACCAGCTGCTCGTTGATGAAGTCGTCGCTGCCGAGAATGGCGCCGCCGAGACAGCGACCCTGGCCATCGATGTGCTTGGTCGCGGAATAGACGACGATATCCGCGCCCCACTCGAGAGGCCGTTGCAGCACGGGGGTTGCAAACACGTTGTCGACAATGACTTTCGCGCCCACCTTGTGTGCCGCGCTGCACACGGCACTCAGATCGATGATCTCGAGCGTCGGGTTGGACGGTGTCTCGAGAAAGACACAAGCGGCGCCTGGGGCCAACGCCTGCTGCCAAGCGTTGGGGTCGCGGCCATCAACCAGCACGGTCTCGATGCCGAAGCGTGGCAGAATCTCCGCGACGATGTAATGGCAGGACCCGAAGAGTGCGCGGGAGGAGACGACCCTGTCGCCGGCTTTCAGTAGGCACATCAGCGAGGCGAAGACCGCGGCCATGCCGCTGGCGGTCGCCCGGCACCCTTCGGTGCCTTCCAGGTCGCACAGGCGCTGCTCGAACATGGTGACGGTCGGATTGCCGTAGCGCGAATAGATGTAGCGGTCGATAGTGCCCTTGAACGCCGCCTCGGCCTCCTCCGCACTCGGATAGACGTAGCCGGACGTCAGGTAGATTGCCTCCGCCGTCTCGTCGAACCCGCTGCGCGCAAGGCCGCCGCGCACGAGCTTGGTCTGGCGCCGGAGGCCGTTGCCCCGCTCTGATCGCCCGACGTTCATGGCGTGTCTACCTCTGCGTCCATGGGAGGCCGCTGGCCTTCCATCCAGTTTTCACACCCCGCTGACGCGTTTCGTCCAACGGACCCTCGAACCCATTGGCCACGTTGTAGCAGCGTTGAAATCCGGCCGCGGTCAAGGCGATGGCCGCATCGCGCGACCGGGCGCCGGATCGACAGAGCAAAAGAATGGGCTGTTCCTCGCCAACGCCACGTGCCTTCAGATCGGCCACGAAGTCGGGGTTCGTCGCCATGTCAGGGTAGGTCTGCCAGCTCAGGCAATGCACCGTCTTGCTCAGCCGATCGAGATCCGGCAGTCCCACATAGGCCCACTCGGCGTCGGTGCGGACGTCGACCAACACCGCGCTGGCATGGGCGGCCAAGATGTCCCAGGCCTCGCGCGGGCCCACGTCCCCCGCATAGCCGCTGTCTAGCGCCATCCTTGCAACCCTCCGCGTTGTTGTCGTGCGTTGCGACACCGGCGGCCGGGCGCACCAAGGATAGATACAGTTGAGCGGATTGTTTGCGCGGTCGCCACAGGGCGCACTCCCAGCCAGTGTCGAAGGGCCCACGGAGTCCGTCCCCGTGGCGCTTTAGCCATTGATGACGCGGTGGCAAGCTGCCCGATCAAATTGCCGCGGGTCCTTTCGGGGGACCAACCCAAAACAACAAACCGCCACGACGGAGCGCCGGGCGGATGCCTGCTGCTTTAGCCGCATTTATTACGCGCCCGCAAGCTGTGCTTTCAAATCGGCGCGGCTTCACTGAATCACAGGGCAAACCCGCTTGTCAATATCTATAACGGTCCGTGTCGGTAACACGCGATATGTCCGGTTTATGTACCAGATGATCTGTCCGGTTTTAGAACGCCTCCAAGCCATGGAGGGAGGCGATGCGTCGGACGGAGCAGGTACAGGGACTGAGATTGATGAAGTTCGAGGAGGTTTACGGGCGCACCCATCGGGGTGGCTTGAGCCAGGCGGAGGCGGCGGAGGTTCTGGGTGTCTCGGAGCGCACCTTCCGGCGCTGGCGCGACCGCTACGAGGCGGAGGGAGCCGACGGTCTCTACGACCGCCGCCTGGGCCGCCTCTCGGCGCGGCGCGCGCCGGTGGACGAGGTGGCGCGGGTGCTGGAGTTGTTCGACACCCGCTACTGGGACTTCACGGCCAAGCACTTCCACGAGAAGCTGGTGGCCGATCACGGCTTCAAGCGCAGCTACAACTGGCTGCGGCTGAGCTTGCAAGCCCATGGGCGCAGGCGCGCGGCGCCCATGCGTGGGGCGCACCGGCGCAAGCGGCCGCGCCGTGCCCTGCCCGGCATGATGTTGCACCAGGACGGCTCGAGCCACGAGTGGGTCCCCGGTCGATGGTGGGACCTGATCGTCACCATGGACGATGCGACCAGCGATATCTACTCGGCCTTCTTCGTCGCCGAAGAGGGCACCATGTCGAGCTTCCAGGGGGTGTCCGAGGCGATCCGGACCAAGGGCCTGTTCTGCTCGCTCTACGCCGACCGCGCCAGCCACTACTGGAACACGCCCGAGGCCGGCGGCAAGGTGGACAAGGACACCCCGACCCAGGTCGGCCGCGCCCTGGCGCAGCTCGGCATCGAGTTGATCCCGGCCTACTCGCCCGAGGCAAGGGGGCGCTCGGAGCGCATGTTCGGCACCTTGCAGAAGCGCCTGCCCCAGGAACTCAGGCTCGCCGGCATCACCGACATGGTCGAGGCCAACCGCTTCCTCAAGGAGGTCTTCCTGCCACAACACAACGCCCGCTTCGCGACCCCGGCCGAGGACCAGGGCACCGCCTTCGTCCCCTTCACCGGCGCGCTCGACGACATCCTGTGCATCCACGAGGAACGCACCGTCTCAAACGACAACACGGTGCGCTACAAGCGCCTGGCACTTCAGATCCCCGCCGGCCGCCACCGCCGCCATTACGTCAAGGCCAGGGTCCGCGTCCACGAATACCCCGACGGCACAATGGCCGTCTTCCATGGACCGCGATGTCTGGCGCGATACCACGCCGATGGCCAACCGATCGACAGCCAAACCCGCGAGGCCGCGTGACCCGCTTCGACGCAACCGACCGGCGCCCTGTGGACAAGTGGACAGCCGCTCCGCGTCCGACCACTTCCCCACAGGGCCAGAAACCGCAACAGAAGCGGTCAACTCATATGGTACATAAACCGGTCAACTCAGAATGTTCTCGACATATCTATAACGGTCCGTTTGCGCTTTTGGCCGGCAACGCTGACGTTGGCCGCGCCATCAGGCGTCTCGCGGTGCCTTGCCCGGTAGCCAAGTTTCGTGCACGTGGAGCCACTCCACGCCGTTTGGCGTAGCGCCTTGGCGCTGGAAGAGTGCACTGCTGAGCCGTCCGGTCGTCTCGCCGTTCAGGCGCTGCCACTCCTCATAGGTCACCAGGCAAAGATCGCCGAGAACGCGCCGGCCCTGATAGTTTTCAATCCAGATCTCGAAGCCGGGGCGAGCGCCGTGGGCGCCTTCAAGCTCGATGATGAGCTGGCCGCGCTCGGTCGCCGAGCCTCGCGGGCTGACGATCAGGAATTCCGTTGCCAAGACATTGCCGACGCGCGAGAAGACCTCGGCTTGGCGTGGGACCGCGGCGGTCATCCACTCGACGAAAAAGCGGTGCAGTTCGGTGACTTCAGCGGCGCAGGCCTCGGCATGATTCGACATATCGGCTCCTTGGTCTCGCAGCAGGCACCAGGACATCGCCAAGGGCCCGGCACATTGGTATTAATCGGGCAATGTCGAACACGGATGCATCGACTGCAAGATCTTGCTGGATTGTGACCGATGGCAAGATCGGCATGGAAATCCAGTGCCTCGGTCTCGCCGAGGCGCTCGGCCTCGATCCGGTCATCAAGCGCGTACAGATCAGGAAGCCCTGGCGCTGGTTGCCGCCGAATGTGATTCGCTCACCGCTCGCGCACCTGGGGCCGAAGGGCGATGATCTGAGGCCGCCGTGGCCCGACATCCTGATCGCCAGCGGACGCCAGACCGTCGCCCCGGTTGCGACTGTCCGGCGGGTGTCCCAGGGCAGGACGTTCACCGTGCAGATCCAGAATCCCGTAATCGGCCTGAGTCGCTTCGATGTCGTCGTCGCGCCGGACCATGATCGGATAAGCGGTCCCAACGTCATTACCACCACGGGGTCGATGACCCGCATAACGGCCCGCCGGTTGGCCGAAGCGGCGGAATTGGCGGCACCACGGTTTGCCCACCTGCCGCGGCCCTTGGTGTCGGTCTGCGTCGGCGGCGACAATCGTGCTTACCGCTTGACGGACGCCGTCGTTCAGAGGCTCGCAAGCGGCCTGACACAGGTGATCCGGCGGCATGGCGCGGGCCTGATGGTGACGTTGTCGCGGCGCACCGGGGCGCGCAACGCCCTGCTGCTGCGGCGGGCGCTTGCCGGACTGCCGGCGGAGATCTGGGACGGCCGCGGCGACAACCCGTATTTCGGGATGCTCGGGCTGGCCGACTATGTCGTCGTAACCTGCGATTCCGTGAACATGATCTGCGAGGCTGCGTCGACCGGTAAGCCGGTCAAGGTTGTGATGCTCGAAGGCGGTTCGCCGAAGTTCAGCCGGTTCCATGAATCGATGAGGCAGGCCGGCGTTACGCGTGAGTTTGATGGCGTGCTTGAGGATTGGTCGTACACCCGGCTCGACGAGACGCGCCGTGTGGCCGCCGAGATCGAAGCGCGACTGAAGGCAACGTCGGCACATGCGGCCTGAATCGGGGATGACCGCGATGCCGATTTCCGGCCAGACACACGGTGATCCGGGCGGCGGGGAGCCGTCTTCAACCCACAACGAACTGTTGGACATGGAGCGATTCGTGGCGACGCCACTCAGCCGCGATCCCTTCGACTATGTGATCGTGCCGGGCTTCATTCGTGCCGAGGCCGTCGGTGCGGTGAGTGACGCGTTCCCGATCATCGACAGGGGCGGCAGTTACCCGCCGCGTGCCTTTAAGATCGAGCCCGTCCTTACGCAGCTCCTGAACGAGCTGCAGGGTCCGGATTTGACGCGCGTCTTCGCCGACAAGTTCGCGATCGATCTGACGGGCCGGCCGACGCTTGTCACGCTCCGCGGCCAGTCGCGCAGCAAGGACGGGCGAATTCACCGGGATTCGAAGAGCAAGCTGTTGACGGCCCTCATCTATATGAACTTCGGGTGGGAGCAGGGCGGGGGCCGGTTGCGGCTGCTGCGCGGCCGCGACGATATCGAGGACTATGCAGCCGAGGTGACACCCGATCCGGGAACCCTCGTGGTGTTTCGTTGTGCTCGGAACGCGTATCACGGCCACAAGCCCTACGAGGGCGTGCGCCGGTCAATCCAGCTGAACTGGATGAACAATGCCGCGGTCGCGCGCAGCGAGGGCCGTCGGCACTTGCTCTCGGCGGTCGCGAAGCGACTGGGCTTCTAGCCAGCCCCGTCGCGCTACGGTCCCGCATGAGCGCTATGCGAAGTGGGGCAGGACATGCTCCGCATAGGCGGCGAGCTGCGCTTCCTCATCGCCGTTCATCAGGTAGATATTGAACTGGGTGACCCCCACGGCTTCAAGTTTCCTTAGCTTGGCTATGTGCTGATCGGCGGTCCCGAGAATACCGAAGCTCTCGACGACATCGGGCGTTACGAAGTCGAGATGCTCGGCATCCTTGTCCGCGTGCTTGTGGTAGTCGTAGCCTTTGCGTCGTTCGATGTAGCCGGTCAGACTCGCCGGTATGTCGTCGTTGTCGCTACCGTACTTCTCGACGATATCGGCGACGTGGTTGCCCACCATGGCGGGGAACCACCGCGTCCGTTCCAGACCCTCGTCGAGCGGCCCGACCCAGGTCGGTGCCGCCGACATGACCTTGAATTTGGACATGTCACGCCCGGCCGCCTTGCCGGCGGCCATTGCCTGATCGATGAACCATTTGCACAAGTCCGGCTCGGCGATCTGCAGAATCAGGCCATCACCGTGCGTACCTGAAGCAGCAAGCGCCTTCGGACCGTACGCAGCAACCCAGATCGGCAGGTCATAGCCGGTCGCCCAGGCCAGCTTCACTGGTGCGGGGCACTCGTCGTATTGGACCTCCTCACCGCGCACCATCGCCTTGATGGCCTGAATGAACGCGTTCATGCGGGCGATGTTCGCGGGCTTCTTGCCCATGACCCGCATCGAGCTGTCGCCGCGGCCGAGGCCGATCTCGATGCGATTGCCGCTTTGCAGCGCCAGGCTGCCGAAGAGGCTGGCGGCGACGGACCAGTCCCGTACGTTCGGGTTGGTGACGCAAGGCCCGAACTTCATCGTCTGCGTATGTTCCATGCACATCGCCATCACCGGATACGGCTCGCGCCACAGGATATGGGAGTCATAGAACCAGGCATGCCTGAAGCCGGCGCCCTCGGCCTGCTTGCACAAGGCTACGGTCCGCTGCGGGGTGATCGTCCCTTTGAAACAGATGGCGAATTCCATGGTGTCCTCCGCGTAGGTGCTGCTCGGCTGGTCAGGTCCCTGGTGCCCAGATCTTGATGCCGGCATGGGTGAACGGAACCGCCTTGGAGATGTTGAGGCGGATCAGGATCGGGGTCAGCGCTTCGAGGCAGCGCGCGCTTTCCGCGAGCCCGCAATTGTAGGTCTGCACGCCCAAGCGCTCGATCAGCTCCATCACCTTTTTCTTGGCGTCCAGGTTGTTGCCGCAAACCAGAATGTCGCAATTGATCGGCTGATCGAGGTCATCGAGGATCGCGGCGGATACGTTGTGTAAGGCTCCGACCACGGGGACCGCTTCGCCGACCAAAGCCTGGGCGGCCTCGGTCGCGGAACCCTCCATGGGCATTGCGACGGCCTTTGGGTTACCCTCGGCAAGCGGTACGACCAGGTCGACCAGGATCTTGTCCGCGAGCTGCGCCTTGATGGCGACGATCGTCGGTGCGTGGGCATTGGCCGGCACCGCGAGAAAAACCACCTCATCCGCGGCGCCTACAGCGGCGTTGTTCTCGAGGCCGACAATCAAGCCATATGAGCTATCAGCTCGGCTCGACAGCTCCCGCGCGATCGACGCGGCCCGCGCGCCGTCTCGTGAGCCGAGCGCGACACCCACGCCGGCACGCGCGAACCGCAGGGCCAGCCCGCGACCTTGGGGACCAGTACCGCCAACAATTGCGATCGTCATAGAAACAGGTCCTCGTGATGCGGCCGCAGGAGATCGGCGGCGGAACTATCCGATTCCTGCCACGCGATGCCGCTGACCACAATGGCCGGTGCCATTGCGTCCTTTGCCATCAGCAGTCCGGCCGCCGCCGCCAGTTCATCGGCCAGCGCAGGGGCGGTGACCTGAAGAGGTCGGCCAAAGGCATCGGGTTGTCCCGCCAGATCAACGCGGGCCGGAACACCGGCGAGACCGATGGCCACGTTGACGTGGCCAAGGCGCCAGGCCCGGCCAAACGTGTCGGTCATGATGATTCCGAGCCGGATGCCCGTCAGGTCTTCCAAACGGGCCCGCAGTCGTCGCGCACTGCCGTCAGGATCAACCGGCAGCGTAACGACGCTGCCGTCGGCGCCGACGTTCGATTCATCGACGGCGGCGTTGGCGCACACGAAGCCCAGCCTGTGGCGCGTGATCAGCACGCCCTCGGGCCGGTTGGCCGGTCGAACCGCCCGGACTATCGCATCGCTCTCCGATAGGATCACTTCGATCTTGCGCGGATCCTTGCCGAGCCGCGCCGCAAGGTCGTGAGCACGAGGCGACGGCTCAATCTCGTCCAGCCGGACGATCCGGCCTTCGGCCTTGGATATGATCTTGTGGGCGAGGACCAGGATGTCGCCGGCCGCCAGCGTGATCTGATTTTCGGCCAGGGCCGCGACCAACATGCCGGCGAGGTCATCGCCCGGCCGGACCTCGGGCAGACCCCGAACCGCCAGCATCACGATACGGCTTGGCTGTTCCATTGCTTCAACTGTTTTGTGCTGGCGATGCCTTCCGGCAGGCGGGGCAACCACGCGAGGTCTTCCGGTGTGTCGACATCGCGAGCCAGGCTGGGGAGACGATGGACCGTTGCTTTCACACCGGCGGTTGCGGCCGCATCCAAGTGTGCAGCGCATGACGCGATGCCGAAGCGGAACGGCACGGCATCTGGTGGAGTGGCCAGAAACGCGTTCGTCCCGCCGTCTAGGGATGGGCACAAGTGGAGCGACCGCGGGTTGCGGGGGCGGGCGAGCAGGTAGCTCAGGTCGCTCGGGTCGATTGCCGCGATGTCTGCCGGGATGAAGAGCGTGGAGGCGTAGCCATGCTCGACGGACCATGCCGCAGCTTGGCCGAGCGCGCGATTGAGACCGCCGTCGGATGTTTCGCGCAGCACCGTCGATCCGGTCGGATCGCGCAGTGGCTCGGGAGCATTGGTCACCACGAGGCGTGGGGTGTCGGAAAAGCGCGATTGCAGGAGCGTCAGCGTCTGCTCCAGCAGGAACCAGGCAAGGGCAACTCGTTGGTTGGCGTCGAGCAGCGGACTGAGCCGTGACTTGGCAGTCGTTGGATCCTTGAACGGAACGACGATGTTGACGAGCGTGCTCATGCTTGAGGCGCATGTTTGCGGCAGGTCTCGCCGAATTCGAGGACCGTCGCCGCCAGTTTCGCCTTGCGGGCAGCATCCGTCATGACGGTATCGGCGACACAGACGCGCAGGCCCTGAGCCTCCAGCGACTGCACTGCGCCGCCGTCTACACGGTCGATGACCATACCGTCCAGCAAACCGTCGTAGACCGCCGCCACACCGCCAGCGTCGACGGGATAGCCGAGCGAACCCAGCATTCGGTCCGCGGGGCCCTTTAGTGCTTTGCCGCCGACAATAGGCGAGACCGCAACTATTGGCGCTGAGCAATGGCGCAGGGCGGCGTGGAGCTCAGCCACGGCGAGTATCGGACGGATACTGACGAGCGGGTTGCTCGGGGCGAAAACAATCAGGCCGGCGCGGGCAACCGCGGCGAGCGCCTCAGGTGTCGGACGGGCTGCCTCGCCCCCGGACACGGCAATCTCGAGCACCTCGGGCTGGCACTGCTCGCGCACAAAGTACTCCTGAAAATCGAGCCAGCCGGTCGGGGTTCGCACGCGTGTGTGTATGGGGTCGTCGGTGGGCAGGAGGATATCAAATGCCACTCCCAAAGCCCGGGCGATGTCGCGGGCGACCTCGGTGGGCCGGCGACCCGCGCGGCGTTCGTGGGTCCGGTAGATGTGTAGTGCCAGGTCCTTGTCGCCGAGCTGCATCCAGGTTTCCCGGCCGAGTTGCGCGAAGACGCCGAGCGCGCGGAAGGTTTCGTCGCGAACGCCCCAGCCGCGGTCGCGGTCGATCAAGCCGGCCAAAGTGTAGGTGATCGTATCGATATCGGGCGAAACCCACAGGCCGTGGAACTCGGCGTCATCGGCCACGTTGCCGATGATCGTGAGATGTGTGGGGTCGCTGACCGCCGCGAGCCCTTCGGCCATCTTTGCCCCACCGACGCCGCCCGCCAGAAGCACGGTTTGCAGCGTCATGAACCCGCCATGGCGGCCGCCTTGTCGATGGCGCCACGACGGGCCAACGCCGCCGCCGCGCTGTGTCCGACCCGGCCGACCAGCGGCGGCGCATAGTCCGGCGGATCAGCGTCTTCGTAGGTGGCCACATGTCTGTACAAGGTGGTGCGCTGCGTTGGAATTCGCCCGGCACCGCGGATGATTCCAGCCATCTCCTTCGGCGTGATTTCCTGCCCGTGTTTGGCGCCGGCGGCTCGCGATATGCTCTCGTTCATCAGAGTGCCGCCCAAGTCGTTGGCGCCGCTGGTCAGAATCTGTTGGGCAAGGGGGGGGCCGAGCTTGACCCACGAAACCTGAACGTTGTCGATCCAGCCGTCGAGCATGAGCCGGGCGACGGCATGGACGCGGAGACTCTCCGCTTCGCTCGGGCCCGGGCGGACGTCGTCGTTGAGCTTGAACAGCGGCGAGTCGTAGTGGATGAAGCCGAGGGGAACAAACTCCGTAAAGCCACCCGTCTCCTGCTGAATATCTCGCAACAAGGCAATATGGGCGGCCCAGTGGCGGGGCTCGTCGACGTGGCCGTACATCATCGTCGACGTCGTCGGCAAACCAACCGCGTGGGCGTCCTTGACGATGGCGACCCACTGG
The DNA here is from genome assembly GCA_965261585.1 of Alphaproteobacteria bacterium. Lineage (GTDB taxonomy): Bacteria > Pseudomonadota > Alphaproteobacteria > UBA6615 > UBA6615 > CBDHDN01. Next base: position 90,185 of record CBDHDN010000003.1, read on the forward strand.
TCCGTCGTCAGCTTGTCCTTCGTCAGGCGCCGGCGGACCTCGACATCAAGGATCTCCGCCGCGGTTCCAGGAAGCGAGCCAAGTCCGTTTTCCTTCAGATCCTGTAGGAAATCCTTGAAAGACAGCTTGCTCTTTTGTGCGCCATACCAGATCTCGAACGGCGAGAAGGCGTGGATGTGAAGATCGGGCACCTGCTGTTTGATCGCCCGGACGATGTCTCGATAGTGTGTGCCAGGCAGCCTCGGGTGGAGGCCGCCCTGAATGCACACCTCTGTAGCGCCGCGGCGCCACGCCTCCTCGGCCCGCCGCGCGACCTCCTCCAACGGCAGCAGCTCGGCCGCGGGATCGTCCGCTCGTTTTGCGAAATTGCAGAACGTGCAGCCCATGTAGCAGATGTTCGTGAAGTTGATGTTCCGCGTGATCACGAACGTGGCCCGGTCGCCGACGCGCCGCTGCCTGGCATGGTCAGCCGTCTGCAGCACAGCCGTTAGCGAGCTACCGGTCGCTGATAACAATACTGTGCCGTCCGACTCGCTGATTTCCGAGCCGCCAACGAACCTTTCCAGGATCCCGCGGACTTGCGGATCGACGCCAGGGAGGTCGAGATCGATCGAGCGAAAACCCGTGTCCCGTGCCGCGCCCATGTCTAGAACTTGCTTTCATTGGAGACTGAGTCACCGAGCGGCCGGCCCGCATACTTCGACAAGCTCAGCATGAGGGCCTCACCCTGAGCTTGTCGAAGGGTGGGGACCGTCGCATGCTTCTACGATGGTGGGCACTAGTGCCACTGCGAGGCCGCGAGGCCGTCATCGGACGCATGGCGGCGGATGACTGGCGCTATGTTTGTGTCAAGAAAACCGTCCTCGATGCACAAGAAGCTCGGATAGACCGTCAGCCTTTCCCGCAACTCATAGCCGCGTGCTCGCGTGGCGGCCTTGAGCTCTTCGATCTTCGGCCATGCCCGTTCCGGATTGATATGGTCGATCGTGACGGGCGAAATGCCCCCCCAGTCGTTCAGTCCGGCGTCGATGTAGTCGGCGTAGTGCGATTGGAGATTGGGTGGCGCCTGAACGCTGATCGAAGGGGCGAGCATCAGGCGGGCGACGGCAATCGTCCTCACCATATCCTCCAACGTCGGCTCCGGATGGGCCGCCATGGCCGTCCTGGGCTTTGCCCGGAAGTTTTGCACGATCACTTCCTGGATGTGCCCGTGCCGGGTGTGGACCTCGCTGATTGCAGACAAAGTCTGGACGCGCTCGTCCCACGTCTCGCCGATGCCGATGAGAATTCCGGTTGTGAATGGGACGGAGCGGCGACCGGCACGCTCCAGCGTCAGCAGCCGTCGCGCCGGCACTTTGTCCGGGCATGCGTGGTGGGCTTGACCCTTGCGCAGCAGGCGCTCGCTGACGCTCTCCACCATCATCCCCATGCTGCCGCAGACGGGCCTGAGCGCGACGATCTCGGCGTCGGACAGAGTGCCTGTGTTGACGTGCGGGATGAGCCCGGTCTCGGCCAGCACGAGGGCGCACATTGCCGCGAGGTAATCGGTCATGCTCCGGTAGCCGAGGATACGCAGCGCATCCCTGGCCTCGCGGTAGCGGAGCTCCGGCTTCTCGCCAAGGCTGAACAGCACCTCCTTGCAGCCCATCCGAGCCCCGTCGCGGGCAACCGCCAGCACGGCTTCAGGCGGCATCACTTGCGCCTCGGGCGAGCCGGGCGCCTTGACGAACGCGCAGTAACCGCAGCTGTCGCGGCACATGTTGGTAAGAGGAACGAAGACCTTTCGCGAGTACGTGATTACGCGGCCCCAGGCGGCATCACGCACGCTGGCCGCCTCGGCAAGCAAGGCGATGAGCTCGTGACCGGACGCGCCACCAAGCGGCAATGCCGCGGTCGCGCTGAGCACCGCCGCGCCGCTTGGGTCCGCCGGCGATTCGTTCGATCTAGCCAGGATGCTGTGCGACATAGCTCGTGAACCCAGGGTGCACGCGCTTGCGCGCCCTTTGCCAAATCTTGACCAGTTGGTTGGCTTTTTGTCAAAGCCAAAGCCGTCAGGGCGAGAGAATGCGCGGGACCCGCTGGCAAGCCTAGTCGGCAGCCTCCGGATAGGCCTCGCCCCGAGGTGCGCATTGTTTGTGGAACTCGCCATTCTTCATGATGGCCGTCAGTCGGGATGCGTCCTGCAGGATCCGGATGTCCGCGAGAGGATCGCCCTTGACCAGCAGGAGATCCGCCAGGCAGCCGGGTTCGATGCGGCCGAGCTCGTCACCCAGGCCCATGAGCTCACCGCCATGACGGGTCGCTGCGACGATGGCCTGTAGAGGGGTGAATCCCAGGAGTTGCACGAAGTGTTCTAGATCGCGGGCGTTGGTGCCCTGCGGATTGCAGAACAGACCGTAGTCGCCGCCTGGGAGCACGCGAATTCCGCGCCGGCGCATTGCGTTGGCGTTCTGGACGATCGCTTCCAGTTCCCGTTCCAGCTTGGCGCGCGTCGCAGTGTCATGCACCACGCCGTAGCGGTCGGCCTCGTGCGTGAGGGTATAGGGGAAGCCAATCGCCGGCGCGACGAAGACCCTCTCTCGCACGGATTCCAGGAGATCGAGCCCGCGCGCCCGCGCGACCTGTACGACCGTGGCGACCTCGTCGTCCGTCATGACCGTGGCGCCGCTGCCGGCCCCCATCGCGTCGAAGCCGCGGTCGCCGGATATGTTGATCTTGAACGTGTCGACGCCTTCGCGTGCGGCCATTCGGCAGGCCGCGCGAAACGCGTCCGGCGAATCGCAGAGGACCGCGAAGCGAACCGGCGGTGGCAGCGAAAGGTGGATGGAATCCAGGTCGCCCAGATTGCCCGACGGCGTGGTTTCCTGGGTGGCGGCACGCAGTCGGGGGCCCGGGATGCGCCCGGCCTCTATGGCATCGCGAACGACGACGTCGAGGCGCGGCTTCGCCGCGGCGGCACTGAAACAGCTTGTGAAGCCGTGGTCGAGCAGCAGCCTGGCGTTCTCGATGGTGCCCAGCAAATGCTCCTCCACGGGCGTGCGGACGGAGTCGTAGAGGTCGCGGAAATCGAGGAAACTCAGATGGGCGTGGGCTTCGACCAACCCCGGCATGAGCGTATGGCCGGAGCCGTCGACAATCCGGGCATCAGCGCGCGAGAGGGTCTCGGGTGCCTTGGCAACCGCTTTGATTCGCTCCCCGACGACCAGCACCTCGCCAAGAAACGGCTCAGCGACGGCGTCAATAACTCGGACGCTGGTGAATAGGACGCCTGCCATCCGTCTGCCCCGGTTCGGTGCCGGCACCGTCAAGTCTATCAGCGGTGAGCCGCGGGTGACAGCCATCCTTGGACCGTAGCGCCGCCGGTGCTCCCAGAACCCCGCGGGGCCCGCGCGTCCCGGGTTCCGGGTTCCGGGCCCGCTGTGTCGCACAATTCCGTCGCTGATCACCGGTTGGTGAGATTTCGTCCACCCACCGGCCGCAGGCGGCTTCGGCGGCAAATCCTGGTGACCTCATCGGGGCTGTGCGCGCTCTTCGCCGGCGTGTGATCACGGGTTCGTGCCGCCCACACCAAGCGCACAATAATTTGGTCCGCAATTGGGCCTGTAGGGCCTCGTTCGGACCACCATTTAGTCGAGAGTGTAACCAACTGTAACTATACCCAGAACGGGTTAACCATCCCGTCCCTCGGGGGCACAGCTGACAGGGTTCCGGCGGCGAAGAAATGCGTAGGCTCGTCACCATCCTCGCCGCCGATGTCGTTGGCTACAGCCGCCTTATGGAGGCCAACGAGGAGGGTACGCTGTTAACGCTCGGCACGTACCGGAAGGCCATCGGCGCGGTGATCAGCGGGCATGAAGGACGGATCTTTGGCGGCGCCGGGGACAGTATCGTCGCTGAATTCGGGAGCGCTATCGAGGCGGTTCAGTGTGCCGTCGCGATCCAATATGAGCTGAGGACGCGCAACGCCGACTTGGCCGAAGATCGGCGCATGCTATTCCGTATCGGCGTAAACCTCGGCGATGTGGTCGTCGATGGCGACGATCTGTTTGGCGATGGTGTGAACGTTGCCGCGCGCTTGGAGGCAATGGCCGAACCTGGCGGGGTCCAGATTTCCAGCAGCGTCTTCGAGCAAGTAAAGAATAAGCTGCCGATCATTTTTGAAGATATGGGGACAAAGAAAGTAAATAATATGTCAGAACCTGTTCACGGTTATCGCGTTCCAATAGAGGCCGCGGCAAATATTATCCAAGACAAGCGGCAGATTGATGTCACCGCGACGCGGCCGACCATAGCCGTCCTTCCGTTCGTGAACATGAGCAGAGACGAAGACCAAGAGTATTTCGCGGACGGGTTGACAGAAGACATTACGACCGCACTGTCGAGCTGGCGATCATTCCCGGTCATCTCGCGGCATTCGAGCTTCAGCTACAAGGGGCGCGTGGCCGAGGTGCAGCGGGTAATGCGAGAGCTGGGCGCTCGCTACGTCCTCGAGGGAAGCGTGCGCAAAGCGGGCGCTAGGGTACGGATTACGGTGCAGTTGAGTGACGCCGTAGCGAACCAGCAGGTATGGGCCGAGAAGTATGATCGTGAGTTGCAGGACATATTCGACCTGCAGGACGAGATATCTCAGCGTATCGCCGCCAGCCTCGAGCCAGAACTGAAGCGTGCCGAGCACCGGCGGTCGATTACGAAGAAACCGAAAGACCTCGCCGCGTGGGACCACTACCAGCGCGGCATGCACTATATGTACCAGTTCTCTTGCCAGGGCAATGCCCAAGCCCGGAAGATGTTCGAGCGCGCGGTCGAGCTGGATCCGGCGTACAGCGACGCCTATTCCGGCCTGGCGCTCAGCCACCACAGAGACATTTTCTGGGGCTATGTCGCGTCTGAGGAACCCTCGTTAACCCGCTTGCGCGAAGCAGCCCTGAAAGCAGTTATATGCGACAACAGGAGCTCGCACGGCCATCTGGTCCTCGGCTTTGCTTGCCTGTGGGCGGGCGAGTATGAGCAGGCGATCGAGGCCGAGCAAAAGGCGCTGGAGTTGAACCCCAGCAACGCTTTCGCTCGTGTCTCCCTTGGCAATGTGTTCGATCTGGCGGGCGATCCCGAGCTGGGGATCGAGGAAATTCGGCAGGGGCTGCAGTTGAACCCGAAAGACCCCCGAAACCATATCTTTGTGACGAATCTGGCGCGGGGTTACCTTAACGCGCGCCGCTACGATGAGGCGGTCGAGTGGGCGCGCAAGGCGGTTCATCGGCCGCCGCATCCGCTGAAGTACATGGTGCTTGCCTCGAGCCTCGGTCACCTGGGGCGCCTGGAGGAGGCCTGCGTCGCCTTTGCGATGTGCGAGCGGGTCCAGCCTGGCTTCGTCGAGCGGTGGGCCCGAAGGCGGGTCTACAAGCGGCATGCAGACAATCAGCACGTACTCGACGGCCTAGCAAAAGCGCGTTGCCGCGAAGGGGTCATGGGGCCGACACGCTTGGAGGCAACTGCCTGAGCGGCGGCCCGTCGCGCAGGACTTTTCCAGGCGGGCCTGAGCCGAGCACACAGCGTGCGGTATGTGGTTACGCTTTCTGCGGACCGATCGATCCGAGACAGGGCTCGTTTTTCACTGTCGAGAACATTCTGAGTTTGCGCGTTCGCCCGTCGCCGTCGTCTGCGCCGGCGCCAAGGCGATCCTCGATGTGCCGCGCACGCTGGAGGTGCTGGAGACCCAGGGCGTGCCGGTGGTCGGCTACGAGACCGACCGGTTCCCGGCCTTCTACGTCCGCGACAGCGGCCTTGCCGTTGCCGCGCGTGTCGACACGGCCGACGCGGCGGCCGCCGTCATCGCCGCCCATCGGCGGCTCGGCCTCGGCGGCGGCCTGGTCATCGCCAATCCGCCGCCGGCCGCCCAGGCGCTGGCGGCGAGCGAGGTGGAGGCGCTGATCGCCGCGGCGCTGGCGGCGGCCGACGCGGCCGGCGTGCACGGCAAGGAGGTAACGCCCTATCTGCTCGATCGGCTGGCGCGCGCCAGCAACGGACGCACGCTCAAGACCAACATCGCGCTCCTGGAAGACAACGCCAGGCTCGGCGCGCGCATCGCCGTCGCCCTGGTGGCGCTCGGCTAGTGCCCGAGACACGTTGGTCCACCCCCCACCCCGACCCTCCCCCACTTGGGGAGAGGGAGTAGATCGTGCCGGGCGCGGTCTTGCTCCCTCCCCCCAAGGGGGGGAGGGTCGGGGTGGGGGTGAGACGGCCCACTACGAGAGTGAGCGCTAGGCATGGCGGGGGTCGCCCTGCCGCTGGAGCAGGCGGTCGCCGCGGCGCCGCCGCGCGACCCGCTGCCCGCCGCGTTCGCCGGCTGGTTCGCCGGCCGGGGCTGGACGCCCCACCGCCATCAGCTGGCCATGCTGGCGGCGGCGCGGGCCGGCGAATCGGCGCTGCTGATCGCGCCGACGGGCGGCGGTAAGACGCTCGCCGGCTTCCTGCCCTGCCTCGTCGAGCTGTCCCGGCCCGGTGCGGATCCGGGTGCCGGTGCCGGCCTGCACACGCTCTACATCTCGCCGTTGAAGGCGCTCGCCGTCGACATCCACCGCAATCTCGAACAGCCGATCGCCGAGATGGGCCTGCCGGTGCGCGCCGAGTCCCGCACCGGGGACACGCCGGCGGCGAAGCGACAGCGGCAGCGCCGAAACCCGCCGCAGCTGTTGATGACGACGCCGGAAAGCCTGGCGCTGATGCTCTCCTGCACCGATGCGGACCGGGTGTTCGGCGGCTTGGCTTGCGTCATCGTCGACGAGCTGCATGCGCTCGAGGACAACAAGCGCGGCGATCTGCTGTCGCTCGGCCTGGCGCGCCTGGGCCGGCTGGCGCCGGCCTGCCGCCGCGTCGGCCTCAGCGCCACGGTGGCCGAGCCCACGCGCCTGACCGACTGGCTGTCGCGTGACGGCGCCGGGTCCGGGGTGCGGCTGATCCAGGGCAAGAGCGGCGCCCGCGCCGACGTCTCGATCCTGGTCAGCGAGGCGCACGTGCCGTGGTCCGGCCATATGGGCGTGCATGCGCTGCCCCAGGTGTACGACCTGATTTGCGGCGCCGGCACGACCATCGTCTTCGTCAACACCCGGGCCCAGGCCGAGATCGTGTTCCAGGAGCTGTGGCGGCTCAACGACGACAATCTGGCGATCGCGCTGCATCACGGCAGCCTGTCGGCCGAGCAGCGCCGCAAGGTCGAGGCGGCGATGACCCGCGGCGCCTTGCGCGCCGTCGTCGCCACCTCGTCGCTCGACCTCGGCGTCGACTGGGCGGCGGTCGGCCTGGTCGTCCAGGTCGGCGCACCGAAGGGGGCGACCCGTCTGGCCCAGCGGATCGGCCGCTCCAACCACCAGCTCGACCGGCCGAGCCGCGCTGTCCTGGTGCCGGCCAATCGCTTCGAGGTGCTGGAATGCCAGGCCGCCGTCGACGCCATCGAGGCCGGCGAGCTCGACGGCCTGCCGCGGCGGTCCGGCGGCCTCGACGTGCTGGCCCAGCATGTGCTCGGCATGGCCTGCGCGGCGCCGTTTGCGGCCGACGCGCTGTACGCCGAGGTGCGCTGTGCGGCGCCCTATGCCGACCTCGCGCGCGGTGATTTCGACGATGTCGTGGCGTTCGTCGCGACCGGCGGCTATGCGCTCGGCACCTACGACCGCTATCGCCGCCTGCGCCTCGACGAAGCCGGGCGGTTCACCGTCGCGTCCGAGGCGATGGCGCGGCGCTATCGCATGAACGTCGGCACGATCGTCGAGGCGCCGACGCTGAAGGTGCGGATGCGCCGGGGCCGGTTCCTCGGCGAGGTCGAGGAGTCGTTCATCCAAGCCATGGTGCCGGGCGACACCTTCATGTTCGCCGGCCGTCTGCTGTGCTTCGAGCGCATTCGCGAGACGACCGTCGAGGTCTCCCCGGGGGCCGGCGAGGCGCCCAAGGTGCCGGCCTATATGGGTGGGCGCCTGCCGCTGTCGACCTATCTGGCCGACCGGGTGCGCGGCCTGCTGGAAGACGCCGGCACGTGGCGCGCGTTCCCGGCACCGGTGCGCGAATGGCTGCGCCTGCAGCAATGGCGCTCGCTGCTGCCCGACCGCGGCGGCCTGCTGGTCGAGACGTTTCCCCGCGGCACCAAGGAATACATGGTCATCTACTGCTTCGAGGGGCGTAACGCGCACCAGACCCTGGGCATGCTGCTGACCCGGCGCATGGAGCGTGCCGGGCTGGGGCCGCTCGGCTTCGTCGCCACCGACTATGTGCTGGCGGTGTGGAGCCTGCGGCCGGTCACCGACGTCGCCGCGCTGCTCGACGAGGACATGCTGGGCGACGATCTGGAGGCCTGGATGGCCGATAGCAGCATGCTGCGGCGGACGTTCCGCAACGTCGCCGTGATCGCCGGCCTGATCGAGCGGCGCCATCCCGGGCAGGAAAAGACACGCCGCCAGGTGACGTTCAATGCCGATCTGATCTACGACGTGCTGCGTAGCCACGAGCCGAACCACATCCTGCTGCGCGCGACCCGCGGCGACGCCGCCGCGGGCCTCACCGATATCCGCCGGCTGGGCGACATGCTGGCGCGCGTCCAGGGCCGCATCCGCCACCGCCGCCTCGACCGCGTCTCGCCGCTCGCCGTGCCGGTGCTGCTCGAAGTCGGCAAGGAAAGCGTCTTCGGCGCTGCCGTCGAAGACCTGTTGGCCGAGCAGGCCGACGACCTGATCGCCGAAGCGACCCGCGACGCCGACGTCAAGGAGCTGCCATTGTGATCCCGGTTCTTGCTCCCTCACCCCCCACCCCAACCCTCCCCCCCTTGGGGGGAGGGAGCAAAACGGCGCGCTCGGCTCTGGTGCGCCAGGCGAACTGGCAGAAGGTAGGGGGTGCAAGTCCCCCGGAACGAAGGAGTAACCGAACCACGTTTCTCCGCGAGCCGTGCGTTGGCTCCCGTGAGGGGGCAGGCGAAGCGTCGGTAGCGGCATGGATGGGCAGGGCTATTGAGCACCGTAAAAGCGATGGTCCGGGGTGCCGAGGCTTTCAGATCGGTCGAAGGCAATATTGCAGGCGTCGTTTTGGTGAGATGTCGGCGAGCCCCGCGGTGTCAGAGAACCCATGCACGTTCGCACGCCTTCTGTTGGGACCCTGGGAGGTCTTCAAACTGCCCCGGTTGTCGTAAAGGGGCCGCGTAGGGAATGGAGAAAACCGAAGCCTATGATGAACGGTTTGAAGAAGTCGGATGAGGCCGTACGACCTGTGAGGGCGGCGAACAAGGGAGCGCGAGCTTCTGCGGAGTCGCCGGAGGAAAGGGCCTCAACCAAGGGGAATCCGGATTGCCAAAGCACGCGCCGAACCCAGTGTCGGGTGAGCGTGCCACAGGCGGCGGCCCGGATACGGAAAGCTGCAGAGAGAAACCCGAAGGAACGTCTCACTGCGCTCTTCCACCACATTACGCCGGACGCGCTCGGTGCGGCCTACTTCGCATTGAAGAAGGACGCAGCAGCCGGTGTCGACGGCGTTACGTGGGACATGTACGGCGAGGGTCTGGATGAGCGCCTGCTCGACCTGCACCGGCGCCTGCACAGAGGGGGAGCGTACCGGGCGCCACCGGTTCGGCGGGTAGAGGTACCCAAGCCGGACGGGGGGACACGACCGCTCGGGATCGCGGCGCTGGAGGACAAGGTCGTCCAGAAGGCGGTTGTGGATGTGATCCTGACACCGATCTACGAGGTGGTGTTTCTTGGCTTCAGCTACGGGTTCCGACCGGGGCGGGGGGCGCACGATGCGCTCGATGCCCTGGCCTTCGGGATAGAACGGCGCAAGGTCAGCTGGATAGTCGATGCAGACCTCCGGGCGTACTTCGACACGATCCCGCGGGATTGGTTGATCACGTTCCTAGAGCACCGCATCGGAGACAGGCGGGTCATCCGTCTGATCCGGAAATGGCTGAACGCCGGCGTCATAGAGAGTGGGTCATGGGCAGATACGGGTATGGGCACGCCGCAGGGGGCAATAGTCTCCCCCGTCTTGGCGAACGTGTTCCTGCATTACGTGCTCGACGTGTGGTTCCACAAGAAATGGCGCCCGAACGTCCCGGATGGCGAAGCGATCATCGTCCGTTACGCTGACGATATCGTTGTCGGGTTCCAACACAAGCGGGATGCGGAGCGGTACCTCCGCGACGTTCGGGAGAGGCTGGCCCGGTTCGGTCTCAGCCTCCACCAGGACAAGACCCGCCTCGTGGAGTTTGGCCGGTTCGCGGATTTGAACCGGCGCCAGCGCGGGGTGGGCAAGCCGGAGACTTTCGACTTTCTGGGCCTCACGCACTATTGCACGACGACCCTGAGAGGACGCTTTCGGCTTGGTCGCAAACCGGTTGCCAAACGGGTCAACAGGACCCTGGCGCGCATCGACGAGGTGCTTCGCAAGCGCTGGCACCACGACATCTGGGAAGTTGGTAGGTGGCTGGGGAGAGTCTGCAATGGCTGGCTCAACTACTTTGCCGTCCCAGGGTCAGGCCGGTTCATCCGTGCGTTCCTCCGCAGGCTGCAACGCCGGTGGATGCGGGCGCTACGCCGCCGGTCCCAGCGAGCCCGATTTAGTTGGAAGCGACTGGAGCGCATGACCGAAATCCTGTGGCCACGCGCCTCCATCCGCCACCCATGGCCGGACCAGCGGTTCGCCGTCAAGCACCCGAGGTAGGAGCCGGATGGTTCAACGACCACGTCCGGATCTGCGCGGGGGGTGCGCAGCAATGCGCATTCCTACCGTAACTCTCCCTCCCCCCAAGGGGGGGAGGGTTGGGGTGGGGGGTGGAAATACCTACAACCGCGTGTTCGCTCCCGATGACCGGCGCCCGGTTTACCCTCGGCGGCGCGACCGTCGTCGCCGATCCTTCGGGCGCGCTCTATTGGCCGGACGAGCGGTTGGTCGTCGTCGCCGATCTGCATTTCGAGAAGGGCTCGGGCTTCGCCGCGCGCGGCACCCTGTTGCCGCCCTACGACACCCGTGAGACGTTGAGCCGCCTGGAGCGCGTCGTGCGGCGCTATCGCCCGCGTGGCGTCGTCTGCCTGGGCGACACGTTCCACGACGACGGCGCCCACGGCCGCTTCGCCGGCAGCGAGGCGGCGCGATTGGCGCGTCTCGTTGAGGCCCATGTCTGGACTTGGGTTGCCGGCAACCACGACCCCGTGATGCCGCCGGGACTAGGCGGCGCGGTTGCCCACGAACTGGTGTTGGGCCCGTTGACCCTGCGGCACGAGGCGGACGCCGATGGTGGTGCGCCGGCCGGCGAGGTCTCCGGCCACTATCACCCCAAGGCGATGGTGCGGACGCGCTTGCGCCGGGTCTCCGGCCGCTGCTTCGTCACCGACGGCCGCCGCTTGATCCTACCGGCGTTCGGCGCCTTCACCGGCGGCCTCGACGTGCTGAATCCGGCGCTCGCGCGCCTGCTGCGCCCGCGTTTTCGCATTTTTCTGCTGGGAAACGACCGCGTCTTCACCTTCGACAGCACGAAGCTCAAGCCGCCACCGGCGTGGGTGGCTTGACCTCGTGGCTGAGCAGCGCCGCGAGGGACGACACCCTTCGTCCCTCGGCAAGCTCGGGATGAGGAGGCTCAGGGTGAGGAGAGCGTGGAAACAAGCCCTCACCCTGAGCTTGTCGAAGGATGTGGCGGAGAGCAGGCGCCAAGTTGCCGCCTCAGGTCTCGTCGATCGTCGGGTCGTCGTCGGCGGGCGGCGGGGTGGCGTGCGGGCGGTGGCGGCGGATGATGATGTCGCCGTCCTCGGTGATCTCGGGCCGGTCGTATTGGGGGATCGACTTCAGCAGCAGGTCGAGCGCCCAGAAAATCTGATCGGCGGCCTCGCGCGCCAGCTCCTCGGCGCGTTCGCGCGGGTCTGGCGACGGCGTCTGGGCAAGCGCCGGAGGGATGCCGGTGCGGGTCAAGACAATCGCCAGCAGCAGAACTGCTATGCGAGCCGACATGGATCCTCCGACGCTTACCATCGTCAAGGGTGAACCCGGATTGTGGCGATTATGTGCCGCCCGCGCGCAATTCGATCATTCTTTGCGGCCGCAGCTCGAAGGCGAGCCACAGCGCCGCCGTCAGCAGCGCCACGGCGCCGGCCTGGTGCAGTGCCGCGAGCGGCACCGGCACGACGAGCACGAGGGTGGCGATGCCCAGCGCAACCTGCGCAGCGGCGGCGAGGGCGACCGCCTGGGCCGCGCGGCGGGTGCGCGGCAGCAGCATGACCCAGCGGCTCTGCCACCAGGTCGCGACGGCCAGCGCCAGGCTGGCGAGCGCCAGCCAGCGGTGGTTGAACTGGATTGCCGCGATGTTCTCGAACGGGTTTGCGTACCAGGGCGACTGTGCCAGATAGGTCCCCGGCACGACGGCGCCGTCGATCAGCGGGAACGTGTTGTAGGTGAAGCCGGCGTCGGTCCCGGCCATCAGACCGCCGGACAGGATCGTCACGCCGACAGCGGTCACCAGCGCGGTGGTCAGCCCGCGCAGGCGCGGTTCGTGCCGGTCGGTCACGCCCGCCGGGCGCCGCCCGGCCGCGGCGGGGCGGATCAGACCGAGGGCAATCCACAACATCGCGGCGTAGATCGCCAGGGCCAGGGCGAGGTGTGCCGTCAGCCGGTACTGGCTGACCGCGGGCACGTCGACGAGGCCGCTCGCGACCATGTACCAGCCGAGCGCGCCCTGTGCCGCGCCGAGGACGAGCAGCCCGGCCAGCTTCGCCAGCAGCGGCCGGTCGACGGCGCCGCGCACGAGAAACCAGATCAGCGGCGCGGCGAACGCGACGCCGATCAGCCGGCCCCACAGGCGATGGACATACTCCCACCAGAAGATCGCCTGGAACTGGGCCAGCGTCATGCCAGCATTGACCTCCTGGTACTCGGGCGTCTGCTGATAGGCGGCGAAATAGCCGCGCCAGCTAGCGTCGCTCAACGGCGGCAGGATCCCCGACAGCGGCTCCCACGCAACGATCGACAGGCCCGAGCCGGTGAGGCGCGTGATGCCGCCGATGACGACCATAGCAAAGACCATGGCGCAGCAGACGAGCAGCCAGTGGCCCACCGCCCGTTGCGAGGCGAAACGGCGCGTCGTCGTCGTGGTCGAGGCGTCGGTCATTGGTCGGCGAATTTGGTCCACCAATCGCCGGACCGCAATGGCTTTGCGCCAAAAGGCCGCAGGTTCGGCCGAAATCCGGCGATCGTCGACATTTTTCCCGTATCTCACTGGACTCTAAGATTCCACACACTATACTCGTGTATAATAAGAAATTACACACATGTGTTTGTGTGTTTTTCAGTTGAGGCGAGACGATGGACTATCTGCCGATTTTTCTCTCCCTGACGGGGCGCCGGGCGCTCGTCGTCGGCAGTGGCGCGGCGGCGGCGCGCAAGGCGCGGCTGCTGATCACGGCCGAGGCAGACGTTACGGTGGTGGCGCCGGCGCTGGAGCGCGAAATGATCGACCTCGCCGCGGACGGCGGTGTCGCCCACGTCGCGCGGGCGTTCGAGGCCGCGGACGTTGACGGCCACGCCGTGGTGTTCGCCGCGAGTAAGGATGAGGCGGGCGACCGCGCCGTGTCCCGGGCCGCGCGCGCCGCGGCAATCCCCGTCAACGTCGTCGACCGGCCGGAACTCTCGGACTTCATCATGCCGGCGATCGTCGACCGCAGCCCGATCGTCATCGGCATTTCCAGCGGCGGCACGGCGCCGGTGCTGGCGCGCAGCATCCGCGCCGATATCGAACGCCGGCTGCCGGCCGGCCTCGGCCGCCTGGCACGCCTCGCCGGGCGCTTCCGCGAGGCGGTAAAGGCCAACATCCCCGAGCCGGCGGCGCGCCGCCGCTTCTGGGAGCGCCTGTTCGCCGACCCCGTCGTCGGGCGCATCGTCGACGGCGACGAGGCGGCGGCGCGCGAGCGCATGCTGACGATCGTCAACCGGCCGGGTGAAGCGGCAGCGCCGGTCGGTTCCGTCGCGCTCGTCGGCGCCGGGCCGGGCGATCCCGATCTGC
>CBDHDN010000004.1:0-27446 GCA_965261585.1 Alphaproteobacteria bacterium
TTCGGGCGCGCCGGCCGTGGTCGCGGCGTGGCCGCCCTACTGCGCCGCCACGTCGGTCAGCTCGGCGCGGCGGCGCTCGGTCGCCGCGGCGTCCAGTTTCATGTCGGCGTCGATGACGACGCCGTAGGCCTCGTAGGCGTGGGCGACGGTACAGAAGTCGTCGAGCACGTCCTCCACCACCTGTCCAGCCGGCCGTTCCAGCGGGCTGCTGTAGCCGCCGCCGCAGGGCCCGTAGAACGCCATGACGTCGCCGGCCTTGGTCTGCACGCCGGAGAACTTGGCCGGCAGATCGCGCCGCTCCCCAGGCGTGGCGTCGTTGTAGATCTCGACCCGGCCGGTCTGGCCCGGACCGCCGCCGAAGGCGCCCCACGGCACGTCGGTGTGGCGGTCGCACTCGTGGGTGATCGAGCCGTCGGTCAACAGCCGCTGGGCCTTGACGACGCCGATGCCGCCGCGGTGCTTGCCGGCGCCCGGCATGACGTCGTCACGCAGCTCGTAGCGGTCGCAGACCATGGGCAGGTGCATGCCCAAATCCTCGATCGGGTTGTTGCGCGTGTTGCACATCAGATTGTCGATGCTGTCGGGCCCGTCGGACCGCGGCCGGCCGCCGTAGGCGCCCTCGTTGACCTCGAGGAACACCCAATAGTCGCCCGTGGGCCGCAGGCCCGAATAGGCGACGAACGACAGGCTCGCCGAGTTGCCCGCGGTCACCCGGTTCGGCAGCACCGGCGACAGCGCCTTGATGATCAAATCGATCATCATGTTGCACTGGGTGAAGCGCGCCTCGGCGGCGGCCGGGAATTCGGGGTTGAAGATCGAGCCCTTGGGCGCGATCACCTCGATCGGCCGGAACGAGCCCTGGTTCGACGGGATCGGCACCGCCTCCATCTCGGCGTCCAACAGCAGCGCCCGGAAGGCGCAATAGCAGGCGACCTTGGTCGAGCCCTCGAATGGCACGTTGTAGCCGGTCGGCACCTGGTCGGCCGAGCCCGTCAGGTCGACCGTCACGCCGTCGCCGGCGACACGCACCGTCACCTTGACCAGCAGGCGCTGGTCGCGGTTGCGCCCGTCGTCGTCCATGAAGCCCTCGGCCGTGTACTCGCCGTCGGGGATCTCGCCGATGCGCTTGCGCATGATGGATTCGGTGTAGTCCATCAGCTGGTTGGCGGCGGCCAGCACGGTCTCCATGCCATACTGCGCCATCAGCTCCTGAAAGCGGCGCACGCCGAGCTGGGCCGAGGCGATCTGGGCGTCGACGTCATCCTTCAGCTGCTGGGCGGTGCGGCTGTTGGTGCCGATGAACTGCCACAGCCCCTCGTTGCGCTTGCCCTTCTCGTAGAGCTTGATGCCGGCGAACAGCATACCCTCGGCGAACACGTCGGGGATGTCGATGATCAGGCCCGGCGTCGCCGCGCCGATGTCGACATGGTGCGCCGTGTTGGCCGAGAAACCGACGAGCTCGCCGGCAAAAAAGATCGGCATGACGATGGCGATGTCAGGCGAATGACTGGCGCCGTAGTACGGGTGATTGTGGATCACCACGTCGCCCTCGTGCCATTCGCCGCCCTGCAGGCTCTCGTGAATGCCGGCCAGATAGCCGGGCAGCGAGCCGATGTGCAGCGGCGTCGATTCGGATTCGCACAGCGTATTGAAGTCGACGTCGAACAGGCCGGCGCCCAGGTCCTGGGACTCGCGGATGATCGACGAGAACGACATGCGATAGAGGATGTGCCCCATCTCTTCGGCGATCGTGGCGAACGCCCCGGACAGGACCTGGAGAGTGATCGGGTCGACGATCTGGGTCATCGGTGGAACTCCCCTCAAGCCGCGCCGGTGGCGCGGATGTGGATGTTGCCGTACTGGGAGATGCGGGCATCGAAGCCCGGCGGGATCAGCGTCGTCGAGTTGTGCTGAACGACGATCGCCGGGCCGGCGAGGGCGTGTCCGGCCTTTAGCTGCAACCGGTCGTAGCGCGGCGTGTCGACGGTCCGGCCGTCGTCGAAGGTGGTCGGCCGGCGATAGAGAAATGCTTCGTCGATGTCGGTGCCGTCGGCCGCGGCGAGCTTCGGCCAGCGCAGCGGCGCGACATCGGCGACACCGATCACGCGCAGGGTCATGACCTCGACCATGCCGTCCTCGAACGCGTAGGAGTAGTCCTGGCGGTGCTGGGCGTGGAAGCTGTCCATCACCGCCTGCCTGTTGGCCAGCGTCAGCAGGCCGTCGGGCATGACCGCGCGCAGCTCGAAGCCCTGGCCTTGATAGCGGCACTCGGCGATCTTCTGGAAGCGCTGCTGGTCGGCCGCGACGCCGTCGGCCACGAGCCGCGCCCGGCACAGCGCGACGAGCTCGTCGACATGGCCGTTGATCGCGTCGAGCGCCGCCTGGTCGGCCGTGTTCAGCACCGTCAGGACCGAGCGCGTGAACTCGTAGCGCATGTCGGTTACGAGCAGGCCGATGGCGGCGTTGATGCCCGGCGCCGGCGGCACGATGACCTCGTTCACCGACATGGCCTGGCCCAGTGCCACGCCGTGCAGCGGGCCGGCGCCGCCGAACGGCATCAGCGCGAAATCGCGCGGGTCGAGGCCGCGGGCGACGGAGTTGGAGCGGATCGCCAGCGCCATGTTCGAGTTGATGATCTTGATGATGCCGAGCGCGGCTTCCTCGACCGTCATGCCGAGCGGCTTGGCCAGCTTCGCCGCGATCGCCTGGTGGGCCAACTCGGCGTCGATCTTCAAGTCGCCGCCGAGGAACTTATCGACGTCGAGGCGGCCGAGCACGACCTGGGCGTCGGTAACCGTCGGCTCGGTGCCGCCCTTGGCGTAGCACACCGGGCCGGGGTCGGCGCCGGCCGAGCGCGGGCCGACATGGAAGGCGCCGCCTTCGTCGACATAGGCGATCGAGCCGCCGCCGGCGCCGATCGTCGACAGATCGATCATCGGCGTCAGCACGGGATGACTGCCGACATAGGTGTCGCGCGGGTTCTTGATCTTGATGACGCCGTCGGGGATCGTCGAGATGTCGGCCGAGGTGCCGCCGATATCCACGGTGATGACGTTCTTCTCGCCAGATAGGCCAGCCGCCCAACGGCCGCCGATGACGCCGCCGGCCGGTCCCGACATGAGGATCGTCACCGGCCGCGCAGTGCAGTTCTCGATCGTCGAGATGCCGCCGTTCGACTGCATGAGGCGCAGCTCGGCAGCGATGCCGCGGTCGCGCAGCTTGGCCGCCAGCGCCTCCAGATAGTGCGCCGTGTGCGGGCCGATATAGGCGTTCATCGCCGTCGTCGAGAAGCGCTCGTATTCGCGGATCACGTCGACGACCTCCGACGAGGCCGAGATATAGATGTCGGGCAGGACCTCCTTGACGATCGCCTTGGCGCGCTGCTCGTGCGCGCTGTTCAAGAACGCGAACAGGAAGCAGACGATCACCGCGTCGACGCCGCGCTCCTTGAACAGCGCGGCCGCCGCACGCACCTCGTCCTCAGCCAGGCTGGTGTCGACGCGGCCGTCGGGCGGCATGATGCGCTCGGTGATGGGGATGCGGTTGCGCCGCTTGACCAGCGGTTTCGACTGCCACGGCACGTCGAACTGCAGGGAGAAATTGTACGGCCGCTTGTGGCGAGCGATGTGCAGGATGTCGCGGAAGCCGCGGGTCGTCAGCATGCCAACCTCGGCGCCGGTGTGCTCGAGCGTGATGTTGGTCGCGACGGTCGTGCCGTGCACGATGGTCTTGAGCGCCGCCGGGTCGACGCCGCCGACCGCGCAGATCTGGAGGATACCGTCGAGCACCCCGATCGATTGGTCGGCCGGCGTGCTCGGCACCTTGTGGACATGCACCTGGCCCGGCCCCGCCTCGAGGATCAGGTCCGTGAACGTCCCCCCGACATCAACGCCAATTCTCGCCATGTCATCTCCCTACCTGAACCGTCGAATGAACCACAGAGACACAGAGACATAGAGGCCTCTCACGACAACGCGCCGCAAATCTCTGTGTCTCTGTGCCTCTGTGGTTCACTATCAGTTTCTTCGCGAACACTCTCTCGAAAGGCCCGACTCCGATCTAGACTTCGTTTTTTCGCAAGTAATCCAACACGTTATCCAGTGGTTCCACATCGCCGAACTTGGCGTCGATGTCGAACAGGTTCCACGCCACGGCGCCGGCTATACGGTCGCCGACGCATTCGCGCACGGCGATCGGGCGGAAGCCGTCGGCGATCGCGTCCTCTATCGTGTTGCGCACACACGCCGACGCCGTGACGCCGGTGACGATCACCGTGTCGACGTCGTTGGCTCGCAGAAAGTCTGCCAGATAGGTGCCGTGAAACGCGCTAGCGCGCTTCTTTACGATCACGTGCTCGCCGGGCAGCGGCGCGATGCGCTCGTCGATCGCCGCGGCATCGCTGCCGGCCTTCAAGATCTCGACCGGGATCTTGTAGTGCCACAGGCCCATGTCCGTGTTCGGGCCCTCGGTCACGTCGTAGGCCGTCGTCGTGAAGACGATCGGCAGCACCTTGGCGCGGAACGCGGTCAGCAGCTGCTGCACGCCGGGAATGATCACGTCCATTCCCTCGCAGGTGAAGGCATAGCCAGGCCGCGTCCAGGCATTGGCCAGGTCGATGTTGATCAGCGCCGGCCGCTTGCCGTAGCCGATCCGCCGCTGGAAGCCGCGGTTCCGATAGAGCTCCGAATCCGCCGCGAAGATGCGGGCGAGCGCGTCGGTGATGCCCTCTGCCATGGCGCCTCCATCCTGCGTTCTCTGCGATGATGGCATAGGACGGCCGCGGCGCCTATAGGGCGGGCGGCGCCTGCTCGGTCCAGCCGGTCGCGTGCTCGTAGGCGCGGGCGGCGCGGAACAGCCGCGCCTCTTCGAACGGGCGGCCGATTAGCTGGAAGCCCGCCGGCAGGCCGTTGGCCGTAAAGCCGGCCGGTACGCTCAGCGCCGGCAGGCCGAGGTAGTTGACCGGGCGCGAGCAGTGGCCGAAGGCAACGAGGTAGTCCGAGAAGCCCGGGTTCGCCGCCAGGTCGGATTCCGCGATCATCGGCACCGGCATGGTCAGCACCGGCGCGTGCAGCATGTCGGCGTGCTCGAACACCGCGGCGGCGAAGTCCGCCAGCAGCTTCTGCTTCAGGTTCAGCGCGTCGATATAAGCCGTCGCCAGGTGCCACGAGGCCGGGCAGCAACCGGCCCAGGGTCTGGCGGCCATAGTCCTGGCGCCGGTCGCGGATCCAGCGCCGGTGCACGGCCGCGCCTTCGATGGCGATGATCAAGCTGGTAGCCGTGTTGGCGACCTCGATCGACGGGATCGTCACCGGCACGATCTCGGCACCGGCGGCGCGGAACACGGCGACGCTCGCGTCGAGCACCGCCGTCACGTCGGCGTCGACCGGGTCGTAGAAGTAATTCTCGGGGATGGCGATGCGCAGGCCGCGCACGCCGCCTTCGAGCCCCGCCAGATAGTCGGGCACCGGCCGCGCCGCCGTGGTCGGGTCGCGCGGGTCGTGGCCGGCGATCGCCTGCAGGAGCATGGCGCAGTCGCCGACCGTGCGGGTCAGTGGCCCGACATGGTCGAGGGTGAACGACAGCGGCAGCGCGCCATGGCGGCTCACCAGGCCATAGCTCGGCTTGATGCCGACGAGCCCGCAGCACGCGGCCGGTAGCCGGATCGAGCCACCGGTGTCGGAGCCGAGCGCGCCAAAGACGGCGCGCGCCGCGACCGCCGCGCCCGGCCCGCTCGACGAGCCGCCGGGGATGTGCGCCGGGTTCCACGGGTTGCGCACGTCGCCGGTGATCTCGTTGTGGCCGGTCGTGCCGAGCGCGAACTCGACCATGTTGAGCTGGGCGACGTCGAGCGCCCCGGCGGCGTCGAGCCGCGCCAGCACACTCGCCGTGTGGTCCGGCACGAAGTCGGCGAGAATGCGCGAGCCGCAAGCGGCCGGCCGGCCGGCGCGGTAGAACATGTCCTTGTGGGCCAGCGGCACGCCGTGCAGCGGCCCGCGCACCCGGCCCGCCGCCAGCTCCTCGTCGGCGGCTGCTGCCGCCGCCAGTGCCGCCTCATGATCCACGCCGGCGACGCAGTTGAGCGCCGGCCCGGCCTGGTCGAGCGCGTCGAGGCAGGCTTGGGTCGCCTCGAGGGACGAGATGCGCCGCGTGGCGATCGCCGCGGCCACCTCACTCAGGCTGAGGCCGGCGAGGTCAGTCATCGCCGGCCGCGGCTGCCAGCGCGTCGAACAACGGCCCGAACCCCGCCGGCTCGACGCCCGGCGGCAGGTCCTCCGCCGCCTTCGCGACCACGGCGCTAAACTGCGCCGCGGCGGCCAACGGCTCGGCCGCCTCGGCCTCGTCCAGGGCGATGCCCTGCACCTGCTCTAGCCAGGTCAACGCCGCCTTCGTGTCGCTCATGGCGCCCTCCCTATCACGGGCGGGCCACGATAGTCCCTTCGTCCGGGCGGGACAAAGTGGGCGCGGTCCGTCTATCGTTCGTGAGCGTTCGCATTCCCGGACCGGAGTCGCGGAGCACCCGGCCCTCATGCTTCGTCAACCCCGGATTTAATCCGGGGATGAAGGCCTCACACCGGTTCCTCACCCTGAGCCTATCGAAGGGTGCGGCGGCACGACGGGGAGGGAGCCCATGAAAGCCATCGTCATTCGCGCGCATGGCGGCATCGACGAGCTGCGCTACGAAGACGTCGACACGCCTACGCCTGGGCCCGGCGAGGTTGTGGTGCGCATCCGGGCCGCCGGGGTCAACCACTTCGACCACGACATCCGCGAGGGCATCTCGGGCATCGTCCACGCCCTGCCCCACGTGCCGGGGATCGAGGGCGTCGGCGAGGTCGCGGCGGTCGGCGCGCACGTGACGACGCCGGCCATTGGCGACCGGGTCGCCATCAACTTCATGCAGAGTTGCGGGCGCTGCCGCATGTGCCGGCAGGGGCTCGACGGCGTCTGCCTTGCCGGCAAGCGCATCGGCGTCACGGTCTGGGGCACGTATGCCGAGTACACGCTGTGCGAGGCCGCGAACGTGATCGCCCTGCCGGACACGTTGCCGTTCGAGACCGCGGCCGCGTCGATGCTGTGCTTCGCGACGGCCTGGCACATGGCCGTGACCTTGGGCCGGTTGCGCGCCGGCGAGGACGTGCTGGTCAACGCCGCCGGCAGCGGCGTTGGCTCCTCGGCCATCCAGGTCGCGAAGCTGCATGGCGCCACGGTGATCGCGTCGGCCGGCAGCGCCGCCAAGCTGGAGCGAGCTCAGGCACTATGCGTGGACTACGTCGTCAACTACACGGACCAGGACCTGGCCGCCGAGGTCATGGGCGTGACCGCCGGCAAGGGCGCCGACCTGGTCATCGAATCCGTCGGCGGCGACGTGCTTGTCGCCAGCATCGACGCGCTCGCCCACAACGGCCGGCTGATCACCTGCGGCGCCCATGCCGGCGAGGTCGTGTCGCTCAACGTCGTCGAGCTGTTCCGCAAGCACATCATGGTGCACGGCAGCCACTACGCCGCGAAGCACGAGGTCGCCCACGTGCTCGGCCTCGTCGCCGCCGGCAAGCTGGCGCCGGTCATCGACGCTACCCTGCCGCTCGCCCAGGCTCGCGAGGCCGCGGCCCGTGCCGCCAACCGCGACGTCTTCGGCAAGATGGTCCTGGTGCCGGGTTAGTAGTGCTCCGGTCCCGTCGCCTGGTATTCAAGCGTCAAGTGTCGGAGTGAGGCCCTCATGCTCTGATGTGTGCTTTTGCAAGGGTGGGCGCTAGTAGCGGGAATCACAAATCGCGATGACGTGGTTTGAGCCTCTTCTGATGGATGTTGGTGCTGACCCAACGGAAAGGCTTGGCGGTCTTGTTGTGGGCGTGGATGAAGGCATCGATGGCGTCCCTGAGTTGTCGGGGCGAAGTGAAGCTGGCGCCGTGCAGGGCGGCGCGGCTGAGGATCGAGAACCAGATCTCGATCTGGTTGAGCCAGCTGGCGTAGTTGGGCGTGAAGTGGAAGTGGACATGGGGATGCGCCTTGAGCCAGCGGTCGCGCTTGGGCTTGTGGGTGTTCAGGTTGTCGAGAACGACATGGATCTCGCGGTCGGGATAGGCGGCCACCAAGCGGTTCATGAAGTCGAGGAACTCACGGCGGCGCCGCCGTTCGTAGTGTCCGGCCTGAACCTCGCCGCTGGCGACGTTGAGAGCGGCAAACAGCGTCGTCGTGCCGTGTCGCTTATAGGTGTGGCCATGGCCGATCAGGGCGCGCCCGTTCGGCAGCTTCAGATAGCCCTGGGCGCGCTCCAGCGCCTGGATGTGCGGCTTCTCGTCGACCGCCAGCACGATGGCGTCCTCCGGCGGGTGCAAGTAGAGGCCGACGATCTCGGCCGCCTTGGGGACGAACTCGGGATCGTTGCTCTGGCACCAGGATTTACGGCCGGCCAGGTCGATCTTTTGCCGGCGCAGGAAGCGCCAGATGTACTGGTCCGACACATCGCCCAGCGCCCGGGCCAGCAGTGGCGCCGTCCAGCGAGCGAAGCCGGCGGGCGGCGGCTCGTCCAACTGCGCCAGGATGCGCCGGCCCGTCTCGGCCGTGTAGATCGGCGTCGCCCCCGGCCGCGCTCGATCCGACAGCCCGGCCAGCCGTTCCGCCGCGAAGCGCGTGCGCCAGCGGCTGACCCGCCCCGGCCAGGTGCCAAGCGCCGCCGCAATGGAGCGCGTCGAGCGGCCGTCCGCCGCCAACAACACCATGCGGGCGCGCTCGCTCACGCCCTGTTCCGTCTTCGGAGATCGGACCATGCTCTCAAGCACCGCCCGCTCCTCCTCCGTCAATATGATCGGAGTCGCGTCCTGGATGTTCATCCATCCGTTGAATCACGACTCCGCCGCCAGCGATAGCCGGTACTAGGCGAGTCAGATTTCGACCTAAACTAGCCGCCCGCCTTCGCGGCTTGCCAGCGGTCGAGCTTCGCGCGGGCGCCGTTCGTCGCCGGGTCCATCTCCCGGTCGTGGTCCGCGCCCTTCGCCGTCAGCTCGATGACGTAGCCGTTGGGGTCGCGGAAATAGATCGAGTGGATGAAATCATGGTCGGCGACGCCGCGGGTCTCGACGCCGGCGGCCTTGCCCTTATCCAGCATCGGCTCGAGCACGTCGCGCTTGACCTCAAGCGGGATGTGCAGGTCGTAGTCGTGCTGGGTCTTGAACTCGAACGGCGTGTCCGGGACCTCGAAGAAGGCCAGATAGGAGCCGTCGTCCAGGCCGTAGAACGTGTGCAGCGCCTTCGTCTCGCGGCCCGTCTTGGACTCCGTGATCTCCAGGGTGCCGGCCAGCGGCAGGCCCAGAAAATCCTCGCAGAACCGCCGGGTCTCCTCGGAATCGCGGCAGCGATAGGCGTTGTGGTGCAGGCCTTTTATCATGGTCGCCCTTCCAGTCTGTTCACCGGCACGCGCTGAATGTGGCATCTGCCGGGCCAATCGGCCATGGGGGATTCATAAACATACTGTTTCCGCTCCCGCATGGCCACGCCAGGCGCGGGCGGCGCCCAGATTGAGTGCCGCCGTGCTACAGTGGGAAGTGTTGCCAGACTAGGTCATTCAGCCGCGATCATCGCTGAATCCGGCACGCGATAGTCGTAGCGTTCGTCCAGACGCAAATCGCGCACGATCCGCAGCCCACGGGCGAGATGCTCGCCCGACAACGCGGTCAGCGGCCGGCGCAGCGGACCGGCCGGCAAGCCGACCGCCGCCATGAGCGACTTGACCGGTACCGGATTAATCGCCGAGTAGGCGAAATGCAGCATTGGAAGATTGTCCAGATAGGCTTGACGGAAGCGCCTCGGCTGCGCCTCGTCATCCCATGGCCTTGAAATCTCCACCATTTCGCGCGGAATGATGTTGCCGGTCATGTTGGCGGTTCCATGTCCGCCGAGCGCCATGGTCGGCACAATGAGTCCGAGATTGGGCGAGCAGCAGCACATCACGGATATATCCGGCTTGGCGGCACAAACCTGGCCGACCTGACCGACCCGACCGGTTGATTCCTTGTGAACCAGCACGTTCGGGTGGGCCGCAATCTCCAGAATGTCCTCGGCGGAAAGATCGGTCTTGACCCGTGGTGGATTGTTGTAAATGCGGATCGGAATCGCGGACGCATCGGCGACATCGAGAAAGAACCGCACGATGTCCGTGGTCGAGGCGCAGATGTAGGCAGGCGCGGCGATGATCGCACCGTCCGCGCCCTCAGCGGCGGCCTGCCTCGCGTAGGCGATTGTCGCCTCGGTCGACGGTCCGGTGCAGCCGTACCAATGCTCCAGCGCCCCCTCTCTCATGGCCATGGTCTCGGCCACGATGCGATGGCGTTCCTCGGCGGACAGCATGGAGACCTCGCCGGACGACCCCATGATGAGCACGGCGGCGCTGCCGGCTTCGCGTTGAATGCCAAGCAGCGTCCTGAAGCCACCCATATCGATCGAGTAGTCGTCGTTCATCGGGGTGATCAAAGCCACAAACGATCCGGTAATGAGCCGCTTTCCCACGTCGGTGCTCCCTATTTCCATGCCGTCGCACAAGGCCGCCCCTGGATTACGCCACCAGGAGCGGCGCCCAGGCAATCGCAATCTCCGGCTTTACGCACGCGTCCCCGTCCGGGATGCCAGCCATGGGCCGGGCCGCCGCGGAGAAGATGGTCGTGTCGTTTTTAGCCGGCGATCATCTCCAGCAGGCGGGCGGCGAGCTTCGGGCCCATACCGGCGTCTTCGTGCTTGAAGAAGACGTAGGCCTCGGTCCAGGCCCTGGGCGCGGATGGTGTCGGCCCACTGGCGGAGCGCGGCGTCGTCGTAGTCGTCGCGGCGCAGGCGTAAATAGCCCCAGCCGGCGGTGGCGACGATGGGCGCGGTCTTGGTTTCGTCCTCGGTGTCGGCGAGGCACAGCGCCGCGCCGTGGTCCTTGAGGACCGCGTAGACATCGTCTTCGAACCACGTCTGGTGGCGGAACTCCATGGTGACCGGGCGGCCGGCCGGCAAGACCGCCAGGAACTCGGCCAACAGGCCCACGTCCTTCTTCATGTAGGGCGGCAACTGGAACAGGATCGGGCCCAGCTTGTCGCCCAACGCCGTGGCGGCGGTGAACAGGTAGTCGACCGAGTCGGCGCAGTCCTTGAGGCGTTGCTGGTGGGTGATGCGGCGCGAGGCCTTGAGCACGAAGCGGAACGCCGCCGACGTCTTCGCGGCCCAGCCTTCCAGCATCGCCGCCTTGGGCATGCGGTAGAACGTGTTGTTGATCTCCACAGTCGGCAGGCGCTCGGCATAGTAGGGCAGCATCTCGGCGTCCGGCAGGTCGGCCGGATAGAACGGGCCCTTCCAGGGCTTGTAGGCGAAGCCGCTGGCGCCCGCATAGATCTTGGTGTCGACCATGGTGTGTACTCAGCCGGCGAATTCGCCGTCGGCCAGGCCCTTGACGCCGGCATCGACGGCGAAGATGCCGCCGGCCAGCGGCTGCTCGGCAAGGTCGGCTTCGCTGAGACCGTGACGCACCGTGGTGACATAGAGCGTCGCGTAGTCGGGGCCGCCGAAGATGGCGCTCGTGACGCGCCGGCACGGGAACTCGACGACGCGGTCGATCGTGCCGTCGGGCGCCCAGCGGAGCAGGCAGCCGCCGTCCCAGCGGGCGTTCCACAGGAAGCCCTCGGCATCGATCGTCGAGCCGTCGGGGTGGCCGTAATCTTCGGTCGTCGCGAACATGCGACGGTTCGAAATGGTGCCGGCCGCGGTGTCGAAATCGTAGGCGTAGATACCCTTGAGCGTGTCGGCGAAATACATCGTCCGGTCGTCGGGCGCCCAGGCGAACGTGTTCGAGATGCCGAACGGCCCGTCCATGCGCGCCCAGGCGCCGTCGGCCTCGATCCGATAGAGCGCGCCGGTGTCGGCGTCCATCGGCACGTCCGTGCCGTCATCGGCCATGTTGTTCTGCATGGTGCCGTACCAGAAGCGGCCCTGGCGGTCGCAGCGGCCGTCGTTCGAGCGGTTGTGCGGCACGTCGGCCTCGGGCGCCACGAACGGCGTGGTTTCGCCGGTCGCGGGATCGAAGAACGCGTTCGCGTGGCGCGTCGCGATAATCAGGCCGCTGCGCTTGCGCATGGCAAGGGCCGTGACGATCCCGCCCGTGTCCCAGCTTTCATGATCGCCGGACGCCGGATGCCAGCGATGGACGCGCATGGCCGGGATATCGGTCCAGTAGAGCGCCTGCTCGCGCGGGCTCCAGGTCGGTCCCTCGCCCAGCGCACACTTGCAGTCCAACACGCATTCGACGTGCGCCACGGCCTGTCCCCACCTTGGTCGCTTCGCTTCGGCATACTGTAGCGCGCGCCAGCGAGCGCGCCAAAGCAGGCGTCAGCGCACGGGCGCCTCGGGCCCGCGGCCGCGCAGTGCGTCGACGAACAAGGCGGCGCGGGCGTCGAATGCGTCGAGCTCCAGCCGATGCCGCCACGCGGTCAGGACCAAGCGCTCACCCAGCCCGGGGTGCCGCACGACGATGACGCCGTCGAAGCCGCCGCGGTAGGCGTCGGTCCAGCGGCGCAGGAACTGCATCGCCGTGTCGCTCGGCGCGTCGTAGTAGATGACGATGTTGCCGTGCTCGAGCGCGTGGACCAGGCCCTCGCGGCGCAACGGCTCGTCGTAGAAGCCGGGCTGCAACGGCGTCGCCGAATGAGGCCCCGACGTCGGAAAGTCGGTGCCGTAGTCATGCCGCCCGGCGATGTGCTCGTTGCCGGCCGACGGCTCACGCACGACGTCGCGGAAATTGGGATGGTCGAGGTCGATTTGCTGGGCCAGGCCCGGGTCCGGCGCGACCATGAGCACGACGCCAACCAACGGCGCGATTGCCAATCCCCTCAGTCGTTTGAGGACCCTGCCGAGTGTGTATTGCATCGCCGCCTGTGCCCTGTTCGCTGTTGCCGATCTCGCCGCGACCCTGCCCCCGCAAGGGGATGCTGACAAGAGCGCGGCCGCAATCTTCTAGTGGTCTGATCCTAACGCTTGGTACCCCAAGCGTCAGGTGAATCAGCCCACAGAATCAATAAGCTGGTGGTTCGATTCAGCTGACGGATGGGTACCATCTATCAGCATCGAACCACTAGCGGCAGTAAAGCTCGGCGCGGAACACCTGATGCAGGGTCGAGCCGCTGCTGCCGCCGCTGCGTGTGCCGCCGCCCGGCAGATGCACCCAGCCGTCGATGAAGGCGGCGCCGGTCACGCCGTGCACCGGCACCGGCAGCGGTGCCAGCCGCTGCCAGCGATCGGCCACCGGGTCGTAGACCTCGTGTGCGGCAAACACGCCGTTGGCGCCGGCGGCGGGCCCCTCGCCGCCGAATACATGCAGGCAGCCGTTGGCGGCGATGCCGTTGATGCCGCCGCGCGTCGTCGGCATCGGCGCCCGCGTCGCCCAGCGGTCGGTCGCCGGATCGTAAACCTCCAGCGCATTGGTCATCGCGCTGCGGAAGCCGGCGCCGAAGCGGCCGCCGACGACATAGAGGCGGCCGTCGATGGCCGCCGCGGCCAGGTGGTTGCGCTCCGTCGGCAGGTCCGCGAGCGTCAGCCACCGGTCGATGGCCGGATCGTAGACCGCAAAGTCATGGCCGTGCGGCGGCCGGCCGCCGGCGACGTAGATCTTGCCGGCGAGGGCGACGGCGGCGCCGGCGCTGCGCGCCGTCGGCATCGGCGCCCGCCGGGTCCACGCGCCGGTCGCCGGATCGAACTGGAACACGGTATCGAGAAAGCGCGCCGCCTCGGCGCGGCCTGCCGCCGTCGCCTGGCCGCCGATGACGTAGAGCTTGCCGTCGACGGTCGCCGCCATCGGGTGGTTGAGCGGCTGCGGGACCGGCGGGCCGAGCGTCCAGGCGTCCTTGGCCGCGTCGTAGACATGAACCGTCGCCACCGTGATCCGGGTCGACGGATAGCCGCCGACGACGTAGATGCGCTCGCCCAGCTGGCCAACCGCAAACTCGGAATTGGGCTCGGGCAACGGCGCTCGCTCGCTCCACCGCACGACCTGTGCCTGTGCCTGCCCCTGGGCCTGGGCCGGTCTGGCCGAATGGGCGATCGCCGACCAGCCGAAGAACAGCAGCATCGCCAGGCTGACGACCACGGCGACGCGGCGGCGCGCCAGCCGCACCTCACAGGCGGCGATCACCGCCGCACGCGCGCGCCTCGGCCGGTCGGGCCGCATGATCCGCCTCAGGCCAGCGGCGTGCCGTCGAGTGCCGCCCGGAACATCGCCGCGGCCAGGGCGGCGCGGTCGGCCCCGTCCAGACCGGCGGCGATCTCGGCCAGCAGCGCGTGCAGCGCGGCCTCCAGCGCGGCGCTGTGGCCGCGCAGGCTGTTCAGCGTCAGCGCCGCGGCCTCGGCGTCGAACGGCGCCGCCGACATGGCGGCGGCGGCCTCCAGCTGTGCCGCGCGCAGGTCCACGACCAATTGCCTGGTCTCGGCGGCGTGGTCGCCGAACACGGCTTGGGCGTCGAGGCGGGCGTCGTCGGGCAGCTCCGCCAGGATGCCGGCGACGCTGGGGCCCGAATCCGCCGCCAGGTTGGCGATCACCGGGGCCGGGCCGGCGGCGCCACGGTCGAGCCACTGGCCAAGCAGCAGCCCGCCGACGAACAGGTTCAGCGCCAGCGAAACGGTCAGCGCAATGCCAGTGTAATGAAGCCGTCGATTGGCCATAGCTCGTCCTCGAGAAGTTCCGAAACGATGATTTCCGTGGCGTCGCCGGTCACCTCGGCGACGGCGACGGTGCGCAGATAGTCCAGGCGCGCCGGTGCCGGGGTCGATGTCACGACGCCGACGACGATGCCGACGGTGAAGGTCGCCGCCAGCGCCACCGGGCGCAAAATCGGGCCGCCGAGAACGGCGCCGAGGAGCCGGGCGAGCGCCGATATCCCATCGCCGGCCGGGCGCCGCAGCGCAACGACGTCAGCCGCCGGCAGGGCCGCCGGGGAAGCCACTGGCGCCGGCTGCGCCGCTGGCGCGGCCGCCAGGCCCGGCACCCGCGCGCGCAGCGCTGCCGACGGCGCCGGCGCGGCCGCGTGGCCCAGCAGATCGTCCAGGCTCGCCTCGTCGCCGGCCAGCGCGCGCGCGGCCGGCGAGCGCGCCAGCAGGGCCTCGGCCGACGCCCGTTCGCCGTCCGGCCAGCGGTCCGGCCGAGCGCCATAGGTCTCCAACAGGACACACAGCCGCTTGAGGGTTACGCCCTCGCCTGGGGCGTCACCGTCGCCGGGGGGTGGGTCGTGCTTGGACATGGCTCTACGATCCCGCAAGAAGGTCGGCCGCGACGGGGCGCAAGGCGCTTCGCAGGGCGCGCCGGCCGCGGGCCAACAGTGATTCCAGGGCGTCGACGCTGACCTCGAGCAGCGCCGCCGCCTCGCCGTTCGTGCAGCCCTGGTAGTGCACGAGGGTAATCGCTATCCGCTGCCGCTCGGGCAGCGCGTCGAGCGCGCCCTTGACGCTGCGCGCCAGATCGAGCCGCCGCTCGATGCCGCCGCCCTGGTCGGGCGCCGGATCGGGCTCGGCCTCGGCCGCTTCGAGCGGCAGATGGCGGCGCGCGCGGTGGCGGTCGATGCATAAGTTCGTGGCGACACGGGTCAGCCAGGTGCGCAGCTTAGGCCCGCCGGTCCGCCAGTCGCCGACCTTGCGCATGAGCCGCACGAACGTCTCCTGCGCCACGTCCTCGGCCTCGCCGCGGTTGCCCAACATGTGCCAGCCGAGCGCGACGAGCGCCGCCAGGTGACGGTCGACAAGCGTCGGCCAGGCCTGCTCGTCGCCGGCGGCAATGCGGCGGATGAGGGCGTCGTCCGGGTCCACCGCCGGGGCGGCGCCTGCCGGTCCGGTGGACGCGGCGCCCTCGCCAGGCGGGGACCCGGCCGCCGCCGGCCGAATCACCGCCGTCATGAACGGGGCGCTGTCATCCGAGAGCATCCGGGCCCTTTGCTGCACCGGCGCCGCCGGGCTTAATCGTCGGACTCGCGATGACCGAACCGGCCCTGGCGCGTGGCCCGCACCTCGTCGGCGTTGAGCGCCGCGGGCGGACGTGGCGGCCTCGGCGAGAGGGGGCAGCCGCCATCGGCCGCATCACCGTCGTCATGAACGGGGCGCGCTCATCGGGCCGCATCCGGGCCTTTGCGCACCGCCGCCGGGCCTAGCCCGGATATTTCATGATGCGAATGATTGTGTCCTGTTGGGCCGGTCATCTGTCTCGAATGAGGCGAATCGGGACGGGTTTTGACCGGGGTTCATGGCCGCGGTGCAGGAGCGAAGCATTACGGTGTTCGGTGGCGGCGAGCGGTCGCGTTTACTGGTTGCCGCGGCACGGCATTGGGATCGTGTAAGGGACCGAAGGGGCGGCCGCTATCCTGGTTCGAGCCTGGTGGCGACCAGTGTGAACAGGGCCTGATCGGGACAGGCCGAGGAGAGCAGGAAGCGGACCCGACGGGTGTTGCGGATGACGACGGCGCCGATCTTGAGCAAGCGCAGGCGGATCGTGCCGACCTGGGCGCGGGCGGCCTCGGTGCCGGCGAGGCCGAAGCGCCGGATCGCCGTCATCAGCACGTAGGCGAGACTGGCCAGGAGCAGGCGAAACTGGTTCGGCCACCAGCGATGGGCCGAGGTGCGGTCAGAGAACAGCTCGAACTGCTCCTTGATGCGGTTCTCCATGTCGCCGCGGGCACAGTAGAGCATGTCGTAGAGCGCCATGCCGTCACCGGCGAGGCTGGTCACCACGAAGCGCGGGTTGGCGCCGCGGGCGGTGTGTTCGAGGCGCGCGATGGACGCGCCGCTCGCGGTTCCACGTCCCGGCGCCATAGCGGAGTTCGGCGAAGTGCCGTTGCTTGTCGCCGGTCGTGGCGAACAGTGCGCGCGCCTGGGCCATCACGGGCGCCGCCAGCGCCTCCAGCCGCTTGTTCCTGGCCAGGCCGATGATGTAGTCGACGCCGTGACGCTCGCACCACGACAGCATGCGCCAGCGGCAGAAGCCGGAGTCCGCCCGCACGATGATGCGCACGGCGGGCCAGGCCAGGCGCAGCCGCCGCACCAGCAGCTTCAGCACTGCACCGGCATGCTTCGCCGGGTCGATGTCCGAGCGTCGCAGGTAGGCCGCCAGCAGATGATCGCCGGCGAACACGTAAAGCGGCAGGAAGCAGTAGTGGTCGTAGTAGCCATGGAAGAACCGGCCTTCTTGATGGCCGTGAACCGGGTCGTCCGTGGCATCGAAGTCGAGCACGATCTCGGCTGGCGGATCACCATGCGCGGCGATGAAGGCATCCGCCAGGACCTCGTGGATCGCCCACGCCCAGCTCGCCTCGGCCTGGTTCTCGAAGCGGCACAGCGTCGGCGCGCTGGCCAGCGCCCGGTCCTGCCCCGTCGCCGTCTGCACCGCCACATCGTGGCGCAGCTCGGTGTGATCGTTCAGATCCTCATAGCCCAGCGCGATCGCGAACACCCGCTGGCGCAGCATGTCGACGAAGCGATGCCTGACCTTGCCGCGCTGGCGCCTGTCGCCGAGCCGACGCGCCACCGCCGCCGTCAGACCCAACCGCCGGTCCGCCTGGCGTAACAGCAGCACGCCGCCGTTGCTCGTCACATCGCCGCCGTCAAACGCCGCCTCGATCCGCCGCTTGCGGCAGACTGGAAACAGCACCGTCTCAGGGGTACAATTCGTCACCGCCGGGCTCCTGCGTTTGATCCGATCTAGGCAATTGAATCATAACGCATATTGGGAGTTCGGCGGTGCCTTTCGTGAATCTTCCAGGCTAGCAGGAGGACGTTCATTCCGGGGCTTCGAGGCTGATTGATTGCTCCCGCGGGGATCGGTCACCGGGTCGGCTCAGGCGGGTACGCCCGAACCCTTGCCCATGCCATGGCGTCGGAGCTGATGCCGCGCCGCACTCTAACGCAGATCGTCCTGGGAATTGCACGCCGAAGTGCCAGGACTCCCAAATGTTTCACTGAGTGTCGAGAACATTCTGAGTTGACCGGTTTATGTACCATATGAGTTGACCGCTTCTGTTGCGGTTTCTGGCCCTGTGGGGAAGTGGTCGGTCGCGGAGCGGCTGTCCACTTGTCCACAGGGCGCCGGTCGGTCGCGTCGAAGCGGGTCACGCGGCCTCGCGGGTTTGGCTGTCGATCGGTTGGCCATCGGCGTGGTATCGCGCCAGACATCGCGGTCCATGGAAGACGGCCATTGTGCCGTCGGGGTATTCGTGGACGCGGACCCTGGCCTTGACGTAATGGCGGCGGTGGCGGCCGGCGGGGATCTGAAGTGCCAGGCGCTTGTAGCGCACCGTGTTGTCGTTTGAGACGGTGCATTCCTCGTGGATGCACAGGATGTCGTCGAGCGCGCCGGTGAAGGGGACGAAGGCGGTGCCCTGGTCCTCGGCCGGGGTCGCGAAGCGGGCGTTGTGTTGTTGCAGGAAGACCTCCTTGAGGAAGCGGTTGGCCTCGACCATGTCGGTGATGCCGGCGAGCCTGAGTTCCTGGGGCAGGCGCTTCTGCAAGGTGCCGAACATGCGCTCCGAGCGCCCCCTTGCCTCGGGCGAGTAGGCCGGGATCAACTCGATGCCGAGCTGCGCCAGGGCGCGGCCGACCTGGGTCGGGGTGTCCTTGTCCACCTTGCCGCCGGCCTCGGGCGTGTTCCAGTAGTGGCTGGCGCGGTCGGCGTAGAGCGAGCAGAACAGGCCCTTGGCCCGGATCGCCTCGGACACCCCCTGGAAGCTCGACATGGTGCCCTCTTCGGCGACGAAGAAGGCCGAGTAGATATCGCTGGTCGCATCGTCCATGGTGACGATCAGGTCCCACCCTCGACCGGGGACCCACTCGTGGCTCGAGCCGTCCTGGTGCAACATCATGCCGGGCAGGGCACGGCGCGGCCGCTTGCGCCGGTGCGCCCCACGCCTGGGCGCCGCGCGCCTGCGCCCATGGGCTTGCAAGCTCAGCCGCAGCCAGTTGTAGCTGCGCTTGAAGCCGTGATCGGCCACCAGCTTCTCGTGGAAGTGCTTGGCCGTGAAGTCCCAGTAGCGGGTGTCGAACAACTCCAGCACCCGCGCCACCTCGTCCACCGGCGCGCGCCGCGCCGAGAGGCGGCCCAGGCGGCGGTCGTAGAGACCGTCGGCTCCCTCCGCCTCGTAGCGGTCGCGCCAGCGCCGGAAGGTGCGCTCCGAGACACCCAGAACCTCCGCCGCCTCCGCCTGGCTCAAGCCACCCCGATGGGTGCGCCCGTAAACCTCCTCGAACTTCATCAATCTCAGTCCCTGTACCTGCTCCGTCCGACGCATCGCCTCCCTCCATGGCTTGGAGGCGTTCTAAAACCGGACAGATCATCTGGTACATAAACCGGACATATCGCGTGTTACCGACACCAAATGTTTCACTGAGTAGACCCCGTTCCGCGGCTCGTTTAGAGTAGCTCTCGGTAGCTGGGCAACAGTCGTGATATCCGTCTAGTTCGCGTGTCTTGCGAACGTTTGCGCGCTGAGCTGCCCGGCCCTGATCGCTGTTCGGCATCGTGGCGAATTACTAGGGGGAAAGATTATGAGTGCCCGGGACGTTGCCCGTTTGCCACGGCAAGTGCCGTGAGCGACATGCCGGGTGTCACGACCGGGAGGCCCGCGCGGCGGGACGCGCCGCGGACCCCGGACGCGTCGCGGACCCCGGACGCGTCGCAGACCGATGGCTTTGAGAGCGAGCCCAGCCGCGCCCGACCCACTCTCCGAACGGGTGATCGACGGCTGCTGATGACCGGGACCTCCGATATCCTTTCGGATGGCCAGCGCAAGCTGTTGACGGTGCTTTTTGCCGACATCGGGAAATCGTCTGAGGTCGTCGGCGGCGCCGATCCGGAGGACGCCAACGACGAATTGCTCGAACAGCTGCAGGCGATGATCGATGCGGTGCACCGCTACGGCGGGACGGTCACCCAGATCCTGGGCGATGGTGTTCTGGCCTTGTTCGGCGCATCGCACGCGCAGGAGCATCACGCCCTGCGGGCCTGTCTCGCGGCCGAAGCGATCCATGCCCGCGCCCACACTGGCACCGGGACCAAGCGGCGTGGGGCGCGGGTCGGCCTCGATTCCGGTGAGGTCGTGGCCTCGCTTGTCCGCAACGACATCAGCCACGAGTTCCGTGCGGCCGGGGAAACCATGCACGTTGCGCAGCGGATGGAGGACCTGGCCGAGGTTGGTTCGACGTTCCTTACCGAGCGGACCCGGCGCCTCGTCGCCGAGCACGTGGAAGTCGAACGGCGGCCGGCACCCTACAGCCTCGGCGGCGCGGCCAAGCCGGTGCACTATGCCAGGCTGCTCCGGGTCGCTCCGGACGCGCCGCCGTTTCAGCAGTTCCGGCGCCGCCAGCTGGGCTCGCTGATCGGCCGCGACCGCGAGCTTACGCTGCTGACGCACGCCCTCGATGACGCCCAACGCGGGCGTGGGCGGTTCGTCGCTGTTCGCGGCGACGCCGGCATCGGCAAGACCCGTCTCGTATTCGAGTTTATCGAGGCCATCCGCGGCGATGCCGCCGCCGTCGTCGAGTGCAACTTCCGGCCGAGCGGCCTGGCCCATCCGCACGGGCCATGGCTTGCGTCGTCCGTGGGATCGTGCGTGCGCCCGAAGGCACGGCGGACCCGAGCGGCGACGAGACCAAGCGTCGTCTCGGTCGCCTTGGCATTGTGGCGGAGGATCGTGTGGTGCCGATCCTGGCGCTGCTCGACGAAGCGTCAGCACCGGTGTCTTGGCGGTCGATGGACCCGCGCGGACGGCTCTCGCGCACCGTCGATGCCGTCACGGCGCTCGTTGCGGCGGCGGCCGGCGAGCGGCCCCAGATCATCGTGCTGGAAGATCTGCACTGGGCCGACTCCGAGGCGCGGGCCCTTGTCGCTGCCCTGGCGGCCAGCATCGCGTCGTCGGCCGTGCTGGTGCTGGCAACCCTGCGCGATTACCACAACGGCCTGACGCTGGCGCCTGGGAGCCATGTCGGCGAGTGCGCGCTGCGGCAGTTCACGGCGCCGGAAAGCGAGCAGTTTCTGGCTGAGCTCATGGGCCCCGATCCGGCACTTGGCGGGCTCAAGGCACGGCTGGTCCGCAAGACGCAGGGCAACCCGTTTTTCCTGGAGGAGAGCGTCCGCGCCTTGCGCGACACCGGCGCGCTCAGCGGGCGGCCAGGGGCACTAACGCCGGCCCACGACGCCGTCGAATTCAAGGTGCCGGACAGTATTCGCGCGGTTATCGCGGAGCGCATCGACGTGCTGCCGGACGCCGAGCGCTCGCTGTTGTTCCATGCCGCGGTACTCGGCCAGGGTTTCGACATCGCCATCCTCCGGCATTTCGCGGGACTGTCGCGTGAGCAGCTGTTCATACAGCTCGAGCAACTACAGTCGGCCGGCTTCGTCCAGCGCACGCGTGTCGTCCCGAACATGGAGTACTCGTTCCGCCACGCCCTGATACATGACGTCGCATACGAAACCCTGCTGCGCCGCCGACGGCGGGAACTGCACGCTCGCGCAATGGGCGTGATCCGTCGCCGGCCGCGCGATCGCGTGCATGGCCGCACGCAGTTGCTGGCCCACCATGCCGCCGCGGCGGGCGAGGCGGCGGCCGCCTACGTCTACGGCCGCGCCGCCGGGCTGGAGGCCCAGGCCAAGTCGAGAAACCAGGAGGCGCGGGATCACCTCGCCAACGCCCTGGCGGGGCTGGAGAAGTGCCGGCCGACGCTGCGGGCACGCCATGCGGCCGTCGACTTGCGCTTGGAGTTTGCCCAGTCGCTGTTCTCGCTGGGCCAGACGGAACCGGCCCAGCCGCAACTCGATGAGGCGCAGAAGCGGGCCGAGGAGCTCGGCGATCAACGCCGCTTGAGCAAGGTCCTGTCCAACAGGACCTTGCATTATTGGATAGGCGGACAGCTCACGCATGCCATCGACAGCGAGAAGGCGGCGCTCCACATAGCTCGCGATCAGGGCGACAACGAGCAGACGCTCTCCAGCACGGTACGCTTGGGCCTCATCATGACGGACCGGGGCGACTATCGGGCGGCCAGCATTCTGCTCGCGAGGACCTCGGCGAAGTTCTCGCAGGACTCGCTCCATCGACGGTTTGGCCAACTGAGTCCCGCCGCAGTTGCCGGCCTGGCGTCCTTGGCGCTGTGCTACGGCGAGATGGGTCGCTTTCGAGATGCGATCGAATTCGGCGATCGGGCGATAAGCATCGCCAATGACAGCGGCCACGGGTTCAGCCGCGTCTACGCATATCTTCACGTTGGCATGGCCCTGCTTAGAAAGGGCGACGTCTCGGCTGCACCGCTGCTGGAGCGCGCACTGTCTCTGGGGGAGGAAACACACTCGGACCTGCTGGTCCCGACGTGTCGGGCCGCCCTGGGCTACGCTTACACCCAGGCAGAGGGGCGCGAGGAAGGGCTGTCGCTGTTGGCGGAGGCCGTCAGCGATTTCGAGCAGCGCGCCGTTGGGAGGGCGCTTGCCATGACTTGGTCGGCCCGCGCCAATCTTGCCGCGGGGCGTCGAGAACAGGCGGCGGAACTCGCTTCGCAGGCTTTGGCTCTTGCCGAGAAGCATGAAGAGCGGGCGCAGAAAGCGTGGGCGATGTGCGTACTGGGTGAGGCGTATCTCACGGCCGGGCGTGACAGGTTGGCAAAGGCTGAGGGCCTGTTTCGCCGGGCTCGGGAGACAGCGCTTGCGCGGGCGATGCAGCCGCTGGAGGCTCACTGCCTGCACGGGCTGGCGCGGCTCCATAGCCGGATCGGCCAGTTGGAAATCGCGCGACGAGAGTTCGCCGATGCTGTCAGACGGTTCGATCAGCTGGGAATGGACCCCTGGCTGACGGTCGCGCGGCACCAACAAGCGCACACGCGCCAAGATCTACTGGCCCGCAGCGATCAAGCCCCCGCCGCATAGCCGGCGGTCAATACGGCGCGATCCGCTCTACAATTATTCCGCGTATGTCTCCACTTCGCATGCATCGGTATTTCCTTAGGCTGATCCTTTGATCCAACCGCGGTCGAAAGTGATTGTGAGTTCTGTGAAGTAGTTCACAGACACAGAGACTTTTCTCCGAGTAAGAGTCGTCGGTTTGGGTGACCCGACAGACCTCTGAACAGGAGTGGAGCGGATGGAACTAAGTGAGCGGACAACGCGGCTCGTTCGCGGTCCCGATGGCGTGCTTTATGACGTGACGGGTGGTATTTGCGACGCGCGGCCGGGCCAGGCCATGGCGCCGCCGGCGTTTGGTCGAACTCCAGCGGCGATGGGCCGCCACGGGTCGCGCGTCAAAGACTGCGTTTCAGCCCGTACAGATAGTGGCAATGACGACTATGCGTCGGCGCTGCCGAACGTCGATCCCGGTGACTATGCGTCGGCGCTGCCGAACGTCGATCCCGGCGACTATGCGTCGGCGCTGCCGAACGTCGATCCCGGCGACTATGCGTCGGCGGTGCCGAACGTCGATCCCGGCGACTATGCGTCCGCGTTGCCGAACGTCGATCCCGGCGAGACGCGGGTCGGCACCGCCTAACCGCGCGGCATTGTCGTAGTTCGGTTGTTGCAGGCCGGCCGCCGGGGTGAGCCCCCGGTGGCCGGCAACAGGAGGAGTGCGTCCGGTGCCTGACGGAGATCGCCTAGCCAGAGCATTCGATAGCGTCGCCGCCGGCGCGCGGCACGGCACGCCGTGGTTCACGCGTGTGAACCGCAGCGTCCCGCCGGCCGAGACGGTCGCGCGGGTACGTCGCTTCATGCCGGCATTCGGCATCACCCGCATCGCCAACGTGACCGGCCTCGACACGATCGGCATTCCGGTCGTGATGGTGTGCCGGCCCAACTCGCGCTCGATCTCGGTCTCCCAGGGCAAGGGCCCCGATTTGGACGCCGCGCGGGCCTCGGGCCTCATGGAATCGGTCGAGTCCTACCATGCCGAGCGAATTGCGCTGCCGCTCATGCTGGGCGGCTACGAGGACCTGCGCTACACCCACCCGCTGATCGATGTCGCCGGCCTGCCGCGGCCGGCCGACAGCGCCTTCACGGCCTACAGCCAGTTGCTGTGGATCGAGGGTCGTAACCTGTTCGATGGCGCGCCGCTGTGGCTGGCCTACGAGATGGCTCATCTGGACTACAGCTGGCCGCTGCCCAGCGGGCACGGCCACTTCGCGGCGAGCTCCAACGGGCTGGCCGCCGGCAACCGCGTGGAGGAGGCGATCGGCCACGCCCTGTCCGAGGTCATCGAACGCGACGCGACGACGCTGTGGCACCTCCTCGACAAGGACGCCCAGGCCGCGACCCGGATCGACCTGGATACGGTGGACGATCCAGGCTGCCGTGCCGTACTCGCCAAGTTCGCTGCCGCCGGCGTGCTTGTCGGCGCCTGGGAGACGACCAGCGACGTTGGCCTGCCGGCGTTCCTCTGCCGCATCATCCAGGACGAAGGACCGCCGGCCAGCACGATCCGTCCGGCGGCCGGCATGGGCTGTCATATGCGGCGCGAGGTCGCGCTCATGCGCGCGTTGACGGAAGCCGCGCAGAGCCGTCTGACGTTCATCTCCGGCGCGCGTGACGACATGGCGCGGGATGGCTACAAGCAGTTCCTGGATCCCGCGACGTATGCCCAGTGGCGCGCCATCATCGCGCCCCCCGACCGACCCGTGATTTTCGTACCGTGCCGACCTGGCCCAGCGACGCGATCGAGGACGATGTAGCGTTGGCGCTGGATCGACTGCGCGCCGTCGGCATCGAACAGGCGGTCGTCGTCGACCTCACGAAACCCGAATTCGCCATCCCCGTTGTCCGGGTCGTCGTTCCGGGCCTCGAGGGCATCGACGATACACCACGGTTCGTACCCGGCCGGCGCGGCCAGGCACGCCTGCAGACGCGAGGGACCCCATGAGCATCGTCATCTTCGCCGGACCGACGATCGAGCGGCCGGCCGCCGAGCGGGCGCTCGATGCGACCTATCTGCCGCCGGTCTCCGAGGGCGACGTCTATCGCGCCACGCTCGATGGGCCGCAATGCATCGGCATAATCGACGGCTATTTCGAGAACGTGCCCGCGGTCTGGCACAAGGAGATCCTGCACGCGTTGGGCCGGGGCATCCACGTCTTCGGCAGCGCCAGCATGGGTGCCCTGCGCGCGGCCGAGCTGGCGCCGTTCGGCATGACTGGCGTCGGCGCCGTATTTCAGGCCTATCTGGACGGACATCTGGAGGATGACGACGAGGTTGCGGTCATTCATGGCCCGGCCGAGCTGGGCTATCCGCAGCTGTCCGAGGCCATGGTCAACATCCGGCGAACGCTGTCCGACGCACTGGCGGACGGCGTCATCGACAACGCCTGCCGCGAGCAGTTGGAAAGCCTGGCCAAGGATCTGCCCTACCCCGAACGCCGCTATGCGACGGTGCTCAAGCAAGGCTACGAATCCGGCCTGGCGGGCGCCGCGTTGCGCCGTCTCAAGGCGTGGCTGCCCAACGGGCGTGTCGATCAGACGCGCGAGGACGCGCTGGCGATGTTGCGCACGATCCGCCGCCGCGCCGCTGCCGGTTGGGCGGCGAAATCGGTCGACTTCCACTTCGAGCACACGACGCTCTGGCGCCAGGCCGTGGCCCGCGCCGCGGCGTAGGGTGTTCCTTGACGAGATTTTGCGGTTGGCGTGCGTGCCGAAAAGCACACTCTACCCATACGGCCGATGTCCTAGTATTGCTGGTTGATACGGACCGCGAGGGGCAAGCCGATGAGTGCGGATCCGCCATCCCTGGACATGAAGCTGCTGGCCGCGAATCGCGTGCTGGAGGTCCTTGAGCCCGCCGCGTTGCAGGAATTGGTGGGCCTCGGCAAGGTGGTCCACTTTGAAGCCGGCACGGTGATTTTCGACAAGGGCAGCCCGGGCGATTGCCTTTACGTCCTGCTCGGCGGCCGCGTCGGCATCAAGACCATGTCCCCCGACGGGCAGGAGATTTTTCTCAACATTCTCGAGGCCGGCGACATCCTGGGCGAGATCGCGATGCTCGACGGCCGCAGGCGCACCGCCGGTGCGTCGGTCATGCAGCCGGCCGACCTGCTGCGCATCGATCGGACCGAATTCATGCCGTTTCTCGAGCGGCATCCGAAACTCTGCATCCGGCTGATGGGCCTCTTGTGCCAGCGTCTGCGCTGGACCAGCGAGATCATCGAAAGCACGATCTTTCTCGACATACCGCGCCGCCTCGCCAAACGCCTGCTGTCGTTGATCGACGAATACGGCCGGCCCGACAACGGTGCCGTCAAGCTGGACATCAAGCTCTACCAGGAGGACTTGGCAGACATGCTCGGCGCGACCCGTGAAAGCGTGAGCAAGGCCGTCGGCGCGCTGGAGGAGAAGGGCGCCATTGCCTACAAGCGTGGTGCCATCACGATCCTCGACCCGTCAATCCTCAAGGCCCTTGTCGTGGGCTCCGGCTAGGCTGCCGGTAACGCGGATGAAGTCGACGATCCGCTCGACGCC
This sequence comes from Alphaproteobacteria bacterium, assembly GCA_965261585.1. Lineage (GTDB taxonomy): Bacteria > Pseudomonadota > Alphaproteobacteria > UBA6615 > UBA6615 > CBDHDN01. Next base: position 26,471 of record CBDHDN010000004.1, read on the forward strand.
CTCGCCGGTCTTCAGATTGCTGAACACGAACGGCCGGTCGCCGCGCATGCGTCGCGCGTCGCGGTCCATCACCGCGAGGCTGGCCCCGACGAGGGGCGCCAGGTCGATCTTGTTGATCACGAGCAGGTCCGAACGGGTAATTCCGGGGCCGCCCTTGCGCGGGATCTTGTCGCCGGCAGCGACGTCTATGACGTAGACCGTGATGTCCGCCAACTCCGGCGAGAACGTCGCCGCCAGATTGTCGCCGCCGGATTCGATGAGCACCATGTCCAGCGCCGGATAACGCCGGTTCAGATCGGCGATCGCGGCGAGATTGATCGACGCGTCCTCGCGGATTGCCGTGTGCGGACAGCCGCCGGTCTCGACGCCGACGATGCGCGCCGCCGGCAGCGCCCCGACCCGCGTCAGGAACTCGGCATCCTCGCGCGTATAGATGTCGTTGGTCACGGCCGCGATGTCGTAGTCGCCGCTGAGGCTGCCGCACAGCGCGGCCATCAGCGCCGTCTTGCCGCTGCCGACGGGCCCGCCGATGCCGACGCGCAGCGGGCCGGTCATGAGCGGAACAGCCGCGTGTACTGGACCTCGTGCCGCATCGACGTCCAGTCGACCATCGGCGTTGCCGCACCGATGTCGTCGAACGGCCGGGCCTGCGCGGCGGCGACGGCCGCCTCGACGACCGGCTCCAATCCGGCGATGGCGATCTGGCCGTCGGTCTGGCCCAGCGGGACAAGCCGGACGCCGGCCGAAACGAGGTTGGCGGCAGCCGCGTGCAGAAACGCTGCGAGGGCGTCCGGCAATCTCACCTCATGTGCAGCGGCAGTGATGGCCACCGCCACGGCATAGACCACCGGTTGCTCGGCCCCCAGGCGCCGCCGCCAGGCCGCGAGGCGCGGCGTCGCCCAGGCCCGTTCGACGGCGGCCATGAAGGCTTGCCCCTGCGCCTCGCTTTCCAACGCCAATTCGGCCGTGCCGCGCA
>CBDHDN010000005.1:0-49197 GCA_965261585.1 Alphaproteobacteria bacterium
GCGACCTTGACCAGGTCGCCCTCGGCATAGCCGGCGAGCTCGTAGTCGAAACTGGCGTAGCCGCGGCTCACCGATTTCAGGCGGTCGTAGAAATCGAACACGACCTCGTTGAGCGGCAGGCGGTAGACCGCCATGGCGCGGCTGCCGACATAGGTGAGGTCGAGCTGTTCGCCGCGCCGCTCGGTACACAGCTGCAAGACCTGCCCGAGATAGGCATCGGGCACGATGATCGAGGCCTTGATCCACGGCTCCTCGATCGCGGCGATGTTCGTCGGGTCGGGGAAGTCCGAGGGGTTGTGCAGGGCAATCGACGTGCCGTCGCGCAGGTGGATCTTGTAAACGACCGACGGCGCCGTCGCGATCAGGTCGAGGTCGAACTCGCGGGTCAACCGCTCCTGGGCGATCTCCATGTGCAGGAGGCCGAGAAAGCCACAGCGGAAGCCGAGCCCGAGCGCCAACGACGTCTCGGGCTCGAACTGGAAACTGGCGTCGTTGAGCTGCAGCTTGCCGAGGCTCTCGCGCAGGTCGTCATAGTCGGCCGCGTCGGCCGGAAACAGGCTGCAGAAGACGACCGGCACGGACTGCCTAAAGCCCGGCAGCGGCGTCGTCGCCTGGCGGCGCTCCTCGGTGATCGTGTCGCCGACCTTGCAGTCGGCGACCGTCTTTATACTGGCGGTCAGGAAACCGATCTCGCCCAGGTCGAGCCGCCCGGTGTCGCGCTGCGCCGGCGTGAACACGCCGACCCGGTCGACCCGATAGGCCTTGCCCGTCGCCATCATGCGGATCTTGTGGCCGCGCATGAGCGCGCCGTCCTTGACCCGCACCAGCGCGACAACGCCGAGATAGGGGTCGTACCAGCTGTCGACGAGCAGCGCCCGCAACGGCGCATCGGCATCGCCGATCGGCGGCGGCAGGCGCGTGACCAGGGCCTCCAACACGGCGTCGATGCCGACCCCGGTCTTGGCCGAGATCTCGACCGCGTCGGCCGCATCGATGCCGATCACTTCCTCGATCTGCTCACGCCACCCGATCCGGCTCCGCCGCCGGCAGGTCGATCTTGTTGAGCACCGGAACGACCTCGAGGTCGGCGTCGATCGCGGCGTAGGCGTTGGCCAGGGTCTGCGCCTCGACGCCCTGACTCGCGTCGACGATCAGCAGCGCGCCCTCGCAGGCGGCGAGCGACCGGCTGACCTCGTAAGCGAAGTCGACGTGGCCGGGGGTGTCCATCAGGTTGAGCTGATAGGCCTCGCCGTTCGCGGCCGTATAGTCGAGGCGCACGGTCTGGGCCTTGATGGTGATACCGCGCTCGCGCTCCAGCTCCATCGAGTCGAGCACCTGCTCCTTCATCTCGCGCGCGCTCAGGCCGCCGCAGCGCTCGATCAGCCGGTCGGCCAGCGTCGACTTGCCATGGTCGATATGGGCGACGATCGCAAAGTTGCGGATGTGCGAAGGGTCGGTCATCGTTGGTTGCGGCTATCACCCTTCGACAGGCTCAGGGTGAGGCTCGGCGTTGACTCCCTCATGCTGAGCCTGTCGAAGCATGAGCCTGTCGAAGCATGAGCCTGTCGAAGCATGAGGGCCGGGTGCTCGGCGAACCTGTTCCCACGAAACCGGGCACTAGCCGCGCAGGACCCCACCGGTGTGCTTGGCGACACTGGCGACGACCTTCTGGGCAACGGCGTCGATCTCCTGGTCGGTCAGGGTCGCGGCGCGCGGCTGCCAGCGTCACGGCGACCGCCAACGATTTCTTGCCGTCATCGATGCCCGGCCCGGTATAGACGTCGAACAGCCCGACATCGACGATCAGGGCCTTGTCGGCGCTGCGGACCGAGCGCAGCACAGCGTTCGCCGGCACCTTCGCGTCGACGACGAAGGCGAAGTCGCGGGCGACCGGCTGGAACGGCGACAGCTCGAGCTTGCCGCGCCTGGCCTTGCCCTTGACGGGCGGCACGGCGTCGAGGAACAGCTCGAACGCGACAAGCGGGCCGCGCACGTCCATCGCCTGCAGGACGCGCGGGTGGATGTCGCCGAACCAAGCTAGCACCTTGGCCCCGAGCCGCAGCGCGCCTGAGCGGCCGGGGTGATACCACGCCGGCGCGTCGGTCGTGATCTGCAGGTTGGCGACCGGCGCGCCGACGGCCTCAAGCGCCGCAATCGCATCACCCTTGGCGTCGATCGCATCGACCGGCACCGCGCCGCCGGCCCAGTGCGCCGCGTGGCGGCGCCCCTGGCGCACGCCGGCGGCGACCTGGCGCTGGCCGTCGGGTGTCGTGTCATGATATTGCGGCCCCAGCTCGAACAGCGCCGGGTCGGCGAGCCCACGGTCGACGTTACGCGCCACCGCGGCAATCAGGTTCGGCAGGATCGACGGGCGCATCACGTCGAGGTCGCTGCTGATCGGGTTGTCGACATGCAGGGCCGGCGCGACGCCGCCGAAATGAGTGGCCAGGCGGCCCGGCATGAAGGACCAGGTGACGGCCTCCAGCAGCCCGCGCTCGGCCAGCGCCCGCTTGATCTGGGCGGCCCGCCGGTAAGCCGGCGTGCTCGCCGGCTGGGGCAGCGAGGTCGGCCGCGTCAGCGGCACCGCCTCGATGCGGTCGAGGCCGACGACCCGGACCAGCTCCTCAACCAGGTCTGCCTCGCCATGCACGTCGGGACGCCATGTCGGCGGCGCAATGTCGACCGTGCCGTTCGCAACCGCCGGGACGTCGAAGCCGAGTGCGCTGAGGATCTCGCGCTGGCGCGGCGGCGCGATTTCGAGGCCACCGAGGGTGCGCACGCGGTCGGGTCGCAGGGCGATCGTGCGGCTTGTGTCGGGCAGCGTGCCGGCGCGCACCGGCCCGCTGGTCTCGCCGCCGCACAGCTCCATGATCAGCCGCGCCGCGACCTCGGCACCCCAATCGGCGCTCACCGGATCGACGCCGCGCTCGAAGCGGTAGCGCGCGTCGGACTGCAGGTTGAGGCGCCGGCCGGTCGCCGCCACCTGCACCGGGTCGAACAGCGCGACCTCGAGGAACACCTCGGTCGTGCCTTCGGTACACATCGACGCCGCGCCGCCCATGACCCCACCGATACCGTGCGCGGCGTCACCGTCGGCAATGATCGTCATCGCGGCGTCCAGCGCGTAGTCCTTGCCGGTCAGCGCGCAGAACGGCTGGCCGTCTTTGGCCCGTTGCATGACCAGCGCGTTGCCGGTCAAGTTCGCGGCATCGAACACATGCAACGGCCGCCCCACGTCGATCGCGACATAGTTCGTGACATCGACCAGCGCCGAAATCGGCCGCAGGCCGATCGCCCGCAAGCGCTGCTGCATCCAGCGCGGGCTCGGCCCGTTCGTGACGCCGCGGAAGTGCCGGCCGACGACATACGAGCAGGCATTGCCGTCGTCGGCGACGCGCCAGTCGATCGGGCTGTCGTAGCCGCCGGCGACCGGCTCGGCCCGCAGCAACGGCTTCAGCGTACCGAGGCCGGCGGCGGCGAGGTCGCGGGCAATGCCGCGCACGCCGGTGCAGTCCGGCCGGTTCGGCGTCAGCTCGATGTCGATGACCGGATCGTCGAGGCCGAGCAGGCCGCCGAACGGGTGGCCCAAGGCGGTGTCGTCGGCCAGCTCGATGATGCCCTCGTGCTCGTCCGACAGGCCCATTTCGCGTTCGGAGACCAGCATGCCGTTGGATTCGACGCCGCGGATCTTGGCCTTTTTCAACTCGATACCGGTCCCCGGGATATAGGTCCCGGTCGGCGCGAACACGCCGATCATGCCGGCCCGCGCATTAGGCGCGCCGCAAACGACCTGCACGGTGCCGCCGTCCGCTTCGACAACGCAGACCTTGAGGCGGTCGGCGCTGGGGTGCTTGTCGGCCGCGATGACGCGGGCGGTCTTGAACGCCGCCAGCTCGGCCGCCCGGTTCTCCACCGAGTCGACCTCGAGGCCAAGCGCCGTCAGCCGCCCCGCGATCTCGTCGAGCGTCGCCGTCGTCTCGAGATGATCCCTGAGCCAGGAGAGCGTGAACTTCATCGTCGCCTGGTCCCCTAGAGGCCGCGGATCAGCGACGGCACGTCGATCGGCGCGAAGCCGTAGTGGTCGAGCCAGCGTATGTCCGCATCGAAAAACGTGCGTAGATCGGGGATGCCGTATTTCAGCATGGCGATGCGGTCGATGCCCAAGCCGAAGGCGAAGCCCTGATAGCGTTCGGGGTCGATGCCGCCGGCCCGCAGCACGTTCGGATGCACCATGCCGGAGCCCATGATTTCGAGCCAATCGTCGCCGGCGCCGATCTTGAGCTCGCCGCCGCCGCGCGCACAGCCGATATCGACCTCCATCGACGGCTCGGTGAACGGAAAATAGCTCGGCCGCAGGCGCACCGGCAGATCGGGTATCTCGAAGAAGGCACGCAGGAAATCGGTGATGCAACCCTTCAGGTGGCCCAGATGGGTCGTCTCGTCGACCACCAGCGCCTCGATCTGATGGAACATCGGCGTGTGGGTCGCGTCGCTGTCGGAACGATAGGTGCGGCCCGGCGCGATCACCCGGATCGGCGGCGCCGAGGCTTGCATCGTGCGGATCTGCACGGGCGAGGTATGCGGACGCAGCGACGGCCGCACCCCGTCGGCGTCCGGCGCCAGGTAGAACGTGTCCATGTCCTGCCGCGCTGGGTGCTCCGGCGGGATATTGAGCGCCGTGAAGTTGTAGAAGTCGTCCTCGATGTCCGGCCCCTCGGCGACGACGAAGCCCATCTCGCCGAGGATGGCGATGCATTCCTCGATCGTCTGGCTGATCGGATGCAGGCGGCCGCGCGGCACCAGGCGCACCGGCAGGGTCACGTCGAGCCGGTCCTCGCGCAGCTGCGCCTCGAGCACGCTGTCGGCCAGTCCCTCGCGCCGCGCCTCGATCGCCGCCGCGACCGCGTCTTTGACCTGGTTGAGCGCCTGACCGGCGGCCCGCCGCCCCGCCGGCTCGAGGCCGCCGAGGCTCTTCATCTGCGCGGTGATGCGACCCTTCTTGCCGAGCACCCTGACCCGCGCCGCCTCCAGCGCTTCGAGGTCCGACGCGTCGGCGATCTCGCGCAGGATCTCAGCCTGCAGTCGTTCGACCTCTTGCGTCTCCATCACCCGTGGTCCTCAACTGCGCCCGCACGCGGGGCGCGACACCAATGCCTGGTGGAGGCGACGCCGCCCGCGGCGGCGCACGGCCCGGCGGCCGAGGCGGCGGCCGGGCCGCCTTAGGCGGCTTTCTTCAGGGCGTCCTCGGCCTGTGTGACCAACGCCTTGAAGGCATCGGGCTCGCGCGCCGCGATATCCGCCAGGATCTTGCGGTCGAGCTCGATCCCGGCCCGCTTGATGCCGCACATGAACTGCGAATAGGTCAGACCGTGGGCCCGCGCTCCGGCATTGATCCGCTGGATCCACAGGCCGCGGAAATCACGCTTCCTGTTGCGCCGATCGCGGTATGCGTATTGCAGGCCCTTCTCGACGCGCTCCAGCGCGACGCGGTAGGCCTTCGAGTTGCGGCCCCGATAGCCCTTGGCGCGGGCCAGCAGCTTCTTGTGCTTGGCGTGCCGGGCGACGGAGCGTGTTGCGCGTGCCATGGCTCAGCCCCTTTTTCCGTACGGCATCATCGGCGCGACGATACGCGCGTCGGCGGCGGCCATGACACCGATGTGCCGGGCCTTGCGCTTCGTCGATTGGGAGCGCTTGCGCATGCCGTGGCGCATGCCCGAGGGCTTCATGCGGATCTTGCCCGACCCGGTGAAGCGGAATCGCTTCTTGGCCGAGCTTTTGGTCTTCAACTTGGGCATTTCGCACCTCTTACGGCTGGTTTGTTCGTTGGCGACGGCGGGGCATGCCCTGGGACAATACACAGTTGTCCCGCCCGCGCCGCCGCGGCAAGCCGGCGGTTTATAGACGCGCTGCGCCCGCGTGGCAAGCCGCGCAAGGACCAGCGTGACCGGCCCGGCCCCTTACAAGGAAGGACGAAAACCTGGTGGCAACCGGCCGCCTACGCCCTCCACCCTTGCGGGGAGGTCCGGGGGGAAGTCAGCGTCCGGCACTGGCCCGTGGATCCCGAAACCGGCGTCGGGGATCAACGTGGCGCAATGACCATGATCATCTGGCGGCCTTCGAACTTCGGCATCTGCTCGACCTTGGCAAGCTCGTCGAGCTCGTCGCGAAAACGTTCAAGCACACGCGCACCGATGTCGGGATGGGCCATCTCGCGGCCGCGGAAGCGCAGCGTCACCTTGACCTTGTCGCCCTCGCCGAGGAACCGGCGGGCGTTGCGCATCTTCACGTCGTAGTCGTGGGTGTCGATGTTGGGCCGCAGCTTGATCTCTTTGACATCGATCGTTTTCTGCCGCTTGCGGGCCTCGGCTTTCTTTTTTTGATCCTGATACTTCAGCTTGCCGACATCGAGGATCTTGCAGACCGGCGGGTCCGAGACGCCGGCGACCTCGACGAGATCGAGGGCGGCCTCCTCCGCGCGCGCAAGGGCATCCACGGTGGCGATGATGCCGACTTGTTCTCCGTCTTGATCGATTAGCCGAACCGAGGCCGCGGTGATTTCCTTGTTGACGCGGGGGCCCGACTTCTTCGGCGGGGTTAGGTCGTAGGGTCTCCTAGCGATCTATTTATCTCCTTTGTCGCTGGTCACAATGCCCACACCCTAGCACGGGCCTGGATTGCGAAATAGTTACAAACCGTCTGTCGTCCTATTGCAAGGCCGGATTCATCGCCGCACCGGCCAAATGCGCGACCGCCTCGGCCAGGGCAAGCGTCTGCTGGTCCTTCTCGCCGAGGCGCCGGATCGTCACCTGGCGCTGATCGGCCTCGCGGCCGCCGACAACCATGATGGCTGGCACCCTGGCGTGGCTGTGCTCGCGGATCTTGTATGAGATCTTCTCGTTACGGATGTCGATCTCGGCCCGCAGCCCGGCGCCGCGGGCGGCCGCCAGCACCTCTTCGGCATAGGCGTCGGCGTCGTTGGTGATCGTGCAGACGACGGCCTGCACCGGGGCCAGCCACAGCGGCAGGCGGCCGGCGTAGTTCTCGATCAGGATGCCGATGAACCGCTCGAACGAGCCGAGGATGACGCGATGCAGCATGACCGGCCGCCGCTTCGAGCCGTCCTCGGCAACGTAGCTGGCACCGAGCCGTTCGGGCAGCACGAAGTCGACCTGCAGCGTGCCGCACTGCCACTCGCGCCCGATCGCATCGCGCAGCACGAACTCCAGCTTCGGGCCATAGAACGCGCCCTCGCCGGGGTTGAGCGTGTAGACAAGACCAGCCGCCTCGGCCGCTTGCCGGAGTGCCTGCTCGGCCTGGTCCCAGGTGCTGTCCTCACCGGCACGCACCGGCGGCCGGTCGGCGAACTTGACCATCACGTCGACGAAACCGAAATCGCCATAGACGCGCGACAGCAGCTCGCAGAAAGCCTGGGTCTCGGCGACGATCTGGTCTTCGGTGCAGAAAATGTGGGCATCGTCCTGCAGGAACGCCCGCACCCGCATGATGCCGTGCAGCGCGCCGGACGGCTCGTTGCGGTGGCAGCTGCCGAACTCGGCCAGCCGGATCGGCAGGTCGCGGTAGCTCTTGATGCCCTGGCGGAATATCTGCACGTGCCCGGGACAATTCATCGGCTTGATCGCCAGCACCTTCCCGCCCTCGTCCTCCAGGGCGAACATGTGCTCGCCGAACTTCTCCCAGTGCCCCGAGCGCTCCCACAGCGCGCGGTCGATGAGTTGCGGCGTCTTCACCTCGGCATAGCCCGCCGCCTCGAGCCGCGCCCGCATGTAGTCCTCGATGACCCGATGCAGGGTCCAGCCCTTGGGATGCCAGAAGACGCTGCCGGCGGCCTCCTCCTGCAGGTGGAACAGGTCCATTTCGCGGCCGAGGCGCCGGTGGTTGCGCTTTTCGGCCTCCTCGAGCATATGCAGATAGGCCTTCAGCTCCTTGTCGTCGCGCCAGCAGGTGCCGTAGATGCGCTGCAGCTGCTGGTTGCGCGCATCGCCGCGCCAATAGGCGCCGGAGACCTTCGTCAGCTTGAACCCGGTGCCCAGCTTGCCGGTCGACGGCAGGTGCGGCCCCCGGCACAAATCGAGCCAGGCGCCCTGGCGATAGATCGATATCTCATCGTCGCGCGGCAGGGTCTCGATATGCTCGGCCTTGTAGTGCTCGCCGGCGCGCTTGAAATGCTCGATCGCCGCGTCGCGGTCCCACACCTCGCGGCTGATCGCCTCGTCGCGTTTGACGATCTCGCGCATGCGCGCCTCGATGCATTCGAGGTCGTCCGGGGTGAACGGCTCGTCGCGGACGAAGTCGTAATAGAAGCCGTCGTCGGTGGCCGGGCCGAACGTGATCTGGGTGCCGGGATAGAGCTCCTGCACAGCCTCGGCCAGCACATGCGCGGCGTCGTGGCGCAACAGCTCCAACGCGTCGTCGTCCTTGCGCGTCACGATCGCGACACGTGCGTCGTGATCGATCGCCACCGCAAGGTCGCGCATGGTGCCGTCGACCCGGATCGCCAGCGCCGCCTTCGCGAGGCCCGGGCCGATGTCGCCGGCGATCTGCCCGCCGGTGACCGGCGCGGCATACCTCCGCACGCTGCCGTCGGGCAGCGTAATTGCAATGTCGCGGCCCTGTGCCGCCACCTCAGCCATCACCGTCCCCGTCTTCATACGCCGCCGCCGCGGCCCGCGAGCGCAGGGTCTAGCGCATTTTCCGGCCCGGCGGAACCAGTAGTCTGATCCCAACGCTTGGTCCGTGAAGCGTCAGGTGAACCAGCCTACGGGCTCAAATAAGCGGGTGGTTCGCGGTGCGGCCGCCGCGTCAACCGCCCGAGCGCGCGTTGGCGCAGCCGCATGGCGGCTTCGACTTCGCTGACCTCCAACTCCGCGAGATCGCGTTGGCGCACGATGCTGACGTCGGCACTGCGCGGCGCGCACAACTTGGGATCGGAGGCATGGGAAAACAAGACGACGCCCGGCGTGCCGGCGATGCTGATCAGGTGCATCGGGCCCGTGTCGTTGCCGACCGCGCCGGCGGCGCCGCGCGCCAACGCGACGATCTCCTCGAACGAGGTCTGGCCGGTGAGGTCGCGGACCGCCGGGCATGCCGCCGCGATCGCCGCGGCCACGTCGAGCTCCGCCGCCGCGCCGATGACGACCGGCGCCAGGCCGCGCGCCGCCAGCCGCTGCGCCAGGCCTGCGAAGCGCGCCGCCGGCCAGCGCTTTTCCGGCCGATGCCGTGCGCCGCCCGGCACCAGCAGCACGTAGCGCCCATCGAAGCCGAACCGGCCGATGTCCGCGGTGACGCCGGCGAGGCTGGGCAGCGGCACGTTGCGGATACCGGCAATGTGCAGCTGCTCGGCCTGGCGCTCGATCGTATGCATCAGATGGCGCCGCGGATTGTCGTGCGGGTGGGAGCAATTGCGCGCAACACCCGACCATTCGAGGCCGTTCGCATGCCCGGAGACGCCGCTCAGCAGGCGGTGGTAGATCGCCGAGCGGTCCGACGTCTGCAAGTCATAGACCCGCGCGAAACCGCCGCGCCGCAGCCGCCGGCGCAAGCCGTACCAGCCGATGACGTTCCACAGCTTCGGTCGCCGGTCGAGCAGCACCTCGTCGAACCAGCCGCAGGCCCGGGCCAGCGATTGGTACGGCGGCGTCGTCAGCAGCGAGATGTGCGCCTCGGCATGGGCGGCGCGGATGGCGTTGAACGGACCCGTGGCCTGGACGAAGTCGCCCAGGGCGCCGAGCTTGATGACCAGGATGTTCTTGGCCGTCGCGGCCGTGGCCGCGCTGTTCATTGGGCCGGCGTTGCGCGTCCGGCCAGCAGCTCGGCATAGACCGTCAGTGTCCGGTCGCACATGGCTCGCTTGGTGTAGTGCGTGTGCACGTGCCCGATGGCGTCTTCAGCCAGCCGCTCGCGGGCCGCCGCGTTGAGCGCCAGGGCGCGCCGCAGGCCGGCCGCCAGCGAGCCCGCATCGCCCGGCGCAAAGCTCCAGCCTGTCTCGCCGATCTTGACCTGCTCGACGACGCCGCCGTGGTTGGAGACGACGACGGGCCGGCCCATCGCCTGGGCCTCGGCGACGATACGCCCGAAGCCCTCGGGCTCGGTCGACGCCGAGACGACGACGTCGGCCAGCATGTAGGCCGCCGGCATGTCGGCGCAGTGGCCGGTGACATGGACGACGCTGTCCAGCTCGCGCGCGGCGATGCGCGATTCCAGCTCGCGGCGATAGCGGTTGCGTCCCTGATCGGCGCCGACCAGCAGGCAGCGGACCTCGCCGCCGCCAAGCTGGGCGAGCGCGTCGATCAGCACGGTATGCCCCTTCCAGCGCGTGAGCCGGCCCGGCAGTATGATCACCGGCATGCCGTCCGGCAGCGACCACTGACGGGCCAGTTGGATCAGCCGCTCCGGGCTGACGCTGCCGGCATTGAAGACGTCCGTATCGACGCCGCGCGGCACGACGCGCAGGCGCGCCGGATCGACCTTGTAGTTGTCCTGAACGTGCTGCGCCGTGAACTGCGAGTTGGCGATGACCAAATCGCCGCGCACCATGACCGAGTTGTACCAGCGCTTCAGCGCCCCCCTGGTACCGTAGCTGCCGTGAGCCGTGGTGACGAAGTGACGGCCGCAGCGATGGGCCGCGGCCAGGGCGCTCCACGCCGGCGCCCGGCTGCGGGCATGCACGATGTCGATTTCGTGCTGCTGAATGGCGCTGGCCAAGCGTTCCACGTTGGCCCGCATGACCAGCGGGTTCTTCGACGCCAGCGGCATCGGCACATGGACGGCACCGGTCCGCTCCAGCTCGTGCAGGCGCTGGCCGCCCGACGAGGCGACGACGGCGGTGCCGCCGGCGGCGCTCAGGGCATCGGCGATGTCGATCGTGCTGCGCTCGACGCCGCCGCCGCCGACCTCGACGGCCGGCAGGACCTGCAGCACGCGCGGCCGGCCGCCGGTCCACAGGGGTTCGCCGGCGCGGCGATCGGCGACCGACTCGACACCGTTGGTCGTGTTAAGGCCTTCCGTCACCGCCTGATCTCGATCGACCAAACCGTCATGGCCCGTCTGCTGTAATTGGCGCTCAGGCATAATCAGCGCATCGCCTACCACAAGATGCCGGGCGGCGCACCCTGCGTTGTCTCCTCGGCGGCCTTAAATCCGACATGACGGGGGAAAAGGCAACCCACGTTTCGCAATGGGCCGCATCGGCTGTCGAGCCCGCGCGACCTGGCTCACCTCTCGGCTGCCGTCGCGTCGCTCTGCGACAGCAGCGCGGCCAGCCCCAAGCGATAGTTCGGATAGGCGAGCCGAACGCCGAGCTCGTCCTTGATGCGGTTGTTCCACACACGCTTGTTGTCGGCATAGAAGCCGCGCGCCATGGCGCTGAGCACCGCGTCGGCGAACGGGATCTCGGGCGGTGGCGCGACGCCCAGCAGCGCACAGGCGTGGGCGATGACGTCCTGCGGCGGCGCCGCCTCGTCGTCGCAGACGTTGTAGCAGCGCCCCGCGTTGGCCCGCGCCATCGAGGCCCGCACGACCGTCGCCACGTCGTCGACATGGATGCGCGAGAACACCTGGCCCGGCTTGACGATCCGGCGGGCCTGGCCGCGCCGCACCGTCGCCAGGGCATTGCGGCCGGGCCCGTAGATGCCGGCCAGGCGAAACACGTGCACCGGCACGCCGGAGCGTTGCGCGAGCGCGAGCCAGGCCTGCTCCGCGGCGACCCGGCTTCGGCCGCGCGGCCCGGTGGGCGTCAGCGCCGCGTCCTCGTCGGCCCACTCGCCGCCACGATCGCCATAGACCCCTGTGGTCGACAGATAGCCGCCCCAGGCCAGCGCCGGGCCATGCTCGGCAAGCGCCGCGCCGTGGTGGTCGACGACCGGATCGCCGGCCTCGTCGGGCGGCACCGAGCTCAACAGGTGGGTGACGCCGGCCAGGGCCGCGGTCGGATCGTCCAAGGGCCGGTCGCGGTCGAACAGGACCGGCTCGATGCCGGCGGCCGCCAGACCGGCCGCCTTGGCGGCGCTGCGGCAGGTGCCGCGCACGCGCCAGCCTTCGCCCGGCGGGTCGGCGGCCGACCGGTCCTCGGCCAGCAGGCGCGCGGCGAGCACACGCGCGCTGTACCCCAGGCCGAAACAGAATAGGATGGGCGGTTTCGCAGCCTTTGCCATGATCGTCACTTGCGCTCCCCGCGTCGGTTGGCAACTCTAGGGGCCGCCATGACGGCACGACAAGTCATGTGTATCGGGCGCGCCCGTATCGCGCGCGCCGCCCCCCTCGGCCTGGCCGCCTTGGCCATCGGGACCGCGCTGCCCGCGCCGGCCGTGGCCCAACAGGCGCTCGCCGACCTGTCCGACCCCGTCGCCTACGAGCGCTGTTTGGCGCACGCCAAGTCCGACCCCGAGGAGGCGTTCGAGGACGCGATCGCCTGGCGCGACGCCGGCGGCGGCCCCGGCGCGTTGCACTGTACGGCACTGTCGCTGGTTGGCCTCGGCCAGTTCGAGGAGGCGGCGGGACGGCTGGAGGACCTAGCCCAATCGATGAAAACGTTCGCACCGGCGGCGCGTGCCGACGTGCTGGGCCAGGCGGCACGCGCGTGGCTGAGCGCCGGGCGTGCCACCCGCGCCTTTGCCGCCGCCAGTGCCGGCCTGGCCCTCGACCCCGACAATGTGGAGCTGATCGTCGACCGCAGCGAGGTGCTGGCCAGTGCCGCCAACTACTGGGAGGCGCTGGACGACCTCAACCGCGCGCTCGAGCTCGACCCCGACCAAATCGACGCCCTGATCTTCCGCGCCACCGCCTATCGCTATGTCGACGCGCTGGATCTGTCGCGCGACGATCTGTCGCGCGCCCTGGCGATGGCGCCCGGCAACGTCGACGCGCTCGTCGAGCGCGGCATCGTGCGCCGCCTCGACGGCGACGACGTCGGCGCCCGCGCCGACTGGCTGCGCGTGCTGGAACTAGCGCCGACCGGGGCAGCAGCGGACAACGCCCGCGCCAACCTGGCGCGGCTCGATGTGCGGGTGGAGTAGAGCACCCGCGCCGCGGCGGTCAAAAATCCAAGTCGGCGTAGTGCTTGGGCGGCGGGACGCCGGGGATGTTGTCGCCGAGCAGTGGTCGGAAACTGGGCCGTGACTTGACGCGGGCGTACCATTCCTTGGCCGCCGCATGGTCGCCCCACGGCACGTCGCCCAGGTAATCGACGCAGCTGAGCTGGGCCGCCGCGGCGGCGTCGGCAAGCGAGAAGGTATCGCCGCCGAGCCAATGGCGGCGCTCCATCAAATAGGCGATGTAGCGCAGGTGCGTCGTGATGTTGGCGACGCCCGCCCGGATCGCCGCGGAGTTCGGCTCGCCGCGCCCGAGAAAGCGCTTGTCGATCTTCTCGTCGACCAGGTTGCGGGTGACCTCGCGCTGGTACTTGAGGCTGAACCAGGCGACCAGCCGCCGCACCTCCGCCCGCGCCGCGGCGCCGTCGCCGATCAGCACCGGCGCGCCGTAGACCTCGTCCAGATATTCGCAGATGGCACCGGAATCGACGATGACGCCGCCGTCCTCGTCGACCAGCACCGGCACTTCGGCGGCCGGGTTGCGGGCAAGGAACGCCGGGCGCCGCTCCCACACCTTTTCCGTCTCGCAATGAAAGTCGAGCTTCTTCTCGGCCAGGACGATGCGGACCTGGCGCGCGAACGGACACAGCGGCAGGTGATAGAGCGTGCGCATGGACCGGACATTAGTGCATTGCCCGATCGGACGGAAACCGGAACAGGCGTGTGACCGCCAAGGGCGCTCCGATCAGGTCAATGGCCACCGGTTTGGAAGAGTCGCGATCGGTGCGCCTTCGCCTTACGCCTGGGTCCGGTGTTCCTCCACGCGCGGCCCTCCTAGTCCGCGGCGTCACCCGCGGTGCCGGTGGCCGCGAGTGCGGCGGTGACGGGCTGTTCCAGCTTGTCGAGCATGTCCTTCGGCACGATCTGCCAGAACCTGGGCAGCTCGCGGTCCCAGTTGGCGAGGATGCGCTGGGCGAACGCAGACTGGGTCTCGCGCGCGTGTTCGACGACGAGGCCGCGCAGCAGATCGTCCCAATAGCTCGTCTCGACGCGCTGCCAGGTGATGCTGTCGGGGTTGATGCGCCGCTCGAAATCCGCCCGCGGGTCGTAGACGAACGCGGTGCCGCCGGTCATGCCGGCGCCGAAATTGTCGCCGACGGCGCCGAGGATCACCGCCGTGCCGCCGGTCATGTACTCGCAGCCGTTGGAACCGCAGCCCTCGACGACCGCGGCGGCGCCGGAGTTGCGCACGCAGAAGCGGTCGCCGGCCAGGCCGGCGGCGAAAAAGCGGCCGGCCGTGGCGCCATAGAGTGCGACGTTGCCGACGATCGCGTTCTCGTTCGTGACCAGCGCGCTCGCCATCGGCGGCCGCAGCATGATCGAGCCGCCGGACAGGCCCTTGCCGGCATAGTCGTTGGTGTCGCCGAGCACTTCCAGCTTCACGCCCTGCACCGCGAACGCACCCAGCGACTGGCCGGCCGAGCCGCGCAACCGCACGGTGATGTGGCCGGGCTGCAGCCCGCTCATGCCGAACTGGCGGGTGATCTTGGAGCTGATCTTGGCGCCGATCGCCCGCTGGGTATTGCGAATGTTGTAGGCGAGCTGCATCTTCTCGCCGTCGCGGAACAGCGGCTCGGCATCCTTGATTATCTGCGCGTCCAGCGTCTCCGGCACCTCGTTCAGCGCCACCGTGCAACGCGCCACATAGTCGCCGGCGTCGGCGCGCACCAGGATCGGGTTGAGGTCGAGGTCGTCGAGATAGGGGTTGCCGCGGCTCACCTGCTGCAGCAGGTCGGTGCGGCCGATCACCTCGTCGAGGGTGCGGAAGCCGAGCGAGGCCAGGATCTCGCGCACCTCCTCGGCGATGAAGGTGAACAGGTTGACGACCTTCTCCGGCGTGCCGGTGAACTTCTCGCGCAGCCGCTCATCCTGGGTACAGACGCCGACCGGGCAGGTGTTGGAATGGCACTGCCGCACCATGATGCAGCCCATGGCGACGAGGCTGGTCGTGCCGATGCCGTATTCCTCGGCCCCCAGGATGGCGGCGATGACGACGTCGCGGCCGGTCTTGATGCCGCCGTCGGTGCGCAACGTGACACGGTGGCGCAGTCGGTTCAGGGTCAGCACCTGGTGCACTTCCGAGACGCCCATCTCCCACGGCAGCCCGGCATATTTGATCGATGACTGGGGGCTCGCCCCGGTGCCGCCGCTGTGCCCCGAGATCAGGATCACGTCGGCATGGGCCTTGGCGACGCCGGCGGCGATCGTGCCGATGCCGGCGCGCGCCACCAGCTTGACGCAGACCCGCGCGTCCGGGTTGATCTGCTTCAAATCGTAGATCAGCTGCGCCAGGTCCTCGATCGAATAGATGTCGTGGTGCGGCGGCGGGCTGATCAGCGTAACCCCCGGCGTCGAGTGGCGCAGCCGCGCGATCATCTTCGACACCTTGAAGCCGGGCAGTTGGCCGCCCTCGCCCGGCTTGGCGCCCTGGGCGATCTTGATCTCGATCTCGCGGCAATTGTTGAGGAACTCCGCGGTCACGCCGAAGCGGCCCGAGGCGATCTGCTTGATCGCCGACGAGGCGTTGTCGCCGTTCGATTTCGGCTTCGAGCGCGCCGGGTCCTCGCCGCCCTCGCCGCTATCCGACTTGGCGCCGATGCGGTTCATGGCGATCGACAGGGTCTCGTGCGCCTCCGGCGACAGCGCGCCGAGCGAGATGCCGGGCGCGACGAGGCGCTTGCGGATCTCGGTGATCGATTCGACTTCGTCGAGGCTGACGCCGCCATGGTTGGGCCGGAAGTCCAGCAGGTCGCGGATGTTGATCGGCGGCTGCTTTGCCACCTCCTCGACGTACTTTCTGTAGGTGCGGTAGCTGTCGGAGTTACACGCCCGCTGCAGGATGTGGATCATGTTGCCTTGGAACGCATGGGCCTCGCCGCCACGGCGATAGCGATAGAAACCGCCGACCGGCAGCGCGATGACGTCCTCGTCGTAGGCGCGCGTGTGCATCTCGACGACCTTGCGCTCGATGCCGCCGAGGCCGATGCCCGAGATGCGGCTCGTCATGCCGGGGAAGAACTCGTCGACCAGCGTGCGCGACAGCCCGACCGCCTCGAAATGGTAGCCGCCGCGGTACGAGCTGATGACCGAGATCCCCATCTTCGACATGATCTTCAACAGCCCGGCGCTCACGGCGCTCTTGTAGCACTGCAGGCAGTCGTTGAGCGTGAGCGCGCCGAACAAGCCGCGCCGGTGGCGCTCGGCGATCGCCTCTTGCGCCAGGTAGCCGTTGACCGTCGTCGCGCCGACGCCGATCAGCACGGCGAAGTAGTGCACGTCCATGCTCTCGCCGGAACGCACGTTGAGCGAGGTGTAGGTGCGCAGCGACTGGCGCACCAGGTGGGTGTGCACGCCGCCGGCCGCGAGGATCATCGGCACCGGCGCCCGCTCCGGCCCGACGTTCTTGTCCGACAACACGACATGCACGGCACCGCCGCGCACCAGGTCCTCGGCCTCCTGCTGAATGCGCTGCAGCGCCTCGCCCATGGCGCCCTCGCCGGCGTTCGGATCGAACGTGCAGTCGATCTCGACCGAGCTGTCGCCGATGAAGCGGACCATCGCCTCGCCCTCGGCATTGGTCAGCACCGGCGAATCGAGCTGCAAGAGGTTGCACTGGCTCGCGTCCTCCTCCAGCACGTTGCCGAGATTGCCGAGCCGCGTGCTGAGGGTCATGACGGCGGATTCGCGTAACGAGTCGACCGGCGGGTTCGTGACCTGCGAGAAGTTCTGGCGGAAGAAGTGGTGCAGCCCGCGATACTTGTCCGACAGGACGGCGATCGGCGTGTCGTCGCCCATCGAGCCGACGGGCTCCTTGCTGTCGGCGACCATGGGATGGAGGATCAGCTCCAGATCCTCCATCGACCAACCGTAGAGCAACTGCCGCCGCCTGAGCTCGCCACGATCGAGCTCGACCGGCTCTTCGTGCTCCGGCGCGATGACGCTGTCGAGCTTGCGGATGTTCTTGACCCACTTGCCGAACGGCTTGTCGCCCGCCAGCGCGTCGCGGATATCGCAGTTGTGATAGAAGCGGCCCTCGCGCAGGTCGACGGCAATCATCTCGCCCGGCCCGACGCGGCCCTTCTCGACGACCGCGCCCTCGTCGACGCGGACCATGCCGGTCTCCGACCCTACGATCAGCATGTTGTCGCTGGTCACGGTGTAGCGCAACGGCCGCAGGCCGTTGCGGTCCATGCCGGCCATCACCCAGCGGCCGCCAAACCCACAGACCGCCGCCGGGCCGTCCCACGGCTCCATGACCGAGCTGCAATAGCTGAACAGCGCCCGGTGCGCCTCCGGCATCGCCGCGCGGCCCTCCCAGGCGTCGGGGATCAGCAGCGCCTTCACCATCGGCAGGTCGCGGGCGCTGCCGCGCACCATCAGCTCGAACATGGCGTCGAGCGCGGCTGAGTCGGAGCTGCCGGGCGGGATCACCGGCAGCACGTCGTGGATGTGCTCACCCAGCTTGTCGGACGCCATGCGAGGCTCGTGCGCCTTCGTCCAGTTGACGTTGCCGCGCAGGGTGTTGATCTCGCCATTGTGGGCGATCACCCGGAACGGCTGGGCCAGCCACCAGGTCGGGAACGTGTTCGTCGAATAGCGCTGGTGGTAGATCGCGAAGTTGGAGACGTAGCACTCGTCCAGCAGGTCGGGATAGAACGCCGTCAGCTGTTCGGCCAGGAACAAGCCCTTGTAGATCACCGAGCGACAGCTCAGCGAGCAGATGTAGAAGTCCTTGATGCCCTCGAGTGCCGCCTGCTTTTCAATGCGCCGGCGGATCACGTAGAGGTCGAGCTCGAACTGCGGGTCGGTGACGTTGCGGTTGTTGGCGATCATCACCTGTTCGATCTCGGGCCGGGTGGCGTTCGCCTTCTCGCCGATCACGGCGGTGTTGACCGGCACCTGGCGCCAGCCATAGAGCGCGTGTCCAAAGCGCAGGATTTCGGACTCGACGATCGTCCGGCAGCGCTCCTGCGCCTCGTAGTCGGTGCGCGGCAGAAACACCATGCCGACGGCAAGCCGGCCCTGGGCCGGCTCGTGCCCGGTCGCGACGATGTGCTCCTTGAAGAAGTCCTGGGGGATCTGCACGTGGAGGCCGGCACCGTCGCCGGTCTTGCCGTCGGCATCGACGGCGCCGCGGTGCCACAGCGCCTTCAGCGCGTTGATCCCGGCGACGACGACCTCGCGG
This sequence comes from Alphaproteobacteria bacterium, assembly GCA_965261585.1. Lineage (GTDB taxonomy): Bacteria > Pseudomonadota > Alphaproteobacteria > UBA6615 > UBA6615 > CBDHDN01. The sequence continues at coordinate 18,292 of CBDHDN010000005.1, forward strand.
CGCGGCCTGCCGTCGATCGCGGCGACGAAGCCGACGCCGCAGGCATCGTGCTCGTCGCGCGGATCGTAGAGCTGGCCGGCCTCGAGCTGTGCGGCCTCACGGCGCCACTGACGAACGAACTCCGCACCGTTCTGTTGGCTGCCGTTTCGGTCGGCTGGATACGACATGATCGTTGCCCCTCCCGGGCCTAGGATGCCGCGGCCAGGGGCGCGCCCTGGTCCTGCTGCGCCACACCCTCCTTAAGATAGCCGTGAACCGCGTCCGCGGCCGCGCGGCCATCGCGGATCGCCCACACGACGAGGCTCGCACCCCGCACGACGTCGCCGGCGGCGAACACGCCGGCGAGGCTCGTCACGCCGGTCCGGAAGTCCGCCTTGATCGTGCCCCAGCGGGTGAGCGCCAGGGCCGGCTCGTCGAACAGCTGCGGCAGATCCTCCGGGTCGAAGCCAAGCGCCTTGATGACCAGATCGGCCGGCAGCGTGAACTGGCTGTCCTCGACCGGCTCCGGCGCCTGGCGCCCCGTGGCATCCGGCACGCCGAGACGCATGCGGTGGGCGCGCACACCGCTGACCACCTCGTCGCCCAGGAACGCCTCGGGCGCCGACAGCCAAACGAACTCGACGCCCTCTTCCTCCGCGTGGCTGACCTCGCGCAGCGAGCCCGGCATATTCTCACGATTGCGGCGATAGAGGCACTTGACCGACCTGGCGCCCTGGCGCACGGCCGTGCGCACACAGTCCATCGCGGTATCGCCGCCGCCGATCACGACCACGTCCTTGCCGTTGGCGTCGAGGCTGCCGTCGTCGAACGCCGGCACGTCGTCGCCCAGCCCCTTGCGGTTCGACGCGGTGAGGAACGTCATCGCGGGAAACATGTTGGCGAGCCCGGAGCCGGGCATCCGCACGTCGCGCGCCTTGTAGACACCGGTCGCGATGAGAATCGCGTCGTGCCGGTCGCGCAGCCCGGCCAGGCTGGCGTCGCGCCCGACCTCGAAGTTCTGGTGCAGGCGAACGCCACCGTCGGCCAGCCACTCCGAGCGGCGCTCGACCACGTGCTTCTCGAGCTTAAAGTTGGGAATGCCGTAGATCAACAGGCCGCCGGCGCGGTCGTAGCGGTCGTAGACGTCGACCTGATAGCCACGCCGCCGCAGCATGTCGGCCGCCGCGAGGCCACCGGGGCCGGCCCCGATGATGCCGACGGATTGGGGCCGCTCGCGCGGCGGCCGGATCGGCTTCACCCAGCCTTTTTCGAACGCCATTTCGGTGATGTACGTCTCGACCGAGCCGATCGTCACCGTGCCATGGCCGGCCTGCTCGATGACGCAGTTGCCCTCGCACAGCTTGTCCTGCGGACAGATGCGGCCACACACTTCGGGGAACGTGTTGGTCGACGCGGCGACCTCATAGGCCTCCTCGAGGCGACCCTCGGCAGTCAACAGCAGCCAGTCCGGAATGTTGTTGTGCAGCGGGCAGTGCACCTGACAGAACGGGATGCCGCACTGGGAACACCGCGCCGCCTGCTGGGCCGCGCGTTCCGCGGCGAAACCGCCATAGATCTCCTGCCACGTCCGCCGCCGCGCCTCCGGCGCGCTCTTGTCGGGCATTTCGCGCGCCACGTCGACGAACTGCAGCATTCCGGTCGACATCATGGACTTCCCCGCTCGCGATCCCGGCCGCGCCACCCGCCCTATCGGTGCGTCCGGCACCACAATGCGCCTCAAACAAACACGAATTAGGTCAGATTATCTGGCCATTTTATGTGCGAGACCACCACCAAGCTGACGAACTGAGGGCATTAGCCCCTATAAGTCAATTGATTGGTAACGAATCGAGACTAACTCGGTTTTAACCCCGCCTGCCCAATGGTGATAAGAGAGGCGCCCTGGGGCCAAAAATGCCCCCACGCAGGAGCTCGGCGTGGAATTTTTGAATATCGCAGTATTGTCCGTGATCCAAGGTATCACGGAATTCCTGCCGATTTCGTCGTCGGGCCACTTGATACTGGTGCCGGCGCTGACCGGCTGGCCCGACCAGGGCCTCGCCATCGACGCGGCCGTGCATGTCGGTACCCTGGGCGCGGTCATCGTGTATTTCTGGCGCGACCTCGTCCAGATGATCCGCGGCTTGTCGCAGCTCGCGATCGGCCGGCGCAGCCCCGCCGCCTTGCTGGCGCTGAACCTGGTGATCGGCACGATTCCGGTCGTCGTCGTCGGCTTCCTGTTCCGCGACTTCATCGAATCGAGCCTTCGCGCGGTCGAGGTCATCGCCTGGGCGACGATCGGCTTCGGTGTGCTGCTGTTGATCGCCGACCGCTTCGGCCTGACCATGCGGCGCCTCGAAAACCTCGGCCTGAGCGACGCCGTCATCATCGGCCTGGCCCAGGTCTTGGCACTGGTGCCCGGCACCAGCCGCTCCGGCATCACGATGACGGCGGCGCGTCTGCTCGGCTATCAGCGGGCGGATGCGGCACGGTTTTCCATGCTGTTGTCGATCCCGGTCATCGCCGGCGCCGGCGTGCTGATCGGCCTGGAGCTGCAGCAGGCCGGCAACGTCCAACTCGGCCTAACGGCCGCGCTGGCCTCCCTGCTCGCCTTCTGCACGGCCTTGCTGGCGATCGCCTTTCTGATGCGCTGGCTGCGCAGCGCCAGCTTCATGCCGTTCGTCGTCTACCGACTTGTGCTTGGCGCCGGACTGCTGGCCTGGCTTTATCTCTGACGCCCCAGCCTCTGACGCGCAGTGCCAGCCCAGCCCGTGCCAGGCTAGCCGGCGCGCAGGGGCCGCACCCCGCCACGCGGCCGATAGCGGGCCAGATAAGTGGGCAGCAAGGCCTCGACCGCCGTCGGCTCGATGCCGAGCGCGGCCAGGCCCGGCACATCGGCACCGACGACGTTGTCCGATTTGAGCTGCTTCAGCTGGTCGCGGGTCAGCGGCGGACGCGGCAGCAGCTCGAGGAACATCGCCTGCAGTCCGCCGATCGCGAACGGAACCGGCACCAGCATGCGCCTGCGCTCGATCGTCGTCACCACCAGGCGCATCAGCTCGGCGAACGAGTAGACCCGCGGACCGCCCAGCTCGTAGGCCTGACCGGCGGCCGCGGGATCGTCGAGCACGGCCATGACGGCGGCGGCGACGTCGCCGACATAGACCGGCTGGAACCGCGTCTTGCCGCCGCCATAGAGCGGCAGCACCGGCAGCAACCGCGCCAGGCCCGCGAACAGGTTGAAGAAGCCGTCCTCGCGCCCGAAGACGATCGACGGCCGCAGGATCGTCGCCGCCGGGAAATGTTCGCGCACGGCGGCCTCACCGGCCGCCTTCGAGCGGGCGTATTCCGAGCGCGCATCCCGGTCGGCGCCGATTGCCGAGATATGCACCAGCCGCTTGCCGCCGGCCGCGGCGGTCGCACGGGCGATCCGGGCGGCGCCCTCGACATGGATCGAGCCGAACTTGTGCCGGCCGCTTTCGTAGAGGATGCCGACCAGGTTGATCACGGAGTCGGCGCCGGCGACGACGCGCTGCACCGCCGCCTCGTCGAGCAGGTTCGCCCGCACCGGCGTGACCTGGCCGACGTCGCCCAGCGGCTTCAGGAACTTGGCCGCTTCCGGGTTGCGCACGGCCACGGTGACCACGGCGCCACGGTCGGCCAGTTGCTCGACGACGTAGCGGCCGATGAAACCCGATCCGCCGAAGACGGTTGCCCGCGCTATCGCCATCCGATTGCCCCCGCATCGCCGGCCCGGGCAAGCGTCAGTCCCCCTTGCCGATCGGTCGCTGTATAGCCCCCCTGCCCGGACCTGCCAAGATGGCGGCACCGCGCCCATGTTGACATCGCTTCACGCCAGCGTTAGCAGACGCCAGCGGCCGTGGTGACTGGACCGCACGATTCCATCGAATGCTGGGCCCAGCGCTTGGATCTGCAGCTCCATCAGGGCGATCTACCGGACGGCTTGGACCTTGGCGACACCATCGCCGTCGACACCGAAACCATGGGGCTCGACGTGCGCCGCGACCGGCTGTGCCTCGTTCAGCTATCGGCGGGCGACGGCGTTGCCCACCTGGTGCAGCTGCCCCAGCCGCCGTTCGCGGCGCCGCGCCTGGCGGCGCTGCTGGTCGATCCCGCGGTCATGAAGATCTTTCACTTCGCGCGCTTCGATCTGGCCATGCTGCGCCGCCATCTGGACGTCGAATGCGCCCCGGCATACTGCACCAAGATCGCCTCCTACCTGACGCGCACCTATACGGACCGCCACGGCCTGAAGGATTTGTGCCGCGAGCTATTGGGTGTCGAGATCTCGAAGCAGCAGCAAAGCTCGGACTGGGGCGCTGCAACCCTAAGTCAAGAGCAGTTGGTCTATGCTGCGGCCGATGTACAGCACCTGCACAAGCTGCGGGCCAAGCTCGACGGGATGCTTGCGCGCGAGGGCCGGATGGAGCTGGCGCAGCACTGCTTCGGCTTCCTGCCGGCGCGGGCCGCGCTGGACCTCGCCGGCTGGGCCGCAGTCGATATTTTCGCCCACGGCTGACGCGAGCCGGGGCAAGCCGAGCCGGAGGGCCGCCGCGTTGACGCGCCATGGCGCCGTCGCCATACTTGGAGCTGCTGAACTACAGGGATTCCGTGCGGTCGGAGGGGGCCGGACGGACGACGCCCCCTGGCATGCCCCCCTGACAGCGGACCAGCGATGAACGCAGCGTCACCGGCGAGAGCGGCCATCGATGCCGATGCTGACCTCGACGTTGCGCGGCGGGTCTTCCACCATGAGGCCGCCGCATTGCGGGCCATGGGTGACGGCCTCGACGGCCGATTCACGCACGCCGTCGACCTGCTGGCCGGGGTGACCGGTCGGGTCGTGCTGAGCGGCATCGGCAAGAGCGGCCATGTCGCCCGCAAGATCGCCGCGACCCTGGCCTCGACCGGCACGCCGGCGCTGTTCGTCCACCCGACGGAGGCAAGCCACGGCGACCTCGGCATGATCGCCCCCCGCGGCGACGCGATCATCGCCCTCAGCAAGTCCGGCGAGGGCGCCGAGTTCGGGGCGCTGCTGAGCTATTGCAAGCGCCATGCGATCCCGCTCATCGCGGTGACGGCGCGCGAGCGCAGCACCCTGGCCGAGATGGCCCACTGCACGCTGCTGCTGCCGGCGGCCGTCGAGGTATGTCCGCTGGGCCTGGCACCGACCACGTCGACGACGATGATGATGGCGCTCGGCGACGCCTTGGCCGTCGCGCTGCTGGAGCGCCGCGGCTTCACCGCCGAAGACTTTCAGGTGCTGCATCCCGGCGGCCAGCTCGGCAGGCAGCTGCTGCGCGTCGGCGATCTCATGCATGTCGGCGACGCCATGCCGCTGACCACGCCCGCTACCTTGATGGCCGAGGCTATTCTGACGATGACCGAGAAGAGCTTCGGCTGCGTCGGCGTCGTCGATGCCGCGGGCGGCCTTATCGGCGTGATCACCGACGGCGACCTGCGCCGCCACATGTCGCCCGAGCTGCTGGCCCGCCCGGCCGGTGATGTGATGACGCCGGGCCCGAAGACCATCCGCCCGCGTGCGCTCGTCGCCGAGGCGCTGGGCTTGATGAGCGCGAACGCGATCACGTCCCTGTTCGCCGACGAAGACGGTGCCGTGGCCGGCATCATCCACGTGCACGACTGCCTGCGCGCCGGGATCAGCTGACGCCATGGCCCGGGCCGACTCGTTCGCCGACACCAGCCGGTCACCACGCCGCCGCGACCCGTCGCGCCCGTTGCTGCGGCCGCGAACCCGTGCGCGAAGGGCGAGTTATCGCCGCAACCCGATGGTTGGCATCATGAAAGTGCTGCTGCCAGCGACGGCGGTGGCGCTGCTGCTGCTCGTCGTCGCGTGGCCGCAGTTGCGACCGCGTGACGACAGTTTCCGTCTCCAGATCGCTGCCGTCGGCCCGGCCGGCGGCGACAAGCCACAAGTCCTCAATCCGCGCGTCCTCGGCGTCGACGACCGGTCGCGGCCGTTTCAGATCACCGCCAATGTGGGCTCGCGCATCCTCGGCGAGCATGGCCAGGAGGTCTATGAGTTGGAGCAGCCGAAGGCCGACATGAGCACCGAGAACGGCAGTTGGGTCGCCGTCATGGCCGACCAGGGGCTCTATGACGGCGAGTCGCAGCTGCTGTATCTTGAGGGGAACGTCAGCCTGTTCCACGACAACGGCGCTGAATTCGTGACCAGCGCGGCGACGGTAAACCTCGACGACCAGACGGCCACCGGCGATGTGCCGATCGCCGGCCAGGGACCGACCGGCCTGATCGAGGCCGAGGGCTTCCGTCTGCTCGACCGCGGCAACCGCATCTTGTTTACCGGCCGGGCGCGCATGACCATCTTCGGCGGCGGCGGATCGGCACCGTGACCTGGCGGATCGCCACGGTGCTGCTTGCCGCCCTGCTGGCAAGCGCCGGCGGCGACCCGGCTCACGCCCAGGCGCTCGGCTTCAGCAACTCCAGCGACCTGCCGATCGCGATCGAGGCCGACAACGGCATCGAATGGCAACGCGCCAATCAGCTCTACATTGCCCGCGGCAACGCCAAGGCGGTGCAGGGCAACGGCACCGTCGAGGCCGACGTGCTGACCGCCTATTATCGTGCCACGGCCAGCGGCGACACCGAGATCTATCGTATCGACGCCGACGGCAACGTCCGGATCACCACCGAGAATGAGGTCGCCACAGCGGAAAGGGCAGTCTATGACGTGGTCAACGGCGTCCTCGTCCTGACCGGCGAGGGCATCCGGCTCGACACGCAACGCGATCGTATCGTCGCCGATGACAGCCTCGAGTATTACGCAGACCGGCGCCTCGCCATCGCCCGCGGCAACGCGGTCGCGGTCCGCGAGAATCGCCGCGTGCGCGCCGACGTGTTGATGGGGCACTTTCCAGCGGCGACGAACGGGGCCGGTGCCGGTACTGGGGGCCTGGAGCGGATCGAGGCCGTCGGCGACGTGGTCATCACGACGGACGGCGACATCGCCCGCGCCGACGAAGGCGACTACGACGTCAATGCCGGTTTCGCGACCTTGCGTGGCCGCGTGAAGATCACCCGCGGTGACGATCAGATCAATGGCGAGTTTGCCGAGATCGACCTTAACACCGGCGTCAGCCGGCTGGTCGGCGACCCGTCGGCGCCGGCCACGGCTGCCGGCGAGCGGGGCCGCGTCAGGGCCCTGATCATACCGGCGAGTCGCAGACCGAGCGGTCCGGACGAAGCGACCCGTTGAGCCCATGAACGACCTGCGCCCAGCGGCGGTCGAGCCCTCGTTCCAACGTCCGCGTCTCATCGCCGAGAGCCCGAGCCTGGTGGCCACCAATCTGGGCAAGATGTTCCGCAAGCGCCCGGCCCTGCGCGACGTCAGCCTAACCCTACACCGCGGCGAGGCTGTCGGTCTGCTGGGACCCAACGGGGCCGGCAAGACGACCTGCTTCTACATGTTGACCGGGCTGCTGCGCGCCGACACCGGTACGATCGAGCTGGACGGCAACGACATCACCGACCTGCCGATGTACCGGCGGGCGCGCCTCGGCATCGGCTACCTGCCGCAGGAGCCGTCGATCTTCCGCGGCCTGACGGTCGAGCAGAACATCCGCGCCATGCTGGAGGTGACCGAACGCGACCGCCACGCGCGCGAGCAGATGCTGGCCGACCTGATGGCCGAATTCTCGATCGCCCACTTGTGGCGCACGCCGGCGCTGGCCCTGTCGGGCGGCGAGCGGCGGCGCGTCGAGATCGCCCGGGCGCTGGCCTGTCGGCCGCATTTCATCCTGCTGGACGAACCGCTCGCCGGCATCGATCCGATCGCTTTGGCCGAGATGCGCGATTTGATCAGGCACCTGAAGGACCGCGGCCTGGGCGTGCTGATCACCGATCACAATGTGCGCGAGACTCTGGATATCGTCGATCGCGCCTATATCTTGCACGAGGGCGCCGTCCTGATGGACGGCAAGCCCTCCGATATCGTCGCCCATGATGACGTCCGACGCGTTTACCTGGGCGAAAGGTTCAGTCTTTAAAACGACTTAACTATGGCCCTCACGCCGCGTCTGGATCTGCGCACGACGCAGACTCTCGTCATGACGCCGCAGCTGCAGCAGGCCATCAAGCTGCTGCAAATGTCCAACCTAGAGCTGACGGCGTATGTTGAGCAACAACTCGAGCAGAACCCCCTGCTGGAGCCCGATGAGGTCGGCGACAGCGGTGCCGCGGGCGCGACGGAAGGCGAGCCCGACGGCCCGGCCGAGGCCAGCGGGTCAGCCGCCGGCTCCGACACCATCGACACCGGCGAGCTAACGGCGCGCGAGACCCCGCCCGGCGACGAGGGGCCGCTCGATACCGACTTCGAGAATGTCTGGACCAACGACGCCATTAACGACTCGGTCAGCGCGGGCTCGTTGAGCTCGCCCGGCGAGCGGGGCAGCCGCGGCGGCAACCACGAGGGCGATTTCGACCTCGAACAAACTCTTAGCAGCCAAATCTCGCTGCGTGACCACCTGACCGACCAGCTCAACGTCGACCTCGCACCGGTCGACCGCATCATCGGCCTGCATCTGTTGGACCTGCTCGACGATGCGGGCTACGTGACCGGCGACTTGGTGACGGTTGCCGAACAGCTCGGCTGCCCCTTGACCCGGGTCGAAGCGACCCTGGCGCAGATGCAGCGCTTCGATCCGCCCGGAATCTTCGCGCGCACCCTGTCGGAATGTTTGGCGCTGCAGCTGCGCGACCGCAATCGCTTGGATCCCGCGATCCAGCTGCTGCTCGACAATCTGGACCTGTTGGCCCAGCGCGACGCGACGAGTCTGCTGCGGATCTGCGGTGTCGACGCCGAGGATCTGACCGAGATGATCAGCGAGCTGCGGGCGCTCAATCCCAAACCGGCGCTCGCCTTCGACAGGACCGTGGCTCAGCCGGTAACGCCCGACGTGCTGATGTATCAGAAGTCCGGCGGCGGCTGGCGCGTCGAGCTGAACACCGAGACGCTGCCGCGGGTCCTGGTCAACAACACCTACTATGCCGAGATCAGCACCAAGTCCCCCGATCGCAAGACGCGCGAGTACCTGACGAACTGCTTCCAGTCGGCCAACTGGCTCGTCAAATCATTGCACCAGCGGGCGACGACGATCCTGCGCGTCGCGACCGAGCTGGTGCGCCAGCAGGACGCCTTTTTCCTCAAGGGTGTACAGCATCTGCGGCCCCTCATACTGCGCGACATCGCGGTGGCGATCGACATGCACGAGAGCACCGTCAGCCGAGTCACGACAAACAAGTTCATTGCCACGCCGCGCGGCATCTTCGAGCTCAAATACTTCTTCAGCAGCTCGGTGGCCAGCGCCACCGGCGGCGACGCGCTGTCGGCCGAAGCCGTGCGCGCGCGGATCAAGGATCTGATTAATCAGGAAAGCCCCACCGACGTGTTGTCCGACGACCGCATCGTGACCATATTGCACACCAATGGAATCGACGTGGCGCGGCGTACGGTGGCCAAATACCGCGATGCCCTGCGGATCCCATCGTCTGTCCAGCGGCGCCGGGAGAAGAGCAGTCAACTCGGATTCTAGATTTAGATACAAGGGGTTGCCGGAAAGGAGCTGGGATCGCGTCGGCTCGCGTGAGGGCTCGGACGTATTGACACATGTGGCCGGCCTCACTAAGTTCCGGCGCCCCACCGACAGGGCGGGGCCGGCCCGGCGCCGGCACGCCGGCTGCCCGAATCGGGATCGACAGCAATAGCAGCGAGGCCCATGCAGATCTCGATCACGGGCAAACAGTTCGAAGTCGGCGACAGCATGCGCAATCACATCGAGCACGCGCTCATCGCCGTCGTCGACAAGTACTTTGGCAATGCGATCGAGGCCGGCGTGGTGTTATCTCGTGATGCACACCTGGTACGGGCGGACGTCGCCGTGCATGTCGGCCGGTGGGATCCGGCTGCGCTCGCACGAGGCGGCGGCGGACACTTACGCGGCCTTCGACATGGCGACGGAGCACCTGAGCAAGCGCCTCAGGCGCTACAAACGCAGGTTGCGCGACCACCACACCGGCAAACCCCGCGACGAGCCAACGGCGACCGTCGCCCAGCAATACGTGCTGGCGCCGGAACCGGAAAGCGAGGACGATCATAGTGACGCGGCGGCGGGCGAGAACCCGATCGTCATTGCCGAAGCGACGACGGAAATCGAAAGCCTCACGGTGTCCGAGGCCGTGATGCGAATGGACCTGGCAGATCTGTCCGCGATGGTATTCCATAACGCCGCCCATGGCGGCCTCAACGTGGTCTACCGGCGCGCCGACGGCAACATCGGCTGGATCGATCCCGGGGTAGCTTGACGACACTCCGATCCGCGAGGAACCGGTAACGCGCGCACCCTGCGCCGTAGGAACTTGACTATATGGAAATAATCGACCTGCTCAAAACCGAAGCGGTTGTCCCGAAACTGCGCGCGACGAGTAAGAAACAGGCGCTGCAGGAGCTCTCGAAGGCCGCCGCGTCTCTGACCCAGCTGGATGAGCGCAGCATTTTCGAGACGCTGCTGGAACGGGAGCGGCTGGGCACGACGGGCGTCGGCGACGGCATTGCCATTCCCCACGGCAAGCTGCCGACGCTCGACCGGCTTCATGGCCTGTTTGCGCGCCTCGACCAGCCGATCGACTTCGATGCAATCGACGACCGGCCGGTCGACCTGATCTTCTTATTGCTGGCGCCGGAAGGCGCCGGTGCAGATCATCTGAAGGCCCTGGCCCGCATCTCGCGGCAACTGCGCGATCGCGTGTTCTGCGACAAGCTGCGCGGCTCCGACAACCGAGACGCGATCTACGCGCTGCTCACGCAACCACCGGCCAGCCACGCCGCCTGATCGCGGACGGGGCCCGGACAGCCCCTTAGGGCCTCCGGGAGCCAACGCCACAACGCTGCAATTTAGTGGAGGCTGAGCGGCTCCAGGTCGTTCTGCCGCACGGTTGCGACGGCGAGGGCCTGGGTCTCGACAACCGCGACCTCGCGGCCATCGGCGGCATGAATCGTATACGCGTCGCGGCCATCGACATGGGCCGGCTTCACATACGCGACGTACTCCATGCCCAGGGCGGCAAACTCCCTGGCCGTGAGCTGCCGCAACCCAGCGTTCAGACCGCCTAACATGGGCTGACTCCTCTCTACTCTTCCGCGCGATCGGCCGCGCCCGGCGTAACATCGATCGTCGGCACGACGCGATCGACCTCGTCGCCCGCCTTGATGGCAATGACGCGGGCGTCGTTTTTCGGCCGCGGCCGATTAAGGTCGACGTGCAGCAGCCCCTTGTCAAGGGACGCACCCGCAACCTCGATGCCCTCGGCAATAACGAAACTGCGCTGAAACTGCCGCGCGGCGATCCCGCGGTGCAAGTACACCCGGCCCGGCGCGTCTGTCTGCTTACCGTGGACCGTCAACTGGTTGTCCTCAAGCAGGATCTCAAGGTCCTCAATGCCAAAACCGGCGACCGCCAATGTGATGCGCAGCTGGTCGTCGCCCAGGCGCTCGATATTGTACGGCGGATAGCCCTCGGCCGAAGCCTTGGATATCCGCTCGATCGTGCGCTCGAACTGGTCGAAGCCGAGCAGCAACGGGCTGTTGAAGAGCGAGAGGCGAGACATCTGCACAACTCCTCCGATCGAGCGAGTTCATCCCGACGGGCCATGTCGCCTGCACCGGTCCGCGGCGTCGTTTTGGCCCCTACCGGGCACCAATCGGCGACCCATCATGGGCGTCGCCGAGTCTACATTAATTGGACCGTCCCGCCACCGATTCAAGACTCTGCAAGGCCGCGGTCCCGCCCGACACCCATTCCTGCCGGTCCATCTCGATCAGCCGCAGCACGATCAATGCATCCGCCACCCCGGCCGCGGCCGCGGCCTGGAGTCCCGCCAAGGCCGGGTTGCCGGACGCGGCGCTGCCCGCCGGGCCCTCCATGGCAAACGCCGGCGCCTTCGGAACACCGCCGGCCAGCCAGGAAACGCCAAAAGAAACGGCGGACAGCGTCGCGCCGACAAGACCGGCAATTGCGACGAGACTGCGCATCCGGGAGCCCCTCCTGCCGCTTCGCAAGAGACAAGCGTCCCGCAACAATTCGGCAGAAATGTGCCGCGGATAAGGAGAAGTCTTGATGCGGGATCGGCCCGACTTAACGCGTTTCCCGCGCCTCCAGGTCGACCACCCGTTCGCGCAGCCGCCGCAGCTCGCCGGCCATCGATTTCAGCCGACCCATGTAGACCGCCTGTTCCATGGCCCGCCGCTTGTTCACGGCGGGTGTCCCGAACAGCACGGAACGTGGCTCGACATTGCCGGCGACACCGGCCTGCGCCGCGATCACGCTGTCGCTGCCGACCATCACATGGTCGGCCACGCCGACCTGACCGGCCATCACGACCCGATCGCCGATCGTCGTGCTGCCGGCGATGCCGACCTGAGCACAGATGAAGCAATTCTCGCCGATCACGCAGTTGTGGCCGACCATGACCAGGTTATCGATCTTCGTGTTGCGCTTGACCACCGTTGCGGCGACCGTGCCGCGGTCGATGGCGGCGCCGGCACCGATCTCGACATCGTCTTCAAGGATCACGGTGCCGACCGAGTTGATGCGCCGGATGTCGGTATTGGTGGCTTCGACGCGGCCCGTCGCCTTGACCGATTCGACGCTGCCGGCCTGCGGTGTCACATAGCTGAAACCGTCGGCGCCGATGCTGGCGTTGTGTTGGATGATGACGCGGTTGCCGATCGAAACGCGTTCGCCCACCCGGACGCCGGGATGAAACAGGCAGCACTCACCGATCGTCGCCGCGGCGCCGACTGTGACGTGGGCCATGACGATAGTGCCGGCGCCAACTCGCGCGCGCGGCCCGACATAGGCAAACGCGCCGATCGAGACGTCGTCGCCGATCTCGGCATCATCCGCGACGACCGCTGTCGGATGCACGCCGCGCTCGGCATGCACGGGGCACGCGAAAGCGTCCATCAGGCCCGCCATCGCGTAGCGCGACCGCTTGACCACGAGATAGGCGTCGAGCGCGCTGAGCCCCTCCTCGCCGGCCTCGGCGACAATCGCAATGCGAGCGGGCGAGTCCGCCAGCGCCTGCCGCGCGTCGGCCTCCATGGCCAAGGCCAAGTCGGTCGGCGCGACCGCATCCGCCGGGTGCACCGGTCGCTCGACCTCGAGCGCGCCATCACCCACCAGGCGCGCGTCCAAAGCGGCGGCCAGGTCACGCAGTTTCATCGCCATGCCTACTTGTGCCTGTTCGTCCCAAGCCGACTATGCTTGGTGTCCGCGCCCGGAACAATGGCTTTTCCGGGCGGCCTTACCCCTCGCCGGCGCCCACAACCGGTTGGTCGGGCGGGGCGAAGTGTGCGACGATGGCGCCCGGCAGCGGCTGTCGCCGGGAGCAAACAGGGAACAGGGAGGAGGCCGACGTGGCCCTGCACTTGAGAGACCATCGCGAAGGCTTTGCGCCCGGTTTCACGGCGATCACGCGCTTCGACGACCCCGAAGACAACACCGGGATCGCGCTTGGCGTGCTCAATCTCGCCGCCGGCGAGGTTTACGAGACAAAGGCCGCGAGCGAAACCGCGTGGCTCTTGATGGACGGCAGAGCAACAGCCGACGTCGGTGGCCGGACGGTCGAGCTCAGCCGCACCTCGCTGTTCGACGAGAGCGCCAGTTGCGTCCACGTGGCCGCCGGCGCCACGGTGCAATTCGCGGCCAAGGACGCCGTCGAGTTCACCGTCTACGGCACGGCCAACACGAAACCGTTCGCGGCGAGAATATTCGTGCCGTCGGACGTGCCCAACGAGCACCGCGGCGCCGGTCAGATGGGCGGCATGTGCCTGCGTTTCGTCCGCACGATCTTCGACGCCACGAACTCCGACGCGAATGCCGAGCTCGTCCTGGGCGAGGTCGTCACCATGCCCGGACGCTGGTCAAGCTACCCGCCGCACCACCACCCGCAGCCCGAGATCTACCACTACCGGTTCACGCGGCCGCAGGGCTTCGGCCATGCCGAGCTTGGCGACACCGTGCTCAAGGTGCGCCAATACGACACGGTCAAGATCTTCGACGGCTACGACCATGCACAGTGCGCGGCGCCGGGCTATGGCATGTATTACTCGTGGGTCATCCGCCACCTGCCGGAGAACCCCTACTCGGTGCCGGAGTTCACCGAGGAGCACCGCTGGACCATGGAGCATGACGCGCCGTTCTGGCAACCGGCCGAGCTGCCCGACGATGCCTGATCCGCACCCTGAGGGAGCGAGATTGGCCTAATGCAACGCCGTATCCAGTTTTTTTCGTTGGCGGGCGCCGCCGTCGTGGCGCTCGGTCTGTCGGCGGGCATCGCCCAGGCGGAGTTCGTCATCAGCATCTACGGTGGCGACGTCTTCACGCACGACGCCGACGTCGACCTGACGGAACCCGGCACGAGCCTGACGTTCGAGGACGTGCCGTTCGACGGCGAATCGTTCGAGAAACCGCTCTATTATGGCTATCGCATCAGCTACTGGTTGAAGAGCCGGCCAAACCTTGGCGGTGCGCTCGATTTCACACACGCCAAGACGATCGCCGACCGCGCGAAACCGGTAACGGTAACCGGCATCCGCGGCGGCGCGCCGGTCTCGACCGTAGAACCCGCGGGGAACACGTTCGAGGAGCTCGAATTCTCCCACGGCCATAATCTGCTGACCGCGAACGGCCTATATCGCTGGTTCCCGACCGGCCAGCGCGACGACAGCCTGCTCGGCCGCCTCCAGCCCTATGCCGGCGCCGGTGCCGGCGTCGCCATTCCACATGTCGAGATCGTCACGCCGACGTCGCGGACGAAGGAGTACCAGATCGCCGGACCAGCCGTGCAAGGCCTGCTGGGCGTGAACTTCGACCTCCACCGGTACATCTCGACGTTCACGGAGTACAAGCCCACCTACGCCAACATCAACGCCGACCTCAGCGGCGGCGGCGAGGTCGAGGTGAATCCCCTGACCCACCATTTCATCGTCGGATTGTCGGTGCGATTCTGAGCCGCGCCGCCGCCGCCGTTCTCTAAAAGCTGATCCGCGCCAGGATGCCGAAGTTCCGCTTCGTGCGGTCCAAGATCGGGATGATGACGACGTTCTCATCGAACGTATCGGTGAAGACGAAGGCGAACACGTTGGCGATCGCGGCGCCACCGACCACGTCGTACCAGTAGTGCCGGTCGGCCTCCACGCGGCTGTAACCGACAACCGCGGCGGCGGCATAGGCCGGCAGGCCCCATTGCCAGCCCTAACGGTAATGCAGGTACGACGCGCCGGAGAACGCGCCTGCCGTATGGCCGGACGGGAACGAGCGGTCGCCGCCGTCGGGACGTTCGGTATTGAGCCCGAACTTCAGCCCCTGCACCGTGCCGGCCGTCGCCGCCGTGCCGACGCCGAGCTGCAAGACGCCCCGATAGTCCTTGCGCGCAACTGAAATCAGCGCCGCGATTCCGGGGATCGCGAATTGGCCGATATCGCCATAGGTCTCCAACCCATCGGCGCGCGCCTGCCCTGCCGTGCCAAACGCGATGCCAACCGACACCAGCCCTGCCAGGTAACGCCGCAGTGCCCCCTCCCGCGTTTCGTGCCTCTCGCCCCGTCGCCGGCGAAGCCGCCACGTGCTCCGGTCCGTTATATGTGCCAAGCTGTTGAAGGTAAACCATT
Organism: Alphaproteobacteria bacterium; assembly: GCA_965261585.1. Lineage (GTDB taxonomy): Bacteria > Pseudomonadota > Alphaproteobacteria > UBA6615 > UBA6615 > CBDHDN01. The sequence continues at coordinate 34,001 of CBDHDN010000005.1, forward strand.
CGGCGGTACCGCAAGCCGTGGCACGGCAAACCGCGGCTTGGCCCCTCGGCACCCGACGGGCGCAGATTGATGAGCAACGTGCTTGCGGCGATTGCCGGTTTCTCGGTCGTGATCTGGCTCTACATGCTGCTGGCGCGCGGCGGTTTCTGGCACGCCGAGCCGCGGCTCGACGGCGCCCCGCCGTCATTGAGCGCATGGCCGGCGGTCGTTGCGGTCGTGCCGGCACGCGATGAGGCCGACGTGGTCGGACAAGCGCTCGCATCGGTGTTGCAGCAGGATTATCCGGGCTCGCTTTCCGTTGTCCTGGTCGACGACGACAGCAGCGACGCAACGGCGCACGCGGCGACGGAAGCTGCGGCGGCGAGCGGCCAAGGCGGTCGCCTGACGGTCATGTCGGCACGCCCGTTGCCAAGCGGCTGGGCCGGCAAGCCGTGGGCCCTGTCCGAGGGCGTCGAGCGGGCGGCGGAAATCGCCCCGGCGGCGCGCTATCTTTGGTTCACCGACGCCGATATCGAGCACGACCCGGCGAGCCTGCGCCGCCTCGTCGCGAAGGCCGAGCAGGACGACCGGGACATGGTGTCCGTGATGGTGATGCTGACCTGCCGCGGCGTCTGGGAGCGGCTGCTGATCCCGCCCTTCGTGTTCTTCTTTCAGATGCTTTATCCGTTCGACTGGGCCAACAAACCGGGCCGCCCGACCGCGGCCGCCGCCGGTGGCTGCATAGTGCTGCGGCGCGACGCGCTGGCGCGCGCCGGCGGCCTGGCATCGGTCCGCGATGCGCTCATTGACGACTGCACCCTGGCGGCCCGCATCAAGCGCACCGGCCGCCCGGCCGGCGGCCGTATCTGGATCGGCCTGACCCAGGCGCTGCACAGCATTCGCCCCTATGAACGCCTCGGCGATATCTGGCGCATGGTGGCGCGCAGCGCCTATGCCCAGCTCAACCACTCGCCGCTCGTGCTCGCCGGCGCCCTGGCCGGCATGGTCGTGACCTACCTGATCCCGCCCGCCATCGTGCTGACCGTACCGTGGCACGGCCCTGGCAACCGCCCTCGCGGCAGCCGCCTGGCTTATGCTGGCCGTGGCGATCTGGCCGACGCTGTCGCTCTATCGCCAGTCGGCGGCCTGGGCACCGCTGCTGCCCGTAGTGGCGCTTCTGTATTGCGCCATGACGGTGACCTCGGCGCTCGACTACGCGCGCGGCCATGGCGGCCGCTGGAAGGGCCGCACCGAAGGCGTCGCCGGCGCCGCTGGACGGTTGGCGCCGGCCCCGGCATCCTCCAAGGCCCCGGTATCCTCCAAGTCAGGGAGGTGGTAGTGGCTGAGACAACCCTCGAGGCGCCGTCGGGCAAGACGGCGGCGGACGAGAACTTCCCGGTCGGCTCGTGGCTGCTGCCCCGCGCGCTGCGGCCCCATGTCGCCATCTACTATGGCTTTGCCCGGACCATCGACGACATCGCCGACGACCCCGACCTGGCGCCCGCCGACAAGGTCGCCCGGCTCGACCGCTTCGCGGCGGCGCTGACCGGCCGCGAGACCGCTGACCCCCGGCTCATCAAGGCGCACCGCCTGCGCGCCAGCATGGCCGAGACCGGCGTGACCGTGCAGCACGGCGTCGACCTGGTGACCGCCTTCAAGCGCGACGCGACGAAGCTGCGCTACGCGGACTGGCCCGATCTCATGAGTTATTGCGAGGTATCGGCCAATCCCGTGGGCCGCTATCTGCTCGACCTGCATGGCGAGAGCCGCGCCGGCTATCCGGCGTCGGACGCCCTGTGCAGCGCGCTGCAGGTGCTGAACCACCTGCAGGATGCCCAGGACGACTACCGCAACCTCGATCGCGTCTACCTGCCGCAGGACTGGCTGGCGGCCGAGGCGATCGACGCAACGGCGCTCGACGCATCTCGGGCGAGTCCTGGCCTGCGGCGCGTCCTCGACCGCTGCCTGGACGGCACCGCCGCGCTGCTGGCGACCGCGCGCATGCTGCCCGACCAGCTGGCCGATGCCCGGTTGGCAATGGAATCGGCCGCCATCGTCAGGCTGGCCGAGCAGCTGGCGCAGCACTTGCGGGCCCGCGATCCGCTCAGCCAGCGGGTCGTCTTGTCGCGTCCCGCGGCTCTGGGCCATGGCCTGGCCGGCGCTCTGGGTGTCCTTGCCCGCCGCCAGCTCACGCCGCGCCGGACATTGCAAGCCCGTCGCCGGGGCTGATAGGCTCCGCTCGGACCACCGGAGAAGAGCACCAATGGCGCAGACCGACACCCCGGCGCCGGTCGCCATGGCCGATGCGCTGGCCGAGGTGCGGCACCGGGTCGCACAATCGGGCTCGTCGTTTCTGTGGGGCATGCGCGTGCTGCCCCAGGAACGGCGCGATGCCATGTACGCGATCTATGCATTCTGCCGCGACGTCGACGACATCGCCGACGAGCCGGGCGACCGCGGCCTGCGGCAACAACAGCTGGACGATTGGCGGGCCGAGATCGACCGCCTCTATGCCGGCCAACCGACCTATGCCATCAGCCGCGCGCTCGACCGGCCGATCGCGGCCTTCGGCTTGCCGCGCGAGGAATTCCTGGAGCTGATCGACGGCATGGAGATGGATCTGCATGACCGCATGTGCGCGCCATCGATGGCCGAGTTGGAGTGCTATTGCCGGCGCGTCGCCGGCGCCGTCGGCATGCTGTCGATCCGCGTCTTTGGCGCCGACGAGCCGGAAGCGCCACAGATTGCGATCGCGCTGGGCGAGGCCCTGCAGCTGACGAACATCCTGCGCGACCTGCATGAGGACGCCCAGCGCGGGCGCCTGTACCTGCCGCGTGAACTGCTCGACGCCCACGCCATCGCGACGCGGGAGCCGTTGGCGGTATTGGCGCATCCGCAGTTGCCGCGCGCGTGTGCCGCGCTGGCCCAACGCGCACGGCAACGGTTCACCGAGACCCGGCGGCTGCTCGAACGGTGCGACCGGCGCCGGCTCAAGCCCTCGATCCTGATGATGGAGGTGTACGAGCGCATCCTCGATCGGCTCGAGAAATCGGGCTGGCGCGACCCCGAGAGGCCGGTTCAGCTGTCCCGTTTCGAAAAGCTCTGGATCGTCCTGCGGCACAGCCTCGCTTGAGCGCGTGTTCGATGAGACTGACTCGGCAGCGGCGCGGCGCAAACGTAAAGCGCGCTGAACGCACATGGCCCACGTCCACATTGTCGGCGCCGGTCTCGCCGGGCTGAGCTGCGCTGTCGCGCTGTGCCTGGGCGGCCATCGCGTCACGGTCCACGAGGCGGCGGGCCATGCCGGCGGGCGCTGCCGTTCGTATTTCGACGAAACGCTCGGCTGCGCCATCGACAACGGCAACCACCTGCTGCTCAGTGCCAATCACGCGGCGCTCGGCTACCTCGCGGCGATCGGTGCCCGCGACACGTTGCTGGGTCCGACGCAGACGATCTTTCCGTTCGTCGACATCCGGTCCGGGCAGCGTTGGACCGTGCGGCCCAACCGCGGGCCGCTGCCATGGTGGATCTTCGCGCCCTCGCGGCGCGTGCCGGACACCCGGCCCTGGCACTACCTGGCCGACCTGAGCCTTGCGTTCGCGCGACCGACAGACACCGTCGCCGGTTGCATCGGCGTCGGCGATCCGCTGTTCGAGCGCTTCTTCGAGCCACTGTGCGTAGCGGTGCTGAACACGCCCGCGGCCACCGCCTCGGCGCGGCTGCTGTGGGCCGTCATGTTGCGAACATTCGCGCGTGGCGCCGCCGGCTGCCGGCCGCTGATCGCCCGCGACGGCCTGTCGGCCAGCTTGATCGACCCGGCACTGGCCCTGCTCGCGCGCCGCGGCGCCAGTGTCGCGTACAACCGGCGCCTGCGCGCCATCGAGCGCAACGGGTCGCGCATCGAGGCCCTGTCGTTCGGCGCCGATCGTCTGGCGCTCGGTCCCGACGATACGGTCGTCGTGGCGGTGCCGCCGGCGGTTGCCGCGGCGCTGCTGCCCGAACTGACGGTGCCGCGCGACAGCCATGCCATTGTCAACGCCCATATCCGTCTGCCGACGCCGCCCCGGCTGTCGACCGACGCGCCGTTCCTCGGCGTCATCGGCGGTACGGCGGACTGGATCTTCGTCCGCGACCGTATCGTCAGCCTGACCGTCAGCGCCGCCGACGCGCTGGCCGACCGGCCCGTTCCAGAGGTGGCCCGCCTGCTGTGGCACGACACGGCGGCGGCGCTGGACCTGCCGATGGCGCCGACACCGCCGATCCGGGTAATCAAGGAACGCCGCGCGACGTTCGCCCAGACGCCGGCCCAGGTGGCGCAGCGCCCGGCGACCGAAACGCCCTGGCGCAACCTGCTGCTGGCCGGCGACTGGACCGACACCGGCCTGCCGGCGACAATCGAAAGCGCCATCACGTCGGGCCAGCGGGCGGCGGCGCACATCACCGCGCAGTGACCGCGGCCGTCTTGCACGTCCCGCAGCGAGCCAGTACGGTCGCCGCGCGGCCCGGCATCGGCGCCCTGGCGTGATGCCTCTGCCAGGGGGAGGATCGAACGAACGATGAGCGCGTTGAGCGAGAGCTACGACGACCGCGCGCCACTGGACGCGCTTGTCGACGACGCCCGCGCGGCGCTGATCGGCCTGCAGCACGACGACGGCCATTGGGCGTTCGAGTTCGAGGCCGACGTCACGATCCCGGCCGAATACATCATGCTGCAGCACTACCTCGACGAGGTCGACGACGCGGAGCAGCGCAAGATCGCCCGCTACCTGCGGGCCAAACAGGCCGACCATGGCGGCTGGCCCCTGTTCGACGCCGGCGCGCTGAACCTGTCGGCGACGGTCAAGGCATACTTCGCCCTGAAGCTGGCCGGCGACGCCCCTGACGCGCCGCACATGCAGCGCGCGCGCGCCGCGGTCCTGGAACGTGGCGGCGCCGCCCGTGCCAACGTGTTCACTCGAGTGGCGCTGGCCCTGTTCGGCCAGTTGCCGTGGCACGCGCGCCGCCGGCCATGCCGGTCGAGATCATGCTGCTGCCGCGCTGGTTTCCGTTCCACCTGTCCAAGGTGTCGTACTGGTCGCGGACGGTCATCGCGCCGCTGCTGATCCTGATGGCGTTGAAGCCGCGGGCGCGTAATCCCGGCAACGTCGACATTGCCGAGCTGTTCACGTTGCCGCCGGACCAGGTGCGCGACTTTCAGACCAATCCCACCGGCTCGCGCCTGGGTGCCGCGCTCCTGTGGGTCGATCGCGGCTTGCGCCGGGTCGAGCCCTTGTTTCCGAAGCGCACGCGCCGCCGCGCCATTCAGGCCGCGGTCGAGTTCATGGGGCCGCGCCTCAACGGCGACGACGGGCTGGGCGGCATCTTCCCGGCGATGGCGAACGCGGTGATGGCGTTCGACGCGCTGGGCTACGGGCCGGACCATCCGGACCTGCAGATCGCCAAGGCCGCGGTGCGCAAGCTGCTGATCATGAAGGACGATCACGGCTACTGTCAGCCCTGCCTGTCGCCGTTGTGGGACACGTCGCTGGCCGCCCACGCGCTGATGGAGGCCGGCGAGGCGCCGGACAGCCCGGCCATGACCGCGTGCTGGGACTGGCTGCTGGAGCGCGAGATCTCTGCGGTGCGCGGCGACTGGGTCTGGCAACGCGAAGGACTGCCGGCCGGCGGCTGCTGGGCCTTTCAGTACCGCAACGACTATTACCCGGACGTCGACGACACGGCCGTCGTTGGCGCCGGCCTGCACCGCGCCGACCCGCAACGCTACTGCGGTGCCATCGAGCGCACCGTGCGGTGGATAATCGGCATGCAGGACGCCGACGGCGGCTGGGGTTCCTTCGATGCCGGCAATACGCACCACTATCTGAACCACATCCCGTTTGCCGATCATGGCGCCCTGCTCGATCCGCCGACGGTCGACGTAACGGCCCGTTGCCTGAGTTTCCTGGGCCAGGTTGGCCACGACATGGACCATCCGGCCGTGCGCCGCGGCGTCGACTACCTGAAGCGAGAACAGGAAGCCGATGGCTCCTGGTACGGCCGCTGGGGCGTCAACTACGTCTATGGCGCCTGGTCGGCGTTGTCGGCGCTGAACGCGGTCGGCGAGGACATGAGCCAGCCTTACATCCGTCGGGCCGTCGACTGGCTACGGGCACAGCAGCGCGACGATGGCGGCTGGGGCGAGGACTGCGCGACCTATTGGGACGAGCAGCGCGGCACGGTGAAGGCCAGCACGCCCTCGCAGACGGCCTGGGCGCTGCTCGGCCTGATGGCGGCCGGTGAGGTCGCGGCCGACGCCGTGAGCCGCGGCGTCGATTACTTGGCCGCCGCGCCGCGCGACGGCGCGAACTGGCGCGAGGACCTGTGGACCGCCGTCGGCTTCCCGCGCGTCTTCTATCTGAAATATCACGGCTACAGCGCCTATTTCCCGCTGTGGGCACTGGCGCGCTATCGCAACCTGATGCGCACCAACGACCGCCACGTCAGGCAAGGCCTTTGAGGCGTGTCGGCGTCCTGACCGGCATCGCCGCCGAGCGCAGGATCATCGCCGCCGCCGCCCGGGACGTCGTGCCGGCGCCGGTGATTGCCTGTGCCGGCGCCAACGTCGCCCGCGCGCGGCGCGAGGTCCGGCGGCTGCGCGACGCCGGCGCGCAGGCGCTGTTGAGTTTCGGCCTCGCCGGCGGCCTCGACCCGGCCGTGCCGACGGGCACCCTGATCGTCGGCAACGCGGTCGTCGACCCATCCGGCGAAAGCACCGCGACGGACAGCGCTTGGCGCGATCGCGTGATCGATGCGGTGGCCGCGGCGGGTCTCGATCCGCTGATCGGATCGATCGCCGGCAGTGACCGGCTGATCGACGACGCCGCGGCGAAGCAGGCGTTGGGCCGGCGCACGGCCGCCGTGGCCGTCGACATGGAGAGCCATGTCCTGGCCGACGCCGCGCGGGCCTCAGGCGTGCCGTTGTTGATCGTGCGGACGATTGCCGACACCGCCGCCCGGACGCTGCCACGCGCCGCCCTCGACAGTATCGGTCCGACCGGGCGCACACGCCTCGCCCGTATCGGTGTTCAGGTGCTGGCTAGGCCAGGCGACGTCCCGTCCTTGCTGCGCCTCGGCCGCGAAGCGGCGACGGCGCTGGCGACGCTACGCCGCCTCGCCCGCGCGGCTGGCCCCGCCTTGTTCAACGCCGGCTGAGCCCGGCTTCACGGCACCATCGTGCATCTCGGCCACCACCCCGGCCACCAGATTATCGAAAATGAACTCGGCTGGGCGCTGCTTGTCGAGGGCGATCTCCGGCGCCAGCTCGCCGTCGGTCCGCACGCCTTTCATGAGCACCTTCAGCGCCTTGATCGGATGCTTGACCGTGTCGGCGACCGCCGTGCCCTCATAGCCGCAGTGCACCATGCAATCGGCGCACTTCTCGTAGTTGCCGGTGCCGTAGCCGTCCCACTCGGTCTCGTCCATCAGCTCCCGGAACGAGCCGACATAGCCTTCGTTCAGCAGGTAGCAGGGCCGCTGCCAGCCGAAGATGTTGCGCGTCGGGTTGCTCCATGGCGTGCAGCGATAGGTCTGATTGCCGGCCAGGAAGTCGAGGAACAGCGTCGACTGGCTGAACTTCCACCGCTTGCCCGCGCCGTGCTTGAAGACGCTGCGGAACAGCTCCTTGGTCGCCTGGCGGCTGAGGAAATGCTGCTGGTCGGGTGCCCGCTCATAGGCATAACCCGGCGAGACCGTGATGCCTTCCACGTCCAGCTCGTCGGTCACGAAGTCGAAAAACGCGGCCACCCGGTCGGGCTCGGCACTGTTGAACAGCGTCGCGTTGACGTTGACGCGGTAGCCGGCGTCCTTGACCGCCTTGATCGCGGCGACGGCGCGCTTGAACACGCCCTTCTGATCGACGGCGATGTCGTGCTCGTCCTCCAGCCCGTCCAGGTGCACCGAGAAGGTGAGGTAGGGGCTGGGCTCGAACAGCTGCAGTTTCTTCTGCAGCAACAGCGCGTTCGTGCACAGATAGACGAAGCGCTTGCGCTTGATGAGCTCGGCAACGATTTCGCCGATCTCCTTGTGCAGCAACGGCTCGCCGCCCGGGATCGAAACGATCGGGGCGCCGCACTCCTCGACCGCCCTGACGCAGTCCTCGACCGACAGGCGCCGGTTCAGGATATCGTCGGGATAGTCGATCTTGCCGCATCCCGGGCAGGCCAGGTTGCAGCGAAACAGCGGCTCCAGCATCAGCACCAGGGGATAGCGCTCGCGCCCGGTGATGCGCTGCTTGAGGATATAGGCGCCAACGCGAATCTGCTGGCGAAGCGGTGCGGCCACAGGCGTCTCCCGTCGATCAGGCTGTTGTCGCTTGCAGAACCGGCTCGTCGTCGATGTTCGTCAACTCCGGCGGCAGCTTGAACTGCACGTTCTCCTCGACGCCCGCCTGCACTTCGAGCCGCGTGTCGTACAGCATATCGAGGCGCGCCACGAGCTCCTTCACGAGCTCCTCCGGCGCCGAGGCGCCGGCCGTGATGCCGACCGCCGAGGCACCTTCGAGCCACGCCGGTTCGAGGGCCTCGGCATCGCCGATCAGATAGCTCGGCACGTCCATATCCTCGCCGATCTCGCGCAGGCGATTGGAATTCGAGCTGTTGCGCGCGCCGACCACCAAAACCACGTCGACTTCCTTGGCCAGCGCCCGCACCGCGGTCTGCCGGTTCTGCGTCGCGTAGCAGATGTCGCGCACGTCCGGCCCGATGATCTCCGGAAAGCGAGCGTGCAGGGCGGCGATGACGTCGCGCGTGTCGTCGACGCTGAGCGTCGTCTGCGTTACATAGGCGAGCTTGCGCGGATCGGCCGGTTCCAACAGGTCGACGTCATCGACGCAGGTGACGAGGTGCACCCGGCCGGGGATCTGTCCCATCGTGCCTTCGACCTCGGGATGCCCGCGGTGGCCGATCAGCACGACCTCGAATCCCTTGTCGGCGTAGCGCTGCCCCTCCTTATGCACCTTGGCGACCAGCGGGCATGTTGCATCGACGACGTGCAACGCCCGTTCCTCGGCCCCACGCTCGACACGCTCGGCGACGCCATGGGCACTGAACACCGTGACCGCCTCCTGCGGCACCTCGTCTATCTCCTCGACGAAGCGCACGCCCTTGGCGCGCAGCGTATCAACGACCCGCTTGTTGTGGACGATCTCGTGCCGGACATAGACCGGTGCGCCATAGTGCTCCAGCGCCCGCTCGACGATCTCGATGGCCCGTTCGACGCCGGCACAAAAGCCGCGCGGCTCAGCCAAAACGATACGCAGCGGCCGTTTCGCAACGACCCGCGGTCCCGCGGATTCCATCCCCTGGCGCCTCCCGTTTTTTGTCGTTGCCCCCCCGAGAGCAACACCCGAGCGCACCGCACCCGTCACGAATTTTCAAATAGTATCATGCCCTTTATGGGGAAGCCCATGGTGCAAATCAAGCTGAGCCGGAGCCGCCCCGGCCTCACACATAGCCATGGTCGCGGAACCACGCCACGGCATCGCGCTCGGCGTCCTCGGCGGCGCGGAACGTGTAGCCGAGCACGCGTTCGGCCTTGGCGGACGAGAAGAACATGTGCTTGGCCGCCATGCGCACGCCGTCGACGGTGGCGAACGGCGCGCGCCCCGTCACGGCGGCCACCGCCTCGGCCGCGTAGGCGATCGGCAGCACCAGGCCGTGCGGCAGGCGGACGCGCGGCGGCCGGCGGCCGACCATGACGGCGATCTGCGTCAGGATCTCGCCCAAGGTCTTGTCCTGACCGCCGAGAACATAGCGCTCGCCGACAGCGCCCTTGGCATGGGCCAGCAGGTGTCCGGCGGCAACATCGTCGACGTGGACGATGTTCAATCCGGTCTCGACGAACGCGGGGATGCGGCCCGCGGCCGCCTCGACGATCAGCCGTCCCGTCGGCGTCGGCTTGATGTCGCGCGGACCGACCGGCGTGGACGGATTGACGATTGTCACCGGCAGGCCACCTTCACCGGCCAGCCGACGCACCACCGCCTCGGCCAGGAATTTCGAGCGTTTATAGTGCCCGATCATGTCGGCAAGCCGGACCGGCGTCTCCTCGTCGGCCGGCCGACCGTCCGCGCGCCAACCCAAGGTGGCGACGCTGCTCGTATAAACGATGCGCCCGACGCCCGCCTCGCCGGCCGCGGCCATGATGTTCTCGGTGCCGGTGACGTTGCTGTCGTAGAGGTCTTGGGGGCGGCGCGCCCACAGGCGATAGTCGGCGGCGACATGGAACAGGTCGCTGCACCCTTTGAGTGCCCGTTCGAGCGAGCCACGATCGCGCAGATCGCCGGTGACGACGTCGCCTGCCAGCCCTTCGAGGTTGCGGCGGTCGCTGTCTGGCCGGATGAGCAGCCGCAACCCGGCGCCGGCGGCGGCGAGATGCCGCGCCACGGCCGAGCCGACGAAGCCGGTCGCGCCGGTCACCAGGGTTGTCACCAGCGCCCCGCTATCGGCGCTCGCGCTGCGGCGCCGCGCGCCAGATGTCCCACAATTGCCACAGTGCGAACAGCGGCGCGCCGATCGCGGCGGCAACGAAAAACGGCACCAGCCCGCCGGCCCAGGTCACCGGACCGATCAGGTACATACAGTCCTCGATCTCGAAGCCGGCCCAGCTGGGCTGCTTCACCGCTTCGCGCCCGAGCCGGCGCTCGACCTGCAGGCGATAGGTGAACAGGAAGGCGACGGCAGCGCCGGTAGTGAGCGCCATCGGCACCGCCCAGGGCCCCAGAGCGCCGTCGCGCAGGCCAATGCCGATGCCGACGAACGCACCGAACAGGACGATGCCACCGGCGATGTTGTCGTAGTAGTGGCCGAACACCGAGGTCCGGTTGCTCATACGGGCGAGCTCACCATCCCCATGATCGAGCAGCGCCGATATGATGATGCAGAGCGCGCCCCAATGGACCGCCGTACCGCCCACGGCGAACAGCACGGCACCGGCGAGGCCGACCACGAGGCTAACGGTCGTGACATGGTTCGGCGTTACGGCGGTGCCCACGAGGGGCCGCACGATCAGGCGGGCAATGCGCTGATCCCACGGCATCTCCGAGACGTTGCTCATGATCGTGACTCCGCCTCGACGAGCCTCGGGAACACCTCTTCTCGCGCCTTCCGCAGATCCTCGGGAAAGTCGATCTCGATCCACGGCAGGTCGCTCACATTGACAACCGTAAACCTACCGGGCGCCGAGGTGAACAGAACGTCGCGAAACGCCTCCTCATAGATATCGTTGACCGCACCGGCCGCAACGTGTCGTTCGGCCGCGGTTCGCGATGGCGTCGGCCAGCCCCGGCGCGAAGCGCGCCAGCCCGATCCACTCGCCGGCCATATCGTGGGCCCGCTCGGGCACTTTGTGGATGTCGACCAGGCGACCGTCGCGCAGGCACAATCTTACCGGGTCCTCGCCGGGATCGAGTGCGCGGTCCATCAGATAGCAGCCCTCGGCATCGGCGCCGACCAGGCGCTCCAACATCCTGTAATCATACAGAACATCGGCATCGAGGAAGATCACGGTCTCACCGGCGCGCAAGACCTCGCGCAAGGCCCACAGCGAGACGATCGGCCCGCGCGTATAGTCGGGATTGTCGTGGGTGGTGACCCGGTCCGTCACGCCGAGACGGGCCAACTCCGCCACGATCGACTCGGCCCGATAGCCGACGCAGATATCGACACGCTCGATCCCACAATGGGCCAGCAGGCGCAGATGCCTGGCGAGCAGCGATTCATCGCCGAACCGCAACAGCGACTTGGGCTGCCCGTCTGCCAGCCCCAGGCGCCGGCCGGTACCGGCGGCCAGCATGACCGCCCTCATGCCGCCGGCGCCACGGGCGGCATGAGCGGCACGGGCGGCTGCCGGCCGACGAACATCATCAGGCAAGGCAGCACGACGAGGGTCGCCAACAGCACGAACAAGATGGCGATCGTCAGCAGCTGTCCCATGCTGGTCATGCCGCGGTGTCCCGAGACGGCGAGGCTGCCGAACGCGGCGACCGTGGTCAGCGAGCTGAACAGGACGGCGCGCGGCGTGCTGCTTGTCAACACGACGACGCCACCCTCCTCCCGCTGCCGCATCACCAGGTGGATGCTGCTGCTGACGCCGAGCCCAAGCAGCAGCGGCAGCACGATGACGTTGGCGAAATTGAACGCCAGGCCCAGGACGACCGAGGCGGCAACCGTCATCAGGGCCGCGAACGCGAGCGGCACCAGGACCAGCACGATGTCGGCGAAGCGCCGCAGCATCACCAGCAGGATGGCGCTGATCAGGATGACCGCGAGCGCCATCGCCTCCAGAAAGGCGCGCAAGACGACCCGTCCGGCCTCGGTAATGATGATCGGCCCGCCGCTTGCCGTCGGCACGACCGCGAGCACAGCATCGGCGAAGCGGCGCAAATCGCTGTTGTCGACGATCGAGATGCTGGGCTGGATGTCGACCCGGGCAAAGCCGTCCGCCGCCTGCCAGCGCCGCTGCAGCTCCGGCGGCAGGTCATCCAGCGTGACCTCACTCGCCTCCAGCGCCGTGCTCAGCTGTGCGAGCGCGCGCTGCAGGTTGACCGTCAGGCGCCGCTCCAGCTCGGCCGCCGGGTCGGTACCCGCCGCGGTGGTACCCGGCCCGGCCGTGCCCGGCCCGGCGGTGCCCGGCTCGGCGGTGCCCCGCTCGGCAGTGAGTGCGGCATCGAGGTCCGCCGCCGCCGATCCCAACGGGTCATCGCGGGCGGACACCGCCTGCAAGCGCGCACGCAGCCGCGCCAACGCCTGCTGCCGTTCCGCGTCCGTCGTCGGCGGCGGCGGCTCGCCCGGAATCAACGCCGGCCCCAGGAAGGACGCGATATCGTCGACGATGGTCAGCTTTTCGTCCTGATCCTCCGGCACGAAGCTGGACAGCGCGATCACCCGGACCGCCAAACCAGCGTCGGCAACCCGCTCGGGCGATCGCACCGGCAGCTTCGAGGTCATCGGCGAGCACCTTGATCACGTACGGCGTTGAGTCCGGATCCGCCGCCAGATCAAGGAACGTCGACACGGACTCGGTCCGCGGATCCTTGAGGTTGAGCGGGTTGAAGTCGAAGCGGGCGAGCGGCACGGCAAAGATCGCCGCGATCCCCAGGATCGCAGCGATCGCCAGGACCGGCCGGCTGACGCGCTGCAGCGGAAACGTCGACAGGCGCCGCCATGGCCGCGCCGACGGTCGCGGCAACAGCGCGAGCAGCGCCGGCAGCACCGTCAGGTTGGCGACCAGCGCCACGAACATGCCGGTGCCGGCGATCAGCCCGAGCTCGGCCAGCCCGCGATAGTCGGTCGGCAGGAAGGCGTAGAAGCCGGCGGCGGCCGACAGCGCGCTGAGCGCCAACGCCCCACCGACCGCACCGCCGGCGCGGCGGATCGCCTCTGCCTTGTCAGCGTCGCCGGCCAGTTCCTCACGATAGCGCAGGCACATGTGGATCCCAAAATCGACGCCGAGGCCGACGAACAGGACGGCGAAAGCGACCGAGATCAGGTTCAGCTCACCCAAGGTCAGCGCCGCGAACCCGGCCGTCCAAATGAGGCCCATCAGCAGTGTCGCCACGGTCGCCAGCACGAGCCCGCCCGAGCGCAGGCCGACGATCAGCAACAGCGCCACCAGCACGAGCGACAATGCGCCCGCGGTCTTGCCGCCGACCTCGACGCTGTCGAGCTCCTCCTGATCCAGGGCGACGCCGCCGGTGAGCCCGCACGCTGAGGCCGTGGTCGGCGTCGATGTCGAGCGCCCGCGCCGCGGCCCGGATGGCGTCGATGGCGGCAGCCGCCGGTTTGAAGCCGCCGTGGTCGAGGATCGGCCGCGCCAGGACGAAGCGCCGCGACGGCCCTGCGGTGCCGTCGCCGGCGAGCAACGATTGCCAGGACAGATCGAGCGGCAGGCCGGCCGGAATGGCGCGGGCGACGGCACCGATCTTGCCCAACAGCTCGACCAGCTCGGCGCTGTCTTGGCCGTCGGCTCCCGCGAGCGCCAGATCCAGCACGTCGGTCAGCCCGCGCAGGCTGGGGTCGGCGGCCAATGACGCCAGCAGCGGCTCGATAGCGGCCAGGCGATCGGCCAGCGTCGCCAGCGCCTCGACGTCGAGGAACAAAAACCCGTCGCGCCGGAAATATGGCTCCGCACCCGGCAGGTAGACGTCATGGAAGTTGGTCGTGTCGGTGCCCAGCCGGTCGGCGAGCCGTTGCGCGGCGTCTTCGGCGGCCTCCGGCGACGTGCCGTCGACGACCACGACAATCACGCTCCTGAGCTGTGGGAACGCCTTGTCGAAGGCCAGGTCATTGCGGCGAAACGGCACGTCCGACGAGATGATGTCCGTCGTGCTGGTATTGATACCCAGCGTGTTTACGGTAAAGACGACGACGCCGCCCGTCAGCGCAACGGCAAGGACCACGACCAACGCCGCGTTACGCTGCACCCAATCGACCAAGCCGATCAGTGCGCGCCGAGAAGCGCCATCACCGCCCTGTTTCGCCACCCAAAGCTTCTATGCCCGCAACAACCGGTACCTATGCCAACCCGAGCCCCACGCACAGGCGGCCACAAAACGAGCGCTTGCCTGCTTTGTTTGCGAGGGGACAATAGACAGCCGCACGGCGACGCACCATATGGGAATCATGCGAGCGACCAAGATCGCCCTGCGGATGGGTGCCGTGCTGCTTGTCGCGTCATTTGCCGCAACACCGCTGCGGGCTGGCGAGCCGACGGGGCCCGTCGCCGATCTGAACGCGACCCTCCTGGAATCCATGCAGCAGGCCAGGGCGCTTGGCTTCAACGGCCGTTATGAGCTCCTGTCGCCCGTCCTGATCGATACTTCAATTTCCGGCCATGGCCCGCATCGCCGTCGGCCGCTACTGGACGGGGCTGGATAAGGGCCAGCGCGGCCGCCTGATCGACGCCTTCTCGCGCATGAGCATCGCCAACTTCGCGTCGCGTTTCGACGGCTACAGCGGCGAGCGCTTCGAGATGCTGGGCGAACGCCCGTCGGCGCGCGGAGCGATCACGGTGCTGAACCAGATCGTCGAGTCGTCGGGCAAGGCGACGTCGCTCGACTATGTGCTCCGCGAATTCGACGGCGACTGGCAGATCATCGACATCTTCCTGGACGGCAAGTTCAGCGAGCTTGCGGTGACCAGATCCGAGTATACGTCGGTCATCGGCCGCGCCGGCTTCGACAG
>CBDHDN010000006.1:0-69771 GCA_965261585.1 Alphaproteobacteria bacterium
TAGCGCTCGATGAGGCATGGGACGGCTTCGAAGCGAACTTCGAAATCCGCCCAACCGCCGTTCTGCGGGACGCATTCCGTCTCAATTCGAGACAGCCATGCCAAATGCTCCCGGGCAACAGGCCGGAGCCGCCACGCCGGGACGTCCGCCCCTAGCAGCGGTAGCTTGTCCTTCAGCGCGGGGGCATCTTCAACGACGGCATGAAGGTCTGCTAGAACAGGGTCCGTGCAGACATACAGCTCGGTCGCGGTTCCGGCTCATAGCAGCCGTGCCAGTCAGGCTGGGCAACCGCTGACGGGCTCGCCGCAGCCAAGAGCGCGAACAGCGAGCCGGCCAACCATACAATTCCATCCACCTCGTCCATCGTCGGCGCCTCTGTGCGATTGCACGTTAAACGAGATAATAATAGCCCATAGTACGCCCAAGAAGTGGCCGCCTGCAACACGGCTCGCACGAACGCACTTTCGGTCGCCGGTTCCGACTTCGCAGCGCGCGTGCCGGGGAGGACATCTCAGCCGGAATATTGGCGGCGGTGCGGCGAAACCTGGGCAATTGTGGGTTCCGCATCGAGAAGTGGGGGCCATACCGTGCGGAACAACTGGGAACTCAGCGAGCCCAGGCTGACACTGACCGCGGCTGAGCTCACGGCGCTGGTACAGCCGGCCTTTCCGGGCTAAACCGTCGTTGACGCCGAACCCACGTTGGGTGGCCTCGCCAACACGAACCTTCGCGTCAGGCTCTCAGGGCATGCCGCGCCGCCGCTGCTCGTGCGGCTCTATCAACGAGACCGCGCACAGGTCGGCAAGGAAGTGGCTCTCAATCGGCTGCTGCGCGGGCGCGTGCCGGTGCCGCGCTTGCACGCCTTCGCGGAGACGAACCCGGTGACCGGCCATCCCTACGTCGTCATGGATTGGGTCGACGGGGAGCGGCTGGAGGCGGTTGCGCCACGGCTTGATGGAGCCGCCCTCGATCGTCTGGGGCGAGCGGTCGGCGCGGCGCTGGCGCCGATCCACCGTGTCGTCTTCGGGCGCATGGGCATGCTCGACGCCGACCTCAATGTGGCCGAGCCGTTTGCGCCGGGCCGGGCTGGCTTCGTTGGGTTCCTGAACGCGTGTATGAGCGACGGCCCGGCGGCGCGCAGGCTCGGCGTCGATCTGACACGACGGCTCATCGACTTTGCCGAGGTCGCCGGGCGGCATTTGGATGAACCGGACGGGCCGCCCTGCCTGGCCCACGGCGATTTTGGCGGTTCGAACATTCTGGTGCGCGAGGAAGCGGCGGGCTGGATCGTGGCGGCGGTGCTCGATTGGGAGTTCGCCGTGGCGGCGACGCCGTTCCTCGACTTCGGCAACCTGCTGCGTGCGCCCCTGGGCGACCTGCCCGGGTTCGCCGACGCCGCGGCGAGCGGCTATACGCGAGCCGGCGGTCGGCTGCCGGCGGATTGGCGGCGGTTGAGCCGGCTGACGGACCTGCTGGCCTGGGCCGAGTTCCTGAGCCGGCCCCAGGCCGGCCCGGCGCTAATCGGCGATGCGCGGGCCGCGATTGCCGCTACAATCGACGGCTGTGACGCGGAGGGTGGCTGAGAACATGAACGACACGGCAGACGCGATCATCATCGGCGCCGGCGTGATCGGCGCGACGACGGCCCTGGAGCTCGCCAAGGCCGGCTACAGGACCCTGTCCATCGATCGCAACCGGGGTGCGGGCCTTGGGCCGACCGGCGCGTCTTGCGCCATCATCCGGGTCCACTATTCGACCCTGGAAGGCACGGCGTTCGCCTATGAGGGCTATTTCGACTGGCGCGGCTGGGCCGACTATGTCGGCGACGCGGACGAAAGCGGCCTGGCCAGGTTCCGCGAGACCGGCTGTCTGGTCATGCGCACGCCCCAGAACGCGTTCATGGAGCGCCACCTCGAACATTGCCGCGCCCTCGCTATCCCGTACGAGATCTGGGACAAGGCCAAGATCAAGGCGCGCCTGCCGGTCTACGATCTGCGGAGCTACTATCCGCCCAGGCGCATGGCCGACGACGGCTTCGGCGAGCCCGTCGGCGGTGCCGTCGCCGGCGGCGTGTTCTTCCCGACGGCGGGCTACGTCACCGACCCGCAACTCGCGACCCACAACCTGCAACGCGCGGCCGAGGCGCTCGGTGCCCGCTTTCTGTTCGGCCGCCGCGTGGTCGAGATCCACAAGCGCGACGGCCGCATCGCCGGCGTCCGGCTCGACGACGGCGGCGAGGTGCGCGCGCCGGTCGTCGTCAACGTCGCCGGTCCGGCGTCGGCCAAGGTCAACGCCATGGCGGGGGCGCTCGACGACATGACGATCACGACCCGGGCGCTGCGCCAGGAGGTCGTCCACATACCGGCGCCGGCCGGCTTCAATTTCGAGGCCGACGGCATCGTCGTCTCGGACAGCGACATCGCCTGCTATTGCCGGCCCGAGCACGGCAACAACATCCTCATCGGCAGCGAGGATCCCCAATGCGACCCCAAGGAATGGGTCGACGACGAGGACTACAACCGCGACTTCACCGACCAGTGGACCGTCCAGGCCTATCGCTACGCCCAGCGCGTGCCGACGCTGGGCATCCCCTCGCGTCTGCGCGGTGTCGTCGACCTCTACGACGTCACCGAGGACTGGATCCCGATCTACGACAAATCGGCCGTCGCCGGCTTCTACATGGCGATCGGCACGAGCGGCAACCAGTTCAAGAACGCAGCCATCGCCGGCAAGATGATGACGGCCCTGATCGATTACTGCGAGGGTGGCCACGACCACGACCGCGCGCCGCTCACGTTCCGGCTGCCCCACATCGGCCGCGACATCGATGTCGGTTTCTATTCGCGCAAGCGGCCGATCAACCAGGACAGCAGCTTCTCGGTGCTCGGCTAGTATCCCGCAGGAGCGAGCGACGGGCCTCACCCTTCGACAGGCTCAGGATGAGGCCCATGCTGAGCCTGTCGAAGTATGCGGGCCGAGGGCTCGTTGCGTCACGTCCGTCACTGTGGGGCGATGACGGCAAGGGCCGCGGCGAGGGGCGTGTAGTCGTCGAGGACAGTCCCGGCCCCCGCCGCCAACAGCTTGTCGCGGCGCTCGGGCCGCGTGGCGATGCCGACGAAAGCGACGCCGACGGCCTGCGCGGCGACGGCATCGGCCGGACTTGTCGCCGAGGTAGACGACCTCCGGCTTGACCGCGCCGCCCCAACGGGCCGCCGTGTCGCGCAACGCCGCGGCGAGGATCGCCGGCTTGTACAGGCCGTGCTCGGCAAAGCTGCCGCCAGCGAAGTGGGAGCACAGGCCCGCGGCCTCGTGGCGCAGCTGGGCACCGTCGCGCATGTTTGCAGTGGCCAGGGTGAGTGCGACGCCGTCGCGGGCGGCCAGCGCCCGCAGCAAGGCGGCGACACCAGGCACCAACGCGCTGCCCAACGCGCCGCTGGCGAAGCCGTCGGCGAGGCCGCGCAGGTATGCATCGCGGAACGTCGCCACGTCGGCCGCCGTGGCGTGGCGGCCGAGGTGTTCATGCAGGACGGTGCGGATGATGGCGTAGTCGTTGGTGGCGACATAGCTGGCCCAGTCGCGCTTGACCGGCGGGATGCCGAAGGCGCGTTCGAACGTGCCGAAGAAGACGTCGAGCTCGGCCGCGGACAGCTCGATCAGCGTGCCGTCGATGTCGCAGACGACGAGCCGCCGCATGCGCTCAGCACCCATTCCGTTGAGGCTGCACCGGCCCGCTCCGCCACCCGGCCACCCCATGCTTCGACAGGCTCAGCATGAGGATCTCACTCTGAGCTTTGACATGAGGACCTCACCCTGAGGCTGTCGAAGGGTGCCGTTGGGGGCGTGGGCCGGCGCCGGCTCAAGGCGTGTCACACGCCGAGGTAGCGGCGCTGCATGGCGGGGTCGGCGGTCAGCTCCGCCGACGTGCCGGTCCACACGACGACGCCCTTCTCGACGATGTAGTGGCGATCGGCGATGCGGGCGAGGGCGGCGATGTTCTTGTCGATCACGAGGATCGACTGGGCCGCCGCCTTCAGGCTCTCCAGGCAGCGCCAGATCTCGCGTCGAATCAACGGCGCCAGCCCCTCGGTCGCCTCGTCGAGGATCAGCAGGCGCGGGTTGGTCATCAAGGCGCGGCCGATCGCCAGCATCTGCTGTTCGCCGCCCGAGAGCTGGCTGCCCATGGCTTTGCGCCGGGCGGCGAGCGGCGGGAACAGCGCGTAAACGCGCGTCAGCGTCCACGGCTCGGCCACGCCCGACCGGTTCGCGGCGGTCGCCACCAGGTTCTCGCGCACCGTCAGGTTGGGGAAGATCTGCCGCCCCTCGGGCACCAGGCCGAGGCCCGCCGCGGCGATGCGGAACGACGGCAGGCCGTGGATCGGCCGGTCGGCGAAGTGGATCTCGCCGGCCCGCGGCACCACGATGCCCATGATCGAGCGCACCGTCGTCGTCTTGCCCATGCCGTTGCGGCCGAGCAGGGTGACGACCTCGCCGGCGGCGACCTCCAGCGTCATGCCGAACAGCACCTGGCTCGCGCCATAGCCGCTCTCGACGCCGCTGAGCCGCAGCATCACGCGGCCTCCGCGTCGTCTTCGCCGAGATAGGCCCGGCGGACCTCCGCGTTGGCGCGGATCTCGGCCGGTGTGCCGGTGGCGATGGCGCGGCCATAGACCAGCACGGTGATGCGGTCGGCCAGTGCGAACACGGCGTCCATGTCGTGCTCGATCAGCAGCATTGTGTGCCTCGCCTTGAGGCCTGAGAGGAAGGCGATCATGCGCTCGCTGTCGTCGGGGCTCATGCCGGCCATCGGCTCGTCGAGCAGCAGCATGCGCGGCCGCGTCGCCAGCGCCATGGCGATCTCCAGCAGGCGCTGCTCGCCATGGGCCAGGGTGCCGGCCAGTACGGCCGCCCGGCCGGCCAGGCCGATCTGCTCCAGCACCGCCGTGGCGGGGTCGATGAGCGACGCTTCGCGGCGCGCCGGGCGCCAGAACCGGAAACTGTGGCCGGCGTGGGCCTGGACCGCCAGGGCGACGTTGTCGAGGACGCTGAACTCTTTGAGAATGCTGGTTATCTGGAACGAGCGGGCGAGCCCGCGCTGGGACCGCGCGGCGGCCGAGCGCCGGGTGATATCGGCGCCGGCGAACCGGATCGTGCCGGCATCGGGCCTGAGGCGCCCCGACACGAGGTCGGTCGCCGTCGTCTTGCCGGCGCCATTGGGGCCGATCACGGCGTGGATCTCACCGGCACTGACGTCGAGCGACAGGTTCTCGACCGCGGCGACGGCGTCGAAGTGCTTCGTCAGCCGGCTGACCTGGAGCAGCGGCTCGTCGAGCTGCGGCTCATTGCGCTGCGGCTCATCGAGCAGCGGCCCGTGGACCGGCGGCTCCGCCGTCACGATGCCGACCCCGGGGCCGCTCGCGGCGCCAGCAGGCCGTTGATGCCGCCGCGGGCGAACAGCACGACGATGATCAGGAACGGCCCGAAGATGAGATGCCAGTGCTCGGTGATGCCGGACAGCACCTCGGACAGCAACAGGAACGCGACGGCACCGAGCACCGGTCCGAACAGCGTGCCCATGCCGCCGAGCACGACCATGAAGATGAGCTCGCCCGAGCGTGGCCAATCCATCAGGTCGGGACTGATGAATTGCTCGAAGTTCGCGGTCAGCACGCCGGCCAGGCCGCAGATCACGCCGGCGATGACGAACGCCACCAGGCGGTAACGATAGGTCGGCACGCCGATTGCCTGCAGCCGGTCGTCGTTCGCCTTGGCACCCTGGACGACCATGCCGAAGCGGCTGTTGACGATGCGGTGGACGATGAAGATGGCAACGAGCAACAGGGCGAGCACCAGGTAGTAGAACACCAGCGGGTTGCGGATCGACAGCTCCAGCCCACCGATGTCGAAGTCGTTGCGCCGGTCGATCAGCAGGCCGTCGTCGCTGCCATAGCGCTCGGCGCTGATGCCGAGGAAGAAGATCATCTGCGACAGCGCCAGCGTGATCATGATGAAGTAGAGGCCCTTGGTGCGCAGCGAGATGGCACCGAAGACAAGGCCGACCGCGGCCGATACCACGAGCGCCAGGGGCCAGACGATGTAGCCGTTGACGATGCCGGCGTCGCCGAGGATGCCGACCGTGTAGCCGCCGATGCCGAGATAGACGGCGTGGCCGAAGCTCACCATGCCGCCGTAGCCGAGGATCAGGTTGAGGCTCACCGCCGCGAGCGACCAGATCATGATGCGCACCGCGACGTCGACATAGAACGGCCGGTCGGCGATGCCGGCGAACACGGGCAGCAGCGCGAACGCGACGAGGACGGCGCCGGCGGCGATGCCGCGGGCCGTGCGCAGGGCTGCCAGGTTCACAGCACCGGCCTCAGCGGCCCCGGGGCGGGAACAGCCCCTGGGGTTTGAAGAACAAAACGGCCGTCATGAAGATGTAGATCAGCATCGACGACAGCGCCGGGCCGGCCGTCTCGGCCGCGTTCGGCGGCATTATCACGAGCAGCCCGACATCGAGGAACGAGCGCCCCATGGTGTCGATCAGGCCGGTGACGATCGAGGCGATGAACGCGCCGCGCACCGAGCCGATGCCGCCGATGACGATGACGACGAAGGCGAGGATCAGGATCTGCTCGCCCATGCCGATCTGGGCCTGGCTGATCGGCGTCACCATCATGCCGGCGAGCCCGGCCAGCGCCGCGCCGATGCCGAACACGAGCGTGAACAAGAGCTGGATGTTGACGCCCAGGGCGCCGGCCATCGTCCGGTTCGACGCGCCGGCCCGGATCAGCATGCCGGCACGCGTCCGCGTCACCAGCACGTAGAGCCCGAGCGCGACCGTGAGGCCAACGGCGATGATGACGATGCGATAGACCGAATAGTGGATGCCGAAGGCGAGCTCGATCGGCCGGTTGAGCGGCGGCAGCAGCGCGATCGACAACCCGGCCGGGCCCCAGATGATGCGTGTCAGCTCGTTGAGGAACAGGATCAGCCCGAACGTCGCCAGCACCTGGTCCAGGTGGTCGCGCACATACAGCGTCCGCAGCACCGACACCTCGAGGACGACGCCGACGACGAGGGTCGCCGGCAGTGCCAGCACGACGCCGACGAGGAAGGAATCGGTCCAGGCGGCGAACGTCGCGGCCAAGAACGCGCCGATCATGTACAGCGAGCCATGGGCCAGGTTGACCAGGTCCAGGATGCCGAAGACGAGGGTCAGGCCGGCCGCGATCAGGAACAAGAGCACGCCCAGCTGGATGCCGTTGAGGGCCTGTTCGGCGAGCAGGACGAAGTTCATGGCAACAGGGCGGACTCGAGCACTTCTCGAAAGCACATGCGGGGTCGAAAAGCACTTGCGGGGGCTGGTGGTCTGATCCTAACGCTTGGTCGCCCAAGCGTTAGGTGAATCAGCCCACAGAATCAACAAGCTGGTGGTTCGATGCTGACGGATGGGAACCATCCGTCAGCATCGAACCACTAGCGCCCCCGCAAGTCTTAACCTGTCAAGCCGGGATCAGAAAGTACACAGACGCGCGTACGGATCCTGGTGGTTGACCAGCACGCGATCGCGCACCGCCGTTGTCCAGTTGCCATCGCTGTCGACGACGACCTCGCGGCTGTAAAAATCCTGCACCGGGAAGTGGTTGCTGCCGAAGTTGAACTTGCCGCGCACCGACGGGAACTCCGCCTGCTCCATGGCGGCCCGCATGGCGTCGATGTCGCCGATGTTGCCGCCGACGGCCTCGACCGCCGACTTGATCAGGAAGATCGTGTCGTAGCTCTGGGCCGCATAGAACGACGGGTAGGTGCCGTGCTTCGCCCGAAAGTCGGCGACGAAACGCTGGTTCTGCGCGTTGTCCAGGTCCGGTGCCCAGAACTGGGTCATCACCGTGCCCAGCACGCCGGCCATCTGCGCTTCCTGGAAACGCGGCAGGCTGAGTGAATCGATCGTGAACACGGTGTACAGCGGCACGTCGATGCCGGCCTGCTGATATTGGCTGATGAAGGCCGGACCGTGGCGGCCGGGATAGAAGATGAACACGCCGTCGGGGTTGGCGGCGCGGACCTTCGACAGCTCGGCCGCCCAATCGATCTGCGACGGCCAGGTCGTCATGTCCTTGCCGACGATCTCGCCGCGGAACGTCCGCTCGACGCCCGCGACCATGTTCTGGCCGGCCGCATAGTTCGGCGCGATGATGTAGAGCGAACCGACGCCGGCCTCGTTGAGCACCTCGCCCATGGCCATCGGCGTCTGGTCGTTCTGCCACGACACGTTGAAGAAGTTCCGATTGCAGCTCTCGCCGGCCAGCTGTGACGGCCCGGCGTTGGAGCTGATCAGGATCTTGCCCGCGTCGAGCACGACGTTGGCCGAGGCCAGCAGAACGTTCGACCAGATGTAGCCGGCGACGATGTCGACATCGTCCTGGCGCACGAGCTTCTCCGTGCGCTGCCGGCCCTTCTGCGGGTTGAACTCGTCGTCGCCGTAAATCACCTCGACGTCGAGAGGCCCCATCTTGTTGTCGATATGCTCGAGCGCCAGCTCGACGGCGTTGCGCATGTCGTTGCCGATGACCGCGGCCCCGGTCGTCAGGGTCGTGACGAAGCCGATCTTGATTTTGTCCTGCGCAGCGGCCGGTGCTGTCAGCAGCGCCAGCGCCGACGCCAGCAGAAGCGTTCGCTTGAACATCGCTTGAACCTCCCTGTCCCTGTCAAGTGGTTGCGTGGGCGAATAGTACGTGACCCCCGCGACGCCCGAAAGCGGTGATTGAGCCTCGTCATATGCGCTAGCGCGCGTAGTGGAGCGGCAGGGCGGTCGTGTACTTGATGCGCTCCATGGCGAAGCTGGAGCAGACGTCGTAGAGGCTGATCTGAGAGATCAGGCGTTTGTAGACGGCGTCATAGCCGGCGATGTCGGGCACCACGATGCGCAGCATGTAGTCGATGTCGCCGCTCATCCGATAGAATTCCACGACCTCGGGGATCTGCTTCACGGCGTCGGCGAAGGCCTCGATCCATTCGAGCGTGTGTTCGCGCGTACGCACCGTGGCGAACACGGTGACGCCGACGTTCAGCTTCTCCGGGTCGAGCAGCGCGACGCGGCTGCGGATGACCCCGTCGGCCTCCAGCTTCTGCACGCGTTTCCAGCACGGCGTCTTCGACAGGCCGACCCGCTCGGCGAGCTCGCTGATCGGTATGTTTGCGTCCTCCTGGAGCGCCGCGAGTATTTTTGTGTCTATTTTATCCATCTACCGTCACCCTGAAATGTAGAACACTGTTCTACAGCAGAGCGCAGTTAGGGGTCAATTTAGAACAAAATTCGCGCGATTATCGGATATTATTCCTAGTGACGGTTTCGATCATTGCCCTTTGCGAGCGGAGAGTTTCGGTGTTGCAAGACCGTGAACGAGAGCTATGGCGAGCATTGGCGCACCGCCAACTCGTTCGCCGGTGCCCTGCTCGTCGGCGGCATTGTTTGTCTCGTGCACGCCTGGCTGCCGTTCCTGTTCACGAAGACCGGCTGCGGCATCATCACGCGCCTGCACGACCGCCTGGTCACACACCGCACGAAGCGGCCGGGAGTGGTGAGCGAGGTCCAGGAGCTGGCGCAAGACGCCGCCTGAGTCTCACGCCGGTCCGCCGGACCGGTGGCGTCCCTGACCTGTCAGCCCGGCCAACGGCCTGGTGGTTCCAAACAACATCAGCACGCAGCGCATCCGCCGGATGGTCCATCCGCTCGATGGTCGCGATCGAAATGTCCACGCGATCCCGGGACAAGGCGTGATAGTCTTGGGGCGAGCGGAAGAGGACGGTCCCGTCATGCCCGGCGCCGACACCCGTGGCGAGCGTGCCGCCGACGCCGGCGTCGCCGGCCGCCATTGGCACGCCCTGGCCGATGGCCGCATCCAATGCGACATCTGCCCCCGCTATTGCAAGCTCCAGGACGGCCAGCGCGGGCTGTGCTTCGTGCGCGCCCGGCTCGGCGACGAGATCTGGCTGACGACCTATGGCCGCTCCAGCGGCTTTTGCGTCGATCCCATCGAGAAGAAGCCGCTCAACCACTTCCTGCCGGGCACGGCGGTGCTCAGCTTCGGCACGGCCGGCTGCAATTTGACCTGCAAGTTCTGCCAGAACTGGGACATCTCCAAGAGCCGCGAGATCGACACGCTGGCCGACGCGGCGACGCCGGAGACAATTGCCCGCGCGGCCGCGCAACTCGGCTGCCGCTCCGTCGCCTTCACCTACAACGATCCCGTGATCTTCCTGGAATACGCGGTCGATGTGGCCGACGCCTGCCGGGCGCGGAATATCGCCACCGTCGCTGTCACCGCCGGCTATGTCGCCCCGGCGGCGCGTGCCGAGTTCTTCGGCCACATCGACGCGGCCAACGTCGATCTCAAGGGCTTCACGGAAGCGTTCTACAAGCGGCTTTGCTCGGCGGCGTTGGCGCCGGTCCTCGAGACCCTCGTCTATCTCAAGCACGAGACCGACGTGTGGTTCGAGATCACGACGCTGCTGATCCCCGGCGAGAACGATTCGGCCGGCGAGCTCGAGGCGATGTGCCGGTGGATCATGGACAATCTCGGCCCCGACGTGCCGGTGCATTTCACCGCCTTCCACCCGGACTGGAAGATGCTGGACACGCCGGCGACGCCGCCGGCGACGCTGGTGCGGGCGCGCGAGATCGCCGGCGCCGCCGGCATCCGCTATGCCTACGTCGGCAACGTGCATGACAAGGCCCATCAGAGCACCTACTGCCACGGTTGCGGCGCCTGCCTGATCGGGCGCGACTGGTATGCGTTGAGCGACTGGCGCCTGACCGACGACGGCCGTTGCCGGCGTTGCGATACACCGTGCGCCGGCGTATTCGCGGGGCCGCCGGGCAACTGGGGCCGGCGGCGTCAGCCGGTGCGGCTCGCCAACTTCGCGGCGTAGGAGGCCGCCGAAGCCGCCGGACTGGTGGGCGACCCGCTCCAACCCGCCGGCGTCCATCCATCCTTAACGTCCCGGCCAAGACAATGCAGCTTGCCCAACAGTGATCGTGTGAGTGCGGTCCGGACCGGAGCCGAGCGATGGCCGATCTGATCGACGACATCATCGCCCGTGAGGGCGGCTATGTGGACCACCCGGCCGACCGCGGTGGCCCGACGAAATACGGCATCACGCTGACGACCCTGACGGAATGGCGGGGCGAACCGGTCACGCCGGCGGACGTCGAGGCGCTGACGATCGACGAGGCGCGGCAGATCTATCAGGCGCGTTATATCGTGCGCCCGCGCTTCAACCTGTCAACGGCGGAGTAAAACCCGGCCATGTGGCGGAGCAAAAGTGGGCCACTTTGGTTCGGTGAGGAGCTTGTCCCCGTAGTCCACGGGAGGGACCCACGCGCGGCGTGGACTGCCCCTCAGCAGGCAAAGGCCGCGGGGCGCGCGTGGGAGGGGCCTGTGGGCCCACGGGGGCAAGCGGATGCCGCTCAGGCGCTTTTTGCGGGTTTCTGTTTTCTTCGGCTCTGCTTGAGGCGGAAGCTTTCGCCGTTCATTTCCAGGATATGGACGTGGTGGGTCAGGCGGTCCAGCAACGCCCCTGTCAGGCGTTCTGAGCCGAAAACCTCCGTCCACTCGTCGAATGGCAGGTTGGAGGTCACCAGGATCGAGCCACGCTCGTAGCGCTGGTTGAACACCTCGAACAGCAACTCGGCGCCGGTCTTGGAGAGCGGCACGAAACCCAGCTCGTCGATGATGAGGAGCTTGAGGTTGGCGAGCTTCTTCTGGAACCTCAGCAGCTGTCTGTCATCGCGCGCCTCCATGAGCTCGTGGACCAGGGCGGCGGCGGTGGTAAAGCCGACCGACAGGCCCTTCTGGCAGGCGGCAAGGCCGAGGCCGAGCGCAATGTGACTCTTGCCGGTGCCGGAATTGCCCAGAGCGATCACATTCTCCCGGCGCTCGATGTACTCGCATCGTGCCAGCTCGAGGACCAGCGCCTTGTTGAGCGAGGCGATCGCTTTGAAGTCAAAGCTGTCCAAGCTCTTGATGGTCGGGAACTTCGCTTGCCTGATTCGCCGCTCGACCATGCGGCGCTCGCGGTCGATCAGTTCCAGCTCGGCCAGGCGGAGCAGGTAGCGCACGTGGTCGGCGCCCTCGCTGTGGCACACTGGCGAGCCAGCTTGTCGTACTCCCTGAGGAAGGTCGGCAGCTTGAGGGCCTTCAGGTGATGGGCCAGCAACACCTGCGGCGTGTCGCTCACGGCGCCGCTCCGCCCAGCAGGCTCATGTAGCTGGCGGCGGATGTGGTGGTCACCTGGGCCCGCGGCAGATAGGGATAAACGTTCAAGTCGAGCCGGGGGGGTCGACGCTCGACGCGACACAGCACCAGGTGCTTGACCGCATCATAGCCGATGGCGCCTAACCGCAGGGCATCGCGGATGGCACCGTGCACCTCCTCAAGGGCAAAGGTCTCCAGAAGACGGAGCACTTGCACGTACTCCCGCTTGCCGGCCTTGCCCATGCGGGCTTCAAGCAAGCGGCGCAGGTTGGCGTACGCCTCGGGCAGCTTCCAACCGGCCAGCGGGGCGGCTTGATCGAGGGCACCGATCTTCCGCTCCAGCAAGGCCAGATAGTGGATCGGCTCGAAGATCAGGTCCTCTCGTTCGTAAGAGCGTGGGTGCCGGGCGATGACCTCGGCGGCGCAGCCGATGACCACCTCGTGCACGTAGCCACGGACCCAGACCTCTTGGTGACCGTAGGCGACGGGCACCGAGTAGTCGTTGCCCCGATAGCGCATCAGGGAGAGCGAATTGACCCGCGTGCCCTCCTTGTCGCAGGCCTCGAAAGGCGCCGGCGGCAATTCCATCAGCTTCTCCCGGTCGCATCCGAACCGCTCGCCGATGGTCTCGCGATGGCCGCGCAAGACGTCGCTTTCCCGTCTCCGACATTGATGTTCCAGGTGAGCGTTGAAGGCGTCCCAGCTCGCAAACCGGGGGATGGGAACCATGAAGTTCCGGCGGGCGTAACCGACCAGCCCCTCCACCTTGCCCTTATCATTGCCCTTGCCGGGGCGGCCATATCGATCCTGGAACAGATAATGGGATTGAAGCCCGCTGAACGCTCGCGTTCGTTGCCGCGTGCCGTCCGGCAGGATGCGCGACACCAGGCACTTGTCATTGTCGTAGAGAATCGATTGGGGAATGCCGCCGAAGAAGGCGAAGGCCCCGTTGTGGCCGTCCAGCCAGGCCTCCGTCGCCGCCGCCGGGTAGGCCGCAACGAAGCAGGCATCGCTGTGGGGAAGGTCCATGGCGAAAAAATGCGCCCGCCGCTTGACGCCGGCGATGATCGCATCCGCCTCGCCAAAGTCCGCCTGAGCGTGACCCGGAGGGTGCGCCAGCGGCATGAACATCTCACGCTGGCGACGGCGCCGTTCCCGGACGTAATCCTTGACGATGGTCTGTTTGCCCGCAAAGCCATGCTCGTCGCGAAGACGCTCGAATATCCGCTTCGCCGTGTGGCGCTGCTTGCAGTGAACCGTTCGGTCCTCTTCCAGAATACGGTCAATGATATCCCTGAAGGGGTCCAGCTTCGGGCGCTTCGGTGGCTGGCGGCGGCGGTAGCCAGGCGGCTCCGAGTGCCCGAGCATCTTCCTCACCGTCTCTCGCGCTATGCCAAACCGACTCGCCGCCTCTCGCTGACTCAGCCCATCAACATGGCACGCCAGCCGAACGCGTAGATAAAGGTCCACGGTATACATCCTCCCACCTTCCATCCCGAAAAGGATCGAAGGCTACAGGTGGCAGAGTTTTACTCCGCCCGCAGCCGGGCAAATCTCGCCGCTTCCGTGGTCTAATTTGTCACCGCCGCACACACCCCCGAGCCGCGCCGGCCGCGGTCGAGCCATACAGCCCGGCAAGCCCCATGGAGATCGGCTGCAGGGCGGCGAAGCGGTCGCCGCGCTTGCAGACATGCCAGCCGACACACTCGGCGTTCCAATGCTCGACGGCGGTGAAGATCCAGCCCCAGCCGTCGTCCACCGTGAACACCCGAACGCCATCGGTGCCCCACATGAGGTTCGGGGCATGAGTGATGATCTCACCGTCATGGGGATTGCCGCCACGGCGGCGGCAGCGATGGGGCGAGAGCAGATTGTTCTCGCGCATCAGGCGGAGCACCCGCTTGCGGGCAACTCGGATGTCGCGACAGACCCGAAGCCGAGCCCAGACCTTGCGGTAGCCCTCGCCCTCCCAGGGCAATGCCTCCAGGTCGGCTTCGATCGCCACCAGCAGCGCCTGGTCCGAGATCGCGGGCTTCGGTCCCCGACGCTTTGCCGGCGGCTGCTCGGCGTGCTGGCCGGAGGTCATGGCGTAGAACGAGGAGCGGGCCATGCCCCAGGCGGCGCAGACCCGCCGCAGGCCGTAGGCCAGACCCGTGCCGGGCGAGGTGGCGGCACTCATCGCCGCGACCTCCGCCGCCCCAAAGGGCCGAAGGTCTCCGTCTTGGCCTCCAGCAGTTCCACCTGCATGGTCAACTCTCCGATCCGCTTCATGGCGCTATCCAGTTCCGCCTGCACCGGATCGCCCTTGCGTTGCTTGAGCGAGGCGTCGATCCCGCCGATCGCTTTCTCACGCCACTGCTCGAGCCGGAAGATCTCTACGCCCAACTAGCGCGACAGAAGTTGCACCGGCTCGTCACGCAAAAGCCGCAGAACGACCTCACGCTTGCGCGCCACCGTCCATCGCTGGCCAAGTCCCAGCGGGCCTGCCGGCAAAGCCTGGCCTGGGGAAAACGTGGACGAGCCAAGCTCGCCCGCATTTACCACAGGCCCATCAACAGTAACTTTCTTCTCAAAATTATCGGTCATGTTCCGGTCCTCCTTGGACACTTCGATTAAGCCAATTCTGTGTCCAAGGAAATCGGGTCCGACTCACAAACACCAAACCGCCGGAGGTGACCATGCGCGAAGAGCGCACCGTCCAGGGCAGTATATTCGATCTGTTTTCGCCGCACGAGATCGGTCGTGAACTCGCGGCGATGTCCGCCTGGCTCGACGGCGAGGCCGCGGTGGTGCGCCTGGTCGCCGCAGACCTCGGCATCGGTCGGGTCAGGCAGACCGGGCGCCACGGGCTGAGCGCCGATGCGGCGTTGCGCTGCGCGCTGCTCAAGCAGTACTTCCAGCTGAGCTACGAGGAGCTGGCCTTTCTGCTGTCGGATTCGGCATCGCTGCGCGCGTTCGCTCGACTGCCGTTCGGCTGGTCGCCGAAGAAGTCGGCGCTGCACAGCGCCATCGGCGCCATCGCCGCCGCCACCTTCGAGTGCCTCAACCGGATGCTGCTGGCGCGCGCCGCGACGGCCAAGCTGGAGAGCGGCGCCAAGGTCCGGTTCGACAGCACGGTCGCCGAGACCGCCATCCATGCGCCCACCGACTCCAGCCTGTTGTGGGATGCCGTGCGGGTCATGGTGCGGCTGTTGCGTCAAGCCGACGTCGTGCTACCCGCCTTGCCCTGGCGCGACCACACGCGCCTGGCCAAGAAGCGCGCCCGCGCCATCGAGTACAGTCGTGGCAACAACCGGCAGCGGCTGTACCGCGAGCTGCTCGCCAAGACCCGCGCGACGCTCGCCTATCTGCACGACGCCATGGCGCGGCTGGCCGACGATCCCGCGCCGGTGGCCGCGGCCTGGCGCGCCGAGGCCGAACACTTCGTGCCGCTGATCGAACGCATCATCGACCAGACCGAGCGCCGTGTCTTGCATGGCGAGAAGGTGCCGGCCGCCGACAAGCTCGTCAGTCTGTTCGAGCCCCATAGCGACATCATCGTCAAGAGCCGCCGCCAGGTCTCCTACGGCCACAAGCTCAACCTGGCCAGCGGCGCCAGCGGTCTCATCCTCGACATCGTCGTCGAGCAGGGCAACCCGGCCGATGCCGAGCGCTTCGTACCCATGGTCGACCGCCAGATCGCGATCTACGGCCGGCCGCCCAGGCAACTCGCCGCCGACGGCGGCTGCGCCAGCACCGGCAACCTCGCCGCCGCCAAGAACAAGGGCGTCGAGGACGTCGCCTTCCACAAGAAATGCGGCCTTGCCATCACCGACATGGTCAAGAGCCGCTGGGTCTACCGCCGACTGCGCAACTTCCGCGCCGGCATCGAGGCCGCCATCTCATGCCTCAAGCGCGCCTACGGTCTGGGCCGCTGCACCTGGAAGGGGCTCGAACACTTCAAGTCCTACGTCTGGGCCGCCGTCGTCGCCCACAACCTCGCCGTGCTGGCCCGCCGCAAACCGGCATAGCCGCCAACCCGACACGTCCGATCCACCAGCACCGACGGCCGCCGATCCCGCCGGCCTGCCTCGATCACGCGCCGCTCGTCACCGGCACCCCGTCACTGGACTCTGGAACGCATCTACAGCCCCCGTACCCACAAAACACGTCGCTCAAACGCGCAGCCTTACACTAAATCTAGTCGTTTATGGATGGCGAACGAGCCCCTCAGGGCGCCGGCCTCGATTGCATCGCCCGGCATCAACGGCACGATCAGCGCCGCGGCGTCGCGCGTCCGGTTCAAGATGGGGTCCGTCGCGTTGCCGGCCTCGCCGTCGATGTACATCTGCGTGACGAAGGCGTTGGCGCCGCCGGGCCGCGTCACGGCGTAGTGAATGTGTGGCGTGCGCCCGGGGTAGGGGACCGGGCGGATCGTGCGAAAACGATAGGCGCCGGCGCCGTCGGTGATGGTCCGGCCATAGCCCTGGAAGGCGGGGTCGATCGGTGCGCTCGACCGGTCGCCAGGGTGGTGATAGCGGCCGAAGCCGTTCACCTGCCAGATCTCGACCAGCGCATCGGCCACCGGATCCCCATTGGTGTCGACGACACGGCCGGAGACGTGGGTGATCGTCCCGGCGGGACCTTGGCTCTGCCCCCGGACCGTGGCCAGGCCGTTGTCGCGGTCGGCCGGCAGGGCGCGCGGGTAGAACGGCCCGCGGGCCTGCCGCGGCGTCGCCGCGAGCGCCGCCAGCGCCGGCGTGGCGCAGTACGCCAGCAACGCGGCGCCGGCCGCGGCCTGGCCGAGCAACCGTCGGCGGCTGTGTCGTTGGATGAGCGGGTACATGGCTGCCTCCTCCACATCGCGGGTCTCTGTTCACCTCAACACGGTCGACCGGTCCGGAGTCCGTCGCCGGCCGTGTGTGCACACAATGAAACCGCACCCCCAAGGCATTAGGCCGGCGCGATTTTTCACGCATCGCGGCCATTGACTGTGGGCGCGATCATGGCATACTCCGCGGCCGCGCAGGGACGCGGGCGAGCGGCTCCTGCAGCAACGTTTTCCGCAAGAGTGTAGAGACGCAAGAGATAGAGACGATGGCACTGCCACAATTCAAGACCTATTCCGCGAAGCCGTCCGAGGTGACCGCGAAGTGGTGGCTGGTCGACGCCGAGGACCTCGTGCTCGGCCGGATGGCGACGACGATCGCGACCCGGCTGCGCGGCAAGCACAAGGCGATCTACACGCCGCACATCGACTGCGGCGACCACGTGGTCGTCGTCAATGCCGAGAAGGTGCGGCTGACCGGGAACAAGTTGGCCGACAAGCGCTATTACCGCCACACCGGCTGGCCGGGCGGCTTGAAGGAGCGTGTCGCCGGCGACATCCTGGCCGGCCGGCACCCTGACCGCGTCGTGCGCAAGGCCGTCGAACGCATGCTGCCGAAGGGGCCGCTGGGCCGTCAGCAGCTGAAGAAGCTGCGCGTCTATGCCGGCACCGATCATCCCCACACGGCGCAGGGGCCCGAGGTTCTGGACGTCGCCGCCATGAACCCCAAGAACAAGAGGAGCGCCTGATCCGATGGCCGGAGAGAACACCATCGAGGCGCCGGATGCCGCGCCACCGCCCCTCGCAGAGCTTGTGCCGGTAGCGCCGCCGGAGCCGAAGATCGACGACCGCGGCCGGACCTACGCAACGGGCAAGCGCAAGGACGCCGTTGCCCGCGTGTGGATCACGCCGGGCACGGGCCGGCTGATCGCCAACGGGCGCGAGGCCGTAACGTATTTTGCCCGCCCGGTGCTGCGTATGATCCTGGCCCAGCCGTTCCAGCTGACCGAACGCGCCGGCCAGTACGACATCGATTGCACGGTCAAGGGCGGTGGTCTGTCGGGTCAGGCCGGCGCCGTGCGCCACGGCATTTCGCGCGCCCTTGCGCTGCGCGAGCCCGAGCTGCGGCCGGTGTTGAAAAAAGCCGGTATGCTGACCCGGGACGCCCGCGTCGTCGAGCGCAAGAAATACGGCCGCGCCAAGGCGCGACGCAGCTTCCAGTTCTCGAAGCGCTAAGCCGAACGACATCCTCTTTCGTGCAAAAGGGGCGCCCGGCGGGGCGCCCCTTTTTCGTTTAGGGGTGCGTTGCCGGGGGTCGATCCCGGTGGGAGTATGGACACATGGGCGCAACGGTTTTCATCGACGGTGAAGTGGGCACCACGGGCCTGCAGATCCGCAACCGGCTGGACGGGCGGGGCGACATCTCGTTGCTGCACCTCGATGGTGACGCGCGTAAGGATCCGGCCGCCCGCAAGGCCGCGCTGGCATCGGCGGACGTCGCGATCCTGTGCCTGCCCGAGGACGCCTCGCGCGAGGCCGCGGCGCTGAGCAGCGGCACGGCGGCGCGCCTGATCGACGCCTCGATCGCCTACCGCACCGATCCCGACTGGGTGTTCGGTTTTCCGGAATACGCGCCCGGTCAGCGTGCTCGAATTGCCTCGGCCCAGCGGGTCACGAACCCAGGCTGCTACGCCTGCAGCGCCATCGCCATGCTGTATCCGCTGGTCATCCGCGGCCTGATCCCGGCCGACCATCCGGTGACCCTTAACGCCGTCTCGGGCTACTCCGGCGGCGGCCGCAAGCTGATCGAGACGTTCGAGGATCCGGCGGCCGAGAACGCCACCGACAGCGTGTTTTATCACTACGGCCTCGACCTCGAGCACAAGCACGTCGAGGAGATCCGCGTGCATGCCGGCTTGGCCCACCGACCCGTCTTCGTGCCCAGCGTTGGCCGCTTCGCCCAGGGCATGATCGTCGCGCTGCCGCTGCCGCTGTGGTCGCTGCCCGGCAAGCCGACACCCGCGGACCTTCACGCCGCGCTCGCCGAGCACTACGCCGGCGACCGCTTCGTCGTCGTGGCCGGGCCCGAGGACGCCGCGGCCCACGCCGCGCGTCTCGACCCGCAAACGCTCGCCGGCACCAACGAGATGCGCCTCTACGTGTTCGCGAACGCGGTCCACGAGCAGGCCGTGGTCGCCGCCGTGCTCGACAATCTGGGCAAGGGCGCCGCCGGCCAGGCCGTACAGAATCTCAATCTCATGCTGGGCCTCGACGAGGCCGTCGGGCTTTAGGCCCACACAGTTCTCAGCTTGTCTTGGCCGGGCCCGACCCGGCCATCCATGTGCGCGCAACGCCGCCCTGGATACCCGAATCAAGTCCGGGCATGACTGGAAAACGCGCAACGGGTCGGCTAGCTCAGCTCAGCGCGCCGATGTAGGGCAGGTCGCGGTAGCGTTGGGCGTAGTCGATGCCGTAGCCGACGACGAAGCGGTCGGCAATCGTGAACCCCACCAGATTGGCCTCCATGTCGACGATGCGCCGGCTCGGCTTGTCGAGCAACGCGCAGGTGACGACCGGATCGGCGCCGGCCTTGCGCAGGGCGTCGCGCGCCCAGCGCAGCGTCCGCCCGGTGTCGAGGATATCGTCGATCAGCAGCACGGCCCTGCCGGCTATGTCGCCGGGCAGGTCGCCGGTGATGGCAAGCTCACCCGCGCTTTCGGTTGCGTCGCCGTAGCTCGACACGGTCAGGAACTCGACCCGGCAGGTGAGGCCGCGGGCGTGCAGGGCCCGCAACAGATCCGCGGCAAACATGAAGCTGCCCTTCAACAGGGCGACGGCCACGACCTCCCGCGGCAGCAGGGCCGCGAGTCCGTCGCCGAGCGCCAGCACGCGCTGCGCGATCTGGTCAGCGTCGAACAGCGTCTCGATGGCCGGGGTCGCGGCGGTGACGGCTGACATCGATTTGCGCGCGCCTGCGCGGCTGTTGCGGGCTCGCTCAGCTTACCGTGTGTAACCGGCGGCGCAAGGGCGGAGTTGTAAGACGTCGGTTCGTTGGCAAGAACGGGTGGGCGGCGCGGCGACCCCGGTCATATACTCGTGCCATGTCCGCCCTCATCCTGCCATACCGGGACAAGCGACCGGTTATCGCCACCGACGCCTTCGTCGCGCCAACGGCCTGTGTCATCGGCGATGTCGAGATCGGCGCGCGGTCGAGCCTCTGGTTCGCAGTCGTCGTTCGCGGCGACGTCAACGACGTCCGCATCGGCACCGGCACGAACGTGCAGGACGGCACGGTCATCCACGTCAGCAGCACGGCTCAGGGCACCACCATCGGCGACGATGTCACGATCGGCCACCTGGCCCTTGTCCACGCCTGCACGCTGGAGGACGCCTGCTTCGTCGGCATGAAGGCCTGTGTCATGGATGGTGTCGTCGTCGAGACCGGTGCCATGGTCGCCGCCGGGGCCTTGGTGACGCCGGGCAAGCGGGTCCGCGCCGGCGAGCTGTGGGCCGGCGTCCCGGCCCGGCCGGTGCGCGCGCTGACAGCGTCGGAAGTTGCCGGGTTCCGGGAAACGGCGGCGCGCTATTGCGCCCTGGCGGCCGAATACCGCGCGGCCGTGCGATAGGAAACGCTATTCCGTCGTGCGGAGTTTGACGTAGGCACCCGGCGCGTCCTCCAGCGGCGTCAGCTTGCCGTCACCGGGGATGCGCGCCGGCGCCTGCGGTCCCGTGGCCTTGGCCAGCCATTTGAGCCACTCGGGCCACCACGAGCCGTCATGTTTGGCCGCGCCGTTGAACCAGCTGTCGGCGTCCTTCGCCTTGCGCGCGTTCGTCCAGTAGCAGTACTTCTGCGCCGCCGGCGGGTTGACGACCCCGGCGATATGGCCCGACGCCGACAAGCAGAACTTGACCGGCCCACCGAATACTTGCGTCGCCGCATAGGTCGAGCGCCACGGCGCGATATGATCCTCTCGTGTCGACAGCAGGAAGGCGGGCGTCTCGATGCGGCCGAGGTCGATCGGCACGCCGGCGAGCTCGATGCCGCCGGGCCGTACGAGCTGGTTCTCCTGGTACATCTTGCGCAAATAGAACGTGTGCATGGCCGCCGGCATGCGCGTCGAGTCGCTGTTCCAGTACAGCAGGTCGAACGGGAAGGGATCCTTGCCCAACAGGTAGTTGTTGACGACGAAGGACCAGATCAAATCGTTCGCGCGCAGCATGTTGAAGGTCGTGGCCATCTCACTGCCGTCGAGGTAGCCGGTGGCCGACATCCGTGTCTCCAGGCTCGTCAGCTGTTCCTCGTCGATGAAGACGCCGAGCTCGCCAACCTCGCTGAAATCGGTCATCGCGGCGAGAAACGTGGCGGTCTTGACGCGCGCGTCGCCTTGCACCGCCATGTAGGCGAGCGTGCAGGCCAGCAGCGTGCCGCCCAGGCAATAGCCGACGGCATTGATTTCGGCCTCGCCCGTCGCCTGCTCGATGGCCTGCAACGCCGCCAGCGGGCCCTCGAGCATGTAGTCTTCGAACGTCTTGGCGGCGAGCTTGCGGTCCGGATTGACCCAGGAGACAACGAACACCGTCAGTCCCTGGTCGACGCACCATTTGATCAAGGAGTTTTCGGGCCGCAGGTCGAGGATGTAGAACTTGTTGATCCAGGGCGGGATGATCAGCAGCGGCCGCTGGTGCACCGTCTCGGTTGCCGGCGCGTATTGCAGGAGCTGCATCAGCGCGTTCTGATAGACGACCTTGCCCGGTGTCACTGCGATATTGCGGCCGACCTCGAAGGCGTCCTCATCGGTCTGGCTGATGCGCAGCTGACCGCCGCCGCGCTCCAGGTCGGCCAGCAAATTTTCCAATCCGTGAACGAGATTCTCGCCGCCGGTCTCCACGGTCGCGCGCAGGACCTCGGGGTTCGTGGCGATGAAGTTCGACGGTGCCATGGCATCGACGAACTGGCGGGTATAGAAGTCGACCTTCCGGGCAGTCTTGTCGTCCAGTCCGTCGATGTCGTTGACCGCCTTCTGCACCCAGCGGGCCGAGAGGAGATACGATTGCTTGATGTAGTCGAACAGGACGTTCTCGTCCCAGGCGTCGTCACGGAACCGCCGATCGCCCTTCGGCGGCGTTATCACGGGCTCGACGTCGTGGCCGAGCATGCGCTCGGCCGTCGCCTGCCACAGCTGGGAGTAGCCCTGCCACAGTTCCGCCTGGGCCTGCCAGAGTTGTGCCGGATTGGCCATCATGCGCGCCGTGAGCTCGAGGAAGGCGGTACCGATGCTGAGCGGATCGGCCATGCCGATGCCGCCGCTGGGCGCGCTGTCGCCGGGGCTCTCCTGCTGCGTGATGAAGTCGCTGACCAGCCGCTGGCTGCGCTCGGCGATGCGTGCCATGGCGCGGGACAGCTCCACCGGGTCGGGAACGCGGGGGTCGGCGGCGCGGGCGTCGGCGGCGCGGGAGTCCCCTTGCTGTTGATCCGCCATTTGGCAATCCTTTATATTTCGCTGGTTTTGTAAAGTCTTGCCGATCCGTGTCGGCGGGCCGGAGCGGCGGCTCTATATCATGCCCACCATAGGGGCGCACGGCAAATAGGGTTCGGGGTATAGTGCGAACCGGCAGGCACATTTCGCGGGACATCGGGAGTCTGCGACCATGAATTTGGCGGCAATACCGGGGCGTATCCTCGGCTGGCGTGGACTGCGGCGCGGACGGGTTCGCCACGCGAAGCTCGCGCTCCTGGTGATGACTGCGTTCCTCACGGCGTGCGCGATTCCGGATCGCCTCGATCCACGCCGTCTGTTCCGTGACAATGCGCCGGCGCCGGAGACGGTCGCCGGGGCCGAGACCCGCACCGCCGGCGAACAGCAGATTGCGCAGAGCGGCGGCGAGCCCTATCCCGAGGTCGGGTCCGTGCCGGCGCGTCCAGCGGGCATCGAGCCGTCGAGCCGCCAACAAGTCGTCGATGGCCTGATCGCCGATCGCCAGAACGCGCGCTACACCGACGAGGCGATCCGTCCGCTGGAGCCGCCGCCGAGTCAGGTTGCCAGCACCGCTGCGGTCGCGGTCGAGCCGGCCCCAGCGCCGGTACCCGCGCCCGCCACGGTCGTGGCCCGCGCTGCCCCTGCCACCGCGCCGGTGCCCCCGGTGCCGCCGGCGGTCCCGGTGGGCGGACCAGTGCGGGTTGCCCCGACGGCGGTCACCATTCCGCCGGTCGCCGATCCGGACGTTATTTTTCCAGCGGGCGGCGAGGAGCCGCCGCCGTCGCCACGCCTCGGCGCCGGGGTGCCGGCGCGGATAATAACGACCCCGGCGCGCATCACGGTGCCACCGCCGGCGGCGCTGCCGCCGCGGCCCAGCGAGGTGCCACGCGACAGCTTCCAGCAGGCTGCACTGACGCCGCTGGCGCCACTGCCCACACCGAACCGTGGCGTCGGCAGCCCAGGTGGCCTGTTGACCCAGATTGCGACGATCCAGTTCGCCAACGACTCGACGCGGCTGACCCAGCTCGACCGGCGGATCCTTGCCCAAGTCGCCACCTTGCATGGGCAGTTGGGCGGTGCCGTGCGGGTCGTTGGCCATTCGAGCGCGCGCACGCGCCAGCTCGTTCCGGCGGCGCACGCGCTTGCGAACGCGAAGCTCTCGCAGGCGCGCGCCGATGTGGTCGCCAGGGCCCTGGCCGAGTTCGGCGTCGATCCGCGCGCCATCGTCGTCGAGGCGCGGGGCGGCGACGACCCGCTCTACAGCGAGTCGATGCCGACAGGTGAAGCCGGCAACCGCCGCACAGAGGTTTTCATTGTCCGCTAGGGGCTCGATGCCGCCGGGTGGTCGCTATCGGCCAGCCGGATTGAACCATCCCGCCTATTGATTCTGTGGGCTGATTTCGCCTGTCGCTCGGCAACAAAGTGGCAACTTCAGACGACCTGGGCGCTCCGCGACTCGCAGCGACCGCATCGGCAAAGGTCAAGCCCACCATATTCCGGCTCGATAATCGGCCACCAGTTCAGTACAAGACCCGCGAGCGATCACACCCGCTGCACGGGGCCGCGGGCGGCGGCGGACATGGCCATGGCATCACAGTTCTATCGCATCAAGCGGCTGCCCCCGTACATATTCGCCGAAGTCAACACGATGAAGGCGCAGGCTCGCGCCGCCGGCCACGACATCATCGACTTCGGCATGGGCAATCCCGACATGCCGACGCCGCCGCACATCGTCGCCAAGCTGGTCGAGACGGTGCAGGACGGGCGCTCCCACCGCTACTCGAACTCGCGCGGCATTCCCGGTCTGCGGCGCGCTCTGGCCGCCTACTACGCGCGCCGCTTCGGCGTCGAGATCGATCCCGAGCACGAGGCGATTGTGACGCTGGGCTCCAAGGAGGGCCTGGCCAACCTGGCCCAGGCGATCACGGCGCCCGGCGACGTCATCCTGGTGCCGAGCCCGTCCTATCCGATCCACCAGTTCGGCTTTATCATCGCCGGCGGCGCCGTGCGCTCCGTGCCCGTCGTACCTGACGCGACGTTCTTGGCGGCGCTCGAGCGCGCGATCGTGCATTCGGTGCCGAAGCCGGTGGCCCTTGTCCTGAACTACCCGGCCAACCCGACGGCGCTGGTCGCCGACCTCGATTTCTATGGCGAGGTCGTAGAGTTTTGCCGCCGGCACGAGATCTACATCCTGTCCGACCTCGCCTACGCGGAGATTTATTTCGAATCCGGGCCGCCGCCGTCGATCCTGCAGGTCCCCGGTGCGCGCGACATCGCCGTCGAGTTCACCTCGCTGAGCAAGACCTACGCGATGCCCGGCTGGCGCATTGGCTTCGCCGCCGGCAACCGCCGGCTGATCGCGGCGCTGGCGCGGGTCAAGAGCTACCTCGACTATGGCGCGTTCACGCCGATCCAGGTTGCCGCGACCGAGGCGCTGAACGGCCCGCAGAACTGCGTCGACGAGATCCGTCGGATCTATCGCGAGCGCCGTGACGTCCTGGTCGCCGGCTTCGGCCGCGCCGGCTGGCCGATCGACCCGCCGACCGCGAGCATGTTCGCCTGGGCTGCCATCCCTGACAGCTTCGCGGCGCAGGGCAGCCTCGAATTCGCCAAGGCGCTGCTGCGCCAGGCACGGGTCGCGGTCTCGCCGGGCACCGGCTTTGGCGAACATGGCGAGGGCTGGGTGCGCATCGCCCTCGTCGAGAACAAGCATCGCATTCGCCAGGCCGCCCGCAACGTGCGCGAACTGCTCGACGGCGCAGCCGGGCCGGCGGCGGACGCAGGGGCCACGGCGGCCGTGTCATGACCGAGGCGCTGCGCATCGCCGTGGCCGGTCTCGGCACCGTCGGTGCCGGCACCGTCGACCTGCTGACCCGGCAGGCACAGCTGTTGGCCAGCCGCGGCCGCCGGCCGCTCCGCATCACAGCGGTATCGGCGCGCGATCGTGGCCGCGACCGCGGCATCGATGTGTCAGCGCTGCCTTGGTACGACGACGCGGTGGCGATGGCGCACGAGGCGCCGGCCGACGTCGTTGTCGAGCTGATCGGCGGCACCGACGGGCCGGCGCTGGCCGTCTGCGAGGCGGCGATCGGCGCCGGCCGTCACGTGGTCACGGCCAACAAGGCCTTGGTGGCGCATCATGGCACGGCGCTGGCGCGCGCGGCGGAGGCCGCGGGTGTCTCGCTCAGCTTCGAGGCCGCGGTCGCCGGCGGCATTCCGATCGTCAAGGCGTTGCGCGAGGGCCTGTCGGCGAACCGCATCCGGCGCATCTACGGCATTCTAAACGGCACCTGCAACTATCTGTTGACGGCGATGCGCGAGACCGGCCGGTCGTTCGACGACCTGCTGGCCGAAGCGCAAGCGCTCGGCTATGCCGAGGCCGATCCGTCGACCGACGTGGACGGCATCGACACCGCGCACAAACTCGCTTTGGCCGCGAGCCTGGCCTTCGGTTGCGAGGTCGATTTCCAGGCTGTCTATGTCGAGGGCATTCGCCACACGTCGCCGCTCGACATCGCGTTCGCCGAGGAACTCGGCTACCGCATCAAACTGCTTGGCAGCGCGCGCGTCACCGACGACGGGCTGGAGCAGCGGGTCCACCCCTGCATGGTCCGCCACGGCACGCCGATCGCCCATGTCGAGGGCGTCCTGAACGCCGTCGTCGCGTCCGGCGACTTCGTCGAGGACACGATCTATGGTGGCCGCGGCGCCGGTGCCGGGCCGACCGCGTCCGCCGTCGTCGCCGATTTGGTCGATATCGCCGTCGGCCGCCGGACACCGACGTTCGGCGTGCCCGCGGACGCGCTGATCGCGCTGCCGCGGGCGCCCATGGAGCGCCACGTCGGCGCATACTATATTCGCCTCAACGTGAAGGACCGGCCCGGCGTCATCGCCGGCATCGCCGCTGCGTTCCGTGACGAGCGGGTATCCATCGAATCGATGTTGCAGCGCGGCCGCTCGGCGACCGAGTCGGTGCCGGTCGTGCTGACGACACATGAGACCGAGGAGGCCGCGATGCGCCGGGCACTGGCCAAGATACAACGGCTCGAAGCCGTGACCGAGCCACCGATCATGATCAGGATCGAGGCGCTGTAGATGTTCGCGTAGGCCGGCACCAGCCGCGCAAAAGGACAAGGGAGGGATCGGATGGATCGCGACTTGGCGCTCGAGGCGGTGCGCGTGACCGAGGCGGCGGCGTTGGCCGCATCGCGCTGGATGGGCCGCGGCGACGAGCGCGCCGCCGATGCGGCGGCGACCAGCGCCATGCACACCGCCCTCAACGACCTGCGCCTCGACGGTACGATCGTCATCGGCGAGGGCGGCCGCGACGAGGCACCGGTGCTCTTTGTCGGCGAGACCGTCGGCGCCGGCGGCCCGAAGGTCGACATCGCGCTCGTGCCACTGGAGGGCACGACAATCACCGCGACCGGCGCCAACAACGCCATCGCCGTCATCGCCATGGCCGAGGC
Organism: Alphaproteobacteria bacterium; assembly: GCA_965261585.1. Taxonomy (GTDB): domain Bacteria; phylum Pseudomonadota; class Alphaproteobacteria; order UBA6615; family UBA6615; genus CBDHDN01. The sequence goes on from CBDHDN010000006.1 coordinate 27,011, forward strand.
CGGCGGCTTTCTGAACGCGCCCGGCGTCTATATGGAGAAGATCGCCGTCGGCCCCGGCCTGCCGTTGGGCGTCGTAAATCTCGACCGCACGCCGGCGGAGAACCTGCAGGCGCTGGCCGAGGCCAAGGCCCGCAGCGTCGCCGACCTCGTCGTCTGCGTGCTCGACCGGCCGCGCCACCAGAAGCTGATCGCCGACGTTCGCGCGGCGGGCGCGCGCATCATGCAGATCCGTGACGGCGACGTCGGCGCCATCATCGGTACGGCCCAGCCGCCCAGCGGCATCGACATCTATATGGGCAGCGGCGGCGCGCCGGAGGGCGTCCTTGCGGCGGCGGCGTTGCAATGCATCGGTGGTCAGATGCAGGGCCGCCTGATCTTCCGCAACGATGATGAGCGTGAGCGCGCCCGGCACTGGCGTATCGAGGATCTCGATCGGCTGTACGATTTGGGCGACCTGGCCAGCGGCTCGGTCATGTTCGCCGCCACCGGTGTGACCGACGGTACCATGCTGCGCGGCGTCCGCCGCGAGGGTTCGAGCGCCAGCACCCATTCGATCGTCATGCGCTCCAAGACCGGCACGGTGCGTGAGATCGAGTCGCACCACGATTTCAAGCGCAAGCCGGGGTTCGATTGAGCGCCGCCGCGGGCAGCCTGGCCGCGCCGGTGACACCCGACGGACCACGCAATTGCGTGCTCGATGTCGACCGGTCGGTGACCGGGCGCCGCTGGCAGTCCCGCAATGGTGATGAGCGCACCGGCCTGATGCTGGCCCAGCGGCTCGGCGTGCCGGAGCTCGTCGGCCGGTTGCTGGCGGCGCGCGGGGTCGCCGTCGACGAGGCCGCGGTGTTCCTCGCGCCGCGGCTGCGCGAGGCGCTGCCCGACCCGTCGCGCCTCGCCGGCATGGACGACGGCGTCGCTCGCCTCGTCGCCGCCATCGCCGGGCGCGAGCCGATCGCCGTATTCGGCGACTACGACGTCGACGGCGCCACCTCGGCGGCGCTGCTGGCGCGGTTCTTCGCGGGCGTCGGTGTGCCGATCCGCACCTACATCCCCGACCGGATGAGCGAGGGCTATGGCCCCAACACGGGCGCGCTGCTGCAATTGCGGGCCGAGGGCGTCAACGTCGTCGTCACCGTCGATTGCGGCATCACCGCGTTCGAGCCGCTGGCTGCGGCGGCACAGGCCGGCCTCGACGTCATCGTCGTCGACCATCACGTGGCCGAGCCGAAGCTGCCGGCGGCCGCCGCCGTGATCAACCCGAACCGGCTCGACGACACGAGCGGCCTCGGCCAGCTCGCCGCCGTCGGTGTCACGTTCCTGCTCGTCGTCGCTCTCAACCGCGCGCTGCGCGCGGCCGGCCACTACGCCGACCGGCCCGAGCCGGACCTGCTGGCGTTCCTGGACCTCGTGGCCCTCGGCACGGTCTGCGACGTCGTGCCCCTCGTCGGCATCAACCGGGCGCTCGTCGCCCAGGGCCTCAAGGTGATGGCACGGCGCCGGAATGCCGGGCTCGCGGCGTTGGCCGACGTCGTTAACATCCATGAGCCGCCGACCGCCTACCATGCCGGCTTCCTGCTCGGGCCACGGGTCAACGCCGGCGGCCGCGTCGGCGAGTCCGGGTTGGGCGCCCAGCTGTTGACGACCCGCGACGCCGGCGAAGCCGCGGCCCTGGCGGCGCGCCTCGACGCCTACAACGAGGAGCGGCGGGCCATCGAGGCCGAGGTGCAGGCGGCGGCGACCGCCCAAATCGAGGGCGCCGGCGCCGGCCCGCGCGCCCTGGTCTTCGCGGTTGGCGAGGGCTGGCACCCCGGCGTTATCGGCATCGTCGCCGGCCGGCTGAAGGACCGCTACAACCTGCCGGCGCTGGTCGTCGCCCTGGCCGACGGCACCGGCAAGGGCTCGGCCCGCTCGGTCGCCGGCCTCGACCTCGGCGCGATCGTCATCGCCGCGCGTCAGGCCGGGCTTCTGATCAACGGCGGCGGCCACAGGATGGCGGCCGGCCTGACCGTGGCCGGGGGCCGGCTCGAGGCGTTGCGGGCGTTCCTCGAGACGCGCATCGCCGACGAGATACGCGCCCAGGCGATCGTGCCGACCCTCGCCGTCGACGGCATCGCCACGGCGCCCGGCGTGACCGCGCCCGACTTCGTCGCCGCGTTCGAGCGCCTGGCGCCGTTCGGCGCCGGCAATCCGCAGCCACGCTTCGCGTTCGCCGCCCTGCGCGTCGCCCGCGCCGACATCGTCGGCGGCGCCCACGTGCGTTGCGTCCTGACCGACGCCGGCGGCGCGCGGCTCAACGCCATCGCCTTCCGCGCCGCCGGCGGGCCCTTGGGCCGCGCGCTGCAGGAGACCGGCGGCTTGCCCCTCCACGTCGCCGGCACCGTCAAGGCCGACGACTGGCAAGGCCGCACCCGCGTTCAGCTCATCATCGACGATGCCGCCCCGATTTAGTGGTCGGATCCCGACGCTTGGTTCCCGAGCCGCCGGGAAATCAGCCCACGGAGATCAATCAGCTGGTGGTTCGGCCCAGCCTACGGATGGGGACGGTTGCGGATGGAGGCCTTCCGTCAGCATCGAACCATTAGGGCATCCAGGATGGCGTTTCGCCCATTTGGCAGAGCCAGAATCTCGAGCTTGCGCTGCAGTTGGGCGGCTGAGAAAGGCTTCTTCAGATAGCCGCTGACACCACAGGATATGGCCTCGGCGACCGAGTCGATATCGGCGCTGGTGGTGATCATTAGGAACGGCAGATCGTCTGCTGTGGAGCGCACCTGGCGCAGCAGGTCGAGGCAGCTCATGCGCGGCATGTGCCAGTCGCACAGGATGAAGTCGACCATGTCCTCGCAGGATCCCACAAAGTCGAGCGCCTCTCTACCATCCTTTGCGGTGTAGGTTTGCCTGACGCCGATCTCGGCGAGCATCGACTTGATCACGGCCAGTGTGGTGGCGCTGTCGTCGACAACCAGAACGCCCAACTTTGTCGACCGCCGTCGACGCGCCGATCGCCAGCCTGGCCTTGGTCGCACAGGTTCTTCCCACGGGGGTCATGTCTGCAGCCCTCGGTTGCTGGCATTATACGAAAGCTTGAACCGGATATCCAGGATTGTCAATATAGAATAAGATAAAGGTTTAGACAAACAAAGTACAAACCGAAAATATGTAAGTAATTAGAACGACAAAGCGGGTTTCCGCACGCGGTTTATTCTAGTACGGTAAGTATTCTCTGACCAAGTGGGGATTCCGCCGAGCCCGCCGTACGACGATCCCTGGTCCGGCCGGACGCGCGCTCCGTGGTCGGCACCAAGCCTGGCCTTGATTTGCGCCGGTCTGCCCGCTATGTCCCATGCCCACGCGGTCCCCATCGTCTAGCGGCCTAGGACGTCGGCCTTTCACGCCGAAAACACGGGTTCGAGTCCCGTTGGGGACACCAGTGCATCTTCCTAGGTGATTGATTTAACTTAATTATTTGGATCGCCTTCGGGACTGTTATCACTTTTCGTATTACATCGTGCCAGGGCAGAGTGCCCCATATCGTCAAGGGCCGCGGGCCTATAGGTCGAGCCCGCCGGGGGGGGGGGCAAGTTGGCCCCCCCCCCCCCACGTCTCGTTATGGGGCTATATGTCCGCTGCCTGCATACTACGCAGAGGCCCGGCGACGCAGGCGATGTCCCACCCAATGTTGAAAAGTGCGAGATAGGCATCTTCTGATCGAGAGGCTACGCGGCCACCTCGATGTCTTCAATGACGGACTTTGCTCCGGCCTTTCTCACCGCCTCCCGCAGGGCGGCGTCGAGGATGGGGAGCTGGCGGTAGGCCTTGAGGCGGCGGAAGGTCTTTTGCGCCTCCAAGAGGCCGGCGGCGGTCCAACGCAGCGCCATCTCGGCGTTGCGCCAGCGCTTGACGTTCCGCTGCACCGTCCGGACGGTGCCGATCGCGTTCTCGATGGCGTTGGTGCAAGCCAGCGAGCGTCGAAGTTGCGGCGGGAGGCCGAGCCGGATCACCGTCAGGATCTCGTCCAGGCCCTCCAGGATCGAGCCCGAGACGCCGGGTGCGTCATGCTCCAGACGGCGGGCGAGGTTGCGCAAGAGCCGTTCGGCCTTGGCCGCGTCGTCCTGCTGCCAGGCCTGCCGCAAGACCTTCCTGACGCCGGCATGGAGGCTCTCGTCCAGCCGGTCCGTGATGTTGCGCCCCTTGTGCACCTGGCAGCGCTGGAGGGCCGCCGCCCGCCCGAAGGTCCGCCGGATCGCCTTCGAGAGCGCCTTGGCGCCGTCGACGATGTAGAGCCGAGGCCGTTCGGGATCGAGACCGCGCTCGATCAGGTTGTCGAGCATGGCTTGCACCGTGGCCGCGTTCTCCGTCGCGCCCTCGGCCAGGCCCAGCACGTGCTTCGCGCCGCCGGTGTCGATGCCGATCGCCGCCACCATCAGGTGATCGCCGACATGGAGCCCGTCGATCTGGAGCACCACGAGATCGAGATCGTCGAGCGGGCTCGCCAGCCAGGCCTTCAGCTTGCTTCGCGTCAACGCCACGAAACGGCGCGAGACCGCCGACTTCGAGGTTGCGTCACCCGATGCCGCCGGCAGATCGCCGCCCGCATCGTCCGGCGGGCGCACCGCGCGGGCATACTTGCGGGTCGAGACGTTGATCACCATCAGATTCATCGCCCAGGCTTGCAAGAGTTCGGGTTCCGACAGCAGCTCCCAACTCGGCAGGCTCATCTCCCGACCCGCGAAGTCCCGCACCCGAGGGCGCTCGACCTTCACTTTGCCGCCGTGGTAGGCGATCTCGCTCCGGGTCGTGCCCCATCGATGGCCCTTGCGCTCGCCCGAGCGGGCGTGGCGCGAACCGCACAAGGCTTCCGCGTCCGCCGACATCATCTCGTTCAAAGACTCGAGGCCCGCCAAAAGGCAGAAGCGATCGACGCTCATGCGCAGATCGTCGAAGGCCTCCGGCATCGATGGCAAGAGCCGACAGGATGGTTCCGAGGAACGGTCGTTGCGTGTAGTCTTGGTCATGGCGTCGTTCTCCTTGATGGAATCAGCACCCAGAGCCTAGCGGCTCCAGGCGGACGACGCCTACTTCAGCTTTTCAACAGAGCCCGGGACATCCCCGCGACGCATGGAACCTCGGTTTAGATCGTCGCCCACGCCGTCGCCATCGCCGGGGTCGTCGAAGTTACCTACCTGAGTGGCGTGCTTGAAACACCCGGCACACACAACATGCGGCGCTTCGGGGTCGAGGTAAACCGCCGCCTGCACCGGGCGCAGTTCTTCCGCCGGTAGCACCCGGCGAGGCGAAGGAACCGCAGGGACAACGACCTCTTCCGCCGCGGGGCGCCTCGCAGTCTGGACAGCGCCCGTCAGCCATCCTCCCCGTCCATCAGCCCGGAAATCGCCAGGGCCATCTCTTTCGTCATGCCCTCGGCGGCGATCAATTTTGAGAAAACCTGCGCCCGCGAAACCATATCTTTCGGATACCCGTCGAAGCGGAGCTTGATCGGCGCCTCCAGGCGCATCGACAGCTCATGCTCAAGCAGTCGGGCGAGGGGCAGGACGGTGCCCAGGTGCCAGCGCCTGAGCCCCTCGCGTTGGCTCGTCCCGTCCGAATCGGTGAACAGCGAGGGGGGAGTGCCGGTCGCGGCCAGGGTCCGCATGAACGCATCGCGCGCCAGCTCCACCATCGCCGCCGGCATGTTGGGACCCAGGCGCTGTTGCCGCCAGTCGGCTTGCGGAGCCGCGTTCTTGCCTTCGCCCCATCCGGCGGCGGTCGTTTCGACCAACAAGGCTTTGCCGCGTGCCGTACGAATATCGGTCTTGAGTCCCGCCAAGGGATCGGCGTCGGAGTCGTCGCCGCCGTCCTGCGGGATCGCCAATAGGTTCGCGATCGGCCCGCCCGCTTCGTCGGCCAGGGATCGCTCCGCTTCCGATTGGAGCCGCGCCGTGGTGTGCGCCCACGACAGCGGCCCGGTCCCGGTGTACGGCTGTCCCGGCGCCGAGCCCCAGCGGACAAATACAACGCCGGACGCCGGCAAGTTCCATGTCGTGCTTGTCGAAGGCCCGTAGCAGGTCACGCGCACGGTCCACGAGTCCGGATCGTGCGAGCCTTCCCAATGCCAGCTTGAAGCCGGAATCAGCCGCACCATGCCGTCACCGCCGACCCGGATAACGTGCATCGAATCGCCCGACCGAATCAGGTCGCGCCCCATCTGCCCCAGGACCACCGGAGAGACTGATTCCTGCACCCAGGGCGCACCGACCCCACCTCAGCCGACGCGAAGGCCCTCGACAGCGCACCGCTGGCCGCCTCGACGGCCGCCGTGCTGGAAGCATCGGCCGCTGTCCCGGCCGCCTGCGCCTCGATCAGCCGGACCACCGCATCGGAGAAGTCGCCGCCCGAATCCCGGCGCTCGCGTCTTTGCCACGGCCAGCGCACGGCTTAGGTCTCCCGGAGCGCGATTACGCACGCGTAACGCGGCCAGGACTGGCTTTCCTCGACAACGAATTCGATTCCCGAATAGACCAGTGTGTCGGCTTGGCGATCATCGAACGCGGCCAGGAACGGAACCGAATCGTCGTCAATCAGCGTGCCATCGTCGCCGCCCCACCGGAGCGGCTCGCCGTTCCACGTCAGTACGCTCCCGGCCCACGCCAGCGCCTCGCCTTCGCCCCGACGGCGTGCGATACCGCGAGGGATGTAGACCTTGAGGCGCTCAAGCAGGCTCACGCCGCCAACAAAATCGGAATCCTCCAAAGACAAAGGCAACACTCGCGCCGGGTAGATCGTTTCCACGACCGGGCCGGGTTCGAACTCCCCATAGAAATTTCTGGTGCCCGGCCCGTAGGACGTTCGGATATCGCCCTCGGTCTCTCTGGTGATCGCGGCGCTCGGCTGTTCGGCCAGCCATCCGGTTGTGCGGATAGCCCCCTCGTTGGCGATAGCGTCCGGCGCGAATCGGTTCACCAGCTCAGTCGCCACGGCGAGTAGGCGGGGTCGCCGTCGTCGAGTCGACGCCTACGGCCTCGGCCAGTTCGGCGCTCGTGAGCGTCACAGCCACACGCGGCGCCTTCGCTGCACTGGCGCGGGATTGTCAGCGCGAAGATCAACCGCCGCATCCGGGTAGGCCGGGGCCGTCACCACGCTAAACTCGCGCAATACGGCCTCGCTAATGAATCTGCACCCCCGGATTTCCCGGCTCGGGCACGAACCGCTCGGCGTCCGGCACGGCCGACGCGGGGGGCACCACGAAGCCGGGCGACAGGCCCGTCATGAGCCCCGCCGCAATCGCACGCTCGGCGTCGATCGCCCAGGACGGCGGATCGTCGGGAAGGCGAGCCTCGAACGTCACGCCATCATCGCCGTCCTCAATGTCGAGCGTGCCCGCCTTGCGGCTCGCCAAAGGTTTCCCGAAGTCATGCCCGGACAGCACGTCAATTTGGCGCGAGTCATCCTCGATGGCGAATCTCCCGGCGCGCGCCGTCCGCAGCTCATAGAGTTTGCTGGAGATCGCCGCCGTAGACCGGCCCAGGCTCATTCGCCAACCGCTCAGCATCCCCGAGCTTGGTCCGCTCGCCAGCGAGGGAATCGAGATGGGCATTGAGTCGGCAGAGCTCGTCGACGGTGTACCGTGGGCAGCGCGACGCTAGCGGGTCGCCGTGGCGGTGCCATCGCCGCCAGTGATGCGAGCACCAACCCCGTGCGTGGCGCGGCCGCTCGCAGCCCTCGATCGAACACTCGCCGCGAACACGACAGGGCGTTCTAATCGGTGCCGTCATGTCCTGGCCCTTGCGCCAAGCGCGCGGCGTGGGCCGCGCAGTGCTTCCCACGCGCCGTTCTTCGCTTCGCGATCGCACCCCTCGACCGAGCACGTCGGCCATAGCCCTTCGGCTTTCAGCTTTACGTAGCGGAGGGCCCGCTGCACCTTGCCGCGAGATTGGGCATAAAATTGCTGGCACCGGGGGCAGCGCAGCGTACGGGTATGGCGTGGCAGCGTGAACTTGTGTCCGCCCTTCACCTTGCTTGCCCGTGCGACCAATGGACCTCATTGCAACAGGAAAGGGACTACTGGACTACCGGACCCCATGCCAAAATGGCACGGGGTCACGTTACCCTGTGAACGACGCTCATCTTGAGAAAGCCCGTATCAATCAGCGGATTATCGGACCCCTTGCCCTTGATGTAGAACAGCTTGCCCTTCTTCGAGCGCATCCACCCACCCTTGATTGTGATCGGCGCGTTGGGCGGCTTGCGGATCACCGTAATGGAGTGCCAGCTACGGATCGTTTTCACTCGCGGGGCCGGCTCGGGCTCGACAACTACCGCACGGCGAGGTACGCGGCGAAAGCGGTGGCTGAGTTTAAGACTCAGCGCACGGCCTATCGGCACCGCCATATCCCCACCCCTACGACGCCTGTCTATGTGGGCCGAGCACAGCTTCCCGCGCGCCGACTTCGAGTCTGTCTCGCACCCCTTGATCGTGCACGTCGGCCAGAGCCCAGCGGCCTTCAGCGTCTTGTAGCGCGCAGCACGGCATACCTTGGCACGTGCGCGAAGGTAGGCACCCTGGCACTCAGCGCACCGCTTAGCCTTGGCATGCCGCGGCAGCTTGATCGGCCTGCCGCAGTCCTCACAGGCCTTGGGCGTATCGATGTAGGGCTGTGTCACTCGGCCTCGGGGAGCGCCGGCAACAGCTTGTCGTCGCGCGTAAGCTGGTGCACCTCGCCGTCCGAGCGCACCAGCTCAAGTGTCAGCGTGCGCTCTTGGGACTGCGTCGCATGCACCTTGACCCCGCCCGTATGCTCCATCTGGTCTCGCCGGCCGAACTGCTCGGGGAAGCGACGCTCAAGCCACCACATCGCGCCCTTGATGTCGGGCGGCAGCGTCTCACGGTGGATTTCCTGCAAGATCACGTTGCCCTTTTCGTCTTTCCTGATGTGCTCGCGCACCTTGACCGGGCTTTCCAGGACCGACTTCCGCACCGCTTCAAGGTAAGCAACAGCAGTCTCCTCGGCTGCCATAGCGAGCCTACCGATAAAACGGGAGTAAATCGTGTTGACCTCAACGGCCCCCCGCTTGCGCCACGTGTCGAGTGTATCCAGGTGGACGCCGCCAGCAGCCGCCGCGTTTTTGTACGACAGGCCGAGCGCTATGCCGTCCACGATACGGCTCGCGACTGCTGGCGTGAGCTTCGTCGGCCGGCCGCGGGGCTTAGCGGGCGGCTTTGGCTTGCGTTTTGCGACCGCTTTCTTCTTCTGGGCCGCCATTTTACGGTGCCCCCCCCTCAGACCCCGTATCAAAATGACACGGGGTCTGTCCATTTCTTTCCATATCTTCCAATAAGCTGGCAGTATTTCGCCTTGTGGCTCTCAAGAGGGCATTGTCACGTTAACAGCGTGGCTTCGGCACGGCCGGTGCTTTAGCGTCTCTGGATGTGCAAGATATCCTACCGTCGTCACCGCTTTCCACCGGTCATCATCCAGCATGCCGTCTGGCTCTATTGCCGTTTCACGCTGAGCTATCGGGACGTTGAGGACCTGCTTGCCGAGCGTGGTCTCGACATCTCGTATGAGACAGTTCGAAGATGGGTCTTGAAATTCGGTCGGGCCTATGCGCGGCGGATTCAACGTCGGCGGCCACGACCGACCGAACGCTGGCACCTGGACGAGATGGTCGTCGTAATTCGAGGGAGGCAGTTCTATCTCTGGCGTGCCGTGGACAGTGAGGGCGAAGTCCTGGATTTCCTGGTTCAATCCCGCAGGAACGCTCGGGCGGCAATTCGGCTGATGCGGAAACTCTTGAAGAAGCAGGGCTTCGCGCCGGCGACGATTGTAACCGATAAACTCCGCTCCTACGGCACCGCGATCCGTTTGCTTGCCCTCTCGGCTCAGCATGAGCAAGGCCTGCGAAAGAACAATCGGGCAGAAAATTCACATCAGCCGGTGCGACGACGAGAGCGAAAGATGCAGCGGTTCAAATCGCCCGCGTCCGCGCAGCGGTTCCTCGCCGTCCATGCGACCGTCTACAACCTCTTCAACGTCCAACGCCATCTGGTCTCCCGCCGAACACTCCGCCAATTCCGCGGCGACGCGATGAGACAGTGGCGGCAAGTGACGACCGTTGCATAATCTCCGGCGTCGGCGCCCACAAGCTGGTTACACGGTGGTTAACGTGACAACGCCGCCGCGACGCCTTCCTCGGCTTGATGAAGACCTGCGACAAGCTCGGCGTCTCGTTCTGGGACTACCTCGGCAGCCGGCTCGACATCCCCGGCGCGCCACCCATCCTCCCCCTGCCAGACCTCATCCGCCAGCGCGCCGCCGCCTGACCGCCCGGCCTTTTGCCCCTGTTACCGAAAATTTCTATAACTGTTTGTTTGCAATAGATAATCAGACTCCACACTATTCTTCGGTGAGAAATCCGGGTCAACCCCGCTGGGCCAGCCACAGCGCCGCGCCCACACCCCAGGCGGCATGGTGAAATCCGAGCCACCACAACCGTCGGCACGCCAGCGCCAGTGGCAGGCCGCAAGGGGCGACGACGATCAGCGAGGGCGCTGCCATCAACACCATCGGCAACCACATTCCGGTCATCTCCGACGGTGTCCTCTCCGGCATGAAGCGGAACGCCGTCGTCGTGACGACCCCCACTGGCAGCCAGAGCAGCGCCAGCGGCCAGAATCCCCGGCGCCTGGTGGATCCCCGCTCGTTCATGCCACGCACAACACCAAGGCGATCCGTGATGCGTTGAGAAGAGAAGTTTGCGCTTATTTCGCCTTTTCATTCTTGTATGCGATGAAGCCCGACGCGCCCTTGCCTTTGGCGCGGCGCAGTGTGTAACCCTGATTGCCGAGATTGAATTTCGGGTCATTCTCAAGGCCTGCGAGAGCCTCGGCGGTCTTCACCGCCACGGGATCGGGTTTGTCTTTGGCTTGTGAAGCAGCCTGGCGCTCTAACCACTTTGCGAAAACTTCTTCGGCGAGGTCGTCACCGACAGATTTCCGAAGCGCGTTCAATTTTCTTGCCCGACCCTTGGTGAGCCCAGTTTCATCGATAGCCATTTCCTGAACCTCTCATTTCCGGCCTCTCTCACTGCAGCGTGGCGCGGCTTCGGTACAACCAATTACCACTGTTATGCAACAGTTCACGAGCAACAGCGCATGCGATCGCCGAGGCACCCGCGTGTACCACACGACCGGCGTCAACTGCATACGCGCGGAATGGCAACACGCTCAAGCCACCGAATTGATGGCTTTCAACGCCTGCCCACAACGAAGTCCTTTAAAACAAGGCCTTTGGATCTAATTTCCGGATCGGCGCGCTTCCTCCTTTGTGTTCATGTCCACATCGGCGCCCGGACTAGGTTCAGCATTTGAATTGTAGACGACTACAGGCAGTGCCCGCTTCCCAAGGTAGAGGTCAATCACGTACCTCCTGATTGCGTCCTGCTGCACTTCGATGTCGGCCCATCCTTGGGGCGAGTAACCACCTTCGAAGATGTCCAGAGCTTCGACCTTTTTGTAACCGAGGGTTTGTGCCATTGCGTGAAGGAGTGCGGCAAGAAGCTTCTCGCGGTCTTTCCCTACTCTTGTATTGTAACGCTCATCTCTTATCTGCCTTTCTTCATTGCTAGAACCGACCGCCACTTCTTCGTCTGCCCGCCTAGGTTGCTCGGAACCGAGATTCTCAAGGTATGATTTGCACCCGGCCTTTACGTTGTTGTCGTCTCGGAACTCGATCTCAACGAGGTTCAGGGCGGAAACGTGATCAAGAAACAGCCGAGAGCGTCGCGTTCGCATTAGGGTACGAAAGATATCCATGCGCCGCTCGTACCTTGTACGTCTGTATTCCATCCACCTAGCAATTAGAACCGCGAGCACAGGCCCCGTAACCAAGGCGACAATCGTGACTATTTCGATCGTGGTCATTTCGTTCCGCCGACGCCTTTCTCTGAATGGCAATATTGCAAGCGCTGCCCGCCTGCTGACAGCCGCTAACATTTCTGGAGATGCACTGTCTCACGTCCAAGCATTTCCTAGCGTGGAGCACCGCTGTTGTCGAGCTTGATCATTCCTTCGTTCACTCTATGTTCGCGACATGGGGACGAGCAACGGACATGAGCGCGGTGGCACCCGGGACCGGCCGCGATGGTAGCCTCGATCGGTGTCATCGCCTCGCCGTCGCAGGGTGCGAGCTATTACCAACGGGACGGGTACTACGCGAAGGACGACCCGGACCACCGCCAAGCGAGCGCCTGGGCCGGCAAGGGCGCGGAAAGTCTCGGGCTTGCCGGTCCCGCCGGTCCCGGCACGTTCAAGGCTAACCTGGAAGGCAAGGTGCCGGACGGCCCGAGCCTCGGCAAGCGGGGCAAGGACGGGGAGATACACCACCGGCCTGGCCGCGATGTGACTCTCTCGGCCCCGAAGTCTGTTTCTCTGCTGGCGCTCATCGGCGGCGACAGGCGGATCGTGGCCGCGCACGACCGGGCCGTGAAAACGACCCTTTCCTGGGTCGAGAGGAACGCCGTCGAGACCCGGATGCAGGACAAGGCGACCGGGGCGATGGTCCACGCCGGCGGCCAGAACATGGTCGCCGCGACATTCAGGCATGACACCTCGCGCAATCTCTATCCGCAGCTTCACACCCATTGCGTGATCGCCAACATGCTCGAGGGCGGCGACGGCAAATGGCGCACGATGGTCAATGACGGCCTCTACCGGCAGCAGAAGGCGATCAGCGCGATCTACCGGCGGAACTGGCGGAAGGTCTCGTGCGCCTAGGATACGAGATCGACAGGACGCATTGGGACGGCCGGTTCGAGATCGCCGGCGTGCCGCGCGACGTGATCGAGGCGTTCTCGACGCGGCGGGCGGAGATCGAGGCGGCGATGAAGGCGCGGGGGTTCGACGATCCTGGCGACAACAAGAAGCTCGCGGACCGCGCCGCGCTGATGACGCGGGCGCACAAGCGGGACGTGGACAAGGGCGAGCTGCGGCGCATCTGGTCGCGGCAGGCTTCGGAGCTGGAGTTCTCTCCCGAAACCGTGCTCGATCGCGCCAGGGGCCGCGAGGCCGAGACGTCAACCTGGGGCACCCAAGGGCGCGGGCGCTACGACCGGGACAGGCAGTACGACAAGCCGAAAAAGGATGTCTGGCTCCGGCCCCTGCGACGGGACTGGAAACGCACGCTCAATCGTCGCGCAGCCTCGAAATCGTTAAATGATGACGCCTTCACTGTTAAGCGTGTAGCGCACCCGGTTCCTTGGACACAAGTTTGTCTCACGCGGCGGGCCTGATTGAGATCGCGGCGTGCCACGCCTGACGAGCTTGAGCGGGGCTCAGGTAGCCGTTCTTTTCGACGATCCACTGGGCATTGTAGAGTTCGACGAAGTCGCGGACGGCGTCCCGCAGCTCCGCGATGTTGCGGTAGATGCGACCATGGATGATCTGTTCCTTCAGCGTGCGATTGAACCGCTCGGCGACGCCGTTGGTCTGGGGCTCGGCGACGAAGGCGTAGGACGGCTGGATGCCCCAGAACTTGATCTGGTTGGTGAAGTGGTCCGACAGATACTGGGAGCCGTGATCCATCCGCAAGGCCAGCCCCCGAGCCGCGCTGGCCGCGGTCGAGCCATACAGCCCGGCAAGCCCCATGGAGATCGGCTGCAGGGCGGCGAAGCGGTCGCCGCGCTTGCAGACATGCCAGCCGACACACTCGGCGTTCCAATGCTCGACGGCGGTGAAGATCCAGCCCCAGCCGTCGTCCACCGTGAACACCCGAACGCCATCGGTGCCCCACATGAGGTTCGGGGCATGAGTGATGATCTCACCGTCATGGGGATTGCCGCCACGGCGGCGGCGGCGATGGGGCGAGAGCAGATTGTTCTCGCGCATCAGGCGGAGCACCCGCTTGCGGGCAACCCGGATGTCGCGACAGACCCAAAGCCGAGCCCAGACCTTGCGGTAGCCCTCGCCCTCCCAGGGCAATGCCTCCAGGTCGGCTTCGATCGCCACCAGCAGCGCCTGGTCCGAGATCGCGGGCTTCGGTCCCCGACGCTTTGCCGGCGGCGGCTCGGCGTGCTGGCCGGAGGTCATGGCGTAGAACGAGGAGCGGGCCATGCCCCAGGCGGCGCAGACCCGCCGCAGGCCGTAGGCCAGACCCGTGCCGGGCGAGGTGGCGGCACTCATCGCCGCGACCTCCGCCGCCCCAAAGGGCCGAAGGTCTCCGTCTTGGCCTCCAGCAGTTCCACCTGCATGGTCAACTCTCCGATCCGCTTCATGGCGCTATCCAGTTCAGCCTGCACCGGATCGCCCTTGCGTTGCTTGAGCGAGGCGTCGATCCCGCCGATCGCTTTCTCACGCCACTGCTCGAGCCGGAAGATCTCTACGCCCAACTGGCGCGACAGAAGTTGCACCGGCTCGTCACGCAAAAGCCGCAGAACGACCTCACGCTTGCGCGCCACCGTCCATCGCTGGCCAAGTCCCAGCGGGCCTGCCGGCAAAGCCTGGCCTGGGGAAAACGTGGACGAGCCAAGCTCGCCCGCATTTACCACAGGCCCATCAACAGCAACTTTCTTCTCAAAATTATCGGTCATGTTCCGGTCCTCCTTGGACACTTCGATTAAGCCAATTCTGTGTCCAAGGAAATCGGGTCCGACTCATTCACTGTTAAGCGTGTGGGGGCAGCACCGGAAGCGAACAGTGGATGTGCCTTACCTCATGGTACCTGGCCGACAAGGTAACCCGCCCCGCAATGCCCTACGCCGCCCCTCACAGAGCCGCACATTGTCGTCCCGGTCAGGTCATGACCCTTTTACGGTGCGCTATCACACCGACCGTCACACGGATCTGGTGCTGCCGTACAGGAGCTGAATGTGCCGACAATCGCCGCCGCACCTGCAATATTAGTCGACATCCTACAGTTTACCGGAGATCACGACAACGGATGACCGGAAGTACTCAGCCTCGCTGGAGATCGTGGAATGGCTCATCAAGGCGCAGCGGAGGCTGTTCTTATGCGACGCCAATGGGTTTCCACTAGCGATTCGGGAGGCGGGACCGGAGCAGGAAGGCGTCGCCAGTCTTGCGGGCTTGCGGAAGAACGACGTAAAGATTTTGCTGAAGAAGCAAGAGGGGTACACCCGCACGATGGCCAACCAGATGAAGTTCGGCGCTCCCTGGGAACACCGGCGAGATGCCTATCCCTCATTGCTGCGCCTGTGCGTCCAGGGTCTCGACGGCTGGAAGTAGGTATCGCAGCTAGTCCCGCCACGCCGATCGGACGATGCGAACGATTATGATCAGTAGGGACGCCCAGAACCAAGCGTTGCCCACTCCGTAGCCGATTATGATCCAGGCTGCGTTCCCGTGGGGGTAGAAGTACCAGAGGGCGGCGAGGATCGCGAAGGGGGATGTCCCGGGCTCTGTTGAAAAGCTGAAGTAGGCGTCGTCCGCCTGGAGCCGCTAGGCTCTGGGTGCTGATTCCATCAAGGAGAACGACGCCATGACCAAGACTACACGCAACGACCGTTCCTCGGAACCATCCTGTCGGCTCTTGCCATCGATGCCGGAGGCCTTCGACGATCTGCGCATGAGCGTCGATCGCTTCTGCCTTTTGGCGGGCCTCGAGTCTTTGAACGAGATGATGTCGGCGGACGCGGAAGCCTTGTGCGGTTCGCGCCACGCCCGCTCGGGCGAGCGCAAGGGCCATCGATGGGGCACGACCCGGAGCGAGATCGCCTACCACGGCGGCAAAGTGAAGGTCGAGCGCCCTCGGGTGCGGGACTTCGCGGGTCGGGAGATGAGCCTGCCGAGTTGGGAGCTGCTGTCGGAACCCGAACTCTTGCAAGCCTGGGCGATGAATCTGATGGTGATCAACGTCTCGACCCGCAAGTATGCCCGCGCGGTGCGCCCGCCGGACGATGCGGGCGGCGATCTGCCGGCGGCATCGGGTGACGCAACCTCGAAGTCGGCGGTCTCGCGCCGTTTCGTGGCGTTGACGCGAAGCAAGCTGAAGGCCTGGCTGGCGAGCCCGCTCGACGATCTCGATCTCGTGGTGCTCCAGATCGACGGGCTCCATGTCGGCGATCACCTGATGGTGGCGGCGATCGGCATCGACACCGGCGGCGCGAAGCACGTGCTGGGCCTGGCCGAGGGCGCGACGGAGAACGCGGCCACGGTGCAAGCCATGCTCGACAACCTGATCGAGCGCGGTCTCGATCCCGAACGGCCTCGGCTCTACATCGTCGACGGCGCCAAGGCGCTCTCGAAGGCGATCCGGCGGACCTTCGGGCGGGCGGCGGCCCTCCAGCGCTGCCAGGTGCACAAGGGGCGCAACATCACGGACCGGCTGGACGAGAGCCTCCATGCCGGCGTCAGGAAGGTCTTGCGGCAGGCCTGGCAGCAGGACGACGCGGCCAAGGCCGAACGGCTCTTGCGCAACCTCGCCCGCCGTCTGGAGCATGACGCACCCGGCGTCTCGGGCTCGATCCTGGAGGGCCTGGACGAGATCCTGACGGTGATCCGGCTCGGCCTCCCGCCGCAACTTCGACGCTCGCTGGCTTGCACCAACGCCATCGAGAACGCGATCGGCACCGTCCGGACGGTGCAGCGGAACGTCAAGCGCTGGCGCAACGCCGAGATGGCGCTGCGTTGGACCGCCGCCGGCCTCTTGGAGGCGCAAAAGACCTTCCGCCGCCTCAAGGCCTACCGCCAGCTCCCCATCCTCGACGCCGCCCTGCGGGAGGCGGTGAGAAAGGCCGGAGCAAAGTCCGTCATTGAAGACATCGAGGTGGCCGCGTAGCCTCTCGATCAGAAGATGCCTATCTCGCACTTTTCAACATTGGGTGGGACATCGCCTCGCGAAGGCGAGGATCGCTATAAATGTTATTGATTTGAGCATGTTGGTTCCCCGTAAATAGTAAACCTCTGTTCTTCCGTTGGGCAGTTTCCCCAGGGCGTGGTAGGGCCTCATTGAAGCGTATCATACCAATAGGCTTCCTCACGGGTAGGCACGCATCCGGCGCGCGCGCGCACCGGCCTCATTGAAGCCTTGGCGATGAGTTTCTTGATCGCCCAGCGCTTGCCTCAGCATCCGGCGCGCGCGTGCACCGGCCTCATTGAAGCGCAATTGCAGAACGGGTATCAACCGACATTTCCCAGCTAACCTTTAAATCCATGGCAATCGTATCTACATTGCACCGCCACGGGAACTCCATTCCCTTCGCAGCCCTCCGATGACCCGACTTTGGCGGGCTGACCACGTTCGGAAGGCCATTTGGCAAAGATTTCCACCATCCAGACACACCTCTCCTGTCTTTTCCACCTTGCCGTCAATTTCCTCGGCCTACGCCGGAACGGGGCTTCGGCGTAGATCATCAATCAAGGCCAAGATTTTGTGGGACAAGATTTTCGACACGGCGACCTCGGCCAGTTGGAACGTGACATAACGGCCATGGCGGACAACTTTGGCCCCGATCTTCACCAGCTTTTCCCGTAGCGTGGTCAGCGACCAGCGTTCCACCTCCTTCGGCAATGCAAGCGTCCGCATGAAGTTGCCAAGATTGTAAGCCAGGGCGCGAAACTGGAACCGAACCTCGTTGTTGCGGAACTTGCTGCATGACAGCCGGGTCCACTTGATGGCGTATTTGACTTCCTTGATGTACTGCTCCGCTGTCCCACGGTGATTATAAAACGCCACCACCCGTTCGGCGGGCCGCGACAGGTTGGTGACAATAAAGCCGACGCGGGGGCACAACTCGCCGGGGCGCCATTCCACCTTGGCCACCACGCGCCGCTTCCTGTCCCAACTTCCAGCCTGATACCTGAAGCTGGCGTAATAGCGCCGCACATGGTTCGGCGGACGACCGACGGGGCGGGTCAGCAGGTGGGCAATGCTTTCCTGAAGAATTTGGTTCTTCGGCAACCGGATCGCGTAGAGAAAACCCTCACTTTCCAGGAACTCGTAGATGTCCGGTGCGGCAAAGGCGGCGTCCGCTCGGAAGTAGCGGCGCAGGTTCCGTTCCCGATAACGCTCAACGACCGGTTCCAGAACCTCACGCCAACCGTCGGCACTGTGGACATTGCCGGGGCGAAGGGAACACCGGAGATGTCCCGGTCGATGTTGAAAAGTTGAGGTAGGTGTCGCTCTCCTGGAGCCGTTAGGCTCCGGGTGCTGCAAACCCAAGAGGGAGAACGACACCATGGGAAATAATATCCGTAGTTCTAGCCGCCCGAAAGCCCTTGCCCCCTCGATTCCTATGCCGCCGCTGGCGGACGCGATGGACGCAGTCCATCTCAGCGTGGATCGGTTTTGTCTTCTGGCCGGGGTCGAGGCCTTGGCCGAGATGATGGAGGAGGACGCCACGACCGTGTGCGGGGCCCGACATCGCCGCCATGGGGACCGTCGAGGTTATCGCTGGGGCAGGACACATAGCGAGATCGGCTACCACGGCGGCCGCGTGAAAGTGCAGCGGCCACGGGTTCGCGACCATGCTGGCAAGGAGGTGGGTTTGGAGAGCTGGCAGGTGCTGCGCGACGGCAACCTGTTGCTCGAGTGGGCGCTCAACCTGATGGTCCTGAACGTGTCGACCCG
Organism: Alphaproteobacteria bacterium; assembly: GCA_965261585.1. Classification (GTDB taxonomy): domain Bacteria; phylum Pseudomonadota; class Alphaproteobacteria; order UBA6615; family UBA6615; genus CBDHDN01. The sequence goes on from CBDHDN010000006.1 coordinate 45,589, forward strand.
CAAGTACCACCGCGCGGTCCGTCTGCCCGAGGGCGACCTGGCGAAAGCGCGTGGCGACGGCACCTCGAAGTCGGCCGTTTCCCGGCGCTTTGTGGCGCTGTCGCGCAAGAAGATGAAGGCCTGGCTCGCCTCGGACCTCTCGGAACTCGACCTGCTGGTCATCCAGATCGACGGTCTGCATGTCGGCGACCATGTCTTGGTGGCGGCGATCGGCGTCGATGGCAACGGCGACAAGCATGTCCTGGCCGTGGTCGAGGGGGCGACGGAGAACACTGTCGTCGTCCAGGCCTTGCTCGACAATCTCCTCGCCAGGGGGCTCGATCCGACGCTGCCCCGGCTGTTCATCGTCGATGGCGCGAAGGCGCTCAGCAAAGCGATCCGCAACACCTTCGGTGTGGCCGCCGCCATCCAGCGCTGCCAGGTCCACAAGGGCCGTAACATCATCGAGCGCCTGCCCCTGCATTTGCATGCGAGCGTCAAGAAGGCGCTCCGTCAGGCCTGGGACCAGGACGACGCAGACAAGGCCGAACGGCTGCTGCGCAGCCCAAGGTCTCAGCAAAAACCCCGCTGGCGGCGGCCGTCCGGTATGCGCTGACCCGCCTGAAGCGCCTACGACCGTATCTGGAGCGGTCGTGGTGCCGCGCCACAACCGATACAGATACCCCGGGCTGATAGCACTCGGCCACGACCCGCCGCGAGCTATTGTCAAAAGTTGGTGACGCAGGTTTCAGGCGGCGCGTTCGGTGAGCTTTTCTCCGTCCTTGAATTTGACGCCTTGAATGAGGTCGGCGATCTGGTGCGAGCCGTCCAGGCGGCGCCACGTCTTGCCGGCCGACTGGCACGGCTTGAAGGCCATGGTGAGCGCCGTCATGCGGCTGAGGCAGCCCTTGGTCTTGGTGGTCCTGAGGCGCACGGTCGCAAAAGGCCTCGAGGAAGAAGTCGAAGGCCTTCTCGGCCACCGCGCGGGTCTCGGCCATTTCCGCACCTGAGTGTGCCATAAGAGCGGCCTAGGGGCCGCCCTTATCTGTGTTGGCTATTGTCTCACGCCCACGCCTTCGATACCACATCGCCCGGCTCACGCCCTCCAGAGTCCACGGCTCGCGGCCTGGTTCGTAGAGGCGCGGACGGCCACCTTTTCTCCCACGCGCCGCTTGCCTCGCGATCCAGCGGGGGCAGTGCCACCCACGGGCAGCCCACCGTCTGCGGTACTTCTCGATTGACCGTGCCGTCGCGTGCACCTCAGACATCGGCAGCGGGTGCGCGAAGTCCTGATTGACTATCATCAATGCGGGGAGCAACGGCAGATCGACGTTTGCCCTCCGACCGGCCCAGCGGATCCCGGCCTCGAACAGATCGACGTTCCGACCGACGCCCGTCTGGCGAACGCTGGGCGGCTCCCAGTTGAACGGGATCACGCAAGCTAGCTGATCGAGCGCGTAGGGCGTCTCTCGGCCCCAGGTCGTCTTGTAGGGCGAGCGATCGATCGAAGCCGGGTTGTGTGCGAGCACGCCGGCATAGCCCGGGTCGGCGCCTACGGCGTGCGCATAATATTCCACGATCCAAGCGAGATACCGCAGCGGATCGATCCGGGCAGCTCGGTAGCGGTGCACCGGCTCGGCAAGGGTCCAGACAACGTGCGCGTGATTGTTCGCGGGTCTTCGCACGATCCAGTTGGGCGGTGGCAGGTCCGGCAGCCCCAAGCCCATCTTGCGCGGGTCGTCGCAATCGAGCACCAGCGCCGCGATCGACGATCCGGCTTTCCCATATTCAAGCTCGGGATAGCGCCACGCGTCCGCCGGTGACGTGCGAAAGGCAACGTACGGCCGGCCGGATCGCTTGCCCGGCGACACCAGCGGGCGCGGGTGCGCCGCGCGTAGGCCGTGATCTCGCACCGGATCGGGCGCGAAATCGAGCGGCAGGCGGAGTTGGACAGCAGCGAGGGTCATTGCGCTTCAATCGCGCGCGCGCCCTCGCTAAACGGCGCGCGCGCCTCTTCTGGATCGTTTCTAGGCGGCGCGGGCTTCAGCCGGTCGCGAGCGGGCGGCTCGAAATCCATTCGTCGATTTCGATGCGGCGCCAGGCGACCCGGTTCGGCCCTAACCGGATCGGAGCGGGGAATTCTCCGGCCTTGCGCCACCGCCACAGGGTGGCTTTCGAGATGCCCACCAAGGCGAGCACGTCTCGTTCACGGTAGATAACAGGTTGCATGTCGCGACCTCCGAAACATCGATGGCCCCGACGATGGCGCATGAAACCGCGTGTGGCATCCTAGGATTCTTGGCGGAGGCTGTAGGACAGGATGGGGTCGCGTTTGCTCCAGATCCGCTCCGTGTTCTTGTAGCCTCTGTTCGCCTTCCCCAGGAAGGCGTAGCCGACGACATCGCAGGCGGAACCGGCTTCCGCGCAACATGCCTCCGGCCCGTCGCCGTTTCGGGTCGGGTCCAGGCCGAACCGCACGCCGACATGGTAGATGCCCCCGCAGATCACCCAATCGCGGTTAGCGTCGGGTGAGCCCCCCGTGGTCGGCCGCGGCCGGCGCTGCTCCGTCTTCGGCTTGCCTTGGTCGGCCAGCACGTCGGCAAGCCATCGCGAGAGTTCGGCGGGCAGGCGTTCGCCGTATCGCAACAGGCTCTCCGCGATCAGCTTCACCGAGTCCCACGCCTGCTTTGACTCGGCGGACTCGTCCATCAGCCGGCTGAGAAATTCGCCGCGCCCCCGCTCGGGGAGAACCTTGCGATAGACGCGGGCGCGGGTCTCCGCCGGCGTTTCGTTCCATTCGGGCTGATGCCGGGGACCGAAGGCTTGGCGGGTGAACCCGACCAGCCGGTCGAATTCGGCGCTATCCACGGAGGCGCACCACCTTGGCGCCGGCGCCGCTCAGATACCCGGCCCAGGCGTCCATCAGAGCACCCCTTCGCTCGAATAGATCGGAGCGGAAGTAAGCGCCTTCAGTTCCGCCGACGACATGCGCCAGCGCAGCCTCGGCAATCTCACGAGGCTTGCCGGTGTCGGCGCACCAGTCTCTGAATGAACTTCTGAGGCCGTGAACGGTGCCCTCGATTCCGTTCTCGCGAACCAGCTTGGAAATTGTGCTATTCGACAACACCCGCCCGGTGGCGGAAGGAAAGACCAGACCGGCGCCGTCGCGGTATTCCTCCGCCGACCGCAGAACGTCCAGCGCCGCCGGAGACAGCGGCACGCGGAATTCCCGCCCGGTCTTCATGCGCTCGCCCGGGATCGTCCAGGTCGCCGCGTCGATGTCGATCTCGTCCCACGTCGCGCCCCTCGCTTCGCCGCTCCGGGTTGCGGTCAAGGCGATGAAGCGGAGGCACAATTTCGTCCCCGGCCACGCTCGCGATGCTTCGATCTTTTCCAGCGTGCCGGCGACGTCCTCGTAGGGGAGGGCCGCAAGATGACGGACGGTCGCTCCCCGTTTCGGCAGGGCCGCGTTGATCGCCGGGCCGGCCGGATCGTCTTCGCGATGGCCCTCCGCGACCGCCCAGCGCATGATCGCGGAGACGCGCCGTTTCAGCTTCCGGCCGAGTTCCGGCCTTTCCTGGTAGACCGGCAACAGCGTCGCCAGGATTTCGCCGACCGTGATTTCGTTTATTTTCCGCCGGCCCAGCTTCGGCATGACGTGATCCCGGAGCGACGAACGCCAGATCTCGGCCGTCCGGCCGCCGGCCCGCCAGGAGGGCTCGTGCAGCTCGATCACGATCTCCGCCGCCGTCTCGAAGGTCGGCACGCCGCCGCCACGCGGGTCGCGGCCCTCGGCGATCGCCCGAGCGTTGACCAATGCTTTCGCCCTCGCCGCGGCGAGCGTCACGACAGGGTAGGAGCCCAGGCCGATGTTCGCCGGCTTGCCGCCGATGCGGACTCGCTGGCTCCAACTCTTCGACCGCCTGCCGTTGAGCATCGGCTTGACCAGGAGGCTCAGGCCATGCCCGCCCCGCCCGTCACCGTAGCGGCCGGGCTCGGTTACGGTCTTCACGAAGGCGGCGGAAAGCGTCTTCGGTCGAGTGGGACTCGAACCCATCGGGTCACCTCTGTTATCACTTTCTCGAAAAGACTAAGTGATAACGGGTGAAACGTCAAGAAATCCGATATGACTGTTTATCAATGGGTTAGTGGTCATAATGAGACGGGTTCGAATCCCATGAAACCCCGGGTTTGTGTCCGTTGGGACACCAATTTCTTTCAAATAGGCGTCGTCTTCGTCGTCGGCCGGACAACGCCGATGCTGCCCGCGCGAGCGTTACCCGGCGCGGCGGAATTTCTGGAAGGCGTGGCAGGTGAGGGGCGCGAAATGGTCGATCGCGCCGGCGCGCTTGACGACCTCGCCGACATAGAGGTCGCCCTTGCCGTCGGCCCAGATGCCGTGCGGCGCGATGAAGTTGCCGGGCAGTACGGCATCGGCGCCGCCGAAGCGCGCGATGATGCGGCCGTCCAGGTCGCACACGGTGACCCGCGCCACCGGGTCGTGCCCGATCGGCGGATGCTCCATGATCTTGAGGTGGGCGTGCGGGACTGCCGGCGTCGACCAGCCGAGCTCGGCGATATACAAATTCTCGTCTTCGTCGATGAACAAATCGTCGGGCCGGTTCACCCAGTCCCACGATTTGAGGAACACACCGTCGCCGTTGAAGATCTGGATGCGCGAGTTCTCGCGGTCGGCGACGTAGACGCGCCCGCCCCGGTCGACCGCAATGCCATGCGGCAGATTGAATTCCCCGGGCCCTGAGCCCGGCGCGCCCCACGAGGCCACAAGCGTGCCGTCGGCCGCGTAGCGATGCACCCGGGCGTTGCCGTAGCCGTCGGCGATCAGCATGTCGCCGTTCGGCGCCGTCGCCACGTTGGTCACCTGATTGAACGGGCCGGCGCTGTAGAGCACCGGCCGCGCGCCCACCTTGAAGCCGGTCTCGGCGGCGACGCCGGGCTCGCCCAGCAACGCCTGCAGGTACCCCTCGGTGTTGAAGATGCGCACGGTATGGTCGCCGTTGTCGGCGCAATACAGCCGGTCGTTCCTGTCGATGAAGATGCCGTGCGGCGTGTGGAACACGCCCTCGCCCCAGGCGTCGAGAAACTTGCCCTCCTTGTCGAACACGATGACCGGATGGTCGCCCCGATTGAAGACGTAGACCCGATCCGCGGAGTCGACGGCCACGCCGGCGACCTCGACGAAGGACCAGCCCTCGGGCAGCCGTTCCCAGCCTTCGATGACCTCGTATTCCAGCTTATGGGGCCCCTTGGCCATCGCCCTGCACCTCGTTGCACCTGCTCGCTCGAACCGGTCCGCTCGGCTTTGCGCCGTGTCGAATCTTACAACCGCCGCCGCGCCCCATCCAGTCGGTCAGGACCCCGGGGACAGGGCGCGGCTGGCCCCGCGCCGGTGTCGAGAACATTCTGAGTTGACCGGTTTATGTACCATATGAGTTGACCGCTTCTGTTGCGGTTTCTGGCCCTGTGGGGAAGTGGTCGGTCGCGGAGCGGCTGTCCACTTGTCCACAGGGCGCCGGTCGGTTGCGTCGAAGCGGGTCACGCGGCCTCGCGGGTTTGGCTGTCGATCGGTTGGCCATCGGCGTGGTATCGCGCCAGACATCGCGGTCCATGGAAGACGGCCATTGTGCCGTCGGGGTATTCGTGGACGCGGACCCTGGCCTTGACGTAATGGCGGCGGTGGCGGCCGGCGGGGATCTGAAGTGCCAGGCGCTTGTAGCGCACCGTGTTGTCGTTTGAGACGGTGCGTTCCTCGTGGATGCACAGGATGTCGTCGAGCGCGCCGGTGAAGGGGACGAAGGCGGTGCCCTGGTCCTCGGCCGGGGTCGCGAAGCGGGCGTTGTGTTGTGGCAGGAAGACCTCCTTGAGGAAGCGGTTGGCCTCGACCATGTCGGTGATGCCGGCGAGCCTGAGTTCCTGGGGCAGGCGCTTCTGCAAGGTGCCGAACATGCGCTCCGAGCGCCCCCTTGCCTCGGGCGAGTAGGCCGGGATCAACTCGATGCCGAGCTGCGCCAGGGCGCGGCCGACCTGGGTCGGGGTGTCCTTGTCCACCTTGCTGCCGGCCTCGGGCGTGTTCCAGTAGTGGCTGGCGCGGTCGGCGTAGAGCGAGCAGAACAGGCCCTTGGCCCGGATCGCCTCGGACACCCCCTGGAAGCTCGACATGGTGCCCTCTTCGGCGACGAAGAAGGCCGAGTAGATATCGCTGGTCGCATCGTCCATGGTGACGATCAGGTCCCACCATCGACCGAGGACCCACTCGTGGCTCGAGCCGTCCTGGTGCAACATCATGCCGGGCAGGGCACGGCGCGGCCGCTTGCGCCGGTGCGCCCCACGCCTGGGCGCCGCGCGCCTGCGCCCATGGGCTTGCAAGCTCAGCCGCAGCCAGTTGTAGCTGCGCTTGAAGCCGTGATCGGCCACCAGCTTCTCGTGGAAGTGCTTGGCCGTGAAGTCCCAGTAGCGGGTGTCGAACAACTCCAGCACCCGCGCCACCTCGTCCACCGGCGCGCGCCGCGCCGAGAGGCGGCCCAGGCGGCGGTCGTAGAGACCGTCGGCTCCCTCCGCCTCGTAGCGGTCGCGCCAGCGCCGGAAGGTGCGCTCCGAGACACCCAGAACCTCCGCCGCCTCCGCCTGGCTCAAGCCACCCCGATGGGTGCGCCCGTAAACCTCCTCGAACTTCATCAATCTCAGTCCCTGTACCTGCTCCGTCCGACGCATCGCCTCCCTCCATGGCTTGGAGGCGTTCTAAAACTGTAGCGCACCCGGTTCCTTGGACACAAGTTTGTCTCACGCGGCGGGCCTGATTGAGATCGCGGCGTGCCACGCCTGACGAGCTTGAGCGGGGCTCAGGTAGCCGTTCTTTTCGACGATCCACTGGGCATTGTAGAGTTCGACGAAGTCGCGGACGGCGTCCCGCAGCTCCGCGATGTTGCGGTAGATGCGACCATGGATGATCTGTTCCTTCAGCGTGCGATTGAACCGCTCGGCGACGCCGTTGGTCTGGGGCTCGGCGACGAAGGCGTAGGACGGCTGGATGCCCCAGAACTTGATCTGGTTGGTGAAGTGGTCCGACAGATACTGGGAGCCGTGATCCATCCGCAAGGCCAGCCCCCGAGCCGCGCCGGCCGCGGTCGAGCCATACAGCCCGGCAAGCCCCATGGAGATCGGCTGCAGGGCGGCGAAGCGGTCGCCGCGCTTGCAGACATGCCAGCCGACACACTCGGCGTTCCAATGCTCGACGGCGGTGAAGATCCAGCCCCAGCCGTCGTCCACCGTGAACACCCGAACGCCATCGGTGCCCCACATGAGGTTCGGGGCATGAGTGATGATCTCACCGTCATGGGGATTGCCGCCACGGCGGCGGCAGCGATGGGGCGAGAGCAGATTGTTCTCGCGCATCAGGCGGAGCACCCGCTTGCGGGCAACCCGGATGTCGCGACAGACCCGAAGCCGAGCCCAGACCTTGCGGTAGCCCTCGCCCTCCCAGGGCGATGCCTCCAGGTCGGCTTCGATCGCCACCAGCAGCGCCTAGTCCGAGATCGCGGGCTTCGGTCCCCGACGCTTTGCCGGCGGCTGCTCGGCGTGCTGGCCGGAGGTCATGGCGTAGAACGAGGAGCGGGCCATGCCCCAGGCGGCGCAGACCCGCCGCAGGCCGTAGGCCAGACCCGTGCCGGGCGAGGTGGCGGCACTCATCGCCGCGACCTCCGCCGCCCCAAAGGGCCGAAGGTCTCCGTCTTGGCCTCCAGCAGTTCCACCTGCATGGTCAACTCTCCGATCCGCTTCATGGCGCTATCCAGTTCCGCCTGCACCGGATCGCCCTTGCGTTGCTTGAGCGAGGCGTCGATCCCGCCGATCGCTTTCTCACGCCACTGCTCGAGCCGGAAGATCTCTACGCCCAACTGGCGCGACAGAAGTTGCACCGGCTCGTCACGCAAAAGCCGCAGAACGACCTCACGCTTGCGCGCCACCGTCCATCGCTGGCCAAGTCCCAGCGGGCCTGCCGGCAAAGCCTGGCCTGGGGAAAACGTGGACGAGCCAAGCTCGCCCGCATTTACCACAGGCCCATCAACAGCAACTTTCTTCTCAAAATTATCGGTCATGTTCCGGTCCTCCTTGGACACTTCGATTAAGCCAATTCTGAGTCCAAGGAAATCGGGTCCGACTCAGAGCGTTCTAAAACCGGACAGATCATCTGGTACATAAACCGGACATATCGCGTGTTACCGACAGGCTGGCCCCGCGCCGGTTGACAAGAGCGGCAAGGGCCGTCGAGACTAAATTCTTTCGTCCCACGCCCTAGGAAAATAGGGAAGTCACTCACGGGAGGTTCCGAATGTTACGTGCGAAATCAGTCATGCTCGGCCTTGCCGCCGCCGCCGCCGTCCTTGGTGCAACTGTGTCGGGTCCGGCATTGTCGCAGACCGTCGGCATCAGCTGGGCCAACTTCTAGGAAGAACGGTGGAAGACCGACAAGGCCGCGCTGGAAGATCAGCTGGCCAGCCACGGCATCCGCGTGATCGACGCCGACGCCCAGTCGTCGCTCGAAAAGCAGAACGCCGACATCGAAAACCTCATCACCCGCGGCATCGACTTCTTGATCGTGGTCGCGGCGGATACCGAAGCGGTGATTCCGGCGGTGCGGGCGGCCCAGGACGAGGGCATCCCGGTACTCGGCTATGACCGCCTCATCGAGATGGCCGGCGTGTTCTACACGACGTTCGACAATATCGAGGTCGGCCGCCTTCAGGCGCGCTCCGTGTTTGCGATGCAGCCCGAGGGCAACTACGTCTTCATCAAGGGCAACCCCGCCGACCCGAACGCGCACTTCGTGCATGGCGGTCAGCTGGAGATCCTGCAGTCGGCGATCGACAGCGGCAACATCAAGGTCGTCGGCGATCAGTTCACCGATGGCTGGGTGCCGGAGAACGCGCAGCGCAACATGGAGAACATCCTGACCGCCAACAACAACAAGGTCGACGCCGTCGTCGTCTCCAATGACGGCATGGCCGGCGGCGTTGTTGCCGCGCTGACCGGCGTTGGCATGGAGGGCATCCCGGTGTCCGGCCAGGACGGCGACTTTGCCGCGCTCAACCGCGTCGCCCGCGGCGTCCAGACCGTCAGTGTCTGGAAGGACGCGCGCGCGCTCGGCCGGGTGACCGCCGACGCGATCGCCGAAATCCTCGACGAAGGCGGCTCGATGGCATCGATCAACAACGCCATCACGTTCGCCAACGGGCCGGGCAAGATCCCCGTGCCGGCGATCCTGTTGGCGCCGGTGCCCGTCGAGTTCGACAACCTCGATGTCGTCATCGACGCCGGCTGGGTGTCGCGCGACGTCGTCTGCCAGGGCGTGTCGGACAACGCGCCGCCGGCTTGCCAGTAGGCTGTCGTACTGCTGCTTTGGCGGTGGCTGCGCCGGCATCGGCCGGCGCAGCCACCGCGGCAGGCATATTTCCGGCTCCTGAGCCGGCGCGCCCAATCCGTTGTGGTGTGAGGAGAACGGCCCGTCATGACCAGCGAAGCTGACGCGTCGGCGGGGGCGGCCGCGCCGGATTCGGCATCCGCCGTCAAGCAGCAGACGGCGCTCGAGCGGTTCACGGAGCTCACCGGCCTTGAGATCCGGACGGTCGCAATGGTCGCGGCCTTGGCGCTGATCTGGGCCGGGCTTGCGATCTGGACCAAGGGCCTGTTCATCTCACCGCGCAACCTGACGAATCTTTCCGTCCAGGGCAGCGTCGTCGCCATCATGGCGACCGGCATGGTGATGGTCATCGTTGCCCGGCACATCGACCTTTCGGTCGGCTCGCTGCTCGGCCTCATCGGCATGATCGTGGCCGCGTTTCAGGTGCGCGTATTCCCGATCGACGCGGCCTGGGGCTGGCCGCTGGCGATCCTGATCGGGCTTCTCCTCGGCGCCGCCATCGGCGTGTGGCAGGGCTACTGGGTCGCCTATCGCAACGTGCCCGCCTTCGTCGTGACCTTGGGGGGATTGCTTGCCTTTCGCGGCGCGGCGTTCCTGGTGTCGGATGGCCAGACGATTGCGCCGTTGCATCCGGGCTACACCCTGATCGGCGGCGGTGCCATCGGTTCGATCGGCGCCTTGTGGAGCTGGATCGTCGGCGTCATCGGCATCGTTGCCGTCGTCGTCGTCAGCATGCGCTCGCGTGCGCGACGGGCCAAGTACGGCTTTCCATTGAAACCGCAATGGGTCGAATGGGCGCTGGTCCTGCTGGTCGCCGTCGTGATCGTCGCCTTCATTCAGATCATGAACTCCTATACGCGGCCGCGCAGCGACATCCCCGCGCGGGATCCCGATCCCGGTGCTGATCCTGATCGCCGTCGTCGTCGTGATGACCTTCGTCGCCAGGTCGACGAAGTTCGGGCGCTACGTCTACGCCATCGGCGGCAACCCGGAGGCCGCCCAGCTGTCCGGCATCGACACCCGACGCACGACGCTGATGATTTTCGTCATCATGGGCGTGCTGAGCGCTATCGCCGGCATCGTCACGTCGGCGCGGCTGCAATCGGCCGGCAACCTGATGGGCAACCTGAACGAGCTCCAGGTGATCGCCGCGGCGGTCATCGGCGGCACCTCGCTGGCCGGAGGCGTCGGCTCGATCGCCGGCGCCGTCCTGGGCGCGCTCGTCATCTTCTCCATCATCAACGGCATGGTGTTGCTCGGCGCGTCCAGCCCGATGCAGCAGATCGTCCTCGGACTCGTGCTGATCGCGGCGGTCTGGTTCGACGTCGCCTACACGAAGCTGCAGCGCTAAGCGGAGGAGGCAGCGATGGCCGACGCGCCACTGGTCGAAATGCGGGGCCTGCACAAGCGTTTCGGTGGCGTACATGCCGTCGACGGCGTCACACTGGACCTGCAGCCGGGCGAGGTGGTCGGCGTGCTCGGCCACAACGGCGCCGGCAAGTCGGTCATGATGAAGATGCTGTCGGGGGCGCACAAGCCCGACGGCGGGCAGATCTACGTCAACGGCAATTCCGTCGAGATCGCCAACCCCCGCGACGCGCGCGATCTGGGCATCGAGACGATCTATCAGACGCTGGCGTTGGCCGACAACCTGCCGGCGCCGGCCAACCTGTTCCTCGGGCGCGAGATCATGACGTCGCTCGGCACCCTCGACGACGACGCCATGGAGCATGAGACGCGCAAGATCATCCAGCGGCTCAACCCGAACTTCGAGAACATCAACGACCCCGTCAAGACGATGTCCGGCGGCCAGCGGCAGTCCGTGGCGATCGCCCGCGCGATCTACTTCAACGCCAAGATCCTGATCATGGACGAACCGACGGCCGCCCTTGGTCCCCAGGAGACCGCGATGGTCGCAGACCTGATCAAGCACTTGAAAAAAGAAGGGATCGGCATCTTCCTGGTCAGCCACGATCTGCACGACGTGTTCGACCTTTCGGACCGCGTGAGCGTGATGAAGAACGGCAAGCTCGTCGGCACGCGCAACACCACGGATGTCACGAAGGATGAGGTGCTCGGCATGATCATCCTGGGCAAGCTGCCGGAGCAGGAAACCGAGGAAGACCTGGAGAAGCTTCACTAGCGTCGCGGCGGGGTGGCGCTGCCGCCAGGCCTTTGTTGAGGCGCGAAGCGCGTGTTGCGGCGGGTCGCAGATGTCTGAAACACGGTCACCAAGCTACGCGACGGTGCTTCTCAGCGTGGCTGAGATGGCCGGCGCCGATGCGGCGGCGGTTGCCGCCGGGGTCAGCGGCGAGACGCTGATGGAGGCCGCCGGCGCGGCGGTCGCCAAGGTCGTATCGAGCCGCTGGCCGATCGGGCGCGTGGCCGTCCTATGCGGTCCCGGCAACAACGGTGGCGACGGCTTTGTCGCCGCGCGCGTCTTGGCCGCCGCCGGCCGAGCGGTCGACGTTGCACTCCTGGGTGACAGCGCCTCTCTCGCCGGCGATGCGGCGATCAACGCGGCCCGGTGGATCGACGGTGGCGGTGCGGTTGTGCCCCTCGCCCCCGGCGCGCTGGACGACGCGGGCGTCGTCGTCGATGCGATCTTCGGCGCCGGATTGACCCGGCCGCTCGACGTGCCGGTGCTGGAGACGGTGGCGGCGATCGGCACGCGCGGCCTGGGTTGCGTCGCGGTCGACGTGCCAAGCGGCGTGCACGGCGACAGCGGCGCCGTTATGGGGTGTGCGCCCAACGCCGCGGCGACAGTGACGTTCTTCCGCCGCAAGCCGGGCCATCTGCTGCTGCCCGGCCGCCTCCATTGCGGCGACGTAGTCGTCGCCGATATCGGCATCCCCGCGGGCGTCCTCGGCACAATCCGACCGTGTACATTCGCCAACGAGCCGGACACCTGGCTCGCCAGTTATCCGCGGCGCCAGACGTCAGCGCACAAATACACCCGTGGTCACGCGGTGATTCAGGGCGGTGGGGAGATGACCGGCGCGGCACGCCTGGCGGCGCGCGGCGCGCTGCGCGCCGGGTCGGGCCTGGTCACTCTGGCAAGCCCGTCCGCGGCAGCAACCGTCTATCGCAGCGACGGAGCCGGCATGATCGTCCGCGAGACCCCGGACCTCGAGGACTTTCGTGATCTGATCGCCGATCCGCGGGTGACGGCGACCCTGCTCGGTCCGGGCAATGGCGTTGGCCCGGCGACCGCGGAGCGCGTGTTCGCGGCATTGGCGACCGGCAGGCCATGCGTGCTTGATGCCGATGCGCTGACCAGCTTTGCCGGCGAGCGCGGCAAGCTGGCCGCCGCGATTGCCGGCGATTGCGTCATCACGCCGCACGAGGACGAGTTCAGCCGGTTGTTCGACGAGACGGGCAGCAAGCTTGAGCGGGCGCGCGCGGCGGCGCTGGCGATCGGCGCCGTGGTCTTGCTGAAGGGACCGGACACGGTGGTCGCCGCGCCCGATGGCCGCGCCACAATCAATGCCAATGCGCCGGCGACCCTGGCCACGGCAGGGGCCGGGGACGTGTTGGCCGGGATCGTCGTCGCGCTCCTGGCTCAGGGGATGCCTTCGTTCGAGGCGGCCTCCGCGGCTGTTTGGCTGCACGGCGCCGCCGCCGGCGAGATCGGACCTGGTCTTGTCGCGGAAGACCTGCCGGAACTCTTGCCCACCGCGCTCGGGCGCCTGGTTTGACGAGTTTACTCCACCGACCGGATGGTTTAGGAGTTCGCTCCCGACTGGGTGCCGCCGGGCTGTTCGGCCGCGCCGATCGGCGCACTGATTGCCCGGACCGGCCATCGCCGGGCGCGAGGCCCCAACGTGCGGGTGTGGCGGAACTGGTAGACGCGCCAGGTTTAGGTCCTGGTGACTGCAGAGTCGTGGGGGTTCGAGTCCCTTCACCCGCACCACCGCGCGATCGTTCTGGTGAGGACCCCGCTGGGATGCGCGGGCGGCACAACCAATAGAGACGTCAGCCCATGCAGGTGACCGAGACCAATACGGAAGGCTTGAAACGAGAATTCACGGTCGTTGTCGCGGCCGCGGACATCGATTCGAAAATCGGCGAGAAGCTGGCCGAGGTCGGCCGGACGGTGAAACTACCCGGTTTCCGCCCGGGCAAGATCCCGCCCAAGATCCTGAAACAACGGTTCGGCGCCTCGGTGATGGCCGACGTGGTCCAAGGCGCGGTCCGCGACTCTTCGGCCAAGCTGCTCGCCGACCGCGGCATCCGGCCGGCGATGCAGCCGAAGGTCGAGATCAAGTCGTTCGACGAAGGCAAGCCCCTGGAATACGACCTGTCGGTCGAGCAGTTGCCGGAGGTCGTGCCGGCCGATTTTGGCTCTATCGAGTTGGAACGCCTGAAATCCGTGGCCAGGGATGAGGACGTCGCCCGCGCGGTCGAACGAATCGCAGCCGAGCAACAGCGTACAAAGCCGGTCGAGAAGGAACGGCCGGCGAAATCCGGCGATGTCGCGGTGATTGACTTCGTCGGCATGATCGATGGCCAGCCTTTCGATGATGGGACGGCCAACGACTTTCATCTTGAGCTTGGCTCGGACCACCTCGTGCCTGGCTTCGAGGATCAGCTGATTGGCCGCAAGCCGGGGGACAAGGTGACGGTGTCGGTCACGTTTCCGGCCGACTATCGCGTCGCCGAGCTGGCCGGCAAGGACGCTACGTTCGATTGCGACATTAAGGAGTTGCGTGAGAAGGACCCGGTCGAGATCGACGACGAATTCGCCAAGTCGATGGGCCTGGAGGGCCTCACGGAACTGCGCGACGCGGTGCGTGGGCAGATCAATCAGCAATACCAGCAGGTCGCCAGGACACGCCTGAAGCGCCAGTTGTTGGACCGGCTGGCCGAGCTGCACGACTTCTCCGTGCCGCCCGGCATGGTCGAAGCCGAGTTCGAGACGATCTGGAAGCAACTTGAAGAGGCCCGCGAGAAGGGCCAATTGGATGCTGACGATCAGGCGAAGGACACCGATGAGCTGAAGGCGCAGTACCGCGAGATCGCCGAGCGCCGGGTTCGCCTTGGCCTGGTGTTGTCGGCGGTGGGTGAGCGCAACGAGCTGATGGTCACACCGGAGGAGGTCAACCGGGCGATCATGGCCGAGGCTCGCCGCTATCCGGGCCAGGAGCAGGAAGTCGTTAAGTTTTACACGAGTAATGAGCAGGCGCGGGCCGCGATTCAGGCGCCGATTTTCGAGGACAAGGTCGTCGACTTCATCGTCGAGATGGCCAAGGTGAGTGAGCGCGAGGTCTCGCCCGAGGAAATGCTGGCTGGCGAGGCCGCGGACGCCGAGGGCGCCAAGCCGGCGACGGAAGGCAAGCCGCGCGCGCCGAAGAAGAGCCGGGCCGAGCAGACGGGCGGCGACGCATCGGCCGATACGTAGGTGGGCTGAGCCAGGTGCCCGGCCTCAATCGCTAGCACGCGTTAACAAGGACACGATCGATGGCGAATGCGAACGACACTTCCATGAACATGCTCGTCCCGATGGTGGTCGAGCACACCAATCGTGGCGAGCGCGCCTACGACATCTACTCGCGCCTACTCAAGGAACGGATCGTTTTTGTCACCGGGCCAATCGATGACGGCGTGGCGAGCCTGATCTGCGCCCAGCTGCTGTTCCTCGAGGCGGATAACCCGAAGAAGGATATCGCGCTCTACATCAATTCGCCGGGTGGCCACGTGACGTCCGGCCTGTCGGTCTACGACACCATGCAGTACATCAGGCCCGACGTGTCGACCCTGTGCATTGGCCAGGCTGCTTCGATGGGCTCGCTTCTGCTGGCCGCCGGCGCTGTCGGCAAGCGCTACGCCCTGCCGAACGCGCGCATCATGGTTCACCAGCCGTCGGGTGGGTTCCAGGGGCAGGCCACCGACATCGAGATCCATGCCCGAGAGATCTTGGCGCTGCGCCAGCGCCTCAACGAGATCTATGCAACCCATACCGGGAAGACCGTCGAAGCGATCGACAAGGCGCTAGAGCGCGATCGCTTCTACGCGCCGCCGGAGGCCCAGGCGTTCGGGCTTATCGACGAGGTCGTGGCGAAGCGCCCCCCGATCGACGGCGAAACCGCGGACAGCAAGGGAAGCGACCGCGACGGTGGCAAGTGAGGCCACTTAACTAAATATTGATCCACCATTGCTAGCAGTGTTGAATAAGTCTAGCTGGTGATTCGTGCGTCCCGGGTGCGAATGACTGCAGCGACGACTGGCCGGCAAAGTCAGCGGCTGCACCGTTTGGCCGCCGAATCCAGGGATCGTGGGCTCGTGGAGTTCAGATGAGCAAGTCCAGCGGCGGCGAGACGAAGAATACGCTCTACTGCTCGTTCTGCGGCAAGAGTCAACACGAGGTTCGCAAGCTGATTGCGGGCCCGACCGTGTTCATCTGCGACGAGTGTGTCGAGTTGTGCATGGACATCATTCGCGAGGAGCACAAGTCGACGCTTGTGAAGTCCCGCGACGGCGTGCCGACACCGCGCGAGATCTGCACCGTTCTGGACGACTATGTGATCGGCCAGGACCGGGCCAAGCGCGTCCTGTCCGTCGCCGTGCACAATCACTACAAGCGCTTGGATCATGGCGCAAAAGGCAATGACGTCGAGATCGCCAAGTCCAACATCTTGCTGGTTGGTCCGACCGGCTGTGGCAAGACGCTGCTGGCGCAGACCCTGGCCCGCATCCTCGACGTGCCGTTCACCATGGCCGACGCAACGACCCTGACCGAAGCGGGCTATGTCGGTGAGGATGTCGAGAACATCATCCTGAAGCTCCTGCAGTCGGCCGACTACAACGTCGAGCGCGCCCAGCGCGGCATCGTCTATATCGACGAGGTCGACAAGATCAGCCGCAAGTCCGACAACCCGTCGATCACCCGCGACGTATCGGGTGAGGGCGTTCAGCAGGCGCTGCTGAAGATCATGGAAGGCACCATTGCCTCGGTGCCGCCACAAGGCGGGCGCAAGCATCCGCAGCAGGAATTCCTGCAGGTCGACACGACGAACATCCTGTTCATCTGCGGTGGTGCGTTCTCGGGCCTGGAGAAGATCATATCCAGCCGCGGCCGGGGCGCGTCGATCGGCTTCGGCGCCGAGGTCCGCAGTGCCGATGACCGCATGACCGGCGAAGTGCTGAAGGATGTCGAGCCCGAGGATTTGCTGAAGTTCGGCCTGATCCCGGAGTTCATCGGCCGCCTGCCGGTCCTCGCAACGCTGGAAGACCTCGACGACACGGCGCTGGTGGAAATTCTGACGGCGCCCAAGAATGCCCTGGTCAAGCAGTATCAGCGGCTGTTCGAGATGGAGGGCGTCAAGCTCGGCTTCTCCGAAGACGCGCTGGCGGCGGTTGCCCGCAAGGCGGTCGCGCGCAAGACCGGCGCTCGCGGATTGCGCTCGATCATGGAGTCGATCCTGCTGGACACCATGTTCGAGCTGCCGGGCATGGACGGCGTCGAAGAAGTGGTTATCAACGCGGAAGTGATCGAAGGCCGAGCCCAGCCGCTGCAGATATATGCCGACCGTCGCGAGGACGTAGGCACCAGCGCCTAACCGCTCTTTTCCCATTAGTGGTTACAATTTGACCGGCACTTGATCGGTCGAGGTTAATGCACCAAATCTAGGTGCGGACACTTGTGGCGACGGGCCGGGCCAGGCCGCCGCACGAATCGGCAGATATGAAAGGGTGGCGATGCTGGAAATTTCGCAGGGTGAACTCTATCCGATTCTGCCATTGCGCGACATCGTCGTGTTCCCGCACATGATCGTGCCGCTGTTCGTCGGGCGCGAAAAGTCGGTTCGAGCACTCGAAGACGTGATGAAGGATGACAAACAGATCCTGCTCGTCACGCAAAAGGACGCTGGCCGCGACGATCCGACACCAGCCGACCTGTTCAGCGTCGGTACCGTCGGCACCGTGCTCCAGCTGCTCAAACTACCGGACGGGACCGTAAAGGTCCTGGTCGAGGGCACACAGCGCGCCCGCATTCTGAAATTCACCGACAACCCGGACTTCTTCCAGGCCTCCGGCGAAGTGAGCGGCGAGGAGATCGGCAACGCTCAGGAGGTCGAGGCGCTGAGCCGCTCCGTGGTGTCGCAGTTCGAACAGTACATCAAGCTCAACCGCAAGATTCCGCCCGAGGTCCTGGTCTCGATCAACCAGATCGACGAGCCCGGCAAGTTGGCCGATACGATCGCATCGCACCTGTCGCTGAAGATCGCCGAGAAGCAGGAGCTGCTCGAGGCCATCGTCATCGGCGAGCGGCTGGAGAAGATCTACAGCCTGATGGAAGGCGAGATCGGTGTCCTGCAGGTCGAGAAACGCATCCGCAGCCGCGTCAAGCGGCAGATGGAGAAGACGCAGCGCGAATACTACCTGAACGAGCAGCTCAAGGCGATCCAGAAGGAGCTCGGCGAAAGCGAGGACGGCCGCGACGAGATCCAGGAGATCGAGGACCGGATCAAGAAGACGCGGCTCTCCAAGGAAGCGCGCGAAAAGGCCCACCCAAGAGGTCAAGAAGCTGCGCAACATGAGCCCGATGTCGGCCGAATCGACGGTCGTGCGCAACTATCTCGACTGGATGCTGTCGATCCCGTGGAAGCATCGCTCGCGCGTCAGGAAGGACATCGTGGCGGCCGAGGTGGTGCTCGATGAGGACCACTACGGCCTCGAGAAGGTCAAGGAGCGGATCCTCGAATACCTCGCCGTGCAGCAGCGGATGAGCAAGCTGAAGGGGCCGATCCTATGCCTCGTCGGGCCGCCCGGGGTCGGCAAGACGTCGCTCGGCAAGTCCATTGCCCGGTCGACCGGCCGTGCCTTCGTGCGCATGTCGTTTGGCGGCGTGCGTGATGAGGCCGAGGTGCGCGGCCATCGCCGTACCTATATCGGCTCGATGCCGGGCAAGATCGTCCAGGGGATGAAAAAGGCCAAGGCGTCGAACCCGCTGTTCCTGCTGGACGAGGTCGACAAGCTGGGCGCCGACTGGCGCGGCGACCCGACATCGGCGCTGCTGGAGGTTCTCGACCCCGAGCAGAACAGCGCGTTCCAGGACCACTATCTGGAGGTCGACTACGACCTGTCCGACGTGATGTTCGTCTGCACGGCCAATACTCTGCGCATGCCGCAGCCGCTGCTCGACCGCATGGAGATCATTCGCATCCCCGGCTACACCGAGGATGAGAAGGTCGAGATCGCCAAGCGGCACCTCATCTCCAAGCAGATGAAGGAGAACGGGCTGAAGGACGGCGAGTGGTCGATCTCCGATTCGGCACTGCATGACATCATCCGCTACTACACGCGTGAGGCCGGGGTCCGGAACCTCGAGCGCGAGCTCGCCAACCTGGCGCGCAAGGCGGTGAAGGAGCTGACGGTCGAGAGCAAGGTCACCGATATCAAGGTGACGACACGCAACCTCGGCAAATACGCCGGCGTGCGCAAGTTCCGCTACGGCGAGATCGAGGCCGATGACCTGGTCGGCGTCGTCACCGGCCTGGCCTGGACCGAGGTCGGCGGGGAGCTGCTGTCGATCGAGTCCATCCTGGTGCCCGGCAAGGGCAAGATGACCATAACCGGCAAGCTTGGCGACGTGATGCAGGAATCGGTGCAGGCGGCCAATGCCTATGTGCGCTCGCGCGCGGCCGAGTTCGGCATCGAGCCGACGATCTTCGAACGTCGCGACATTCATGTCCACGTGCCCGAGGGCGCGGTGCCCAAGGACGGCCCGTCGGCCGGTGTCGGCATGATCACCTCCATGGTGTCGATGCTGACCGCTATTCCGGTGCGCAAGGACGTTGCCATGACCGGCGAGATCACCCTGCGCGGCCGCGTGCTGCCGATCGGCGGCCTCAAGGAGAAGCTGCTGGCGGCCCTTCGTGGCGGTCTGAAGACGGTCATCATCCCGAAGGACAACGAGAAGGACCTGGCCGAAATCCCGGACTCGGTGAGGCGGGGCTTGAAGATCGTGCCGACGGCAACCGTCGACGAGGTGCTGGAGCACGCCCTGACCAAGCCTCTGGTGCCGATTCAGTGGAGCGACTCGGACGATGCGGCGGGCCAGGTGCCGGCCGGTCAGGACAAAGCGGCGCCCGGCGGCGTCGTCACCCATTGATTCGACTCGGGCAGCGGCGGTTTTGCCGCCCGTAGAGGCCCGAAAACCGCAGAAATCCACAATTTTCGCGGCCCGTTTGGATTGACGCATGGCGCGGGCTGGCCTTAGACTCCTCTCGCATCTGGCTGGATGCTTCGGAATATTTCCATGCAACATTCAAGAGGGGGCCCACTGTGAACAAGAATGAACTTGTCGCCGCCGTTGCGACAGCTTCCGGATTGTCGAAGACCGACGCCGCGCGCGCGGTGGACGGTGTGATTGACGAAATCTGCACGACCCTCAAGCAGGGCGGAGACGTTCGCTTGGCCGGGTTCGGAACGTTCAGCGCCGCCAAACGGGCGGCGACCACCGGGCGCAATCCGCGGACCGGTGAGGCGATCCAGATCAAGGCGTCGATGCAGCCGAAATTCAAGGCCGGCAAGGCTCTAAAAGCCCTCGTCAACTGACGGCGACAGGATGTCATGAAGCGCCGGCCGCGTATCCCGGGGCCGGCGCTTTGATTCCGGCGCACCCTTGCATTCGACCGCGCCCCCGGGGATAACAATCGCGCCTCGGGTGGGCGATTAGCTCAGCTGGCAGAGCGCCGCGTTTACACCGCGGAGGTCGGCGGTTCGATCCCGTCATCGCCCACCAGCTTTTTCAAGGACTTAACGCTTAACGGCCGGGTCGAGTTTATCTTGCGACGCAAGAGAAACCGGCCACAGGCTTAGCAGGCACTCATCGGAAGATGTCCCATATCAAGTTTCCGACGAGAGCTATCGCAATTGGATACCAGAACCTCCGGTGGAGCTTGGCTGAATCTCTCGACTCGTCGAGTTCGACCGAAGGGAAGGCCCACTTAGTGTAGCCAAAGAAGATCCTGTAGATCGCGACGACAAGGGCAAAGATGTACAGGTAGGCGGCGGCAGACAGGAAAGTGTGGATCGGCTGCGGCGGCGTCCTTGAGGTAGTCGGGCGCGTGGTGGCCATAGGTCCGTTCGACCATGGCCCTGGTCGTGCCGAGGGCGCGGGCGACGCGGTCGGAATCGACGCCGGCGGTGAACCTCCACGTCGCGGCCGTGTGCCTCAGCGTGTGGATCTTGCACGCGACGGCGCCCAGGCCGGCGCGGGCGTAGGCGCGCTCGATCGCCTTCCTCGGGTTGCCGGCGCGATCGTCGCCGTATTCGAGCACCCAGTTCGTCGTCGCGACGGCGCGGGTGGTGACCAGCTCGGCGCGCAGCGTCTCGTTGATCGGCATCTTGGCGCGATCGTCGCCTGGCTGACGTGCTCGGGGCACAGGTTGCCGAGCTTCGCGATCAGCGCGTCGCCGCAATTCTCGATCCGGTCGGGGTCGGCGACGCCGGCGGCGCGGCGGTGGCGCTCATAGACGCGGTGGATCCCGTCATCGCCCACCATTCGTTTGGCTTGGCATGTCAATAAATCGGCGGCGTCTGGGACAAGGATGACGCACTCGGCGCTCGGCCGCTGGTGAACGGCTCAATGTGCGCGCATAATCCGGCTGTCGCGGCCGCGCCGGCCTGCGCCTGTGTGCGGCGGTGACAAATTAGACCACGGAAGCGGCGAGATTTGCCCGGCTGCGGGCGGAGTAAAACTCTGCCACCTGTAGCCTTCGATCCTTTTCGGGATGGAAGGTGGGAGGATGTATACCGTGGACCTTTATCTACGCGTTCGGCTGGCGTGCCATGTTGATGGGCTGAGTCAGCGAGAGGCGGCGAGTCGGTTTGGCATAGCGCGAGAGACGGTGAGGAAGATGCTCGGGCACTCGGAGCCGCCTGGCTACCGCCGCCGCCAGCCACCGAAGCGCCCGAAGCTGGACCCCTTCAGGGATATCATTGACCGTATTCTGGAAGAGGACCGAACGGTTCACTGCAAGCAGCGCCACACGGCGAAGCGGATATTCGAGCGTCTTCGCGACGAGCATGGCTTTGCGGGCAAACAGACCATCGTCAAGGATTACGTCCGGGAACGGCGCCGTCGCCAGCGTGAGATGTTCGTGCCGCTGGCGCACCCTCCGGGTCACGCTCAGGCGGACTTTGGCGAGGCGGATGCGATCATCGCCGGCGTCAAGCGGCGGGCGCATTTTTTCGCCATGGACCTTCCCCACAGCGATGCCTGCTTCGTTGCGGCCTACCCGGCGGCGGCGACGGAGGCCTGGCTGGACGGCCACAACGGGGCCTTCGCCTTCTTCGGCGGCATTCCCCAATCGATTCTCTACGACAATGACAAGTGCCTGGTGTCGCGCATCCTGCCGGACGGCACGCGGCAACGAACGCGAGCGTTCAGCGGGCTTCAATCCCATTATCTGTTCCAGGATCGATATGGCCGCCCCGGCAAGGGCAATGATAAGGGCAAGGTGGAGGGGCTGGTCGGTTACGCCCGCCGGAACTTCATGGTTCCCATCCCCCGGTTTGCGAGCTGGGACGCCTTCAACGCTCACCTGGAACATCAATGTCGGAGACGGGAAAGCGACGTCTTGCGCGGCCATCGCGAGACCATCGGCGAGCGGTTCGGATGCGACCGGGAGAAGCTGATGGAATTGCCGCCGGCGCCTTTCGAGGCCTGCGACAAGGAGGGCACGCGGGTCAATTCGCTCTCCCTGGTGCGCTATCGGGGCAACGACTACTCGGTGCCCGTCGCCTACGGTCACCAAGAGGTCTGGGTCCGTGGCTACGTGCACGAGGTGGCCATCGGCTGCGCCGCCGAGGTCATCGCCCGGCACCCACGCTCTTACGAACGAGAGGACCTGATCTTCGAGCCGATCCACTATCTGGCCTTGCTGGAGCGGAAGATCGGTGCCCTCGATCAAGCCGCCCCGCTGGCCGGTTGGAAGCTGCCCGAGGCGTACGCCAACCTGCGCCGCTTGCTTGAAGCCCGCATGGGCAAGGCCGGCAAGCGGGAGTACGTGCAAGTGCTCCGTCTTCTGGAGACCTTTGCCCTTGAGGAGGTGCACGGTGCCATCCGCGATGCCCTGCGGTTAGGCGCCATCGGCTATGATGCGGTCAAGCACCTGGTGCTGTGTCGCGTCGAGCGTCGACCCCCCCGGCTCGACTTGAACGTTTATCCCTATCTGCCGCGGGCCCAGGTGACCACCACATCCGCCGCCAGCTACATGAGCCTGCTGGGCGGAGCGGCGCCGTGAGCGACACGCCGCAGGTGTTGCTGGCCCATCACCTGAAGGCCCTCAAGCTGCCGACCTTCCTCAGGGAGTACGACAAGCTGGCTCGCCAGTGTGCCAGCGAGGGCGCCGACCACGTGCGCTACCTGCTCCGCCTGGCCGAGCTGGAACTGATCGACCGCGAGCGCCGCATGGTCGAGCGGCGAATCAGGCAAGCGAAGTTCCCGACCGTCAAGAGCTTGGACAGCTTTGACTTCAAAGCGATCGCCTCGCTCAACAAGGCGCTGGTCCTCGAGCTGGCACGATGCGAGTACATCGAGCGCCGGGAGAATGTGATCGCTCTGGGCAATTCCGGCACCGGCAAGAGTCACATTGCGCTCGGCCTCGGCCTTGCCGCCTGCCAGAAGGGCCTGTCGGTCGGCTTTACCACCGCCGCCGCCCTGGTCCACGAGCTCATCGAGGCGCGCGATGACAGACAGCTGCTGAGGTTCCAGAAGAAGCTCGCCAACCTCAAGCTCCTCATCATCGACGAGCTGGGTTTCGTGCCGCTCTCCAAGACCGGCGCCGAGTTGCTGTTCGAGGTGTTCAACCAGCGCTACGAGCGTGGCTCGATCCTGGTGACCTCCAACCTGGCATTCGACGAGTGGACGGAGGTTTTCGGCTCAGAACGCCTGACAGGGGCGTTGCTGGACCGCCTGACCCACCACGTCCATATCCTGGAAATGAACGGCGAAAGCTTCCGCCTCAAGCAGAGCCGAAGAAAACAGAAACCCGCAAAAAGCGCCTGAGCGGCATCCGCTTGCCCCCGTGGGCCCACAGGCCCCTCCCACGCGCGCCGCGGCCTTTGCCTGCTGAGGGGCAGTCCACGCCGCGCGTGGGTCCCTCCCGTGGACTACGGGGACAAGCTCCTCACCGAACCAAAGTGGCCCACTTTTGCTCCGCCACATGGCCGGGTTTTACTCCGCCGTTGACAGCGCCATCGCGCCGGCGCGCGAACCACCATTCGGCTCAAAACAACGGGGAGAAGCGATATGCCAGACAGCCGACATGGGCACTTCCACTGGAACGAGCTGCTCACGCGGAATGTCGGAAAGGCCAAGGACTTCTATGCGCAGACCCTCGGCTGGAGTTACGAGCCGTTCCCCATGGCGGACGGCGAATACACCGTGTGCAAGTCCGGCGACGAGGTCGTCGGCGGCATCTTCGAGATGAGCGACGGCCAGGGCTTCGACGGCGTGCCGGATCATTGGTTCGCCTATATCACGGTCGATGACGTCGACAAGCGCCTGCAGGAGGTCGCGGCCGCCGGAGGTACGATCCGGCGCGACGCCTTCGACGTACCGAATGTCGGACGCATCGCGGTCGTCGAGGACAAGGCCTGCGCGCATATCGGCTGGATCACGCCGGCCCAACAGGGTTAACCACCGTGGGGCCTCGCGTCCACGGGGCTGCCCCTCTCCCGACCGGGGAGAGGGGTTCTTTGCGAAGCACCCGGAAGACGCATCCCGCCCCAGGGGCCACACGGTGTCCACCCGCGCG
>CBDHDN010000007.1:0-48698 GCA_965261585.1 Alphaproteobacteria bacterium
CATTTTGGTGAACAACGCCGCCATCCTGCGCGATGCATTCGTCTTCAAGGCCGACCCGCGGGACTGGGATGCGGTGATCGCGACCAACCTGTCGGCGGCGTTCTACCTGGCCAACGCCGCGACGCCGCTGCTGCGCGCGCAGGCGAAGGCGGGCCGCGGCCGGGCCGCGGGCGCGCCGTACGATTGGGGCCGCATCGTCAACATCGTCTCGACCGCCGGTTTCTACGGCAACTACGGCCAGGTGGCCTATGCCAGCGCCAAGGCGGGGCTGATGGGACTGACCAGGGTGGTCGCGCTCGACCTCGCCCGGTCCGGCGTCACCTGCAACGCCGTCGCGCCGTTTGCGGCGACCCGCGTAACCGACACGATCAAACCGGCGAACGACGAACAGGCGGCGTACAAGGAACGCGCCCTCAAGGTTACGGCCGACCATGTGGCGACGTTCGTGGCCTACCTGGCGGCACCGGCGGCACAGGGCGTGTCCGGGCAACTGTTCGGCGTGCGCGGGCGCGAGGTCTTCCTGTTCGCGCAGGCACGGCCGGCCGGCCGCATCTTCAACGAGGCGGCGGACTGGGACGTGCCCGGGCTTGCCCACGCCGTCGGCGAGGCGCTGACGCCCGGCTTCGCCGAGCTGACCACCGATCTGGAAGCGTTCAATACCGATCCCGTTGTCTAGGAGCATGTAATGATTGCAGCGATGCCGCCCGTGCCGACGATCGAGGCCTTCGGCCAGCAGAGCGACGAGTACAAGGTCGCGGTGCGCAAGATCGTGCGCAGCCACGCGATCAATGAGCTTTACGGCGCCCAGGTGTTCGACGAGCCGGCGATCGCGCTGGCGCCGACACCCTATGCCAAATGGCTGACCTGCCGGATCGCAATGGAGGAGTACGGCCATCACGTCCGCTTCAAGGAGCTGGGCGAACAGATCGGCATCACCGCCGGTGACCTGGTGCCCGGCGGCGACAAGAGGCCGCTGTCGATCTTCGAGTTCCCGCTGAAGACCTGGGCCGAGTTCTGTGTCATCAAGCTGCTGGCCGACCTGGCGGAGATCCTGCAGGTCGAGGACCTGCTGCACTGCACGTTCCATCCGTTGCGCAACCTGGCCCGCATGACCATGCCGGAGGAGCGCTTTCACGCCCAGTTCGGCGAGGACTGCTGCACCGACCTGACCCAGACCGACGATGGGCGCCAGGCCGTGCAGGACGCGATCGACCGCTACTTCCCGCTGTTGCCGCCGTTCTTCGGGCGCGCCGGCTCGCACAACAACGAGACATATCGCCGCTTCGGCATCAAGGCACGGACCAACGAGGACATGCGCGCCGATTATGTCCGCCGCGCGCGCGAGTTGGTCGAGGACAAGCTGGGCCTCACGCTGCCGGACGTGCCGGCGGAAGCCGCCTAGCCGCGGCGTCGAGCATCGCCTGTTCGCCGCAGGGCGCTGGCCGCTCGGCATCGTCGACGGCACGTTTCGAAATCGCCCGGATCCGCCGATGACCCTCACGATCGCCACCTGGAACATCAACTCCGTCCGGCTGCGCCTGCCATTGATCCGCCGGCTGGTGAAGGCGGTGCAGCCCGACGTGCTGTGCCTGCAGGAAACGAAGGCGACGGACGAGGCGTTTCCGCATGCGGCACTGCGGCGCATGGGCTTCAGCCATCGCCATGCCCAGGGCATGAAGAGCTACAATGGGGTCGCCATTCTGTCGCGCCTGCCACTGACGGACACCGGCACGCGCAGCTGGTGCGGGCGCGACGACTGCCGCCACGCCTTCGCGACGCTGCCCGACGGCATCGAGGTGCATAGCGTCTATGTGCCGTCCGGCGGCGACGTTCCGGACCCGAAACAGAACGACAAGTTCGCCCACAAGCTCCGGTTCCTGGACGAGCTGACGGCGTGGTGGCGCGACCAGGCCCGGCCGCGGGCGCGCCGCGTCATGGTCGGCGACTTCAACATCGCGCCGCTGGAATGGGACGTCTGGTCCCACAAGCAGCTCGTGAACGTGGTCAGCCACACACCCGTCGAGGTCGAGCGCCTGGCCGCGTTGCAGGCCGCGCACGACTGGGTCGACGGCGTGCGCCATTTCGTGCCGGCGCCGGAAAAGCTCTATAGTTGGTGGAGCTATCGCGCCCGGGACTGGCAGGCGTCGGATCGCGGCCGGCGCCTCGATCATGTCTGGGTGACGCCGGCGCTGAAGCGCCGCCTCAAGTCGGCGATGATCCTGAAGGCGGCACGCGGCTGGCCCAAGGCGTCGGATCACGTACCAGTGGTCGTCCAGCTGGAGACCTGAATGGCCCATGACCGACGGCCCGTGACCAATGGTCCATGACCTGACCCCGTTCTTCACGCCGCGCAAGATCGCCGTGGTCGGCGCCGGCGAACGGCCGACGTCGTCGGGCGGTGCGGTCCTGCAGATGCTGCGGGCCAGTGGCTATCCCGGCGAGATCGTGCCGGTAAACCCGAAAGGCGGCACCGTATACGGCATGAACGTCGCGACGCGGCTCGCCGACGTGACGCCGCCGGCCGACCTGGTCGTCATCGTCATCCGACCTGAGCTGATTCCCGGCGTCGTCGCCGACGCCGCCGCCAGCGGCCACCGCCACGTGCTGATCCTGCCCGGCGGCTTCATCGAGGCGGGCCCTGAGGGCCGAGCACGCGATGCCGCGCTGCGGCGGCAGGCCGAGGCCGGCGGCGTCACGATCGCCGGGCCGAACTCGGCCGGGCTGGTCAGCATGAGCGCAGACTGCCCGCTGGCGCCGACATTCCTGCGCGACCTGCCGCCCGGCCCTGGCCCAAACGGCGGCATCGCCCTGATCACGCAATCGGGCGCGCTGGCGGAACAGGCGGTCGCCCGGGCCAACCAAATGGCACTGCCGCTCAACACGATCGCCTCGGTCGGCAATGCCATGCATCTGGGCGTCGAGGACTATCTGGATTTTCTGGGCGACCGCGACGACGTCAGTGCGGTGTTGCTCTATATCGAATCCGTGGCCGACCCGGCGCGGCTGCGGACCGTCGCGCGGCGGGTCGCGGCGCGCAAGCCGGTCGTCGCGCTGTTCGGTGGCCGTACCGGGCCAGGCAGCCTCGCCGCCCAGGCCCATACCGCGGCGACGCCCAACAGCGACGCGGCGATCGGCACGTTCTGCGCCGACGCCGGCATGGTCCGCGTCACCTCGCTGCGCCAGTTGCTGTTGGCGGCCAAGGGCTTCGGCGCCTTTCCCGGGGGGATGGGTCGCCGCATGCTGGTGCTGTCGAACTCGGGCGGGCCGGGCGTGCTGACCACCGACATGGCGGCGGCCGAGGGGCTGGAGCTGCCGCCGCTGCCAAATGCGATGGCCGAGCGGCTGAGCGCCGCCGTTCCGGGCGAAGCCTCGATCGCCAACCCGTTGGACCTGCTGGCCGACGCCCGCGAGGACCGCTTCGGCCTGGCGCTGGAAAGCGTGCTGGAGGACGGCGCCGGCCAGTTCGACGCGATCCTGGGCATCCATGTCGTGCCGTTCATGGTCGACGCGGGACCGGTGATCGCCCGGCTGGCCGCGCTGGCGCCGCGCGTTGCCACGGCCGGCCTGCCATTCATGCATTCAATGATGGGCACGCTGACGGAGCAAGCGGCGTGGTTCGCCACGATGGAAGCGGCCGGCGTGCCGATGTTCAACGATGCGGAATCGATGGCCGAATGTGCTGCCCTGCTGGCCCGCTATCCCGCCGCAAAGGCGGTGGCGGCCGACCCGGCCGCGGCGGACCGGCCGATCGCGCTTGTGGCCCGGCCCCGGGAGGCATAGATGCGTCGGCAGCCTGGCCCCGCGAGATTGGACTTTCGCGAAAGCCCCGCGTGCGCTACCTAATGCGCGGCAAATGCAAGACTGCGATCCCCAGGAAGAGCAATTGGCATGAAGTCGAAACTGAAGCCAGGCGTCGTCTACGGCGACAGCTATCGAACCCTTCTGTCGCACTGCAAGGCGGAGAACTATGCCTTGCCGGCGGTCAACGTGGTCGGCACGAATACCGTCAACGCCGTCCTCGAAGCGGCGGCGCGCAACACGTCCGACGTGATCATCCAGCTGTCGAACGGCGGCGCCCAGTTCTTCGCCGGCCAGGGCCTGCCCGACGGCGACGCCGCCAAGACGCTCGGCGCGGTCTCGGCCGCGTATCACACGCACCTGCTGGCTGAGCACTACGGCATCTGTGTGGTGCTTCATACCGATCACGCCAACCGCAAGCTCGTCCCATGGGTGGAGGCCCTGATCGCAGAGAGCCAGCGCCACTATGAGGCCCACGGCCGGCCGCTGTATTCCTCCCACATGCTCGACCTGTCGGAGGAGCCGCTGGACGAGAATCTGGCGGAATGCGCCCGCGTCCTCGAGAAGATCGTGCCGCTGGAGATGAGCCTGGAGATCGAGCTGGGGGTCACCGGCGGGGAGGAGGACGGCGTCGGCTCCGACGAGGACGCGACGAACAACCCCAACCTCTACACCCAGCCGAGCGAAGTGCTGGCCGCCTACGAACTCCTGTCGCCGATCGGCCATTTCAGCGTCGCCGCCTCGTTCGGCAACGTCCACGGCGTCTACAAGCCGGGCAATGTGCAGCTGCGGCCGGAGATCCTACGGGATTCCCAGAACCTGGTGGCGAAGACCCACGGCACCGGGCCAAACCCGCTGGACCTAGTGTTCCATGGTGGCTCCGGCTCGGAGAAGGACAAGATCCAGACGGCGATCGATCACGGCGTCTTCAAGATGAATATCGACACCGACACCCAGTTCGCCTTCGCGACGGCCGTCGGTCACTATGTCGAGCAGAACCCGCGTGCCTTCGACTACCAGATCGACCCTGACGACGGCACGCCCTACAAGAAGCTCTACGACCCGCGCAAATGGCTGCGGGCGGGCGAGCAGAGCATCGTGGCGCGGCTCGCCGAGGCGTTCCGCGACCTGCGCTCCGTGGGCAAATCCCTGGCCCAGGCCTGATCGCACGGGGCGCCGGCCGGGATCCGGTCCAGCCGGCGCAAGGTGAGGTCCAGCATGATCGCCCATGGTGGTCGCTGCCACTGCGGCAATATCGAACTGACCTATCGAAGCGCCGTGCCACCGGCCGAGACCGAGGTGCGGGTCTGTCAATGCACGTTCTGCCGCAAGCACGGCACGGCCGCCGTGTCGGATGCGAACGGCGCCGCCGAGATACGCGTGCGCGACGGCGATCTGCTTGAGCGCTATCGCTTCGGCCACGGCACGGCAGATTTCTACATTTGCCGCCGGTGCGGCGTCTTCGTCGCGGCGGTGATGGTCGCGGACGACCGGACCTACGCTGTGATGGCAGTCACTGCACTCGACAATCGCGAAGCGTTCAATCGGCCGCCGAGCCCGATGGATTTCGGGCCGGAGGACACCGCGGCGCGCCTGGCCCGGCGCCGGGCGCGGTGGACGCCGACGACGGTGTCCATCGACGATTAGCCAGCGTCCTCTTCGGTACGGAGAAACCGCCGAAGGACAACATCAGAGGGCTTTGAAGCCCGCGGCCGGCCGCGGCGGCGTGGGGGCTGGGCTCTCAGTCGACGCGATAGAAGAAATAGCGGCCCGCCGGCACGCCGTCGGGCAGCGGGCAGTCGTGCCAGCCGGCCGCGGTGAGGCGTTGGTCGCTGAGGACGATGGCGGCCGGGCGCAGCAACGGGGCGAGGGCGGGACCGAGCGCGGCAGCCAGCGGGGCGTCACGCTCGGGCCGGCCGGAGCCGATGTCGCTGTGGACCAACGCGACTTGGCCGGCGAGGCGCTGCGCCGCTTGCGGCAGCATCTCCAACAGCTCACCGAGGAACAGGTGGTCGTCGTCCGGCACGCAGTCCGGGTGGGCGGCGACGCGGCGGTCGAAGACGTAGATCGCGCGGCCCGACAGGAGTTCGCGCAGATGGTCGTAGGTGCGGCCATTGCCGAGGCCGAGCTCGAGCACCGGCCCGGGCAGATCGGCGATCATTGCGGCGGCGGCGTCGAGGCAGGCGCGCTGGGCCGTCAGCCGGCGGATGACGCTGTCGAGCCGGCTCAACGCGCTTCGCTGTTTCTGTGACAGCTGCGAGGCAAGTCAGGCCCAGCGTCAGGCGTTGCGCGCGGCTGTCAGTTGGGCGGTCGTCTTTTCGACCCGGTGCGCCAGCTCACGCATGATCTCGACGGCCATCTGGGGAAACTCCGAGACCAGGCGAAAGAACAGATCCTTCGAGATGACCAGCGTCACCAACTGGCTCTTGGCCTGGACAGTCGCCGTGCGCGGCACGTCGCAGAGGATGGCGATCTCGCCCACGAAATCGTTGCGCGTGAGCGTCGCCACGGTCAGCTGACCCTTCGGGGTGTCGACGACGACGTCGGCCTCGCCTTCGACGATGATATAGGCCGCGTCGCCCATGTCGCCCTGGTTGAACAGGACCTGGCCCGGTTCGTAGGTCAGGCGCTCGCTGGTGAACGCCAGCAGCTTGAGCTTCGACGGCTCCATCTTCGCGAACATCGGAATGTTGCGAAGCAGCTCGACTTCTTCGTTGAGACTCATGTGACACCTCCCCGCATTATCGGCCCGTCAGGCGGCCTTTTTCGCCGGCCGCTGCTCCGCCAGGCGGCCCTCGCGCAGCACCAGCACCTCGTCGAACTTCTCGGCCAGATCCTCGTTGCTCAGCATCCAGACGACGCCGCGGCCGGCGCGTTCCTTCAGCACGTTGTCGACCAGCTGGGCCTGGTTGGCGGCGTCCAGGACCGTGGCGGCCTCGTTGACGATCATCAGATCCGGGCCCTTCAAAAGCGCGCGGGCGAACGCCAGCCGCTGACGTTGCGCGCTCGACAGCCGGGCGCCGCCGACGCCGACATGGAAATCGAGCCCGGCCTCCATGACGCTGCCGCGCAGGTCGAGCTCGTCCAGCATGGCGCCGGTGAGGCCACCGATCGTCTGCGCCGCCTGGGCCTGGCCGTAGGCTAGCTTGCCAAACAGGATGTTGTCCTGCAGCGATGCCGCGGTGTTGTAGCGCTGCGGATCGAAGAACTCGACCGCGTCGGCGAGATCGGCAGGCAGTTCGTCGGCGAACAGCTGTCGGGCCCGCAGCAGCCGTTCGCGTATCGCGTCGTCGATCAGGCCCAAGCGGTGCTGCGCCGGGATGATCTTGAACGGCAGCGACATCAGCCGGTTGCGGTCGGCCTCGTCAAGCGCGCCGAGTTGCCCGCGCTCGGCCCGCGTCAGCAGCGTCTGAAACTCCGGCAGGTCGTCGGAGCTGATGAACGAGTACTGCTCGAAGAAATCATGGCCGGGCGGCAGATCGGCGAAGATCTCGACCATCGTCTGGGCCACCTGGCGGCCCATGTCGAGCCACTCGTCGCTGAGGCCCGCCTTGTCGAGCACCGCGAGGACGTATTGGTTCTCGGCCAGCTTGTCGAGATTGAACTGGTTGCCGACGGGATTACCGAACAGCAGATTCTCGGCCACCGACGCGTTCGTGTTGTAGCGCTCGCGGTCGAACAGCTCGACAAGCTGGTTGTATTCGGGCTCGGCCAGACGATCGCGCAGGACGCTGCGGGCCTGCAGCACGCTGGCAGCGATGTCGGGCCGCTGCACCGGGTCAATGCTGCCGCGCAGCCCCATCTGATAGACGTCCTCGGCCAGACCGACGACCTCCAGCACGTGCATCAGGCGATCGCCGATATCGTCGGGACTGTCGGCGTTCAGCGCCGTCAGGTCGACCCAGTCAGCATTGAAGTCGAGATCGGTGTTGCCGGCGCGCGACGCCTCCACAACGTCGTTGGCGCGCAGATCGGCCGGCGCCTGTTCATAGGCCGGGTCGCGTTGCGGCCGGTGCTTGAGGCCGTAGAGCAGGTTCGCCCGTAGGGTGTCGGCCTGCAGGCTGACGGTCTGGCCGACATAGCCAAGGCGACGGCCGGTAACCGCCTCGGGCAGTTGCGCGAGATCGCGACCGGCGATCGACACGCGGCCGCCCGTCGGCACGGCGAGGCGCGCCATGATGAGCGCCAGGAAGTCCTTGCCGGAGTTGCCGTCGCCGACGATGGCGACATGCTGGTCAAGCCCGATCTTGGCCGTCAGGTTGGCCAGGCGTCGTACCTCGTCCTCGTCGACCAGGGTCACGTTGGCGAGCTCCAACTCGCCCGAGATCGGCGCCGGATCCTCGGGCTCCTGCTGCTGCAGCTCCTCGTCCATCATGTTTTCGGGGTCGAACTGGCTGACGATCTGGTCGTATTTGACGCGCGCGTCCTCGCGCTGTTGGTACCAGCCCAACAGCTCCTTCCACGGGCCGGCCATATCTTTGTGCGCGGCGATCACGGCGACCAGGGCGCCGAGAGTGAGGCTGCCCGTGATCACCAGGATACCGCCGATCAGGTAGAAAAAGAACGGCGCCAGCTTGTCGATGAAATTGTTGAGGAACTTGATGACGAACTTGCGGCGGAACAGCTCGTAGCGGATGTTGAAGATGACGCTCAGCCGGTCGGCGAAGCGGCTCAGCTCGTAGTTCGCCGTGTCGTTGGCATGCACCTCGACGACGCCGGTGACCGATTCGCCGATATGGTCGGACAACCGCCGGACCTCGCGCAGGCGCTGCTTGGCCAGCGCGCTGACCCGCTTCTGCAGCTTCGGTATGACGTAGATCTGGACTGGATAGAGCGCCAACGCGGCGAGGCCGAGGCGCAAATCCTGGATCAGGATGAAGCCGATCGCGACAATCAGCTGGCCGCCGAGGAAGGCCGGGTCGGCGATGGCACCGGAGGTGAAGGCGCCGACCTGCTCGGACTCGGCCGTGATCATCGAGATCAGCTCGCCCTGACTGACCCGCTTGAAGTGCGGCAGCGGGAAGCGCAGCACCCGCGAGAACAGCTGATAGCGCAGGCGGCGCAGCAGGCGCTCGGCCAGCCGGCCCTTGTAGACGTTGATGAAGAACTTGACGCCGTTGTTGACGATGACGATCGACAGGAAGGCGACGCACAGAATGATCAGGAACGTGATCTGGCCGACGCCAAAAGTGAACTCGATGCCGAAGAAACTGGCCGAGAATGGTGGGCCGTCGCCGCCGATCGCCCGGTTGATGATGGCCTTCGGGATGTCGTAGAGCAGGAAGTTCAGCGGGTAGGAGAGTGCGATGATCGCCAGCAGGAAAAGCTGCTGCCTGCTGCTGTACCGCAGGATGAATTTGAATAGGCTGCGATCCATGTCAAATGTGCCGATTGTGCTTGTGTTACAGGTCGGAAAGGAATCCGGCTCGCCAAGTCGAGACTAGCGCAGTGATGCCATATAGGTAAATCGCAACGACCGTGTATCAACTGCCCATCTCAACTTCCGCTTCTGCACGCAACGGCCTTTGTGCAATAGTCGCCGTTCTGTCGCGATAGCGGGGGGGGGGGCATATGTCGCGTCGCAAACAACGCGTGCTCATCTACAGCCACGACAGCTTTGGTCTTGGCCATCTGAGGCGCTGCCGGGCCATTGCCCATAGCCTGGTCGAGCACAATCCCGATGTCAGCGTGCTGATACTTTCCGGGTCGGCCATCATCGGCAACTTCGATTTCGGCGCGCGTATCGATTTCGTCCGCCTGCCGGGCGTGATCAAGCTGCAGGACGGTGAGTACTCGCCACTCAATCTGCATATGGAGATCGGGGAGATGGTGGCCCTGCGCGCCGCCATCATCCGACAGACGGCCGAGGCCTTCGCTCCGGACCTGTTCATTGTCGACAAGGAGCCGCTGGGCCTGCGCGGCGAGGTCGGCGCGACATT
This sequence comes from Alphaproteobacteria bacterium, assembly GCA_965261585.1. Lineage (GTDB taxonomy): Bacteria > Pseudomonadota > Alphaproteobacteria > UBA6615 > UBA6615 > CBDHDN01. The sequence goes on from CBDHDN010000007.1 coordinate 9,738, forward strand.
GGTGATGCTGAAGGCCCTCGGCTCGGCCCTGGTACTCGGCGTGCGCGACATCCTGGACGAGCCGGCGCCACTGGCTGCGGAGTGGGCGCGCAAACGGGCGATGCCGGCGCTCGAGACGCTCTACGACGAGCTGTGGGTCTATGGCCTGCAACAGATCTACGACCCGCTGCGGGATCTTGGCGCGCCCGAGGCGGTACTGCGCAAAGTCATTTTCACAGGCTATCTGCGGCGCCTGTTGCCGCCCGGCGTAACCCAACCCGCGGCCTTCGACGGCCGCCCCTATATCCTGGTCACCGCCGGCGGCGGCGGCGACGGCAGCGCCATGATCGACTGGGTCCTGCGCGCCTATGAGAACGATCGCGACCTGCCGTACCCGGCATTCATCGTCTTCGGCCCGTTCCTCGACCCGGACCGGCACGCCGCCTTCACGGCGCGCATCGCCGGGCTGAGCAATGTCGACGCTATCTCCTTCAACGCCCACCCCGAGGGGTTGATCGCGAACGCGCTCGGCGTCGTTGCCATGGGCGGCTACAACACATTCTGCGAGATCCTCTCCTTCGACAAGCGGGCCGTCATCGTGCCGCGCACGGAGCCGCGCCTGGAGCAGTGCATCCGGGCGCGGCGCGCCATGGAGTTGGGGCTGGCACAGATGCTGTCCGATACGGACGGCCGCGACTGGCGGCTGATGGCGACGGCGCTGCGGCATCTGCCGCAACAGGGGCTGCCGTCGGCGGTCGTCGTGCCGGGCCTGCTCGACGGCCTGGACAACGTCAATCGGCTGGCCGATCGCATGCTGTTGCGCCGCCAGCGGCCCGGCCCGCATCTGGCCAGCAGCAACTACGCCTGAACGGACGCAGGCACGGAACCCTTGCGCCTGGCGCGGAGCATCGTTGTTATGTCGCTGGTCCTTGGCCTGACGATGTGCCGCGCGGTGTCGCTGGATGCCGAAGGCAGCGAGCATCGCGTCGATTGGGGCCTGAGCCTGCCGCTTTAGGACCGGCTCCCCAGAAGGCCCCCCCCCCGGGGGGGGGGGGGTCCCCTGGGGGTCCGCGGCAACCGCTTCGGATGAACACGAAGAATGACCGCCACAAACGGCCCGCATCGCCGTCGTGCTGAAAGGGTATCCGCGGCTGTCGGAGACCTTCATCGCGCAGGAGATCCTGGGGCTCGAGCAGCGTGGACTCGCGCTCGATCTGTATTCGCTGCGCCGGCCCTACGACCCGACGGACCATCCCATCAATGCCGAGATCGGCGCGCCCGTGACGTATCTGCCGGAGTACCTGCATCGAGCACCCGGGCGCGTCGTCAGCGCCTGGCGTGGGGCGCGGCGGCTGCCTGGCTATGGCGCGGCGTGGGCCGCGTGGCGCCGCGACCTGACACGCGACCGGACGCGCAACCGCGTCCGACGCTTCGGTCAGGCCTGCGTTCTGGCAACCGCCATGCCGGGCACGACGCGGTGGCTGTACGCCCACTTTCTACACACGCCGGCGTCGGTCGCGCGCTACGCGGCGGTCATGCGCGGCCTGCCGTTCAGTATCTCGGCCCATGCCAAGGACATCTGGATCACGCCGGACTGGGAGAAGCGTGAGAAGCTGGCCGCGGCGCGCTGGCTCGTGACCTGCACACGCCACGGCGCCGACCATCTGCGGCAACTCGCCGATCGGGCAGACGCCGACAAGGTCGATCTCGTCTACCACGGCATCGACCTCGACCGGTTCCCGGCGCGCACGACGACAGCGTCGGCGCGTGACGGGCGCGACCCGAACGCGCCGGTCGCGCTGCTGTCGGTCGGCCGGGTCGTCGAGAAAAAAGGCTATGACGACCTGTTGGCCGCGCTCGGGCGGCTGCCGCCGGACTGCCATTGGCGGCTCACCCACATAGGCGGCGGCGCCTTGCGCAAACGCATGATGACATTGGCGGGGCGGCTGGGCCTTGCCGAGCGGATCACGTGGCTGGGGGCACAGCCACAGACGGTCGTGCTGGAACGCCTGCGCGGCGCCGATCTGTTCGTCCTGGCCAGCCGCGTCGCCGCCGACGGCGACCGCGACGGCCTGCCCAACGTACTGATGGAGGCGCAGAGCCAGGGATTAGCGTGCATCGCGACGGCTATCGGCGGCATTCCGGAGCTGATCGAGGACGGCAGGACAGGTCGCTTGGTGCCGCCCGGTGATCCGTCGGCGCTGGCCGCCGCGCTGGGTGCGCTGATCGGCGATCCGGCGGGCCGGATGCGCCTGGGCGCCACGGCACAGACGCGCGTGCGTGAACACTTCACGATGACCGCCGGGCTCGATCGGCTCGCTGCCAAGCTCGGCGTCGACCAGCCCGCGCAGCTGGCCAAGTCCGACGCGGCCCAATAGCGGCGCGGCTCATGCGCATAGCCTTCTACGCGCCGATGAAGCCGCCGACGCACGCCGTCCCTTCGGGCGATCGGCGGTTGGCGCGGCTGCTGATGCGGGCCCTGGTCCACGCCGGCCATACGCCGGAGCTCGCCAGTCGCTTCTGCAGCCGCGACGGCCGCGGCGACAGGGATCGGCAGGCGCGTCTGCAGCGGCTGGGCAGCGCCCTCGCCGAGCGCCTGATCCGCAGCTTCGAGCGCCAAGCCGCGGCCCACCGGCCACGGGCGTGGTTCACCTATCACCTCTACCACAAGGCGCCGGACTGGCTTGGACCACGGGTCAGCCGGCGCCTGGGCATCCCCTATGTCGTCGCCGAAGCCTCGTCGGCGCCGAAGCAGGCGGGCGGCCCCTGGGATCTGGGCTATCGCGCGGCGAACGACGCGATCGGCGCGGCCGACGCCATCTTCGTGCTGAACGGCGACGACGTGCCTTGGCTCGAGCCGCTGGTCGGCGAGCCACGCCGCCTGGTCCGGTTGCGACCCTTCGTCGAGACTGAGCCGTTCGCGGCCGCGGCGCAGGCGCGGGCGCGACACCGCGCAGCGCTGGCGGCCCGCCACGCGCTCGATCCCGCTCGGCCATGGCTGCTGGCCGTCGGCATGATGCGGGCCGGCGACAAGCAGGACTCCTATGCCGTGCTGGCGGAGACGCTGGCACGTTTGGCGCCGCTCGACTGGCACCTGCTGGTCGCCGGCGACGGGCCGCGGCGCGGCGCGATTACCGCGGCGCTGGAGGCAGCGGCGCCCGGGCGGACCCGCTGGCTCGGATTGGTCGCCGAGGCCGATCTGCCGGCGGTCTACGCCGCCGTCGACCTGTTGGTCTGGCCGGCGCTGCGCGAGGCCTTCGGGATGGCGCTGGTCGAAGCCCAGGCGGGCGGCCTGCCGGTCGTCGCCGGACGCAGCGGCGGCGTGCCGGACATCGTCGTCGACGGATCGACGGGCCTGTTGTGCGCGCCAGGCGATCCGGCGGCGCTGGCGACGGCCATAGGTGCGCTGCTGACGGATGCCGACGGGCGCCGGCAGATGGGCGAGGCGGCCGGGCGACACGCCGCCGCGGCCCTGAATTTGAGCGCCGCCGCCGCGGTTCTCGACGCAACGCTGACGCGCGTGGCAGCGCAGCATGGTTGAGCTGACCATAATCCGCCACGGCCCCACGGCATGGACCGAGGCGGGGCGAATTCAGGGCCAGCATGATGAGCCGCTGAGCCCGGCCGGGCGCGACGCCGTGCGCGGCTGGCACCTGCCGCCGCACCTTGCGGACCAAATGTGGGTGTCGAGCCCGCTGCGGCGTTGCCGCGAGACGGCGGCGCTGCTCGGCCACACGGCGGCGGCCATCGAGCCACGGCTTATCGAGATGCATTGGGATACCTGGCAGGGCCAGACGCTCGCCGAGCTGCGGCGCGCGCTGGGGCCGGCCTTCAAGGCGAATGAGCGCCGCGGGCTCGACTTCCGGCCGGGGTCGGGTGAGAGCCCACGCGAGGTGCAGCGGCGATTGATGCCGTGGCTGGCGGCCGTGGCCACGGCCGGGCGGGCCACCGTCGCGGTCTCCCACAAGGGCGTGATCCGAGCGCTCTACGCCATGGCGTCGGGCTGGGACATGGTCGGCGCACCGGCGCTAGAGCCGGCATGGGATTGCGCCCACAGCTTTGCCGTCGCCTCGGACGGGGTGCCCCGGGTCGTCCGGCTGAACATCCCAATGACCGGGCGCACGCCGCGGTGATGCGAGCGCTCGTCTATGTGCAGCACCTGTTGGGCATCGGCCATCTGATGCGGGCTGCACGTATTGCCCGGGCGATGGTCGAGATCGGGTTCGACGTCACGTTCGTCACCGGCGGGGTCCCGGTCGCCGGCGTCGTCGTGCCCGGTGCGCGCCTGGTTCAGCTGCCGCCGCTGACGACCGCCGACGACACGTTCGCGCAACTCGTCGACGACGCCAGGCGCGCGGTGGACGACGCCTACAAGGGGCGCCGGCGTGAACAGTTGCTGGCGGTGTTGGACGAGACCGCGCCACACGTCGTATTGACGGAGATGTACCCGTTCGGGCGCCGCCAGATGCGTTTCGAGGTCGAGCCGCTGTTGGAGCGCGCGATCGCGCAGACGCCGCGTCCGATCATCGCCGCGTCCGTGCGCGACATCCTGGTGCCGCGCAAGCCGGACCGTGTGGCGGAGATGGTGGACCGGGTGCGGCGCTACTTCGACCTCGTCCTCGTGCATGGCGATCCGCGGCTGATCGGCTTCGGCGAGACGTTCCCGCGTCTGGCCGACATCGAAGAGCGCGTTCAATACACGGGCTACGTGGTCGACCGGCCGAGCGCGGGCGTGGCAGCCCGAGCGGGCGTGGGCGAGGGCGTCGTGGTCTCCATCGGTGGCGGCGCCGTCGGCGCCCGGCTGCTGCGTGCCGCGATGGCGGCACGACCGTTGTCGCCGCTCGACCGGGTCGCGTGGCATTTGCTTGCCGGCGAAAAGATGCCGGCGGAACAATTCGAGACGCTGCGCGCGGGGGCCGGCGGCGGCATCACCGTCGAGCGGACGCGCGGCGACTTCGCGCGGCTGCTGGCAAATTGCCGTCTGTCGATATCTCAAGGCGGCTACAACACCGTGCTGGAGGTTCTGGCGGCGCGGGTGCCGGCGGTCGTCGTACCCTACGAAAGCGAACAGACGACCCGCTGCAAGGCGTTGGCGGCGCGCGGGTTGCTGCAGACGCTCGACGCGGCGGCGCTGACGCCACCGGCGCTCGCCGCGGCGATGGCGCGTGCGCTCGCCGAGCCGCCACCGCCAATCGACATCGATATGAACGGGGCCGCTCGCACGGCATCACTATTGCGAGAGACCGCAAAGTCATCCCGATGATTGACGCTAGAATGATTTGACGGGTATCCAGCGGCTATCGTCGCAGAAACAATAGCGATACCGAGGGTGGAGACAGCATACGGCACACTGGCTGCGCGGCGCCGCGACGCCGATTGGCGCGCCCTGGCCGAAGAGCTTGACGCGTGGCAGATCAGTGGCCGCACGGCGACGCTGTGGTGGCGCGACGACGATGCCGCGGCGCCGTCGGCCGCGCTCGACCGCCTGTTGGCCCTGCAGACCCGGCAGCGGGTTCCGCTGTCGCTGGCCGTCGTGCCGGCCGCGGCCGAGCCGGCGCTGGACGCGCGCCTGGCGGAAGCGGGCGACGGCGTCGCGGTGCTGCAGCACGGCTACGCGCACCAGAACCATGCCGCGGCCGGGGCGAAGAAGATCGAGCTCGGTGGCGAGCGGCCGAGCGCTCATGTCGTCAGCGAGCTGGCCGTCGGGCAGCAGCGGCTGGCGCACGTCCGCGGCTGGCTGCCGGTGCTGGTGCCGCCATGGAACCGTGTCGCCGGCCATCTGGTGCCGATGCTGCCGGAGATCGGCTTTCGCGGGCTCAGCACGTTCGGCGCCCGCCGTCGTCGCGAGCCGGTTGCCGGCCTGGTGCAGGCGAACACGCATGTCGATCCCGTCAACTGGCGCGGGGGCCGATCTTTTGTCGGCGAGGGCGTGGCGCTGGATGCCGCAGTTGCGCACCTGCGGGCGCGGCGCGAGGGCCGGGCCGACGCGGGCGAACCGACCGGTCTGTTGACCCACCATCTGGTCGACGGCGCAGCGACCTGGTCGTTCGTCGAGGCGTTTCTCGAACGAACGACGGCGCATCCGGCGGTTGCGTGGCTGGCAGGCGCCGCCGTGTTCGGCGCGCCATGAGCGAATATCGCTATCCCCGCCAGGCACTGACCGGCGATTACGTGCGGGCGGGTGCCGGCCTGCTGTTGACCGGTGGACCGCTGCTCGTGGTCGATGTCGGCTTCTGGCCACAGCTCTTGCTTGGCACCCTGGTCGTACTGTTCGGCTTCTTCGGCTGGCGCACCTGGGTGCGCCAGATGACAACGGTCGTCGTTGGCGAGGACGGCATATCGACCTTGGGCCCGCGGCGCGCTAGTGTCCCGTGGTCGGAGCTCAGGCGGGTCAAGTTGAGCTATTTTTCGACGCGTCGCGATAAATCAGGTGGCTGGATGCAACTAAACCTGAAGGGAGGCGGGCGTAACCTGCAGTTCGATTCCAACCTCGAGGGATTCGACGACATCGCCCGGCACACGTTCGAAGCTGCAGTGGCCCACAATGTCGAGCTCAGCGCGACGACGATGGGCAACTTCGCCGGCCTTGGCCTGAAGCCTGGCGAGGCAGACGCGAGCAGCTGGGGCGACCCCAAGCAGTGGCAGGGGGACAGTGGGCCGGGGGGCGCCACATGACGACCGAGCTGCTGCAGGTCAGGGATCTGGCGGTCCATTTCGACATCCATGATGGCGTCCTACGCGCCGTGGACGGCGTTTCGTTCCGCATCCGTCAAGGCTGCACGACCGCGCTGGTCGGTGAATCGGGTTCGGGCAAATCGGTCTGCAGCCAGGCGATCATGGGCATCCTTCCAAAGATCGCCAGAATTACGAGCGGACAGATCCTGTTCAACGATCCCGAGAAGGGCGGCGCGGTCGAAGACCTGACACAGCTGGACGCCGATGGCCGCAAGATGCGCTCGATCCGCGGCGGCCGTATCTCGATGATCTTTCAAGAGCCGATGACGTCACTGTCGCCGCTGCACACGATCGGCGACCAGATCAGCGAGGCGCTGGATCTGCACCGCGACGTCGACAAGCCGACCGGGTGGGAGCTGTCCGCCGAGATGCTGCGGCTCGTCGGGTTTCCCGATCCCGCTCGGGCGATGAAGACCTATCCGTTCGAGCTGTCCGGCGGATTACGCCAGCGCGCGATGATCGCCATGGCGCTCGTCTGCCGGCCGGCGTTGCTGGTCGCCGACGAACCGACGACGGCGTTGGACGTGACGATCCAGGCACAGATCCTGAAGCTGATCAAAGAGCTGCAGAGCGAGCTGCAGATGGCCGTGCTGATGATCACCCACGATCTAGGCGTCGTCGCCAACATGGCCGAAGAGGTCGTCGTCCTGTATCGCGGCAAGGTCATGGAAAGCGGCAGCATCGATGACATTTTCGCCAGCCCGACGCACCCCTATCTGAAGGCGCTGCTCAACGCCGTGCCGCGCTTCGACATGGCGCCGGGGGAGCGCCTGGTGCCGCTGCGCGAAGTGAAGGCCGAGACCGGACAGCTGCTGGCGGCAAAGGAGCCGCTGCCCGACGGCGTCGACGCCCACGGCGTGGTGTTGAAGGTCGAGGGCTTGAGCAAGACCTTCCTGATCCGCAAGGGCAGCTATCTGGGCAAAGAGCCGGCGCGCCGCATCGTCGCCGTCGACGACGTCAGCTTCGAGATCCGGCGCGGCGAATGCTTGGGGTTGGTCGGCGAATCAGGCTGCGGCAAGACGACCGCATCGAAGATGATCATGCGCGCGGTGCAGCCGGATAGCGGCACCGTCATGTTCAACGATCGCGGCCAATGGGTCGACGTTCTGGGGCTGAAGGGTAAGCCGCTGAAGGACTTCCGCCGCAGGATCCAGTTCATCTTCCAGGACCCGTTCGGCTCGCTGAACCCGCGCATGACCGTGTTCGACATCATTGGCGAGCCGCTGTTCATCCACGACATCGGCACGCCGGCGACGCGCGCCGAGATGGTCAAGGAGCTGCTGCGCCTGGTCGGCCTCGATCCGCGCTTTCTCAACCGCTATCCGCACAGCTTCTCCGGCGGGCAGCGTCAGCGCATCGGGATCGCCCGGGCATTGGCGCTGCGCCCGGACATCTTGATCTGCGACGAGCCGGTCAGCGCGCTCGACGTCTCGATCCAGGCGCAGATCCTGAACCTGCTGAAGGATCTGCAGGAGAAGCTGGGGCTCACCTATCTGTTCGTCAGCCACAACCTGGCCGTCGTCGACTACCTCGCCGACCGCATCGCCGTCATGTGCGCCGGACGCCTCGTTGAGGCGGCACCGTGCGAAACCCTGTTCCGCAACCCGGTCCATCCCTATACACGCGCGTTGCTGGCCGCCGTGCCGGAGCCCAATCCGCAGCGCCGGCTGAACCTGACGGCGCTGATGGAGGGCCGGGCCTCGCAGCCAACCACATGGCCGGCGCCGTTTACGATAGATGAACTAGCGCATCCTCAACTAGTTCAGGTCGGCGAAGGGCACTTCGTCCGCGCCGACCCAGAGCGAGGAAATCTTCCGGAGGTCGCATGAAGGCTACGATGATGTCGCGGGCTGCCAGCGGAGCCCTGTTGGCAGGGGCGGTGCTGCTGCTGAGCACTCAGGCCGGCGCCCAACAGTATCAGGAAACACCGAGCCTGGCGCAGCTCGTCGCCGGCGGTACGCTGCCGCCGGTCGCCGAACGGCTCCCGCAAGTACCGCGTGTCATCAATGACCGCGAGATCGGCCAGCATGGCGGCGACCTGCGCATCATCATGTCGCGGGCGCGCGACACACGGCTGATGACCGTCTACGGCTATGCCCGGCTGGTCGGCTACAACACCCACTTCGAGATCGAGCCCGACATCCTGGAGTCCGTCGACGTTACCGACGACCGCGTCTTCACATTCAAAATCCGGGCCGGCCACAAATGGTCGGACGGCCAGCCGTTCACTGCCGAAGATTTTCGCTATTGGTGGGACGACGTCGCCAACAACGAGGCGCTGTCGCCGCTCGGCCCGCCGATCGCCATGGCCGCCGACGGCGAGATGCCGCGCTTCGAGGTCATCGACGAGTTGACCGTGCGCTACAGCTGGCCGAAGCCGAACCCCGGCTTCCTGGCTCGACTCGCCGCGCCCCGGCCGCCCTTCATCTACCGGCCGGCCCACTACATGAAGCAGTTCCATACGCAATACGCCGACACCGCGGCCCTTGAGGAACAGTTCAAAGAGCGCCGGATGCGCGACTGGGCGGCAATGCATAACGCGCTCGACAACATGTACAACGGCGACAATCCGGCGCTGCCAACGCTGCAGCCCTGGTTCAATACGATCCGGCCACCGGCGCAGCAGTTTATCTTCGAGCGCAATCCGTACTTCCACCGGGTCGATTCCGCGGGCCAGCAGTTGCCTTATATCGACCGCGTGCTGATGAACATCGCTGATTCGAAGCTGGTCCCGGCGAAGGCCGGCGCCGGCGAGGCCGACCTGCAGGCGCGCAGCCTGTTCATGAGCCACTACACGTTCCTGCGCCAGGCGGAGGATCGCGAAGACTATGACACGCGCCTGTGGGATACCGGCAAGGGCGCGGCGGTCGCCCTGTTCCCGAACATGCACCACAACGACCCGGTGTGGCGCGCGTTGTTTCGCGACGTACGGTTCCGCCGCGCCCTGAGCCTCGCCATCGACCGCGATGAGATCAACCACGTGATCTTCTTTGGTCTGGCGCAGCCCGCCAACAACACGGTCCTGCCGTCGAGTCCGCTGTTCCGCGAGGAGTTCCAGACAAAGTGGACGGCCTATGATCAGGAAATGGCCGAGGCGCTGCTCGACGAGTTAGGGCTCGACCAACGCCGACGCGACGGTGTGCGGCTGCTGCCGGACGGCCGAGCGCTCGAGATCGTCATCGAAACGGCGGGTGAGGAGACGCGCCAGGTCGACGTGCTGGAGCTCATCCATGACACCTGGCTCGACGTCGGTATCAAGCTGTTCACCCGGCCGTCGCAACGCGAGGTCTTCCGTAACCGCATCTTCGCCGGCGAAACCCAGATGGCCGTTTGGGAAGGCGTCGACAACGGAATTCCAACGCCCGACATGAGCCCCGAGGACTTCGTGCCGGTCCAGCAGAACCAGTATCAGTGGCCGAAATGGGGCCAGTTCTTCGAGACCGCCGGGCAGGCGGGCGAGCCCATCGACATGGCCCCGGCACAAGAGCTGTTCCAGTTGTTCAACGACTGGCGACGTGCCGGCAGCCGCGCCGAAAGGAGCAGCGTCTGGAACCGGATCCTGGAGATCCACGCCGACCAGGTGTTCTCCATCGGTATCGTTTGTTGCACCAAACAGCCGGTGGTCGTTAGCAACCGCTTGCGCAACGTGCCCAACGAGGGGGTCTACAGCTGGGATCCCGGCGCCTTCTTCGGCATGTACCTGCCGGACACATTCTACTTCGACCCCGGGGCCTGATCGGCGAGCCTGGAATGGCAATGAGCATGTAGCGCAGCGCAATGTTCGGTTACATCATCCACCGCCTGCTGGTCATGGTGCCGACGCTGCTGGTCATCAGCGCGCTCGTCTTCCTGATCATCCAAGCCCCGCCCGGTGACTATCTGGAAACCCTGATCGCCGAGATGCAGTCGCGCGGCGAGGGCGTCGACCAAGGCCAGATCGAGCTGTTGCGGCGCACCTATGGGCTGGATAAGTCCATGTTCGAGCAGTACTTCGTTTGGCTGTTCGGCATGTTGCAAGGCGACTTCGGCTGGTCGTTCGAACACCAGCGCCCGGTGTCCGAGCTGGTTGGTCAGCGCCTGCTGCTGACCTTCGTCGTGTCATTCACGACGATCTTGTTCATCTGGATCGTCAGCTTCGCGATCGGCACCTACACGGCGACGCGGCAGTACAGCATGGGCGACCACGTCGCCACGTTCATGGGCTATCTGGGACTGGCGACGCCGAACTTCCTGCTGGCGCTCGTGCTCATGTATTTCGCCAATGTCTGGTTCGACATATCGGTCGGCGGGATCATGGACGACAAGTACCTGAACCAGCCCTGGAGCATCCCCAAGGCGCTGTCGGTGCTGGAACATTTGTGGATACCGGTCATCGTCATCGGCACCTCGGGCACCGCCGGCATGATCCGCCGGTTGCGCGCGAACTTGCTGGACGAGTTGCAGAAGCAATACGTGGTGACGGGTCGGGCCAAGGGCCTGCCGCCGCGCCGGCTCTTGTGGAAGTACCCACTGCGCGTCGCGCTCAATCCGTTCATCGCCGATATCGGCACGATCCTGCCGGACGTCATCTCCGGCTCGGCCATCGTCGCGGTCGTGCTCAACCTAGACATCACCGGACGCATGCTGCTCGACGCACTGCGCGCCCAGGACATGTTCCTGGCCGGCTCGTTCCTGATGTTCCTGTCGTCGCTGGTCGTCATCGGCACCTTGCTGTCCGACTTGGCGCTGGCGGCGCTCGACCCGCGGATCCGCTTCAGCGGCGGGCTCGCCCGATGAGCCGGGACGGCAAGGGCGCACCGGCGAACGGCCGCGGCGCCGTTCGCGCCGACGTCGCGCCGGCGATCCAGCACTTCGTCTCCGACGAGCCGTTCGACCCGACGATCGAAATGACGCTGACGCCGGAGCAGGAACGCTACTACATGGCTGGCCAGTGGCGCCTGATGTGGTGGAAGCTGAGGCGCCACCGCCTGGCGGTCGTGGCCGGCGTGTTCCTGCTGGTGCTCTACCTGTCGGCCGTGTTCGCCGAGGTCGTGGCACCCTATGAGTTGCAGCACCGCGACCGGCGCCACATCTTTGCACCGCCGCAATCGATCCACCTGTTCGACCAAGGACGCCTCGTCGGTCCGTTCGTCTACGGCTTCGACTTCCGCCGCGATCCTGACACGCTGCAGGCGATCTACACGGAGAATCTGGAGGAGGTACAGCGCATCCGCTTCTTCTGCGTCGGTGGCTATCGCGGGTCGGAGTACGAGTTCTGGGGCTTTCTGCCCGGCAGCTTCCACCTGATCTGCCCGGCTGAACGAGGCGCGTTTTTCCTGCTCGGCACCGACCGGCTGGGACGCGACATGTTCTCGCGCATGATATACGGCGCCCGGATCTCGCTCAGCATCGGGCTGTTCGGGGTCACCCTCAGCTTCGTCCTCGGCATGGTGATCGGTGGCGCGGCCGGCTACTACAGCGGCTGGGTCGACAATGTCGTGCAGCGGGTGATCGAGATTATCCGCTCGTTCCCGCGATTACCCCTGTGGATGGCGTTGTCGGCGGCGTTGCCGGTGAAATGGTCGCCGATATGGATATTCTTCGGCATCACGATCATCCTGGCGCTGATCGATTGGCCGGGGCTGGCGCGTGCCGTTCGGTCGAAGTTGTTGTCGCTGCGCGAGGAGGATTTCTCGATGGCGGCGGAGTTGTTGGGCGCGAGTCCGCGCCGGGTCATCGGCCGCCATCTGATGCCGAGCTTCGCCAGCCATCTGATCGCGTCGGCGACGCTCGCCATCCCGGAGATGATCCTGGGCGAGACCGCCCTGAGCTTCCTGGGGCTCGGACTGAGACCACCGATCACCAGTTGGGGCGTGCTGCTGAACGAGGCCCAGAACATCCAAGTCGTGGCCGTGTTTCCGTGGCTGATGGCGCCGGTGATACCGGTGATCCTGACGGTGCTCGCGTTCAATTTCCTCGGTGACGGCCTGCGCGACGCCGCCGACCCCTATAAATGACCGGGACAGGCGACGGCGAAACTGCGCTCGTCGTCGTCGTGCCCGAGGCCGAGCCGCTGGTGGGGGCCCATCGGGCGCGCCACGATCCCTCGGCCGCCGCGGGCATGCCGGCCCATATCACGGTGCTCTATCCGTTCTGCGACGCGGCCGAAGTCGGCGCCGATCTGCTGGCCCGGCTTGCCCGACTGGTCGAGGGCCACGCTGCTTTTCCTTTCACGCTGGTGCAAGTCGGCGTATTTCCCGGCACCGCACTCTACCTGGCGCCGGAGCCTGCCGACCCCTTCGTCGCCATGACGAACGGGGTGGCGGCGCACTATCCCGCCTACCCGCCCTATCGGGGCATTTATGACACGATCGTGCCGCACCTTACCGTGGCCCAGACGACCGACGCGGCGAGACTGCGGCGAATGGCCGAGACCTTCGCGGCCGCCGCCGGCGCGGCGTTGCCGATCGCCGCGACGGCACGCTCGGTGACGTTGTTCGAGAAGCACGCCGGGCAGTGGCGCGCGCGTCAGGCGTTCCCGCTCGGTCCCAACTGAGTCCCGGGGGCTATCGGGGCTATCCGGGAATGTGTGCGAATGAGTCGGCCGGGACGAAGGTGAGGCCGCCCGCCGTTGCGCCCGGCGGCAGCCAGTACAGCTCCAAGGTTGACGTGTTGCGCTTCTCGAAATAGAGCAATTCAAGCCGATACCAGCCGGGCTCGTCGATCTCGACCAGGGTCAGCTCGGAATACCGGTCGGCGTGCACGTTCGGGTCGCGGATGACGACCTGACCGCCGATCGTCAGCTCGACGCCGTCGTTGGACTGCATCGCCAACGTATTAGGTGCCGGCATCGGGAAAGTTGATCAGGCCTTCGATCACGGCGCCGACGCCGTCGCGATGGCCGCTCGTCAGGACCTCACCGGAGCCGACGAGGTAGGCCAGCGCCTGCAAGGGCCGGCCGGGCACGCCCTCTTCCAGCTGCGCACGGATCTCGTCGACGAAGTTGAAGATGTTGAAATAGTAGGTGACGGCGAGGCCGGGCGCGAGGCTGCTTGGATTAGGCTGTTGTGCAAGTGGCGCCGGCAGCGCAGCCGAGGCGGTCTGCAGCTCGTCCTGACGAATGCCGGCGACCGCCGGGGTGGCGAAGCGGTCGTGCAGGAAGACGAGGTCGTCGCCGGGTGCCAGGCGGTGGCAGGCAATACACCCGTCCTCGGGATTCTTCGCGACACGACCGGCCAATGCGACGCCGCGCGGGTTCTTGTCGACGGTCCCATCCGGGCGGTATTTGACCCAGAACCAATCGCGGCCCCCGGGGTCGTAGCCGGGCTCGCGGCGTGCCCTCACGGTGATCGCACCGAGGTTGAGGCGGGGATTGTCGGAGACGGACTGAATGGAGACGCCGGTGCCGCCATAGTTCTTCTTGACGAGGACCGGGGCCTCCCGCCCGTCGAGGCCGACCGTGGTATCCAGGGTGATCAGGATGGCACCGTGCGGCTCGCTGCCCTCGTAGGGCCGGGCATGAATGGCATCGGCGCCGACGAGGCGTGCCTGCCGCAGCGTCTCCCACAGGCGCGCCGCGTAGGCGATATCGGCCGGGCTGCCGTATTCAGGTGCGCCGGCGCCGGTCTGCGCGTGGCCGGCGGTCGATGCGACGGCGGACAAAAACACCGCAAGGGTGCCTAAGATCGTCTTGAGTCCCATTGGTCCCCATCCATCTGACTCTGGCGGACCCTCGCTGCCCGATCCGACCCAGCCAAGGCGCACTGAGGTGGCCCCGGAAATTCGGACAGGTCGTTAAGGTGTATTCCACTGTCTGACGGAGGAATACAGATGAGCAGCAAGCGACGGAGATTTTCAGGGGAGCTGAAGACGAAGGTGGCGCTGGAGGCGCTTCGGGGCGAGCGGACGCTGCAGGAGATCGCCTCGCAGCACCAGGTCCATCCGAATCAGGTGGGCGCCTGGAAGCGCCAGGCGATCGAGGGTCTGGTCGAGGTGTTCTCGAAGGGCGCCGAGCGGCGGGTCCGGGACCATGAGAGCGAGGTCTGCGATCTTCACGCCAAGATCGGGGAGTTGATCGTGGAGTGGGATTTTTTATCGCGCGGGTCCGGTCGATGAGCCGGGCGGAGCGGCGCGCGATGGTTGTGCGCGACCACCCGGCGTTGAGCCTGAGCCGGCAATGCCGCCTGCTGTCGGTCGGACGTTCCTCGCTCTACTACGAGCCGACGGGGGAGAGCGCCGAGACGCTCGCACTGATGCGGCGGATCGACGAGCTCTTCCTGAAGTATCCGTTTTACGGCGCCCGTCGGATGGCACTTCACCTGCGCCGCGAGGGCGTGCGTATGGGGGCCGCCGGGCCGGGCGGCTGATGAGCCTGATGGGGCTTCAGGCGATCTATCGGGCGCCGCGTACCAGCGATCCGCACCCCGAGCACCGGGTCTACCCATATCTGCTGCGGGGCCTGGCGATCGAGCGGGCGAACCATGTCTGGTGCGCCGATATCACCTATATCCCGGTGCAGCGCGGCTTCCTTTACCTGGTGGCGATCATGGACTGGGCGAGCCGGTACGTCCTGGCCTGGCGGCTGTCGAACACGCTGGACGCGAGCTTCTGCACAGACGCTCTCGAAGAGGTCCTGGCCCGGCATGGCGCGCCGGAGATATTCAACACCGACCAGGGCAGCCAGTTCACCAGCTTCGCCTTCACCGGGCGCCTGCAGGCGGCCGGCATCCGGATCTCGATGGATGGCAGGGGCCGGTGCATGGACAATATCTTCATCGAGCGGCTGTGGCGCTCGCTCAAATACGAGGCGATCTATCTCCACGAGATCGCCGACGGCTTCTCCGCCCGGCGCCTGATCCGTGATTGGGTCCGCTTTTACAACCTTGAGAGGCCGCACCTGGCGCTGGACGGGCGGACCCCGGCCGAGGCATATCGCGGCGAGCCGCCTGTGGGTATGATGGACAAGCCGCTCCGCGCCTTGCCCACATCCCCACAGGCGCAACCGCAGCAGCAGGAAGATCGCATGAAAGGGATTCTGGCGGCTTGAGAAACAACCGGAATACACCTTAACTCAGCCGCCAGGCTGTCCGAATAGGCGAGGCCACCTCAGTCCACGCCATCGGCGGCGAGCGCCTCGATCAGGCCGATCTGTGCGTCCGTCGAGGGCAGCGGCGGCCCGGTGTAGATGAGTTCGACATCGTCGAGCTCGACGGATGCCTCCTCCGCGCCGATCCGGGCCAACTCGAACGCCGAGTTGCCGACGGATTTGGGCACCATGGCAATGCGTATGGTCTCGGCGGACTGCATCGATCAATTGCGGCACCTTGCTGGCCGCCGTTGCCTCCCTGGCAGTTTCCCGCGTGGCCCCGGGGGTCCGCCTGGCCCCAATGGTCCGCCCGATGGGCCACAGTCAATTTGCCCGTCGTCAAGCGCTCAGCGTCAGCCCCTCCCGCGCGACGACCGTGCCTGGCCGGCGGCGCTCGGCCGCCGCCGCGATCCGGTCCATGAACGCGTCGTCATGGCTGGGGTCGTGGTGAAAGATCACGTAAGTCTTGACGCCGGCCGCGTCGGCAAGGTCGGCACCCGCCTGCCAGGTCGAATGGCCCCAACCCCGGCAGTGATCGTATTCATCCGCCGTGAACATGGCGTCATAGATGAAGTAGTCGGCGCCTTCGATCAACGTCAGCACGTTCTCGTCGAGGCGGCCGTCAAAATGTTCCGTGTCCGTAACATAACAAATTGCCTTGCCACCGTACTCGATGCGGTAGCCCGAGGCGTTGTTCGGATGGTTGAGCGCCTTGGTCACCGCCCGGGCGCCGCACTTCAACTGCAGCGCCTCGCCGGTGCGGAAATCGTGGAAGGTCAAGTCGGCGGCCAGCATATCGACCCGCACGGGGAACAGCGGCGCCATCATCATTCCACACATCACCTCCTGCACCGTGTGTTTCGGCAGCAGGTGGCCGGCATGGATGCGAATTGTGTGGCCGGCCTTGTAGACCGGCCGGAAGAAAGGGAGGCCACAAATGTGGTCGAAGTGGGTGTGGGTCAACAAAACGTCGACATCGACAGGCCCGGTGCTCTCGGCCAACAGATACTCGCCCAACGGGCGCATGCCGGTCCCGGCATCGAGGATCAACGGCCGGCCATCGCAGCGGATCTCCAGGCATGACGTATTGCCGCCATATCCGGCGGTTTCGGGCCCACCGCACGCGATGCTGCCCCTGACCCCCCAGAATCGCACGGATAGATCGCCGTTTTCCGCCAACTCAGGGCCCTCCAAAGCAAAAACACGTACTCTGCCAGCGGCAGTTTGCCCGAAAGCCCGGTAATACGAAAGTGACGGCCATCACACCTTCGGGCCGTCCGACGGTCGGGTTCGACGATGGCCGGGTGCCGGTGGCGGTGCTCCGGAAGCCCTTGAGATTAGCCCAGAATCGTAACCAAGATGCTCACGGAACCAGCCGGTAGCCGCCTGTTTCCGTAACCAGGATCTCCGCGTTCGAAGGGTCGGATTCGATCTTTTGCCGCAGCCTGTAGACGTGGGTTTCCAACGTATGTGTGGTTACGCCGGCGTTGTATCCCCAGACCTCATTCAGCAGCGTATCGCGGCTGACGACCTTGTCGCCGGAGCGATAGAGGTATTTGAGGATCGAGGTCTCCTTCTCCGTCAGGCGCACCTTCTTGTTCGACCCGCTTTCCAGCAGTAACTTGGCCGCCGGCTGGAAGCTGTACGGTCCGATCGTAAAGACCGCATCCTCGCTCTGCTCATGCTGGCGCAGCTGAGCGCGCAGCCGCGCCAACAGGACGTTTAGTCGGAACGGCTTCACCACATAGTCGTTGGCGCCGGCGTCAAGCCCGAGGATCTGATCCGCGTCCGTCGCTTGGCCCGTCAGCATGATGATCGGCGACTTGACGCCGCCGCGCCGCATGAGGCGGCAGACCTCGCGTCCGTCCATGTCCGGCAAGCCGACATCGAGGATGATGGCGTCATAGTAGTCCTGCTTGGCCGCGTTCAAGGCATCGCCGCCCGTCGCAGCTTCGTCGGTAACGAACTCCTCGTGCAGGCGCAGCTGCTCCGACAGCGACTGCCTGAGCGCGTCGTCGTCATCGACCAGCAGGATCTTCTTGCCAGTGGACATCGCCATCCCTCTTGTCGGTGGAGTGTAGGTCTAGTACCGGGAATCACAAATCGCGATGACGTGGTTTGAGCCTCTTCTGATGGATGTTGGTGCTGACCCAACGGAAAGGCTTGGCGGTCTTGTTGTGGGCGTGGATGAAGGCATCGATGGCGTCCCTGAGTTGTCGGGGCGAAGTGAAGCTGGCGCCGTGCAGGGCGGCGCGGCTGAGGATCGAGAACCAGATCTCGATCTGGTTGAGCCAGCTGGCGTAGTTGGGCGTGAAGTGGAAGTGGACATGGGGATGCGCCTTGAGCCAGCGGTCGCGCTTGGGCTTGTGGGTGTTCAGGTTGTCGAGAACGACATGGATCTCGCGGTCGGGATAGGCGGCCACCACGCGGTTCATGAAGTCGAGGAACTCACGGCGGCGCCGCCGTTCGTAGTGTCCGGCCTGAACCTCGCCGCTGGCGACGTTGAGAGCGGCAAACAGCGTCGTCGTGCCGTGTCGCTTATAGGTGTGGCCATGGCCGATCAGGGCGCGCCCGTTCGGCAGCTTCAGATAGCCCTGGGCGCGCTCCAGCGCCTGGATGCGCGGCTTCTCGTCGACCGCCAGCACGATGGCGTCCTCCGGCGGGTGCAAGTAGAGGCCGACGATCTCGGCCGCCTTGGGGACGAACTCGGGATCGTTGCTCTGGCACCAGGATTTACGGCCGGCCAGGTCGATCTTTTGCCGGCGCAGGAAGCGCCAGATGTACTGGTCCGACACATCACCCAGCGCCCGGGCCAGCAGTGGCGCCGTCCAGCGAGCGAAGCCGGCGGGCGGCGGCTCGTCCAACTGCGCCAGGATGCGCCGGCCCGTCTCGGCCGTGTAGATCGGCGTCGCCCCCGGCCGCGCTCGATCCGACAGCCCGGCCAGCCGTTCCGCCACGAAGCGCGTGCGCCAGCGGCTGACCCGCCCCGGCCAAGTGCCAAGCGCCGCCGCAATGGAGCGCGCCGAGCGGCCGTCCGCCGCCAACAACACCATGCGGGCGCGCTCGCTCACGCCCATGTTCCGTCTTCGGAGATCGGACCATGCTCTCAAGCACCGCCCGCTCCTCCTCCGTCAATATGATCGGAGTCGCGTCCTGGATGTTCATCCATCCTTTGAATCACGACTCCGCCGCCAGCGATAGCCGGTACTAGGTCTATGCCTCGACCTCGACGCCGCGCCAGAACGCCACGTGATCCTTGATGTTCTCCGCGGCCGGCTTCGGGTCGGGATAATACCATGCGGCGTCGGGATTTTCGACGCCATCGACGACGGCGGTGTGTTGGCTCGCCGTGCCCTTCCAAGCGCAGAGCGAGGTCGTACTCGACGGCCTGACGTGGTCCCGCCTTATCGAGTCCGCCGGGAAATAGATGTTGCCGTCGACGGTTTCATATGCGTCCGCTTCCGCCAGCACTGTCCCCCGCCAAACTGCCTTGGCCACGTTCGAGCCTCCTGAAAAGTCTATCGTCTACGGCAATGGGTTCATATTTGGTCCGCACACGCACTTAACAAGAGGGTGAGCGGTCCGGCCAGCTGCCCAGCAGATCGACATGGCCGACATGGAGCCGCAACATGCCGGCCGCGGCCTGCGCTCGACGGGCACGATCCCAAGCCTCGATGTCGCCGGAACCCAGCGGCGTGGCGCGGCGGGCGGCCGCCGCAACGAAGTCGATCATGGCGAGGTGCATAGCCCGCTCGTGCGGGTCCACCAGCCAATCGCTGGTTGCCGTTTCGACGCTGTAGCCCGGCCCCTCCAGTGCCGTCGTGGCGTGGCTGTGCGCGGCGATGCCGAGGGCGCGCCCGAAGCCCTTGTCGCGTTGCAGGTCACGCCGAAACGCGGCGATGACCGCCGGGTCTTCCGGCCGCGGCGGCGACCACGAGATGCGGCCGTCCACCGTCAACGCGAACAGCAGCGGGCGGTGCGTCACCGACCAGCGGTCGACCAATGCCTGCAGCCACGCCGCCGACACGAGGTCGAGCAGAGCGGCGGCGGTCAGGCCATCGAAGTCCGCAAGATCGACGTCGTCGAAATCCTCGGCGAGGTTGCAAAGCCGGCCGCGCACCTCGACCCGGCGATCGGGACCCAGCAGCAAGAGCCGCTCGGGGTCTCGATGCGCCGACCAGCCAATTCGAGCCGCCCAAGTCATGCATTCCGCCTCGACGCGAGCGAGCAGATCGGCATCGTCGTCGAGCAGGGTCCAAGTCTGATCTCCCGCCAGGCGGGGCGCCAGGGTGCGGACATTGGCGCCCGTCCCGCCACCAAGGTCGAGCAGCCGCAGCGGACGGTCGACGGCGGCGGCGGCGGCGGCGAAACGACGGACCAGGCCGCGCGGCCCGGAGGTGCCGCGCGCCGCCTGGTCGAACGGCGCGCGCAGGGCGAGCCAGTCGGCCGGGAAGCTATCGCTCATGGCGGACCCGCTCCAGCGCCGCGGCGAACGCGCGCACTGCGTCGGGCCAGCGAGGCAGTCGATCACGCGCCGCCAACGCTCGCCGCGCCAGCGCCGCGCGTGCGATCGGATTGTCCAGCACCCCCGCCAAAGCTTGGGCCAAGGCCATCGGGTCGCCCGGCGCGACCAGGATGCCGGCGCCGGCGGGCACGGTCTCGGGCACGGCGCCGCCGCCGGTGGCGACGATTGGGAGTCCGTGCGCGATCGCCTCCGCCAGCACCATGCCGTAGCCCTCGTAGTAGGCCGGGTGAACGAGCACCTCGGCATCGGCGAACGCGGCCTGTAGCGTCGCATCGTCGACGGCCCCGGCCAGGGTCGTGCGCTCGGCGAGGCCATATTCGGCGATGCGCCGCCGCAGTGCGACAACCAGGTCCGGATCGCGGTCGAGGCTACCGTAGCATGTCAGGCGCCACGGCCGGTCGGCCACATGCGCCAGCGCCTCGACGAGCGTCAGGTGGCCCTTCCTAGGCACGACCGCGCCGACGCAGATCAGTTGCGGCGGCGCTCGGCCGGCGTAGCGCCGCGGCTGATCGGGCAGATCGACGCCCGGCAAAACGACCGCGACGCGCGTCCGCGGCACACCGTAGTCGGCGACAAGCAGGCGCCCGGTATGAGCACTCGTCACGATGGCGTGGCGCGTGTGGCGCAGCGCGGCGCGCTCGGCCCGGGCCAATGAGCGCGCCGTCGCGGCCGGCCAGCCGGTCTCCAGCGCGGCCGGATGATGGACCAGGGCGACCGCGCGGATGCGCCGGCGCTCGGCTCGTAGCGCGACGGGCGCGGCGGCGAGACCAAGTCCGTCGAGCACGACCAGCGCGCCGTTCGGGACGCGCCGCATGGCCGCGGCGACGGCGCGAGGTGCCACCCCGTCAGGCTGCGGATAGGCGCCGCGCAGCTCGTGCACGACAACACGCGTGCCCGCCTTGCGCAGGCCGGCGACGATGCGGGCGTCGTAGCGATAGCCACCGGTCGGCTGGGCCAGCGACCCGGGGACCAGAAAGTGAACCGGCGCCGGCGGTGGTCGCCGCCCGCCTATGTCGGCGGACCCTCGAAGGCGGCCCAGGCGCGCGGCGATTCGCCGAGCTCGACGCGCAGGCTGGCGAGTTCGTGGGCATGGCTGCCGAGCCTACCGTCGCGGGTCGCGGCGGCCAGGCGCGCGTGGATCGTCGTGGCCAGGAACTCCGTTGTCGTGTTTTGCCCCTCGAACTCTGGCACGTCGTCGAGGTTGCGATAGTCGAAGGCGTCCAGCACTTCGCGCAGCACTCGTGTGGCCAGTCCTATGTCGACGACAAGACCGTCGGGGTCGAGTTCGGCACGGCGGAATTCCGCCGTCACGGCGTAGGTCGCGCCGTGCAGCTTCTGGGCCGGTCCGAAGATCGCGCCGCGAAAGCTGTGCGCGATCATGAAGTGGTCCTTGACGGCTAGGCTGTACATCCTCCCCCCCTTCGCTGGCGTGCCCGCTCAGGCACTCCTGGCGTTACATTGGTGTGACGTTCAGCGGGCCCGGACTCATCCGCGCGCGATGACACAGTCGCACAACACGTCATCACCGAGGGGATACCAGCGCGCTTGCAGGTGCATGCCGTCCGCCGGCTCCAAGGCGGCCGGGATTCGCGCCCCGGCACGGCCACGGCCGAGGATCAGCGGCGCCACGGTCACTTGCAATCGGTCCAGCAGACCGGCGGCGAGGAAGCGCGATACCGTGATGCCACCGCCTTCGATGAACAGCGCCGTCAGGCCGCGATCGGCCAGGCATCCGACAATGGCGGAGGGGCTGAGCGCGCCCGTCCCGTCGCGGGTAACCCCGACGACCTCGGCAAGGCCGTGGCGGTCGCCGCCCCGCAGGCGGTCGCGCGCGCACAACAGCAGCGTCGGTGCGGCCGCGCTGTCGAAGATGGCGTAGTCGGCGCCGAGGCTGCGTTCGGGATCGACGACGACGCGCACCGGGTTGTCGCCGGCGACCGAGCGTACAGTCAGCCGGGGATCGTCATGCTGGACGGTGCCGCGCCCGACCACGACGGCATCGAACAAGGCCCGCATCCGGTGGTTGTGGGCTCGATCCGCGGTGCCCGTTATGTAGCGCGAGGCCCCGTTTTCGGTGGCGATGTGGCCATCGAGGCTCTGGCCAAGATGCGCGGCGACATAGGCACCGGTGGCGACGCATTCGGCCAGCTGGCGATAAAGGCCAAGCAGGTCCGCCGGCGCGGCTGCGGGCGACGACGGGTCCGTGCCTGCCCGGGCCGGGCGCGCCGCCGCGGCGCTCAGCAACGATTGCCATGCGGTCGCCGCGATATCCCCGGATCCATCGGTCTGCCTGGATGGCAACGAGGCAATAGGCATTTCTTCCCCCTACCGCCTATATAACAAGTTGGAATCGGTTGTGGTCGTGC
Source organism: Alphaproteobacteria bacterium (assembly GCA_965261585.1). Lineage (GTDB taxonomy): Bacteria > Pseudomonadota > Alphaproteobacteria > UBA6615 > UBA6615 > CBDHDN01. Next base: position 32,407 of record CBDHDN010000007.1, read on the forward strand.
TTTGCTGGCCACGCCAATGCCTGGACTTGAAGAAAAAGGTGCGGCCGATGAGCAAGAAGCCCCCGCCCAATGCACCGCGGCCGGCGGCGTTGCAGTCGGTTGAGCGTGTCATTGGCGAATTGCGCCGTGGCTCCATGGCGGTGCTGCACGGACGCGGCAGGGCGCTGCTGGTTCAAGCCGCCGATGGTATTGGCGCGGCGGCACTGACGCGTTTGCGGGCGCTCTCCGGTGCCGCGCCGGCCCTCCTCCTGACGGCCCGACGGGCCCAGATCCTGGGGTTTTCAGGCGACGTGAGCGGTGCGGTGCGGGTCAGCCTCACTGGCGGCGTTACGGCAGAGGCCGTGCAACAGATGGCCGATCCGGGCGCACCGCCGCCGCAGGCGCCGTCGAGCCCGCTGTCGCTAGCCCGAATCGAGCCCGATGGGCTGGAGGCCGCGGCGGTGACCCTGGCGAAGCTGGCCCGCCTGTTGCCGGCCGTGGTGATGGCCAAGGTTCCAGCGGCACGCCTGCGCTATCTGCCGGAATGGGCGGCGAGCGAATCGCTGATGCTTGCCGAGCATGAGGACGTCGCGCAATATCCCGAGGCCGAGGCACGCGCCCTGCGCTGCGTGGCCGATGCGGCGGTGCCGCTGGACGGCGCCACGAGTACGCATATCCACGCATTCCGCCCGCCGGATGGCGGCCGCGAGCATCTGGCGATCGTCGTCGGCGCGCCGGATCCGGCCGAGCCCGTGCTGGCCCGACTGCACTCGGAATGTTTCACCGGCGACTTGTTGAGCAGCCTGCGCTGTGACTGCGGCGATCAGCTGCGCGGCGCGCTGCAGGTGATCGGCGCGGCCGGCAGCGGCGTCATCCTCTATATGGCCCAGGAAGGGCGCGGCATTGGCCTCGTCAACAAACTGCGCGCCTACAGCCTGCAGGACCGCGGCTTCGACACACTGGAGGCCAACGAACAGCTGGGCTACGAGTCGGACGAGCGCAACTATCTGCCGGCGGCGGAAATGCTGCGCCATCTCGGCTATACCCGGGTCCGCCTGTTGACCAACAACCCCGACAAGATGCAGGCACTGGGGCGCTGGGGCATCGACGTCGTCGAGCGGGTCGCCCACTCCTTCCCGGCCAACCCGCATAACCGTCAGTACCTGGCGACGAAGCAGCAGCGCGCCGGGCACCTTCTATAGCCCGGCAATGGCCCGGCACACACTGCCGCACGGGCGGCGCCGCGCCCGGTGCACCGGGCGCCCCACGAACCCAGGGGTGGCGGATCGGCCGGCTCAGACCGAAGCCAATCCCAACATAATGAAAGTGCAACCGCTCAAGCTTCCCAGCGACGGGGCGGGTGTGTCCGTGCACCAGCCAGAACGCAGCTACCCGGCGCCGCGATGGCCAATCACCACTCTCTGCCGTAGCGCCCGGCCCCTGATGCCGCCCGCCCAGCCCCGATCTGGTTGTACGTCAAACGAGATTGGGGCACCATCAACCGTACTGCGGTCTCATATGGGAAATGCCGGCTAAGACGGCGCCGACGGGGCCCGAACACCGCCGAGCGACGCCCATGAGCATATGGGAGGCATTTCAACTTGCCATGCGGCACCACCAGGAGGGCCGCCTCCGGGAAGCGGAAGCAATCTTCCGCCAAATCGTGCAGACGCGGCCGGACCACGCCGGCGCGCTGTACCACCTTGGCCTAATCGCCGGCCAGGCGGGAGCGTATGGCAAGGCCGTCGAGCTGATCGGTCGGGCGATCGAGGCCGATGACCGAGTTGCCGCGTTCCATTGCAACCTCGCCGAGGCCTATCGCGCGACCGGCCGGCTCGACCAGGCAGTAGACAGTTACGGCCGGGCGCTCGATCTCGACGCCAACCTGCCGAACGCCCATTTCGGGCTGGCCAGCGTGCTCAGCGAACGCAATCGGCTCGACGAGGCGGAGGCATGCGTGCACCGCGGCCTGGTGTTGCAGCCGCGCTCGGCGATGGCGTATTGCATGCTCGGCGACATCTGTCGGCGCCGCGGCCGCGCCGAGAAGGCCGTGGAACACCTGCAGCGCGCGGTGACCCTCGAGCCGGGTCTGACCCTGGCCCATAACAATCTGGGGACACTGCTGCAGAAGCTGGGCCGGCTCGGCGAGGCGGTCGACGCGTATCGCAGCGCGATCGGCATCGATCCCCACCTGATCGAGCTGCACACCAACCTGGGTCACGCGCTCAAGGAGCTGGACCGGCTCGACGAGGCGGTGGCCTGTTACCTTGCGGTGCTGGCGCTCGACGAGGGTTTCGCGGAGGCCCATTTCGGCCTCGCCAACGCCTTGCGCGACCAGGGCAAGAACTCGGAGGCGAGTGCCGCGTATGAGCGCGCGATCGGGCTCAATCCCGGCTTCACCGAAGCCTACTCCGCCTACGGCGTCCTCTTGAACGAGCTCGGCCGGCCGGAGGAGGCAATCGCACGGTTCCACCGGGCGCTCTCACTCGAGCCGCGGCACGTGCGCTCTTATGCCAACCTCGGGCTGGCGTTGCGGGTCGAGGGCCTGTGGGACGAGGCGGACGCGTTCTTTGATTACGACCGCCTGGTGCAACGCCGCCGTTTCGACCGCCTGCCGGGGTGGGACGGCCTCGATGCGTTCAACGCCGCGCTTGCCGAGTACATCTACGGCCGTCCCGACCTGATGCGCGACCGGCCGAGCGTCGCGACCAAGGGCGGCAGCCAAACCGGCAACATCCTGTGCGACGATCACCCGGTCACCCACACACTTCTGACGATGATGCAGGGCCTCTACCAGGACTATCTCGAGACCGCGATGGCCGGCGATGCCGACCCGTACTTCGATGAGCCGCCGGCCTCCTGGTTGATCAAGGCCAACGCAGTCGTTCTCAACTCGAACGGCTACCAGGATCCGCATATCCATCCGGTGGGCTATTGCAGCGGCGTCTACTACGTCCGCATCCCGGAGCCGGTGAGGACCGCCGTCGACTCGGAAAACGGCTACATCCGGTTCGGCAAGGTCGCCCCCGGCGAGCCGCCGCCCGGCGGGCGACGCATCACCATCAAGCCCGAGGAGGGGCTCATGCTGATCTTCCCTTCCTATTTCTGGCATGGGACGATCCCATTCGAGAGCGGCGAGGATCGAATCGGCGTCGCCTTCGACGTTGAACCGTGCTGAGCGCGGAGGGCGCGTTGCCATGACCGGGCAGCTGCGTTCCCAGCCCCGCCATCATCTTCGGCCGGCAGGCGGCGGTGCGCATCAAGGAGCGGACGTGACGAGACGGCCCCCACCAACCCGCGCCCAGCTTCTTCCCTAGAGCGGGTCCGGCATAGACAGAATCAAAAAGGGGATTCCCAAGGGTCGCAAAAAGTGATTCAAGCTATGAGCTGGGTTAAAGGAGGCCAGCCATGGATGACACGACCTTATTCGGAAGATCTTCGTGAACGAGTTGTTCGAGTTGTTGAATCGGGGACCTCTCGCAATGCGGCGGCGAAGCAATTTGATGTGAGCATCAGCTTTGTTGTGAAGCTGATGCAGCGTTGGAAGCAGCGGGGCACGATCAAAGCCGACAAATACGGTGGCTGGAAGAAATCGAAACTGGCTCCCCATGGCGATCGCATTCGGGCTCTGGTGATGGAGAATTGCGACATCACCATTGACGAGCTTTGCGTCTTGCTGGCCGCCGAGGGGATCGAGGCGAAGCGCTCGACGCTTGGCGACTTTCTTCTGGCTCAGGGGCTGAGTCGCAAAAAAAGACAGCCCACGCCGCCGAGCAGGAGCGCCCTGACGTCGCGGCGGCGCGAGCCACTTGGCGCAACGAGCAACCTGGGCTGATTGCCGAACGGCTGGTCTTTCTCGACGAGACCTGGGCGCGGACGAACATGGCCCGGCGTTATGGCCGGGCACCGCGCGGCGAACGGGTGGTGGCGGCCATTCCCCATGGCCACTGGAAGACAACCACGTTCATTGCCGCCCTGCGTCACGACCGGATCACCGCGCCCTGCGTTTTCGATGGCCCGATCAACGGCGCAAGCTTCCTTGCCTGGGTCCAGCAAGCCCTGGTCCCGACCCTGTCCGCGGGCGACATCGTCATCATGGACAACCTCTCCTCCCACAAGGTCGCCGGCGTACACGAGGCCATTGAGGCGGTCGGCGCAACCCCGCTCTACCTGCCGCCCTACAGCCCCGATCTCAATCCCATCGAACAGGTCTTCGCCAAGCTCAAAGCCATTCTCCGCAAGGTCGGCGCCAGAACCGTCGATGACCTCTGGCGGGCAATTGGAAACGCCCTCGATGAATTCTCTCCAACCGAATGCAGAAACTACCTCGTCAATGCAGGATATTCCGTCCAAACCGGATGTGCTCTAGATCACACACAGACACACGTCTTTCCCTCCCCGCCAATCTCGACAACGCGCTGGCCATCATCGCGAATGCCGACTTAGTGTCGCGCCATGGACCTAGTCGTCACGCCTGATGGATGGGCCGCCTGGGGCGAAGCGCGCCTGCGCTGCGCGTTGGGTGCCAATGGTGTCCGCCGGGACAAGCGTGAGGGGGACATGGCGACACCGGTGGGCGCTTTTCCGGTACGGCGCGTGCTCTACCGGCCCGACCGCGTGGCGCCGGGCTCGCTGGCGCTGCCGACGGCACCACTCGCCGAATCCGACGGATGGTGCGACGCGCCCGGGGATGCGGCCTACAACCGTTTGGTCCGGCTGCCCTATCCGGCGTCTGCCGAGCGGCTGTGGCGCGACGAACAGCTCTACGACGTCATCGGCGTGCTGGGCCACAACGATGCGCCCCCGGTCCCCCATCGCGGCAGCGCCATATTCCTGCATGTCGCGGCCGACGACTTCGCGCCGACGGCCGGTTGCGTGGCGCTGCCGCTGGCGGATTTGCTCCGGGTGCTGCGTGAGGCCGACGCAACGACCCGCGTCCGTGTCGGCGCAGGGACGTAGCGCTTTGTTCGCCGAGGTCGCGCCGGCACAGCCAAGCTAGACGCGCGGCGGGCGGGCGCCGAAGATCGCGGTACCGACCCGGACATGGGTCGCGCCGAGGCGGATCGCGGTCTCGAAATCGGCGCTCATCCCCATGCTGAGCCCCGCGAGGCCGTTGCGTTCGGCAATCGTTCGCAACAACGCGAAGTGGGGCGCCGGCGGCTCGGCGTGCGGCGGAATGCACATGAGGCCGACGATCGGCAGGCCCAGCTCGCGCCGGCAACGGGCAACAAATGCATCCACCTCGCCCGGGGCAACGCCGGCCTTCTGCGGCTCCTCGCCGGTGTTCACCTGGATGAAGCACCGGCGCGCCACGCCCTGCGAGGCGAACGCCGCCGCCAGCTTGGCCGCCAGCTTCGGCCGGTCGACGGTCTGAATGACGTCGAACAGACCGACCGCCTCGGCAACCTTGTTGGTCTGCAACGGCCCGACCATGTGCAACTCGAGGTCCGGATAGTGCCGACGACGGGTTGGCCAGCGCGCCAGGGCTTCCTGCACCCGGTTCTCGCCGAACACCCGGACGCCGGCGGCGAGGGCCGCGTCGACGCGCGTCGCGAGCTGGGCCTTGCCGACGGCAACGAGCGTGACACCGGCGCGCTCACCGGCGGCAGCGGCGATTCGGCGTCCGACCGCCGCCAGATTGGCGGCAATATCGGGCGTTGTGTCCTGCATCGGCGCTGGCTCGATATCGACCCTAGCAAGGCGGGCGGTGCGGCGACAATCGGACGGACGGCTGTCGAGAACATTCTGAGTTGACCGGTTTATGTACCATATGAGTTGACCGCTTCTGTTGCGGTTTCTGGCCCTGTGGGGAAGTGGTCGGTCGCGGAGCGGCTGTCCACTTGTCCACAGGGCGCCGGTCGGTCGCGTCGAAGCGGGTCACGCGGCCTCGCGGGTTTGGCTGTCGATCGGTTGGCCATCGGCGTGGTATCGCGCCAGACATCGCGGTCCATGGAAGACGGCCATTGTGCCGTCGGGGTATTCGTGGACGCGGACCCTGGCCTTGACGTAATGGCGGCGGTGGCGGCCGGCGGGGATCTGAAGTGCCAGGCGCTTGTAGCGCACCGTGTTGTCGTTTGAGACGGTGCGTTCCTCGTGGATGCACAGGATGTCGTCGAGCGCGCCGGTGAAGGGGACGAAGGCGGTGCCCTGGTCCTCGGCCGGGGTCGCGAAGCGGGCGTTGTGTTGTTGCAGGAAGACCTCCTTGAGGAAGCGGTTGGCCTCGACCATGTCGGTGATGCCGGCGAGCCTGAGTTCCTGGGGCAGGCGCTTCTGCAAGGTGCCGAACATGCGCTCCGAGCGCCCCCTTGCCTCGGGCGAGTAGGCCGGGATCAACTCGATGCCGAGCTGCGCCAGGGCGCGGCCGACCTGGGTCGGGGTGTCCTTGTCCACCTTGCCGCCGGCCTCGGGCGTGTTCCAGTAGTGGCTGGCGCGGTCGGCGTAGAGCGAGCAGAACAGGCCCTTGGCCCGGATCGCCTCGGACACCCCCTGGAAGCTCGACATGGTGCCCTCTTCGGCGACGAAGAAGGCCGAGTAGATATCGCTGGTCGCATCGTCCATGGTGACGATCAGGTCCCACCATCGACCGGGGACCCACTCGTGGCTCGAGCCGTCCTGGTGCAACATCATGCCGGGCAGGGCACGGCGCGGCCGCTTGCGCCGGTGCGCCCCACGCCTGGGCGCCGCGCGCCTGCGCCCATGGGCTTGCAAGCTCAGCCGCAGCCAGTTGTAGCTGCGCTTGAAGCCGTGATCGGCCACCAGCTTCTCGTGGAAGTGCTTGGCCGTGAAGTCCCAGTAGCGGGTGTCGAACAACTCCAGCACCCGCGCCACCTCGTCCACCGGCGCGCGCCGCGCCGAGAGGCGGCCCAGGCGGCGGTCGTAGAGACCGTCGGCTCCCTCCGCCTCGTAGCGGTCGCGCCAGCGCCGGAAGGTGCGCTCCGAGACACCCAGAACCTCCGCCGCCTCCGCCTGGCTCAAGCCACCCCGATGGGTGCGCCCGTAAACCTCCTCGAACTTCATCAATCTCAGTCCCTGTACCTGCTCCGTCCGACGCATCGCCTCCCTCCATGGCTTGGAGGCGTTCTAAAACCGGACAGATCATCTGGTACATAAACCGGACATATCGCGTGTTACCGACACAATCGGACGGACGGCTTGGCCGGTTGTCAATGATCGGCTATTTAGCCTGTATGCCGCGCTCGATCGCCAGCCTGGCCGACCTGTTGCACCCGGTCGAGGAGGCCGCCTTTTTCGCCGAGTACTACGACCGCAAGCCGCTGCACGTGAGTGCGGCCGATCCGGATCGGTTCGCCGACGTCATGTCGTGGGACATCCTGAACAGGCTATTGAACATGACGGCGATCTGGAGCCCGGAGTCGCTGAAGCTGGTGCTGGATCGCCGGCCCGTCCCGGCCGAGCGCTATTGCCGCACGGCCGTCGACCGGACGAACAAGCCGGCCCTGCAGCCAGACGCCGAACAGGTCAATGCCTTGCTGCAGCGTGGGGCGTCGCTGGTGATCAACGACATCGATACGCTGTGGCCGGGTCTCGCGGCGGCGGCGGACGCCCTGGAGAGCGGCCTCAACGGCAAGACCCAGAGCAACCTTTATTGCTCGGCCGCCGCGCACCAGGCGTTCGACAGTCACTTCGACACGCACGAGGTCTTTGCGCTGCACATCGCCGGCGAGAAGGTGTGGCGGATCTACGAAGGCCGCCTGGATCGGCCGATCGCCCACCCGGCCTACAAGACGCTGCCCCAGTCGCACAACGACAAGCACAAGGGCAGTGTCGCCATGGAGGTGACGTTGCGGCCTGGCGACCTGCTGTACATCCCGCGCGGCACCTACCACGACGCGCTGGCGTCGAGCGCGGCGACGATCCACGTCTCGTTCGGCGTGACCCACATGATCGGATTCGACGTCTTGAACGCGCTGCTCGACCACGCCGTCGACGACCCGCTGTTCCGCACGAACCTGCCGCTGCCGCGGGCCGGTGAGGCGGCGGTCCGCGAACATCTGCAGGCGCTGGCCGATCGCGCGCGCGCGATCCTGAGGGGCGAGGCGCTGGCCGAGGACGTGCTGGGCCAACGCCGGGCCTTCCGCTACTGCCGCGGCGGTTACGACCTGCCGCATGTGGCGCCGGGCGAGCGTTTCAAGGTGCTCGTCGATGACCTGTCGGTGACGTGCGAAGGCGGGCTGCATGTCCTGACCAGCGGCCCACACAGAGCAACCATCCCGCCGGGCGTCGCGGTGGCGATCGCCTGGATTGTCGAGCGGACAGACTTCATCGCGACGGAGCTGTCGGTGGCTTTTCCTGACCTATCGGCGGCCCAGCGCGCCAGGTTGCTCGCCGACTTGGCCGGGATGCGGGTCATCGGGCCGGCCTGACGTTGCCGGCCGCCGCGGGTCCGCGGACTCGATTGCGTTCCGTTGCGGTGATGCGTCCACTATCGTTACTGCATCGTTGCTGCGCGCATAGCGAGGGAGGCATCACGTGTCCGGGACCGGGTCTGCCGCCGACCATTGGCTAAAGGACGCTGTCCATCATCATCGCGCCGGCCGGCTGGATCAGGCGGCGGCCGCGTATCGCCGGGTCCTTGATCAGACACCGAAACATTCCAGGGCCCTCTATCTCATGGGTGTTCTGCACCTGCAGCGCCGTGATGCCGAGGCCGGTGAGCAATGGCTTAGACGGGCGCAGCAGCGGCGGCCGAACGATGCCGACACGCTGTTCAGCCTGGGGCGCGCGTGCCAACTGCAGGGCCGCCATGAGGAGGCGGAGCGCCTGATGCGACAGGCGCGCAAGCTGGCCAACGAGCGCCCGGAGTTCGCCGAGGGTCTCGCCAACCTGCTGCAATCACTTGGGCGCTATGAGGACGCCTTGGCTGTCTATCGCGAGGCACTTACGCTGGCGCCTGGCAGCACCTCGGTGAAGAGCAACCTAGGCGTGTTGCTGATGAAGCTCGGCCATGTCGAGTCAGCGTATCCCCTGCTGCGCGAGGCCGCGGACCAACGCTCTGACGCAACCGCGCTCTGCAACCTGGCGATGGCCGAGCGGGCGCACGGCCGCTACGAGGCGGCCCTCGCAATGCTCGATCGAGCGCTCGTGGCAGCGCCCGGCAATGTCGATGCGGTAGCTGGCAAGGCCCAGGTTCTAGAGCGCATGGGCGACGCCGAGGCCGCATTTGCCCTGCTCGAGTCACTGTTCGCAGCGGAACCTAGTGCACCGACTCAGTCAGAGCCGTCACAGTGGAAACCTGATTCTGAATACAAAACAACGGGTTGCTCCAGCGCACGGTGAATCATTTGTCTGGATCGGTGCACTAGCAACCTTCGGCTGGCACTGGCGTTCGCTGGCGTTGCCCCGCGCGTCGGCCGCGCGCTCGAGGCACGGGTGACCCTGATCGCAGCCCTGCGCGGCGGCGGCGACGTCCACGAGGCGCAGCAGGCGCAGTTCGCGCTCGCCCAGTTGGAAGAAACGCTCGGCCACTTCGACGCGGCCTTTCTGGCCGCCGCCCGCGGCAACCAACTGGCGCCCAAGGCTTACGACCCCGCCGTCGTTGCGGATCGTTTTGCCACGCTAAAGGCGTGTTTCAGTCGTGAGCGGCTTGATGCTTTACCACGCGCGCCGAACACGGATGTGCGGCCGATCTTTATCGTCGGCATGCCGCGGTCCGGGACCACGCTGGTCGAGCAGATTCTGGCCACCCACCCGGCAGTGGCCGGGGGCGGCGAGCGGCCTGATATCGCACGCCTCATCGAAGATGTCGCCGCAGCGGCCGATGACCGCAGCCCCTATCCCGACTGCCTGGCCGAAGCGTCGCCGACGCAGATCGGCGCGTTCGCCGATCGATATCTGAATAGCCTGTCGGCGATCGACAGAGGCGCGCGGCGAGTAACCGATAAGATGCCGGGCAACTTCGAGCATGTCGGCTTCATTTCGCTCCTGCTGCCAGGCGCGCGCGTCCTTCACTGTGTGCGCGACCCACTTGATTCCTGTGTCTCGTGTTTTCTGCAAAACTTCCGCTCGGGCAACGACTTCGCGAGCGACCTCGTCCATCTCGGCCGACACTATCGCCAGTACGAAGGGCTGATGGAGCACTGGCAGGCGGTGCGCCCGCTGCCGATTCTGAACGTTGTCTACGAGGACTTAGTGTCCGCGCCGGAGTCGACCGTCCGGACCATGCTGGATTTTTGTGGACTGGACTGGAACGAGGCCTGTCTGACCTTCCACCAGAACAAGCGCCGGGTCACGAGCGCGAGCTACGACCAGGTGCGACGACCGTTGTACACAACCGCGATCGGTCGGCACCGCCGGTTCGCGGCGCACCTCGGGCCGCTGCGCCAGGCACTACAGGACGCGTGACCTGCTTAGCATCCGGATCCTGCCCGTCTGTTGCATCGATGTCACAGGGTGGTACGAATTGTTGCATCTGTGCACTTGGCGATTGCGCCGTCCCACCAACCGGAGTCTTATTCGCGTCAGGCCCTTGTTGTCATAAAAAAAGCTTGGCATCCGCGAGTATGGTGCTGTTCGGCGGCTGGGGGCCATAGAGGGAACGCGGACCTAGAATATCCAGATCTGGAGGTTGGACACATGAAAAAAGTACTCTTGGCCAGCACGGCCATTGTGGGGGCGACGCTGATAGCTGCGCCCGCGTTTGCGCAGCCGGTCGTCAGTGACATGTATGAAGTTACCATCTCGGGCAACCTGCGGGTTTCGTTGGTCGGCGCCAATGAGGACTTTGAGGCTGTCGCTGACAGCAATCGGGGCTACAATCTGAAATCCGACGAATCGGAGGTGGCGTTCAGCGCCAGCGCGAGTATGGACAACGGGATCCAGTACGGGTTCCAGCTTGAGCTCCAGACGCAGACGAACGACACCAAGAACTCCGACGAGACCTGGGGCTTCATCGACGGCTTCTTCGGCCGCATCGAGCTGGGCGACCAGGACGACGCGGCGGACCGTATCTTCGTCGGTGGCGAGGACGCGGGGGCCGGGCGCGGCGGCTTCAACGGCGATGCGTTTGCGCTGGTCGACAAGGGTGCCGCGATCACCGGCATTGGCGTCAACGCGACCGGGGATGCCACGAAGGTGATTTATTTCACGCCACGGGTCGCTGGTGTCCAGGGCGGTATCTCTTTTACGCCTGACTCCGGCCAGGAGGGCAGCGATGGTGGTGGGGCGGACACCGGTAGTGACTTCGAGGAGGTCATTTCGGTTGGGGCCAACTTCAGCCAGAGCCACAACGGCATTACGGTCACGGTGGCTGGCATCGGTGAATTCGGTGAGGCCGAGACGGCTACGACGAACGATATCGAGCGCCTCGGTTTTGGCGGCAAGATCGACTACATGGGCTTCTCCGGCGCTGTCGGCTTCGTTGACAATGCAGACACCGGCATCAGTTCAGCCGCTGCCACGACAGGCAGTTCGGCGAACGGAGCCGACGCCGGATATGCGATTTCGGTTGGTGCCAGCTATTCGACAGGTCCCTGGAAGATCGGCGTTGCGTATCTGCATGGCGAGAGTGACGCCGGCACCTTCGATGCCACGGGTACTTCGATTGCTGACCCAGAGAGCAACATAGTCAGCGTCGGCGGCAACTACGCCGTCGCGCCGGGGTTGGATATCGCGGCGGATATCAACTTCTTCAGCCTCGAAAACTCGCTCTCCTCGGACGGCGCGTCTGCGGCGACTACAAACAACCGGGATCAGGATGGCACGTCGTTCGTGCTTTCCGCGAGCTTCGGCTTCTAAACTATCGATATACACTGCGCGGGGCGGCCATATTGCGGCCGCCCTTTTTTTTCCGGCGTGGAGTACGGCCTTTTCCGGATGCGCGCGACCGAGCGACGCAATAGTGCGACCGCCGTTCCATGCCGGCCCTGTTGATATGCAACCAGCCCGAGGCTATGGTGAGCGCCGACAGCGCCGCGCCGCGGGCCAGCGGCTTTTTCGCTGGCGCGCCACAGCGGCGCTCTCCATAATCCGGCGCCATGGGCATATGGAAGAGACGAGGCGTGGCCGGCATCGCATTGCTGGCGCTGGTGCTGAGCGCGTGCACCGGTGAGCGTGTCGGCGAGCAGCTGACCACCGAGGAAAAGCGCAAGCGCGACGTCGGCAAGCTGTTCGGCGAGGGCGCATTCACATTCGGGGTGGGCCGCGACCGGGACAGCGCGACGGACACGAGCGGCAGCGGCATCGGCGTCAACAGCTTCCTGTGGCGCGCCTCGCTCGACACGCTCGCGTTCATGCCGCTGGCCTCGGCCGACCCGTTCGGCGGCGTCATTATCAGCGATTGGTATGCGCCGCCCGAGAGCCCCGATGAGCGCTTCAAGGTCAGCGTCTTTATTCTTGGCCGGGAGCTCAGGTCCGACGGCATCCGCGCCTCCGTCCACAAGCAACTGTTGGACGATGGGCGCGGTTGGAAGGACGCCGCCGTCGCCGACGCGACCGCGACCAAGATCGAAGACGCCATTCTGACTTGGGCGAGAGAGCTGCGCGTGGTAAGCGCCCAGTAGGCGCCGCGTCCGCCGCGGCGTCCCGCAGGCGCGCAAGATCGACGCAGCCCATCCCGTTGAACGACAGATCCGAGTTCGATGTCCCGCTACAACTTCAAGACCACCGAGGCGAAGTGGCAGCAGGCGTGGAACGACCGGGGCTGCTTCACGGCGACGATGCGGCCGGGCCGGCCGAAATACTACATCCTGGAGATGTTCCCCTATCCGTCCGGCCGGATCCATATGGGGCACTTGCGCAACTATACGCTGGGCGATGTCGTGGCGCGCTACAAGCGGGCGCGCGGTTTCAACGTGCTGCACCCGATGGGCTGGGATGCGTTCGGCCTGCCGGCGGAGAACGCGGCCATGGCGCAGGGCGTGCATCCCGCGACGTGGACGCATCAGAACATCGACACGATGCGCGGCCAGCTCAAATCCATGGGCCTGTCGATCGACTGGAGCCGCGAGTTCGCAACCTGCGATGCCGGCTACTACAAGCACGAGCAGCGCATCTTCCTGGACTTCCTGGCCGCGGGCCTGGCCTACCGCAAAAAGGGCTGGGTCAACTGGGACCCGGTCGACCAAACGGTCCTGGCCAATGAACAGGTCATCGACGGCCGCGGCTGGCGGTCGCATGCGCCGATCGAGCGCCGTAAGCTGGCCCAGTGGTTCTTGAGAATCACGGCGCAGAGCCAAGTGCTGCTCGACGGCCTGGACGGGCTGGAGCGCTGGCCGCAGAAGGTGCGGACGATGCAGGCGAATTGGATCGGCCGCTCCGAGGGCGCCACCATCGATTTCGCTCTAGCCGGCCGCAATGACGGCCTGCGGGTCTTCACGACGCGCCAGGATACGATCTTCGGCGCCAGCTTCTGCGCCATTGCCGCCGACCACCCGTTGGCCGAAGAGCTGGCGGCGAAGGATACCGAGCTGGCCAACTTCATCGCCGAATGCCGGCGGCTCGGAACCACCGAAGAGGCGATCGAGAAGGCCGAGAAGCTTGGCCTCGATACGGGGTTGCGCGCGCAGCATCCGTTCCGGCCGGAGGTGACGCTGCCGGTCTACGTCGCCAACTTCGTATTGACGGCCTATGGCACGGGCGCCATCTTCGGCTGTCCGGCGCATGACAAGCGCGACCTGGAATTCGCCCGCAAGTACAAGCTGCCGGTCCTACCCGTCGTCGTGCCGACGGACTGCGACCCAGCAACGTTCGCGGTCGGCGACGAGGCCTATATCGGCGACGGCCGGCTCGCCAACTCCGGCTTTCTGGATGGCAAGGACGTGCCCAGCGCCAAGCGTGCCGCGGTCGAGCGATTGGAGGCGGCGGGGCTCGGCACCGGCACCATAACTTTCCGGCTGCGCGACTGGGGGGTCTCGCGGCAGCGCTATTGGGGCTGCCCCATCCCGGTCATCCATTGCCCGGACTGCGGCACGGTGCCGGTGCCGGCGGCCGACCTGCCGGTAACCCTGCCGGACGACATCGAGCTCGGCCAGACGGGCAATCCGCTGGACCGCCACCCCAGGTGGAAGCACGTCAACTGTCCGACGTGTGGCGTGGCGGCCGAGCGGGACACGGATACGTTCGATACGTTTATCGATTCCTCGTGGTATTTCGCCCGCTTCTGTTCCCCCCACGCAACCGATCCGGTGGACGAGGAGGCGGCCTATTGGCTGCCGGTGGATCAATATGTAGGGGGTGTCGAGCACGCAATACTCCACCTTTTGTATTCGCGCTTCTATATGCGCGCCATGCGGCAGTGCGGATATCTGGACATCGACGAGCCTTTTGCGGGCCTGTTCACCCAAGGCATGGTGTGCCACGAGACTTATCGCGACGCCGACGGCAACTGGCTGCTTTCGAGCCACGTGACGCGGCAGCCAGACGGCACGGTAGTGGAAACCGCAAACGGCAAGGCCGTGACCGTCGGACGCTCGGAATCGATGAGCAAGTCGAAGCGCAATGTAATCGACCCGGATTCGATCATCGCCAACTATGGCGCAGACACGGCGCGCTGGTTCATCCTGTCCGACAGCCCGCCGGAGCGTGACATGGAATGGACGGATGCCGGCGTCCAGGGCGCCTTTCGCTACATCAATCGGGTTGCCAAACTGATCGAAGAACGGCTGCCGGTTGCACCGACCAAGCGGTCGGCGGCGGTGCCGGCGGTCGGCGCGGAAGCGGCGGCGCTGCGCCGTAGCGTGCACAAGACGATCAGCCACCTGACCGACGATATCGAGCGGTTCCACTTTAACAAGGCGGTGGCGCGGCTCTACGAACTGACCAACGCGATCGCCGGCTTCAAGCCGGGCCGGAACAAGGGCGATGTGTGGGCGCAGCAAGAGGCGCTCGAGGCCCTGGTGCAACTGGCCGGTCCGATGATACCCCACTTGGCCGAGGACATGTGGCGGCGGCTCGGTCATGGCGAGATGCTTGCCGACACGCCGTGGCCGGAAGCGGATCCGGCATTGCTCGTGGACGCCATGGTGACGGTCGTGGTGCAGGTGAACGGAAAGCTACGCGGCACGATCGAAGTTGCGGCCGACGCGGCGGCGGCCGACGCCAGGGAACGCGCTGCCGCTGTGCCGACCGTCGCAGCGGCGATCGGGGAGCGCCAGGTGAAACGGGTCATCGTGGTGCCCAACAAGCTGGTGAATTTTGTCGTGTAGGCCGCGCCGCCTACTTGCCGTGGCGGCTGTGATGCTGCTGGCGGCCTGTGGCTTCCAGCCGCTCTACGGTCGCGGCGGGGATGGGGCCACCGACGCGAGCGCCAGCCTCGCCGCCGTCGGCATCGACTTCATCGCCGACCGGCCCGGCCAACTGCTGCGCAACGAGTTGCTCGATCGCATCACGCCCCGCGGCGCGCCGGCGGACCCGCGCTATCGCCTGACCGTGACCTTGAACGAATCCCGGCAGAACCTGGCCGTGCGCAGGGATGCGACGGCGACGCGGGCGCGGCTGACTCTGTCAGCCGCGTTCCGCCTGCTGGACACGAACAATGGCCTGGAGCTGTTGGCGGGATCGACCCGGTCGATCAACAGCTACAACATTTCAACCTCGGATTTCGGGACGATCTCGGCCGAGGCCGACGCCCGTCGGCGCGGTGCGCAGGACCTGGCCGAGGACATCACCGCCCGCGTCGCGATCTTCCTGCGGCAGATCGAAATGTCGGGCCCATGAAGATCGCGGCGGGCCGTGCCGATGGCTTCGTGCGCAACCCCGATGCACAGGCCCGCGCCGTGCTGCTCTACGGCGCCGACGACGGGCTGATACGCGAGCGCGCCGATATCGTGGCCAGAAGTGTTGTCGAAGACCCGTCGGACCCGTTCCGCGTCGCCCAGCTCACCGCCGGACAGGTTGCGCGTGATCCGGCGCTGCTGGCCGACGAAGCCGCCGCGATCGCGATGACCGGCGGCCAGCGCGTGATCCGGTTGCGTGAAGCCGGCGACGATGTCGCCGGCGCTGTCGGCGGCGTCCTCGACGAGCCGGTCGGCGATACCCTGATCGTTATCGAGGCCGACAACCTGCCGCCAAGGTCGGCGCTGCGCCGGTTGTGCGAGGGGGCCGCGAACGCAGCGGCCGTCGCCTGCTATGCCGACACCGGGGCGGGCCTGGCGCAGCTGATCGACGATGTTTTGGGTGCCGCCGACATTTCCATCGACCGCGATGCGCGGGATTATCTGCTCGCCAACCTGGGCGGTGACCGTCAGCTCAGCCGACGCGAGCTCGAGAAGCTCTGTCTCTATGTCGGCTCGGGCGGCCAGGCCCGCTCCGACGATGTCGTGGCCTGTGTCGGCGACAGCTCCGTCATGACCCTGGAC
>CBDHDN010000008.1:0-35612 GCA_965261585.1 Alphaproteobacteria bacterium
GCTGGCGGCCCGGTTCAGCGCCCGGCAGCCACGCACGATCGGCGCCGTCACCGGGACCAACGGCAAGACCTCGGTCGTCAGCTTCGCCCGCCAGATCTGGCAGGCGCTTGGCCGCAGCGCCGCCAGCATGGGCACGCTGGGCCTGGACGCCCCCGGCTTCGCGCCGGGATCCAGCCTGACGACGCCCGACCCGGTGGCACTGCACCGCCAGCTCGCCGCGTTGGCCGAGGCCGGCGTCGACCACTTGGCGATCGAGGCTTCGTCGCACGGCCTCGATCAGTGCCGGCTCGATGGTGTCGAGCTGGCCGCGGCCGCGTTCACGCACCTGAGCCGCGACCACCTCGACTACCACCGCGACATGGCCGACTACCTGGCCGCCAAGCAGCGCCTGTTCGCCACGCTGCTGCCGGCGGGCGCGACGGCGGTGCTGAACGCCGACGCGCCCGAGTTCGCCCAGCTTGCCCGGATCTGCAAGAACGCCGGCCAGCGGATCCTCGGCTATGGCCGCGCCGGCGCCGATTTGCGGCTCGACGCCCAGACGCCGACGGCGGCGGGGCAGGGGCTGCGGCTCACCGTCGCCGGCACGCCGCATACCGTAACGCTGCCGCTCGTCGGCGGCTTTCAGGCGCACAACGCCCTGGCGGCGCTTGGCCTTGTCATCGCGGCGGCTGACGACGTCGACAGCGCCGCCGCCATTGCGGCTCTGGGCGGGCTGTCCGGCGTGCGCGGCCGGCTGGAGCGCATCGACGGGCACCCGGCGGGCGCATCGATCTTCGTCGACTATGCACACACCCCCGATGCGCTCGAGACCGTGCTGACCGCCGTGCGGCCACATGTCGGCGGCCGGCTCGTCGTCGTTTTCGGCGCCGGCGGCGACCGCGACCCCGGCAAGCGGCCATTGATGGGCGCGGTCTGTACGCGCCTCGCCGACCGCGCCATCGTCACCGACGACAACCCCCGCACCGAGGACGCCGCGACGATCCGCGCCGCGATCATGGCGGCCTGCCCCGGAGCGACGGAGGTCGGTGACCGTGCCGCCGCGATCGGCGTGGGGATCAACACACTGGCCGCCGACGACGCCTTGATCATCGCCGGCAAGGGCCACGAGCCCGGTCAGATCGTCGGCGACCGGGTGCTCGACTTCGACGATGCGACGATCGCAAGCGCGGCCATCCGGGCGCTGCGTGGGCAGCCATGATGGCCGGCGAAATCCTGTGGACCGCAGACGAAGCCGCCCGTGTGACCGCGGGCGAGACGAACCGCGACTGGCGGGCGACGGGCGTCTCGATCGATAGCCGCACGGTGGTCTCCGGCGATCTGTTCGTCGCCATTCGCGGCCCCAGTTTCGACGGCCACGACTTTGTCGCCGACGCGTTGGCCGCCGGCGCGGCCGCCGCGCTCGTCAGCCGCACCCCCGTCGGTGGCGCCGCCGCGGCGCCGCTGTTGGCCGTCTCCAACACCGAGGCGGCGCTCGACGCGCTGGCCCGCCACGCCCGCGAACGCGGCCATGCGCGGGTCATCTGCGTCACCGGCAGCGTCGGCAAGACGGGCACGAAGGATGCTCTGGCGACGGCCCTTGGCGCCCTGGCCCCGACACATGCCAGCCGCGGCAACCTCAACAATCAGTGGGGCCTGCCGCTATCTCTCGCCCGCCTGCCCCGCAGCGCCGGCTATGCGGTGTTCGAGATCGGCATGAACCATCCGGGTGAGCTTAGTCCGCTGTCGCGCCTGGCCCGACCCCATGTCGGTATCATCACGACGATCCACGCGGTGCACCTCGAGTTCTTCGAAAGCGTCGCCGCGATCGCCGACGCCAAGGCCGAGCTGTTCGCCGGCATGGGTCCCGACGGCACCGCCGTGTTGAACCGGGACAACGCCTACTTCGCGCCCCTGGCCTATGCGGCGGAGGCCGCCGGAGTCGGCCGCGTGATTGGCTTCGGTGCCCACCTCGGTGCCGACGCCCGGCTCGTCAGCTACACTCCGGACGCAGCCGGCGGCACGGTCGTCGCCGCCATCCGCGGCCGCGAGGTGACCTACCGTCTGGCCATGCCGGGCCGGCACTGGGCGATCAACAGCCTCGCCGTGCTGGCCGCGGTCGACGCCCTGGACACCGACATCGACCGCGCCGCCGCGGCGCTGGCCGGGCTGACGCAGCCGAAAGGCCGCGGCACTCGGCAAGCGGTAGCGCTGCCGGGCGGCGGCACGATCACGCTGATCGACGACAGCTACAACGCCAGCCCGGCTTCGATGCGCGCGGCCTTCGACGTGCTGGCGACGGTCGCGCCGGGCCGCGGCGGCCGCCGGCTCGCCGTGCTCGGCGAAATGCTCGAGCTGGGCAGCGCCAGCCGGGCCATGCATGCCGCGCTGGCGCGCGACCTGGCAGCCGCCGGCGTCGACCTCGTGTTCTGTGCCGGCGAGCACATGGCGGCGCTGCATCGCGCGCTGCCCCAGGCGATGCGCGGCGGCGAAGCCGCCTCTGCCCGAGCGTTGACGCCGCAGGTCATCGCCGCGATCAAGGCCAACGACATCGTCCTCGTCAAGGGCTCGGCGGGCAGCGGCATGAGCACGCTCGTCGAAGCGCTATGCGCCGATCCGCTGCCGGCGCGGCCGCGCGCGGCCAACGGGGAGTAAGGGCGTCATGCTGTTCAATCTGCTCGCACCCCTGTCCGAGGAATTCATCCTCTTCAACCTGTTCCGCTTTCTGACGTTCCGGTCGGGCGGGGCGGTGATGACCGGCCTCCTGGTCAGCTTCCTGCTCGGGCCGCCGGTCATCAAGTGGCTGCGCAAGAAACAACCGACCGGCCAGCCGATCCGCGCCGACGGCCCGGCCGGCCACTTCGCCAAGGCCGGCACACCCACCATGGGCGGCTTCCTGATCCTGCTGGCGGTGATCATCAGTACGCTGCTGTGGGCAGATCTGCGCAACGGCTTCGTCTGGTCAGTCCTGCTGATCACGATCGGCTTCGGCGCCATCGGCTTCGCCGACGACTATGCGAAGCTGACACGGAAGGATTCGAAGGGGCTGCCCGCCCGGCTGAAGTTCGGGCTGCAGATCCTGGTCGCCACCGGGGCGACGATCTGGATCATGCAGCTGACCCGGGCGCCGCTGGATTCGAGCATCGCCCTGCCGTTCGCCAAGAACCTGCTGCTCGACCTCGGCATATTCTTCATTCCGGTCGCCGTCTTCGTGATGGTCGGCGCGTCGAACGCCGTCAACCTGACGGACGGCCTGGACGGCCTGGCCATCGTGCCGGTGATGATCGTGGCCGGCTGCTTCGGCCTGATCGCCTGGCTGGTCGGCAACACGGTGTTCTCCAACTACCTGCTGATCAACTACGTGCCCGGCACGGGCGAGCTGACCGTGTTCTGCGGCGCCCTGTTCGGTGCCGGCCTCGGCTTCCTCTGGTACAACGCGCCGCCCGCCATGGTGTTCATGGGCGATACCGGCTCGCTGTCGATGGGCGGCGCGCTGGGCGGCGTCAGCATCATCACCAAGCACGAGCTCGTGCTGGTCATCATCGGCGGCCTGTTCGTGCTCGAGACCGCCTCGGTGATCGTGCAGGTCGTCTCGTTCAAGCTGACGGGTCGCCGGGTCTTCCGCATGGCGCCGCTGCACCATCACTTCGAGCAGAAGGGCTGGGCTGAATCGACGATCGTGATCCGCTTCTGGATCATCGCGACCGTGCTCGCCCTGATCGGCATGTCGACGTTGAAGCTCAGGTGACGGGCGTGAGCGCGCGAACTGACCTCTCCAACTATGCCACGACGCCGATCGCCGTGATGGGCCTCGGCAAGTCCGGCATGACCGCGGCTACGGTGCTGGCCGAGGCCGGTGCCGATGTCTGGGCCTGGGACGACGCGCCGGCGCGGCGGGCCGACGCCGTCGCCGCCGGCCTCCGTGTCGTCGACCTGCATGGGGCCGATCTGGCCGCCGCGGCGGCGATCGTCTGGAGCCCCGGGATACCCCACACACTCCCCGAGCCCCATCCGGTCGCCGAGCGCGCCCGGGCCTGCGGCACCGAGCTCGTCTGCGACGTCGAGCTGTTGTATCGGGCGCAACGCGAGGCTTGCTACATCGGCGTCACCGGCACGAACGGCAAGTCCACGACGACGGCACTGATCGGCCACATTCTGGCCGCCGCCGACCGGCCGCTTGCCGTCGGCGGCAACCTCGGCACGCCGGCCCTGGCGCTCGCGCCGCTGACCACCGACGGCATCTACGTGCTGGAGCTGTCGTCCTATCAGCTGGAACTGCTGCCGACGGCCGTGTTCGACGTTGCCGTATTGCTCAACGTTACGGCCGACCATCTGGAGCGCCACGGCGGCCTCGACGGCTACGCCGCCGCCAAGGCCCGGATCTTCCGGGGCCAGCAGCGGCCGCAGACCGCGATCGTCGGCGTCGACGATGGGCCGAGCCGGCGCGTCTTCGAGCAGCTCGCCGCGGCCGGTAAGCAAGTCGTCGTGCCGATCTCCACCGACCGCTCGGCGGTTGGTGGTGTCTATGTCGATGACGGACGGCTGATCGACGCGACCGGCGACGGCGCCGTCGTCTTCGCCAACCTGGCCGACCTGACGACCCTGCCGGGCCAGCACAATGCCCAGAACGCTGCCGCCGCCACGGCGGCAGTGGGCGCCGTCACCGAGCTGTCCCGCGCTGCCATCGCCGGACGGCTGGCCGACTATCCCGGCCTGCCGCATCGTCAAGAGCTGGTCGATCGCGTCGACGGCGTGCTGTTCGTCAACGACAGCAAGGCGACGAACGCCGACGCCGCGGCACGGGCGCTCGCCTGCTACGACGCCGTTTACTGGATCGCCGGCGGCCGGCCGAAGGCAGATGGTCTGGCGGCGGTCACGCCCTATCTGGCACGCATCCGCCACGCCTTCCTGATCGGCGAGGCGGCGGCGCAATTCGCCGACGAGCTCGGCGCCCGCGTAGCGTCATCGCAATGCGGCGACCTGTCGACCGCCGTCAGCCAGGCGAGCGCCATGGCCCGGGCCGCGGCGGGCACGCCGGGCGTCGTCCTGCTGTCGCCGGCCGGCGCGTCGTTCGACCAGTTCGCAAACTTCGAGGCGCGCGGCGATGCGTTTCGCGGCGCCGTCGCGGCGCTGCCGGGACGCCACGGCGACCCGCTGGGAAGTCCGGCGGCATGACGTTCTCGCGCACCGACACGTCCGTGCTTGGCCGCTGGTGGTGGACGATCGACCGCTGGGCCCTGGCCGGCCTGATGGCGCTGATCGGCTGCGGCATCGTGCTAGCGCTGGCGGCGAGCCCGCCGGCGGCCGAGCGCATCGGCCTCGACGCCATGTATTTCGTCAAGCGCCACCTGCTGATACTGCCGGCGGCGCTGCTGTTGATCTTCACGCTGTCGCTGCTGACGCCGGTGCAGGTACGCCGTCTGGCCGTGCTTGGCTTCGCCGGCGGCCTGGTCCTGCTGGTGGCGACACTGGTCGTCGGCGTCGAGATCAACGGCGCCCAGCGCTGGCTCAACATCGCCGGCTTCTCGCTGCAGCCATCGGAGTTCATCAAGCCGACGTTCGCCATCGTCACGGCGTGGCTGTTGGCCGCCCAGGCCCGCGACGAGCGCTTCCCGGCCCGCCGAATCTCGATCGCCCTGCTGGCGCTCGTGCTGGCCCTGCTGCTGGCGCAGCCGGACCTGGGCCAGGCGGTGATGGTGACGGCGGTCTGGCTGGCCCAGCTGTTTCTCGCCGGCCTATCGATGTGGCTGGTCGCCGTCCTGGCACTGCTCGGCATCGCCGGCCTGGCCGGCGCCTATGTGGTCTTCCCCCATGTCGCCAGCCGGATCGACCGGTTCCTCGATCCGAGCGCCGGCGACACCTACCAGATCGGCCGCAGCCTCAAGGCGTTCACCGACGGCGGTCTGTTCGGCCGCGGCCCCGGCCAGGGCCAGGTCAAGTTCCAGCTGCCCGACGCCCACGCCGACTTCGTGTTCGCGGTCGCGGGCGAGGAATTCGGGCTGTTCGTCACTCTGATTATCGTCGCGCTGTTCGCCGCCGTCGTGTTGCGCGGCTTCACCCGGGCGTTTCAGGAACAGAATCTGTTTGTCCTGCTGGCGGTCGCCGGGCTGCTCATCCAGTTCGGCCTGCAGGCCCTGATCAACATGGGGTCGAGCCTGAGCCTGATCCCGACCAAGGGCATCACCCTGCCGTTCATCAGCTATGGCGGCTCGTCGCTGCTGGCGATCGGCATGGCGATGGGCATGGCGCTGGCCCTCACGCGGCGGCGCGTCGGCGCCGGAGAGGCCGGATGAACGCGCCCCGCACGGCCGTGCTGATCGCCGCCGGCGGCACCGGCGGCCATGTGTTCCCGGCGCTGGCCCTGGCCGCCAGCCTGCATGACCGTGGCCGCATGGCCGCGCTCGTGACCGATGCGCGCGGCGCGGCCCAGCAGCAGCTGCGCACCGCCCCGGCGCTGGACGTGTTCACGGTGCGCGCCGGGCGCATTGGTCGCAGCCCATTGCGGGCGCTCGCCGGCGCGACCGGGATGGCCGCCGGCCTCATCGAGGCCCGCGCGCTCGTGCGCCGGCTGCGGCCCGCCGTTGCCATCGGCTTCGGCGGCTATCCGTCGGTGCCGCCGATGCTGGCCGCCGCTTGGGCCGGCGTGCCCACCGTCATCCACGAACAGAACGCGCTGCTCGGCCGCGCCAACCGCCTGCTGGCGCCGCGGGCGCGCCAGATCGCCTTGTCCTTCCAGCCGACCGAGCGCCTGCGCGCCGCCGACGAGGGCCGCGCCACGCTGGTCGGCAACCCGGTCCGCCGCGACGTCATCGCCATTGCCGGCGAGCCCTACGAGCCGCCGGCCGGCGCCGCGCCGGTGCGCTTGCTGGTCATCGGTGGCAGTCAGGGCGCGAACGTTTTCGCAACGCTGGTGCCGGCCGCGATCGCGACGCTGCCGGACGAGTTGCAGCGCCGATTCCAGGTGGCTCAGCAGTGCCGCCCGGAGGAAATGGAGTGCGCCCGCGCCGCCTATGGCGGCACCGACGCAACGGCCGAGCTGGCGACGTTCTTCGATGACGTGCCGCGCCGCCTGAGCGACAGCCACCTGGTCATCAGCCGGGCTGGCGCATCTTCGGTTGCGGAGCTGACGGCGGCCGGCCGGCCGGCCGTGCTCGTGCCCTATCCCAGCGCCGCCGACGACCATCAGACGGCCAACGCCCGGGCCATCGCCGCCGTCGGCGCCGCCTGGGTCGAGCCGCAGGCGGCGCTGACACCGGCGCGCCTGGGCGAACACCTGCACGCGCTCGCAACCAGGCCCGCGGCACTGGCCGACGCGGCGGCCGCGGCCCGTGCGGCCGGCCATCGCGAGGCCGCAGAGGGTTTGGCCGACCTGATCGAGAGGCTGCTCCCAGCGAACGGGCCCGCCGCCGACCGCTCCATACCGGAGGCCGCGGAATGAGGGCGCTTCCCCTGGATATCGGCGTCATCCACTTCGTCGGCATCGGCGGCATCGGCATGAGCGGCATCGCCGAGACGCTGCACGAGCTCGGCTACCAGGTGCAGGGCAGCGACATCGCCGAGAGCGCCAACGTGCGCCGGCTGCGCACCAAGGGCATCGCGGTCGAGGTCGGGCATCGGCCCGAGAACGTTGCCACGGCCTCGGTCGTCGTCGTGTCCTCGGCCGTGAAGACCGACAACCCCGAGGTCGCGGCGGCCCGCGCACACCTCGTGCCCGTCGTCCGCCGGGCCGAGATGCTGGGCGAGTTGATGCGCCTGAAATGGTCGATCGCCGTCGGCGGCACCCACGGCAAGACGACGACGACGTCGCTCGTCGCGGCGCTGCTTGACGGCGCCGGTTTCGATCCGACGGTGATCAACGGCGGCATCATCAACGCCTACGGCACGAACGCCCGGCTCGGCCAGGGCGACTGGATGGTCGTCGAGGCCGACGAGTCCGACGGCACGTTCGTGCGGCTGCCGGCAACGATCGCGGTCGTCACGAACATCGACCCCGAGCATATGGACTTCTACGGCAGCTTCGATGCCATCCGCGACGCCTTCGCGACGTTCGTCGCCAACGTCCCGTTCTATGGCTTCGCCGCAATGTGCATCGACCATCCGGAAGTGCAGGCGCTGATCCCGCGCCTGTCCGACCGCCGGATCATCGCCTATGGCCTGAGCCCGCAGGCCGACGTGCGCGGCCTCGACATCAACACCGAGCATGGCGGCACCCGCTTCGCCATCGAAATCACCGACCGCGGCACCGGCAAGACCCGCCGGATGGAGAACTTCCGGCTGCCGATGCTCGGCACCCACAACGTTCAGAATGCCCTGGCGGCCATTGCGGTCGCCGCCGAGATGGGCATGAGCGAAGACACCATGCGGCGCGCCCTGGCCGGTTTCGCCGGCGTCAAGCGCCGCTTCACCAATGTCGGCGAGGTCGGCGGCATCACCGTCGTCGACGATTACGGCCACCATCCGGTGGAGATCGCAGCGGTGTTGGAGGCGGCGCGTGCCGCCGCCTCGGGCCGTGTCATCGCGGTCTTCCAGCCGCATCGCTACAGCCGTGTCGCCAGCCTCATGGAGGAGTTCTGTACCTGCTTCAACGATGCCGACACGGTCATCGTTGCCGACATCTACCCGGCCGGCGAGAGCCCGATCGAGGGGGTGGACCGCGAAGCGTTGGTGCAGGGGCTGCGCGCCCATGGCCACCGCGACGTGCGTCCACTCCCCTCACCCGGCGACCTGTCGGGGCTCGTCGCCATCACCGCGGCGCCGGGCGACCTCGTCGTCTGCCTCGGCGCCGGCAACATCACGAACTGGGCACAGGCGCTGCCGGGCGAGTTGGCGGCCCTGTTTGACCGTCACACGGGGACGGAGTCATGAACATGATTGCCACCAACGCCCGCTGTCACCTCATCGACCGGCTGCCGCAGGTGCGCGGCCGCTATACCGAGCGGGCGCCGCTTGCCGGCGTGACCTGGTTCCGTGTCGGCGGCCCGGCCGACGTGTTGTACCGCCCGGCCGACGCCGAAGACCTGCGGCAATTCCTTGCGGAAAAGCCGGTGGACGTGCCCGTCACGCTGATCGGCGTCGGCTCGAACCTGCTGGTGCGCGACGGCGGGCTGCGCGGCGTGGTGATCCGGCTCGGCCGTGCGTTCGCCGGCATCTCGGTCGACGGCGTCGATGTCACGGCCGGCGCCATGGCGCTCGACTACAACGTCGCGCTGACCTGCCGCGATGCCGGCGTCACCGGCTTCGAGTTCCTCGCCGGCGTCCCCGGCACGATCGGTGGCGGCCTGCGCATGAACGCCGGCGCCTATGGCCGCGAGCTCAAAGATGTCGTCGTGTCCGTCAGCGTACTGGAGGCCGATGGTACGCCGCACACGCTGGGCCCGGCCGAGTGGGCGCCGCGCTACCGCGGCTGCGGCGTCCCGGCCGACTGGATCTTCACCGGCACGGTCCTGCGCGGAGTCCGCGGCGCCATCGAAGAGATCGCCCGCGGCATTTCCTACGTCCAGGCCGCGCGCAGCGACAGTCAGCCAATCCGCAGCCGCACCGGCGGCAGCACCTTCAAGAACCCGCCGAACCGCAAGGCGTGGGAGCTGATCGAGGCAGCCGGCTGCCGCGGCCTCGCCTGCGGCGGCGCAATGGTCTCCCAGAAGCACTGCAACTTCCTGATCAACACCGGCAACGCAACGGCGGCGGAGATCGAGGCCTTGGGCGAAGAGGTACGCTGGCGCGTCCGCGAAACCAGCGGTGTCGAGCTGGAGTGGGAGATCAAACAGATCGGCGAGCCGGCGGCGGACACACATGGCTAGGGTCGCGGTCTTGATGGGTGGTTGGTCAGTCGAGCGCGACGTGTCGCTGACCAGCGGCGCGCTGTGCGCGGCGGCGCTGCGCGAGGCCGACCACGTGGTGACGGAGGTCGATGTCACGCGCGACATCGACGCGCTGATCGACGCCCTGAAGCCGCGCCCTGACGTCGTCTTCAACGCCCTGCACGGCCGCTATGGCGAAGACGGCCGCATCCAGGGGCTGCTCGACATGCTGGCAATTCCGTATACCCATTCGGGCGTGCTGGCGTCGGCGCTGGCCATGGACAAGGCAGCCTCGCGCGACCTCTTCGCCAATCACGGAATCCCGGTCGCCGAGGGCAAGCTTGCCCGCCGCCGCGAGATCGAGGCCGGCGACGTCATGGCACGGCCTTATGTCGTCAAGCCCCTCAACGAGGGCTCCAGTATCGGCGTGCACATCGTCACCGACGGCACCAACCGGCCGCCGCTGAGCGGCGAGCCAGGCGAGCCGGACGACATATGGCTGGTCGAGCGCTTCGTGCCCGGCCGCGAGCTGACTGTCGCCGTCATGGACGACCGCGCCCTCGCGGTCACCGAGATCCGGCCCAACGTCGGCTTCTACGACTACAACGCCAAATACAGCGAAGGCGCGGCCGCGCACCGGATCCCGGCGCCGATCGCGCCGACCGCCTACGAGCAGACGCTGGCGCATGCGCTGGCCGCCCACCGCGTACTCGGTTGCCGCGGCGTCAGCCGCGCCGACCTGCGCTACGACGATACGGACGGGGAGCCGGGCCGGGTCGTCATGCTGGAGGTCAACACCCAGCCCGGCATGACGCCGCTGTCGCTGGTTCCGGAGCAGGCCGCCCATTGCGGCATCCCGTTCGGCGAGCTGGTCGACTGGATGGTCGAGCACGCGGCATGCGACTAGCGCGGCTCCTCGGCCTGACGACGGCGCCGGCGCGCTCGCGGCGACGCCAGCCCCGACGTTCGAGCAGGGCCGTGATCCTCATGGCGGCAACCGCCGTCGCGGTCGTCGCCGTTGTCGGCGGAACCTGGCAACTCGTGCGGTCCGGCTGGATCGCGGCGACGGTCGAGCACGGCCAGCAGGCAACCCTGGCGTTGACCGGTCGCGCCGGGCTGCGCGTCGACGAGGTCCTGGTCGAGGGGCGCAGCCACACGGAATCGGCGCTGCTGCTGGCGGCGCTGGGCGTTCGCCGCGGCATGCCTATCCTTGCCTTCGACCCGCAGGCTGCGCGACAGCGCGTCGAGGCTCTTGGCTGGGTGCGCCGCGCCTCCGTCGCGCGACGCCTGCCGAATTTGATCTACCTACGCATCGAGGAGCGCCACCCGATCGCGCTGTGGCAGCACGAGGGCCGCCACTTCCTCGTTGACCGCGAGGGCACAGTGATCCTGCGCCGCGACAGCACGAGCTTCGACGGGCTGCCGACGGTCGTCGGCGACGAGGCTCCGGACCACGCCGCGGCGCTGCTCGATCTGCTGACCGGCTATCCGTCCATCGCGGTGCGTGTCGAAGGCGCGGTCCTGGTTTCGCGGCGGCGCTGGAACCTGCGTCTGGTGAACGGCATCGACGTCCGCCTGCCGGAGCACGGCATTGCCGCGGCGCTCGGCTGGCTGGCCGATCTGGAACGCGAACACGGCCTGCTGACGCGCGACATCGTCGCCTTGGATCTGCGTCAGCCGGACCGGTTGATCGTGCGCCTGGGGACGGCCGCGGCCGCCCATGCGCGTGGCGAAGAGAGCACGTGAGTTTCGATGACACGACCCGACAGGCCAATGTCACAGAACGGACGCGTATGTTTCGCAATGATCTGATTGCCGCCCTCGACGTCGGCACGAGCAAGATCTGCTGCTTTATCGCGCGGGTCGACCCGCCGAACGGCGAGGCGGCGCGGCCGCGCATCATCGGCACCGGGCATCAGGTGTCTCAGGGCCTGCGCAACGGCGTCGTCGTCGATATGGCGGCCGCCGAGCGCTCGATCCTCGACGCCGTGCATGTCGCCGAGAAGATGGCCGGCGAGACGATCAGCTCGGTCGTCGTGAACCTGAGCGGCGGCCGGCCGCGTTCGCAGACCGTCGATGTCGAGGTCTCGATCGCCGGCCACGAGGTCGGCACCGCCGATCTGCGCCGCGTACTCGATCATTCGTTAGCCGGTACCGACGGCAGCGAGCGCCAGCTCATCCATACGATCCCCGTCGATTTCACGATCGACGGCGACCACGGCATCCGCGATCCGCGCGGCATGTACGGCGACCGGCTGGGCGTCCAGGTCCACATGATTACCGCCACCATCGGCGCCGTGCGCACGCTGAAGACGGTCATCGAGCGCTGCCACCTGGACATCGAGGGCTTCGTCGTCAGCCCCTATGCCGCCGGGCTCTCGTCGCTCGTCGAGGACGAGATCGACCTCGGCGCGACGGTGATCGACATGGGCGCCGGTGCCACCGGCATTACGGTGTTCTACGACGGCCAGGCGATCCATGCGGATTCGGTGCCGGCCGGCGGTGCCCATGTGACGAACGACGTCGCGCGCGGCCTGTCGACGCCGCTTGCCCACGCCGAGCGCCTGAAGACGCTTTACGGCAACGCCAACGCCGGCGCCACCGGTGGCGATGAGCACGACCTTATCGACGTGCCCCAGGTCGGCGAGGACAGTCACGAAGCGCCGAGCCACATTTCGCGCTCGATCCTCAACGGCATCATCCAGCCGCGGCTGGAGGAGATCTTTGAGCTGGTGCGGGCGCGCCTGGCGGCCAGCGGCATTGACCGCCTGGCCGGCCGCCGCGTCGTCCTGACCGGTGGCGCCAGCCAGCTGCAGGGCGTTCGCGAACTGGCGGCGCTCGTATTGGAAAAACAGGTTCGCCTGGGCCGGCCGCTCAGGCTCCGCGGTCTCGCGGACGCCATGGCCGGCCCGGCGTTTGCGACCTGTGCCGGACTGATTGCCTTTGCCGTCCATCAACCGACGGCACTACCAGTCCCGGCACCGGCCGCACATGGGGACCGAGGCGGCTTCAGCGGCCGCCTCGGACAGTGGTTGCGTGAGTATTTCTAGGTCAATCGGCAAGCGTCCGCGTGCCGCCTGGGCAGTGTCGCCCATGGCACGGGCTATGCCGCCGGCTGCCACACGCTAATACGACACAGGAACGAGGTATCGGAGGCTGACATGACGTTGAACCTGAGCACACCGAATGCGGAGACCGACCTGAAGCCACGCATCGTCGTGGTGGGCGTCGGCGGCGCCGGCTGCAACGCAGTCAACAATATGATCGACGCCGATCTCGAAGGGGTCGAGTTCGTCGTCGCCAACACGGACGCCCAATCACTGGCCCAGAACAAGGCCGACCGCCGGGTGCAGCTGGGCGCCAACATCACCAACGGCCTCGGCGCCGGGGCACGGCCCGACATCGGCCGCGCCGCCGCCGAGGAGGCGCTGGATGCGGTCATCGACCATCTGCAAACCAGCCACATGGCGTTCATCACAGCCGGCATGGGTGGTGGCACCGGCACCGGCGCCGCCCCCGTGATCGCCCGCGCGGCGCGCGAGCACGGCATCCTCACCGTCGGCGTCGTGACCAGGCCGTTCGAATTCGAGGGCGTCCACCGCATGACGATGGCTGACGACGGCATCGAAGAGCTGCAGCACTTCGTCGACACGCTGATCGTCATCCCGAATCAGAACCTGTTCCGTGTCTGCAATGAGAAGACGACGTTCGCCGACGCCTTCCGCATGGCCGACGACGTACTCTATTCGGGCGTCCGCGGCGTCACCGACTTGATGATCATGCCCGGCCTGATAAACCTGGACTTTGCCGACATCCGGACCGTGATGAGCGAGATGGGCAAGGCCATGATGGGCACCGGCGAGGCCGAGGGCGAGAAGCGCGCCATCGAGTCCGCCGAGGCGGCGATCGCGAATCCGCTGCTCGACGACGTCTCGATGAAGGGCGCGAAGGCGGTATTGATCAACATCACCGGCGGACCGGACATGACCCTGTTCGAGGTCGACGAGGCGGCGAACCGCATCCGCGAGGAGGTTGACGCCAACGCCAACATCATCTTCGGCTCGACGTTCGATGAGTCGCTGGACGGACTGATGCGGGTGTCGCTCGTCGCCACCGGCATCGATGCCGAGGTCAGCGGCGCGATGCCGCGGCCGTCGATCAGCCTGGTCCACGATGCCGACCGTGGCCCCACGGCACCGGCCGGCGAGGCGGCAACCCCGGCCGCGGCACCGATCGCCGCCGCCGACGGCAGCCCGATCGAAACGGCCGTCGCGACCGGCAATCCGGCAATCGAGGCAGCGGCCGGAATGCCGCCGCCGGACCCGCTATCCGCACCCGGCGTTTTCACGACCGCCTCAACGTCCGAGCCGCTGGCAGCGCCACCCGTGACGCCGCCCACTATGCCAGCGGCGGCTATCGGCGGCGCAGCGACCGCGACGGCGGTCGCCACGGCAACCGCCGAGGAGCCGTTCATCGCCCCGCCGCCGGTGCAGCCGCCGGCCGAGCCGGCAATGCGCCGCGAGCGGCGACCGGCCAACACCTTCGCAGCGGCCGCAATCGCCAACGGCACGGCCGAGACGGAGCCGGCAAGGCGGCGCAGTTTCAGCCTGTTCCAACGTGTCACCGGGTCCGGCCGGACCCGCCGGTACGACTCCGAGCCGGCCGCTGGTGACACCGAATCGACCGAGCCACAGCTCGCGGAGCGGTCGCAGCGGACGGCGGCGGCCCGAACGCCTGGGCCGAAGCCCCAGAGCCAGCCGAAACTCGGCGGTCTGGAGCCGTCTGCACGCAAGTCGGCGCACGACGAGGAAGAAGATCTTATGGAGATCCCGGCCTTCCTGCGGCGCCAGGCCAACTGATGATCGCGGGCGGCTGGAAACCGTATTGGTTGTCGATTCCGGTGGACTGATTCAACCGACGCATGGCTACCGAACGTCCGGATCAGACGGGTGCGAGTCTCGCATGGCAGTGATGTCTGCGGCTTGGTTCGTTGAGTTCAGGCAGCGATTGCCATGGCTGCTGCACGTGGACTGATGTTGTCGTTGGCCGGTGTGTCGGTTGCGCTGATCAGGGCCTTCCATGCCCGCTCGAAGCGGCCGGATTTGATCCGGGCGCGGAAGGTCAGAACAGCCTGTCCGCCGACGATCCGCCAGCGCATGCCGGAGCGCTTCATGCGCTGTGTCACCAGGGTCTTGTTGGCAGCCTCGACCACGCCTGAGCCGATGGCGATGCCCTCTTCCTTCAGGGCGTGGTAGCGCATGCGATGGCGATGCTTGCGGAAGAAGGCGAGTTCCCGCTCGGTCTCGGCCCGGTCCGGCGCAGCGGCGGCATCGCGAAGGTGGCGCAGCGCCCGGATCACCTTGGCGACGCCACGGGGATCGTGACGGAGGATCTCGCGGTACTTCTCGAACCAGCCGGGCGCCACGGCATGGTCGGACGCGGTTTGCAGATGTTCGCAAGCATGCCAGAAGTCGATCACCTCGGTTTCGGGCGACAGGGTCTCCAGGAAGGTCCAGTTGTCGGCGGCGCCATCGGCGATAGCGACGATCCCGATCTCGGGGCGTGCTCGCCTGATGTGTGCGACTTCGCTTGCAAGCTGCGCCTTCAGCGTGAGCTTGCCGCTCTCCGGCATGCGGCCGAGATAGAGGGTCTTCAGGCGCTTGCCCTCGGCGTCGTGGAAGGAGACCGTGCCGCAGGCGGCCTCGCGCCAGGAGGCCTTGGCGCGACCGTCCTCGCCGGGTCTCAGCGGCACCATGACGCCGTCGAGGGAGACCGAGGCGGTGGTCGCGTCCTGCGGTATGCCCTCGGCCTCACGGATGCTGCCCAGCGTCTCCGGGCCGAGGCTCTCCCAGCATTCGTGCATGCTCATGGTCAGGCGCTGCAGGGTGCTCACCGACGGCGTCATGGCGCCGGTCTTCGCAAAGAACGCCGCCGCTTCCCGGGCCGTGCAGTGACCCATCATCAGCAGACCGAGCTCGGCCGCCGGCCGCGTCAGGTAATCGTCGACGAGACCCAGGCTCTCGTCGACCGGCACCGGCGATGCCCCGCTCGCGCCGCTGCGGTAACGCGCTCGCCGGTAGGTCACCGGACCGAGCGAGGTCATGATCGTCTTCGGCGTCACCGCGACCCGGAACCAGCTCTGCCCGTCCCGCTCGATCCGGGAAGCGCCATCGTCCCGGTTCTCGATGACGGCGCCCATGACATCGCGAGCGAACTCGTTCGTGGCCTCACGCACCCGCAACTCGACCTCCTCGGGCGCCTCGGGGCGCGGCTCGGAACGAAGCTCCCCGCGACACAGTGCGAGCACCCGGGCGGCCGCCTCGACGACCCGAGGAGGCAGGCCGGAAAGATCGATGGACGAAGGCGCCGGAGGCGGGGATACTGCCATGGGAATGCTCCCGATGTTGGGTTTCGAGACACGGCATCGTACCGCTTCTGGCGGTGCGGAGCGTTCCCACCTTCCCCTGCTCGACCCTGCCGTCGTGACAAAATCCTGCCTTGGAGCGGCCCATTGTCACGAATAGCCGCTTTCGGCCGTTCGTCTCGACACAAAAAACGCACTAAATCAATGACTTAGATTTTCCATACCAGACCCACACCCGATCAGACCACCAGGGCCACCCGGTTTCCAGCCGTAACATTCTGTAATAAAGATTGATTTGAGCCGCGCCTGGCGCCTTGCTAGACCAACATGCCACATTCACTCGGTCCGGCGGTGGGTTGGCGTTTGCAGGATGGGGATCCGCGGCTTCGACGCCGTAACGAAGCGGGGGCATCTTTTTGGGGGAATTCGTCGCATCGCTTG
Source organism: Alphaproteobacteria bacterium (assembly GCA_965261585.1). Taxonomy (GTDB): domain Bacteria; phylum Pseudomonadota; class Alphaproteobacteria; order UBA6615; family UBA6615; genus CBDHDN01. The sequence goes on from CBDHDN010000008.1 coordinate 16,582, forward strand.
ATGCTGGGCTCTCGCGGCAACAGACGCTGAAGAGCACCATCGGCTGCACCGGCACGGGTCTCCACTCCGGCGCCCGGGTTGAAATGCAGCTCCTGCCGGCTGAGCCGTTTTCGGGGATCCGGTTTCGCCGAACCGACTTACCCGACACTGGTGAGATCGTCGCGGACGTCAACAATATCGTCAGCAGCGAGCTGTGTACCCGGATCGGCAGCCGCGGCGGCGCCACGGTGGCGACGATCGAGCACCTGATGGCCGCGCTGAGCGGCTGCAATGTCGACAACGTCGTTGTCGAGCTCGACGGGCCGGAGGTTCCGGTGATGGATGGCAGCGCCGCGCCATTCGTCTTTCTGATCGAGTGCGCCGGGGTCGTCGAACAGGACGCGCCGCGGCGCGCGATCGAGGTGCTGAAAACGGTGACGGTAACGAACGGCACCGGCCACGCCTCGCTGAGCCCGAGCGACGACTTTTCCGTCGCCTTCGACATCGAGTTCGACGCATCGGCGATCGGCAAGCAGCACATGCAGGTGCGCCTGGTCAACGGCGCCTTCAAGGCCGAGATCTGCCGGGCCCGCACGTTCGGCTTCGCGGAGGACGCCGACCAGCTGCGGGCCAACGGTCTGGCCCTGGGCGCCAGCCTCGACAACGCCATCGTCATCCGTGGCGAGGACATTCTGAACGAGGGTGGCCTGCGCTACGACGACGAGTTCGTCCGCCACAAGATCTTGGACAGCATTGGCGATTTGTACCTGGCCGGCATGCCGATCATCGGCCACTTCCATGGCCACCGCTCTGGCCATGCGCTGAACCACGCGCTCCTGCGGACCCTGTTTGCCGACGTGTCGGCATGGCAGCTGGCCGACCTGCCGTTCGACGACGTCGAGGATGCGCCGGCCGCGGTTCGCGCCACAGCCTGAATTACGCGACGCTCCGCACGCGTTTGCCGGTGGGAAACTGCCGAATTTCGATCTATATAGAACGCTGACGCGGCGGAACTGATCCGAGAAGCGAACGCGTATGCGAGCCCATAGCCTAACCGCCCTGGCGCTGCTCGGCAGCTTGGCCCTGGCCGCCTGCAGCACGGACGACGAGACGGCCTATGTCGAGCGTCCAGTGGAGGAGCTCTACAACGACGCCGTCGATGCCTTGGGCCAGGGCGACTATCCCGACGCAGCGCGGCTGTTCGACGAGGTCGAGCGCCAGCATCCCTATTCGATCTGGGCCACCAAGGCCCAGCTCATGTCGGCCTACGCGCACTATGAGGAGCAGGAGTACGACGACGCGGTGCTCGGCCTCGACCGCTTCATCCAGCTGCACCCCGGCAACCGCGATGTCGCCTATGCCTACTACCTGAAGGCGCTGGGCTACTACGAGCAGATCACGGACGTCGGCCGCGACCAGAAGACCACCCAACGGGCGCTCGAAGGACTGGAGGAAGTGATCCGCCGCTTCCCCGATTCCAAATACGCCCGCGACGCCCGACTCAAGCTCGACCTGACGCGTGATCACCTGGCTGGCAAGGAGATGGAGGTCGGCCGCTTCTACCTGAAGCGCCGCCACTACCTGGCGGCGATCAACCGCTTCCGCAACGTCATCGAATCCTACCAGACGACCACTCATGCGCCGGAGGCATTGCATCGGCTGGCCGAGGCCTACTCGGCACTTGGCGTCGACACAGAGGCGCAGGACGCCGCCTCGGTCCTGGGATACAACTTCCCGAGCAGCAACTGGTACGCCGACAGCTATTCGGTTGTCGGCGGACCCGCGGACGAAATCCTGCTGGCCGGGGAAGACCCGTCCGTGCCGGCCGAGGACGAGGGCCTACTGAGCCGGCTTTGGCCATTCTAGGCGCCCATGCTGTGCCGATTGTCGATCCGCGACGTCGTCCTGATCGACCGCCTGGAGCTTGACTTCACGGCCGGTCTCGGCGTGCTCACGGGCGAGACCGGCGCCGGCAAATCGATCCTCCTCGACAGCCTCGGCCTCGCACTCGGCGCCCGCGGCGATGCCGGCCTGGTCCGTCCCGGCGCCGCCAAGGCGACCATTGCCGCCGTTTTCGAGCCGCCGCCGGGCCATGCCGTCTTCACCGATGCCGCCGAGCATGGCATCGACGTCGACGAGGCTCAGCTGGTGCTGCGCCGTGTTGTCGGGGCCGATGGCCGCGGCCGCGCGTTCGTCAACGACCAGCCCGTCAGCACCGCCGTACTGCGCCGCCTCGGCAGCCGCCTGGTCGAGCTGCAGGCGCAACTCGACCAGCACGGCCTGCGCGACCCGGCGACCCACCGCGCCATGGTCGACGCCCATGGCGCGGCCCACGGCCTTCTCGGTGACGAGCCGGCGATCGCCGCCCAGGCTTTCGCGGTCTGGCGCATCGCCCGCGACACGGCGGCGGCCGCCGAGGCCGGCGCCGCCAAGGCCAGGGCCAACGAGGCCTATCTGCGCCACGCCGTCGACGAGCTGACGGCCCTGGCACCGCAGCCGGAAGAGGCCGCGCGCCTGAGCACCCAGCGGCGGGCGCTGCAGAACGCCGAGAAGCTGCTCGCGGGCCTGGCCGAGGCGCTCGACCAGCTGCGCGGCGAGGCCAGCACCGAGGCCGCGCTGCAGCGTGCCGCCGGGCCATTGGCGCGGCTGGCCGAGACGGCCGGTGGCGCGGTGCTGGCGCCCGCCGTCGCGGCGCTCGACCGGGCCGGGGCCGAGCTGGAGGACGCGGCCCAACAGCTGCAATCGATCGCCAACGACGTCGACGCCGAAGGCGGCACGCTGGAGCAGTTGGAGGAGCGGCTGTTCGCGCTCCACGCCACCGCCCGCAAGCACGAGACGGCGGCCGACCGGCTGCCTCAGGTGCTCGCCGCCCTGCAGGCCCAGTTGGCGACGATCGACGACACGGGCGACCAGCTGCTCAGGCTGGCCCAGGCCGCCGATCAGGCGCGCCGCGCCTACGTTGCCGCGGCCGAGCGGCTGCGCGCGGCCCGCCAGCAAGCCGCCGCGGCGCTGGACAGGGCGATCGCGGCCGAGCTGCCGCCGCTGAAGCTGGAGCGGGCGACGTTCGAGACCAGCATCGAGCGGCTCGACGAAGCCGACTGGGGCGCCGCCGGCATCGACCGCGTGGCCTTCCTGGTCGCGACCAACCCCGGCGCCGCACCGGGCCCGATCCAGAAGGTCCCGTCGGGCGGCGAGCTCAGCCGCTTCATGCTGGCGCTCAAGGTCGTGCTGGCCACCGGCGACGGCGCCCCGACCCTGGTGTTCGACGAGGTCGATGCCGGCATCGGCGGGGCCACGGCGGCGGCGGTCGGCGCCCGCCTGGCGCGTTTGGCCACCGCCCATCAGGTGCTGGTCGTCACCCACAGCCCGCAAGTCGCCGCCCTGGGCGATCATCATTGGCGCATTGTCAAGCGCAGCGACGACGACGGCGTGGCCGTCGCGGTCGCCGCGCTGGCCGGCGCCGCCCGCCGCGAGGAGATCGCCCGCATGCTGTCCGGCGCCCGCGTCACCGACGAAGCGCGCGCCGCCGCCACCCGGCTGTTGCAGGGCGAGGCGCCGGCCCGGCCGGCGAAACGCAGCGCATGACCGCGGCCCCACAGGCCGCACCGGAGCGGACCACCGACGCGCCGGCAGAGCATGCGCATCTGGTTGCGGAAATCGAGCACCACAATCGCGCCTACCACGTCGATGCCGCGCCCGAAATCTCCGACGCCGAGTTTGACGCGCTGTTCCAACGGCTGCTGGCGCTCGAGGCGCAGTTCCCGGAGCTGCGCACGCCGGCCAGCCCGTCCCAGGGCGTCGGCGCGGCGCCGGGCGGCGGCTTCGCCAAGGTCGCCCACAGCGTGCCGATGCTGTCCTTGGCCAACGCCTTCAGCGTGGACGACGCAGCCGAGTTCATGGCCCGGACCCGCCGCTTCCTGGGCCTGGACGACGAAACGCCGGTCGAGCTGGCCGGCGAGCCGAAGATCGACGGCTTGTCGGCGTCGCTGCGTTATGTCGACGGCCGCTTCGTGCAGGGCGCGACCCGCGGCGACGGCCTGGTCGGTGAGGACATCACCGCGAACCTGCGCACGGTCGCCGACATTCCGATAGAGCTGCCCGCCGGCGCGCCGGTGGCGCTGGACGTCCGCGGCGAGGTCTATATGACCTATCCGGACTTTCTGGCGCTGAACGCGCGCCAGGAACAAGCCGGTGCGAAGCTGTTCGCCAATCCGCGCAACGCCGCCGCCGGCAGCCTGCGGCAACTCGATCCGTCGGTCACGGCGACGCGGCGCCTGCATTTTTTCGCCTACGCCTGGGGTGAGGTCTTGCAGCCCGTCGCCGATACGCACCTGGCCTTCCTCGAGGCGCTGGCCGGCTGGGGCTTCGCGGTCAACCCGTTGCGCCGCATGTGCGGTGACCTGGCCGACGTGGCCGCCTTCTATGCCGAGCTAGGCGGCACGCGTGCGAAGCTCGGCTACGACATCGACGGCATCGTCTTCAAGGTGAACCGCCTCGACTGGCAGGAGCGCCTGCGCTTCGTCAGCCGGGCGCCGCGCTGGGCCGTCGCCCTGAAATTCCCGCCCCAGCAGGCGACGACGGTGCTGGAACGGATCGCGATCCAAGTTGGCCGCACCGGTGCCCTGACACCGGTCGCTGAGCTCAAGCCGGTGACGGTCGGCGGCGTCGTCGTCCAAAGGGCGACGCTGCACAACGAGGACGAGATCGCCCGCAAGGACATCCGCGCCGGCGATACGGTGATCGTGCAACGGGCCGGCGACGTCATCCCCCAGATCGTCCAGGTCGTCACCGGCAAACGGCCGGCGAAGAGCAAGCCCTACGCGTTCCCGACGCGCTGCCCGGTCTGCGCCTCGGCGGCGGTGCGCGACGAGGGTGAGGCGGTGCGCCGCTGCACCGGCGGGCTGATCTGCGAGGCGCAAGCAGTCGAGCGCCTGAAGCACTTCGTGTCGCGTGATGCGTTCGACATCGAGGGGCTGGGCGCCAAGCACATCGAGGCGTTCTGGGCCGACGGCCTGCTGCACGGTCCGGCGGACATCTTTGCGCTCGCGGAGCACCGTGCGGCGCTGGCTGCCCGCGAGGGCTGGGGCGAGCAGTCGGCGGTGAACCTGCTGAGTGCCATCGACGAGCGCCGGACGATCCCGCTCGACCGGTTCATCTATGCCCTGGGCATCCGTCACGTCGGTCAGGCAACGGCGCGCCTGCTGGCCAAGACCTACGGCGCCCTGGGCACCTGGCGCACGGCGATGGCGGCCGCGGGGGATTGCGAGGGCGAGGCCTATGGCGAGCTCGTCGCCGTCGACGGCATCGGCCCGTCGGTCGCCGCCGACGTCGTCGCGTTCATGGCCGAGCCCCACAATGTCGCGGTGCTCGATGCCCTGGCGGCGGCACTGGACGTGACCGACTTCAGCCAACCCGACACGGACTCTCCGATCGCCGGCAAGACGATCGTCTTCACGGGAACCCTCGAACGCATGACGCGCCACGAGGCCAAGGCGCGCGCCGAGGCCCTGGGCGCCAAGGTCGCCGGCTCCGTCTCGATGAAGACGGACATCGTTGTCGCCGGCCCCGGTGCCGGCTCGAAGGCGACGAAGGCCCGCGAGCTCGGCCTCGAGGTGATCGACGAGGACGCCTGGCTCGAACTCATCGGCGGCGGCTGAGGCGGGTTTCACGGATGGGCGACCTCGTCGAGTTGCGCGACGTGCGCGAGGCGGCCGGCCGGATTGCCGAGCGTATCCGCCGCACGCCCCTGGTCGCGCTTGGCCCGGTCAGGACACCGCCCGCCGACGGCGCCGACACGGCCTGGCGGCTCAAGCTGAAACTCGAATGCCTGCAGGTCACGGGCTCGTTCAAGGCGCGCGGCGCCGCGAACAAGCTGGCGACATTAGCGCCGGCCGAAATCGCCCGCGGCATCTGCACGGCATCCGGCGGCAACCACGGGCTGGCCGTCGCCTATGTCGGCTGGGCGGCGGGTGCGCCGGCGACGATCCTCGTGCCGGAAAGCACGCCGCCGGCGAAGCGCGACAAGATCGCCGCCTGGGGCGCCGCGGTCGTCGTGCACGGCGCCGACTGGGACGATGCCGACGGTGCGGCGCGCGACGCCGCCAAGGCGCGCGGCCTGACCTACATCCACCCGTTTGCCGATCCGGTCGTGATCGCCGGCCAGGGCACGATCGCGCTGGAGGTCCTGGCCGACGCCCCCGACACGGACACGTTCGTGGTCGCCATCGGCGGCGGCGGCCTGATCTCCGGCATCGCCACGGCGGCGCGGGCCCTGCGCCCGGGCATCCGTATCGTCGGTGTCGAGCCGACGGGCGCACCGACCCTGTACCGCAGCGTGCAGGCCGGCGAGCTCGTCACCCTCGATGCGATCTCGACCGCGCCCGGGACTCTGGCGCCGCGCCGCTCCATGCCGATCAACCTCGACATCATCCGCCGCCACGTCGACCGCCTCGTTCAGGTCTCGGACGATGAAATGCGCGCCGCCGCGCGCTGGCTGTGGTTCGAGATGGGCGTCGTCGCCGAGCTGTCCGGCGCCGCCGCGCTGGCCGCCCTGATGACCGGCCGCCACCGCCCGAGCGCCGGCGAGAACGTCGTCGCCCTGATCTGCGGCGCCGGCACCGACGGCCTGGACTGACGGCCGACCGCAGCCGCGCGCTCTACCCCCGAGAGTCGACTTTCGAGTGGTGACTTCCGCTTTCGACCCATTTGCGGACCCAGTCGTTCTCTCAGCAAAGTAACAGTGTCACGCGTCGCTGCCGATAGACAGGCGTCCTTCCACCGCCTAGATTCGATGTTCGAGAATGACGCGCGCCGGCGCCGAAGGGACCCGAATCGCAGGACGGGCGGTGCTGACCGTTCCCTTCACCGGTAGTCGCTACGATAGGCTGAAGTAGGGCATCGAAGTAAGCGAGATAGATTGCTAATACAGCAGTGAAATGATGAACCAGCTGAGAAGTATAGCAAGAAGAAAATGAAATCTTTGGGCAAAAGGATTTGCGTCGTCGGCGCGAGCGGTCTGGTCGGCTCCAATATCGTCAAGGCCGTCCTGGATCGGGGTTACACCGTTCATGGCACGATGCGGGATAAAGATGCGCCACAAAAGGTGCCCTATCTGAAAGCACTCTCCGGCGGCTCGGAACGCTTGTCTCTGTTCAGCGCCGACATGGCGGAAGAACCAAGCCTTGATGTAGCGCTGGCCGGGACCGACTGCGCCTTCATCGCTTGCCTAGTACCGACCTATTTCGGTCCCACCGGCAAGCCAGCACGAGAGATGGACGATGAACAGGGGTATGCCGAGATCATAATGCCGACCATCAAAGGCTGTCTGAATATCATGCGGTCCGCGGCGCGCCAGGGTGTCAGGAATGTGGTGATCTGCAGCAGCACCAGCAGCACCAATCCGGTGCCGCCCGTGCCCAAAAAGAATGAAGTGGATCACTGGTCGGACGAACATGAACAATGCCGGGCGAAGAAATACACTTCGGCCACCAAAACCGTCATGGAAAAGGAGACGATCAAGTTCGCCACAGAGAATGAAATGGGCCTCTCCATCATCTTGCCGACCGGCATGTTCGGCCCCGTCATTCTGCCGGAGCAAATGAACGATGATCCGCGTCTCTGGCTGCGAGCCCTGATCAATGGTGAAGAAGGACCACACAAGAGCATCCCCAACGACTCGTTCTCAGTGATTCATCTGCACGATCTGTCGGCGCTCTTTCTGGCGGCCTACGAAAACCCGACGGCATCGGGCCGCTACTACGGTGTCTACGACAGTTGGCACTGGCAGGAGATTTATGCGGAGCTTAGGAAGATACTTCCCGACATGAAGATGCCCGCCCCTCTAACGGAACTGCCGGTGCCGGTAACCGGCTTTGACTTTACGCGCCGCGACAGTCTTGGAGTAGCCATTCGCGATATCCCAACAATGCTGCGGGAAACAATTGATTGGATAAGATCTGAACCCTTTGCGGAGCGCCCGGAGCGTCGGGTCTATCCCCGCTTTCGGGCCTTCAAGGGGTCACATCCGAAAGGCGAAGGCGCATATAGCTGGCCAAGTCAACCAATCGACGAAGACCCATGGACACCCAAACTCCGCCGATAGTACTTTTTCTTGCCGGCCGCTCGGTCGGCAGGGGTTTGCACGCGGGCCAAGCGAAAACGCCGCCACGGCGAACCACCTAACTGTGGCCAAACCGGAGAGTGCGATGACAGAGGCAGCTCGCATCAATGTCCCCGCGTACCTCGATCATTCATTCCTGGATCCCGTTCATGGGCTGGCGGAATTCACCCGCTTTTGCGACGACTGCCTTGAGTACGAAGTCGCATCTGCATGCGTGCCGGTGTTCTGGGTGAAACGAGCGGTCGCGCGGTTGGAGACCAATGTGCCGGTGTCGGGGGTGGTCGCCTTTCCAACCGGTCTCGAAGGAACGGATGCGAAAGTGGCGGCGGTCCGTCAGTGCGTCGGCGAAGGTGCACGCGAACTCGACGTGGTCTGCGCATGGACGGCGATAAAGTGTGGCGACCTCGACGCGGCGCTGCGCGATGCCCGCGCGGTTGTGGCAGCGGCGCACGCCGAAAACCCAGACGTCTACATCAAGCTGATCACGGAAATCCCGGAACTGACGAGGGCGGAGAAGCTCGCGGCGTGCGATATCGTTGTGCGCTCCGGTGCCGCTTGCCTCAAGACCCAGAGCGGCAGCAAGCGGGAGACAACGCTCGATGACCTCCGCCTGGTCCGCGACGCCCTGCCGGACAGCGTGCATGTGAAGGTGAGCGTCACGGAAACGCGCAACGTCTGCGATGCCGAGCGCCTGATCGCGCTCGGTGCCGCCCGAATCGGCTGCAACTATCCGATTGAAATCGCGCGCGAGTGGCGCGGCCTACAGCCGGCATTGTCGGCGGGCATTTCACCCTGACGGGATACTGCTGCCGGGACGGAGCGTTGCAGCGGCGGCATCATTGATGATCATCAGGATGTCGGAGACATCCGCGCTATCGCATCGCCGTATCGTCATACCTCTGACTATAGGACGTCGCGGCCTAGCCCGGATTTCTCACACGGAGTAGTGCATCGGGGCCCCGAATCAGCGAAAGTGATTGTTGCAACAAGAACTTAAGCTGAGACGGAGGATCTCCCCGATGCCAACAGAGTGTATCTCGGATCTGTTCGGATTTGCACGCGTTGAGAGCCGGCGCGTTGAGGCAGCGTTTGACGGCGGTGCGGTGACGTCGAACGGCGGCGCGCTTTTGCTGGGGGCCACGGAGCGGGCGATTGGCCTGGTCGCGGGGTTTGCGCGATGTTTCCAGGACGGCCGCGATCCGGCGTTGACGGAGCACAGCGTCGCGACGCTGGTCGGCCAACGTGTGTTCGCCCTGGCGCTGGGTTATGAGGACCTGATCGACCACGACGAGCTGCGCCATGATCCGGTGATGGCGGTGCTCGCCGGCAAGCTCGAGGCGCGGCGGGCGGACTGCGCGCCGCTCGCCGGCAAGTCGACGCTGAACCGGCTGGAGCACGCGCCGTCGGGGGCGCCGTCGCGCTATCACAAGATCGGCCACGACGCGGCGGCGATCGGGCGCCAGTTCGTCGCGCTGTTCTTGGCCGCGCACCGGCGGCCGGCGAAGCAGATCATCATCGACCTCGACGCGACCGACGATCCGTTGCACGGCGAGCAGGAGGATCGGTTCTTCCACGGTTACTACGATTGTTACTGCTATCTGCCGCTGTACATCTTCTGTGGCCGGCATCTGCTGGCGGCGAAGCTGCGGCCGGCCAATATCGACGGCGCCGCCGGCGCGATCGAGGAGCTCGCCCGGATCGTCGAGCAGATCCGCGACGACTGGCCGGACGTGCGTATTCTGGTGCGCGCTGATTCCGGCTTCGCCCGCGAGGCGCTGATGGCGTGGTGCGAAGCCAACCGGGTCGACTACGTCTTTGGGCTGGCCAGGAACAAGCGGCTCAGCGGCGCGATCGAGAACGCTCTCGCCGCCGCCGCCGCCGACAGCCGGCGCACCGGCAAGCCGGCCCGCCGCTACCAGGAGCTGGTGTGGACGACGCGTAAGAGCTGGAGCCGCGAACGCCGCGTCGTCGCCAAGGCCGAATGGACCCACGGTAAGGCCAATCCGCGCTTCGTCGTCACCTCGCTCGGCACCGGCGAGGTCAAGGCCCGCCGGCTCTATGAAAAGGTCTATTGCGCCCGCGGCGACATGGAGAACCGCATCAAGGAATGCCAGGCCGATCTGTTCGCCGACCGCACTTCGGCTGCCACCATGCGGGCCAACCAGCTGCGCTTGTGGTTCGCCGCCATGGCCTATGCGCTGCTCTGCGCGCTGCGCCGCATCGCCCTCAAGCACACCCGCTTCGCCCGCGCCACCTGCGGCACCATCCGCTTGAAGCTGTTGAAGATCGGCGCCCAGGTGCGCCGCTCCGTCCGCCGCGTCAAGTTCGCAATGGCGTCTTCGTTCCCCTACCAGCAGGAATACCGCCTGGCTCACCATCGATTATGCAACGCCACCGGCTGACCCCAGCAGCCGGCCTCCGCCCGTCCCGTCAACCACACAGGATCAACTCCAGCCTCAGACCACCGCCAGCAGCCGGCGGCACCCTCCAGACTGCCTGCTTCACAGCAACCTATCAACAGTGCCGAAGATGAATGTAGATAGCGTGTGAGTTGTCCGGATTATGTAGCGCGCGAAGTGACCGTTTCTGGAATCGCTCCAAGGAGGTTTTTTTGCGGGGGCGAGGATGGAGCGGGCGCAGGTGCTACAGGAGATCCGGGTGATGCGTTTCGAGGAGCTATTGGAGCGGCACGAACGCGGGGAGTTGACGCAGGAGGAGACGGGAGAGTTACTCGGGATGAGCGGTTGGACGTTCCGGCGTTGGCGTGAACGGTATCGCGAGGAGGGTGTGCCCGGGCTTGCGGACAGGCGTGTTGGCAAGCCGTCGCCGCACCGTGCGGCGGCGAGCGAGCTATCGCGAATGCGGGGGCTGTATGAGGAGCTGTACGGCGACTTCACCGTGAAGCATTTCCACGAGAAGCTGGTCAAGCGGCATGGGTACAAGCTGGGCTACACGGTGACGCGTCTTGCGCTGCAGTCGGCGGGCTTGGTGCGTGCGGCGCCGCGGCGTGGCGCGCACCGGCGCAAGCGGCCGCGCCGGCCGATGGCGGGCATGCTGGTGCACCAGGACGCCTCGCGCCACGCCTGGCTGGCCGGCCATGCGCCGCTCGACCTGGTGGCGACACTGGACGATGCGACGAGCGAGCTCTACTCGGCGTTCCTGGTGGCCGAGGAAGGGACAGCCTCGAGCTTCCACGGGCTTGCCGAGACGATCTCCGCCGAGGGTCTGTTCTGCGCGCTCTATACCGACCGCGGCAGCCACTACTTCCACACGCCGGAGGCCGGCGGCAAGGTCTCGAAGGAGCGGCTGACCCAGGTCGGCCGGGCGCTGGCCGAACTCGGCATCGAGCACATCGCGGCGTACTCGCCGGAGGCGCGCGGCCGCTCGGAGCGCGCCTTCCGCACGCTCCAGGACCGCCTGGTCAAGGAGCTGGCGCTGGCCGGGATCGCGACCGTGGCCGCCGCCAACCGGTTCATCACCGAGGTCTACTTGCCCGAGCACAACGCCCGCTTCGCGGTGGCGGCCGAGGGGACGGGCTCGGCCTTCGTGCCGTGCCGGCCCGAGCAGTGGCGCGAGGTGCTGTGCGTGCGCGAGAACCGCCAGGTCGGCAACGACAACACCGTGCGCTGGCGCGGCCGGAGCTTGCAGATACCGCCTTCACGGCTGCGCCCGCACTTCGTGCGCGCCAAGGTGTGCGTGCATGAATACCCCGACGGAGCGCTCGCCCTGTTCTGGGGACCGCACCGTATCGCCGAGCTCGCGCCGCCGCAGGCGAGCGCACCGATCGAACAGGCCGCGTGAATGACCGCGACGCGGCGTGGTTTGAAGCCCTGTGGGTTTGGGGACAAGGCTGCCGCCTTGCCCACAACCCCACAGGGCCAACCACCACAACAGCGGACAAATCATGCGCTACATAAAGCGGACAACTTGACGCGGCAGCTACACAGCGCCGAAAATGAACTGGCTCTCGGCCACCACCAATCCCGCTGTGAGAAATCCGGGCTAGTGCACCGACTCAGTCAGAGCCGTCACCGTGGAAATCTGATTCCGAATACAAAACAACGGGTTGCTCCAGCGCACGAGCGCACGGTGAATCATTTGTCTGGATCTGTGCACTAGGCCATGCCGTCGGCCAGCGGCGCCGTGGCATCCTCCAGCCAGGCGCGTGTCGCCGCGTCGAGCTGGGGCCCGATCGCCTCGCGCACGCGGGCGTGGTAGGCCTCGAGCCACGCCGTCTCCTGCGGCGTCAGCATCTCGTGGTCGACCAATGCGCGGTCGATCGGCGCCAGGGTCAGCGTCTCGAAGCCCAGAAGCTCGCGCTCGCCGCCCGGCGGGCCGTCGACGGGGACGACCGTGACCAGGTTCTCGACGCGGATGCCGTAGGCGCCCTCCTTGTAGTAGCCGGGTTCGTTGGAGACGATCATGCCCGGCTCCAGGGCGACGGTGCTGCCGGCCTTGGAGATGCGCTGCGGCCCCTCGTGCACGCCGAGATAGCTGCCGACGCCGTGGCCGGTGCCGTGATCGTAGTCGAGCCCGGCCTGCCACAGGTGAAAGCGGGCCAGCGTGTCGAGCTGCGCCCCCGTCGTGCCCTTCGGAAAACGCGCGGTCGCCAGCGCGATATGCCCCTTGAGGACACGGGTGAAGCGATCGCGCATCTCCGCCGTCGGCGCGCCGATCGCGATCGTCCGGGTGACGTCGGTCGTGCCGTCCAGGTACTGGGCGCCGGAGTCGACGAGGTAGAGCGTGCCCGGCTCGAGCTGCCGGTTCGTCTCGTCGGTCACCCGGTAGTGGACGATGGCGCCGTTCGCACCGGCGCCCGATATCGTGTCGAAGCTCAAATCCCGGAAGTGCTCGCCGTCTTCGCGGAACCCGCGCAGCCGCGCCACCGCGTCCAGCTCGCTGAGCGCGCCGCCACCCGCCGCCCCGGGCAGCCAGGCCAGAAAGCGGCACAGCGCCACGCCGTCGCGCCGGTGGGCGGCGCGGGTCCCGGCCAGCTCCGTTTCGTTCTTGCGCGCCTTGGGCAGGGTGCAGGGGTCGTCCGCGCGATGGATCTCGGCACCGGCCGCCTCCAGCCGGTCGAAGATCCAGGCCGCCGCGCTGTCTGGCGAGGCCCGGATGCGCGCGCCCGCGGCGCCGAGGCGATCGAGCGCCGGTCCCAGCTGGTCGGGCGCGGCAACGGACACGGCATTGCCGAGATGGGCCGGCAGCGCGCGCGTCGCCTTGGCCGGGTCGAGGAACAGCTCGACCGTCGCGTCGTCGTAAACCACCGCGAAGCTGAGCGGCAGCGGCGTGCGGGCGACGTCGCCGCCGCGAATGTTGAGCAGCCAGGCGATCGAGTCGGCCTGGGTCAGGACCGTCGCCTTGACCCCGTCGTCGCGCAGCGTCGCCGCGATATCTTCGCGCTTGCTCGCCGCATCGCGGCCGGCGAAGCGTGCCTCATGGGGCACCACGGGGGCCGTCGGCGGCGCCGGCTGGCCCGCCCAGACGGCATCGATCGGATTGCCGTCGCACGCCACCAGCGCTGCCCCGGCGCGCGTGCAGGCCTTGCGCAGGCGGCCCAGCTGGGTCGGTGTGTGCAGCCATGGGTCGTAGCCGATACGCGCGCCCGCGGCGAGGTTGGCGGCCAGCCACGTGTGCGGCGGCTCACCAATCAGGTGCTGCGGGTCGTAGAGCGCCGTGTCCACCTGCTGGCGCACCTGCAGGGTGTAGCGGCCGTCGACGAAGATCGCCGCCTTGTCGGCCAACACCACGGCGGCTCCGGCCGAGCCGTCGAAGCCGGTCAGCCACGCCAGCCGTTCGGCATGGGGCGGCAGGTACTCGCCCTGATGCGCGTCGGCATGGGGCACGATGAAGCCGTCCAACTGGCGCCGCGCCAACTCGGACCGGAGCGCCGCCAATCGTTCGGCGGCGCTGGAAGGGGTGGTCGTCATGGGCGCCAAGCTAGGCGCAGCGCCACGTTCAGGCAAGGCCGGCCGCAACCGGCGCCCACATTCGCGCGGACCCGAAATCGCAGTGCAAAAGCCCTCGCGGCAATTCGCCCCGAATCACCGCGAATCACTGGCGCCATATGCAAATATCGTATTGCTGCAATGCAATATATAGACGGGCTTTGGCGGCGGTTTTGATTCATATCAACAACGGAAGGCGCCCGACGGCCGACGAACCGCCGCATCGCACGCCGACGAGCGTTGGTAACCCGAAGTGATTGGACGATTTGAAGTAACAGGGGCAAAAGGCCGGGCGGTCAGGCGGCGGTGCGCTGGCGGATGAGGTCTGGCAAGGGGAGGATGGGCGGCGCGCCGGGGATGTCGAGCCGGCTGCCGAGGTAGTCCCAGAACGAGACGCCGAGCTTGTCGCAGGTCTTCATCAAGCCGAGGAAGGCGTCGCGGCAGTCGCGGCCGGTCTCCGAGCGGGTGCCACCGCTGATTTTGCGCCTTGTCACCTGGCAGCGGATGTCATTCTCCGAGCCGTTGGTGTGAAGCGGGATATCCGGCCGTTCGAGGGCGCGGAGCAACTCGACCTTGTTGGCGTGGAGCCTGGCGAGCAACCGGTCGAGGGTGGCAAAGCCGGTGGTGGTGGTGAACAGCCGGTCAAAGCGGGCCTGAAGCTCCCGCTTTCTGCGCGGAGTGGGATCGCGGCAATATGCCTTCAGGTCGGCGTAGAACCACCACACCCGCGCCCGGATCCGCGCACACGCCTGCCGCTGGCGGTGGTTGAAGCCGACCAGCTTGTGGATGAGCCGCTCGGCGTGGACCCAGCACAGCGCGTGAGAGCCGACGTTGAACTGGCCGGCGTCGTCGCTGACGATGACGGCATCCTTGAGCAAGCCATGGGCGACCACGCTGCCCCACAGCGCGCCTTCGGTGGCGATCTTCAGCGGATCGGGATGCACCCGGAGCCGGGTGATGCCGAGGCGCTCGAGATGGGCCATCCACGCCTCCTGGTCTTTGAGGCGCTTGCTTTTGTGCCCAGCGAGCCGGGCGATCACCAGCCCCGAGAGGCTCCGGCCGCGCATGTAAGCCAGCGCCTCGTCGTTGATCACGTAGTCGGTGGCGCCAGCCCGCAAAAGCGCCAGGAAGTTCAGCCGGCTCTTCGCGCGGGTGGTGGCGAACCAGGCAAAATCAGTGTTGCCGATGTGCGTGCAGGCGCCGTTCATGCCCTTGTAGCGGGCGCCGGTGTCATCGACCGTGATCCACGCCGCGCTCTCGAGCCCGCTCTTAAGCACACCGGCCGCCTCGGCCAGGAAGTCCTCCTTGCCGGCGATGAGAAGACGCACGACTTGGCGCTTGGAGATCGCCATCCCGAGGTCGCGCAATTGCGCGACGATCCGCGGTACCGTCACTTGGCCCGGGTGATACTGAGCGAGCACGAAGCGCCTGAGCTCGGGGCCGAAGTGGCCGACCGTCCCCGCGGGCAGAGCCGCCACCACCGTCCGACCATCAGGGGTGATCCAGCGTTCACGGCGGTAGCGGATCACGTGAGGACGCAGGATCAGCTCCTGGACCACGTAGGTCTCGTATCCCTTGAACCGCGAGCCGGGGGGAACGGCCGCCTTGAGCACCCGCTCCTCGTCGATCACAAGCCGGTCGATCTTGCCACCCCGGCGGCCCGCCTTGCGTTCCGCGCGCGCCGGCTCGGTGGCCTTCTCCATGCCGCTCGGTTTGAGCTTCGGCGGCCCCTTGAGCCCTTTCAGCCGCGCAATCTCTTCGCGTAACGCAGCGTTCTCGGCCTTCAGCGCGACAACATCCTCAAGCAGCTGTAACACCAGCCCCTTGAGGTCATCAGGCGCCAGAGCCTCAATATCTGGTAAACATCCGGCCATGCCCGGATCGAATCAGAATTCGGAAGCCTTGTGAATCCCTAAAATGAAAAGTCGCCCGGACTTTTGCCCCTGTTACGATTTGAATGAGTAACCGATTGAACATGCACGCCGCCGCAACACCCCCGCAGCCCGAGAGCACGCAGCCCGAGAGCACGCAGCCCGAGGGCACGCAGCCCGAGGGCACGCAGCCCGAGGGCACGCAGCCCGAGGGCACGCAGCCCCAGCGTACATGACCTGATGACCGCGGCCCGCCGGGCCCAGGGGCAGGCCATGGCCAACGGCGTATTGTGGGTCGGCCGCACGATCGCGGCCGCGGCCCGCGCCGTGGTTTACTGGAACCGACGGCGCGCAATCCGCGCCCAGCTGCTGTCCATGGATGACCACATCCTGGTGGACATCGGCATCGATCCACACCAGCTCGACACGGTCGCCGCGGAACTCGCGGCCAACGAGAACGACGCGCGCTTCGCCGCCTAACCGTCGTCTCTCCGCCGCACCCTTCGACAAGCTCAGGGTGAGTGCTTGTTTCCATGCTCTCCTCACCCTGAACTTGTCGAAGGGTGCGGCGGAGTCCAGGAAAGATCAATTCCGTCGTTCGCTCCGACAATCGTTGGTAATAGGCGATAACGGCACGCGGGGGCACAGGTAGTTCCCCCGTCCTGCCCCGGCGGCTAAGCGCGGCGATTGGGCCCGCCTGACGGCCGCCGCAGCACCAGGGTCGCCCAACCGTCGATGACCAGGCGCCGCTCCAGGCGCAGCCCCTGCGCCAGATGCGGCACCAGGACCTGGCGCTCCTGCGCCGCCAACAGCCCGGATAGAACGGCCCGGCCACCCGGCCGCAGGTGGCGGCAAAGCCCCGGCGCCAGGGCGGCCAGCGGACGCGCCAGAATGTTCGCCAGGATCAGCCCGTAAGGCCCGCCAATGCGGGCATCGGCATAGCCATCGCTGCGAACCACCGTGACCAGGCCCATGACCCCGTTGCGGCGGGCGTTGTGCGCGGCGACCCGCACCGCTTCCGGGTCGCAGTCGGCGGCGACGACGGGGCAGCGCAGCCGTCGCGCCGCGGCCAGCGCCAGCACGCCGGTGCCGCAGCCCAAATCCAGCACGGGGCCGTGTACCGGTCGGCGGGCCAGCCGGTCCAGGGCGGCGAGGCACCCAGCCGTCGTTGCATGAGCCCCGGTGCCGAACGCACTCGCCGCGTCGATCACGAGCGCGATCGCCGCGGCCGGGACCGGCCCGGCATAGGCCAAATCGCGCACGAAGAACCGGCCGACCCGGATCGGCCGAAACGTGGCCTGGTTCTCGGCCACCCAATCGAGCGTCGGCAGCCACGTCACGTCCACGGCAAGCCCGCGGCTGGCGACCGCTGACACGGCCCGGCGGATGGCATCCGCTTCGGGCTCCATCGTCCCGAACGCCGTTATGTGCGCGACATCCCCCGCGCCACTGGGCAGCGTGACAGTGAACGCCTCCACCAGCGGCTCGAGCGCCGCGACGGTCGCCTCGACGAGGTTCTGGGCGACGCTGAGCTCGACCTTCCAGCCGGCCGGCGAACCGGGCATCACGCGGCCCCGGTGCCGAGCCTAGAGCGCGTCGGCGGCAACGACGAAACTGCCGATCACCTTTTTCATGCCGGCCTTGTCGAACGCGATCTCGAGCTTGTTGTCGTCGACGGCGACGACCTGGCCGTAGCCGAACTTCTGATGGAACACGCGCGCGCCGGGCCGATGATCGGTCGGCCCGGAATTGATGATGAGCTGCGCCTCGCCCTCGATCAGCAACGGCTCCGGGCGCCGCGCGAACGTCCGGCCGGGGCGCAGCGACTGCTCGGCCGCGTAGGTCAGGCGGCCGGCGACGCGACCCTCGAGGTTGCCGAACAGGCCGGGCTCGCTCACGACCTCGACATGGTCGGCGGGCAGCTCTTCGACGAAGCGGCTGACGATCGTGCCCTGCCAGCGGCCGCGCAGTCGGCGGCTGGCGGCGAACAGGACGTAGGCATGCCGCTTCGCCCGCGTCAGGCCGACATAGGCGAGGCGCCGCTCCTCCTCCAGCCCGGCCGGCCCGTTTTCGTCGAGATTGCGCTGATGCGGGAACAGGCCCTCTTCCCAACCCGGCAGGAAGACCGTGTCGAACTCCAGACCCTTGGCGCCGTGCAGCGTCATGATGGAGACCATGTCGGCGCCGGCGGTCTCGGTGTTCTCCATCACCAGGGCGACGTGTTCGAGGAAACCGGTCAGGTTCTCGAACTCGGCGATCGCGGTGATCAGTTCCTTCAGGTTCTCCAGGCGGCCCGGCGCCTCCGGCGACTTGTCGCTCCTCAGCATATCGGTGTAGCCACATTCCTCGAGCACAGTCTCCGCCACCTCGGGATGGGGGATCGCCTCGAGCATGGCGCGCCAGCGCTCGAAATCGGTGATCAGGCCGGTCAGCGCCGTGCGCACGCGCGGCTTTAGCTCATCCGTCCCAATGAGCTGTCCCGTTGCCCGGTAGAGCGATGTGTCGGCCGCGCGCGCCGCGCGGTGCAGCGTCTGCAGCGTAGCGTTGCCGATGCCGCGCTTCGGCTTGTTGACGATGCGCTCGAAGGCGAGGTCGTCGTCGGGCTGCTGGATGACCCGGAGGTAGGCCATGGCGTCGCGGATCTCCTGCCGCTCGTAGAAACGCGGGCCGCCGACGACGCGGTAGGGTATGCCCAGGGTCAGGAAGCGGTCCTCGAACTCGCGCGTCTGAAAGCTGGCCCGGACGAGGATGGCCATATCCTGCAGCGCCGTGGTGCCGCGCCGCTGCAGTTTCTCGATGGTGTCGGAAACCGAGCGAGCCTCCTGCTCACTGTCCCAGACGCCGCGGATGGTGACGCGCTCGCCGCCCTCGACGGACGTCCACAGGGTCTTGCCGAGACGCCCGTCATTATGCCCGATCAGCCCGGACGCCGCCCCGAGGATGTGCTGGGTCGAGCGATAGTTCTGCTCCAGCCGCACGACGCTGGCGCCGGCGAAGTCCCGCTCGAAACGCAGGATGTTGCCGACCTCGGCGCCGCGCCAGGCATAGATCGACTGGTCGTCGTCACCGACGCAGGCGATGTTGCGGTGGCGCTGCGCCAGCAATCGCAGCCAC
>CBDHDN010000009.1:0-44379 GCA_965261585.1 Alphaproteobacteria bacterium
TCGGCCGCGGCGCGTGTCGCCGGCCCCCGTCGCCGACGCGCCGAGCGCTTCGGTTCGACCGCTGCCGGTATCAGCACCTTTGGCAGCCTGGCCGCCACCCTCCGCCTCTTCGGCCTCCTCGGCCGCCACGAGCGCGTCCAACAGGGCTCGGGTCCCACTGCTGACATCAGCGCCGGTCGGGTCAGGCGCTGCCAAGGGTGGCACCGCCACGGGTGGCGCAGCCGCTGGCGGCACAGCCGCTGGCGGCGCCACCGTCGGGTTCACCGCGGCAGTCGCCGTCGGCTCGCCGCCGGCGCTGCTGCTATCCCCGCGCCGGGCCGGCGTTTGGCCGCCACGCCGGCTGTCGGCCCGGGCGCGGCCTTCTCAGGCTCTGCCTCGGCAGTCGCGGCCGGTGCACGGGCCGCCGTCTGGGGCGCGGGCTCTGCAAGGGGGGCGTCGGCTTCGGCCGGTGCGGGGATGGCAACCGCGGGAGCCTCGACCGGCGGCGCGGCGACGACGCCTTGCTCCGGTTCGGTCGGGGCAGGCGGGACCGGCGTCACCCACGGTGCCGGCGCCGGTTCCGGAGCCGCCACAGGGGCGGTGGACGGCGCGGTAGACGTGGCCGTCAGCTGATCGGTGTCGTCCGGTCGTTGCAAATATACAAAGAAACCGATGGCGACTGCCGCAACAACCCCGACTCCGGCAAATATAAGCGGGCGATTCACTGGCCCTCACGGTAAATATGGACTCACAAAACTGAGTTATACCTTATTACGGGTCTTGAGTCGGTGCAATGTCGGTGCTGTTTACACTTTTGCTCTGATGGACCGGCTATAAGCAGGGCGGGGATGGCGCATCCCGCCGCTTGACAAAGCCGTCAATTCGCGGCGTTGTGCGGCCGTTTCCCTCCGCAGCCCTGTCAGAGTCCCCGTCTCTGCTGACTACGAGACACATCCAATGGTTGATATTCATTCGCTCTGCGTCTACTGCGGCTCGTCGAGCCGCGGGCCCAAGGGCCACAAGGAGGCCGCGCGCAAGCTCGGCCGGCTGATGGCCGAGCGGGGCATCAGACTGGTCTATGGCGGCGGCCGGGTCGGCGTGATGGGCACACTGGCCGATGCCGTGCTCGACGCCGGCGGCGAGGTCATCGGCATCATCCCGCGGTTCCTCGACGAGTACGAGATCGGCCATCGCGATGTGACGCAGCTCGAGGTCGTCGACAGCATGCACGAGCGCAAGGCGCGGATGGCCCAGCTGTCGGACGGCTTCGTCGTGCTGCCGGGCGGGCCTGGGGACGCTGGACGAAACCTTCGAGATTGTGACTTGGAAGCAGCTGCAGCTACACGATAGACCGATCGTCGTCGTCGACTTGGGCGGCTATTGGCGGCCGCTGCGCGAACTGATCGACGCGATCGTGCGCAGCAACTATGCCCGGCCCGAGAACGCAGCGCTGCTGCGCTATGTCGACAAGATCGACGACGTGCTGCCGGCGCTGGCGGAGATGCCGGGGCGGGGTGACCAAGGTCGACGCGAAATGGATGTAAGCAGGGCCAGAGCCACCGGCCAAGCACTTGCGAGCTAGTGCACCGATCCAGACAAATGATTCACCGTGCGCTGGAGCAACCCGTTGTTTTGTATTCAGAATCAGGTTTCCACTGTGACGGCTCTGACTGAGTCGGTGCACTAGGTCGTGGACTCATAATGCCTGAGCCAGAGTCGGATCGATGCGACTGCAATGGCGGCCGAGGAAGTTTCGAGCGAGTTTGTCGTAGCGCGTGGCGATCCGGCGGAAGTGTTTGATCTTGTTGAAGAAGCGCTCGACAAGGTTGCGTTGGCGGTAGAGTTCGGGGTCGACCGAGCGTTGGATCTTGCGGCCTCGTTGGGTCGGGATATGCGCCTCGGAGCCGTGGCCGGCGATCATCTCGACGATGGCCTTGGCGTCGTAGCCGCGGTCGGCGACGGTGTGGCGTGCCGGTGCGAGCCCGTTGAGCAGCGCTGGGACGCCGGCCTTGTCAGAGCCTGGCCGGGGCTGACCAGGAAGCGCAGCGGCAGGCCGCGAGCGTCGACCACGGTGTGGATCTTGGTGCTCAGTCCGCCACGAGAACGGCCAATGGCGTGATCCGGGCCCCCCTTTTTTCCGCCCGCCGCGTGCTGGTGCGCACGCACGATCGAGGTATCGATCAGATGAAGCGAATCCGGCGATTGCGCGGCCAATGTCTCGAAAACACGCAGCCACACGCCGGCCTTGGCCCAGCGGTTGAAGCGGTTGTAGACGGTCGTGTAGGGGCCATAGCGCTCCGGCAGGTCGCGCCACGGCGAGCCGGTCCGCAGGATGTAGAAGATGCCGTTCACCACGCGCCGGTCGTCCACCCGCGCAACGCCGCGTGGTTTGTTCGGAAGCAGCGGCGCGATCATCGCCCACTCCCGATCGCTCAGATCGAAACGTGCCCATTTGATAGCTCCCCCAGTTCAGGGAGCTTGAATCACATCCGCCCGAAAAGGGGAATCCCCTTTATGGGTACAGAACTTAGTTCGGAGGGGCGTTCATGGACAGGATCAAGGTAGCCAAGCCGGTCGTCGAGCTGGACGGCGACGAGATGACCCGCATCATCTGGGCGCGGATCAAGGAACGGCTGATCCTGCCATACCTCGATATCGACCTGCTGTATTACGATTTGGGCATCGCCAAGCGCGACAAGACCAACGACCAGATCACGATCGACGCCGCCAACGCGATCAAGGAGCACGGCGTCGGCGTCAAATGCGCGACGATCACGCCCGACGAGGCGCGCGTGCGCGAGTTCGACCTGAAGAAGATGTGGCGGTCGCCGAACGGCACGATCCGCAACATCCTGGGCGGCACCGTGTTTCGCGAGCCGATCATCTGTGCGAACGTACCGCGGCTGGTGCCGGGCTGGACCAAGCCGATCGTCATCGGCCGCCATGCCTTCGGCGACCAATACCGCGCCACCGACTTCCGCGTCCCGGGCGCGGGCAAGCTGTCCATGATCTTCGTGCCCGACAACAACGATGAGCCGATCAGCTACGAAGTCTATGACTTTCCAAGCTCCGGCATCGCCCTCGCCATGTACAACGTCGACGATTCGATCCGCGGCTTCGCGCGTTCCTGCTTCAACTATGCAATTCAGCTCGGCTACCCGCTCTACCTGTCGACCAAGAACACGATCCTCAAGGCCTATGACGGCCGTTTCAAGGACCTGTTCCAGGAGATCTTTGAGCAGGAATTCGCCGAGCGCTTCGACGCCGAGGGCCTGACCTACGAGCACCGCTTGATCGACGACATGGTCGCGTCGGCGCTGAAATGGGAGGGCGGCTTCGTCTGGGCCTGCAAGAACTATGACGGCGACGTGCAGTCGGACACGGTGCCCAGGGCTTCGGCTCGCTCGGCCTGATGACCTCGGTGCTGCTGACGCCCGACGGCAGGACGGTCGAGGCCGAAGCCGCGCACGGCACGGTGACCCGCCACTTCCGCCAGCACCAGGCGGGCAAGGAGACCTCGACCAACCCAATCGCCTCGATCTTCGCCTGGACGCGCGGCCTCAAATACCGCGGCACGTTCGACAAGACCCCGGGCGTGGTGAAGTTCGCCGAGGCGCTGGAGCGCGTCTGCGTCGGCACCGTCGAGACCGGCTTCATGACCAAGGACCTGGCGCTCCTGATCGGCCCCGACCAGCCGTTGGGCTGACGACCGGCCAGTTCCTCGACAAGCTCGACGAGAACCTGGCGGCGATGTTGGGTTAACGGGCTGCTAAGGCGCGGCCGTCGGGTCGCGGTCCTCGCCGAAGCAGATGACGTTGCCGTCGGGGTCGGCGACCTCGAACTCGCGCATGCCGTAGACCGTGTCCTCGATCGGGCGCGTGACGTTCGCGGCGGCGGCGGTGTATTCGGCATGCAGGGCGTCCAGGCCGGTGACGTGCACATAGGCCCCTCCCAGACGCCGGGCACGGGCGTTGGCGGACCCTGCCAGACGCCGGGCACGGGCGTTGGCGGACCCTGCCAGGCGGTAACGAAGAGCACGCTTCTGCCGCGCTCGAAGATACCGAAGCGCGGCGGATCGCCGCCCTCCTCCAGCACCGCATAGCCGAGCTGCTCCGTGTAGTAGGCGCGGGACCGCGGGTAGTCGCCCGATTTGAGGACCGGTGTGGACCGCAGAAAGGCCGGCTTCGCCACGCCTATCCGCCCAGCGCGTCTTCGATCGCGGCCAGGGCGCCGGCGGCCCGGGCCGTCTCGGGGCCACCGCCCTGGGCCAGGTCGGGGCGGCCGCCGCCGCCCTTGCCGCCGAGCGCGGCGACGCCGACACGCACCAAATCGACGGCACTGAAGCGCGCCGTCAGATCGGCGGTGACGCCGACGACGAGGCTCGCCTTGCCATCGTCGACGGAGGCTACGGCGACGACGCCGGAGCCGAGCCGTTGCTTCATGGCGTCCGCCATCGAGCGCAACTCCTTGGCCGGAACCCCGTCGAACTGGCGCGCGGCGTAGCTGACACCGGCGACCTGCTTGGGCGCCGCCTCGGCGCCGTTGTCGCCGCCGAGCGCCAGCTTGCGGCGGGTCTCGGCGAGCTCGCGCTCGAGCCGACGGCGTTCGTCGAGCAGCGCGGTGACGCGCGCCGGCAGGTCGGCCGGGGCCGCCTTCACGGCCTCGGCGGCGGCATGCAGCAGTTGCTCCTGCGTGGCCAGATGAGCGAGCGCGGCGGCGCCGGTCAGCGCCTCGATGCGGCGGACGCCGGCGGCGACGGCGCTCTCGCCGACGATCTTGAAGAGGCCGATGTCGCCGGTGCGGCGCACATGAGTGCCGCCACAGAGCTCGGTCGAGTACGGCTTGTCCGCCGCGGCCTCGAGCGG
Organism: Alphaproteobacteria bacterium; assembly: GCA_965261585.1. Classification (GTDB taxonomy): domain Bacteria; phylum Pseudomonadota; class Alphaproteobacteria; order UBA6615; family UBA6615; genus CBDHDN01. The sequence goes on from CBDHDN010000009.1 coordinate 4,845, forward strand.
TTCCCCCGCACCCATCGAGACGACCCGCACCTCATCGCCGTATTTCTCGCCGAACAGCGCCAGCGCGCCGGCGTCGATCGCCGCGTCGGGCGCCATCAGCCGCGTCGTGACGCCCGTGTTGGCACGGATCTGATCGTTGACCAGGGCCTCGACGGCACGCAGCTCGGCGGCGCTGATCGCGCGCGGCTGGGCGATATCGAAGCGCAGCCGGTCGGGCGCGACGAGCGAGCCCTTCTGGGTCACGTGGTCGCCCAGACACTGGCGCAGCGCGCGGTGCAACAGGTGCGTTGCCGAATGGTTGGCGCGCAACAGGTCGCGGCGGCTGGCGTCGATGCGCAGCTGGACAACGTCGCCGACCGCGAGCGTGCCCTTCGTGACCGCGCCAAGATGCACGTGGAGATCACCGACCTTCCTTTGCGTATCGCGCACGGCAATCTGTGCGCCGCCGGCCGTCCACAGCGTGCCGGTGTCGCCGAGTTGGCCGCCGGCCTCGCCGTAGAATGGCGTCTGGTTGACGACGACGGCGACCACCTGACCGATCGCGGCCGCCTCGACGCGCCGGCCATCGATGATCAGCGCCTGCACCGCGGCCTCGGCGGACGTCGTGTCGTAGCCGAGGAACTCGCTGGCGCCGACGTCTTGGTGCAGGTCGAACCAGATCTCCTCGGTCGCCGCCTCGCCCGACCCGACCCAGGCCTTGCGGGCGGCCGCGCGCTGCTCGGCCATCGCTGCATCGAAGCCGGCGACGTCGACGCCGCGGCCCTCGCCGCGCAAGATGTCCTCGGTCAAATCGAGCGGGAAGCCATAGGTGTCGTAGAGCTTGAACGCGACGTCACCGGGCAGCGCCTGGTCGCCGCCGAGCCGGCCGGTCGCGTCGGTCAGCAGGCGCAGGCCGCGCTCGAGCGTCTGCTTGAAGCGCTCCTCCTCGAGCTTGAACGTCTCGCTGATGAGCGCTTCGGCGCGGCCGAGTTCACCATAGGCCTGGCCCATGGTCTGCACCAAAGCCGGCACCAGGCGGTGCAGCAGCGGCTCGCGACAGCCGAGCATGTGGGCATGGCGCATGGCCCGGCGCATGATGCGGCGCAGCACGTAGCCGCGGCCCTCGTTCGACGGCATGACACCGTCCGCCAGCAGGAAGCTGCAGGCGCGCAAGTGGTCGGCGATGATGCGATGGCTGACCGCCTGATCGCCATCCGCCGGCACGTTGGAGGCCTCGGCCGACGCCTCGATCAGCGTCCGCAGGCCGTCGGTGTCGTAGTTGGAGTGCACGCCCTGCAGGATCGCGGCGATGCGCTCGAGGCCCATGCCGGTGTCGATCGACGGCTTCGGCAGATCGACGCGGGTCACGGCGTCGACCTGATCGAACTGCATGAACACCAGGTTCCAGAACTCGAGGTAGCGGTCGCCGTCCTCGTCCGCACTGCCCGGCGGGCCACCGGCGAGCGCCTCGCCCTGGTCGTAGAAGATCTCCGAACAAAAGCCGCACGGCCCCGTCGGTCCCATCGCCCAGAGGTTCTCGTGGTGGCCGATGATGCGCGAGGCGGGCAGGCCCGAGATCTTGCGCCACAGCGTCATCGCCTCCTCGTCGTCGGGATGGGTCGTGACCCACAGGCGCCTCTTGGCGAGCCCGAACTCAACGGTGACCAGCATCCAGGCGAGCTCGATCGCGCGCTCCTTGAAGTAGTCGCCGAACGAGAAATTGCCGAGCATCTCGAAAAACGTGTTATGGCGCGCCGTGTAGCCGACGTTCTCCAGATCATTGTGCTTGCCGCCGGCACGCACGCATTTCTGCGCCGTCACGGCGCGCCGGTAGGGCCGCGTCTCGGCGCCGGTGAGGACGTTCTTGAACTGCACCATGCCGGCGTTCGTGAACAGCAGCGTCGGGTCGTTGCGCGGGACCAGCGACGCCGACGGCACCCGCGTATGGTCGTGACGGGCGAAGTAGTCGACGAACATCGCGCGGATGTCGTTCGAGCGCGAACCGATCATGGACAAACCGGTCATGGGCGAGTTGGTCATGGCCGTGAATGTATGGGCTGGGCCAGCGCCCGCCAACCAGATAGTGCGGCGACCGGCACCCGCGTGGCCATGGCCGACCTGCGCCATGGATCCCTCGTGTCAAGCACGAGGATGACACCCTGGGGGGATCGACGGCCAACCGCCCGGCCACCGGGGAAGGCCGACGGCGTCCGAACGCCGGCGCACCGTCCCCTCTCCCCTAGCGGCGGGAGGAACCCTGTGGCTCGATGCCGACGGATGGTTCCATCCGTCGGCTGAATCGACCACCCCGCCTGTTGGTGCTGTGGGCTGGTTCACCCGACGCCCAGGGGTCCCCAAGCGTCAGGATCAGACCACTAGTCGGCGGCGGCGGCGGCGTCTTTCTCGGCGGCGCCGCGCATCATGGTCTCGGAGATGAGGCCTGCGTCGGCGCGGATCTTGTGTTCAATCTCGTTCGCGATGTCGGGATGCTCCTTGAAGAACGTCTTCGCGTTCTCGCGGCCCTGGCCGATGCGCTCGGTCCCATAGGAGAACCACGAGCCGGACTTCTCGACGATGCCGCCCTGAACGCCGAGGTCGAGGAGCTCGCCCGCCTTGGAGATGCCCTCGCCATACATGATGTCGAACTCGACCATCTTGAACGGCGGCGCCAGCTTGTTCTTGACGACCTTGACCCGGGTCTGGTTGCCGACGACCTCGTCACGCTCCTTGATGGCGCCGATGCGGCGGATGTCGAGCCGCACCGAGGCATAGAATTTGAGCGCATTGCCGCCGGTCGTCGTCTCCGGACTGCCGAACATGACGCCGATCTTGTAGCGGATCTGGTTGATGAACACGACCATCGTGTGGGAGCGCGAGATCGATCCCGTCAGCTTGCGCAGGGCTTGGCTCATCAGCCGGGCGTGCAGGCCGGGCAGGCTGTCGCCCATCTCGCCCTCGAGCTCGGCGCGCGGCACCAGGGCAGCGACGGAGTCGATGACCAGCACGTCGACGGCGCCGGACCGGACGAGAGTGTCGGCGATCTCGAGCCCCTGCTCGCCGGTGTCGGGCTGGGAGATCAAGAGGTTGTCCAGATCGACGCCGAGCCTACGCGCATAGATCGGGTCGAGCGCGTGCTCGGCATCGACGAAGGCGCAAGTGCCGCCGGCCTTCTGCGCCTCGGCGATGACATGGAGCGCCAGCGTCGTCTTGCCCGAGGCCTCGGGCCCGTAGATCTCGACGACCCGGCCACGCGGCAGGCCGCCGAGGCCAAGCGCGATGTCGAGGCCGAGCGAGCCGGTCGAGACGACGGCCACCTTCTGGACCTGCTCGTCACCGAGGCGCATGATCGAGCCCTTGCCGAAGGCGCGCTCGATCTGGCTGAGTGCGGCATCGAGGGCACGCTGCTTGTCGTTCATGTTGTCCTTGTCAACCAAACGCAATGGGCTCGTCGCCATGGCCCCATCCTCCTCGTTATTCCACAACCCCTGACGAGTCGCAACGAGGCCCACTGTACTTGGTTTGTTCTACCGCACAAGTTCTTTTTTTGTCCGGATTAGTATACTTGACACATGCAAACAGAAAACCGACATTCAGCGGGACAGGCCGGCGCTGAGATTGAGGTCACGCCTGAGATTGAGTCGGACCCGATTTCCTTGGACACAGAATTGGCTTAATCGAAGTGTCCAAGGAGGACCGGAACATGACCGATAATTTTGAGAAGAAAGTTGCTGTTGATGGGCCTGTGGTAAATGCGGGCGAGCTTGGCTCGTCCACGTTTTCCCCAGGCCAGGCTTTGCCGGCAGGCCCGCTGGGACTTGGCCAGCGATGGACGGTGGCGCGCAAGCGTGAGGTCGTTCTGCGGCTTTTGCGTGACGAGCCGGTGCAACTTCTGTCGCGCCAGTTGGGCGTAGAGATCTTCCGGCTCGAGCAGTGGCGTGAGAAAGCGATCGGCGGGATCGACGCCTCGCTCAAGCAACGCAAGGGCGATCCGGTGCAGGCGGAACTGGATAGCGCCATGAAGCGGATCGGAGAGTTGACCATGCAGGTGGAACTGCTGGAGGCCAAGACGGAGACCTTCGGCCCTTTGGGGCGGCGGAGGTCGCGGCGATGAGTGCCGCCACCTCGCCCGGCACGGGTCTGGCCTACGGCCTGCGGCGGGTCTGCGCCGCCTGGGGCATGGCCTGCTCCTCGTTCTACGCCATGACCTCCGGCCAGCACGCCGAGCAGCCGCCGGCAAAGCGTCGGGGACCGAAGCCCGCGATCTCGGACCAGGCGCTGCTGGTGGCGATCGAAGCCGACCTGGAGGCATCGCCCTGGGAGGGCGAGGGCTACCGCAAGGTCTGGGCTCGGCTTCGGGTCTGTCGCGACATCCGGGTTGCCCGCAAGCGGGTGCTCCGCCTGATGCGCGAGAACAATCTGCTCTCGCCCCATCGCTGCCGCCGCCGTGGCGGCAATCCCCATTACGGTGAGATCATCACTCATGCCCCGAACCTCATGTGGGGCACCGATGGCGTTCGGGTGTTCACGGTGGACGACGGCTGGGGCTGGATCCTCACCGCCGTCGAGCGCGGCGACCGCTTCGCCGCCCTGCAGCCGATCTCCATGGGGCTTGCCGGGCTGTATGGCTCGACCGCGGCCGGCGCGGCTCGGGGGCTGGCCTTGCGGATGGATCACGGCTCCCAGTATCTGTCGGACCACTTCACCAACCAGATCAAGTTCTGGGGCATCCAGCCGTCCTACGCCTTCGTCGCCGAGCCCCAGACCAACGGCGTCGCCGAGCGGTTCAATCGCACGCTGAAGGAACAGATCATCCATGGTCGCATCTACCGCAACATCGCGGAGCTGCGGGACGCCGTCCGTGACTTCGTCGAACTCTACAATGCCCAGTGGATCGTCGAAAAGAACGGCTACCTGAGCCCCGCTCAAGCTCGTCAGGCGTGGCACGCCGCGATCTCAATCAGGCCCGCCGCGTGAGACAAACTTGTGTCCAAGGAACCGGGTGCGCTACAGTCACGCCTGAGATGGAAAGGGCGGGTGCGGATATTCTGGCCGAGTATGATTGGTGTGGAGGCGATGCGAGAGAGTGCGCTGCCCGCATTTACCGCGCAATAGCGCTTATCGCTTATCCAATCGGTGAATCAGCTTCTGCGCCTTCTCGTTGAGACGGCGAAGCTTGGTTGCGTATTTTCGGATTTCGCGCGGGTGGTGCTTTATGGCGCGAGGCATAATCCGCTCTGCGCTTGCTTTCATGTAGATCATCCAAATGTCCGTTGTCTTGCCGCCCTTTGGGTATTCCCAGGAGCCGTGTGCTAGCTGATTTCGGAAGTCGTCCACCTCCTGTGCGCCTCGCGCGATTGCTAGGGCCGTCTGGACTTCGATAGGCTTCGTCAACCATAGGCGCGTGAGAGTTCGGATCACTCCGCAGAGAGTCTTGTTGCCCATACCGACGGTCAAAGTTCTGCCGATCTTGTTGTCTATGTAGCGCACCCGGTTCCTTGGACACAAGTTTGTCTCACGCGGCGGGCCTGATTGAGATCGCGGCGTGCCACGCCTGACGAGCTTGAGCGGGGCTCAGGTAGCCGTTCTTTTCGACGATCCACTGGGCATTGTAGAGTTCGACGAAGTCGCGGACGGCGTCCCGCAGCTCCGCGATGTTGCGGTAGATGCGACCATGGATGATCTGTTCCTTCAGCGTGCGATTGAACCGCTCGGCGACGCCGTTGGTCTGGGGCTCGGCGACGAAGGCGTAGGACGGCTGGATGCCCCAGAACTTGATCTGGTTGGTGAAGTGGTCCGACAGATACTGGGAGCCGTGATCCATCCGCAAGGCCAGCCCCCGAGCCGCGCCGGCCGCGGTCGAGCCATACAGCCCGGCAAGCCCCATGGAGATCGGCTGCAGGGCGGCGAAGCGGTCGCCGCGCTTGCAGACATGCCAGCCGACACACTCGGCGTTCCAATGCTCGACGGCGGTGAAGATCCAGCCCCAGCCGTCGTCCACCGTGAACACCCGAACGCCATCGGTGCCCCACATGAGGTTCGGGGCATGAGTGATGATCTCACCGTCATGGGAATTGCCGCCACGGCGGCGGCAGCGATGGGGCGAGAGCAGATTGTTCTCGCGCATCAGGCGGAGCACCCGCTTGCGGGCAACCCGGATGTCGCGACAGACCCGAAGCCGAGCCCAGACCTTGCGGTAGCCCTCGCCCTCCCAGGGCGATGCCTCCAGGTCGGCTTCGATCGCCACCAGCAGCGCCTGGTCCGAGATCGCGGGCTTCGGTCCCCGACGCTTTGCCGGCGGCTGCTCGGCGTGCTGGCCGGAGGTCATGGCGTAGAACGAGGAGCGGGCCATGCCCCAGGCGGCGCAGACCCGCCGCAGGCCGTAGGCCAGACCCGTGCCGGGCGAGGTGGCGGCACTCATCGCCGCGACCTCCGCCGCCCCAAAGGGCCGAAGGTCTCCGTCTTGGCCTCCAGCAGTTCCACCTGCATGGTCAACTCTCCGATCCGCTTCATGGCGCTATCCAGTTCCGCCTGCACCGGATCGCCCTTGCGTTGCTTGAGCGAGGCGTCGATCCCGCCGATCGCTTTCTCACGCCACTGCTCGAGCCGGAAGATCTCTACGCCCAACTGGCGCGACAGAAGTTGCACCGGCTCGTCACGCAAAAGCCTCAGAACGACCTCACGCTTGCGCGCCACCGTCCATCGCTGGCCAAGTCCCAGCGGGCCTGCCGGCAAAGCCTGGCCTGGGGAAAACGTGGACGAGCCAAGCTCGCCCGCATTTACCACAGGCCCATCAACAGCAACTTTCTTCTCAAAATTATCGGTCATGTTCCGGTCCTCCTTGGACACTTCGATTAAGCCAATTCTGTGTCCAAGGAAATCGGGTCCGACTCAGATCTTGTTGTCTACGCCTAGGGATCGCCAGATGATCTCCTGCATTTGGTGTTCGAGCTGTGCCCAGCGAAAGATGACTTCGCCTATGGGTGCGTAGTACGCTTCCGGAAGTTCGAGCGCATTATTGTATTCGCGGATCATGGCAAAGCCTTCCAAAGACAATCAGGAGATCGCTCGGGCACGCGAGGATGCAGTGCTTCGACGGATGCTGAACACACGGCCGAAGCCGCATAAACCGACTAAGGGCGACGAGAAAGAAGCCGCTTCAAAATCTCGTCAGCTGAAAGAACGCGACGCTTAGGCCCGCGCTCCTTCGTTAGTCCGCCGATAGGTCAGGCGCTTGCCTGCGATACCCGCTAGAGCACATCCGGTTTAGACGGAATATCCTGCATTGACGAGGTAGTTTCTGCATTCGGTTGGAGAGAATTCATCGAGGGCGTTTCCAATTGCCCGCCAGAGGTCATCGACGGTTCTGGCGCCGACCTTGCGGAGAATGGCTTTGAGCTTGGCGAAGACCTGTTCGATGGGATTGAGATCGGGGCTGTAGGGCGGCAGGTAGAGCGGGGTTGCGCCGACCGCCTCAATGGCCTCGTGTACGCCGGCGACCTTGTGGGAGGAGAGGTTGTCCATGATGACGATGTCGCCCGCGGACAGGGTCGGGACCAGGGCTTGCTGGACCCAGGCAAGGAAGCTTGCGCCGTTGATCGGGCCATCGAAAACGCAGGGCGCGGTGATCCGGTCGTGACGCAGGGCGGCAATGAACGTGGTTGTCTTCCAGTGGCCATGGGGAATGGTCGCCACCACCCGTTCGCCGCGCGGTGCCCGGCCATAACGCCGGGCCATGTTCGTCCGCGCCCAGGTCTCGTCGAGAAAGACCAGCCGTTCGGCAATCAGCCCAGGTTGCTCGTTGCGCCAAGTGGCTCGCGCCGCCGCGACGTCAGGGCGCTCCTGCTCGGCGGCGTGGGCTGTCTTTTTTTGCGACTCAGCCCCTGAGCCAGAAGAAAGTCGCCAAGCGTCGAGCGCTTCGCCTCGATCCCCTCGGCGGCCAGCAAGACGCAAAGCTCGTCAATGGTGATGTCGCAATTCTCCATCACCAGAGCCCGAATGCGATCGCCATGGGGAGCCAGTTTCGATTTCTTCCAGCCACCGTATTTGTCGGCTTTGATCGTGCCCCGCTGCTTCCAACGCTGCATCAGCTTCACAACAAAGCTGATGCTCACATCAAATTGCTTCGCCGCCGCATTGCGAGAGGTCCCCGATTCAACAACTCGAACAACTCGTTCACGAAGATCTTCCGAATAAGGTCGTGTCATCCATGGCTGGCCTCCTTTAACCCAGCTCATAGCTTGAATCACTTTTTGCGACCCTTGGGAATCCCCTTTTTGATTCTGTCTATGCCGGACCCGCTCTAGGCAATTGAATCATAACGCATATTGGGAGTTCGGCGGTGCCTTTCGTGAATCTTCCAGGCTAGCTCGCAGTGACGCAAAAGAATGCGGCCCGCACCGGGTTGGTGCGGGCCGCGTGAAAGTCCGGCTTCGAAAGCTTAGGCCCGCGGGTATTTGAACGGCAGCAGACGCGCGTTCGTGTAGGCCTGATCGCCGATCCGGGTCCAGGCCAGGGCCTCGCCCCGTGCCTTGAGGAATGACCGGCCGATCTTCTTGGTGATTGCGTCGCCGCCTTCGATCGTCTCTTCCATCAGCTTGCCGGACTCCTCGCCGATCGCCAGCAGAACGTCTCGTGGCATCTGGCGCAGCTGCACGCCGTGGGTGCGGATCAGCGTCTGCAAGGCGGGGGCCGAGCGGCCGTTGAACTCGGCCAGCATGACGTCGTTCTCGGCCAGCGCCGCGGCCTCGACGATCTGCTTCAGGTCCGCCGACAATGCATCGAACCGGGCCTTGTTGACGGTCAGCTGGAGCGCCGACCCGGGCTCATGGAAGCCCGGCCAATAGTAGAACTTCGCGACCTTGTAGAAACCGAAGGCCAGATCGTTGTACGGGCCGACCCATTCCGTGCCGTCGATGGCGCCGGACTGCAGGGCAGGAAAGATCTCCCCGCCCGGCAGCAGCACGACCGTCGTGCCGAGCCGCTGCAGCACCTGGCCGCCGAGCCCCGGCATGCGGAACTTGAGGTCCTTCAGATCGTCAATGGAGTTGATCTCCTTGCGGAACCAACCGCCCATCTGGACGCCGGTGTTGCCGGCGAGGAAGCCCTTCAGGCCGAACGGCGCAAGCAGCTCGTCCCACAACTCCTGGCCACCGCCCCAATGGATCCACGCGTTGAGCTCGGTCGCGGTCATGCCGAACGGCACTGCCGTGTAGAAGGCCGTCGCCGGCGATTTGCCGAGGTGATAGTACGAGGCGTCGTGGCCCATCTCGGCCGTGCCGCCGGCAACGCCGTCGAACACCTGAAGCGGGGGTACCAGCTCGCCGCCGGCGAACACCTTGACGCGCAGCCGGCCTTCGCTCATGTCGGTGATGCGCTTGGCGACACGCTCGGCACCGGTGCCGAGGCCCGGAAAGCCCTTGGGCCACGAGGTGACCATGCGCCACTCGGTGAGGCCTTGGGAAATGGCCGGTTTCGGCAGGCTCGAGGCCGCCGCTGTCGCGACGCCGGCCGCCGCCGCACCGGTCAAAAAGGAACGTCTCTTCATCGGATTCTCCCCGTAGGTTGGTTCTTGGACCCCGTCCCGGGTCGGCCGCCGCCTGCTCCCCCCGGTTCACGCGGATCCGCTGGCCATGAACCTATCGCCGCGCCGGGTGCGGCGCAATGGTTTGGGTGCCAAATCATTCCGCTTCCCCAGCTGCCTGAGGGGCGGTCGGTCGGTCGGATGGCACGTACTGCCAGCCCGTCGGTCCCAGCGCCTGCAACGGTCGAAAGCGCGTCTTGTAGGTCATCTTGGAGCTCTGTTCGACCCAATAGCCGAGATGCACGTATGGCAGCTCCTCCGCCGTTGCCCGCGCGATCAGCCAAAGCACCATCATCGTGCCGAGGCTGCGGTGGTCGTCGTCTGATGCGAAGAAGCTGTAGATCGCCGACAGGCCGTTGGCCAGGCGGTCGACCAGACACCCGGCGATCAGCGTGCCGGCGGTGTCGCGGAACTCCACCATGAACGTGTCGACGGCCGAATCCTCGACCATGGCACGATAGTCGTTGAACGACATCGCCGCCATCTCGCCGCCGGGGTGGCGGGCTCGCTGATAGCGGGCGAACAGCTCGTACTGCTCAGGTGTCGCCTTTGGCCGGGTCACGTGCGCCGAGACGTCCTCGTTGCAGCGCATAACGCGGCGGAGCGAGCCGCGCAGCGAGAAACTGGCGACGACGACCCGGACCGGCACACAGGCGTTGCAGTCCTGACAGGCCGGCCGGTAGACGATGTAGTGGCTGCGCCGGAACCCGGCACCGGCCAGGCGGTTGTGCAGATCCTGCGAGCCCGGCCCGCGCAGCTCCGTGAACAGATTGCGCTCGACCCTGCCCGGCAGATAGGGGCACGGCATCGGCCCGGTCCGGTAGAAAACGTGCGGCGCCTTGGGGCCCTGGGTCGTCATCGCGACCGCGCATGCCGCCGGGGCCGGGGGGGATCTGAAGGCGAGGCCGTCAGTATCATCGCTGCGCTTTCGCCCGCGGATAATTGTCTCTCAGTCTAGCAGGATAGCGGGCCGGTCCGCCGGGCGGCAACCGCCATGGGGCCGGCTCACTCGCGTTCCGGATAGGGAAGCGGAACCTCCTCCTCCTGCTCCGTGACGGCGCCGTGGCCGCCCACGGTCGGACCGGCACCGGTCGTCGCGATGCCGCCGCTGTCGCCCTGGCGCAGCAGGACGATGCTGATGCGCCGATTACGCGGCGACGTCGGATTGTCCGGCAGCAACGGCTCGGTGTCCGACTTGCCCTGCACCAGGGCGATCCGCTGTGCCGCCAGGCCCGACTCCAGCAGCAGCCGCCGCGCGGCATTCGCACGGTCCGAACTCAGCTCCCAGTTCGAGTAACCGTCGGCGCTTGCGTAGGGGGTCGCGTCGGTGTGGCCGCTAACCGAGATCTTGTTGGGCAGCTTGGCCACCACTTGCGCCATAAGGCGGGCCAGACGACACGTGCTCTCCAGCGGCTCGGCGCTGCCGGTATTGAACATCGAGACCTGTTCCTGATCGACCAGCTGAATGCGCAGCCCGGCGGGAGTCTGATCCACCAGCAGGCTGTTCTTCAACTCAGAAAGCTCCGGTACTCCCTGAATCGCCTCGCGCAGGATGGCCTCGGCCTCCTCGAACTGCTGCTGCTCGCGGGCCGCCAGCAGGTCGTCGAGCTGCCTTTGGCTGATCGTGCGCGCGGCCTCGGTCGGCTCCGCGCCATCGTCCACCTCCACTTCGGAGACGACGCCCGGCGATGTCGGCAGGGCGACGACAATGCCGCCGCCGGCCACGCCGCCGATCGATGTGAAGGCGCCGTCGGGTGCCAGCGACTTGCCGCCCAGCACGCCGCCGGCGCCGCTGCGCCCGGCCGACACCGCCTCTGGACTGAAGTAGTTTGAGATGCCGAGCTTCTGCTCGTCGGTCGTCGCGCTGAGCAGCCACAGCAGCAGGAAGAAGGCCATCATCGCGGTGACGAAGTCGGCATAGGCGACCTTCCAGGCGCCGCCGTGATGGGCCTGCTCGCCGCCGCCCTTGACCTTCTTGATGATGATTGGTGGCACGTTGTCCATCGTGCGGGGCCGGTCGCCGGCCTATGCCGGCGGTACCGCCTCGTAGGCCTGCTCGACTTCGATGAACGTCGGCCGGACGCTGGACAGCAGGGCCTTGCGGGCGAACTCGACCGCGACCGCTGGAGCATAGCCTTGCAGATAGGCGAGGATGCCGGCCTTGATGCAGCCATAGTACTTGCTGTCGGCATCCTGCGTGGAGGCGAGCACGGTCGCCAGCGGGCCGACGAATCCATAGGCCATGAGGACGCCGAGGAAGGTGCCGACCAGGGCGCCGCCGATCAGCTTGCCCAGGACCTCCGGCGGCTCGCTGATGGAGCCCATTGTCTTGATGATGCCCAGCACGGCGGCCACGATGCCGAGCGCCGGCAGCGCGTCCGCCATTGACTGGAAAGCGGCCTGAATCTGATGGTCTTCGCGGTGATGGGTCTCCAGCTCGGCGTCCATCAGAGCCTCGACCTCGTAGGCATTCTCGGTTCCCAGCGTGATCAGACGCAGGTAGTCGCAAAAGAACACTACCGCGTGGTGGTTGCTCATAAAGCCGGGAAACTGCTGGAACATCGTGCTGCTGTCGGGGTTTTCGACGTGCTGTTCGAGTTCCAGCATGCCCTTCGACTTCGCGAACTTGAAGGTGACGTAAAGCAAGGACAAGAGCTCGAGATAGTCTTCCTTCTTGTACTGCGGCCCCCTGAGTGACTGGCCCAGCGCCTTGCCCGTTCTGGCCAACACCGCCTTCGGATTGGACGTCACGAAGGCGCCGATGGCGGCGCCGCCAATAATCGCCAGCTCAAAGGGTTGGAACAGGACACCGAGCTTGCCGCCCAGCCCTGCGTAGCCGCCGAGGACGGAGACCAGAACGACGATCCAACCGACAAGAACGATCATGTCGACAACCCGGTGCGCGCGGATTTCCTGGGAATCAACCAGACCGGATGGTGCGTGAGAGGCCTTAAGAAGCGGTTAGTCCAACGGTCCAGCCGGGACGGGCCCCGGCCGGATTCTAATAGGCCGTGCCGCCGAGCAATCGCGTCGGGAAGCCGCCTTGCTCCAGGCGCCCGATGATCTCGCCGCCATGGTCGCGGCTGCGTGTCTCGACGACGACGTCGAGGTCCGCCTGTTTGACCGGGATGTCATAAAACAGGCGGTGGTGGATGATGTCGACAATGTTGCCGCCATTGTCGCCGATAATCTGGCTGACCCGGGCCAGTGTGCCGGGGCTATCGGTGATCAGTACCCGCAGGCGGATCAACTGGCCGTCGCGGACAAGGCCGCGCAACAGCACCGACGCGAGCAGCCGCGGGTCGATGTTGCCGCCGGATATGACCAGGCCGACGCGGCGGTTCCGGAAACGCTCGGGCATTTGGAGTACGGCGCCGAGGGCGGCCGCGCCGGCCCCTTCGGCGACGATGTGACCCTGGCGCGCGAGGGCCTCGACGGCCCGTTCCAGGGCATCCTCATCGAGGACGATCACGTCGGCCACAAGCTGCTCGATGATCGGGCGCGTCAGCTTGCCCGGCACCTTCACGGCAATGCCCTCGGCGACCGTGGCGCCGCCGAACGTTGGTTTACGCCCGGCCAGGGCCGCCGTCATGGAAGGGTAGGTCGCGGCTTCGACGCCGATAATCTCCGCCTCGGGCCTTATCGCTTTGGCGGCGATCGCGATCCCCGATATCAGACCGCCGCCGCCGATCGGCGCGACAATGACGTCCAGGTCCGGTGCGTCGCGCAGCATTTCGATCGCGATCGTGCCCTGGCCGGCGATGATGTGCGGGTCGTCGTAGGGGTGGACAAACGCCAGGCCCTCGCGCTCGCCCAATGCTCGGGCAGACAGCTCGGATTCGGCCAGGGTCTCGCCCTCCAGCACGATCGTCGCGCCGAGCGCGCGGGTGCGCTCGACCTTCGTGAACGGCGTGTCATCCGGCATCACGATTGTCGCGGCAATGCCGAGCCGCCCGGCGAAGTAGGCGACCCCTTGGGCATGGTTGCCGGCCGAGCAGGCGATGATGCCGCCGGCCGCCTCCGCGGCACTCAGCTGCCGCAGCTTGTTCAGCGCGCCGCGCGGCTTGAAAGAGCCGGTGTGCTGCATGTTCTCGAGCTTGAGCCACAGACCCGCGCCGGCCAGCTCCGACAGTGCCGGGGCGCGGATCATCGGCGTTGCCGCGAGCTGGCCGGCCAGCGCATCGGCCGCCGCATAGACGGTCTCGGCGGTCACGGTCATCGGGGGACCAGCGACAGGACGCCGAGGGCCCGCGGCCGCAGTTCGGCCGCGGTTCCGGCGAGCTTCAGATAGGTGCCGTCGCGCCAGGGCTGGCTCAAATCGTCATAGTGCCGCGACAGCGGATGGCCCGACTGGCCGGTGGCGATACTGAACAACGACGCGTCGAGGTCGCTGAGGTCGTAGACGGCGCGAAAACCGGGGCCATGCACGTGCCGGAACAGACCGTCGCCGTCCCGCAGGCTGGCGAAGCCGCGATTGATCGTGAACGGCCCGCCATCGGTGGGCAGCATGATGTCGGTCAGCGTCCGCAGGACGGGGACGCGCCCGAACAGCTCGTGGCGGAATAGGGCCTGGTGCAGATCACCCCATTGCCACGCGTCGATCTCATCGCCGAGGCGCTCGCTGAGCAGGCGCAACGCATCGTCGAGCGCCGCGAGTGCTTGGGCCGCGCAGCTCTCCCGATCGGGCGTCGTCGTCACGTCGCACCAGGCGGTGCGTGTCGTCAGGATCCGCTCGAGGACGCGCGGCCGCAGGCCGCCGTAATCGTCGGCGAGCGGGCCGAGCTCGTCGGCGTACAGGCGCGTCCCGAGGGCGCGGAGCCATGTCATGGCGATCAGCGGCTCCGGTCGCGAGCGCGCCATCGCGCCGTCCCATGCCGCGAGGCGATCGAGGGCCGACGGGATCAACGGCGACGCGTTCGCGGCCAAGGCGCGCCGGCGCTCCGCACGGGCCATCGGCACGAGCGTCGATAGCAGCTGCAGGGCCGCTGTCGACGTGATGTCGCCCTGGATTGCCGTAAAGCTTGCCAACGAATGCTTCGGCCGGGCATCCAGCAGGTCCTCGATGCGCCGGGCGCGAAAGCCGTCCGGCCAGTCGGCTGCGATCAGATAGCGGTAGTCGTCGCCGACGATCCGATTGTTGCTGTTGACGATGCGGCCGCGGGCCGGGTTCACCGCCTGGGGCAGATCGGCGAAGGGGACGAAACCGACCCAGTCGAACTCGCCCGTCCAGCCCGGCACCGGGGCGCTGCCGTCGCCGTTGCGGCGGATCGGCACGCGGGCGGGCGCATAGAAGCCGATCGTGCCGTCGACGTCGGCGTAGACCATGTTCTGCATCGGTGCATGAAACCGCCGCAGCGCGTCGACGAACTCGCGCCAGTCCTGCGCCCGGTTGACCCAATAGGTTGCTTCGGAAGTCCGGTCGTCGGGCAGCAGCGCCGTAAAGGACAAGGCCAGGACGTGGCCCGGCGCCGCTGCGGCGGCGGCGCTGCCGCTGATGTCCGAGATCACCGGGCCGTGGCGCGTGGTGCGGACGACCAGCCGGGCCGGCTTGTCGCGGCCACGGACATGGATCTCCTCGACCCGTGTGGTGAACGGCGCCGATCCGTCGGGCGTCAGATAGCGGTTGGGATCGGCCGGATCCAACCGCTCGATGAACAGATCCTGGACGTCGGCGTGGGTCGTCGTGAAGCCCCAAGCGATGCGCTCGTTGTGCCCCAGTATGGCAAGCGGCACGCCGGGGATCGTGACACCGGTAATGGTCAGCTCCGGCGTGACGATCCGCGCCAGGTACCACAGCCCGGGCGCCGAAAAGCCGAGGTGCGGGTCGTTCGCCAGCAAAGGGCGGCCGCTCTCCGTGTGCTGGCCGCTGACTGTCCACTCGTTGGACGCGCTCGCGCGGGCGAAAATATCGGGCAAGGCGGCGGCGAGCGCATCGAGCGGCAGCTGCCGATAAAGCGCCGCCAAACCGGCCAGCGTTACCGCCTGATCGGCCGGCCCGGCCGGCCACAGGTCGGCGATCTGCGTCGGTTCCAGCCGACCGGCCAGACGGGCCCGCAGCAGCTCGTCGCCCAGATTGTTCGACAGTCGCAGCGCCATCAGGCTGCCCCAGACGACCGTGTCCGCCGGCCGCCAGGGCTCCGGCTCGACGCGCAGGGCCAGCACGTCGGGCGGTAGCGGCCCGTCGTGGTCGCTCAGCCAGGCGTTGACGCCTTCCGCGTAGGCTTCGAGCGCCGCCCGCACCTCTCCGTCCATGGCGGCGACCGCCGACTCGGCCCGGGCATACAAGCCCATCGTGCGCATGAAGCGATCGGCCGACAGCCCGGTCTCGCCAACGAGCTCGGCGAGGCGGCCGGCGCCGATGCGCCGATTGATCTCCATCTGGAACAGCCGGTCTTGGGCGTGCACGTAGCCGAGCGCGCGGTAGGCGTCCGGCAGGCTGGCCGCAAAGATGTGCGGCACCGCGTGTTCGTCCCGGATGACTTCGACGGGCCCGGTCAGCGCTGATATGACGATCTTGCCTTCGTAGTCCGGCAGCGATGCCCACACGAGCACGACGACGGTACCGACGGCCGCCAGGACGATCGTGCCGAGGGCCGCCCCGGCGTAGCCAAGCCACCGCCAGCGCGACCGCTTGCGCGCCGCCAGCACGACCCGTCGCGGTGTGGCTGCCGCCTGTGGCTTGGCCATGAAACCGCCTTTTCGAACGCCCATCGCCTTCTAGCCGAGCCTCGGGTGCAGCGCAATTGCCGCCGGCCTTGTCGTGCCGGAGCGATCGATGCACTAAGGTGGCCGGCGCGCCAGGTCCAAATCCGGAAACGACGATGAAGTCACGATGGCTCAATGGCATCAGTGCCGCCGGGTTTCACCGGCTGCACTATCTGGAATGGGGACCGCCCGAGGCCGATCGCACGGTCGTCTGTGCCCATGGTCTCACCCGCAATGCGCGTGACTTAGATTTCCTGGCCGAGGCCCTGGCCGGCCCGCGGCGAGTATGCTGCATGGACGTCGTCGGCCGTGGTCTCAGCGACCGCCTGACGAATGCCGCACTCTACGGCTACCCGCTGTACATGAGCGACGCCACGGCCCTGATCGCCCGCCTCGACGTGCCGGACGTCGATTGGGTCGGCACGTCGATGGGCGGCCTCCTGGGCATGATGCTCGCGGCGCTGCCGCACAGCCCGATCCGGCGCCTGGTGATCAACGACGTCGGCCCGTTCATCCCCGGCGTGGCGCTGCGTCGGATTGGCGCCTATGCCGGCGAGGTGTATCGGTTCCCCGACCTCGACGCGTACGAGGCGCACCTGCGCCGGATCCATGCACCCTTCGGGCCGCTGACGGACGCCCAGTGGCGGCACCTCGCGGCGCATGGCCACATTGTCAACGAGGACGGGACCGTATCGCCCAGCTACGACCCTGCGATTGCCGCGCCGCTACGCGGCGATGGTGTCGGCGACGTGGATCTGTGGGCGGTCTGGGATGCCGTGTGCTGTCCCACGCTGGTGCTGCACGGCGCCGACTCCGACGTTCTGCCGCCTGACATCGTCGTGGAAATGCAACGCCGCGGGCCACGCCCGCAGGTGTTGACGCTGCCTGGCATCGGGCATGCCCCGGCCCTGATGGACCCGGGCCAGATCGAAGCCGTCGCCGCTTTTCTCGCCGACTGATGGCGGCCCCCGACGGCGCCTATCCACCGTTCGTCGTGCGGGCGCCCTGGTGGGGTGGGGATCTTCAGACCATGCGTAATTTCCTGCGCGGTGGCCGCCACACGCCGGCAGCGGCACGTGATGAACGCCTGGAGCTGCCGGCCGACGACGTCACCGGCGACCGCTTGGTCGCCACGCTCAGTTGGCCGACCCAGCGTCGCGTCGGGGCACCGGCCGCCCTTCTGATCCACGGGCTGAGCGGCAGCGAGTCGAGTGTCTACATGCTGGCAACGGCCCGTGCGCTGCTCGCCGCCGGACTGCCGGTGGTGCGCCTGAACCTGCGCGGCGCCGGCGCGTCGCGTCGGTTGTGCCGGGAGGGCTACCACGCCGGGCGGACCGACGATCTGAGCGCCGCGCTGGCAGCGCTGCCGGCGGCCGTGGCGGCGTCGGGCTTCCTGGCGGTTGGTTACTCGCTCGGCGGCAATCTGCTGCTCAAGTATCTGGGCGAGCAGGGTGCGGCGGCGCCGTTCGTCGCCGCGGTCACGGTATCGGCGCCGCTCGACCTGGCGGCGATCGCGCGGCGCATCGGCGCCTGGCGCAACACCATCTATCACCGCTGGCTGCTGCGACGTCTCGTGCGTGAGAACCTGGCGCCGGCCGCCGTTCTGAGCGCGGCCGAAAGGTCCGCGGCCCTGGGCGCGCGCACGCTGTATGAGCTCGACGACCGCTACATAGCGCCGCGTTACGGGTTCGCCGGCGCGGACGACTACTACGCCCGTTGTTCGGCTGCCCGCTTCCTGCCGGATATCGCCATACCCACGCTGCTGATCCATGCGCGCAACGATCCCTGGGTCCCGACGGATGTCTATGACCGTGTCCCGTGGCGCGACCTTCCCAGCCTGCGGCCGCTCCTCGCTGCCGGCGGCGGGCACGTCGGCTTTCATGGCCGCGACTGGCCCCTTGCTTGGCATGACCGCTGCATCCTGAAGCTGCTGGATCGGCTGAGCTAGTGGGCGATATCGTCGACGGGCTGTTTCACACCTCCCACCCCGATTTGGGATTGGGCTCCAGAGTCAAGCTCGGCGACGCTGCCGTGGCAGCAACCGGCCACGCGTTCGGCCTCGTATGTCGAGAACATTCTGAGTTGACCGGTTTATGTACCATATGAGTTGACCGCTTCTGTTGCGGTTTCTGGCCCTGTGGGGAAGTGGTCGGTCGCGGAGCGGCTGTCCACTTGTCCACAGGGCGCCGGTCGGTCGCGTCGAAGCGGGTCACGCGGCCTCGCGGGTTTGGCTGTCGATCGGTTGGCCATCGGCGTGGTATCGCGCCAGACATCGCGGTCCATGGAAGACGGCCATTGTGCCGTCGGGGTATTCGTGGACGCGGACCCTGGCCTTGACGTAATGGCGGCGGTGGCGGCCGGCGGGGATCTGAAGTGCCAGGCGCTTGTAGCGCACCGTGTTGTCGTTTGAGACGGTGCGTTCCTCGTGGATGCACAGGATGTCGTCGAGCGCGCCGGTGAAGGGGACGAAGGCGGTGCCCTGGTCCTCGGCCGGGGTCGCGAAGCGGGCGTTGTGTTGTTGCAGGAAGACCTCCTTGAGGAAGCGGTTGGCCTCGACCATGTCGGTGATGCCGGCGAGCCTGAGTTCCTGGGGCAGGCGCTTCTGCAAGGTGCCGAACATGCGCTCCGAGCGCCCTGTCCCTCCCATTTATTCCATCTATCGCAGAAACCTTGGAATTTTGCATCACCACCGGATACCCTTTCCGGCATGCATAAGATCATCGAAATCTTCGCGGACCGCGCGGCGCTCCACACAGAAATCCTTGCCCTGCGACAGCAGGTAGCTGTCCTGAAACGGAAAAGGCCCCGGCCATCGCTTCGGAAGGCAGATAGGGTTTTCTGGGTCATCCTGTCTTGCCTATGGCCTGGCTGGCGCCACGCCCTGGTAATCGTCAGGCCCGAGACCGTCATCGGTTGGCACCGCAAGGGGTTTAGGCTTTTCTGGACATGGAAGTCGCGGCGGAGAAAGCCGGGCCGACCACCGGTGTCGAGGGAGATCCGCCATCTGGTCCGACGGATGTCGCGGGAGAACACACGGTGGGGCGCACCTCGGATCCATGGCGAGCTTTTGAAGCTTGGCTTTTCCATCTCCCAGGCCGCCGTCTCGAAATACATGGTCCGTTACCCATCGCCGCCATCGCAGTCGTGGCGGACATTCCTTACAAATCACGCCGATTGCCTGGCGTCGATCGATTTCTTCGTGGTCCCCACGGCCACGTTCCACCTCCTGTTCGGGTTCATCGTGCTCCACCACGAGCGCCGCCAGATCGTGCATTTCGGTGTAACGGCGAACCCGACGATGGCGTGGGTCGCACAGCAGATCCGAGAGGCATTCCCGTGGGGCACGGCGCCGCGGTACCTGATCCGCGACCGGGACGGCGCATACGGGCAATCGTTCCGCTCGACCGTGACGGCGATGGGCGTGGAAGAGGTCGTTACGGCGCCACGGAGCCCGTGGCAAAATCCGTATGTGGAACGCCTGATCGGCAGCGTGAGGCGCGAATGCCTGGACCATTCGATCATCCTCAACGAGCGGCATTTGCGGCGCATTCTTGGCTCATACCTCGACTATTATCACGGTTCAAGGACCCACTTGTCGCTCGGCAAGGACACACCGGATGGACGACCCGTTCAGCCGGCCGGGTCTGGAACGGTCGTTTCCTTGCCCAAGGTCGGCGGTCTGCATCATCGTTACGAACGCCTCGCGGCCTGACCACCCCCGCTCGGATTCGATCAATTCCTCTCTGTGGCAACGTGGACGCTGCCGGCATCCGCATGCCCTTGCATAGGTTCGCTGGCACGATCCGGCGGAATAAGCATCGTGATGACCGCGCCCATGGTCGATTACAAAATCAACTGGCTCAAAATGATGTCCGTGCCGGAGAGCCGAGCCGTCGTTGGGAGGCACGATGGAATAAATGGAAGGGACAAGCGCTACGAGCGCGGCTCGACCCTGGTGACCTCGAACCTGCCATTCGACGAATGGACCGAGGTGTTCGGCTCCGAGCGGCTCACCGGCGCGCTGCTCGACCGGCTCACCCACCACGTCCACATCCTCGAGATGAACGGCGAGAGCTATCGGCTCAACCAGAGCCGCAGCCGTCAAAGACCCGCCGCTGGCTGACCCAACACTCGGGCTCGGCTTGCCCCCGTGGGTCCACAGGTCCCTCCCACGCGCGCCGCCGCGTCAGCCAGGTGAGAGGCACGCCGCGGCGCGCGCGGGTCCCTCCCATGGACTACGGGGACAAGCCCCCAACACCGAGCGGTCCCTTTTTACTCCGCCACCGCGGTCCCATATCGCTCCGCCGTTGACAAAAGATTCGGAGCACCCTATTTTCTAGGAACGATGGAGGTGATGACCGACTGCACCGCAGCCGAAGCGCTTTTAGATCAACTCGGGACTCAGGATCAACTCGGGACTCAGCATGACAAGAACATGAAAAATATTTTTCAAGAATTCACGAAAATGAGATCGCTTTGTCATCGGCAGCCGGTACTTTCCGACGAAGTTTATCTACGTCCCAACGAAGTTTATCTACGTCCCAACGAAGTTTATCTACGTCCCAACGAAGTTTATCACAGGAGCTGCCCATGCCCGCCCGACACCCCAAACTTCTCGCGCTCGCCACCGGCGCCGCCTTGGCGCTTTCGTTCGCCCAAACACCCGCTCTCGCCGAGGATCGCACCGAGATTGAGCTTTGGCATGCGATGGAAGGAGGCCTCGGCGAGGCACTCCGCGAAATCGTCGATCGCTTCAACGAGAGCCAGGACAAGTACCAGCTGAACGAGACCTACAAGGGCCGTTACCGCGTCGTCCTGAACAACACGATCGCCGCCTACCGCGCCGGCGAGCAGCCGCATATCTTCCAGACCAGCCAACTTAGCGTGATCACGCTGCTTCTGGCGGACGCCGTCGTCCCGGTGGAGGATATCCTGGACGCCAACGATGTTGAGGTGGACCTTTCAGCTTACCTGCCGCCGGTCGTTGATACCTACGTGGCCGACGGCAAAGTTATTGGCATGCCGTTCAACTCTTCCACGCCGATCATGTGGTACAACGCCGATCTCCTGCGTGAGGCGGGCTTCGAAGAGGGGCCCGAGACCTGGCAGGACATGGAAGAGGTGATCCGTACCGCGCAGGAGAAGGGCATCAAGGGTGCCGACGGCGACCGTGTGTGCGGCTTCGCCTACTCCGGCGGTTTGTGGCAAAACGTGGAGAACTGGTCCTCCATCCACGATCAGCCCTACGCGACCTTGGGCAACGGTCGCGATGGACTCGGCGTTGAGCTCCTCTACAACACGACCGAGGTCGTGACGCACCTGAAGCGCATGGTCCGCTGGCTCGACGAAGGGCTGGCCGAGTTCGGCGCCGAGAACCCCGCCGATTTCGGCACGGGCGCCTACACCAACTGGATCTCGGGCAACTGCCTCTTCTTGAACACTTCCTCCGCGGCCCACCCCAGCGTGGAGAGCGTCGCCGAGTTCAACTGGGGGGCCAGCTTCTTCCCGCACGACAGCGACATCATCGACGAGCCGCGCAACTCCACCATCGGTGGCGGCGCGTTCTACGTCATGGAAGGGTTTTCGGAGGAAGAGCACGCGGGCATCGCCGAATTCTTCCGCCTCTTGACCTCCGAGGAGGTGCAGAAGCGCTGGCACACGGAGACCGGCTACGTGCCCATCACGAAGGCGGCCTACGAGGACCTGAAGTCCGCCGGCTACTACGAGGAAAACCCGTCCTACGAGATCCCGGTGCTGCAGCTTCTGCGCGGCGAGCCGGGCCCCAACAACCGCGTGCCGCGTGTCGGCAACTTTCAGAACGTGCGCATCCAGCTGGAGGCCGAGCTTCAGAAGGTCTACGCCGGCGAGCAGGACATCGACACGGCACTGTCGGAAGGCGTGCGCCGGGGTAACGAGCTCCTGCGCCGCTTCGAGAAGCAGAACACCCGCTAAGCAGCAGAACTTCCGCTAAAGGGAACGGGCGCCCGGATCATCCGGGCGCCCGCCGCCCGCCACCATGCGCCGCGTCATCTACGACCACAAGCTTCTTCCCTACTTGCTGCTCGCGCCGCAGCTTCTCATACTGCTGTGGTTTTTCTTCTGGCCGGCGGGCCAGGCCGTCTATCAGGCGTTCACCATCACCGACGCGTTCGGCGGCAACACGCAGTTCGTCTGGTTTGAGAATTTCACCCGCGAGTTCGCAAGCCCCGAGTACCGCAAAGCCGTCCTTGTCACGCTCATCTTCACTGTCGCGACAACGGTGGTGGCGCTGGCACTCGGGCTCTTGTTCGCGCTCGCGGTCGACCGTGTGATCCGGCCGGCGGGGGTGTACCGGATGATGTTCATCTGGCCCTTCGCGGTGGCCCCGGCAGTGGCGGGCGTTGTGTGGATGTTCGCGCTCGACCCGCAGGCTGGCATCGCCGCCTTCGCGCTGCGGCAAGTGTTCGGCATCGACTGGGATCCGGAGCTCAATCGGGTCGATGCCATGACCCTCGCGGTCATCGCCTCAGCATGGAAGCAAATCTCCTACAACTTCGTGTTCTTCCTTGCCGGCCTCCAGGCAATTCCCAAGAGCCTCATCGAGGCCGCGGCCATGGACGGGTCAGGGCCGCTGCGGCGAATTCGCGACGTCATCCTACCGCTCCTGACGCCCATCACATTCTTTCTTGTAATTGTGAACGTCGTCTACGCGTTCTTTGAAACGTTCGGCGTGATCGCCGTCACCACCGCCGGGGGCCCAGGGGACTGGACGACGATCCTGGTCTACAAGGTCTACCTTGACGGCTTCGTCGGGCTCGACTTCGGCGCGTCGGCGGCCCAGTCGATCATCCTCATGGGCGTCGTCATCGCGCTGACGGTGCTGCAGTTCCGCTACATCGAACGCAGGGTTCACTACACATGACCGCCGGCATGGTAGAGCGCACCCGCGTCCTCGACACCATCACCCATGTGCTGGTGATTGCGTCCATCGCGCTGATGGTGTTCCCCGTCTACGTCGCGCTTGTGGCGTCCACCCACGACGTGAAGACCGTGAACCACCTCCCAATGCCGCTGATCCCGGGCGGTGAATTTGCCGACAACGTGGCGCTCGCCTGGCAGGGCGGTGACCTTGGGCGGCAGCTCTTCAACACCATGGTGCAGGCGAGCGGAATCGCGGTCGGCAAGATCGCCATCTCACTCTTGTCCGCCTTCGCGATCGTCTTTTTCCGCTTTCCGTTCCGCATGCTCGCCTTCTGGCTCATCTTCGTCAGCCTCATGCTGCCGATCGAGGTGCGCATCGTGTCCACCTACGCGGTGGCGGCCAACGCGCTTGCGCCTGTGGTGTGGCTGGCGGACCTTGTCGGCCTCGGCAGCATCATCGTACTCGACGTGAAGGTGTCGCTTCTGAATTCCTACTGGGGTCTCATCCTGCCGATCATTGCATCGGCAACGGCGACCTTCTTGTTCCGCCAGTTCTTCTTGACCATTCCGGACGAGCTTGTAGAGGCGGCCAAGATGGATGGCGCCGGCCCCATGCGCTTCTTCTTCGACATCCTGCTCCCCCTGTCCCGCACCAACATCGCGGCGCTCGGCGTCATCATGTTCATCGTGGGGTGGAACCAATTCCTGTGGCCGCTGCTCATCACGACGAGTGACGAATACCGCACCGCCATCATCGGGCTGGCCCAACTGATGCCCGGTCCCGAGAGCCTCTCGGGCGCCGTGGGCACCGGCTGGAACATCGCCATGGCGGCCGCCCTCATCGTGATGGCGCCCCCCATCCTCGTCGTCGCCGTGCTCCAGCGCCACTTCGTGAAGGGGCTGGTCGCGCAGGAGAAGTAGGAGCGAAACATGGTCGACATCGCCATCGAGAGCGTTCGCAAGTCCTACGGCCGCCAGGAAGTGGTTCACGGGGTTGATCTTGCCGTGCGCGACGGCGAGTTCCTCGTCATCCTCGGCCCGTCGGGGTGCGGCAAGTCCACGCTTCTTCGTATGGTGGCAGGGCTGGAGCGCATTACCGCCGGCGAGATCCGCATCGACGGCCAGCGCGTGAACGATCTGGAGCCGCGCGCCAGAGGCTGCGCCATGGTCTTCCAGAGCTACGCGCTCTATCCGCACATGAGCGTGGAGCAAAACATCGGCTATGCGCTCAAGATCGCCGGCGTGAAGCGGGCCGAGCGGCGCGAGAGGGTCCGGCGCACTGCCGCGACCCTGGGGCTGGAAGACTATCTTGAACGCAGGCCGGGCGAGTTGTCCGGCGGGCAGCGCCAGCGCGTGGCTATGGGCCGCGCCATTGTGCGCGAGCCCAAAGTGTTTTTGTTCGATGAGCCGCTTTCCAACCTCGACGCAAAACTGCGGGTCGCGATGCGCCTGGAAATCCGCCGGCTGCACGAGCGGCTAGGGGCCACCAGCATCTTCGTCACCCACGACCAGGTGGAGGCGATGACCCTGGCCGACCGCCTGGTGGTGATGAATGACGGCCTCATCGAGCAGGTAGGCACCCCTCGGGATGTCTACGCGGTGCCCACGAGCCGTTTCGTGGCGCAGTTCATCGGCTCGCCTCCCATCAGCATTGTGGCGGGAACGGTGGAGGCGCCGGGCCGTGTGCGGATCGGCGACGGCGCGCTGGCCTTCCGGCAGGACGCCTTCCACGCGGCGTCCGGCACGGTCGTGGATGTGGGCGTGCGGGCTGAGGCGCTGCGCCTGTCCCCGGCCGAAGGCACCGAGGGCGTCGGCGCGACCGTTACATTGACAGAGGAGTTAGGCTCGGCGCGGCTGGTGCACCTCGACATCGCGGGGACGAGCGTCGTGGCGACCACCCCCAACAGCGCCACCTTCGCCCCTGGCACAAATGTTCGCCTGGAGGCGGCCGCGGGCGACGTTCAGCTCTTCGATGCAACCACCGGTGCGCGGCTTCGGCCGCAGCCTGACGCCGCCGCCGCGGCCCGAGCCGCTTGAGGGTTCCCATGCGCTTAGCAAGCTACAACATCCAATACACCCTTGGCCTCGACGGGCGGTTCGACCTACCCCGGATTGCCAAAACGCTTGAGGGCAGCGACATCATCGGGCTGCAGGAGGTGGACCGCCATTGGCGCCGCACCGGTATGCAGGATCAGGCCGAGGCGCTCGCCGAGCACTTCCCGGGCTACCATTGGCTCTTCGCGGGCGGGTACGACGTCGCCGCCTATCATCCCGATCCCGCGCGCGCCAGTGCGGCCGAGCGCGGCCGCTGCCGACAGCACGGCAATATGGTCCTGTCGCGCTGGCCGATCCTGTCGGCTCGGACACTGCGCCTGCCCAGGGGGGCTGCCCGACGAGTCGACGCAAGATCGCGTTCTGATCAAGGCGGTGATCGCCGTCCCCGGGCGTCCGTTGCGGGTCTACGTCACGCATCTGTGCCACGTTGGGGCGCAGACACGGCTGCCTCAGGTTGCCGCCATGAACGAGCTTCTCCCCACCCTATCGCGCGAAGGGGCCTCCTGGCGCGGCTATCATCACAAGGGCGACTTCTGGACCGACGGGGACCCCGAACCTCCGAACCCGGACGACACGGTGCTGTTGGGTGATCTTAATTTCACCCCAGACAGCGAGGAGTATGCTTTGCTGGGCGGCGGGCCCACCGGGCTCCAAGACGCGTGGCGTGCGCTCGGCCGCGATCCGCACGATCCCGCGGCGTACACATTCAGCGGTGATGGCCCAGCTTACGAGACCAAGCGCATCGACTACGTCTGGGTGTCAGGCGGCCTCGTGGGGCATCTGGTACGGGCGTGGGTGGACACCGATGCGCAAGGCTCCGACCACTTCCCGGTTTTCGCAGAGCTTGCACTCTGATTGGTGCCGACGGTGCCCTTAAGGGCCGTTCTTGGAGCGCTCCAGGATGCCGCCCCGCTGAGCGATCTGAAGTCGGGCAACGCAGGTCTGAGGTGGTCGTATCGTGTGAGGCGCAACGTCCCGGTGCGCTGCCGCCGAGGCTGGTGCCAAACCTCAAAGAGACCGTTTCGAGGACAGCCGCCTCGCTCGCACGATCCGTGGTCAGATCCAAAGTCCGCTGCGCCGTCCAACCGAGCGCCAGAGCGCGAACCGCCCAGCCATCGCGAGAGCTCACGCAGTCAGGGGGGACACGCGGCTTCGAGGGCAACAGCGGTATGCCCTTCAGGATGGACGCGGGCATGACAATGGGTGGGCCGGGCGGGCTGCGTCTCCGTCGCTGACGGTTTTTCGAAGTCGATGCCGGGATGGCTCCAGAAGTCAGCGAAGTGAGAGAACCACCGAATGCGGTGGGTCACGATGCGATCGACGGGAGGCTGGCGGAACGGCACGACAACCCGGAACCACTTTCTTCACTGGCCGAGGCAGGCGATGCCGCGGCGGCCATTGCGCTGGCGCGCCACACAGGAGACCTCGAACCGCTCATAGCCCTCGCGGAGGCTGGTGACCTAGTGTGATGTCCCAGAGGTAGATGATATATTATGGGCAGTTTCCTATCAGGAGTCTGCCCATGCCCCGTGGTCGCCCTATCGAACCCGTCGTTCTCACGGACGACGAGAAAGATCAGCTCCTCAGCCTCGCCAACTCTCGCTCCTTGCCTCATGGAGTGGTGCGGCGTGCGCAAATCGTTCTTGCCTGCGCCCAGGGCGAGGCGAACGCCTCGATCGCCCGGCGCCTGCGCCTGAGCGATGCCACCGTTGGCAAGTGGCGGAAGCGTTATCGCATGCAAGGGATCGAGGGGTTGCACGATGAACTGCGCGCGGGCCGACCCAGAACCCATGACGATGAACGGGTCGCCGAGGTCATCAACACCGCGCTCCAGACCAGACCGCCCGATGGCGCCACCCATTGGAGCGTGCGCGCCATGGCCGAGCAAAGCGGCGTCTCCAAGAGCACCGTGCAACGCTGGTTCAGTCTGTTCGCCATCCAACCCCACCGCCAGCGCTACTTCAAGCTCTCCAACGACCCCTTCTTCGTCGAGAAGGTGCGCGACATCGTCGGCCTCTATCTCAACCCGCCCGACCACGCCGTCGTGCTGTGTGTCGACGAGAAAACCCAGGTCCAAGCGCTCAACCGCACCCAACCGATGCTGCCGATGGGGCTGGGCTACGTCGAAGGGGTCACCCACGATTACGTCCGTCACGGCACCACCACCCTGTTCGCCGCCCTCGACATCGCCACCGGACAGGTCATCGCCCAGTGCAAGAGGCGCCATCGCCACCAGGAGTTTCTCGCCTTCCTGCGCCACATCGACGCCAACGTCCCCGAACCCTTCGACGTTCACCTCATCGCCGACAACTACGCCACCCACAAGCACCCGAAGGTCAGAGCCTGGCTCGCAAGGCGACCGCGATACCACGTCCACTACAGCGGCAATCGTTCCAGCCCCTGCCGAGCTGCCCGCGGCCCTGCTCCTGCAGGATGCGCCCGAGCTTGGAGCCGAAGAGAGCGGCCGCGCGGCGGTGTCTCCGACACGCCCATTTCCAAAGCTGCTCCCAGATAAGGTGGTCCACCTTGTGGAAGGTGTCTTTGGCCACCTGGTTCTGGTGGTAGTTGGCCCAGCCCCTGATGATGGGGTTGAGCGTAGCTATCAAGTTTTCCTGCTTCGCCGTGGGGGACTTCTTGATGATCTCCCGGACTTTGCGTAGGAACGCATGGCCGTTCTTCTTCGATGGTTTGATGATAAGAACCCCATCGTATTTTCGAGCGTTCCAGCCGAGAAAGTCGAAGCCCGTATCAACGTGCGCCACCTTGGTCTTTTCGGGTGACAGGGCAAGGCCCCGTTCCCGTAGAAAGTCCTCGATGACCGATCGTGCCTCTTCCAGCGTTTCTTGCGTTGCGCCGGTCAAAACGTCGGCATACCGAACCAGATTGACTTTATGTTCGTTGCGTTTCTTCTGCGGACGTCTGATTCCGAAGTGCCGTAGCAGCGTCGGCTCCAGACCGTCCAAAGTCATGTTCGCCAGCGTCGGCGAGATGATTCCGCCTTGCGGAGTGCCCGCCTCCGTTGGGAACATCTGGTTTTTCCAGACGAAGCCGGATTTCAACCACCTCTGGAGAACCGCCTTGTCCATGGGGATGTTGGCGAGAAGCCAGTCGTGGCTGATATTGTCGAAACAGGCGGCAATGTCAGCGTCAAGAACCCATTGAGCCCTGTTGGTGCGATTGGCCAGTACTTTGAAGCACTGTCCGATTGCATCACGGCTCGCTCGTTTCGGCCGAAAGCCGTAGGAGTTCGGGTCCGCTTGGGTTTCCGCGACCGGGAGCAGGGCTAGCAGGTGTAGAGCCTGCATGGCGCGATCCTGCATGGTCGGGATGCCTAGCGGGCGCTTCTTGCCGTTCTTTTTTGGGATGTACACCCGTCTCAGAGGGCTCGGTTGATATCCGCGCCTCCTGAGCGACATAACAGCTTTGGCTTTCGATCCCGGCGTGGACCACGTTTCTCCGTCCACTCCGGGGGTACGCTTGCCTTGGTTCTCAGTGACCCGCTTTACGGCGAGCATCTTGCCGTGCAGCGAGTGGGTCAGAAGCCATTGCAAGGCTTTCACCTTGCCCCAGCGTCCTTCCCTGGTCGCCTTCGCAATACGCCTTTGCAGCCTTCGAACGGTGCGATGCGCCTGCGCCCAGTCGATGCTGTGCCAGTCGATCTCGCCGCCGGAGGCCGCACCAGTCATGCTCATGACTGTCATTTGCCTGTCCTCCTTTGCGATGGTTCTGCAAACTCTCTTGCGAGGAGAAACCAACCGGAAGTCTGCTCCCTTTCGGGCGGGATGATGTCGGATATTTCCTCAACCCCTATCCGCACGATTACAGCACGGCATTCGCTTTTTCCGGCATCCCATACCCGCATTCCCATCGGCGTTCCTTGCGGTTCGCTTTGCCCTGATGGGCGAGAATACGGGCTTACCATGTTCCGCATGAGTGACAGTTGGAAGGTTAGGTGCCGACTATCCCCCGGTGGGGGCTGTTGTCCTTGCTCTGGTACTCGACCCGTCCAGAGACCGCCCCCACGTACCTTTTGGTTCATGCCTGTCAGCATCTTTGGCATGTTACAATTTACGAGGTTTATCATCGGTTCACTTACGTTCACCATGCTTCCGAAGCCTAGCCCCCTGCTGCGTGATGCTCGCAGCTTCGCTTGCCCTCGCGGGGTCTGCTTCACCCTTGCGGGATCGGGGTACATTGTCGGAATGGCTTCGAACATCGCCGTTGCCAGCAATGCCCGCACCCCTAGTACCGGCTATCGCTGGCGGCGGAGTCGTGATTCAAAGGATGGATGAACATCCAGGACGCGACTCCGATCATATTGACGGAGGAGGAGCGGGCGGTGCTTGAGAGCATGGTCCGATCTCCGAAGACGGAACAGGGCGTGAGCGAGCGCGCCCGCATGGTGTTGTTGGCGGCGGACGGCCGCTCGACGCGCTCCATTGCGGCGGCGCTTGGCACCTGGCCGGGGCGGGTCAGCCGCTGGCGCACGCGCTTCGCGGCGGAACGGCTGGCCGGGCTGTCGGATCGAGCGCGGCCGGGGGCGACGCCGATCTACACGGCCGAGACGGGCCGGCGCATCCTGGCGCAGTTGGACGAGCCGCCGCCCGCCGGCTTCGCTCGCTGGACGGCGCCACTGCTGGCCCGGGCGCTGGGCGATGTGTCGGACCAGTACATCTGGCGCTTCCTGCGCCGGCAAAAGATCGACCTGGCCGGCCGTAAATCCTGGTGCCAGAGCAACGATCCCGAGTTCGTCCCCAAGGCGGCCGAGATCGTCGGCCTCTACTTGCACCCGCCGGAGGACGCCATCGTGCTGGCGGTCGACGAGAAGCCGCACATCCAGGCGCTGGAGCGCGCCCAGGGCGCGCCCTGATCGGCCATGGCCAACACCTATAAGCGACACGGCACGACGACGCTGTTTGCCGCTCTCAACGTCGCCAGCGGCGAGGTTCAGGCCGGACACTACGAACGGCGGCGCCGCCGTGAGTTCCTCGACTTCATGAACCGCGTGGTGGCCGCCTATCCCGACCGCGAGATCCATGTCGTTCTCGACAACCTGAACACCCACAAGCCCAAGCGCGACCGCTGGCTCAAGGCGCATCCCCATGTCCACTTCCACTTCACGCCCAACTACGCCAGCTGGCTCAACCAGATCGAGATCTGGTTCTCGATCCTCAGCCGCGCCGCCCTGCACGGCGCCAGCTTCACTTCGCCCCGACAACTCAGGGACGCCATCGATGCCTTCATCCACGCCCACAACAAGACCGCCAAGCCTTTCCGTTGGGTCAGCACCAACATCCATCAGAAGAGGCTCAAACCACGTCATCGCGATTTGTGATTCCCGGTACTAGGCTACCGCCGAAGGAACGGCGGGTTCTGTCATGAGGTTGTAAGACCTCAAGCAAAACAATCACTCACGCAGCTTCATGTCGCACGTCCAGGAATTGCACCCGGCCGCCGGGGACGAGCAGGATCTCGGTCGAGAACCGGTCGCCGTCCTCGCCGGGCTTCGACCAGCGCCGCGTCTGCAGCTTGCCGTCGACGTAGACCAGCCGGCCCTTCACGGCGTGTTTGACGAACATGTCGATCAGCCCGTCCTGGAAGGTGACGACGCGGTGCCACTCGGTCTTGTCGACCTTCTCGCTGGTCTGCTTGTTGATGTACGACTCGTCGGTCGCGATGCTCAGATTCGCGACGCGGCCGCCGCTCATGAGCTGGTTGACGGTGACGTCGGCGCCGAGGCGGCCGAGCAGCTCGACCCTGTTGAGTCCGAATGCCATGGGGTATCTCCTTCATGGACTGGATGATGACGATGGGTGACGAACGTCGGGGACCGGGATCACTCTCCCGAACCCCTTCGTTCACTCTCTAAAAGCCCTCCTCGAACTCCTCTCAGCCGTGCCGGCGCGCCGGGGTGGAGCCGAGAAGATCCAGGAGCGCCGCCTCGTGCAGTGCCTGCTCGAAGGGCGTGCGGTGGTCGAGGACCGCGATGGTGCGGTTGGGCAGCACCGAGTCCCGGTCGGGACAGCGGATCGCGCGGTCGTCCTCGCTGACTTCGCGGACGGTGTGCCGGTCGACCCCGATCTCCGCGAGCAGCGCGCTGCCGGTCGGGGGCTCGAAGTCGTAACCGGGATCGAATGGGGACAGGAACATGGGCGTTCTCCTTTGCCGATTGCCCTGACCGGCATCGGTTCGGGAGACCCTCTCTCTCCGATCCTGCCGGGCTTGCCCGGCACGCGCTGCTCTCCACCTCTACGACCCGGAGGCGGCCCGGCGGATCGCGTCCAACCGCTCGCAGACTTCACGCGGCGACATCGATCCGAGATTGAGCACCGGGATGCCGTGGGCCTCGGCGATACGGATGGCCATCCCGGTTCCTCCGGAGACCAGTCCCCCGGCCGTCCAGCAGGCCACGGCATCCACTGGCCGATCCCAGGTCTCGCCGAGCAGTATCGCGACGTTGCGCCCATGCAATTTGCGGACGGCGCGGGAACAGCGGTCCCATGCCGGGTGCAGATCGGCGGCGATCTCCATGCAGGCGGAGAGTTCGGACCTGGAGGGCACCCTGCAGTCCGGCCCCCGGTGCCCGTTATAGCCCCGCCACGGCAGCCAGATCGTGCGCTGGCCGGCCGGCGCGCCCGCTGCGAACGCACTGTCGGCTCCGCCCGCCCCGCCGCTTGCCAGATGCCAGCCGGTGCGGGCCAGCCATCCCGACATCACCGTCATGTCGGCAAGGGTAGCGGCCGGCGTCGCGCGCGCCCCGATTCCGGCATAGGTGAGTGTGATCATGTCCGATCCCCCGATGCGAATATTGCCGCGTCACCCTCCCGGCGCGCGGCTTCGCCCCTGTCCGGCCCTCCTCTGCCTCCGGAATGCGCGGCCCGGCGGTTCCCGACTTGATTCGGGATGCGGCGGCGGGCATGGGTGTCGGATGGAGGTTCACGGACTCTTCAAGGGGCGCGGGTTCTGGGCGCTGGCGCTGCTGTGGCTGCCGGCCGGGGTGGTGGCGCAGGCGCTGGTGCGGTTCCTGCCGCAGGCCGATCCGGGACTGTCGCCGGCGATGCTGCCTATGCTGGCGGGATCCCTGGTGCTGGTCGCGCCCTGCGGCCTGCCGCTGGCACTCGGTTGCAGGCGCGTCTGGCGGCTCGGCTACAGGCGCGCGGCCCGGTGGGCCTGGATCGGGCTCGGCGCAGTCACCGTGGCGGCGTCGGTAGTGGCGGGGCTGCTGGGACCGATTGCGATCGCGCTCTATGCGGCGGTGCTCAGCCTGCCGGTGTGGGCGGCCTGGTGGTGGCTTGCGCACCGCGGCTGATTGCTGATGGCGGCAGGCCGGCTGCGCAGCAGGGTGGCTGCACAAGGATGCGGAAGGACGCAAACGCCCCCAGGGCCGTTGCCTTGGGGGCGTTGGTGAAACGGACTGGGTTCACGGGCTGTCAATCGCGATCGAAGAGACCGTCCAAGCGAGTGCGAGTCTCGTTCATCATGAGGGATCCCCCTCATGATCGAGTTTGAAGTACCGGCGAAGGGACTCATGGGTAATCGGGGTGACGGCATATCGTCCCTCGCCTTCCTCTACGACCTCCCAGTCGTCCCAGCCGAAGAGGTACAGGTCCTTGTCGCCCGTGACGGTGCGGGTGCGGATGGTGGTACGAGACTGGAAATGGCCGATGTTGGCGATCCCGGCGTCGGCCAGGTCCCTGGCTCTGATGACGGGGCCGAGTTCGGCGACCACTTGCAGACCCTTCTTTGTTGGGGGCGATGCCGCTTCCATCCACTTCTGCACTTGTCGAAAGGTGAGATCGGCAACTTGGGCCATGTCGATGCCCATGAAGGGCTCGGTCTCTGGGTTCGTGGAGATGGCGCGCGTCATGAGGGCGACAATTTCTCTGCGGACGCTAGCGCTCAGCAGGGGGAAGTCCTGTTCGGTATCGAGTGTGAACTGCATCGGTTATCTCCTGTTAGTAGTGCAAGACGAGATATATAGTGTAGAGCAAGATGCAGGGCAAGTAGCATTATTAGAATTAACCCAAATATTTTCTGCGTACCAGAGTCGGTGCGAAAAAGAAGCGAGAGGCGGCTTACGTATCGGGCTGGCTCACGTCTGAAAGGAAGGTCGCACAATCTGTTTGCCATGTTGCCACCAACACCGCGATCACTGCGGGATGTCGCAATCTTGACGGTGGCGAAGAGGACTAGTACATCGATTCCATGAAACGGATCATTTTGTGTGGGGTTCCTGACTGCCTACCAGATTTGGTAGGGTGAAGGCGTGTATTGGCAGGGAGACATGTCATGGCGGCGTCAGGGGATGTTCGAGGGTCTCGACCTCGACCCCGTCATAGGAGAGCGCCCGGGCCTGGTAGAGGCCGAGGGCTTTCAAATCCCTGGCGACCACCTCCATCGCGGCAACGCCGCCGGCTTCCATGGCAGTGACGAACTCGACGCGGGTCTCGAACGGCGTCTCGCCGGCGGCCCAGAGCCCGAGCCTGCCGGCATAGGCGAGACCGGGGACGGTGGTGGCGCCGGTCGCGGACACATAGGCGATGCGCGCGTCCGGCAGCGCGTTCTGGAGCCTGAGCCCGGCGCGGCCCTGCTGGGACGGCTTGACCTCGCCGCGGCTGCCCTTGGAACCGGCGGCATTGGCCATGGCGTGCGCTTCGTCGAAGATCACCGCCCCGTCGAAGCGGTGGCGGTCGTCCTCGTCGAGGGAGCCGGCGAGCCAGGCGACAATCTGGTCGAGGCGTGAGGGCTTCCCCTGGCGGGCCGGCGAGCGCAGCGTCGCGTAGGTGGCGAAGAGGATGCCCTCGGAGAGCGGGATCTCGGCCCCCTGGCGGAACCTGCCGAGCGCGATCACGTCGTTTTCGCGCCCGCCGAGCGCGCACCAGTCGCGCCGCGCGTCCTCGACCAGCTTGTCGGACTGCGAGAGCCAGAGGGCGCGCTTCCGGCCGCGCAGCCAGTTGTCGAGCACGATCGCGGCGACCTCGCGGCCCTTGCCGGCCCCGGTGCCGTCGCCCAGCATCCAGCCGCGCCGGAAGCGCACCGGGGCGGACAGCACCTCACCGTCGTCGGTGACATCGATGGCGTCGTCATTACCGCCGGCCCCGCCGCCATCGTCGCCATCGCCGCCATCGTCCTCCGGGCAGCGCTGCACGGTCTCCCAGCCGGAGCCGATGCGGTAGTCCGCGGCGAGATGGCGGGAGTGGGCCTCGCCCGCCAGCACGGCGCTTTCGAGCTGCGCGTCGGAGAGGAGCCCGTCCGTCACCACGCGTTCGGGCAGCATCGGCCGGTATGACGGCACGGGATGCGGCACAGCGGCCATGGCGGCGGACTGCACGAGCGGCGTCGGATGGGCGATCGCCCCCGGCACCCGCACCACGCCCGGCCGCCACGGGTCGTAGGGGCCGGCATTCGTCTGCGTGGCGGGTGCGTGCGTAACGGTGTCGGAGGCGCCGGTCTCGACGGTCAGTTCGGCGACCGGTCCCCAGTTGTGGACGGTCGCAAGCGCGGCAGCAGGATTGGCGCTGTTGCTGCGCTTCGTGGCCGGCGGGCTGACCGTCTTGCCGAACAGGTCCCGCGCCGGACCGGTAGGGATGGACCGAACGGCTACCGGCGTAATCGGCAGCCTGGGCGGCACCCGCGCGATGACGGCGTCGAGCAGTTCGGCGGCGTCGGCGGCGCGGACCTCCCGGTCGAACACGGTTCGCGTCCGGGGCAGGTCGTCGATTCCGGGCTCGCTGCTGCGGTCGATGACGGTGAGCCGGGTGTCGAAGCCGGTGCCGCGGCGTGCATAGGCCCGCCCGTCGATGGCCATGGTGAAGACGACACGGGCGCCGCCGTCCACGGAGCCGAAGGCATCCTGCCAGGCGGCATCGCCGGGGATGCAGCTCGACG
Source organism: Alphaproteobacteria bacterium (assembly GCA_965261585.1). Taxonomy (GTDB): domain Bacteria; phylum Pseudomonadota; class Alphaproteobacteria; order UBA6615; family UBA6615; genus CBDHDN01. The sequence goes on from CBDHDN010000009.1 coordinate 39,952, forward strand.
ACGTGATGGCGGCGAGCCGGCCGCCCGGCGGCAGCATGGCGAAGGCGGAGCGGATATGACGAAGATCGGCGTCGTGGCGGATGCGGTCGACGCCCGGCGTCGCGGAAAACGGCGGGTTCATGATGACGGCCGTGGGCGTCACGTCGTGAAGCCGGTCGGCGATGGCTTCCGCGTTGAAAGCGGTGGTGAGCGCCTGCGGGAACAGCCGGGTCAGGAGGCGGGCGCGGTTTTGCGCATACTCGTTCAGATGCAGGTGGCCTTCGGTGCTCTTGCCGAGCGCACATTCGGCCATGACGGCGAGCATGCCGGTGCCGGCCGAGGGTTCCAGCACGGTGTCGCCCGGGCGGATCGCGGCGGCCTGGAGCGCGGCATAGGCCAGCGGCAGCGGCGTCGAGAATTGCTGCAGGCGGACCTGCTCCTCGGAGCGCTTCGTGTGCGACGGCTCGAGCGCGGCGATCGCGGCCAGCATCCTGAGCATGGCGCGCGGCCCGTCCTGACCGGCCCCGGCGCGCATACGCATGGCGCGGCCGTAACGCTGCACGAACAGCACGACGGCGGCTTCGGCGGCCTCGTAGGCGTCCTTCCAGACCCAGGCGCCGCCGGCATCGGAGGCGCCAAAGGCGCACGTCATAGCATCCCGGAGGATCGCGGCATCGAGCGGCTTTCCGGCCTCCAGGACCGGCAGCAGACTCCGGGCCGCCGCGAACAGGGCGTCGCCCCCGGCGAGGCGCGCCGGTTCGGCGGCCGGGTCGATGGCGAGTGTGGAAATGGGCGCGCGCGCGGACGCATCCGGCGCCGGATGGGCGTCGAGCATGAAGATCTCCGTGCTGGAATTGCGGGGGATTGCCGGGCGGACGGCGCGGGTCATGGGCTCCCGCGCCGCGCCGGCGGCCTGACTTCGGACGGCTGACCCGCCTCGTCGCGGCGGAAACCGGGAACGGGTGGGGCCGGGAGGAAGCGGCGCTACGGAACCCGCCGGGCGGGCCGTGCTAGAGGAGGCCCTTGTCCCGGAAGCTCAACGCGTCGGCCGGGGTGACGATAATGTGGTCGTGCAGTGTGACCGCGATCGTCTTCAGCGCCCGCTGGATGCGCCGCGTCATGTCGATGTCGGCCTGGGAGGGGGTCGGATCGCCCGAGGGATGCGCGTGCAGGAGAATCACGGCGGTGGCGCCGATCTGGAGGCAGCGGACGCAGATCTCCCGGGGATAGGCCGGGGTGTGGCTGACGGTGCCGCGCTGATGCATCTCGTCGCGCAGAAGCCGGTTCTTGCGGTCCAGAAGCAGCAAATGAAACTCCTCGACGGGCTTGTGGCCGGCGAGCGTCCGGCAGTAGTCGAGAACCTTCGCGTAGTTGTCGAAGGCCGGGCGTATCCGGTCGGGCAGTCCCGCCCTGGCGAGTGCGATACCGAGGGCTTCGGCGGCCTTGATGGCGGCGACGCCGGCTTCGGAGAGGCCCGGAACGATGCGGAGCGAATCGGGTCGGGCGGCCAGCACGCGGGCCGGCGTGCCGAAGGCGTCCAGAAGGGTGACTGCGGCCTGCCGGGCATCGCGCACGCCATGGCGGCCGGAAAGCAGGAGTTCGAGCAGCTCGCGGCCGTCGGCGGCTTCGTGCCCGGCGCGCAGGAAGCGGTCCTGGAGCCGGCGGCGGGATGCGGTCGCCGCCACAAGAGCCGGCGGCGCCGGCGCGTCGAACAGCGTCATGTCGCGGAAGCCCGGTTCGGGGGCGTCGAGAGGCGTCATTCGAGGTCTCCCTGGTCGGGGCGGAATCGAAAACGCCCCGCCCCGGGGATGCCGGGACGGGGCGGAATGCGGCGTGGGGAATGCGGTCAGGCGCCGGCGTCAGCCTTGGCCCGGATCGGCCCGGCGGCGGCGTCGAGCTCGGGTCCGAACTCGACGATGCGCCCGGCGGCCCGCGCAGCTTCGGCGTAGATCGAGATTAAGTATTTCGGACGAAAATACATGTCGCGCTCGATGCCGAGGCCCATCAGGCCGCGGAATTCCGAAATCTCCCGCACACCGATTTCGCCCAGTTCGGGGAACCCCATGCCGAGATCGGCCAGGCCGAATCCGTAATCGTCGGGGTGGTCCGGATCGAGTTCGGTCAGCAGCCAGGTTCCCGCCCCTGTGGGATTGAACAAGCGCACGACTGGCTTGTGATCGGCCCCGCGGCGTATGCCGTTTGCGAGCAGCTTCTCGCGCTGCGCCTTGGTGGAAAGTTTCATGGGCGGCCTCCGGTCAGTGGGAGATGGCGCAACGCGCCGGGCCGACGGGGCCGAGCTCGACCGCGACGTTGCCGCCGTCGACGGCGATCCTGACGGTGCGGTCGGGCGGCATGAGCCAGAGCAGATCGGTCCAGACGGCATCGGCGATGGCGCGCCTGTGCGCCTCGTCGGTCGGCCCGGCCGGTGTGGCTGCGACCGGTGTGGCTGCGACCGGGGCGGCCGCAGGGATGGGAGTTGGATCGAGTTTCATGGGGGGTCTCCCGTGGCTGGATGCGGAGGCGCGGAGGACCGGGTCGCTCCCGGGCCCCCGCCGCCTTCGCCCTGACGATGGCCGGCCACCGCTCCGGGCGGAGCGGCGACGGGTTCGGGATGGATGGATTGCCGGTGGCGACGGGCCGGCGTCGGGCTCAGTCGACGATACGAATCCTGGCCTTGCCGCCGGTAACCTCGACACGAGGTTTCCCGTCCGGTCCGATGGAAACCGTGACCAGCGGCTTGTTCGCGGGCGGATGCGGCGGGTCGCAGACTTCGCTGGAGACGGTGCCGGCTTCGGTTGAGATGCGGACCAGGACCCGGCCGCCGGAGACCTCGACGGCGCCGGGCGGAACGGGACCGGTGAGGGTCACGACCGGCGGTTCCCCGCGCTCGGTGAAGCGGTCCGGGACCGGCAACGTGCCGTCCCCCCACGGGTCTGCGTCGGCGCCCTCGCAGACTGCGTCGATATGCGAGTCGCTGACATGGCCGGTCGATTTCCAGCCGGCCGGATCCTCGTTGGCGGCCTCGATGGCCTTCTCCAGCGCTTCTTCGAGGGTGTCGGCCTCGACGGTAACGGTGTTCGCGACATGGCTCATGTACGAACACTGGACAGTCCAGGGTTTGGTCATGACGCGGGCTCCGCGGCCTCGGCCAGAGTCACCGTGACGTCGGGCCTGCTTATCCGGATATCGACCGTGCGGCCGCGGGGAGCGAGCCAGAGCAGGTCGCGCCGGACCGCCTCGGCGATCGAGGTCTTGCAGGCCTCCTCGTCCGACAGGATCAGGCGGGTCGCCAGGTGGAGCGCTTCCTCGTCGAAGCGGTCGCGCTGGGTCTCGTAGCTGTCGGCGTCGGCATCGTCGCTGGGCGAAAAGAACCCGGCCCGAAGCAGTTCCGCGAGCTGGTGCGGTTGCAGCCCGCTCTCGGCGGTGACCAGCGGGATGGCGTCGCCGAGCCAACCCCATGGCTCGCCGGCGAAGACGAGATCGGCCGGCAGGTCGAACGTGCGGCCCGGCCCGCGCACCGGCCGGACGGCGAGGTCCATCCGGATCGTCTCGGGCCGGGACGGCAGGGCGGCGGAGGGTCCCGTCCGCTCCGGCAGCGGGAAGTCCTCGAGCGGATACTCCTTGCCGCCGATGGCGACGTGGGTGGCGATGCCGGCGACCCTGTCGAGACCGTCATACCAGTCGTAGCCCGCAAGCCGGCGGTCTGTCTCGAAGAGGCTCGTCGCCATGCCGGCCCGTTCCGCGGCGCGACCGAAGGCCTGGGCCTCGGGCGGTTCCGGGTCGACGTCCATGACCAGGGCGCCATGGCCGGGCACGGCGAGCTTCGGCGGTTCGCGCCAGTCGTCGACATCCGCGGTGGCGGGCCGCCAGGGACGCAGCACGGCCGGCGGCGGCGCGATGTCGATGCCGGCCTGGCGTGCCCGCTTCCAGTCGTCGAAGGCGGGACGCGGGTCCGGGCTCGCGGCCATGGCGCGGTAGATGGCCAGGCGTGCGGCGTCGCGCATTTCCTTCAGGAAATCGTTCTCGACGGCTTCCTTGCGCGCAGGCAGCACCAGTTCCAGATCGGGGCAGTCGCCGATATCGGCGCGAACGCACCAGATGCCGCCATGGACGGTTTCCACGGTGGGCAGCCCGACCGGCAGGGTCAGGCCGAAGAAATTGAGGTCGGGGTCGTTGTAGCCGCGATTGCGGTTCCGGAAGACGCCGAAGGCCAGGCCGCGCCATGGCTCGGCGTGGACCGCGCCGTCGAGGAAGGCGCGGCGGTCGAGCTGTAGCCCGCCGGGCTCGGTGCGGGGAATCCCGTCGAACATGACGGGCAACGGATAGTGGTGTGCGGCGTTCACGGCCGCATTGCGGATCGCGGCGGCGGATTCGGTGGCTTCGAACGATATCGACGTGCCATGAGGGAACGGCGCGCTGTCATCGGCGTGAACCTCGGCCTCTGCCTCA
>CBDHDN010000010.1:0-53319 GCA_965261585.1 Alphaproteobacteria bacterium
AATCGGCGGACTGGCGCGCCGGACTGCGCCGCGCCGCCGCGCTGATGGCGCGGGTCTATGACTGAGGTCACCGCCGCCGCGCGCAACCGTCGTGACGCCGGAGCCAGCCCGGCGCCCATCGTCCTGGCCGCCAAGCGCAATGCGTTCGCCCTGGTGATCCCGGTGATCAACGAGGGCGAGCGGATCCGCGGTCAGCTGCGCTCGATCGACACGGCCGCCGCCGGCGTCGATATCGTCATCGCCGATGGCGGCTCGACCGATGGCTCGCTGGCGCCCGACTTTCTCGCCGAGGCCGGGGTCCGCGCGGTGCTGACGAACGCCGGACGCGGCGGCCTGTCCGCCCAGCTGCGCCTCGCCTACGCGTGGTGCCTGGACCAGGGCTACGAGGGGATCGTCACCGCCGACGGCAACGGCAAGGACGATATGGCGGCGATCCCGCGCTTCGTCGAGCGCCTGCGGGAGGGCTACGACCTCGTCCAGGGCTCGCGCTATCTGCCCGGCGGCGCCGCCGTCAATACGCCGCTCGACCGGCATCTCGCGGGCCGGCTGATCCATGCGCCGCTGATCAGCCTGGCGGCGGGCAAGTGGTATACCGATACGACAAACGGCTTTCGGGCCTATTCGCGGCGCCTTCTGCAGGACCCGCGCATCGACCTCTTTCGCGACGTGTTCGAGCGCTACAGCCTGCTGTTCTACATGTCGATCCGGGCGCCGCGGCTCGGCTACCGGATCGCCGAGATACCGGTCAGCCGGACCTATCCGCGGCGCGGTGCCACGCCGACGAAGATCGGCGGCTGGCGCGGCAAGCTCGCCATGCTGGGCGAGCTGACGGCCGTGGTCGCCGGCCGCTTCAACCCGTAGGCCGGGCCGGTAGTCCACCGCTGTCCGGTTTGGCTTGCTTCTCCCGGCGAAAAATCATTGTCAGGAGCAGACTCGAAAAACTCGAAACCCCGGCTCACGGCCGGGGATTCGGTTTGTTTTGGTTCTGGAACCACCTCGCTCCCAAACCGGACAGCAGTGGCCCGTAGCCTGGGCGCGTAGCTCGGATCCGTGGGCCGGGCGCCACGCCACCTCTGGTCGAATGCGGTCCGGGACATCGGTGTCGGTGGCGCTTACAGCACCAACATCTCCACAACCGCCGTCAACCAACGGAGGCTGCCCCAATAGGAGCCCAAGCAGCACACGCCGCCATCGCGTGGTGTCGGCGCCGCTTACAGCCGCGGCCGAGGCCGCCGCGTCGGCGTCGGGCAAGGCGGCCGGAACGCCCATTCCACGGTCGTTGGCACGCCTCTTGCTGCCGTCAGGTGGAGACCGGCCCGGTTGGACCTTCGCCGGTTCAACGCGAACAGAGGATTTCTGCCGAGATGCGTCCGACTTTGACAATTTTCACCAGCACCCTGATCGTCTGGTTTGCCCTGCTGGCCGGGATCGCCTCGCTCGGCTGACACGATCGCTAACGCGCGGCCGGCGACGCCGTATCCCGCACGATCGCCTCGGCCTCGATCTCGACCTCGTAATCGCCGACGAGCCGGGACACTTCGACGAGCGTGTTGGCCGGCCGAGTGTCGGCGAAATAGCGGCCGTGCACGCCGGCGACGGCCTCCCACCGGTCGGCGTCGCGCAGATAGACACGGGTGCGGACGATGTCGTCCCGCGTCCCGCCGAGCGCCGCCACGCCGGCAGCGATCTTGTCGAGGATGTAGACGGTCTGGCCCTGCAGGTCGCCCTGGCAGACCGGCGCACCCGCGCCGTGGGTCGCCGTCGTGCCGCTGACCATGATCCGATCGCCGACGCGCACGGCGCGGGCAAAGCCGCAGGCCGCCTCCCAGACGCTGCCGGTGTCGACGCGCCGGCGCCCGTTCCGCTCCACCGTCGGATAGGCCTTGGGCAGGCTGTCGAGGTGGTGGCTCAGATCGCCCGAGGCCGTCAGGAACGGCGGGCGGCGGTATTCGTCGCCGCAATCGCCCGGCAGGTCCCGCGCGTCGGCCAGCGCCGTGTCGATCAGCGCATGGTCGGCGGCATCCAAGGCGAAGGCGAAGATCCGAACATTGTCGGCCCGATGCTCGCGCTCGCCGGGCCGCACGCCGACGATGATGGCGGCCACCGCCGGCTGCTCCAGGACCCAGCGGGTGGCGACGTTGGCGATCGAGACGCCGTGCTTGTCGGCGATCCGGGCGAGCGCGGCGAGCAACGCCTGCAGCACGTCCCAGCCGCCGATCGCGTCGACGAAGCGCCGGTACTTCTGTTTGCTCCAGTCGGCGATGTCGGCCGGCGCGGCCTGCCCGAGCCAGCGTTCGCTCAGGAAGCCGCCGCACAGTGTGCCATAGGCCAGCAGCCGGATGCCGTGGGCCTGGCAGAACGCCGTCATGGCGCCGGCGGCACGGCGGTCGAGCAGCGAGAACGAGACCTGGTTCGTGAGGATCTCGCAGCCCTGACCGACCAGCACGCACAGATGGTCGGTGTTGAAATTGGTCAGGCCGAGATGGGCGATCACGCCCTCGTCCCGCAGCGCCGCCAGCTCGGCCATGGCGTCGAGATAGCCGGGGTGTTCATACATCCACCAGTGCAGCTGCAGCAGGTCGATCGTGTCGACGCCCAGGCGCTCGGCTGCCCGCGCGATGCCGGCACGCACGACCGCGGCCGTCATGTCGCCCGGCGGCGGGCACCACTTCGTAAACGCGACCGGGCGCCGGCCCGCCCGCGACCGCAACGTCGCCGGCGCGCGCCTTGGCCAGCAGCCGGCCGGCGATGACCTCGGCACTGCCATAGTGATCGGCCATGTCGAACGTATCGAAGCCCGCCTCGGCATAGGCGGCGAGCGCCGTGGCGGCTGCCTCCGGATCGAGCGTCCTGCCGTCGCGCTCCATGTCCGCGACCTGCCACAGGCCGGTGACGATGCGGCTGATCGCCAGGTCCGGCGCGAGCTCTAGCCGCTCCGGTCGCAGTCGTGCCTGAGCCATCGATGTACCCTCCCTCGCCTATTCTGCTGAACGGCGGGGCCTCGTGCCACCCTACATCGCGGCCCGCTGTGCCAGACTGGCCGCCGGGCATGCCTTATTGGGAGATCATTCGTGATGCGAATGCTGATCCGAGCGCTGCTCGGCATCGTGCTCGCGGTCGCCGTGCTTGTCGGCGCTGCCGTGGCTTGGCTGTCGCTGCGCGACCCGCTGGCGGCGTTGCCGGTCGGCACGCAAGGCGCCGCGCTCGTCGAACGACAGCTCGAGTATGCCGATGGCCGGCAGCTGCACCGCGTGGTGCTGCGAGAGCCCACGCTGGGACGCATCGCCCTGGTCGTCAGCCTGCCCGAGCCGCTGGCAGCGCGGCCGCTGGCGGCGCGCCGGTTGCCGGTCATCGTGCTGCTCGGTGGCGTGAAGACCGGCGCCGATGCCGTTCGCCTGCTGCCGTCGCCCGGCGCCAACGCGGTCGTCGGCTATGAGTGGCCGGTCGGCCGCGACGTGCCAGACGGCGCGGCCGTGAGCCCCCAGGCCTACACGCTCTATCGGCAGGTGCTGTCGGTGCCGGGCCAGGTCGTCGCCGCGATCGACTGGGTCGCGGAGCAGCCGTGGGCCGATGGCGAGCGGATCAGCCTGCTCGGCGTCTCGCTGGGCGCGCTGGCGGTGCCGGCGATCCACCGGCTGGCCCAGGAGACCGGCCGGCCGATCGGCTGGACCGTCATCGCCTATGGCGGCGCGCCGCTGGGCGCGCTCTTGGCCGCCGACCGCCAGCTGATCCCCGCCGGCGTGCGGCCGGTCGCGGCGCCGCTCGCCGGCCTCGTGCTGCGCCCGCTCGAGCCGGCCGAGCACCTGCCGCACCTCACCGGCCGCTTTCTGGCGATCGGCGCCCGCGACGAGGACCGGATCCCCGAGGCCGCCGCCGCCCGCCTGCGCGCCCTGATCCCCGAGCCGAAGACCATCGCGCTCGTCGACGGCGGCCACATCCGCACGAGCCAGACACAGACACTTGTGGAAACGGTGCGGATCACGAACGCCTGGCTCGTCGGGCAGGGCGCGATCAACCCGCCTTAGGTAGCGCCGCCGGCGCGGCCTCAGTTCTGCGCGGCGGCCAGGGCGGCGGCGCGGCGGTCGCGCAGGATGGCCAGGAGGCCCTCGACCTCGCCGTTGTTGGCGCGGATGACGGACGCGAACTCGTCGCGCTGGGTCGTGGCCATGCTGATCCCTTCGACGAGCACGTCGGCGATCTTGTAGACGTCGCCCTGGTTGGCGGCTCGCCAGACAACCCTTATCGGCTTGCCCGTGCCGGGGTCGGCGAGGCCTCGCACAAGGACCGCGTTCTCGCCGGGGCGGGCGCCCTTCGCGGCAAAGGCCTGGGTAACCTCGATGCCGGCGCCCTGGTAGCGCGAGAACGGCCCGGTCCAGGTGGCGACGAGCATGTCCTGGTAGAGCTGCTTGTATTCTTCGCGCTGCGCCGGCGTGGCGCGCCGCCAATAGCGGCCGAGCATGAACCGGGCGATGCCGTCGACGGCGAAGTTCTCGTTCATCAGGCGGCGGAACTCGCCTTCGCGCTCGGCGCGCGTCAGCGACGGGTCGGTCAGCTTCTCGATCGCTTCGTCGGCCAGCCGCTGAACGAACGCCGTCGCTTCGCCGACGTAATCCTGGGCGCGCACGGCCGGCGGCGCCAAGCCGATCAGCATGATCAGCGCCAAGCCGCCGACCGTCTGGACCAATCGCATCGACATGAGCCTCACCTCCGACGCCACACCGGTTTTGGATCAATGCCGATATCGTCCGGCAGGTGCGGCGGCACAGTCAACCGATATGCTTCAGTTTGTCGGTAACACGCGATATGTCCGGTTTATGTACCAGATGATCTGTCCGGTTTTAGAACGCCTCCAAGCCATGGAGGGAGGCGATGCGTCGGACGGAGCAGGTACAGGGACTGAGATTGATGAAGTTCGAGGAGGTTTACGGGCGCACCCATCGGGGTGGCTTGAGCCAGGCGGAGGCGGCGGAGGTTCTGGGTGTCTCGGAGCGCACCTTCCGGCGCTGGCGCGACCGCTACGAGGCGGAGGGAGCCGACGGTCTCTACGACCGCCGCCTGGGCCGCCTCTCGGCGCGGCGCGCGCCGGTGGACGAGGTGGCGCGGGTGCTGGAGTTGTTCGACACCCGCTACTGGGACTTCACGGCCAAGCACTTCCACGAGAAGCTGGTGGCCGATCACGGCTTCAAGCGCAGCTACAACTGGCTGCGGCTGAGCTTGCAAGCCCATGGGCGCAGGCGCGCGGCGCCCAGGCGTGGGGCGCACCGGCGCAAGCGGCCGCGCCGTGCCCTGCCCGGCATGATGTTGCACCAGGACGGCTCGAGCCACGAGTGGGTCCCCGGTCGATGGTGGGACCTGATCGTCACCATGGACGATGCGACCAGCGATATCTACTCGGCCTTCTTCGTCGCCGAAGAGGGCACCATGTCGAGCTTCCAGGGAGTGTCCGAGGCGATCCGGGCCAAGGGCCTGTTCTGCTCGCTCTACGCCGACCGCGCCAGCCACTACTGGAACACGCCCGAGGCCGGCGGCAAGGTGGACAAGGACACCCCGACCCAGGTCGGCCGCGCCCTGGCGCAGCTCGGCATCGAGTTGATCCCGGCCTACTCGCCCGAGGCAAGGGGGCGCTCGGAGCGCATGTTCGGCACCTTGCAGAAGCGCCTGCCCCAGGAACTCAGGCTCGCCGGCATCACCGACATGGTCGAGGCCAACCGCTTCCTCAAGGAGGTCTTCCTGCCACAACACAACGCCCGCTTCGCGACCCCGGCCGAGGACCAGGGCACCGCCTTCGTCCCCTTCACCGGCGCGCTCGACGACATCCTGTGCATCCACGAGGAACGCACCGTCTCAAACGACAACACGGTGCGCTACAAGCGCCTGGCACTTCAGATCCCCGCCGGCCGCCACCGCCGCCATTACGTCAAGGCCAGGGTCCGCGTCCACGAATACCCCGACGGCACAATGGCCGTCTTCCATGGACCGCGATGTCTGGCGCGATACCACGCCGATGGCCAACCGATCGACAGCCAAACCCGCGAGGCCGCGTGACCCGCTTCGACGCGACCGACCGGCGCCCTGTGGACAAGTGGACAGCCGCTCCGCGACCGACCACTTCCCCACAGGGCCAGAAACCGCAACAGAAGTGGTCAACTCATATGGTACATAAACCGGTCAACTCAGAATGTTCTCGACACCGATATGCTTCAGTTTCGTTCTCACATCGGCGAGATCGCTGCGCACCATCCGTGCGCCTACACCAAATGCGGCAAGCCAGGGGCGAGCCGCCGGTCATCCGCGGCGCCGTGCCCGACCCCATGCGCCGGCGGCAAAAACCGCCTGACCGGGTCTTTCGCTTGTGCGCGCGGCAAATGCGGCTAACAAGGCACTTGCGTGCTGCTGGTCCGGCGTGCGCATGGCGGAAGGGAACCGGTTCATGGCAGAGGCCGCCCAGGTGCGCCCGGCGGCGGCGCGACGCAACGTGCCCAGCATCGTTGGCTGGTGCCTCTACGACTGGGCCAACTCGGCCTTCAACACGGTCATCGGCACGTTCGTGTTCGCCGTCTATTTCGCGCGCGGGATCTTCGGCGATGAGATCGAGGGCAGCGCCCTGTGGGCCCTGACGATCGGCCTGTCGGGCCTCGCCGTCGCCGTGTTGAGCCCAGTGCTGGGCGCCATCGCCGACCGCCGCGGCCGGCGCAAGCCCTGGGTCGCCCTGTTCGTCGCGATTACCGCCATGGCGACGGCGGGGTTGTGGTTCGCCGAACCCGACCGCGCGTTCGTCGCCTACGCGCTGATCCTCGTGGCCATCGCCAGCATCGCCTTCGAGCTGGCCAATGTCTTCTACAACGCGATGCTGCCCGTGGTCGCGCCGCCGGGCTACGCCGGCCGCGTCTCTGGCTGGGGCTGGGGCTTGGGCTATCTGGGCGGGCTCGCCTGCCTGGTGGTCGCGCTCGTCGCGCTGGTCCAGCCGGACGTGCCCTGGTTCGGCATCGGCACGGAGAACGCGGCGAACATCCGGGCGACGGCCGTGCTCGTCGCCATCTGGTTCGTCGTCTTCGCGATCCCGCTGTTCGTGATGACGCGCGACACCCCGCCCACCGCGGTGGGGTTCGGGCAGGCCGTCCGCGACGGCCTGCGCCAGCTGCGCCAGACGTTCGCCGACGTGCGCCGCTGCGGCCAGATCGTCCGCTTCCTGATCGCCAGCGCGCTCTATCGCGACGGCCTGGCGACGCTGTTCGCGGTCGGCGGGCTGTACGCCGCCGGCACGTTCGGCATGTCGTTCGAGCAGATCCTGGTGTTCGCCATCGGCCTCAACGTGACGGCCGGCCTGGGCGCCGGCCTGTTCAGCTTTGTCGACGACGCCGTCGGCTCACGCACGACGATCCTCGTGGGTCTCGCCGGACTGCTCGCCCTCGGCATCCCGGTGCTGGTCGTTGCGGACGCCAACTGGTTCATCGGCCTCGCCCTGGGCCTGGGCCTGTTCGTCGGACCGGTACAGGCGGCGAGCCGGACGCTGATGGCGCGTCTGGCGCCGCCGGACATGGCAACCGAGATGTTCGGCCTCTACGCCCTGACCGGCAAATCGGTCGCGTTCCTGGGGCCGATCACCTTTGCCGTGCTGACCGATGTGTTCGACAGTCAGCGCGCCGGCATGGCCAGCATCATCGTCTTCCTCGCCGTCGGCGGGGCCATCCTACTGACCGTCAGGGCACGTTGAGTCGATACGAAAACCGGACCAGCCCGGAAACCGGACGAGTCCGGGTTGACGGCTGCTCTATATTTTGATAGTTATGTAACTATGGAATTATCAAACGCGATTGGCGCCCTCGGCGCACTGGCGCAGCAGACGCGGCTCGCGGTGTTTCGGCTGCTCGTGCGCGCGGGGCCGGACGGCGTCGCCGCCGGTACGATCGCGTCACGCATCGGCGTCGAGCCGGCGACGCTGTCGTTTCACCTGAAGGAGTTGGTCGCGGCCGGCCTGCTGACGGCGCGGCGCGAGAGCCGCCAGATCTTCTATGCCGCCGACTATGACGGCGTGCGCGCCCTGCTCGCCTATCTGACCGAGGATTGCTGCCAGGGGCGGCCTGAGTTCTGTGCGACGCCACCGACGGTGACGGCGGCACGAGCGGGGCCGCCGGAACAAAGTAGGAGGGAAGTATGACGAAGCGCCTGCACGTCCATCTGAGCGTCGCCGATCTGGCCCAATCCGTGCGCTACTACGAGCGCCTGTTGGGCGCCGCGCCCAGTGTCCGCAAGCCCGATTACGCCAAGTGGCTGCTCGACGAGCCGCCGGTCAATCTGGCCCTGTCGGCGCGCGGGCGAACGCCCGGGATCGACCATCTCGGCATCCAGGTGGACGACCAGGCGGCCGTGACGGGAACGGCCGAGCGCCTGCGCGCGCTCGACGGCGCCGTCAAGGAACAGGCGGCCGCAGGCTGCTGCTATGCCGTGTCGGACAAGACCTGGTCGACGGATCCGCAGGGTGTGACTTGGGAGATCTTCCATACGACCGGCGCGATCGCCACGTACGGCGTCGACAAGCGCCCTGGCGAGGGGCCGCCGGCCAGCGACGCGGGCTGCTGCTGAGAGCCGGGACCGGCCCCCGTGTCCAGCTACGACATGCCGCGGCGCCTGTTCGCCGAGGGCGTTGGGACCGCGTTCCTGGTGGCCGGCGTCGTCGGCTCCGGGATCATGGGCGACACGCTCGCGAACGGCAACGCGGCCGTCGCCCTGCTCGCCAACAGCGTCGCCACCGGCGCTATCCTGGCCGTGCTGATCCTGATCTTCGCGCCGATCTCCGGCGCTCACTTCAATCCGGCGGTGACCCTCGCGTTCACGCTGCAGGGCCGGCTTAGCCGCGGCGAAGCCGGCCCCTACGCGGCGGCACAAATCGTCGGCGGCCTGATCGGCGTTGCAACCGCGAACGCGATGTTCGGTGAGCCGCTGATCGCCGCGGCCACGACCGTGCGCACCGGCGCGCCCCTGTGGCTCGGCGAGTTCGTCGCCACCGTCGGCCTGATCGGCACGATCTTCGGCTGCCTGCGGGCACGCCCCGCGGCCGTGCCCTACGCCGTTGGGCTGTTCATCACGGCGGGCTACTGGTTCACGTCGTCGACGTCGTTCGCCAACCCCGCCGTGACCCTGGCGCGCGCCTTCACCGACACGTTCACCGGCATCCGGCCGCTCGATGCGCCGGCCTTCATCGCCGTCCAGCTGATCGGTGCAGTCGCCGTGACCATGGCCCTGCGCTGGCTGCTCGGCTCGGCAACCCGGCCGGTCGACGCGTAGGGCGCACCTTTTCGATGAGAGCGCCTCGGCACCCGCTACCGTAGCGGCCCGCGCAGCACGATCGACATTGCCAAGCGCCTCGACTGCGCCCACACGCCGGCTGCGCCGAAACGCTGCTGGCTCTCCGCAATCAACTTCGCGGTCAGCCACGAAGCCATGCCCTTGCGCCGCACGTCTGGATGCGTGCAGATCGGGCCAAGGTAGGCGAGCCGAGCGTATTGTCGCCCGCCGGCGCTGAAATCCTGCACGGCGCCCGACCCCGCCACGCGCCCGGCGCGATCGACTATGGCCAGCGCGTACACCGGATCCTCACGGCCTCTCAGAAAATAGCCCGGAGGCGCAAACAGCCCGCCGGAGATGTAAAGCTGCTGCACCGCCCGAATGACCCAGGCATCCGTGCCGGCGTCGAGAGTGATGACTTCAAATCCCTTCGTCGGTCCGAGCGAGGCCGAGATCTTGGCGCTTCGCGCCAGGACGTCTCGCCCGCCTTCGAAATGGTAGCAGGGATGGAGCTCGTACCCCGCTTGAGCCGGTGCCGGATCGAGGCTGGATCCGGCGGAGGTGTGGGTAAATACGCAAACGGCATGGAAGCGCTCGACCAGGTCCGCGATCTCACGATCCCTTCGCGGCGGTCTGTCGAGGATGGCCAGGACCCGGCCGTGCGAAATCAAGCCCGGCTGCTCGGCAATCCAAGCGCGGCCGGCGCGGATCCGCCGCTGTGCCGCCGCCGCCGAGGGTTCCTCAACCCACTCGCCGACAAGGCCCACTGCCGAGCACCCCCGTGTCCAAATGGCCGAGTGATGACCAGGTTCGACGGCAACCTAGATCCTGCAATGGCTACAGTTTCAAGATCCGAGTTGCGGCCCGATGCGACGGTCATGCGGCACCACCCGTCCAGGACTGTGACGACCCCTTGAACCTCTAGCTGGTGCAGCTCCCAAATATACGCGATGAGCTTTTAGAGCCAAAGGAGCTGAGCGGTTGTTTTCACACCGGCACTTGTCGACACGGCTCCCAGGCGGTGGACATAGGCGGCTCTTCTTAACTATCGGAGCCGTCGCGCTCGCTGGCGCGGCAACAGCCTATTTTCTGACCACTGGCGCGCAGGATCGATCGGTTCTGGCGCAGCAAGAGGCGCCAGCGCTTGGTGCCGTAGTTGGCGGTACCTTCCCACGCCTCACTCTCACGGAGGTCAGTGGGGCGCCCCTCACCAATCGTTCGCTTGCCGGGAAGCCCACGATCGTATGGTTTACGGCCGCGTGGTGCGTGCCCTGTCAGGTTGGCGCCCGCAACGTGGCGCAACTTGACCGAGAGCTGGGCGCCAACGCATTCAACGTCGCCGTGGTTTTTGTCGACCCGAGCGACACCCAAAAGGGCCTTGCCGGCTGGCGCCGCAAGTTCGGCAACCCCGATTGGCTGGTCGCGCTCGACAACCCGGGCGACAGCATCGCCAGGGGCGTCCAACTCCGTTATCTGGATTCGAAGTACGGAACCTGTCAACGACTTTGAGACACCGACGGTTTCTATTTACTGACTCGTTTCTCCTGTTGTGGAAGTGGCGGGTGGGTTGATCCAGACGGCTTCGGGAAGCGGGGCGGGTTTCGGGGTGCCGTGGACGAAGCGTTCGGGGTGAAGGGCCCAGGCGGCTTGCAGGGTACGTCCGCGCTGAGCCAGCACATCCGGTGCCCGGTGATGATGGACATCATCGGGGGTGAGCATCGCGATCCCGGCATGGCGGTGCTCGGTGTTGTACCAGGGGAAGAACGACCGGCAGAAGGCGATGGAGGCGGTAATGTCTTCGAAGCGCCCAGGGAAGCCGGGGTGATACTTCAGGGTCTTGAACTGCGCTTCGGAGAACGGGTTGTCATCGCTGACCTGGGGGCGGCTCAGAGAGCGGGTGACCCCGAGGTCGGCGAGGAGTTGGGCGGTACACTTGCTGGTCATCGGCGCGCCGCGGTCCGAATGCAGGGTGAGCACCTGGGGCTCGATGCCTTGCTTGAGACAGGTTTCCTCGATCAGCGTCGCGGCGAGCGCGGCGTTCTCCCGATCGGCAACCATCCAGCCCACGACGCAGCGGCTGAAGATGTCGAGCAAGACATAGAGGTAGAAGGACGTCCAGCGTTTGGGCCCCCGGAGCCGGGTGATATCCCAGGACCAGGTCTGGTTGGGGCCCGTGGCCACCAGCTCGGGCTTGGTGTAGCAGGGATGACTGCGCTGATTGCGCCGCTCTCGCACCGGCTGGTTCGCGGCCAGGATCCGGTACATCGTGCGCTCGGCGCACAGATACTGGCCTTCATCGAGCAGCGTCGCGACGACCTCGGCCGGTGACCGGTCGACGAAGCGCGGGCTGGCGAGCACGTCGAGGACGTGCGCGCGTTCGGACGCACACAGGGCCCGGGCGGGCGTAGGACGGGGCTGCTGATGCCCGGGAGCGGGCCTCTGACGACGGTAGAAGGAAGCCCGTGGCACCCCCAGCGCTCGGCACGCCGGCGCCACGCCGACCTGCGATGCGAGCGGCTGGACGGCCATCAGCAGTCCTTCCCGTGTTCGAGGCTGAATCCCAGCAGCCCGGCAACTTTTCCCTGGACGTCCAGGATCGTATGGGCGGTGTGCAGCTCCTTCTCCAGCCGAGCCACTTTCGCCTCGAGCTCGTGCACCTTCGCGCTGAGGGGGTTGCGCTCGGCGGGCTTCCGACCGCGTTTGCTCGGGGTCAGGCCTTGAAGCGACCCCTCACGCCGCGCCCTGCGCCATTCCGTCAGATGGGAGCTGTACAGCCCCTCGCGGCGAAGCAGCCGGCCCACCTCGCCGGGCTGCGTGCAGCTCTCTGCCTCCTCCAGAATCCGCAGTCGATACTGCGCGGTGAACTTGCGCCTCTTCGGCTTGGCCACGACCTCCGGGTCCGGCGTTGGCCGCGCGTGGCTGGCTCCGGCCCCGGGGGCCTCGTCGCGACGCTCCTCGACCCCCAGGGCCGGAGCGTCCATCTCTTGCAATGTCATCGATTCTTTCTCTGCGGTCATTGGTATTCACCTCCACCGCCCTACAGTAATTCCAAGGGGGGCCGGTGTCTCAGTGAGGTTGGCAGAGAGGGAAGGGCCGAAGGTCTCCGTCTTGGCCTCCAGCAGTTCCACCTGCATGGTCAACTCTCCGATCCGCTTCATGGCGCTATCCAGTTCCGCCTGCACCGGATCGCCCTTGCGTTGCTTGAGCGAGGCGTCGATCCCGCCGATCGCTTTCTCACGCCACTGCTCGAGCCGGAAGATCTCTACGCCCAACTGGCGCGACAGAAGTTGCACCGGCTCGTCACGCAAAAGCCGCAGAACGACCTCACGCTTGCGCGCCACCGTCCATCGCTGGCCAAGTCCCAGCGGGCCTGCCGGCAAAGCCTGGCCTGGGGAAAACGTGGACAAGCCAAGCTCGCCCGCATTTACCACAGGCCCATCAACAGCAACTTTCTTCTCAAAATTATCGGTCATGTTCCGGTCCTCCTTGGACACTTCGATTAAGCCAATTCTGTGTCCAAGGAAATCGGGTCCGACTCAGCTCGTTCTGTATCCGTTCGTTGCGTTCTTGTCCGGCGTTGTCGTCGGACTCTTCGCCTACCAAAAATTGGTGGCGCCGGGCTGCGCGGTCGGCGGCGGCACGAAGCTAGGCGCCACCGGCTCGTTGGTCGGTATTTTCCTAGGCGCGTGTCCCGCCTGCATTCCCGCGATCGCCGTGCTGCTGCCGCTGGGAGTCAACGTGTTCTTGAGCCGTGTAGCGCCCACCTTTGCCGGTCTCGCGGTCGCCATACTGCTGTTCGCCAGATACCGGATGAGCGGTTTCCGCCGCGTCCGAGAAGCGTGAGTGCGCAGAGTGGTGGGGCTCGGACCGCTGTCAAGGGGAGTTAGGATGAAGGACGGGAAACTAATCGGCGTCGGCGTCTTTGGTGCCGTCATCGCGGCACTGTGCTGCTTCACGCCGATTTTGGTCGTGGGTGCCGCCGCCGTTGGCCTGTCGGCAATCTTGGGCTGGCTCGATTTCGTGCTGTATCCCGCTCTTTTCTTCTTTATCGGACTGACGGTGTACGCAGTGCGCCGCCGGCGGAACAGCTTGAACGCCTAGCTCAGGCCCGCCGACAGGGCATCGATGATCGGACACTCCGGCACGCTACCGCCAACACATTGATCCGCCATGTCCTTCAGCACCCGCTCCATGCGGCGCAGGTCCGTGATCTTCTTGCGCAGCTCCGTCAGGTGCTCGTCCGTCAACGACTTCACGTCGGCGCAGCTGAAGTTGCCGGTGTCGACGAACCTGAGCAGACCGCGCACCTGGTCGAGGGTGAAGCCAAGCTCCCGACTGCGTCGCACAAAGACGAGGCGCTTCACGTGTTCCTGGGGATAAAAGCGGTGGCCGCCTTCGGTCCGCGGCGGCTTCGGCATTACACCGATGCGCTCATAGAAGCGGATTGTATCGATCTTGCAGCCGGTTTGGCGCGAGAGCGCGCCGATCGACAGGGGGGCCTGCTGGGTGTCCGACATGTCGCGCCCTTGAACCTGTAGTTGGTACAGGCCCTACATGTCATCGAGGCACGCGGCCAAATCAAGCTTGACGCCATGAGCGACCCGAAGGCGAGGCACAATGACTGACAGAAATGCGCGCAACGATCCGGTGAACCCGGGAAACGGCAGGAGCGATTACGACCTGGCGGTGATCGGAGCCGGTTCGGCGGGTTTCGCCGCGGCCATCCAGGGCGCTGGGCTGGGGGCCCAGGTCGCACTCATCGGCACCGGCACGATTGGCGGCACGTGCGTGAAGGTCAGCTGCGTGCCGTCGAAAACGCTGATCCGGGCCACCGAGACGCTGCACCAGGCGGGCGCCGCCGCGCGCTTCGCCGGCGTTGCAGGCGAGGCCAGGATCACGGACTGGAAAGCCCTGGTCGCGCAGAAGGACGCGTTGGTGGCCGGCATGCGACAGGCCAAGTACATCGATATCCTGCCGTCCTACAACAACATCGCCTACATGGAGGGGGCGGCGCGACTGGTGCCGAAGGGCGTGGCGATCAATGGCGCGAGGATATCAGCGGACAAGACGATCGTCGCAACGGGCGCGTCCGCTGCGGTGCCGAACATCCCCGGGATCGCCGACGTCGCCTATCTCACCAGCACGACGGCGCTGGAACTCGAAGCGTTGCCGCGATCGCTGCTGGTCATTGGCGCCGGCTACATCGGGGTCGAACTGGCACAGATGTTTGCGCGCGCCGGCGTCGCGGTCACGCTTGTCTGCCGCAGCCGCCTGCTGCCCCACGCTGAGCCGGAGATCAGCGAGACCCTCGCCAATATTCTCCGCGGCGAGGGGCTGGGCGTTCGCGGTGGTGTCAGATACGTCCGTATCGAGCGCGCCGAGACGGGTGTCGTTCTGACGGTGGAGGCGAACGGCCAACACCACGCGAGCGAAGCTGAAATGGCCTTGGTCGCGACCGGCCGTCGGCCGAATACACAGGGGCTGGAGCTCGAGAGGCTCGGCGTCGCATTGGCATCCAACGGCGGCATCCACGTCGATGAACAGCTCCGCACGGCCAACCCGAACGTCTATGCGGTCGGCGACGTGACCGCGCGCGACATGTTCGTCTACATGGCCGCCTATGGCGGCAAGCTGGCGGCAGAAAACGCCATTGGTGGCGCAGGTCGCCACTACGACACGACGGCAATGCCCGAGGTCACGTTCACCGATCCGCAGGTCGCGACGGTCGGCCTGACCGAGCGTGCCGCCAAGGATCAAGGGCGCAACGTCAAGACCTCCGTGCTGCCGCTCGAGCACGTACCCCGCGCCCTCGCTGCCCGAGACACCCGCGGTCTCATCAAACTGGTCGCCGACAAGGACACGGACCGCCTGCTCGGCGCGCACATGCTGGCCCCGGAGGCCGGTGACAGTATTCAGACGGCAGCGGTCGCCATTAAATGCGGCATGACGGCGAGGGGCCTCGGGTCCACGATCTTCCCCTATCCGACGATGGTGGAGGGGCTCAAGCTGGCGGCGCAGACGTTCGAGAGGGACGTCACCAAGCTCTCCTGCTGTGCGGGATAACGGCGTGAAAATGCAATCCAACAAGCCGGGTCGCCTGGCCACCGTGGGTGTTGCGGCCGCTGCAGTCCTCTGCTGTGGCCTGACGCTTCTGCTGGCGACAGGCGCCCTTAGCGTCGTTGGCGCCTGGTTTCTGGACGGCGGATGGCGCTGGGTCGCCGTGGCACCGATCGCCGCCGCCGGGATCGTCATGACACGTCGGCGACTCAGGGATTGAGCGCGGGGTGCATCTGGAACATGCGCGGGAGCAAAATGAAGACCGCTATTGTCACGTTCTTGGGCGCCATCGGAACAGTCGTATCGGCGGCGGCGGTTCCGGGTGTCGCGACCGCCGAACAGCTGGCCAGCGATTGGGTCGGCATGGAGGAATCGCGGGCGCGCCTCGTGTCGGCGGTGACCGCCGTCGGGCGTCACGAAGCGTTGGTCCTGGGTCTGGAGATCGCGTTGGCACCAGGCTTCAAGACGTACTGGCGCGCCGGCGGGTCGGGAGGACCCCCGCCCAGCATCGACTTTCGTAGTAGCGATAATCTGGCGGAGGCCATTGTGAGGTGGCCGGCGCCTGAATGGCACGAGGTCTACGACTTCGATACCATTGGCTACGAGGACCATGTCGTCTTCCCCATCGAAGTTCGCTTGGCCGAACCCGGTCAGCCAATCGATCTCCGCGCTACTGCTCAGTGGGTGGCATGCGCCGAGATTTGCATCCCGATTGTTGAAGACGTCTCACTGCTCGTGCCAGCTGGGCCAGCGACGGCGTCCGATGATGCCGAATTGATCGAACGCTTCCTGGCGCGAGTTCCCGGTGACGGCGCGGCCGCCCGACTTGCGGTCGTGTCGACCGCGTTGTCCGGGGCGCCGGAGGAGCCGGTTCTAAGCATCACGGTGAGTGCGACCGAAGAGCCGCTCCAATCCCCGGACCTTTTCGTCGAAGGCCCGGAAGACGTGGTGTTCAGCCGACCGCAGGTGAAACTCGTTGCGGACGGTTGGCGTGCCGTCTTCCGAGTTCGCGCCGAAGACCTGTGGGGCGAGCGACGGCCTCTCGATTTGACGGGCGAGCCGCTTGTCATAACGGTGATCGACGGCGATCGCTCGATGGAGGCGGAGATCACGCCCGCACGCTGACAGCCGGATCGGATTGCCGTCCAGGAGGGCAGGGTGAACGCGGAAAAGACTGACGAGCCACATCGAAACAACGAGGCCCGGGACCTCGCGACCGGTCTTCGGGGTTATGGCGTGATCTGGGGCATCCCGATCGCAGCCTTGGTGGCGACGGGTGTCCTTACGAACAGCTCGATCGTGATGCTTGTTGTCTGGCCCCTCGCGCTCGCCTGGATGGGCGCAGCCTGTCTGTACAACGCGCGCAGGTGTGGCAGGCTTCACTGCTTCATTACCGGGCCGTACTTTCTCGTTTTGGCCGTGCTGTCTTTGCTGCACGGTTCGAGCACGCTGTCGCTGGGTCCCGACGGCTGGAATTGGATCGGCTGGGCGACGGCCATCGGCGGCATCGGCCTTACTTACGTTCCCGAATGGATCTGGGGACGCTACGCTAGGCGTTGAGCCGAGCCTCCTTGGTCTTTATGGAGATCCGCGGCGTGCGCGGGCGCGCCGGAGCGCGGCCGGAGCGAGGATAGGGGGCCATGAAGCGAACCAAGCAGCACGACTACACGGTGCGGACGACGTGGAGCGGTGCGGCCGGCGGTGCGACCCGCGATTATGGCGGGTATTCGCGGGCGCTGGTGGTCGAGATCGCCGGCAAGGCGCCGCTGCAGGCGTCGGCCGACCCGGCGTTTCGCGGCGACGCCGCGCTGCACAACCCGGAGGACATGCTGGTCGCGGCGCTGTCGGCCTGCCACCTGCTGTCCTATCTGGCGCTGTGCGCGCTCAAGGGCGTGGCGGTCGTCGGCTACACGGACGAGGCCGTCGGGATGATGACGGAAGAGGGCTTCTCCGGCCGCTTCACGGAAGTCACGCTGCGGCCGGCCGTGACGATCTCGGCCGACAGCGACAAGGCCGTCGCCGAGGCACTGCACGAAGACGCTGGCAAGGCCTGCTTCATCGCCAATTCGGTAAACTTCCCGGTGCGCCACGAGCCGGTCGTCACCGTGGCTCAAGGGTAGGGGCGCCTCGGAGAGCTGCCCGGACCTTGCCCTGCGACAAGCTCAGGGTGAGGCCGGCGTGCCGGTGAAACGCCGACCCATGATTCCGGGACCCAGCTAGGCCGGGACCCAGCTAGGCCGGGCACCAGTTCGACTGCGACTTGGGCGACTGGCGGGAGACGGCGGCGAACGGCGGCTTGCGCCGGTTCGCAACGGTGGTCAGGAGCGCCGCCGTGCCCAGCACGATCAGCGTCGCCATTATCCCGGTGGCGGCAAGGCCCATCATCAGCGTGACTGCGACGTCCGTCGCCATTCTACGGCGCGCGTCGCCATTGCGTGCCCCATTTCACAGGTCTGCCCCCGCCCCGCTGCGCAATGTACTGCCGCCAGCCTGACGGGCAACGGCCCCTTCGTCCAGCAAAGAGACACGCGCCCGGATGGCGTCGGGTGTCGCCAGCAGGTCCTGGAAGTGGTCGCGGTTGCGCGCACTTGGATACTGGCCGCGGGGGTGATAGAGGTGCAGCACCGGGTCGGTATAGTCGAGGGTCTGCCGCCGAACGCCCGAACGCAGCAGGCGCACGGCAAAGTCGGAATCCTCGAAGCCGTGGCCGACATAGCGCTCATCGAACCCGCTAACGGCGACGAAGTCGTCGCGCCGAACGCCGAGGTTGCAGGTCTGGGCCTGGCGCCAGTCGTCGGCCCGGCGCTCGCGGTAGCGCCGGCTTACCGGCAGCCGCAACAGCTGCAGCGGCCGCGTGGCCGCACCGCCCAGGGCCAACGCCAGCAACGCCGCCCGCGGCCAGCGCTGCACGGCGAGGCCGCGGGCCTGCACGATCGCGCTGGGCCGGCGGCGCATGAACAGACGCCGGCCGGTGTTGAACCAGCCGCGGCGGGCGTGCCGCACATGACCGGCCACGAGCCCCGGCAAGGCTAGGCAGTCGCCGTCGATGAAAATGAGGAACTCGCCGTCGCAGAGGGAAACGGCGCCGTTGCGGGAGCGGGCCAGCCGATAGCCCTCGTCGGCCTGCCAGAAGTGCTTGACCGGCACCGGCAGCCGCTCCCGCCACGCAGCCACCAGTCGCTGGGTCGGTGCATCGGAGCCGTCATCGGCGACGACGATCTCGAAATCCCGGTACGACTGGTCGCCGAGCGACACCACGACCGCGCCCAGCGCCGCGGGCCGGTTGTATGTGCTGACAATCACCGATACGCGCATGGCCGGCGGCCTCCCTCGCCCGCACCCTAGGGGTGCCAGCCGACGCTTACAACGTTGCGGGCCGCGCCGACGGCGCCGCCGGCGACAGGGACGCAGCAGAATGTCGCGTCGGTTCGAGGGGAATGTTCGTGCCGAGACTCAGGTCTGAACCGGGAGCGGGACCCTCGTCCGATCGTGTTGACCGCGGACAAACAGCACGACGATGCCGGCCGCGAGCCATGCCGTGGCATGCCACCAGGACTGCCAGACACCGAAACTCAACGAGGCAATCGTGAGGAAACTCACGAGGCTCGCCACGGCGGCGGCCACCGCCAGGCGGTCGGTCGTCGACAACCAGATCGCGCGCAGAATGCCGACGACGATGAGGACGGACGCGACCGTGCCGACGACGCCAAGCTCGAGCCAGACCTGCAGCGTCGCGTTGTGTGGATGCAACGGCAACAAATAGGCTTTGGCGACGCCCTGATCAGCCAAATCGTCGGCCAAGGGCGCGGTCCTGCCGATCGCCCGCGATGCGTCGAACCCGTGGCCGACCAAGGCGTTCTCGGCGGACAGATTCGATACGTAACGCCAGATCTCCAACCGGTGCGCCCCGCTGCCCGTCAGATCGAGACCGACCGCCCTGATGTCGCCGAGGTTCGGCAAATTGGCGGCCAGCGATGGCGCCGCGATGGCGTAGGCCGCGAAGAGCAAACCCAAGCAAATCAGCGTACCCCGCGGCAAGGCGTACGCCAGCGCGAACGCGGCCGCGCCAATCGTCAAAGCGGCAAAGCTCGCCGCCAGCGGTAGATGAAACGTGACCGCGCCGACGGCCGCAATGAACAGGCCGCCGGTCCAGAGGCGACCGCTGCGCGCCGCAATGCCGAGACCGATGGGCCAAGCCAGCGGCACCATGACCGCCGACGCGCGCGCGACGGAGACCAGCGCCTGCTCGACCGTGACGGGCTGGTCAATCGCGCTCCTGATCCACTGGGTCATCGCGCCGCGCGTGAGCAACTCGATGGCCATGAGGCCCAAGGCCAAAGCGCCGCCGATAATGACGGCGTTCTCGACGGGGCGCCGCGCCGCCGACGCGAGCCGGCCGGCAACCACGACATGCGCCGTACCGACCGCCATGATCGCGATGACACTGAGCACCTTCAGCGGCCGCAGGCCGGGCGCCCAGGCCGTGCTTACGACTATCCACACCGCGATGGTGACCAATCCGATTCCGAGAAGCGGGTTGCTCAATGCCTGCCAGCGTAGGCCGGACGCGACGGCCGCCGGGACGGCCACGAGGGTGACCAGGAGGACGATCACCGTCGCATTGCTGGCGAACACGGCGACGGGGCCCAGCGACGCGTAGGCGAGAACCAGCGAACCACTCGTCCATTCGATGCGGCCATCGTGGCTCAGCGCCAATCCGGTGTCCCTACTCATTAGGCCCTGGTTCGCTGATCAGTGTGGGGCTCGCTCTCTTGCCCACGAAAACGCCGGCTTCGTTCCACTGGCCGCACAATCGCAAACTTGGCGACGCTTCGGTGGATCCATTCACAACAAACCACCCCCAGCGATCTGACAGCCGCTCGCGCCTACGGCTGAAATAGGCTGGGGTGACCAGATCCGGCAATGGAAACTCTTCGAGAAAGTCTGCACTTCGGACATTTGGCAAACGCTGCGTGCCGATATCACCCGGCCAGACCAGAAGATACGCGCCCGGCCGATGATCGAACACGGCAGGAACCCAGCCGTCACGACAGGCATGAGCCTCCGGCTGAGGGCGCTTGAGGCTGCCAGCCGCTGGCGGCACGGCCGGCCCGGCCAGCACGAAAAGAAAGGCCACGATGGCGACAGCCGGCGCCGGCGATATCCGGGTGTCGTCGATCTGATCGATCGGTCGGCCCGCCCAGCGCGCCAAGGCAACCGCGCCAATACCGATCAACGCCGCAGTCACCGGGATCGTCGCCGCAAAGACGCGGGGCCCGCCATCCATCAGGAACGGCACGGAGGCGAACACGCCGACAGTGACGACGAGCAGAAAGGCGGCATCTTCCTCGCGCCGCCGCCTGATACACTCGACCAAACCCGCGAGCGTCAGCAGGATTGCCACACCGCGTACGACAGAGTCGTCGAAGAACTTATGCCAGCCTGTCCCGACGATATAACGACCGTAGGCTCTGACGATCCCCAGAAGAAGCTTTTCAGGCGCCTCAACGATCGAAGCCCAAGAAAGGCGGTAGATCTCACCGTATTTCTGTTCGAGCGACGCCAATGCGTTGATATCGGGGTGATCGGCGTAGACCTGCGTCCAACTTTGCCGCCGGCGACCAAGCCGTAGAAGCTCGGCGCGAAGTTGCCGAAGGCTATGCCTCCCGTGGGCGCGTAGGCGGCACCAAGCAGAGTGGCGGGAACGAAACCCAGGAGGCCGGCCCCAACGGTCCAAGAAAAGGTCCAAGCGCAGGGCTGCCAGCCTCGGCTGCGCTCGCGCCACGCAAGCCAGATCACGAGTGCCGGTAGAACAAGAAAAGCGCCGGCACGCGCATTGAGGCCGAGGGCAAGGGCGAACAGGCCGAGGGCAAGCAACCAGCGCCGCTCCGCTCGGATGCCCTCCCACAAAAGCGCAAAGGCCGCGGCGCCGAGGGCCAAGCCAAGGTTTTCCGACAGCAGCGACCCGAGATGCTCTGAGAAGAACAGATACAATGTAATCAATACGAGCAACCCGGCGACGAGCCCGTGACTGCGCCAGACGACACGAGCCGCCGCAAAAACGGCCGCCGCGTTGATCAGCACAAGCAACGCCTGAGTCCATTGAAGATTGCCCCCGTTGGCCGTGAAGAGCACGCTCAGCGCCGCGGCCGTCATTGGTCGCGTTCCATTCGAGAGATCGAGCTTGCCCGCTTCGGCGAGGAGCAGACCGCCGGTCTCATAGCTGATGGCGTCAAACAGCGGCAGAAGCCCCAGCGCGACGTTTGGTCCCGCAGGCCCGCCGTGCCACATGCCGACAAGCGGGATGCCAAAGATCAAAAACCCGCATTACCCAGATGATCATGTAATTTGACGACACCGCACCCGGATTCTGCTATAAGAATCATACAGTTGGAGCAGATATGGATCAGCGGATATGGCACACCCGATGGGTGAATCGAAACAGGGGTGCCTTCGGGTCGATTTTGACCGTCGACTCAAGCTTGAGTTCCACGGGTCCAAGGTCACTACTGACGCCGGTTTGCTCGCCTATCGAGAGCTTGATGCCTCCGTTGAACTTACTGAGATGGTTGGCGATGTTCTTGCCGACAGTCGTACCGGCATGAATGGGCGGCATGGCATGGTCGGCCAGTTCCGCCAGTCCGTTTTCGGACGCCTTGGCGGCTACGACGACGTGAACGATGCCGACCGGCTCAGCCTCGACCCGGTCATGCGGTGGATCGTCGGCGGCCATGCCGTCACTAAACAGGCGGCCTCGAGCAGTCAGATGGGGCGCTTCGAGACGGAGGTTCTGGCCACCGAGGAAAACCTCGCCGCGCTTGGTGATCTTTCCGGCCGATGGATCGACCGCGTTCATGACCGTTGCCCGCCGAAGAAGATCATTCTCGACATGGACAGCAGCGTCAGCCCAACCCACGGTGCTCAGGAAGGCTCGACCTACAACGGGCACTTCGGTTGCACCTGCTATCATCCCCTGTTCCTGTTCAACCAGTTCGGCGATTTGGAACGGTGCGCCCTGCGTCCCGGCAACGTTCACAGCGCCGATGGCTGGCGCAAGGTGCTGGAGCCGGTAGTGGCACGCTACAAGGAAAGGGATTTGCGTCGGTATTTCCGGGGCGATGCGGCTTTCGCCTCACCGGACATCTATAAGTTTCTGGAAGACGAGGGCTTCCTGTACGCGATCCGTTTGCCGAAGAACCAAGTTCTTCTGGAAAGCATCTGCCATCTGCTCACGCGACCCGTTGGCCGTCCGCCAAACCATGTGCGGCGCCATTACGCCGGCTTCAGCTATCGGGCCAAAAGCTGGGATAAGGCCCGCCGCGTCGTCGCCAAGGTGGAGTGGCACCCCAGCGAGCTGTTTCCCCGGGTCGGGTTCATCGTCACCAACCTGTCGCGACCGGCCGAGCGGGTGACATTGTTCTACAATCAGCGGGGCAAAGCGGAGCAATGCATCAAGGAAGGCAAGAACGCGATCAAATGGACGAGGCTGTCGTGTCGCAGGTTCCGCGATAACGCCGTCCGGCTGCAGCTTCACGCCCTGGCCTACAATCTCGCCAACTTCATGCGGACGCTGGCTTTGCCGAAGGAGGTTGAGTACTGGTCGCTGACCACGCTGCGGGAGAAGTTGGTAAAGATCGGTGCCAAGGTGGTCAGCCATGGCCGCTACGTCACGTTCCAATTGGCCGAGGTGGCGGTGCCGAGGGAGCTGTTCCGGAAAATCTTGAGCCTGATTGATGATCTGCGACCAAGACCCGCCCCGGCGTAGGCCGGGGAAATCGACGGCGAGGTGAAAACGACAGGAGGGGTGTGTCTGAATGGCGGCAAATCTGGCCAAATGGCCTTCCAACCGAGGGCTGATCTCCAAAATCAGGCCATCGGATGGCTGCAAAGGGAATACAGTTCCCTCGACGGTGGTACGGGGGTATGATCTCCGCAAACCTGGAAGTCATCTGGGTAATGTCGGCAAAAGGGACAGGGACAGCAATGCCATGTCGCCGGCCAAACCCGATCGTGGTCGGGCCCGTGTTGCCAGCAGCACTATGGCCGCCACACCCGCCGCTACGCTGATGGTCGTGGGGTACGTGTCGAGCAACGCGCGCGGTGGTGCCGGCCCGGCGAAGAGCAAGGCGAACCAGCCGCTGATGATAACCGCGGCGCCGGCAACCGCCACGGCGAAGGCAGCAAACAAGGATCGAGCTTTAACGTCGTTCAAGATTCGGTGCGCCGGCCTGTGGCTATCAACCGCCGTCTATAGCATCAAGGAACCCGAGCCGCATCCGCGACATGGCCGGCGGTCAGCCTTGTGCCCGGCGGTTTGCGCTTGCTAAGACTAGTTTTCTGGGGAGCATCAATCGGCCGCGTATTCGATGTCACACCTGAAGCTGCTGGCCAAGGCAGCGCTCACTGCGGGCCTGCTCTGGCTGCTGTTCAGCCGGATCGATCCCAGCGTCGTGCTGCGCCGCTATGCGGCCATCCCTGCCGGCCTGGTCATCGTCGCCCTAGCGTTGATGGCGGCGCAGTTGCCGCTGGCTGCGCTGCGGTGGCGTCTCATCATGGCCGTGGCCGATACACCACCACGGTTCGGGCCGACCCTTCGAATCTTCGTCATCAGTCATTTCTTCAACCAGGCTCTCGTGTCGACCGTGTTCGGCGATGCCGCCCGTGTGTTGCTGGTCAATCGCGAGGGGCAGGCGTTGGGCAACGCGGTCTATGGCGTCCTGCTCGACCGCGGCGTCGGCATGATTGGTCTGGTCCTGGTAACGGCCAGCGGTCTGCCGTTCCTGGGGACGCTCATCCCCGCCATGTCCGCGCAGGTGGCCCTCTTTCTTTTTGTTGCCGGCAGCTTGGCGGGCTTCATTCTGTTCCCCGTCGTCGGTGGCGCCCGATTTGCCTGGCTCGACCGTTGGCCGCCGCTGCGCTGGCTACGCGGTCTCGCGATCGCATTGCGCGGTCTTTTCGCGGCGACGGCGACCGCGTTGACCACGATCGGGCTGGCCATCGTGGTTCAGTTGCTGAGTGTGCTAGCAATGCTCGTTCTGGCCCGTGCCCTTGACGTCCAACTCGGCCTGTTCCAGGCACTTCTGCTGGTGCCGCCGGTGATACTCCTGTCGATGTTGCCGATCTCTCTGGCCGGCTGGGGGGTCCGCGAGGGGGTGATGGTCATGGCACTTGCCGCGATTGGTATCGGCAGTGACGACGCGTTGGTGCTGTCCGTCCTATTCGGGCTCGTATTGTTGGCCACTGGCCTGCCGGGCTGCATTCTTTGGCTGGC
Organism: Alphaproteobacteria bacterium; assembly: GCA_965261585.1. Taxonomy (GTDB): domain Bacteria; phylum Pseudomonadota; class Alphaproteobacteria; order UBA6615; family UBA6615; genus CBDHDN01. The sequence goes on from CBDHDN010000010.1 coordinate 24,614, forward strand.
CAACCGTTCGCGAGGCACGACCGTTGTGGCAAATCCTGCGTTGGCCAGCACGGCCCGGCGTGGCGACCGCCCTTGAAAACCATGTCTCTGGCCGGCGCCTCACGCAAAGCGCGCCTGCGCGCTCGCGCCGATCGGCAGGCCGCGCAGAGAGAGCAATGGATCCGCCGCAACCATTACTTCTACGACGACGACCTTCGATACATGCGCTTCCTGATCCCGGCCGGGGCGAGCATTCTCGACCTGGGCTGCGGTCTCGGCGACCTGCTGGCCGCGTTGCAGCCGGACCGTGGGGTCGGGATCGACTTCAGCCTGCCGATGATCGAGATCGCCCGGCAGCGCCATCGAGAGCTCGAGTTCCGGCTGGGCGACATCGAGGATGCCGACTTCATGGCATCCATCGAGGGCCCCTTCGACTTCATCGTCATGTCCGACACGATCGGCTCGCTCGAGGACTGTCAAGCCGCGCTCGAGGCCGTGATGCCGCTGTGCACGAGCGATACGCGTCTGGTGGTCGCCTACTACTCCAACTCATGGGAGCCGCTGCTCGCCATCGCAGAGGGCATCGGCCAGAAGATGCCGGGCGAGACACAGAACTTCATGACGGCCGATGACATCGTCGGCCTGATGCACTTGGCCGGGTTCGACGAGGTCAAGCGGGAGTGGCGGCAGCTGGTGCCGCGCCGGCTGCTTGGGCTGGGGCCGCTGATCAACAAAACGCTCGCCACCTTGCCAAGCGTCCGTCGGCTGTGCCTACGGAAGTACGTCGTCGGTCGCCCGGCAAACATCCCACGGCCGGCGCTGACCTCGGTGACCGTCGTTGTGCCGTGCCGCAATGAGCGCGGCAATGTCGAACAGGCCGTCACGCGGCTACCGCAGTTCTGCGACGACATCGAGATCCTGTTCGTCGAGGGCCACAGTAGCGACGGCACAAAGTGTAGCGCACCCGGTTCCTTGGACACAAGTTTGTCTCACGCGGCGGGCCTGATTGAGATCGCGGCGTGCCACGCCTGACGAGCTTGAGCGGGGCTCAGGTAGCCGTTCTTTTCGACGATCCACTGGGCATTGTAGAGTTCGACGAAGTCGCGGACGGCGTCCCGCAGCTCCGCGATGTTGCGGTAGATGCGACCATGGATGATCTGTTCCTTCAGCGTGCGATTGAACCGCTCGGCGACGCCGTTGGTCTGGGGCTCGGCGACGAAGGCGTAGGACGGCTGGATGCCCCAGAACTTGATCTGGTTGGTGAAGTGGTCCGACAGATACTGGGAGCCGTGATCCATCCGCAAGGCCAGCCCCCGAGCCGCGCCGGCCGCGGTCGAGCCATACAGCCCGGCAAGCCCCATGGAGATCGGCTGCAGGGCGGCGAAGCGGTCGCCGCGCTTGCAGACATGCCAGCCGACACACTCGGCGTTCCAATGCTCGACGGCGGTGAAGATCCAGCCCCAGCCGTCGTCCACCGTGAACACCCGAACGCCATCGGTGCCCCACATGAGGTTCGGGGCATGAGTGATGATCTCACCGTCATGGGGATTGCCGCCACGGCGGCGGCAGCGATGGGGCGAGAGCAGATTGTTCTCGCGCATCAGGCGGAGCACCCGCTTGCGGGCAACCCGGATGTCGCGACAGACCCGAAGCCGAGCCCAGACCTTGCGGTAGCCCTCGCCCTCCCAGGGCGATGCCTCCAGGTCGGCTTCGATCGCCACCAGCAGCGCCTGGTCCGAGATCGCGGGCTTCGGTCCCCGACGCTTTGCCGGCGGCTGCTCGGCGTGCTGGCCGGAGGTCATGGCGTAGAACGAGGAGCGGGCCATGCCCCAGGCGGCGCAGACCCGCCGCAGGCCGTAGGCCAGACCCGTGCCGGGCGAGGTGGCGGCACTCATCGCCGCGACCTCCGCCGCCCCAAAGGGCCGAAGGTCTCCGTCTTGGCCTCCAGCAGTTCCGCCTGCATGGTCAACTCTCCGATCCGCTTCATGGCGCTATCCAGTTCCGCCTGCACCGGATCGCCCTTGCGTTGCTTGAGCGAGGCGTCGATCCCGCCGATCGCTTTCTCACGCCACTGCTCGAGCCGGAAGATCTCTACGCCCAACTGGCGCGACAGAAGTTGCACCGGCTCGTCACGCAAAAGCCGCAGAACGACCTCACGCTTGCGCGCCACCGTCCATCGCTGGCCAAGTCCCAGCGGGCCTGCCGGCAAAGCCTGGCCTGGGGAAAACGTGGACGAGCCAAGCTCGCCCGCATTTACCACAGGCCCATCAACAGCAACTTTCTTCTCAAAATTATCGGTCATGTTCCGGTCCTCCTTGGACACTTCGATTAAGCCAATTCTGTGTCCAAGGAAATCGGGTCCGACTCAGCGACGGCACAAAGGACGAAATCGAGCGCGTCATTGCGGCCCATCCTGAGCGCGACATAAAGCTGGTCTTGCAGTCCGGGACAGGCAAGGCCGATGCGGTGTTCACCGCCTTCGCGCAGGCACGCGGCGACGTGCTGATGATACTCGACGGCGATCTGACGATGCCGCCGGAGCAGTTATCGAAGTTCTGGAACGCCCTTGTCGGGGGCAAGGGCGAGTTCATAAACGGAACGCGCTTGGTCTATCCCGTGGATTCCCAAGCAATGCGGTTCCTGAACCACGTCGCCAACCGCATGTTCTCGGCCATGTTCTCGTGGCTGCTGAACCAGCGTTTTACCGACACGCTGTGTGGCACCAAAGTCCTGACGAGGACGCACTACCGTAGGATCGAGGCCGGCCGGGAGTATTTCGGAGATTTCGACCCGTTCGGCGACTTCGACCTGATCTTCGGGGCCGCCAAGGCCAACCTGAAGATCATCGAGGTGCCGATCCGTTATGCCAGCCGCGCCTACGGCGAGACCCAGATCGACCGGTTCCGCCACGGCTGGTTGTTGTTGCGCATGGTCGTCTTCGCGTTCCGCAAGCTGAAGGCATTTTGATGCAGGCGACGGCTCCCTTGGTTGCCTCGGACAGGCTGCTGGAACATCGCGAAGCCTGGCAGGCCAAGCCCGTCCTGCGGGTTGTCTATGCCGACTGCTATCGGCGAATCGTCACACAGTGCGTGCCCGGCCCCACGTTGGAGGTTGGCGGCGGTACGGGAAACCTGAAGGCCTATCGGAGCCAGATTATCGCCAGCGACGTTCAGTTCGCGCCATGGCTGGATGTCGTGGCCGATGCTCAGCGGCTGCCGTTCGCGACAGGCGCTTTCGCCAACATCGTGCTGTTCGACGTGTTGCATCATCTGGAGCGACCACGCCTGTTTCTCATGGAAGCCGCCCGGGTTCTGACGCCGGGCGGCCGCGTCGTCCTGGTCGAGCCGGCGATCACGCCGTTGAGCTATCTGTTCTATCGGTTCCTGCACCCGGAGCCCGTGCGCCTAGGCGACGACCCGTTGGCCGATGGCCCGCTATCGCAGGGTCGCGATCCGTACGACGCCAACCAAGCCATCCCGACGCTCTTGTTCCGGCGGTGTCAGACGCGGCTGGAGGCGCGGCTCGAGGGGCTGCGCCTCGTGCGCCTCGACCATTTCGGCCTGCTCGCCTACCCGCTGTCCGGCGGATTTCGGTCATGGTCGCTCCTGCCCGTATCGTTGGTCGGCCCGCTGCTACGACTCGAAGCCGTGATCGACCCATTGGTCGGGCGCCTGGCAGGGTTTCGTCTGCTGGCGGTGCTGGAGCGGCAGCCGTGAAGTGCTGCAAGCGGGGGCCACGATCATGTTCGCCTCCCCAGCAGGGTAGGATGAGATGAAGGGGAATAACCTAGCGGTGATCCCGCACCGCGCCATTTGGGCGATGTATGGGATGGCCGCGCGGCGCAAGGTGGCGCGCTGGATTGGCCGCGAGTTCGACCCATACCCGGCGCCGCCCCCCGGTGCCCGGCTTAATCCGAGCGAACGCAGCCGCGCGGCCTGCTTGGCGGCACCGCTGCGAATGAGTTGGCAAAATGCCGCACCATCCGATCCGGCCGCCTGGCGGGCCGAGGCGAGAGCCAAACTTGCCGCGCTGACCGGATGGCGGCGGCCGCCGTCGCCGCCTGCCGTGCGACACTCGGAAGACGCGAAGGCGCCAGCGGGGTGCAACCGGCGACGCTTCTACCTTGCCGCCTGGCCGGATGGCGACATCGTGGTCGACGTGGTCTGGTCGACCGCCCAGACCATCCCGACGCCGGCGATGCTTTGTTTGCAAGGCACGAATTCGGGCGCCCATTTGAGCTGGGGCGAGACGCGGCTGCCGGTCGACCCGGTGAAACTATCGCAAGGGCTTGACTTCGCCCGCCAGGCCGCATCGCGCGGCCTCGTCGCGGTGTGCATCGAGCAGCTGTGTTTCGGCGAACGGCGCGAGCGGGCCCTGCAACCGCGCTCGGCCGACCCTTGTGTCGACGCGTTCCATCATGCGCTGCGTGCGGGACGCACGCTCCTTGGCGAGCGCATGAGCGACGTGTCGGCCGTGATCGATTGGCTGCGAAGCTATGAACACGGTTTTGAGATCGGCGACATCTACGCGCTGGGCCATTCATCGGGCGGAACTACCGCGCTGCATGTAACGGCCCTCGATGCGCGCATCGCCGGCGTGATTGCCTCGGGATGCCTGGGACCGATCCTCGATACCATCGCGGCGCGCCGCGACGGGGCCGGCCAGAACACGATCCCCGGCATACTCGAATGGTTGGAACTTGCCGACGTGGCGGCGCTTTGCGCACCCCGGCCCCTGCTCGCGATCTCCGGGGCTCGCGACCATATCTTTCCGTTTTCGGGTGTCGCCAAGGTGGTTGACGGCGCCCGTGCCGCCTACGGCGCCGTGAGTGCGGCGGACAAGATTCGTGCCGTCGAGGCGCCTGGCGGCCACAACTTCTATCCGGCACTCACCTGGCGCGCGTTCGACGAACTGATCGGGCAATGAGTGCGTCCCGCGATGGTCGGCTTCGCGTCAGGGAGGCGAGACACTGTGGTGCGGGTAGACCAGCTCTTGAACCGCAGCGTTGCGATCCGTGGGACCGTGGGCTAGGTTCCTGCGGGAACGACTGAACAGGGAAGCGCGCGGCATGCGCCTAAAGATGGGCACGTTGGTGCTTGTGCTTGCTGGCTGGCCGCGCCACCGGCGGCGAGGGGCCAGGGGTGTGCGAACCCCCGCCGCGACCGCGAGAATCGCCGCCGCCGCATCGTCGCGAGCCCGGGCCCGCCGCCCGCCTTGACTGCCCTTGCTCAGCTTCGCGTTGGCGCTTGGGTCGGAGACGGTGCGGGCTTCAGCCATCGCCGACCGGAGCAAGAGCGATGGGGCCGGCACGACTCGGCGATCGGCGCACGCCTTGCGAAACCCCCGCACGTCTTCGGCGCCGTCGCGGAATCCCATGCCCCGGAGTTCGAGCGCCGCGAGCGGCACGCCGGCGGCGTCCAGGGCCTCGCGCAAGTCCGCCTCGCGCCAGCGGTCGGCGACGATCCGAGCGGGCCGGCCGAATCGGTCGAGCGCCGCCACGTCGACGGTATGCCGCCCCAGGGTGATCAGCTCGCCGCGCCGCGCGCACTCGGCATAGAGCCCGCCGACGCCATCCCGCAAGCCCCGCTCGGCAAGGGGTCGGCTCCGCAGGGAATGCCGCCAGACAGGCCAGCGCGCCCGTCTGAGGGTGATAGCAGGCTACCGCAGACTGTGCCGCACTCGTTCCCAGATCGACGCCCCAAACCGCCCCCCGTCCAGCTCGGCAACGCCTTCGATCGCTCGCCACAAGCCCGCGTCCAGCAGCGTCGAAACGGCGGTATCCTCGGTGCCAAGGTTCAACCGCAAGGCTTGGAAGGCCGCGAGCAAGGCGGGGTCCGCCCGGGCTTGCTTCGCCTCGGCGCGGATCGCCGCCTCCAAGTCCGGCATGTGCGCGAGGGAGGGATTCGCCTTCGCCCAGGTCCGCCGCTGAAACGGGGGATCGCTCGCCCGCGCCGCATGGCATTGCGCATAGTCGCATCCGCCAACCAGCAGCTTTGAGAACCAGTGCTCGGCATCGGCCGGCCGGGTGCCGAGCGCCACAAAGCGCGAGTGCGGTTGCTTTCCCGCCGCTGTACGCAGCGCCGCCACCATGCGCTCGCCCGTGGTGTCTGGCCATTGTGCAGGTTCGTCGGCCAACACCAAGACTGACGCGAGACCGTGCGCCCGCCGCGGATCGCTGCCGATGCACCGGACGCGGCTGCCAGTCTTGCGATCCTCGATCCGGGCTTGTTGCGCCGTGTCCCATATCTTCCACCGGCCCTTGTCAGCCAGCTTCTCGCCCATGAGGCGACTACATGCTCAAAGCCGATCCGGGCTTGCTCAAAAGACGATGCCACGATCACCGTTTCGCCACGCGGCACCGCCAACGGCCCGTCCAGACTCGCCGCCGCGATCCCGGATAACAGCGCCGTTTTTCCGTTGCCGCGCGCCACCGATAGCGCCGCCGCTTGGACTCCCGACGCGAAAGCCCCGCGTACGAAGCGCGTTTGCCACGGCAGCACCGTGAACGGCTGCCCAGCGAGACGGCCTTGCGTGACCGTCAGTTCGGAAAGGTATCTGGGTAGACTCATTCAATAGCAACCCGTCCAAAATTGCCCTAGCACTGGCGGCGATTGCTGATAGGTTTCTCGTTGGCGTCCATTGCCGACTTGAACTAACAAAGGCCCAAAATGGACAAGGAACAAGAAACTAATTCTATAAGCAAATTTGTGGCCAATATTCTTGGTAGTAAAGTTTCAATTAAAGGGGCAGGAACTACGGTAGTAATATTATCATTATTGTCATCCATATTTGGAATTATATATATATCACACTTGAAAACCTTAATTCTATGCATGCGTTCGTACTGGGAGGTCTCGCCTTTATTTTGGGTTTTCTTGTTTCTCGCCTCTCAAGCGGTTCGAGGTCCGACGAATAGGGTTGGTCGCGTTCTGACGACTCAGAGGTGCTGATTCATGGAGTTCGAAACTCACCACCCCGAACCCCCCCCCCTCGTGGACCATTGGGCCGGTGCCATTAGGACGCCCACCGCGTCAAACATCTTCTGGTCATCTTCGTCGATGAAGATTGGCTCTGCCTTTGCCATGTCCCTCTCCCTAGTTGACGGTGGGCTCATCGTCGTCCGCGGCCTTGAGCACGTACTCGCGTGGCTTGATTTCGCCCGCTCGGTAGACGTGCGTCTTCCCCGCCTCGACTCGGACCTGAACCTCGACACCGAGCACGTCGCCGCCCCACAGCGCCATCGCGGCGTCAGCGAACGCGAACATGGGGTTGCGTGGATCGGGCTGCATGTTTTCATCCGAAGCGGCGATCAGCAGCGCGAACAAGCGCGACAACTTCGCGCGCATCGTATCGTCGGGTGCGGCCGGCAACAGTTCAAGCGCCCACATCGACAACTTTCGTTCATCGCTCACAGGCATTATTGCAAACCTCCTACTTCCTGTTGTTTAAAGGAAAGAGGAATCTTCCCTTGGTTGGAATCCTTCTTCTCCTTACATAGTTTATCCCTTAGTGTGCACCTCGTGCACACTGTCCGAGTGCACCTCGTGCACTCTGTAACAGCCCGCCGGGCTGAATTCGATATCGGTTGGCTGTTTGCCGTCCGCTGCGACCGCGCGCCTTTTCGCGTTCAATCCATCCGGCCTTGCGCAGCGGCGATGTCCCACCCAATGTTGAAAAGTGCGAGATAGGCATCTTCTGATCGAGAGGCTACGCGGCCACCTCGATGTCTTCAATGACGGACTTTGCTCCGGCCTTTCTCACCGCCTCCCGCAGGGCGGCGTCGAGGATGGGGAGCTGGCGGTAGGCCTTGAGGCGGCGGAAGGTCTTTTGCGCCTCCAAGAGGCCGGCGGCGGTCCAACGCAGCGCCATCTCGGCGTTGCGCCAGCGCTTGACGTTCCGCTGCACCGTCCGGACGGTGCCGATCGCGTTCTCGATGGCGTTGGTGCAAGCCAGCGAGCGTCGAAGTTGCGGCGGGAGGCCGAGCCGGATCACCGTCAGGATCTCGTCCAGGCCCTCCAGGATCGAGCCCGAGACGCCGGGTGCGTCATGCTCCAGACGGCGGGCGAGGTTGCGCAAGAGCCGTTCGGCCTTGGCCGCGTCGTCCTGCTGCCAGGCCTGCCGCAAGACCTTCCTGACGCCGGCATGGAGGCTCTCGTCCAGCCGGTCCGTGATGTTGCGCCCCTTGTGCACCTGGCAGCGCTGGAGGGCCGCCGCCCGCCCGAAGGTCCGCCGGATCGCCTTCGAGAGCGCCTTGGCGCCGTCGACGATGTAGAGCCGAGGCCGTTCGGGATCGAGACCGCGCTCGATCAGGTTGTCGAGCATGGCTTGCACCGTGGCCGCGTTCTCCGTCGCGCCCTCGGCCAGGCCCAGCACGTGCTTCGCGCCGCCGGTGTCGATGCCGATCGCCGCCACCATCAGGTGATCGCCGACATGGAGCCCGTCGATCTGGAGCACCACGAGATCGAGATCGTCGAGCGGGCTCGCCAGCCAGGCCTTCAGCTTGCTTCGCGTCAACGCCACGAAACGGCGCGAGACCGCCGACTTCGAGGTTGCGTCACCCGATGCCGCCGGCAGATCGCCGCCCGCATCGTCCGGCGGGCGCACCGCGCGGGCATACTTGCGGGTCGAGACGTTGATCACCATCAGATTCATCGCCCAGGCTTGCAAGAGTTCGGGTTCCGACAGCAGCTCCCAACTCGGCAGGCTCATCTCCCGACCCGCGAAGTCCCGCACCCGAGGGCGCTCGACCTTCACTTTGCCGCCGTGGTAGGCGATCTCGCTCCGGGTCGTGCCCCATCGATGGCCCTTGCGCTCGCCCGAGCGGGCGTGGCGCGAACCGCACAAGGCTTCCGCGTCCGCCGACATCATCTCGTTCAAAGACTCGAGGCCCGCCAAAAGGCAGAAGCGATCGACGCTCATGCGCAGATCGTCGAAGGCCTCCGGCATCGATGGCAAGAGCCGACAGGATGGTTCCGAGGAACGGTCGTTGCGTGTAGTCTTGGTCATGGCGTCGTTCTCCTTGATGGAATCAGCACCCAGAGCCTAGCGGCTCCAGGCGGACGACGCCTACTTCAGCTTTTCAACAGAGCCCGGGACATCCCCCACGTCACGGCGATGCGCTGTCAGGCGACAATCGCAAGCTGCACGAGGAGCTGTTGGCCGCCATAGCGAAGGTTGTCGATGAACCGTCCACGAGCGGATGGCGGGAACTGATGACCGTATACGCCAAGGTAACAGCGGTTACGTACAAGGAACGCGGGGTGAATGGGCGCACAATTCTCGATACAAAATTGCTTGCCTATCCGGTTAACGCCCATGACCGCTACATGTAGGGTGCCGCCACTCTCCCGAGTAAAGCTCGGCATAGGTTGGAGCAGAGGTGTCGCCCGCGATGCCGAGCAATGAGCGGAAGGCGTTGAACGGGTAGAACCGCCTGTTGAAGCGGAAGGTGAACTCGTTGAGGTAGGCTTGTAGGTGCTGGTGGCTAACGCCGTGGTGGATACCATTAAGCAACATCCTACCATCGATCCGCCGCGCCTCAAGATCACCGGCCGCACGGCCTACATGCTGTCGGCCTTTGGCGAGCATTTGATCGATGAAGAGATCGAGGCCGCGGTCGCTGCCGCGGCGCGGGCGATCGACGCCGACGTCTCGGACCATGCCGTCGGCGCGCTGCATCCGACCCGATCGAGCGAACGCGGCCGTCACGTCTTCGTCGTCGAATTCGCCGCGCCGCCGAATAGGGCGGCGCTGGCCCGGTTCGCCACCGCCATCGACGACACGCTCGGCGCCGCCAACGACGACTACCGCGCCCACCGGGCCGGCGGCTTCGGCATGGGCGCGCCGGAGATCCGCGACGTGTCGCCCGACACGTTCGCCGGCTGGATGAAGTCGCGCGGCCAGCTGGGCGGTCAGCACAAGGTGCCGCGAGTGATTAGCGACGGCGCGCTGCTCGAGAACCTGCTCGGCTTCGTCGCCGCGCCGCGGCCCTATGACTCGCCGCCTGGCCAGTGATCGTCGACACAGCACGGCCTCGTCGGCGCCCGGCCAAGGCGGCGGGGTGACGATGGCCAGCTCCACGGGCACCTGAGCCGATGTCGCGGAACCGGAACTGGATCCTCGCTGGCAAGTCGTTGTGTGAAAGGATTGTACTATCAGAAGTATTTTGTCATTGGCTTGACAGATAGTTCCCAGCCGCCAAGATGAGCGAAGCGGCGGTTTTCAGCTCCCCGCCTCTCTGAGTCCGGTTCCCGCTTGGTTCACCAGGTGGGGCTCGCCGGCTGGGGCACCCGCGTTCCAAAGCCAAGGAGGTATCTGGAAATGTCGTTTATCCTCGATCTTGATAAACTCATTGACCGCAAATGCAGAGTGGCGCCGAAGATCGACCCAGCGCGCACTTGGCTGCATGTCACGGACATGCAGGTCACCTGCACGGATCCGAAGGCCAGCGGCTACCTCAAGGGCGGCAATGGAATTCCGTCCGGGGACGAATGCGTCGTGGCGTGCAACCGGGTGATCGATCGCTGTCGCGACGAAGGGATCGGCATCTCATGGTCGATGTTCGGTGTCGAGCCTGATGGGTCCGATGCCGGACTTTGGCTAGATAAAGTAAGGTTCTGGTATCCGAACGGCGGATCCGAAGCCAAATGGGGCGATTCCGAAAGCGAGATCGACCCCAGGATGCACAGGTATGACGACGAGCCGGTGTTCCGCAGGCCGGTGCCGAGTGCCTTCTTCGGCACCCTTTTTGAGCGCTACCTGACGTCGAACCGAATCGAGTACCTCGTGATCGTCGGGCTCTCCACGAGCTACTGCGTGCGCAACACGGCCATCGACGCGTCCAACCACAATTTCCGGCCGATCGTCCTGGCCGACTGCACCTCTGCGTATGATCCCTACGAAGAAGGCGCGGGTTACATCGAGGCGTTGCGCAACGTCCAAGGCCAATACGGCGATATCATCACGTCCGATGAGCTGTTCGACATGCTGGACGAAGCCAAGCGCACGAGGACTGCCGCGTAGAGGGCAGCCCGTCATCCGGGCCAGCCGAACGCATTGCCCACAAACCGCACGCGGCGGCCGCAGGAAGCCGCTGATCCGGCAGCGCGTCGTGGCGCCGGACCCTTAGCCGACATTACCCAGATGACTTCCAGGTTTGCGGAGATCATACCCCCGTACCACCGTCGAGGGAACTGTATTCCCTTTGCAGCCATCCGATGGCCTGATTTTGGAGATCAGCCCTCGGTTGGAAGGCCATTTGGCCAGATTTGCCGCCATTCAGACACACCCCTCCTGTCGTTTTCACCTCGCCGTCGATTTCCCCGGCCTACGCCGGGGCGGGTCTTGGTCGCAGATCATCAATCAGGCTCAAGATTTTCCGGAACAGCTCCCTCGGCACCGCCACCTCGGCCAATTGGAACGTGACGTAGCGGCCATGGCTGACCACCTTGGCACCGATCTTTACCAACTTCTCCCGCAGCGTGGTCAGCGACCAGTACTCAACCTCCTTCGGCAAAGCCAGCGTCCGCATGAAGTTGGCGAGATTGTAGGCCAGGGCGTGAAGCTGCAGCCGGACGGCGTTATCGCGGAACCTGCGACACGACAGCCTCGTCCATTTGATCGCGTTCTTGCCTTCCTTGATGCATTGCTCCGCTTTGCCCCGCTGATTGTAGAACAATGTCACCCGCTCGGCCGGTCGCGACAGGTTGGTGACGATGAACCCGACCCGGGGAAACAGCTCGCTGGGGTGCCACTCCACCTTGGCGACGACGCGGCGGGCCTTATCCCAGCTTTTGGCCCGATAGCTGAAGCCGGCGTAATGGCGCCGCACATGGTTTGGCGGACGGCCAACGGGTCGCGTGAGCAGATGGCAGATGCTTTCCAGAAGAACTTGGTTCTTCGGCAAACGGATCGCGTACAGGAAGCCCTCGTCTTCCAGAAACTTATAGATGTCCGGTGAGGCGAAAGCCGCATCGCCCCGGAAATACCGACGCAAATCCCTTTCCTTGTAGCGTGCCACTACCGGCTCCAGCACCTTGCGCCAGCCATCGGCGCTGTGAACGTTGCCGGGACGCAGGGCGCACCGTTCCAAATCGCCGAACTGGTTGAACAGGAACAGGGGATGATAGCAGGTGCAACCGAAGTGCCCGTTGTAGGTCGAGCCTTCCTGAGCACCGTGGGTTGGGCTGACGCTGCTGTCCATGTCGAGAATGATCTTCTTCGGCGGGCAACGGTCATGAACGCGGTCGATCCATCGGCCGGAAAGATCACCAAGCGCGGCGAGGTTTTCCTCGGTGGCCAGAACCTCCGTCTCGAAGCGCCCCATCTGACTGCTCGAGGCCGCCTGTTTAGTGACGGCATGGCCGCCGACGATCCACCGCATGACCGGGTCGAGGCTGAGCCGGTCGGCATCGTTCACGTCGTCGTAGCCGCCAAGGCGTCCGAAAACGGACTGGCGGAACTGGCCGACCATGCCATGCCGCCCATTCATGCCGGTACGACTGTCGGCAAGAACATCGCCAACCATCTCAGTAAGTTCAACGGAGGCATCAAGCTCTCGATAGGCGAGCAAACCGGCGTCAGTAGTGACCTTGGACCCGTGGAACTCAAGCTTGAGTCGACGGTCAAAATCGACCCGAAGGCACCCCTGTTTCGATTCACCCATCGGGTGTGCCATATCCGCTGATCCATATCTGCTCCAACTGTATGATTCTTATAGCAGAATCCGGGTGCGGTGTCGTCAAATTACATGATCATCTGGGTAATGCGGGCTTAGATCACTTGCGGCATCTCCGGCGCGATCCAGCACTGCGCCGGCATCAAGGACGCCGCGGTGATCGTTGCGATCCCTGAAGCGGGGAATCGAAAGTCCGACGGCCAGACAAGCCATCGGGGACGTGTTAGACTAGATTTTCGACGGGGCTGAGGATTCGTCGGACATTCGATTGACGACGGCGTGTGGGAAGCTAATACATACGCGCTTCATGGCGGGCCTTGCAGCGCACCTCGCGGGTTGCCGGCGCCCGCCGGTCGGGACGGGAGGGGTCAACAGCCTGAATGGCGGTTCTTGAACTCACCAACATCTCGAAACATTTCGGCGCCATCCACGCGGTCAACGACGTCTCGCTCGAACTCGATGCGGGTCAGGTCATCGGCCTGATAGGCGACAACGGCGCCGGAAAATCCACGCTTGTCAAGATTATCGCCGGGAACCACAGCGCGACGCACGGGACCATTCAGATGGAAGGCAAGGAGGTGCGCTTCCATGGCCCGATCGAAGCGCGCGCGCATGGCATCGAGATTGTCCACCAGGATCTGGCGATCTGCAATAATTTCACCGCCGCCGGCAACGTCTATCTCGGGCGCGAGTTGCGTAAGGGATTTGGTCCCTTCCGTATCCTCGAAAATGCAACCATGTACCGGCGCTCAGGCGAGCTCTTCGAGGCACTGAAATCGGATGCCCGGCCGCGCGATCTGGTCAAGCAGATGTCCGGTGGACAACGCCAGGCGGTGGCGATCGCCCGCACCATGTTGTCCGAAGCCAAGATTGTTCTCATGGATGAGCCGACCGCCGCGATTTCCGTTCGCCAGGTCTCCGAGGTTCTCACCCTCATCGAGAACCTGCGTGACCACGGCAAGGCCATCATTCTAATCAGCCACCGCATGCCCGACGTCTTCGCCGTGTGCGATCGCATCGTCGTCTTGCGGCGGGGTCGCAAGGTCGCCGACAAGCTGATCTCGGAAAGCTCGGCGGAAGAAGTCACCGGTCTCATAACCGGTGCGATAGAGGCCGCATAGGGCGCAAGGCGAAGGGCAAGAACCACGCTCGAGGACCGCACGTTCTACCGTCGTCCGTTAAGAAGCCGGACTGAGTGCTAAAACCGGTTCGACGGCGCCTCGGATCGCGGCAAGGATCCGGCGCAAGAGATGCCTCAGCCACCCAAGGACCAGGCGGAGGTTGATCTGCCCATCAATCCATTTTTGTCTGACACGCGCTCGTTGCGCCCCTCGCGGTCTTCTTGAGTGCCCCACGAAAGCCACTGAGTTCGGCGTCAAGACAACGGATTGCGTGAATGACGGAGACAATCACGGTCCGGTGTGTGCGGCGGTGACAAATTAGACCACGGAAGCGGCGGGATTTGCCCGGCTGCGGGCGGAGTAAAACTCTGCCACCTGTAGCCTTCGATCCTTTTCGGGATGGAAGGTGGGAGGATGTATACCGTGGACCTTTATCTACGCGTTCGGCTGGCGTGCCATGTTGATGGGCTGAGTCAGCGAGAGGCGGCGAGTCGGTTTGGCATAGCGCGAGAGACGGTGAGGAAGATGCTCGGGCACTCGGAGCCGCCTGGCTACCGCCGCCGCCAGCCACCGAAGCGCCCGAAGCTGGACCCCTTCAGGGATATCATTGACCGTATTCTGGAAGAGGACCGAACGGTTCACTGCAAGCAGCGCCACACGGCGAAGCGGATATTCGAGCGTCTTCGCGACGAGCATGGCTTTGCGGGCAAACAGACCATCGTCAAGGATTACGTCCGGGAACGGCGCCGTCGCCAGCGTGAGATGTTCGTGCCGCTGGCGCACCCTCCGGGTCACGCTCAGGCGGACTTTGGCGAGGCGGATGCGATCATCGCCGGCGTCAAGCGGCGGGCGCATTTTTTCGCCATGGACCTTCCCCACAGCGATGCCTGCTTCGTTGCGGCCTACCCGGCGGCGGCGACGGAGGCCTGGCTGGACGGCCACAACGGGGCCTTCGCCTTCTTCGGCGGCATTCCCCAATCGATTCTCTACGACAATGACAAGTGCCTGGTGTCGCGCATCCTGCCGGACGGCACGCGGCAACGAACGCGAGCGTTCAGCGGGCTTCAATCCCATTATCTGTTCCAGGATCGATATGGCCGCCCCGGCAAGGGCAATGATAAGGGCAAGGTGGAGGGGCTGGTCGGTTACGCCCGCCGGAACTTCATGGTTCCCATCCCCCGGTTTGCGAGCTGGGACGCCTTCAACGCTCACCTGGAACATCAATGTCGGAGACGGGAAAGCGACGTCTTGCGCGGCCATCGCGAGACCATCGGCGAGCGGTTCGGATGCGACCGGGAGAAGCTGATGGAATTGCCGCCGGCGCCTTTCGAGGCCTGCGACAAGGAGGGCACGCGGGTCAATTCGCTCTCCCTGGTGCGCTATCGGGGCAACGACTACTCGGTGCCCGTCGCCTACGGTCACCAAGAGGTCTGGGTCCGTGGCTACGTGCACGAGGTGGTCATCGGCTGCGCCGCCGAGGTCATCGCCCGGCACCCACGCTCTTACGAACGAGAGGACCTGATCTTCGAGCCGATCCACTATCTGGCCTTGCTGGAGCGGAAGATCGGTGCCCTCGATCAAGCCGCCCCGCTGGCCGGTTGGAAGCTGCCCGAGGCGTACGCCAACCTGCGCCGCTTGCTTGAAGCCCGCATGGGCAAGGCCGGCAAGCGGGAGTACGTGCAAGTGCTCCGTCTTCTGGAGACCTTTGCCCTTGAGGAGGTGCACGGTGCCATCCGCGATGCCCTGCGGTTAGGCGCCATCGGCTATGATGCGGTCAAGCACCTGGTGCTGTATCGCGTCGAGCGTCGACCCCCCCGGCTCGACTTGAACGTTTATCCCTATCTGCCGCGGGCCCAGGTGACCACCACATCCGCCGCCAGCTACATGAGCCTGCTGGGCGGAGCGGCGCCGTGAGCGACACGCCGCAGGTGTTGCTGGCCCATCACCTGAAGGCCCTCAAGCTGCCGACCTTCCTCAGGGAGTACGACAAGCTGGCTCGCCAGTGTGCCAGCGAGGGCGCCGACCACGTGCGCTACCTGCTCCGCCTGGCCGAGCTGGAACTGATCGACCGCGAGCGCCGCATGGTCGAGCGGCGAATCAGGCAAGCGAAGTTCCCGACCGTCAAGGGCGATGTCCCACCCAATGTTGAAAAGTGCGAGATAGGCATCTTCTGATCGAGAGGCTACGCGGCCACCTCGATGTCTTCAATGACGGACTTTGCTCCGGCCTTTCTCACCGCCTCCCGCAGGGCGGCGTCGAGGATGGGGAGCTGGCGGTAGGCCTTGAGGCGGCGGAAGGTCTTTTGCGCCTCCAAGAGGCCGGCGGCGGTCCAACGCAGCGCCATCTCGGCGTTGCGCCAGCGCTTGACGTTCCGCTGCACCGTCCGGACGGTGCCGATCGCGTTCTCGATGGCGTTGGTGCAAGCCAGCGAGCGTCGAAGTTGCGGCGGGAGGCCGAGCCGGATCACCGTCAGGATCTCGTCCAGGCCCTCCAGGATCGAGCCCGAGACGCCGGGTGCGTCATGCTCCAGACGGCGGGCGAGGTTGCGCAAGAGCCGTTCGGCCTTGGCCGCGTCGTCCTGCTGCCAGGCCTGCCGCAAGACCTTCCTGACGCCGGCATGGAGGCTCTCGTCCAGCCGGTCCGTGATGTTGCGCCCCTTGTGCACCTGGCAGCGCTGGAGGGCCGCCGCCCGCCCGAAGGTCCGCCGGATCGCCTTCGAGAGCGCCTTGGCGCCGTCGACGATGTAGAGCCGAGGCCGTTCGGGATCGAGACCGCGCTCGATCAGGTTGTCGAGCATGGCTTGCACCGTGGCCGCGTTCTCCGTCGCGCCCTCGGCCAGGCCCAGCACGTGCTTCGCGCCGCCGGTGTCGATGCCGATCGCCGCCACCATCAGGTGATCGCCGACATGGAGCCCGTCGATCTGGAGCACCACGAGATCGAGATCGTCGAGCGGGCTCGCCAGCCAGGCCTTCAGCTTGCTTCGCGTCAACGCCACGAAACGGCGCGAGACCGCCGACTTCGAGGTTGCGTCACCCGATGCCGCCGGCAGATCGCCGCCCGCATCGTCCGGCGGGCGCACCGCGCGGGCATACTTGCGGGTCGAGACGTTGATCACCATCAGATTCATCGCCCAGGCTTGCAAGAGTTCGGGTTCCGACAGCAGCTCCCAACTCGGCAGGCTCATCTCCCGACCCGCGAAGTCCCGCACCCGAGGGCGCTCGACCTTCACTTTGCCGCCGTGGTAGGCGATCTCGCTCCGGGTCGTGCCCCATCGATGGCCCTTGCGCTCGCCCGAGCGGGCGTGGCGCGAACCGCACAAGGCTTCCGCGTCCGCCGACATCATCTCGTTCAAAGACTCGAGGCCCGCCAAAAGGCAGAAGCGATCGACGCTCATGCGCAGATCGTCGAAGGCCTCCGGCATCGATGGCAAGAGCCGACAGGATGGTTCCGAGGAACGGTCGTTGCGTGTAGTCTTGGTCATGGCGTCGTTCTCCTTGATGGAATCAGCACCCAGAGCCTAGCGGCTCCAGGCGGACGACGCCTACTTCAGCTTTTCAACAGAGCCCGGGACATCCCCTGCGCAGCCGAGCGGGCGCGTTAACCACAGCACGCCGACTAAGCCCGGTCATTCGCGCCAACCGCTCTTGACCCGGGAATATGCCCGCGCCGCCCGGCTTGTCGTGGCTGACCAACGCCAACAAGACGAGCTTGGCGGCAGAGTCCGCTATCGGCTGGTCGAGCACCCAATCGTAAAGCTCGACCTTGCCGGCGGGATACGGCGCGCGCTCGATGCCGCATACCGGGCAGACCCGCGCGCCGGGCGGCATAGTGTAGCCGCACCCGCGACAAGTGACGCGGCCGCCGTCGACGACGCCGACCGGGCCAAGGCGGAATTCGGCTGGCTCAGCCATCACACGGACCGGACCCCAGGATAAGATTTCTCGATTCGTCACGCGCTCGCCTTCCCGCTTCGGCCCCGCGCAACATGATCTTGAGAACGGACGCCATGTGCCTCTTCGACATGCGGCACCCAAGGGCCAGCTCCGCAACCGTTGTGTCGTCGCGCGGCAGGACGCCCCGGCGGGCGATCTCGGTGGCTTCCGTGGCGTCGATCTCGACCACGGCCGGGCAGGAAAGGTCGCGACCGAGCAGCATCAGCCAGTTGCGCGATTTCCCCATGCAAAGCGGGTGCGCGATTTCGCGTTTGAGGTAGACGGCGAACAACAGGCAGCGCCGCCCCCGGATTTTTTTTGTTGAGCCGTTTGGCTTCGGTGGTCTATCGTCGGCGCCGTCCACAACACCTCCTGGATCAACCTTTCGTCCCTGGCCCGCCGCGCGTTGCCGCGCCCCCGGCGGGCCGGTTCGTTCAGGCGGCGCGGGCCTCGCCGGTCGCGCGTGGGCGCGCTTCAAGCCAACGTTCAATTTCGCGTGCAGGCCAGCGCACAGCGCGCGGGCCTACCTTGACGGGTATCGGAAAACGGCCCGCACGCATTTCGCGATAGATTGAGCTGCGCTTGAGGCCGACGCGGCTCTCGACTTCGTCGCGGCGAAGCAAACGGTCGTCCATTGGGGCATCCTCCGGGTTGATCTTCCCGAAGGTTGCCGCAAGCGCCCGGAAAGACTAGGCGGAATCAAATGCCGCCATTTGATTCCGGTATTTCTCGATCGGACCGCACTCAGCGATGATGTCTCGGATGCGTTCGGCGGTGAGTTCTCCGCCCCCAGCACGCGGTATCGCCTCCCGTATCATCTCGATGGCATCCGCCTCGCTCTCGCCGCGGTCAGGAAGGAAAGACTAGGCGGAATCAAATGCCGCCATTTGATTCCGGTATTTCTCGATCGGACCGCACTCAGCGATGATGTCTCGGATGCGTTCGGCGGTGAGTTCTCCGCCCCCAGCACGCGGTATCGCCTCCCGTATCATCTCGATGGCATCCGCCTCGCTCTCGCCGCGGTCGAAGACAAGCCAAGCAACACCACGGACAATGAGACCGTCGCGCATCGCGTTGGCCGATCGGCGTTCACCCCGCTTTCGTTTCGGCCGCTCTACCTCACCCGTAAACACAGCGAAGGCGAACGAGAACATTTCAAGCGGCACCGAGCCCGTTTGACCCTTTGCTCGATAGTCTCGAGCAATGCGCTTCAGTTCGTCGAAGGCCTGTTGTCGAACACTGGTCGACCACGCTTCATTCTTTACCATGTCCGCCAGATGGCGGATGCAGCGCGCCTGCCCGTCGATATCGACGGGCCAGTAGAGACGGAACCCTATCGGCTCCTGCGCGATCTCGAACCCCCAGCGCAAGAGCTCGGGGATCGATGGCTCAGGCATGAAGTTGAACCACCTCGGCGCCGGCGGTTCCGGTCACGAAACGGCCCCATTCGGCCATCAGCGCGCGCCGCCGCTTTAGCAGGTCGGACCGCGCATAGGCTTGTTCGACCGCCCCGCCGACCGCATAGGCAAGGCTCAACTCCATGACAGCATGCGAAGCATCGGTGCACTCAGCTGCCCAATCCCGGAATGCGCTTCGGAAGCCGTGTGCCGTCGCGCGATCCGCCAGCCCGCAATCCCTCAGCAGCTTCGTCAGACTCATGTCGCTGAGGGGCCGGCCCCGCTTGCGAGGGGAGGGGAAGATCAAGCCGGAGTCGTCCCGTAGCTGCTCCGCTTCATGCAGCGTCGCCAGGGCAGGATCACTCAACGGAACGACGTGCTGGCGCCCGCCTTTCATTCGAGTGCCGGGGATAGTCCATGCTGCCGCGTCCAGGTCGAATTGTTACGGTAGGAATGCGCATTGCTGCGCACCCCCCGCGCAGATCCGGACGTGGTCGTTGAACCATCCGGCTCCTACCTCGGGTGCTTGACGGCGAACCGCTGGTCCGGCCATGGGTGGCGGATGGAGGCGCGTGGCCACAGGATTTCGGTCATGCGCTCCAGTCGCTTCCAACTAAATCGGGCTCGCTGGGACCGGCGGCGTAGCGCCCGCATCCACCGGCGTTGCAGCCTGCGGAGGAACGCACGGATGAACCGGCCTGACCCTGGGACGGCAAAGTAGTTGAGCCAGCCATTGCAGACTCTCCCCAGCCACTTACCAACTTCCCAGATGTCGTGGTGCCAGCGCTTGCGAAGCACCTCGTCGATGCGCGCCAGGGTCCTGTTGACCCGTTTGGCAACCGGTTTGCGACCAAGCCGAAAGCGTCCTCTCAGGGTCGTCGTGCAATAGTGCGTGAGGCCCAGAAAGTCGAAAGTCTCCGGCTTGCCCACCCCGCGCTGGCGCCGGTTCAAATCCGCGAACCGGCCAAACTCCACGAGGCGGGTCTTGTCCTGGTGGAGGCTGAGACCGAACCGGGCCAGCCTCTCCCGAACGTCGCGGAGGTACCGCTCCGCATCCCGCTTGTGTTGGAACCCGACAACGATATCGTCAGCGTAACGGACGATGATCGCTTCGCCATCCGGGACGTTCGGGCGCCATTTCTTGTGGAACCACACGTCGAGCACGTAATGCAGGAACACGTTCGCCAAGACGGGGGAGACTATTGCCCCCTGCGGCGTGCCCATACCCGTATCTGCCCATGACCCACTCTCTATGACGCCGGCGTTCAGCCATTTCCGGATCAGACGGATGACCCGCCTGTCTCCGATGCGGTGCTCTAGGAACGTGATCAACCAATCCCGCGGGATCGTGTCGAAGTACGCCCGGAGGTCTGCATCGACTATCCAGCTGACCTTGCGCCGTTCTATCCCGAAGGCCAGGGCATCGAGCGCATCGTGCGCCCCCCGCCCCGGTCGGACGCCCTGTTCCGTCTTCGGACCCGTAGCTGAAGCCAAGAAACACCACCTCGTAGATCGGTGTCAGGATCACATCCACAACCGCCTTCTGGACGACCTTGTCCTCCAGCGCCGCGATCCCGAGCGGTCGTGTCCCCCCGTCCGGCTTGGGTACCTCTACCCGCCGAACCGGTGGCGCCCGGTACGCTCCCCCTCTGTGCAGGCGCCGGTGCAGGTCGAGCAGGCGCTCATCCAGACCCTCGCCGTACATGTCCCACGTAACGCCGTCGACACCGGCTGCTGCGTCCTTCTTCAATGCGAAGTAGGCCGCACCGAGCGCGTCCGGCGTAATGTGGTGGAAGAGCGCAGTGAGACGTTCCTTCGGGTTTCTCTCTGCAGCTTTCCGTATCCGGGCCGCCGCCTGTGGCACGCTTACCCGACACTGGGTTCGGCGCGTGCTTTGGCAATCCGGATTCCCCTTGGTTGAGGCCCTTTCCTCCGGCGACTCCGCAGAAGCTCGCGCTCCCTTGTTCGCCGCCCTCACAGGTCGTACGGCCTCATCCGACTTCTTCAAACCGTTCATCATAGGCTTCGGTTTTCTCCATTCCCTACGCGGCCCCTTTACGACAACCGGGGCAGTTTGAAGACCTCCCAGGGTCCCAACAGAAGGCGTGCGAACGTGCATGGGTTCTCTGACACCGCGGGGCTCGCCGACATCTCACCAAAACGACGCCTGCAATATTGCCTTCGACCGATCTGAAAGCCTCGGCACCCCGGACCATCGCTTTTACGGTGCTCAATAGCCCTGCCCATCCATGCCGCTACCGACGCTTCGCCTGCCCCCTCACGGGAGCCAACGCACGGCTCGCGGAGAAACGTGGTTCGGTTACTCCTTCGTTCCGGGGGACTTGCACCCCCTACCTTCTGCCAGTTCGCCTGGCGCACCAGATCATCGGCATGATGGTCAAGGGCATGTCCATCCGGGCGATCACGCGCCTGACCGGGGTGAGCAAGAACACGGTGTCAAACGGCTTTCAATATTGACCCCCGATCGGCGTGCAAAATTGACCCCCCCGAGCGGCACGGCGGAGGTTGTCCCGGTAGTCAATAGGGGGGACCCGCGCGGCTTCGTGTAGCGCCCTGCGCTACGCGGAGCGAAGCCGCGTGGGGGGTGCCTGTTGGCCCACCGGGGCAACCGGGCCGCAGGCACGGCCGGCGCAGGCTCAGGAGCGGTTCTTGAAGCGCCAGCTCTCGTTGCCGGTCTCGATGATCTCGCAATGATGGGTGAGACGGTCGAGCAGCGCGATGGTCATCTTGGGGTCGCCGAAGACGGATGGCCATTCGCCGAAGGCGAGGTTGGTGGTGATGACGATCGAAGTGCGCTCGTAGAGCCGGCTCATGAGGTGGAAGAGCAGCTGCCCGCCGGCCTGAGCGAAGGGCAGGTAGCCGAGTTCGTCGAGGATGACGAAGTTGCGTCGGACGAGCTGGTCTGCGGTGCGGCCCTGGCGCCCGGCACGGAGTTCGGCCTCGAGGTGGTTGACCAGGTCGACGACGTTGTAGCACCGGCCGCGTGCGCCCTTTCGGATGCAGGACCGCGCGATGGCGACGGCGAGATGGGTCTTGCCGGTGCCGGTGCCGCCGACCAGGACGATGTTGCGCTTGCCCTCCAGGAAGCCGCCGCCGGCGAGCTCCTGGATCAGGGGCTCGTTGACCGGCGAGGCGGCGAAGTCGAAGTCGGCCAGCTCCTTGGCCGTCGGCAGCCTGGCGGACGCCATCTGGTACTTGATGGAGCGCGCCTGCTTGTCGGCGATCTCGACCTGCAGCAGCGTACCGATGATCTGCTGCACCGGATGGCGGCGCTTGAGCCCGTCGGCGAGGATATCGTCGTAGGCGGCGCGCATGCCTGCGAGCTTCAGCGCCGTCATCATCGCCAGCACCTCATGACGCTCCATGACCGGCCTCCCTCAGGCTGTCATAGCGCTGGCAATCGGCAACCGGCTGGTGACGGAGTTGCAGGCCCTCGGGCGTCGGGATGGTTGCCGGCGGCGCCGGCTGGCGCTGCCGGGAGAGGATGTTGAGCACGACGTCGGCGCTGCAGGCGCCGCAGTCGAGCGCTTCGGCGCAGGCCGCCTCGACCGCCTCCAGTCCGTCCTCCAGCACGGCCGCGAGCACCTTGACGAACTGCCGGTCGCCGTCGTCGTGGCCCGCGAGCCGGGTTCGCAGGCGGCCGAGCGCGTTGGGCAACTGCCAGCCCTTGAAGGGCGCGCCATTGCGCAGCGCGCCGGGCTTCCTCGTCAGGATCGGCACGTAGTGCCACGGATCGTAGGCGACCTGGCCGCGCCCGAAGCTGCGGGGATGCTCGGCGACGATCTCGCCGTCCTGGCGGATGGCGATCCGATCGGCATAGGCCCGCACGTCCACCGGTCGCCCCACCGCGCGTGCCGCGACGCTGTACTGGTTGTTGTCGAAGCGCACCAGACAGGTCTTGGAAACCGCTACCTCAGTGGCATGGAAACCGTCGAAGGGGCCGCGGTACGCCGTCAGGAAGGGCCGCTCCTCCTCGAACACCTGCCACACCGTCTTGCCCGGGATCGTCGGATGCGGATGCTTCTTGGCGTCCTTGATGCACCGATCCATCAGCCACTCGTTGATCTCGGCGTAGGAGCGGCCCCGCGGGCTGGGCACGAACAGGCGGCCGCGAACGTCACCCACCTGCCTCTCGACCTGCCCCTTCTCCCAGCCAGCCCCTGGCGTGCACGCCACAGGCTCCACCAGATGGTGGATACACATCTCCTGGAAGCGGCGGTTGTAGTCCCGCTTCTTGCCCACGAACACCGTGCTCACCGCCGTCTTCATGTTGTCGTAGATGCCTCGCCGGCAGACCCCGCCGAAGAAGCGGAAGGCGCGCTCATGCGCCTCGAACACCATCTCCTGGCTCTCGCGCGGGAAGCTCTGAACCAGCTGCATCCGGCTGTAGCAGAGCCGCATGTGCGCCGCCTTTACCCGGGTCGTCACACCCGACAGGCGCGCGTACTCGTGGCTCCAGTCGAACTGGTAGGCCTCGCCGGGATCGAAGCTCAGCGGCACAAAGGCCTGCGACGGCGACAACAGCCGCCACCGGCGCCGCCAGGCCCTGGCATAGCGCCGAACCGCGTCATAGCCGCCCTCATAGCCCAGCGACGCAAGGTCTTCATGAATCCGCAGAAGAGACAGCCGATCCTTGCGTGCCTTCTTCTCGTTGGCCTCCAGTTGGCGCTCGAGCTCCTCCACCCACGGCCCCAGCTTCGGCATCGGCTGGATCTTGCGCTCGTAGCTGAACGAGGTCTCATCGCCCCGCACCACCTTGCGCACCGTGTTCTTCGAAACCCTCAAATCCCGGGCGATCTTCTTGATCGGAACGCCCCTCACCAGATGATCCAGACGGATCTTCGCGATCGTTTCCACTACCAGCATCTCCCCCTCACCTCGTCCGTCCAATGACAAGGCGCGTTCATGGGCACAAACCATGGGGGGGGTCAATTTTGGACGCCGATCACCCCCAATAGGGGATCAATTTTCCACGCTTAACAACAATGAACGGAAGTCAGGCCCGCCAACGCTGGACTTAGAATGATTTGATCCTCGACCTTGAATACCGGATCGCCAACCGGTTGAGAAGCTGCGGATCAAACCCTTCGGTGAAAGGGCAACAACCGAAACAGAGCATGAAGATAGGAGAGCGGACAAATCCGTTTTTGGACACCGCCAGAGCTTGTCGCAACGACGTCTACAAGCTTAGTCGGACCTTTAACTCCCCAGCCCCGCCTGCATAGCCCTCACTTCTTTTGAGTTAAAGAAGCGGGGAACAACGACATAGCCTTCCGTAGCCCATTGTCGGACCTCGTCGTCGGAGATCGCCTGGTCTTCCGAACGACTGATTGATCGAGCACTGCAGTGATTTTTGGTCCCGCAAGAATGAGAGTCCTACATGTCGCAAGCAGCGAATTTGCTACACCAGCACACGATCTCGAAAGAAGCAGTCGTCGCAGCCGTCGAACGACCATCGGCGCGTGTGGGCGGATGAGGTTCGGCGGCCGCGCTCGCCTGACAGCAATGTTTACAGCACAGGGTATAGCTTCTCAGCGAAAGGAACAGTATCGCCAACAGCTGCGGGAGGCATGCGGCGGCCCTGCTCGAAGAATGGCATAGCATAGTGTAGCAGGCCGCCGGTTTCTGTGACGACCGGTGTGGGGCTGTATTGCGTAATAAAGGCGCGACGCCTCGACTCAGAACGATTCTCCCCACTTCTATGGAACGTCGTGCTTGAGAGTACAGCTGCGCCACCCGCAGGGAGCATCACCGGAATCCCAGGATCGTCGCCGAAATATCCAATCTTATCATTCGTGCCCGGCTGCCGTACGTGCTCGACCCTGTCGCGCCCTCCTGCGCGCGAATATGGAAGGACGTAGATGGTGCCGTTTTTCCCACTAGTGTCGTCGAGGGCGATCCACACAGTGAGATAAGGTCGGTTACTTTCAGCGACGTACCCGGAATCCTGATGCCATCCAAATTTGGCGCCGCTATGCGGGTCCTTTACAACAAACAGATCACAGAAGAAGAAAACATCACTAGCCAACAGCGCTTCACAGATCTCGTACATCTGGTTGCTGTGCACAACATTGCGCACGACCCGGTTGCATACATACAGATTTTCTAGGAAGTACCGACTATTCTTCTTATTGAGAATATTCGCGATGATGCGCCGGCCGTCCTTCGTCATTCTTGTCTGATATTCGCCGCCTTCGGACGTACCGTCGGGAAAGTCAAGCGGTTCAGAATCGTTAAAATCGTCGATATACTTTTCGCAGACTGCTCTCATTTCCTCCAAATACTCAGAGAATACTGGGGTCGACAGCAAGCAGTATCCCTCCTCCTGAAACTGCATCTTGTGCCGCTCCGTTACCAACATGGTCGTCCTCCTCCGCTTCAGATGGTGACGCAGCGCGCCCGATGCCCTTGACGGTTTGGTCAACGTCGAAACACCCGACAATATTGAGGGAGGACATTGCACCGAACCCCGCCAGATACTGCTGATTCACATGACAGCAGCCGGTAACCGCAACTCCTATCGTTCGGCTCATCCTTCCTTCTTTTCTGGACGCGATAGGAAGTTGTTCAGGACGTTTCGCGTGACGGTCGCCACATTGTTGTCCCCGTCCCCCGCTGCTAGGAAAGGGATCCAATTCATCGACCCGACGGAGAAAACGCACCCGCCGTTTTGTCGGTCGATCAGGACCATATCTGCTCTGACGTCCGGGTCCTGTGCCGAACCGAAATGGTGGCTGAACTGAGCCAGTTCCTCGATAGAACGCTGGAAGCGCCCGTGCCGACCCGAGGAGGTGGCCAGCACCTTTGTTTCAAGTGGCGTGCCGAGGGAGAAATCGGCGCGGTCGATTTCGTCGCCGGCCGCGCCTGTCAGCGCTGAGCCGAGACCGCTGTCAAATCCACCGATGATCTCATCATCACCAATACCCTCGAACACAAAGGCGACGCCAGCATCAAACGATTCGGCACATCGTGCGTAACCGGCCGATGAACCCCACCCCATCGCGGTGAAACCCACGCCGACCAAGCGCTGCGGCGGTATGCCCCGGTGGCGCCACAGACCGCCAACGCCATCTTCGAGGCTGAGCCACTCTTCGCCGGGCTCCGATCCCCAGTCCCGAGAGCCTGCCCAACCGCGACGTATTTCGACCACGCCCGGCATGTCAGGTGTCGTTGCCGTGACCCAAAACAGTCCATTGCCTCCGAGATACATCAACCGGCCTTCGCCACTCAGCCAATCCTCGAGGGCGGACAGCCATTTGGCCGACACATACTCGGGATGACTCCCAGTGATGACCACCTTGTAGGAGGCGAGTAGACCGGCGCCATGGGTGTCGACATCCTCGTCGGTGACGATGTCGAATCGATGGCCTTCACGCCGCAACCATCGAAGCAAGAGGATGTCGGTCGACAGGTGGCGCGGACCTCCCGTACCCCACCAGTGATAGTCAGAGGAAAAGGTCATAACAGGTCGAAGCCGAGTTGCGTAGCAGACTCCGCTTCCGTCGGCATGGCGGTTGTAAAGCGAAGCTCCCAGATCTGGCCGTTGGGCTATGAACGTGTCGATCGCATTTGATTCGTCATAGGCATTCAGACCCAAATCACGATGTGCCTTCTCGATTGCCATGGCCTCGGGATTCATTTCGGGCCGCTGATTGCCGTAAGCCAGGTAGGTGAACGTGGGCAGCAATACCGCGATCTCGGGCCTGTCCGCGTCACGGCCGCGGATGAAAAAAGGCAGTTCTGCAAAGTTGGAGCCATCATCGATTCGTACGGCATATGCACCGGGTTCCAGATCTTCGGGCAGTTGAACAATGGTCGACACATCCCATTGCCTATCCCCGACGTCGTCGTGATGAAAGTGGATGGCGTTTCTGTTCAGTGCCTGCTCAGCGGGTGACTGCCGCCAGCTCCACCCATGCCCTTTCATGCGCAAGGCGGGGAGGTTGATCGTCGAGCCGTGTCTCTCGCCGGCTTCTGAGTCCGGCACCTTGGTCGTGCCATGAACCTGGGCAAGATCCCAGCGTCCGACGACGGCTTCGGCAGGAAAGTCGAATGACTGCCATGCTTTCTCACTTTGCGATTCGGGCCATTCACGGTAGACCGCCGGTTGCTCGATCTTCCCGTCATAACACTGGTCTATCGCGTACTTCCCCGCATTATCGACGCTACCGATCGCACCAATGGTGATCGGACCATCGATGCGAATACTGGTTGCCTCATCTGAAGCCCGATGAGTGGTCACGCTCCGATCCAACACTCGTCCATCGCGTTCACTGGAGAGAACGGCCAGCCGACCCGCGGCAGCGTCCAGTCCAACGAATATGTGATACCAGGTCCTTGCTCGAACGGCCGAGCTCAACGAAGTCTTCCATTCCACGTTTGCGATGGATGCCCGACCGTAGAGCCGGCCATCGCTGTCGATGGCTAGCGTCAAGCCTTCATCCGTTGCTTGATCTCGCCAGCTCAGGAGGACTTGTTGCGTCCCTCGCTCCGGTAGGGTTGGCCAGATCCAAAGTCGAATGCTCGCACGCGTAAGCACCTCCGGACCCGTGCTCGGTACGTAAATCATTGATCCCACGGTCGAGCGCTGTCGGCTCCCAGGGAATTGACCGACGTGACCGATGTTGGCTGAGGCATCCTGCGGCGAGTCGATTGAGATCAGGTCAACGGAATACGCCTGGTCATCGGAGTCAACGTGCAAGCTCGCGTTATCGCCCGGACGGTATGCCCATTTGTCAAGGTAACCACAGATGGCCATTGGCGCTCCTCCCTACCAACTTTGGACGTCTCGTCAAAACGCTCATTCGTCACGTCCGGCATCCGCTTCTTCGAGGGCTTCCGCCAGAGCCGACCGTGTTACAGCCCTCGCCCTACGCTCTTCTGAGAATTGATTGAGGGCGACGGCCCCGATGAGGAGCCCACCTATTACGACATTGGTCCACGTGACATCGAAACCGATGGCTATCAACCCTGACCGAATGGTCCCTATCAGCGCTACGGCGAGCAAGACGCCGCCGATCGGCGCGACCCCGCCGGTGAACATCACACCGCCAAGAAGTACAGCGGTGAGCACGCGTAGCTCATAGCCGACTCCGGCCGTGGGCGCGGCAGTGCCGAAACGGCTGGCGCTCAGCGCCGAAGCGAGACCGACCAGGACGCCGTTGGCGATGAACACGCCGATGACGTACCTCCGGACCGGGATTCCCACCGCCGCTGCCGCCTCTCGATTCGACCCCACTGCCAGCAACCGGCGGCCGATATCAATTCGCCTAGCGAATGCGAAGGCCATGGCTGCAAGGCAAGCGAACACGATGACGCTGACCGGCACACCCAGGATCTGACCCCGGCCGATCGTTCGAAAAGCCTCCGGTACGCCAGCCACAGTTCTTCCTTTGGTGACGAGAATCACGACGCCGGAATACAGAGTGAGTGCGCCCAGAGTTACGACAATTGGAGACACAGCAAGCCGATGCACCATCACACCGTTGATTCCACCGAGGAGTGCGCCAACAAGAGGTCCGACAAGGAATGCGATCGGCCAAGGTACGCCCGCAGCTGCCGCTAGCGCCGCGGCAACGCC
>CBDHDN010000011.1:0-30535 GCA_965261585.1 Alphaproteobacteria bacterium
CGCCGCCGCTCTCGGCCCGGATGCGCCCGCCATGGGCCTCGACCAGCCCCTTGCAGATGGCGAGGCCGAGGCCCGACGCGCCGGTCCCGGCCCCGCGCTCGCCAACCGCGGCCCCGGAATACTTGCGGAACAGCTGCGCCAGGCGCTCGGGCGCGATGCCCCTGCCGTCGTCGGCAACCGAGACCGCGACATGCACCCCGTCGCGCTCGGCGGCGATCCGGATCGGCGAGGACTCCGGCGCCTGCCGCGCGGCGTTCGCCAGCAGGTTGTTCAGCACCTGCTCGACGCGCTGGCGGTCGGCCATGACGCGCGGCAGGTCCGGCGGCAGGTCGATCGTCACCGTGTGGCGCCCGCCGCCGGAGAGGAAGGTGGTGCGCGCCCGGTCGACCAGCGCCGCCACCTCCGAGGGCTCGGGCGAGACCGAGAGCATGCCGGTGTCGATGCGCCCGGCGTCGAGCAGGTCGGCGATCAGGCCGATCATGCGGTCGGCCTGATCGTCGACGATGCGGATGAACTCGCGGGTCTCGGCCGGCGCGAACTGCCGGAAGGTGCCGAGCAGCGCGCCGGTCGATCCCTTGATGGAGGTCAGCGGCACGCGCAGCTCGTGGCTCACCATGCCGAGGAACTCGGCGCGCTGGCGCTCCAGCTCCTCGAGCGGCGCGAGGTCCTGCATGGTGACCACCACCGACGCGACGGCGCCGTCCTCGGCGTGGATCGGGGTGGCGTTGACCAGCGTGGTCACGCTGCGCCCGTCGGGGACCGAGAGTGCAATTTCCTCGGCGCGCACCGTCTCCGCGCCGCTCAGCGCGCCCGCGAGCGGGAGCTGGTCGAGGGCGATCTCGCGCCCGTCGGCGCGCCGGTAGGTGATGACCTCGAGCAGCTGCTCCGCAGACTGGCCGGGAGCGCACAGGCTCTCGACGATCCGCATGGCCTCGCGGTTGAGCGAGACCGGGCGGCCGGTGCCGACGTCGAACACCACGACGCCGACCGGCGAGGTCTCGATCAGCGCCTCGAGGTCGGCCCGCGCCCGCTGCTCGGCGCGGTAGGTGCGCGCATTGGCGATCGCGGTCGCGGCCTGCGAGGCGAAGAGCACCAGG
The DNA here is from genome assembly GCA_965261585.1 of Alphaproteobacteria bacterium. Taxonomy (GTDB): domain Bacteria; phylum Pseudomonadota; class Alphaproteobacteria; order UBA6615; family UBA6615; genus CBDHDN01. Next base: position 1,098 of record CBDHDN010000011.1, read on the forward strand.
ATCTCCTCGTCCTCGTCGGTGAAGGGCTCCCCGCCCTCCTTCTCCACGAGATAGAAGTTGCCGACATGGACGCCGCGATGGCGCATCGGCGTGCCCTGGAAGGTCTTCGACGGCAGCCGGTCGGTGGGGAAGCCGAGCGCCTGCACATAGGCCGGGACGTCGGCGATCCGGAGCGGCCCCGGAAGGTCGCGGAAGTGCTCGAAGAGCCGCGGGCCCTCGGACCACTCCGCCATGGCCCGGTGCTGCTCCTCGGTGAAGCCCGAGGTGACGAAGTCCTGCGGCGCGCCCGCCTCGTCGATGGTGGCGATGGCGCCGAAGCGCGCGCCGGTCAGCGACCGGGCGCTCTCGACCACCTCGCGGAGCACCGTCTCGAGGTCGAGGCTCGCGCTGATCCGCAGGCTCGCCGCGCAGTTCGTCGGAAACGCTCACCGCCCGCGCCCCGGCTGTCAAACGGCTTTCAATATTGACCCCCGATCGGCGTGCAAAATTGACCCCCCTGAGCGGCACGGCGGAGGTTGTCCCGGTAGTCAATAGGGGGGACCCGCGCGGCTTCGTGTAGCGCCCTGCGCTACGCGGAGCGAAGCCGCGTGGGGGGTGCCTGTTGGCCCACCGGGGCAACCGGGCCGCAGGCACGGCCGGCGCAGGCTCAGGAGCGGTTCTTGAAGCGCCAGCTCTCGTTGCCGGTCTCGATGATCTCGCAATGATGGGTGAGACGGTCGAGCAGCGCGATGGTCATCTTGGGGTCGCCGAAGACGGATGGCCATTCGCCGAAGGCGAGGTTGGTGGTGATGACGATCGAAGTGCGCTCGTAGAGCCGGCTCATGAGGTGGAAGAGCAGCTGCCCGCCGGCCTGAGCGAAGGGCAGGTAGCCGAGTTCGTCGAGGATGACGAAGTTGCGTCGGACGAGCTGGTCTGCGGTGCGGCCCTGGCGCCCGGCACGGAGTTTGGCCTCGAGGTGGTTGACCAGGTCGACGACGTTGTAGCACCGGCCGCGTGCGCCCTTTCGGATGCAGGACCGCGCGATGGCGACGGCGAGATGGGTCTTGCCGGTGCCGGTGCCGCCGACCAGGACGATGTTGCGCTTGCCCTCCAGGAAGCCGCCGCCGGCGAGCTCCTGGATCAGGGGCTCGTTGACCGGCGAGGCGGCGAAGTCGAAGTCGGCCAGCTCCTTGGCCGTCGGCAGCCTGGCGGACGCCATCTGGTACTTGATGGAGCGCGCCTGCTTGTCGGCGATCTCGACCTGCAGCAGCGTACCGATGATCTGCTGCACCGGATGGCGGCGCTTGAGCCCGTCGGCGAGGATATCGTCGTAGGCGGCGCGCATGCCTGCGAGCTTCAGCGCCGTCATCATCGCCAGCACCTCATGACGCTCCATGACCGGCCTCCCTCAGGCTGTCATAGCGCTGGCAATCGGCAACCGGCTGGTGACGGAGTTGCAGGCCCTCGGGCGTCGGGATGGTTGCCGGCGGCGCCGGCTGGCGCTGCCGGGAGAGGATGTTGAGCACGACGTCGGCGCTGCAGGCGCCGCAGTCGAGCGCTTCGGCGCAGGCCGCCTCGACCGCCTCCAGTCCGTCCTCCAGCACGGCCGCGAGCACCTTGACGAACTGCCGGTCGCCGTCGTCGTGGCCCGCGAGCCGGGTTCGCAGGCGGCCGAGCGCGTTGGGCAACTGCCAGCCCTTGAAGGGCGCGCCATTGCGCAGCGCGCCGGGCTTCCTCGTCAGGATCGGCACGTAGTGCCACGGATCGTAGGCGACCTGGCCGCGCCCGAAGCTGCGGGGATGCTCGGCGACGATCTCGCCGTCCTGGCGGATGGCGATCCGATCGGCATAGGCCCGCACGTCCACCGGTCGCCCCACCGCGCGTGCCGCGACGCTGTACTGGTTGTTGTCGAAGCGCACCAGACAGGTCTTGGAAACCGCTACCTCAGTGGCATGGAAACCGTCGAAGGGGCCGCGGTACGCCGTCAGGAAGGGCCGCTCCTCCTCGAACACCTGCCACACCGTCTTGCCCGGGATCGTCGGATGCGGATGCTTCTTGGCGTCCTTGATGCACCGATCCATCAGCCACTCGTTGATCTCGGCGTAGGAGCGGCCCCGCGGGCTGGGCACGAACAGGCGGCCGCGAACGTCACTCACCTGCCTCTCGACCTGCCCCTTCTCCCAGCCAGCCCCTGGCGTGCACGCCACAGGCTCCACCAGATGGTGGATACACATCTCCTGGAAGCGGCGGTTGTAGTCCCGCTTCTTGCCCACGAACACCGTGCTCACCGCCGTCTTCATGTTGTCGTAGATGCCTCGCCGGCAGACCCCGCCGAAGAAGCGGAAGGCGCGCTCATGCGCCTCGAACACCATCTCCTGGCTCTCGCGCGGGAAGCTCTGAACCAGCTGCATCCGGCTGTAGCAGAGCCGCATGTGCGCCGCCTTTACCCGGGTCGTCACACCCGACAGGCGCGCGTACTCGTGGCTCCAGTCGAACTGGTAGGCCTCGCCGGGATCGAAGCTCAGCGGCACAAAGGCCTGCGACGGCGACAACAGCCGCCACCGGCGCCGCCAGGCCCTGGCATAGCGCCGAACCGCGTCATAGCCGCTCTCATAGCCCAGCGACGCAAGGTCTTCATGAATCCGCAGAAGAGACAGCCGATCCTTGCGTGCCTTCTTCTCGTTGGCCTCCAGTTGGCGCTCGAGCTCCTCCACCCACGGCCCCAGCTTCGGCATCGGCTGGATCTTGCGCTCGTAGCTGAACGAGGTCTCATCGCCCCGCACCACCTTGCGCACCGTGTTCTTCGAAACCCTCAAATCCCGGGCGATCTTCTTGATCGGAACGCCCCTCACCAGATGATCCCGACGGATCTTCACGATCGTTTCCACTACCAGCATCTCCCCCTCACCTCGTCCGTCCAATGACAAGGCGCGTTCATGGGCACAAACCATGGGGGGGTCAATTTTGGACGCCGATCACCCCCAATAGGGGGTCAATTTTCCACGCTTAACAACAGACACCGACCGGCTGCCGTCGAAGACCTTCCAGGGCACGCCGATGCGCCATCGCGGCGTCCATGTCGGCAACTTCTATCTCGTGGAGAAGGAGGGCGGGGAGCCCTTCACCGACGAGGACGAGGAGATCCTGGTGCTCTTCGCCTCGCAGGCCGCGACCGCGATCGCCAATGCGCGCACCTACCGCGCCGAGCAGCGGGCGCGGGCCGACCTCGAGGCGCTGATCGAGACCTCGCCGGTCGGCGTCGTGGTGTTCGACGTCGGCACCGGCCGCCCGGTCTCGCTCAACCGCGAGGCCATGCGGATCGTCGAGAGCCTGTGCGCTCCCGGCCAGTCTGCGGAGCAGCTGCTCGAGGTCATCACCTACCGGCGCGCCGACGGGCGCGAGATCGCCCTCGACCAGCTCCCGCTCGCGGGCGCGCTGAGCGGCGCGGAGACGGTGCGCGCCGAGGAAATTGCACTCTCGGTCCCCGACGGGCGCAGCGTGACCACGCTGGTCAACGCCACCCCGATCCACGCCGAGGACGGCGCCGTCGCGTCGGTGGTGGTCACCATGCAGGACCTCGCGCCGCTCGAGGAGCTGGAGCGCCAGCGCGCCGAGTTCCTCGGCATGGTGAGCCACGAGCTGCGCGTGCCGCTGACCTCCATCAAGGGATCGACCGGCGCGCTGCTCGGCACCTTCCGGCAGTTCGCGCCGGCCGAGACCCGCGAGTTCATCCGCATCGTCGACGATCAGGCCGACCGCATGATCGGCCTGATCGCCGACCTGCTCGACGCCGGGCGCATCGACACCGGCATGCTCTCGGTCTCGCCCGAGCCCTCGGAGGTGGCGGCGCTGGTCGACCGGGCGCGCACCACCTTCCTCTCCGGCGGCGGGCGCCACACGGTGACGATCGACCTGCCGCCGGACCTGCCGCGCGTCATGGCCGACCGCCAGCGCGTCGAGCAGGTGCTGAACAACCTGCTGGCGAACGCCGCGCGGCAGGCGCCGGAGTCCTCGCCGATCCGGATCGCCGCCGAGCGCGACGGGGTGCATGTCGCGGTCTCGGTTGCCGACGACGGCAGGGGCATCGCGCCCGAGCGCCTGGCGCAGCTGTTCCGCAAGTATTCCGGGGCCGCGGTTGGCGAGCGCGGGGCCGGGACCGGCGCGTCGGGCCTCGGCCTCGCCATCTGCAAGGGGCTGGTCGAGGCCCATGGCGGGCGCATCCGGGCCGAGAGCGGCGGCGTGGGCCTCGGCGCCCGCTTCACCTTCACGCTGCCGGTGGCAGGGGAGGCGGGCGCCGGCGCCCCCGGCCCCGGCCCCGGCCCCGGCATCCCCCTGGCCGGCCGGCGCCCCGGCAGGGACGCGAGCCCGACCGCATCCTGGTGGTCGACGACGATCCGCAGACCCTGCGCCATGTCCGCGACACGCTGGCCGAGGCGGGCTATTTCCCGCTGGTCACCGGCGACCATGGCGCGCTCGGGCAGATCATCCGCACCGAGAGGCCCGCATTGGTCCTGCTCGACTTGATGCTGCCCGGGACCGACGGCATCGAGCTGATGCAGACCGTCCCGGAGCTCGCCGACCTGCCGGTGATCTTCATCTCGGGCTACGGCCGCGACGAGACCATCGCCCGGGCGCTCGAGGCCGGCGCGTCGGACTACATCGTCAAGCCCTTCTCGCCCACCGAGCTGACGGCGCGGATCCGGGCGGCCCTGCGCCGGCGCGCCGACCCCGAGCCGTTCGTGCTGGGCGATCTGGCCATCGACTACGACCGGTGCCGGGTGACGGTGGCCGGGCGCGAGGTCGAGCTCACCGCCACCGAGTACGAGCTGCTCCGCGTCCTCTCGCTCAACGCCGGACGGGTCACGACCTCCGAGACGCTGCTGAACCGGGTCTGGTCCGGGCGGGGCAACGGCGACACCAAGGTCGTGCGCGCCTTCGTCAAGCAGCTCCGCCAGAAGCTCGGCGACGATGCGGCGACCCCGGCCTGGATCTTCAACGTGCGCGGCGTCGGCTACCGCATGCCCCGGCCGGGCGCCCCGGGCGAGCCCTGACCTCGACAGCCCTGACCTCCGGCAACCCTGCGCGACATGGCCCTCGGACGGGACAGCCACCAGCCCGGATAGGCCGCGCTACCGGCGCGCGGCGTTTCAAGTCCGCAAATGCATCCGACGGCGATGGCCGAACGCGCCGCCGTACTCGAATCGAAAGAGGCTCCCTTGCGGTAGCACGACACCGATCGGCGCCGGTCCGTTCCCGATGCCATGCAAACCGCAGCGCGATCCATCGACAACGAATTGTCGACCGCACCTGCCGGCTCCGGCGCAGTATTGCCAAGTGGCTGTAGTCCGGGCTCCACCCCGTGCCGTGACTCCCCGGAAGGAACAGCGTAAGGCGCCGCCGGCTCCGGCGCTTTCGTCCCGACCTTCCCCGCGCGAACGGACGGACCGGAACCTGTCAACGACTTTGAGACACCGACGGTTTCTATTTACTGACTCGTTTCTCCTGTTGTGGAAGTGGCGGGTGGGTTGATCCAGACGGCTTCGGGAAGCGGGGCGGGTTTCGGGGTGCCGTGGACGAAGCGTTCGGGGTGAAGGGCCCAGGCGGCTTGCAGGGTACGTGCGCGCTGAGCCAGCACATCCGGTGCCCGGTGATGATGGACATCATCGGGGGTGAGCATCGCGATCCCGGCATGGCGGTGCTCGGTGTTGTACCAGGGGAGGAACGACCGGCAGAAGGCGATGGCGGCGGTAATGTCTTCGAAGCGCCCAGGGAAGCCGGGGTGATACTTCAGGGTCTTGAACTGCGCTTCGGAGAACGGGTTGTCATCGCTGACCTGGGGGCGGCTCAGAGAGCGGGTGACCCCGAGGTCGGCGAGGAGTTGGGCGGTACACTTGCTGGTCATCGGCGCGCCGCGGTCCGAATGCAGGGTGAGCACCTGGGGCTCGATGCCTTGCTTGAGACAGGTTTCCTCGATCAGCGTCGCGGCGAGCGCGGCGTTCTCCCGATCGGCAACCATCCAGCCCACGACGCAGCGGCTGAAGATGTCGAGCAAGACATAGAGGTAGAAGGACGTCCAGCGTTTGGGCCCCCGGAGCCGGGTGATATCCCAGGACCAGGTCTGGTTGGGGCCCGTGGCCACCAGCTCGGGCTTGGTGTAGCAGGGATGACTGCGCTGATTGCGCCGCTCTCGCACCGGCTGGTTCGCGGCCAGGATCCGGTACATCGTGCGCTCGGCGCACAGATACTGGCCTTCATCGAGCAGCGTCGCGACGACCTCGGCCGGTGACCGGTCGACGAAGCGCGGGCTGGCGAGCACGTCGAGGACGTGCGCGCGTTCGGACGCACACAGGGCCCGGGCGGGCGTAGGACGGGGCTGCTGATGCCCGGGAGCGGGCCTCTGACGACGGTAGAAGGAAGCCCGTGGCACCCCCAGCGCTCGGCACGCCGGCGCCACGCCGACCTGCGATGCGAGCGGCTGGACGGCCATCAGCAGTCCTTCCCGTGTTCGAGGCTGAATCCCAGCAGCCCGGCAACTTTTCCCTGGACGTCCAGGATCGTATGGGCGGTATGCAGCTCCTTCTCCAGCCGAGCCACTTTCGCCTCGAGCTCGTGCACCTTCGCGCTGAGGGGGTTGCGCTCGGCGGGCTTCCGACCGCGTTTGCTCGGGGTCAGGCCTTGAAGCGACCCCTCACGCCGCGCCCTGCGCCATTCCGTCAGATGGGAGCTGTACAGCCCCTCGCGGCGAAGCAGCCGGCCCACCTCGCCGGGCTGCGTGCAGCTCTCTGCCTCCTCCAGAATCCGCAGTCGATACTGCGCGGTGAACTTGCGCCTCTTCGGCTTGGCCACGACCTCCGGGTCCGGCGTTGGCCGCGCGTGGCTGGCTCCGGCCCCGGGGGCCTCGTCGCGACGCTCCTCGACCCCCAGGGCCGGAGCGTCCATCTCTTGCAATGTCATCGATCCTCTCTCTGCGGTCATTGGTATTCACCTCCACCGCCCTACAGTAATTCCAAGGGGGGCCGGTGTCTCAGTGAGGTTGGCAGAGACGGGACGCCCCTCGCGCGACCGCGTTGCCATCCGGAGCCAATTGCGTTCAGGGAGGGTCAGTCGATTGATGAAATCCGCATTCGTCTTGATTACAACTTTCCCTGCTAACAAATATTATAGTTATTTTACAACACATTATATTTATTCTCTGTCTTAGTGACGCTGAGACTGGCAACGAGCTACTCGAGCTCCTGGGCCACGACTCCGGTGTGGCGAGTGTTTCCTTCAGCCCTGACGGAACACTCCTTGCGACGGGTTCGCTCGACAGCACCGCACGGCTGTGGGAGGGTGCGAGTCTCGCATGGCAGTGATGTCTGCGGCTTGGTTCGTTGAGTTCAGGCAGCGATTGCCATGGCTGCTGCACGTGGACTGATGTTGTCGTTGGCCGGTGTGTCGGTTGCGCTGATCAGGGCCTTCCATGCCCGCTCGAAGCGGCCGGATTTGATCCGGGCGCGGAAGGTCAGAACAGCCTGTCCGCCGACGATCCGCCAGCGCATGCCGGAGCGCTTCATGCGCTGTGTCACCAGGGTCTTGTTGGCAGCCTCGACCACGCCTGAGCCGATGGCGATGCCCTCTTCCTTCAGGGCGTGGTAGCGCATGCGATGGCGATGCTTGCGGAAGAAGGCGAGTTCCCGCTCGGTCTCGGCCCGGTCCGGCGCAGCGGCGGCATCGCGAAGGTGGCGCAGCGCCCGGATCACCTTGGCGACGCCACGGGGATCGTGACGGAGGATCTCGCGGTACTTCTCGAACCAGCCGGGCGCCACGGCATGGTCGGACGCGGTTTGCAGATGTTCGCAAGCATGCCAGAAGTCGATCACCTCGGTTTCGGGCGACAGGGTCTCCAGGAAGGTCCAGTTGTCGGCGGCGCCATCGGCGATAGCGACGATCCCGATCTCGGGGCGTGCTCGCCTGATGTGTGCGACTTCGCTTGCAAGCTGCGCCTTCAGCGTGAGCTTGCCGCTCTCCGGCATGCGGCCGAGATAGAGGGTCTTCAGGCGCTTGCCCTCGGCGTCGTGGAAGGAGACCGTGCCGCAGGCGGCCTCGCGCCAGGAGGCCTTGGCGCGACCGTCCTCGCCGGGTCTCAGCGGCACCATGACGCCGTCGAGGGAGACCGAGGCGGTGGTCGCGTCCTGCGGTATGCCCTCGGCCTCACGGATGCTGCCCAGCGTCTCCGGGCCGAGGCTCTCCCAGCATATTCGTGCATGCTCATGGTCAGGCGCTGCAGGGTGCTCACCGACGGCGTCATGGCGCCGGTCTTCGCAAAGAACGCCGCCGCTTCCCGGGCCGTGCAGTGACCCATCATCAGCAGACCGAGCTCGGCCGCCGGCCGCGTCAGGTAATCGTCGACGAGGCCCAGGCTCTCGTCGACCGGCACCGGCGATGCCCCGCTCGCGCCGCTGCGGTAACGCGCTCGCCGGTAGGTCACCGGACCGAGCGAGGTCATGATCGTCTTCGGCGTCACCGCGACCCGGAACCAGCTCTGCCCGTCCCGCTCGATCCGGGAAGCGCCATCGTCCCGGTTCTCGATGACGGCGCCCATGACATCGCGAGCGAACTCGTTCGTGGCCTCACGCACCCGCAACTCGACCTCCTCGGGCGCCTCGGGGCGCGGCTCGGAACGAAGCTCCTCGCGACACAGTGCGAGCACCCGGGCGGCCGCCTCGACGACCCGAGGAGGCAGGCCGGAAAGATCGATGGACGAAGGCGCCGGAGGCGGGGATACTGCCATGGGAATGCTCCCGATGTTGGGTTTCGAGACACGGCATCGTACCGCTTCTGGCGGTGCGGAGCGTTCCCACCTTCCCCTGCTCGACCCTGCCGTCGTGACAAAATCCTGCCTTGGAGCGGCCCATTGTCACGAATAGCCGTTTTCGGCCGTTCGTCTCGACACAAAAAACGCACTAAATCAATGACTTAGATTTTCCATACCAGACCCACACCCCTGTGGGACGTCGAGAAAGGCGCTGAGCTGGCGGTGCTGACGCACGACAGAACCGTCTTTAGCGTCGACTTCAGCCCGGACGGAGCCCTCCTCGCTACGGCGTCGGAAGACAGAACCGCGCGGCTGTGGGACGCAGCGAAGGGAGAGCAGGTCCTGGTGCTGACCCATGATGACGGGGTGCATGCCGTCGCGTTCAGTCCAGATGGGTCTCGATTGGCGACCGGAGGCGACGAAGATATCGGTCGACTCTGGGACATCCCCTCAGGCTTCGAGCTGTCGAAATTTGTCGGCCACGATAGTGCAATCTGGGGTGTCGACTTGAGCCCGGACGGAGCCCTCTTTGCTACGGCGTCGGGAGACTCCACCGCGCGGTTGTGGGTCGTTGACACCGGCTCTGTGACATTCGAACTGAAGGACGCCGTCGGTTTCGGTGACTTTGGCGGCGGTCCGAAAGTCGCTTTCAGTCCCGACGGAACCATCCTTGCGGCGGCGACGGGCAATGCCGCTCTGCTGTGGGACGTTGAGACCGGTGCTCAGCTATCCGAGGGCAAAGGTCATTCATCCCACATCAACAGTGTCGCATTCAGCCCCGATGGAAGCCGCCTCGTCACCGGCTCCAATGATGGTGCCGCGCGGATCTGGGACCTTACAACCGTGGCAGCATCGCGGCCCGGCACGTCCCGCGGCCCGGCGCCCGTGGCCCGCGGTGCAGCGATCGCCCGTGATGGGGCGGTCTGGATCGCTGGCCGAAGCGGCTATGTCGCGCGTTTTGATGGAGTTGATGTTGCCGCATTTGAAACCAGCGTTGAGGACGATCTCTTCGCCGTTCATATCCACGCGACCGGGCAGGTCAGAGCCGCGGGCACCAACGGGACGATTATTGTCAGCGACGACAACGGTGCTACATGGCGCCGGGAGCCGACAGATGTGGATGGGACAATCCACGCGCTTCAAGTCCTTGAGTCCGGTCGCGGGTGGGCGGTCGGAGACGGCGGGAGCGTCCTTCAACTCGACGGCGCCAACAAGACGGGCGCCGTATCGACCTGGAGACGTGTGGCGATTCTCGGTGAGGACCGGCTCACCGCCGTACACGTACAACAGAACGGTTTGGCCTGGGCCGGAAGTGACGGCACGTCCGGTTCGCCAACGATTTTCCAAACCACGAACGCGACGGATCCGGACTCCTGGCGCGCCCTGCCTCACTTCACGGCGCCGTGGTGGTTCCTGCTGGGCCTACCCGGCCTCTTGTTCGCCGGCTTCGTCAACATTCGCGCTTGGCGCTTGGAACCGCAGCCGCCGCTAGAGTCGATCGTCGGCCGGGGGACGTCGGATCGGCCGCTCAGCCTGCAGGACCACGACGCGCTGGGTCTGAAACCGATTGCGCTTGGGCTCTCGCGCTTCCTCCGCAACGTCAACACCGAGCCGCCGATAACGATTGCCCTGAGCGGTCGGTGGGGCACCGGCAAGAGTTCGCTGATGAACATGCTGCAGGAGGATCTGCGGCGCCACGCCTGCCGGCCGGTCTGGTTCAATGCCTGGCACCATCGCAAGGAGGAGCACCTGCTGGCGGCCTTGCTCGAGAACGTGCGCACCTAGGCCCTGCCATCGTGGTGGGGTTGGTCGGGTGTCCGCTTCCGGGCGCGCCTGCTATGGCGGCGTGCACGGAAGGACATCATAAATCTGGTCGCGCTTGGCCTGCTTCTCGTTTTCGTGGCGGTGGTAGTCCGCGTCTTCGCGAGCGAGACGCAACTGGTGGATGTCGCGGTCATGCTGAGTGCTGAGCTGCAACCCCTGGCGACGATGTTTTGCCGGAATGGGTCAGGGGCTGGTTACCGGCCAACGGCCCGACGAGCGCGCTCGGTGCGTTTGGACTGTCTGTGGTCGTGGTCGTGGGACTGTTCTTCTGGCTGCGCAGGAAGCTGGTGGCGCTGCCGTCTAACCCGGCCAAGTTGTTCGGCCGCCTGGTGCGCACGACACGCGTTCGTGCCTTCCGGGACAAGCTGAGCTTCCGTCACCGTTTTGGCCGCGAGTTCTCCGACGTATGCCTCGCCCTGCGCTCCGGCGACTCACCGGGCCTCGTCATCTTGATCGACGATCTCGACCGCTGTCTTCCGCAAGATGTGCTCGATGTCCTGGAGGCCATCAATTATTTCGTCACCGTCGGACCGTGTATCGTCATCCTCGGCATGGACCGGCGCCAAGTCGAGCACTGCCGTCGGCGTCGGCTTCAAGGAGATCGTCGAAGGCCTGCCGGACGACGAGTTGATGCTGCCGCCCGGCGAGAAGCCGAACAAGGGAAACCGTCAGCGCGCCTTTGCGCGCCATTATCTCGAAAAGCTGGTGAACATCGAGGTCCCGGTACCGCTCCTTACACCAGACCGCGCATTGGCCATGTTGCCGGGCCAGGAAAAGGCAGGCCAAGGACCGGAGCCGGCGCCCTGGGTCCGGGCGTTGAGCACTCGGATTCGCAAGGGTTATGACATCGCACGCTTCAGCGTCGTCGGCCTGGTCCTGGGGCTTCTTTGCGTCGCGCTGATCAGCGCATTGTCGGAGCAAACGACCACGGGCACTCCGGCGCCACTCGTTCCGTTAAGAGCTTCTGAGCAGCCATCGGGCCAACCGGAAGTTCCAACTACGCCAGGCCCGGCGCAGGCTCCAACCCAACAGCAACAGCAGCAGCAGCAACAGCAGGTTAGCGCTCCGTCGCCGGTCGGCTTGCCCACCCCCACAATCGGAGTGATTGAGGCGAGCGACCTCCGTGAACCCCGACGGTGGCTGTGGTGGGGAAATACGGTCTTGGCGGTGGTCATCGTTCTGCTTTGGGGTGCGGGCGCCGCCCTGAGACGCCGGTCTCAACGCGTCAAAGACTCGCCCGCGTTTTCGGCTGCTCTCAGACTTGTGAATCCGCTGGTTTACGCAGCGCACGGGACACCGCGGGCGATCAAACGTTGCCAGAACCACACGCGCTATCTGGCCGTGCGATCGAATCCACAGCCGCCCGAAGTCGATCCCATAGAGCGATTGGTATTCGCAGTGGGCGGGCGACTAAACAAGTCCTGGGTTCCGGAGTCGCGGGTCGTACCTCCGACCAATGTCGCGCTCAGCGAGCCAAAACTTATGGCTCAATTCGCGAATCGTAGGCGCGATGGTAGAATTGTCCCTGATTCGCGCGGGAGGTCGGGAAGATGGATCACGAGCGGTTTCGGGAGTGGTTCTCGCATGTTGATGAGTTGACGACGGCGCAGTGCAAGGAGGTCGCGGCGGTGCTGTCGGACCCGCCGGTGGGCGCAGCCTCGCTGGCGGCGATCGAGCTGGGCGTGGATGATGAGCGGCGCTGTCCGCATTGCGCCAGCGCCGGGGCGGTGTCGCGCGGCAAGGCACGCGGTCTTCGCCGCTATCGGTGCAAGGCCTGCGGGAAGACATTCGGCGCACTCACGGGCACGGCGCTGTCGGGCCTGCACCATAAGGAGCGCTGGCTGGCCTTCGGCGCCTCGCTTGGCGCAGGCGAGACGATCCGAGAGGCTGCCGAGCGCTGCGGGATTGCGCCGAGCACGGCGCATCGCTGGCGTCACCGCTTCCTGGCGGCGGTGCGCCAAGCGCCGGACCGGCTTGCCGGGATCGTCGAGGCGGACGAGACCTTCGTTCTCGAGAGCCGGAAGGGGGAGCGGAAGCTGGATCGCAAGCCGCGCCGGCGCGGCGGCAAGGCCCGCAAACGCGGCCTCTCGCGCGAGCAGGTGCCGATCCTGGTTGCCGCCGATCGCGCCGGCGCGACCCTCAGCCACACCTTGCCCGCCCTCAACGCAAAGAGCGTGAAGGAGGCGCTGGAGCCGGTCGTCGCCCGCGATGCCTTGCTCGTCTCCGACGCCAACCGCTGCTATCCGCCTGTCGCAGCGGCGCTGGGCATCCCTCACGAGAGCATCAACGGCGCCGCCGGCGAGCGGGTTCGCGGCGCCCTGCACATCCAGACGGTCAACAGCCGCCACAGCCAGATCAAGGGCTTCCTGCGGGGCTTCCGCGGCATCGCCACCAAGTACCTCGACAGCTATCTCAGGTGGTTCCATCTCATCGAACTCGGCGATCAGCCATCGCCCAGAGCGTGTCTCGAGGCGGCGATGGCCAGACCATGCCTACGTTTCGCTAATTGAGCCTATCGGAAACCTGGATGCCCGGATCACGTCCGAGCATGACCGAAAAATGAAATGGAGAGCCGTTCGGGTCATGTGCTCACTCTCGTCCCTTAGCGCTCACCGCGCACATATGGCAGGCCGAGCGCCGGCGGCAGATAGCTGTGCCGGGCGAAGATGATCAGCACGATGATGACCATGGCGAACGGCAACATCTGCACGACGTCGGTCGGGATGTTGAGCCCGGCGACCTGCAGCGCCGTCGTCAGCGCCAGGCTGCCGCCGAACAGGGCGGCGCCGAACAGCACCCAGACCGGGCGGCCGCGCGCCAGCATGGCCAGGACGATGCCGATGAAGCCGGCGCCGTTGGTCATGAACGGCACGAACAGGCCGGCGCCGATGTTGGCCAGGAACGCCCCGCCGAGGCCGGCCAGGAAGCCGGTCGACAGGACGGCACAGAAACGGGTCGTCATGACGCTGACGCCGGCGGCGTCGAGCGCCGCCGGGCTGTCGCCGGCGGCCTGCAGATTGAGGCCGATATGGGAGCGGCGGAACAGCCAGGTCAGGGCGAACACCGCCGCGAAGACCATATAGACGAGCGGATGGCGGTCGATCAGCGCCGGGCCGAGGACCGGGATGTCGTGCAACAGCGGCAGCGGCAGCGTCTCGGTCGCCGGCAGCCGCGGATAGGCGCGGGAGAACTGGAAGTGGTGGAGCAACGCCGTCAGCCCCTCGGCGCCCAGCGTCAGGGCGATGCCGATGACGATCTGGTTCATCGCCAGGCGGACGCAGAAGACCGCCATGACAAACGCAACGGCAAGGCCGGAGATGCCGCCGGCGAGGAAGCCAAGCCAGAAGGATTCGGTTTCGAACGCGATGAAGAAGCCGCCATAGGCGCCCATCAGCATCATGCCCTCGATGCCGATATTGAGGACGCCGGCCTTCTCGGAGATCTGCTCGCCCAACCCTGCCAGCAACAGCGGCACACCGGCCGTCACGGCGCCGAAAAACAACGAGGTGACGAACGCCTGCGTGAACAGCTCGCCCATCGCTAGGGGCGCCCCGGAGGCGGCGACGGTTCTTGCGGCGCCCGAGGAGATGAACCACAGAGACTCAGAGGCACAGAGAGAGCGTCGTCTTGCGGAGCTCCGGGCACTCCGCCGAATGCGGTTGTGTGCGTCGAGATTGCGCCAAACCGGCGATAGCCCAACTCGAAAACAGATATGTCACCCCTGACTTGATCCGGGGTCCACGACGCGCCCCCCGCCCGGACCGACGTTGGCGGCGCGGGCCTAACGGAGCGCGCGCTTTCACACCTGTGCTGGCCGTGCGATGGACCCCGGATCAAGTCCGGGGTGACACAAGAACTAGGGTTCTGGAACGACCCTGCTTCCAAACCGCGGGCTCCGTTTCTTTGTGTCTCTGTACCTCTGTGGTTCAACCTTGCCTACCCCGCGACCTTGGTGCGCTGGCGCCAGCGGTGGTTGAGCAGCTCCGTCAGCGCCAGGAACAGCAACAGCAGGCCGACCAGCACGAGGACATAGAATGTCGGCACGCCGAGGCGGCGCGAGGCGCTTTCGCCGCCGATCATCAGCGCTGCGAAGAACAGGGTGAAGCCGATCGCGGCGAGGCCGTTGAAGCGGGCCAGGAACACCAGCGGCACGACAAGCAAGCCGAAGGCCGGGTTCCAGTCGGCGCGCACGGTGCCCCAGACGCCGAGGATCTCGACGGCGCCGGCGAGCCCGGCCAGCCCGGCGCTGATCGCGAACGTGGCGTAGGTGAGTCGCGGCACGTCGAGGCCGGCATGCACGGCGGCGCGCGGATTGGCGCCGACGATCTGCAGCTTCAGGCCGAAGGCGGTGCGCGTCATCATCAGGTGGACGAGCAGGATGACGATGACGGCGATGACGACGCCGGCATGGATCGTCGTGCCGAACAGCCGCGGCAGCCGGTCGGCAACCGCCAGCGTCGCCGTCTGCGGCACGGTCGTTGCGGGGTCGTTGAAGGGGATCTTGATGAGCACGTTGGCGAGGCTGATGCCGAGGAACGTCATCATCAGGGTCGTGACGATTTCATTGACGCCATAGCGGGCCTTCAGGAACGCCGGGATCAGAGACCACGCGGCGCCGACGGCCATCGCCGCGACGAGGCAGACGACGATCACGAGCCAGGCCGGCAGGACCGTGATCAGGGCCGGCGCCAGCGCCGCCGTGACCACGGCGGCGAGCAGGAACTGGCCGTCGACGCCCAAATTCCAGATGCCGGCGCGGAAGGCGACGATCAGGCCCGAGGCGAGCAGCAACAGCGGCGCCGTCCGGGTGATCGTCTCCTGAAAACCGAGCCAGCTGAACAGGCCGCGGCGCACGACGAAGGCATAGTAGTCAGGCGGGCTCTTACCGAGGGCCAGCAGGATGACGCCACCGACGATCAGCGCCAGCACGACCGGGACAACGACGCGCGCGACCGCCAACAGCGCCGGGCCGGCGTCCCATCGCAGCCGCCCCCGCGATGGCGCGCCCGCGCCGGCGCCGGCGTCGGCCTTCAGCGTCACGTGGCGTCTCCCCCGGTCATCAACAGCCCGATGCGTTCCTCGGCGCCGGGCGCGTTGTCGATGATACTGCGCAGCGCGCCCTGGTACATGACGCCGATGCGGTCGCACAAATCCATCAGCTCGTCGAGCTCGGTCGAGATGACGATCGTCGCCCGGCCGGTGCCGGCGCCCTCGCGAATCCGCGTCCGGGCGAGGCGCGTGTTCTGCAGGTCCAGGCCATGGGTCGGCTTGTTGAAGACAACGACCGACGTGCCGTCGGAGAGCTCGCGCGCCAGCAGGGTCTTCTGGATGTTGCCACCGGACAGCCGGGCGATCGGCGTACGCTCGGACGGCGTGCGGATGTCGTGCCGGGCGATCTGCTCGCGCGCGTGAGAGAAAATCCGGTCCCACAGGCTGACACCGTGACGCCAGTAGAGCGGGATGCCGATCTCCTTCATCACCAGGTTCGTGGCCACCGACAACCCCGCCACCGTGCCTTCGCCGAGCCGCTCGTCCGTAATGTAGCGGATACCCAGGCGGCGCCGCGGCGCGACGCCGAGCCGGGTGATGTCGGCGCCGCCGAGCGTGACCGAGCCGGTCGCCGCCGGGCGTTGCCCGGCCAGCACCTCGGCCAGATGCTTCTGGCCGTTGCCGTCGACACCGGCGATGCCGAAGATCTCGCCAGGCCACACCTCGAACCCAACGCCGTGGAGCGGCGACTCGTTGGGCGGCGCCTGGGTCGAGACGTCATGGATGGCGAGCAGCGGCGGGCCGGCGCGGTCGACGGCGAGCCTGGCCGCGCCCGCGCTGTCGTCGCCGACCAGCGTCTCGACCTCCTGGCCGTGCCCGCCCTCGGTGCCGAACATCAGCGAGACGACCTCGTCCGTCGCCTCCACCACGGTCATGCCGGCGAGCCGGTCGGGCGGGATCTGCCCGGCCAGGCGGCCGAGGCGCAGGACTGAGATGCGGTCGCCGAAATCGTAGGCCTCCTTGAGCTTGTGGGTGATGAAGATGATGGCGACGCCGTTGTCGCGCAGCCGCGCCATGACCTGGCCGAGCTCGCGCACGCCCTGGGGCGTCAGCATCGACGTCGGCTCGTCGAGGATCAGCACCCCCTCGCCGCGCCACAGCGCGCGCATGATCTCGACCTGCTGCTGCTGGCCGAGGGAGAGGCGCCCGACCTCGGCGTCGGCATCGAGGTCGACGGCCAGGACCGCGCACAACTCGCGGAAGCGCCGCAGCACGGCGTCACGGTCGACGCGGCCCCACCAGTGGCCGCCGAGCCCGAGGTTCTCGGCGACCGTCAGGCTGGGCACCAGCAGCACATGTTGAAAGACGGTGCCGATGCCGAGATCGAGGCTGGCGCGCGGCGAGGCGATCGTGACGGTGCGTCCGCCGATGCGGATCTCACCGGCGTCGGGCTGCTGCATGCCGGCAAGGATACTCATCAACGTCGATTTGCCGGCGCCGTTCTCGCCCAGCAGCACATGGATCTCGCCAGGCTGGAACGTCAACGAGACCGCGTCGTTGGCGACGACCCCGGGAAACGTCTTAGTAATGCCGCTGAGGACGATGGCCGGCGCCGGATGGCCATCGTTCGAAGAGGCCCGGGGCTTTTTCAACGCAGTTCAGCACTCGCGGTTTCGCGAGGACACCCCAACTCCAAAGCGTCATGGCCTGGCTTGACCCGGCCATCCAGGATGTGGCGGAAGCCCTGGATGCCCGGATCAAGTCCGGGCGTGACGCTCAAATCAAGCGGTTCCCGCGACACGATCATCCGAACCGACGGCTCCATAAAAAAACCGGGGAAGGCGACCGCCAGCCGCCTCCCCCGTCCAATCGCTACTCGGCCGCCTCGACCGAGAACATCAGGGCGCGCACGTCCTGGGCGTCGAAGACGACGTCGACCGTGATGGCGCCGGAGATCACCTGGTCGCGCAGGGCCATGACCTCGCCCCAGACGGCGTCCGAGACGTGCTGGGTCTTCAGCAGCTGCACGGAATCGTCGGCGAGGCCGATCTCGTAGGCCTTGGTGCCGAACGAGCCGTTGTTCAGATCCTCGACCATGGCGGAGTAGACCGGCTCCATGTTCCACAAGACCGACGAGAGCAGATGGCCCTTGTCGATCTCGGTCTTGTCGCCGATCACGTCGATGAACCAGGCCTTGCCGCCGTCGGTCGCGGGTGTCGTCTCGACCGCCTGGATCATGCCGAAGCTGGAGCCGTTGCCCTGGCCGAAGATGACGTCGGCGCCGGCGGAGATGACGGATTCCGTGACGCGTCGGCCGCCTGCGGCGTCGGCATAGGCGGCCGGGCCGATCACGGCATAGATGATCCGGGTCGACGCGTCCTCGGCCTTGACGCCCTGCGCGAACGCGGCCGACTGGGAGTTCCAGGACGGCGACTCGCCAGAGACGACGATGCCGACCGCGCCGGTGCGCGACACCTTGACGGCCAGGCGGCCGGCCAGATAGGCGCCGTCATGGCCGCTCAGCGTATAGTCGGCCACGAGCCCGGCCTGGATCGCATCGGGGCTGTCGACGATGGCCACCGGCACACCGGTCTCTGTGGCGATCTCCGGCGCCGCGGTGTTGTAGCCGCTGGCATGGGCGATCATCAGGCTGACGCCCTCCGCCGCGAGCTCACGCAGGGTCGGGCGGATGTTGCCATAGCCGAGGCCTTCGGCCGGCACGAACTCCAGACCGAATTTCTCGGCGACCGCGCGCGCGGCATCGACGCCCTGCTGGTTCCAGCCGTAGTCGGTGCCCTGCTCGGGCACCAGCACGGCGATCTTCTTGACCTGCGCCTCGGCCGCGCCGGTCAACCCGGCCAACGCCACGGCGAAGACCGCGGCGGCCCCCCAACGAAGGGTGGATGTCTTCATCACGTCTCGCATTGCTCTGTTCCTCCTTGATTTATGAAGGGTCGCTTTCCTTCGACCCGTACCCCGTGATTGATCGCTTCACTCAGCCCGCGGCTTCCAAGGCGCGGCGTACCGCGACCAGCTTCTTGGCCCGCTCCCCCTGCAGCGCCTTGGCCTTCTCCGGTGTGTAGGCATAGATGCCCGAGCCGGTCTTGATGCCGAGATTGCCGGCGGCGATCCGTTCGGTCACGTAGCCGCTGACATCGCCGCGCGTCGACAGCTCCCGGTTCAGATAGCTGCCGACGGCCTGGTAGATGTCGAGCCCGGCAACGTCCAAGAGCGCCATCGGCCCGATCACCGACAGCTTGTAGCCGATGCCCCACGAGACGCAGGTATCCAGCCCCTCGGCATCAATGACGCCCTGCTCGACGAGGTCGACGCATTCGCGCAGGAGCGCATAGAGGATGCGGTTCTCGACAAAGCCCGGCACGTCCTTCTTGACAACGACCGGCAACAGGTTGAGGCCCTTGATGGTGTCGCACATCCACTGCACGGTCGCCGGCGTCGTCGCCTTGCCGGCGATGACCTCGATCATCGGGATCACGTGCGGCGGGTTCGACCAGTGCATGCCGACGACGCGGCCCGCGTTCGAGTTGCCCTCCTGCAGCTTGGTGACCGGGATGCCCGAGGTGTTGGACGCGAGGATGCAGTCTTTGCCCACCAGCCCGTCGATCTCGGCGAACACGGCCGCCTTGATGTCCGGCTTCTCCGGCACCGTCTCGACCACCAGATCGACGCCCTCCAGGCACGCCGCCAGGTCATTGTGCACGGCCACGTCGGCGATGCGCTTGTCCGGTGTGCCAAGCGCATCCAGCACCTTGCCCGCCAACTCCATGGCGGCCGGACAGCGCTCCAGCGCGTCGGCCTGCGTATCGAAGACCCGCACCGTCATGCCGCCGCGCGCCAGCGTCGCGGCTATGCCCGGTCCCATGGTGCCCAATCCGATTACGGCTGCCTTGGTCATGTCGTCTCACTGATCTCGTCGTTCCTATACAAACCTAGCCCGCCGTCGCCTGCTTGAAGGCCGCACGGCCGGAGATGCGCTCGTGCCAGGCCCACACGCGTGGCGCACTCGGCAGCGCGACCGGAAAGCCGAGGCAGCGGTGAATAATCGGTCCCAAGCAGAAATCGGCGACCGACATGGCCGCGCCGGCGACCCAGTCACGGCCTTCCATGGCGTTGTCGAGAATCGCCAGCTGCTCGCCGAGAGCATCGCCGTCGTCCTGCAGGTCGGCGCGCCGCTCACCTTCCGGTTTGCGCGATTCCTTGAAGATCGCCATGTAGAGCGGGTTGATGGCGCCGAGTTGCCAGTCCATCCATTTCTCGACCTGCGCGCGCGCCGCGGCGTCGCCGGGCAGCAGGTCGCTCGCGGCCTTGGCGGCCAGATAGCGCAGGATCGTGTTGGACTCCCACACGACGACATCGCCATCAACCAGCGTCGGCACCTTGCCGTGGGGGTTGAGGCCGAGATAGGCGGCGTCGGCCGTGTTGCCGAACTGGCGGCCATAGTCCTCGCGCGCATAGGCCAGGCCGAGCTCATCGAGGAGCCAGATGACCTTCTGCACGTTGCCCGACGTGTTGCGGCCCAAGAGCCTCAGCATATCCGATACTCCCTCCTCTACAGAACCGACGCCTCGATGATATCGACGCCGCGCTGTCGGTCCACGAGATAAATCAGGCCGCGGTCGTCGATCGTCACGTCGTTCGACGAGGCGCGCTCGCAGCCGTCCGGCGGATCCGGCAGATAGTGGCCGACCTCCCTCGGCCAGAACGGGTCGGTGACGTCGACGAGGCGCAGGCCCTGAGCGAACCAGGCGAACGGGATGACAGTGCCGTCGAGGCGCTCCGACGGCTGGTGGCACCCGGTGAACGGCGGCTGCGGCGCACCGTCGCTATCGAGTCCGTCGACCTGATAGGTCGCGATGGGCGTCGGCGTACGCTCGTCCGTGATGTCGTAGATCCAGGCGAAGGCCGGCGCTGCCGGCCGCAGCTTGGCCACGTCCTCGTCGGCGACGACCATGATGCGGCGCTGCTTGAGCGGCTCGGGCATGACGAGGCAGGTGTGGGTCGGGTGGGGAAACGCCGGGCTTGTATTGGCACCGGCCACGAGCGTCGGCTTGGTCATGTCCGAGATGTCGAGGATATAGAAGCCATGATGCCAGTAGCTGACGTACAGCCGGTCGCCGAGGCGCAGCGGGTGGTGACAGCGCGGCGGCACCCAGTCGTCCCAGGGATAGTCCTCGCCGCCGGCCGCCCACTGGCCGGGGATCCACCAGCGCCCGACCTCCTCGGGCCGCGCCGGGTCGGCGAGGTCGAGGATCATGACGATGTTGCCGACATAACCCTCGAGCGTCGGTGAGATGTAGGCATAGCGGCCGTCGAAGGAATAGCGGTGGACGCCCTTGCCGTGGGTCGTCCATTTCGTGATCAGCCGGGGGTTGATCGGGTCCTCGACATCGTAGATGCCGAGGCCGCCGCCGAACGCGGCGTCGCCTTGATCGCCGTGACGCTCGTGATTGACGAGCATGACGCCGTTGGCGACGCGCACCTTGTGGGAGTGCCAGCCCGCCGGCAGCTCGACCGTGGCGATGTGGCGCGGCTTGGCCGGATCCTCGACGTCATAGACCGACGTGCCGCTGGGCGCGCGCATGTGCCCGACATAGAGCGCCGTGCCGTCGACCCAGACCTGGCCGCCGCCGGGACAGTCGATGTGGGCGACGCGGGTCGTGTTCAGCGCCTGGGTCGTTGCCTGAGCCATGGCCTAGGCGAGCCGCACGACGTCGCCGGCCGCAGTCTTGCCGACCTTCTGATGGAACGCCAGCGCCTTCAGGGTCGGCTCGTCGGACGCGACGAACAGAATCGCCGGCTCTGTATCGGACGCGTTGACGTGCTCGCACCAGTGGCCGCCGGGCACGGCGAACGTGTCGAACGGCGCCCAGTCCAGCCGCGTGCCGCCGACGATCGAGTGGCCGCTGCCTTCGAGCGGCGCGCACAGCAGGCTCGCGTTCTGCTTCACCGGCAGCGTGCGCTCGCCCGGGCGCAGCATCTGGGCGAAGAACGTCATGGTCTTGAACACCGACCGGGCGGTCGTCGGGTCGACGTATTCGACCATCAGGGCCTCGTAGGGGTCGCCCTCCCAGTCGCGGAACTTGTCCAGTAGCGCCCGCATCTCGACCCAGCGATAGACGTACATGGGCGAGGCGTTGCCGGTGCCGCGGTCGTGGCCGACGAAGCGCGGCAGCAGGCCGCCGGTGCCGTAGACGCGCTGGGAGTAATCCGCGGGAAAGCGCTCGGACTGCACGACCTTGGCGACCAGCTCGCCCGCTTCCAGGGACGCGATACTTATTCGAGGGAAGCAGCGCGTCGTCGTTATGTATGATGTCCCCCGGAATCACCGGACGTCCCGGAATTACCCAGTGGAGCGGCGCGAGCGGGGCTGTGATCGATGGAAGGCTATGAGCTGGCCCTGCACGCCGCCGTGCTGTTCGCCGCGCTGCTTCAGGCGGCCACCGGCATCGGCTTCGGCGTCATCGCCGGGCCGATCATCCTGCTGATTCTGAGCAGCGGGGCAGCGGTGCAGATCACGATCCTATTGAGCCTGATGATCGCCGTCGTCCTGACGCCGGCGCTCATCCGCCGCGTCCACCGCGCCCTGCTCGTCCGCTTCCTGCTCGGCACGACGGCCGGGCTGCCCTTGGGGATCCTGGTGTTCCTGCTCGTCAGCGTCGACGCCCTCAAGCTGCTCGCGGCGATTGCGGTCGGGTTCATGGCCGTCTCCGCGTCCGGCCTGCTCGCCCGGCCGGTGGACCAGGGGGACAGCCGGCGCCGGCGCCTCGGCGACCTCGGGGTCGGGGTGATCTCCGGCGTCATGAGCGCCAGCCTGGCCATGCCCGGGCCGGTGGCGGCCGCGCGCATGTCGGCGCTCGCCCATGCCAAGGACACGATCCGCGCGACGGTCCTGGTCATGTTCGTGTTCTCCTACAGCGCCGCGATCGGTTTCCAGGCGGTCCTGGTCGGTGTCTCCGGCGAGACCTTGAAACTGACCGCGACGCTGGTGCCGGCGACGCTCATCGGGGTCGGCCTCGGCAAGCTGGCGGTCGCCTGGATCAGCGAGCGCCTGTTCCGCCGGCTGATCGTCGGCCTGCTCCTCGCCACCGCGCTCAGCCTGCTCGCCGGTTCGCTCGCGCCGCTCCTCGACCGCGTTTGAAAGGGCGCTCGCCATGTCCCAGGACCTCGGCTCTCTCGACGATCTGCCCCGGGTGGCGCTCGGCCATGGGCCGACGCCGCTCGAGGCCATGCCCAACCTGGCACGCCGGTTCGGCGGTCTCGAATTCCATGTCAAGCGGGACGACTGCACCGGCATGGCGTTTGGCGGCAACAAGGTGCGCCAGCTGGAGTTCTATCTGGGCGAGGCCCGGGCCGAAGGCGCCGATGTGGTCCTGATCACCGGCGCCGTTCAGTCGAACTTCGCGCGTCTGGCGGCGGCGGCGGCGCGCAAGCTGGCGATGGACTGCCACGTTCAGCTCGAGGAGCGCGTCCCAAGGTCCGATCCGCTCTACCGCGGCTCCGGCAACGTCCTGCTCGACCGGGTGCTCGGCGCGACCATCCAATACTATCCCGAGGGTGAGGACGAGGCGGGCGCCGACGCACGCCTGGACGAGATCGCCGCGGGGCTCGCGGCCGCCGGACGCCGGCCCTACGTCATCCGGCTCGCCCCCGGGCACAAGCCCCTGGGTGCCCTCGGCTACGTGGTGGCGGCGCGCGAGACGATGCGGCAGCTCCGCGAGCAGAACCTCGCGGTGGACGAGATCGTCGTCCCCTCGGGCAGCGGCAACACCCACGCCGGCTTGCTGTTCGGCCTGCGGGCGCTCGGCTCGCGGGTGCCGGTCACCGGGATCTGCGTGCGCCGGCCGGCGGCGGCGCAGCGGACGCGTATCCGCGCCCGCTGCGAGGCGGTCGCCCGGCTGCTGGGGCTGGCGCCGCAGGTGGCGGACGCCGACATCATCCTCCACGACGAGGACCTGGCGCCCGGCTACGGCCGGCTCAACGATGCCACCGTCGACGCCATCGCCACCGCGGCGCGCGCGGAAGGCCTGATGCTGGACCCGGTCTACTCCGGCAAGGCCATGGCGGGTTTCCTGCGCAGCGCCGCGGACGGCGCGCCCGGACGCACGCTGCTGTTCCTCCACACCGGCGGGACGCCGGCCCTGTTCGCCTATGGCGACGCCCTGACCGACGCGCTCGCCGAATGACAGGGACGGGAGATGCCGGCTGAAATGTGTGGAAATACGTCTCACCCTTCGACAGGTCACCCTTCGACAGGCTCAGGGTGAGGGGCCCGCCGGAGGATCGACATCGCGCACCAGCACCGAACACAGCGCCTCACCCTGAGCTTGTCGAAGGGTGATGGTACCGGGCGCGGCGGCCTTAAGATTGCGCGGCCGGGAGAGATCTAGGGGAGATCTAATCGTGTCCCCTGTCCCCGGAACCCTAGATGTCCGCGTAGACATGGGTCTCGGCTTGGCCGCCGGGGTGGGTGAGCGCGCCCTGGTAGGCCGGGCCGACGCCCTGGGCGTACTTCCATAGCGTGCCGGACTGGTAGTCCGTGGTGCGCGGCTGCCACTTGGCTTGGCGGGCCGCCAACTCGGCCTCGGACAAGTCGACGTCCAGCGTGCCGGCGGCGGCGTCGATGACGATTGTATCGCCGTCCTCGAGCAAGCCGATGGGGCCGCCGAGCGCGGCCTCGGGCCCGATATGGCCGATACAGAAGCCGCGGGTGCCGCCGGAGAAACGGCCGTCGGTGATCAGCGCCACCTTATCGCCCATGCCCTGGCCATAGATCGCGCTGGTCGTCGACAGCATCTCGCGCATGCCGGGGCCGCCGCGTGGGCCCTCGTAGCGGATGACCAGCACCTCGCCTTCCTTGTAGTCGCGCGCCAGGACCGCGGCGAGGGCCGCCTCCTCGGTGTCGAACACGCGCGCCGGGCCGCGGAATTGCAGCCGCTTCATCCCGGCAACCTTGACGATTGCGCCATCGGGCGCCAGCGAGCCCTTCAGCCCTACGACCCCGCCGGTCTCGCTGAGCGCCCGCGTCGTCGGGTAGACCACGTCCTGATCAGTCGGGAAGACGACCTCGGCGTGGTTCTCGGCCAGGGTCTTGCCGGTCACGGTCAGGCAGTCGCCGTGCAAATAGCCGCCGTCCAACAGCGCCTTGATCAGCACCGGCACGCCGCCGACGTCGTAAAGGTCCTTGGCCACGTATTTGCCGCCGGGCTGCAGATCGGCGATGTAGGGCGTGCGGCGGAAGATCGCCACGACGTCGTCGAGGTCGAACTTGATGCCGGCCTCGCTCGCCATCGCCGGCAGGTGCAGGCCGGCGTTCGTCGAGCCGCCCGAGGCGGCGACCACGGTGGCGGCGTTCTCGAGCGCCGCGCAGGTGACGATGTCGCGCGGGCGCAGGTTGCGCGCGATCAGGTCCATGACCGCCTCGCCCGCCGCCTCGGCGAACGCATCGCGGCTCTCGAAGACCGCCGGCGGCATGGCCGAGCCGGGCAGCGCCAGGCCGATCGCCTCGGACACGCAGGCCATGGTGTTGGCGGTGAACTGGCCGCCGCAGGAGCCGGCCGACGGGCAGGCCACGCATTCCAGCAGGTGCAGTTCGTCATCCGACATGTTGCCGGCGGCATGGGCGCCGACGCCCTCGAACACATCGACGATCGTGACGTCGCGGCCGTGGAACTTGCCCGGCAGGATCGAGCCGCCATAGAGGAACACCGACGGCACGTTGAGGCGCAGCATCGCCATCATCAGGCCGGGCAGCGACTTGTCGCAGCCGGCGACGCCGACCAACGCGTCGTAGCAGTGGCCGCGCACCGTCAGCTCGACGGAATCGGCAATGATTTCGCGGCTGACCAGCGAGGCCTTCATGCCGGCGTGGCCCATGGCGATGCCGTCGGTCACGGTGATGGTCGTGAACTCGCGCGGCGTGCCGGCGGCGGCCTTGACCCCCTTCTTGACGGCCTGGGCCTGGCGCGACAGCGAGATGTTGCACGGCGCCGCCTCGTTCCATGTCGTGACGACGCCGACGAAGGGCTGGGCGATCTCCGGCTCGGTCATGCCCATGGCGTAGTAGTAGGCGCGGTGCGGCGCGCTGGTCGCGCCGACCGAGACATGCCGGCTCGGCAGCTTGGACTTATCGAATTTGCCGTTCTTGGCCATGGGAGCTTCCCCTCGTGTCGCGTTATTGCTTCGCTGGCGCGAGCATAGCTGCTGCCCCAACCCCTGGAAAGGCGCCGCCGGGCATGGCTGGTATGCATTTCATGTCTTCCTCGGCCCTGAGCCGAGGACCCATCCCGAAAGACGCGCGCCCCGGCCCGCGAGTCCCAACGACCTTCCAACGGCCAGCGGGTGATGGCGAGCGATGGATCCTCGGCTCAGGGCCGACGACGACACAACAATGGGGTCTAGTCGTCCTCAGCGATCACCGCAACGACGTCGATCTCGACGACCCATTCCGGGCGCGCCAGGCCGGCCACGGTCACGCCGGTCGAGCAGTAGTGGATGCCGCGCAGCCATTGGCCGATGGCGCGGTAGACGGGTTCGCGGTGCACCCAGTCGGTAACGTAGACGGTCATCTTGACGATGTCGGCGAGCGCCGCGCCGGCCTCGCCGAGCAGCAGCTCGACGTTCCCCATCGCCTGGTTCGCCTGGGCCTCGGCGTCGCCGAGGCCGACGATCGTACCGTCGAGCGTCGCCCCGACCTGGCCGCGCAGATAGACATGGTTGCCGGCGCGCACGGCCTGGCAGAGGTCGTTGTCGTAGCGGATGTTGGACTCGTCGGGATGGGTGTCGCGGGTGTTGAAGGGCCGGATGATCGCATGCGCCATGGCTTGCCTCCGTTTTCAGCGCCGGTGCCACGACTCGGTCAGCGGCCTGGCGCCGTTGAGCTCGCCATAGCCGCCGCCGAAGGTGCCGCCGGGGTCCGGGCCGAAGTAGCGCGCATCGAGCGGCTCGGCCGCCGGCTGGTAGCGTACGTCGCACGACAGGCGCACCCGACCGGCCGGGGAATGGTTGTCCAACGCCCCGTGCAGCGTGTGCATATCGAACACCAGCATGTCGCCGGCGGCGAAATCGGTCGTCAGCAGGCGGCAGCCGCGTTCCTCGGCGAACGCCACGGGGTCGTGCGACACCTCGGCCTTGCGGGTCTTGTCGCGCGCGACGTCGAAATCGCGCAGTCGTTCGAACAGATCGGCGAAGCCGCGCGAGCCCTCGACCACGGCGATCGGCCCATCGCTCACCGGCACCGGCCCGAGCGGCAGCCAGACCGTGGTGACCCGCGGCGTCGTCCGGGTGAAGAACGGGAAGTCGAAATGCAGGCCGGTCGCCCGGCCGGGCGCCCCGGCGCGCAGGAAGATGTAGTCCATGGCGCGCACGGGTGCACCCCAGATGGTCTGCATCACCTGGCCGAGGCGCGGGCCGTTCGTGACCCGCAGGAGCGCCGGCGTATCGGTCACCGACTTCCAGAACGCGCCCAAATCGTCGGCCAGTTCGCGACGCCGGCTGGTCCCGGTTGCGATGCCGTCGATCGCCGGCGCGGCGACTTCGCCGACCTCGACCAGGCGCTGGAACACAGCCTGGCGGGCCGCCATGATTTCGTCCGTATCGAGCACGCCGCGCAGGAGCACGTAGCCATCGTCGGCAAGGCGCCGACGCAGCCGATCCGGTGCCGCCACGAGCGCCGTCGAATCCGTCAGCTCGCCGATCATCGCGGCCGGCATGGCGCGCCCGAAGGCCATGGCCTGGTCAAGACCGCGCGGCGTTGTTGCGATCATCATCCCGGTCCCATCCTAGGAACACCTCCCCACGTGGACAAGGCGCCAAGCGGCGCAAGCAGGTGCGACCCGCCCCTCGGAGTACGACGCGGGGGCTTTTTTTCCTGGCACGGATTGCTATCTAAAGACCAGGAAAACAGGCTCGGTCGGAGGTACCCGATGACGATCGGAAACCAGGGCGACCTGGAGCAGCTGCGCATCATTGGCGCGATCGTCGCCGAGACGCTGCGCCACATGGGTGCCTCGATGGAGCCCGGCATGACCACGCGTGAGCTGGATGAGATCGGCCGCGCCCGGCTGGACGCCGACGGAGCACGTTCGGCGTCCGAACTGACCTACGGCTTTCCCGGCGCGACCTGCATCAGCCTGAACCACGAGATCGCCCATGGCGTGCCCGGCGACCGGGTCATCGCGGCCGGCGACATGGTCAACATCGACGTCTCGGCGATGCGCGACGGCTATTTCGCCGACACCGGCGGGACGTTCGTCGTGCCGCCGGAAACGGCGACGCAGACAGCGCTGTGCCGGGCGACGCGCAAGGCGCTCAACCGCGCCGTCGGCGCGGCGCGGGCCGGCCGGCCGGTGAACGCGATCGGCCGCGCGGTCGAGAAGCTGGCCCGCACGCGCGGCTACACGGTGATCGAGAACCTGGGCGGCCATGGCGTCGGCCGGGCCCTGCACGAGGAGCCCGGCGGCATCCTCTCCTGGCACGACGAACGCGACCGGCGCCGGCTCCACGACGGCATGGTCATCGCCATCGAGCCGTTCCTATCCACGGGCGCCCGGCTGGCCGAAGAGGCCGGCGACGGCTGGACCCTGGTCACGCCGCCGCAATACGCCACGGCGCAGTACGAGCACACGATCGTCGTGACCCGCGGCAACCCGATCGTGCTGACGCGATAGGGAACCTGCTTTCATAAGAGAATGAGCCGCCGAGCGACCGGCCCACATACTTCGACAAGCTCAGCATGAGGGGCTCACCCTGAGCTTGTCGAAGGGTGAGTCACGCAACCGCGACAGCGGGCACCTGGCCTCGCCGCTCAGACCTCGAGGCGGCAGTCGACCCATTCGCCCGTGCTGTTGCTCTCGACGGCGGCGGCGATGAAGCGGACGCCCTTGGCGCCGTCCAGGACCGTCGGGAAATCCAGGGACAGCGGGTCGCAGGGCTGGCCGGTGCGGCGGGCGACGACGGCGTCGGCGACGTCGCGATAGAGGTTCGCGAAGGCCTCCTGATAGCCCTCGGGGTGGCCGATCTCGACGCGCGAGGCATGCTCGGCCGCAGGCGCCAGGGCGCCGTGGAGGCGGCGGGTCAGGACCTGCTGGAAGCCGCCGAGGCGGCGGTGGTGGAGGGCGTTGGGCGTCTCCTGATGCCACTCCAGACCGCCCGTGGCACCGAAGATGCGGAACGACAGGCCGTGCTCGGCGCCGGCCGCCGCGCTGGTCACCCACATGCGGCCGCGCGCGCCGTTCTCGTAGCGCAGCAGCAGCGAGGCGTAGTCGTCGACCCCGCGGCCGGGCACGTTCGTGCCGACGTCGGCCGACAGGCGCTCGACGTCGAGGCCGGTGACATAGGCGCCGATGTGCAGGGCATGGCTGCCGATGTCGCCGAGCACGAGCGACGGGCCGCAGGCGGCGGCGTCGAAGCGCCAGTTTGCCTGGTCGTCCTCTGTCGGGGCCGCCAAGTGGCCCTGGATGTATTCCAGATTGACCTGGCGGATCACGCCGAGCTCGCCGGCCTGCACCATGGCGCGGGCCTGGCGGACCATCGGATAGGCCGAATAGTTGTAGGTCGTGCAGAACACGAGGCCGGTGTCGCGCACCTTGCGCACGAGGGCGACGGCGTCCTCGACCGTCGTCGTCAGCGGCTTGTCGCAGACGACGTCGAGGCCGGCATCGAGGCCTGCGTCGGCCGGCGCGAAGTGCGCGGCGTTCGGGGTCATGACGGCAAGCACGTCGATACCGTCGTCGCGCGCCGTCTCCCGCTCGATCAGCTCGCGCCAGTCGCCATAGGCGCGGTCATCGGCGATGCCGATGGCGCGCGCCGCGGCGCGTGAGCGTTCGGCGTT
>CBDHDN010000012.1:0-114525 GCA_965261585.1 Alphaproteobacteria bacterium
GCCGAACTCGCTGTTCATCTTGGCGGCGCGTTCGAGCAGGCGTGAATGCAGATAGAAGACGTCGCCCGGGTACGCTTCACGACCCGGCGGGCGGCGCAGCAGCAGCGACATCTGACGATAGGCCGCCGCCTGCTTCGACAGGTCGTCGTAGATGATGACGGCGTGCATGCCGTTGTCGCGGAAAGAACTCTCCCATCGTGCAGCCGGTATAGGGTGCAAGAAACTGTAGGGGGGCCGGATCCGATGCGGTCGCAGATACGATGATCGTAGTATTCCAGCGCGCCATTGCTCTTCGCAGCGTCTTGACCACCTGTGCGACAGTCGAACGCTTTTGGCCGACCGCGACATAGACGCAATACAGCTTCTTTGATTCGTCGTCGCCGGATTCGTTGATGCGTTTTCTGATTGATGATGGTGTCAATCGCGACAGCGGTTTTGCCGGTCTGACGGTCACCGATGATCAGCTCACGTTGTCCGCGGCCGACCGGCACTAGCGCGTCGAGCGCCTTGAGGCCGGTCTGCACCGGCTCGTGGACCGATTTGCGCGGGATAATGCCCGGTGCCTTGACCTCGACCCTCTGGCGCCGAATCCGTCCCTTCGATCGGGCCCTTACCGTCGATCGGGTTGCCAAGCGCGTCGACAACGCGGCCCAAAAGCCCCTTGCCGACCGGGCACGTCGACAATCGCGCCGGTTCGTTTGACCGTATCGCCTTCCTTGATGTCCCTGTCGCTCGCCGAAGATCACGACGCCGACATTGTCGGTCCTCGAGGTTCAGCGCCATACCACTGATGCCGCCCGGAAATTCTACAAGTCTCGCCGGCCTGAACGTTGTCGAGGCCATAGACCCGGGCGACGCCGTCACCAACCGACAGCACCTGGCCGATCTCGGAGATGTCGGCCTCGGCGTCGAAGTTGGCGATCTGGTCCTTCAGGATGGCGGAGATTTCCGCGGCGCGGATTTCCATCTAACTGACCCCCTTCATCGCAAGCTGCAGTCGCCGCAGCTTCGAACCTAGTGAGAAATCGATCATACGCGAGCCGACGCGGACGACGAGCCCGCCGATCAGACTCGGGTCCACCTTGGTCTCGATCGTGATCTTGCCGCCTTCGACCTGGCGCAAGACGTCAGTTATCCGCGTCAGTTGGCTGTCGCTCAACGGCTTGGCCGACGTGACCTCGGCCGTCACCTCGCCGCTGCGCCGGGCCAGCTCCGCCAGATAGGCGTCGATCATCGCCGGCAGCGCGAACAGCCGGCCATTGCCGGCGACGACACCGATGAAACGGCGCACCAACGCGCTGATCCCGGC
Organism: Alphaproteobacteria bacterium; assembly: GCA_965261585.1. Classification (GTDB taxonomy): domain Bacteria; phylum Pseudomonadota; class Alphaproteobacteria; order UBA6615; family UBA6615; genus CBDHDN01. Next base: position 1,310 of record CBDHDN010000012.1, read on the forward strand.
CTTGTCGACGAGGGCCATGATCGCGGCTTGCTTGGCCCGCCGCCCGATCAGCGGCGTGCGCACGAGCTGCGTCAGATCGCGGCTGTCGGTGACCATGCCCTTCAGCGTGCCGAGATCGGACGCGACCTCGTCAAGCGCCTTGGCCGCGTCGGCCAGGTCGTACAACGCGGTTGCGTAACGACCAGCTATGCCGCCGATCACACTGGTCTTGGTCGCCACCGTGCGACTGCCCCTGTTGTACGAAAATGAGGCTTAACGCCTTGATCGAAAACCCATCAAGGCCGACCCATCACGCGAGTTCCCCCCCGCCCGAGCGGCAGCCGCGTTCCTAGTGCACCGATCCAGACAAATGATTCACCGTGCGCTGGAGCAACCCGTTGTTTTGTATTCAGAATCAGGTTTCCACTGTGACGACTCTGACTGAGTCGGTGCACTAGCACAAGGGCCATGGCCCGTGCTGTCGAGAACATTCTGAGTTGACCGGTTTATGTACCATATGAGTTGACCGCTTCTGTTGCGGTTTCTGGCCCTGTGGGGAAGTGGTCGGTCGCGGAGCGGCTGTCCACTTGTCCACAGGGCGCCGGTCGGTTGCGTCGAAGCGGGTCACGCGGCCTCGCGGGTTTGGCTGTCGATCGGTTGGCCATCGGCGTGGTATCGCGCCAGACATCGCGGTCCATGGAAGACGGCCATTGTGCCGTCGGGGTATTCGTGGACGCGGACCCTGGCCTTGACGTAATGGCGGCGGTGGCGGCCGGCGGGGATCTGAAGTGCCAGGCGCTTGTAGCGCACCGTGTTGTCGTTTGAGACGGTGCGTTCCTCGTGGATGCACAGGATGTCGTCGAGCGCGCCGGTGAAGGGGACGAAGGCGGTGCCCTGGTCCTCGGCCGGGGTCGCGAAGCGGGCGTTGTGTTGTGGCAGGAAGACCTCCTTGAGGAAGCGGTTGGCCTCGACCATGTCGGTGATGCCGGCGAGCCTGAGTTCCTGGGGCAGGCGCTTCTGCAAGGTGCCGAACATGCGCTCCGAGCGCCCCCTTGCCTCGGGCGAGTAGGCCGGGATCAACTCGATGCCGAGCTGCGCCAGGGCGCGGCCGACCTGGGTCGGGGTGTCCTTGTCCACCTTGCTGCCGGCCTCGGGCGTGTTCCAGTAGTGGCTGGCGCGGTCGGCGTAGAGCGAGCAGAACAGGCCCTTGGCCCGGATCGCCTCGGACACCCCCTGGAAGCTCGACATGGTGCCCTCTTCGGCGACGAAGAAGGCCGAGTAGATATCGCTGGTCGCATCGTCCATGGTGACGATCAGGTCCCACCATCGACCGAGGACCCACTCGTGGCTCGAGCCGTCCTGGTGCAACATCATGCCGGGCAGGGCACGGCGCGGCCGCTTGCGCCGGTGCGCCCCACGCCTGGGCGCCGCGCGCCTGCGCCCATGGGCTTGCAAGCTCAGCCGCAGCCAGTTGTAGCTGCGCTTGAAGCCGTGATCGGCCACCAGCTTCTCGTGGAAGTGCTTGGCCGTGAAGTCCCAGTAGCGGGTGTCGAACAACTCCAGCACCCGCGCCACCTCGTCCACCGGCGCGCGCCGCGCCGAGAGGCGGCCCAGGCGGCGGTCGTAGAGACCGTCGGCTCCCTCCGCCTCGTAGCGGTCGCGCCAGCGCCGGAAGGTGCGCTCCGAGACACCCAGAACCTCCGCCGCCTCCGCCTGGCTCAAGCCACCCCGATGGGTGCGCCCGTAAACCTCCTCGAACTTCATCAATCTCAGTCCCTGTACCTGCTCCGTCCGACGCATCGCCTCCCTCCATGGCTTGGAGGCGTTCTAAAACTGTAGCGCACCCGGTTCCTTGGACACAAGTTTGTCTCACGCGGCGGGCCTGATTGAGATCGCGGCGTGCCACGCCTGACGAGCTTGAGCGGGGCTCAGGTAGCCGTTCTTTTCGACGATCCACTGGGCATTGTAGAGTTCGACGAAGTCGCGGACGGCGTCCCGCAGCTCCGCGATGTTGCGGTAGATGCGACCATGGATGATCTGTTCCTTCAGCGTGCGATTGAACCGCTCGGCGACGCCGTTGGTCTGGGGCTCGGCGACGAAGGCGTAGGACGGCTGGATGCCCCAGAACTTGATCTGGTTGGTGAAGTGGTCCGACAGATACTGGGAGCCGTGATCCATCCGCAAGGCCAGCCCCCGAGCCGCGCCGGCCGCGGTCGAGCCATACAGCCCGGCAAGCCCCATGGAGATCGGCTGCAGGGCGGCGAAGCGGTCGCCGCGCTTGCAGACATGCCAGCCGACACACTCGGCGTTCCAATGCTCGACGGCGGTGAAGATCCAGCCCCAGCCGTCGTCCACCGTGAACACCCGAACGCCATCGGTGCCCCACATGAGGTTCGGGGCATGAGTGATGATCTCACCGTCATGGGGATTGCCGCCACGGCGGCGGCAGCGATGGGGCGAGAGCAGATTGTTCTCGCGCATCAGGCGGAGCACCCGCTTGCGGGCAACCCGGATGTCGCGACAGACCCGAAGCCGAGCCCAGACCTTGCGGTAGCCCTCGCCCTCCCAGGGCGATGCCTCCAGGTCGGCTTCGATCGCCACCAGCAGCGCCTGGTCCGAGATCGCGGGCTTCGGTCCCCGACGCTTTGCCGGCGGCTGCTCGGCGTGCTGGCCGGAGGTCATGGCGTAGAACGAGGAGCGGGCCATGCCCCAGGCGGCGCAGACCCGCCGCAGGCCGTAGGCCAGACCCGTGCCGGGCGAGGTGGCGGCACTCATCGCCGCGACCTCCGCCGCCCCAAAGGGCCGAAGGTCTCCGTCTTGGCCTCCAGCAGTTCCACCTGCATGGTCAACTCTCCGATCCGCTTCATGGCGCTATCCAGTTCCGCCTGCACCGGATCGCCCTTGCGTTGCTTGAGCGAGGCGTCGATCCCGCCGATCGCTTTCTCACGCCACTGCTCGAGCCGGAAGATCTCTACGCCCAACTGGCGCGACAGAAGTTGCACCGGCTCGTCACGCAAAAGCCGCAGAACGACCTCACGCTTGCGCGCCACCGTCCATCGCTGGCCAAGTCCCAGCGGGCCTGCCGGCAAAGCCTGGCCTGGGGAAAACGTGGACGAGCCAAGCTCGCCCGCATTTACCACAGGCCCATCAACAGCAACTTTCTTCTCAAAATTATCGGTCATGTTCCGGTCCTCCTTGGACACTTCGATTAAGCCAATTCTGAGTCCAAGGAAATCGGGTCCGACTCAGAGCGTTCTAAAACCGGACAGATCATCTGGTACATAAACCGGACATATCGCGTGTTACCGACAGGGCCATGGCCCGTGCAAGACGACTGGGCCAGGCATGCCGACGTTCAGCGCCCCGGCGGCGCCTTAGCCGCACCTCGGCCGCACACGGACTTGCCGGTTGTCGGGGGCCGTGGAATCGGGCATCACCGGTGGCGAGTGCCGCCCATGACCGATGCGCCCAACCCGCCCGAAGCCACCCTGCCGCCGGCGGTCCTGGGGGACGTCCTGGCGCAGCCGTTCGCGTATTTGAGCCGCGGCGGCAAGGTCCGCGCCTATGCCGCGGCCGACGGCGCGGTCGTGCTCAAGACGCTCAATGCGCCGGCCGGTATCATCGACTGGTACGCCGAAGACGGCCTGCGGTTGCACGAGGTTGCCTGGGCCCGCGGCCTGGGCGAAAGCGACAACGCGATCGCCCGGCGCATCTATGCCGATGGGCTGGCGAGCTATGGCCTGGCCGCCGCGGCCCTGGCCGAGGAGACCGGGCTGCTGCACCTCGAGGCCACCCCGGCCGGCCGGTCCGGCCCGGTCGTCGGCGTTACGGAGGAGGACGGCACCGCCGGTCGCCTCGACCTCGCACAGACGCCGTTCATCGTGCAGCGCCGGGCGAGGCTCGTCGCCGACGTTCTCAAGGCACGGCTGGCCGCCGGCGACGCCGCGGGCTGCCGGCGCGTGCTCGACGACGTCATCGCGCTGATCGAGGCGATCTGGCGCACGGGCATCACTGACGACACGTTCAACTTCCACAACAACTGCGGCTATGCCGGCGGTCGCCTGATCCAGATCGACATCGGCGAGCTGATCGCCGGGCGCGCCGCCGTGCTCGAGCGGGCGCGGTCAGAAAAGGTGCTGCGCAAGAAGTCGTTCGCCTGGCTCGCCCGGCGCGATCAGGGCCTCGCCGACTACTTCGCGGTCCAGGTGCGGGCACGCCTCAACCCGGCGGCGGTCGAGGCGCTGTGGGGCGGGCTCTAGGACCAGGGCGGCTCCGAAATCTCCCGGTAGGCAGGGCGGCCGGCCAGCGCTCGCGCAGGGTCCTGAAATAGGCGTCCTCCTCGGTGATACGGCGGAACAGGAACTCGGCCTCGTCACGCTTGCGGGCCAGGACCTCGCGCGGCGTCTCGTCCAGCCAGCGGCGGATCAGCGCGTACTGGCGGCGGGTATCGCCGCCGGCGCCGGTCATCTCGTCGAACATTGCGTCGGCCATGGCGACAGCGATGGAACCACACGGCTCGCGACCGTGTCGAGCGGCACGGGCGGGCGCGGCCTTAGAGGAAGCTGTAGGGGTCGACGTCGACGGCGAGGTGCACGCCGGACGGCAGGCGCAGCGGGTCGAGCCAGCCGTGCAGGACGCGCTGGATCGCGACGCCGCGGCCGGTCTTGACAAGCAGGCGGCGGCGGTGGCGGCCGCGCAGGACGGCGAGCGGCGCCGGCGCCGGGCCGAGCACGCCCACGTCGGCGCTCGACGGCGCGGTCCGGGCCAGCAGGCGCCCCGCGGCATCGACGGTAGCGGCCTCCCGCCCGGAGAGAATGATCGCGGCGAGACGGCCGAACGGCGGCCAGCCGCCGGCGCGGCGGCCCGCGGTCTCGAGTTGCAGAAAGCCCTCACGATCACCGGTCGCGAGCGCCTGCATGACCGGATGGTCCGGCGCATGGGTCTGTAGGATGACACGGCCCGGCCGCTCGGCCCGGCCGGCCCGTCCCGCGACCTGGTAGAGCAGCTGATAGGTCCGCTCGGCCGCGCGCAGGTCGCCGCCGGCCAGGCCGAGGTCGGCGTCGACGACGCCGACCAGCGTCAGCCAGGGAAAATGGTGGCCCTTGGCGACCATCTGGGTGCCGATCAGGACGTCGACCTCGCGCGCCTCGACCGCCGCGACCAGCGCCGTCGCCGCGTCGGGACCGCGCACGGTGTCGCTGGTCATGACCTGGACGCGGGCCGCGGGCGTCACCTCCTGCAGCTCCTCCGCCACGCGTTCGACGCCGGGGCCGCAGGCGACGAGCTCGCCGACCGCGCCGCAGGCCGGGCAGGCCGCCGGCGCTGTGACCGTGTAGCCGCAATGGTGGCACTGCAGACGGCCGCGAAAGCGGTGCTCGACGAGCCAGGCCGTGCAGTGCGGGCAGTCGATCCGGTGGCCGCAGGCGCGGCACAGCGTCAACGGGGCGTAGCCGCGGCGGTTGAGGAACAGCAGCGCCTGCTCGTCCCGGGCCAGGGTGTCCTGCAGGGCCTGGCGCAGGACCGGCGACAGGAAGCGCCCGGATGGCGGCGGCGCCTGGCGCAAATCGACGGTCTCCAGTGTCGGCATCGATGCGGTCGCAAACCGGTCGGGCAGCCGGACATGGCCGTAGCGCCCGCGCTCGACGTTCACGAGGGTCTCCAGCGACGGCGTCGCCGAAACGAGGACGATCGGGAAGTCGCCGAGCCGGGCGCGCACGACGGCCATGTCGCGGGCGTGATAGGTGACGCCGTCCTCCTGCTTGAACGCAGCCTCATGCTCCTCGTCGACGACGATGAGGCCGAGCTCCGAATACGGCAGGAACAGGGCCGAGCGGGCGCCGACGACGATGCGGGCCGAGCCTTCGGCGACGCCGCGCCAGGTTACGCGGCGCCGCGTCTGGCCGATGTCGGAGTGCCAGACCGCCGGCACCACGCCAAAGCGCGCGGCGAAGCGGGTGAACCACTGGGGCGTCAGCGCGATCTCGGGCAGCAGGACGAGGACCTGGCGGCCGGCGGCCAGCGCCGCGGCCACGGCCTCGAAATAGACCTCGGTCTTGCCGGCGCCGGTGACCCCTTCGAGCAACGTGACGGCGAACGCGCCGTCGCGCAGCCTGGCCACCAGCACCGCCGCGGCGGCAGCCTGGTCGGCGGACAGCGCCGGTCCGGCCCGGCCGAGGTCGGGCGGCGCGAACGGCTGGGCCGGCGGCAGGGTGACGACGTCGAGCGCGCGTGCGTTGACCAGCCCGCGGACGACGCCGGCGGTGACGCCGGCCTCGCGCGCCAGCTCGGCCGCGTCGCGCGGCGGCCCGTCCGCCAGCAGGGCCAAGACGCGGCGCCGCGCCGGCGTCAGGCGCAGCGGCGGCGGCGCGGCGGCGGCCACATAGGCGCGGCGCGGCGGCGGCGGCTCGAGCGCCGCGGGCACGCTCATCGCCATGCGCAGAACCGAGCCCTGGGGCGCCAGCGTATAGGCGGCGACCCAGTCGATGAAGCGGCGCAACACGTCGGGCAAGGGCGGTACGGCCAGCCGATCGACGACGGCCTTGAGCTTTGCCACAGGCACGTCGCCATCGCTTTGTCCCCAGACGACACCAGCGACCTCGCGCGGCCCCAGGGGCACGCAAACGAAGTCACCGTCGGCAAGCGACCGGTCCGTGTCGACGCTGTAGTCGAACGGACCGGCAAGCGGCAACGGCAACAGGACGCTGACGCGATCGTCAAGGCTGGCGCCGGCCCGCACGGTGGCGTCGGGGCTGGGCATCGGTTACACTCATACAGACGATTCGGATGCCGGCCAATGGCCGCCGGGTCCAACGAGGCACTGACGGGATCATTGGGGATGAAGTTCTTTGTCGACACTGCCGATCTGGCCGAGATCAGGGATCTCGCGGACACCGGCCTGCTCGACGGAGTGACGACGAATCCGTCGCTGATCGCCAAGTCCGGCGGCGCGATGCGCCAGGTCATTGCCGAGATCTGCAGCATCGTTGCGGGGCCGGTTTCGGCCGAGGTGACGGCGACGGCGTTCGACGGCATGCTGGCCGAGGGGATGGCGCTGGCCGCGATCGCCCCGAACATCGCCGTCAAGGTGCCGTTGACGCCCGCTGGCCTGCGCACCTGCAAGACGCTGTTCGAGCGCGGCACGATGGTCAACGTCACGCTGTGCTTCTCGGCCGCCCAGGCGATCCTCGCCGCCAAGGCGGGCGCCTCGTTCATCTCGCCGTTCGTCGGGCGCCTCGACGATATCGCGACCGACGGCATGGATCTGATCGCCGACATCGTCGCGATCTACGACCAGTATCCGGCGTTCTCGACCGAGGTCCTGGTCGCGTCGGTGCGCAGCCCGGCCCATGTCGTCGCCGCGGCGCGGCTGGGCGCCCATGTCGCGACGATTCCGCCCAACGTGCTGCGGCAATTGTTCGTCCATCCGCTGACGGACATGGGCCTCGTGGCGTTCCTCGCCGATTGGGAGAAGACCGGACAGTCGATCCTCGACCAAGACACGCCCCAGGCGGCCGAGTAGAGGCGCTGTCGAGCCCATGTCGGAAGCCGGCACCAAAAACGCGACGAGCCTCGAGAGCCTGACCGAGAGCCAGGTCGAGGAATACCTGCGCGGCAACACCGACTTCCTCGCCAAGCATGCGGCGCTGGTCCCGCTGCTGGCGCCGCCGGCGCGGGATTTCGGCAGCGACACGGTCGCCGATTTGCAGCAGTACATGGTCGCCTGCCTGCGCGAGCAGGTCGACGGCCTCAAGGGCGAGCATCAGGCGCTGGTCGCGACGAGCCGCACGAATTTGAACACCCAGACACGCGTGCACAAGGCGGTGCTGGCGGTCATGCGGGCGCGGACGCTGGAGCACCTGATCGAGGTGATCACGTCGGACCTCGCCGCCGTCCTCGACCTCGACGTCGTCACCCTGTGCATCGAGGGCGGCAAAGTGCCGCGCGTCGCCGCCGACGGTGTGCGTGTACTGGCCGACGGCGTGATCGACGAACTTGTCGGCGGGCGCATCAAGCTGGCCGACGACATAGAAGGCGACAAGCGCGTTTATGGCGGCGGCGCCGGGTTGGTGCGCTCGCAAGCACTGCTGCGCCTGCGGGTGCGCCGCCAGCCGCCGCACGCGCTGCTCGCCTTCGGCAGCCGCGAGCCGAACCACTTCAGTCCCGGCCAGGGCACCGAGCTGCTTACGTTCCTGGCCGAGGTGGTAGAGCAGGCGATCCGCGAGTGGCTCGACCTGCCGGGATCACGCTAGCCACGCGCGCCGCCGAGCCGAGCCCGACCGCCGAGGCGGCCGTCGACCGGGCTGTCGGCCAAGCCGTCGCCGACTGGCAGGCTTGGTTGCGGGTCGAGCGGCGCGTCTCGCCGCATACGCTCAGCGCCTATGGCCGCGACCTCGTGGCGTTCCTGAGATTCCTGGCCGAACATCTGGGCGGCCCGGCGTCGCTGGCCGACTTGGCGGCCCTGCGGCCGGCGGATTACCGCGCCTGGCTGGCCCGGCGTGCCGGAGCCGGCCTGGCCCGGACGTCGACGGCACGGGCGCTGTCGACGTTGCGCAACTTCCTGCGCTACCTCGACCGCCACGGGCTGGCCCACAACCCGGCCATCGGCGTGATCCGCGGGCCGCGGCTGCCGCACGCCGTGCCCAAGGCGATCGCCGTCGACGAGGCGGCCGAGCTGGTTGCCCTGGCGAGCGAAGGCACGGACGCCGACGAGGGCACGGGCGGGGGCTGGATCGCCAAGCGCGACGCCGCGGTCGTGCTGCTGCTCTATGGCTGCGGCCTGCGCATCGGCGAGGCGTTGGGCTTGAACCGGTGGGACGCGCCGGCCACCGGCGCGCCGGCCATGACGATCACCGGCAAGGGCGGCAAACAGCGCCTCGTGCCGCTGTTGCCGGTGGTGAGCGAGGCCGTCGCGGCCTACCTGGCGGCGTGCCCATTCGCCCTGCCGGCGGACGGGCCGCTGTTCGTCGGCGTGCGCGGCAAGCGGCTGGGCGCGCGCGCCGTGCAGGCACGGCTGCAGACGCTGCGGGTCACGCTCGGCCTGCCCGAGACGACGACCCCGCACGCGCTGCGCCACAGCTTCGCGACCCACCTGCTGGCCGGCGGCGCCGATCTGCGGGCGATCCAGGAGCTGCTTGGCCACGCGTCGCTGAGCACGACCCAGCGCTACGCCAGCGTCGACGCCACGCACCTGCTGAGGGTCTATCGCAGCGCCCACCCGCGCGCGGGTTAGGGCCGACTTTCATGGGTGCGCCCGGCGGGCCTCGCCCTTTGACAAGCTCCCCTTCGGCAGGCTCAGGAGTGAGGCCCTTACGCCTAGCCCGGATATTTCATGATGCGAATGATTGTGTCCTGTTGGGCCGGTCATCTGTCTCGAATGAGGCGAATCGGGACGGGTTTTGACCGGGGTTCATGGCCGCGGTGCAGGAGCGAAGCATTACGGTGTTCGGTGGCGGCGAGCGGTCGCGTTTACTGGTTGCCGCGGCACGGCATTGGGATCGTGTAAGGGACCGAAGGGGCGGCCGCTATCCTGGTTCGAGCCTGGTGGCGACCAGTGTGAACAGGGCCTGATCGGGACAGGCCGAGGAGAGCAGGAAGCGGACCCGACGGGTGTTGCGGATGACGACGGCGCCGATCTTGAGCAAGCGCAGGCGGATCGTGCCGACCTGGGCGCGGGCGGCCTCGGTGCCGGCGAGGCCGAAGCGCCGGATCGCCGTCATCAGCACGTAGGCGAGACTGGCCAGGAGCAGGCGGAACTGGTTCGGCCACCAGCGATGGGCCGAGGTGCGGTCAGAGAACAGCTCGAACTGCTCCTTGATGCGGTTCTCCATGTCGCCGCGGGCACAGTAGAGCATGTCGTAGAGCGCCAAGCCGTCACCGGCGAGGCTGGTCACCACGAAGCGCGGGTTGGCGCCGCGGGCGGTGTGTTCGAGGCGCGCGATGACGCGCCGCTCGCGGTTCCACGTCCCGGCGCCATAGCGGAGTTCGGCGAAGTGCCGTTGCTTGTCGCCGGTCGTGGCGAACAGTGCGCGCGCCTGGGCCATCACGGGCGCCGCCAGCGCCTCCAGCCGCTTGTTCCTGGCCAGGCCGATGATGTAGTCGACGCCGTGACGCTCGCACCACGACAGCATGCGCCAGCGGCAGAAGCCGGAGTCCGCCCGCACGATGATGCGCACGGCGGGCCAGGCCAGGCGCAGCCGCCGCACCAGCAGCTTCAGCACTGCACCGGCATGCTTCGCCGGGTCGATGTCCGAGCGTCGCAGGTAGGCCGCCAGCAGATGATCGCCGGCGAACACGTAAAGCGGCAGGAAGCAGTAGTGGTCGTAGTAGCCATGGAAGAACCGGCCTTCTTGATGGCCGTGAACCGGGTCGTCCGTGGCATCGAAGTCGAGCACGATCTCGGCTGGCGGATCACCATGCGAGGCGATGAAGGCATCCGCCAGGACCTCGTGGATCGCCCACGCCCAGCTCGCCTCGGCCTGGTTCTCGAAGCGGCACAGCGTCGGCGCGCTGGCCAGCGCCCGGTCTTGCCCCGTCGCCGTCTGCACCGCCACATCGTGGCGCAGCTCGGTGTGATCGTTCAGATCCTCATAGCCCAGCGCGATCGCGAACACCCGCTGGCGCAGCATGTCGACGAAGCGATGCCTGACCTTGCCGCGCTGGCGCCTGTCGCCGAGCCGACGCGCCACCGCCGCCGTCAGACCCAACCGCCGGTCCGCCTGGCGTAACAGCAGCACGCCGCCGTTGCTCGTCACATCGCCGCCGTCAAACGCCGCCTCGATCCGCCGCTTGCGGCAGACTGGAAACAGCACCGTCTCAGGGGTACAATTCGTCACCGCCGGGCTCCTGCGTTTGATCCGATCTAGGCAATTGAATCATAACGCATATTGGGAGTTCGGCGGTGCCTTTCGTGAATCTTTCAGGCTAGTTGTCGAAGTGCCGGGTGCCCAGGGTGAGGCCCTCATGCTGAGCTTGTCGAAGCATGACGGTTGGGTGCACGGGGACCTATCGTTCCCGGAGAGCGCACTTAGTCGCGGAAGGCGACGACGTCGAACTCGAGCATGCGGCCGTAGTGGCGGCTGTAGTAGCCGGGGATGATCAGGTGGGGCCGAAAGCCATCGGCCTCGAGGCGCTCGAGCATCGCCAGATAGAGCGGCTGGCCCTCGTAGACGGGGACGAGGGACAGCTCGAGCTGCAGCCCGGTGACGCCGTCGATCGCGGCGCCGAGTCCGGCCAGCACCTGGGCTTCGTAGCCCTGGGTGTCGCTCTTGACGAAGACGCGGTCGCCGGGCCGGGCCAGCTTCGGGAGCTCGTCGGCGAGGGTCACCATGGGCACGCGTTCGCGGCCGGTCGTAGCCGCGCTGGAGAACCGCTCGGCCGCGACGGCCGTCATCGGCAGCAGCGAGCTCATGTCGGTCTCGCCGGAGACGTTGAGCGTGACCTCGCCGGCACGCTCGCCGACCGCGGCGCGCGGCGCCACGTCCCAGCCGGCATGGCCGTCGGCGGCCCGGGTCAGGGCCGCGTGGGCGGCGGCCCCCGGCTCATAGGAGACGATGCGCCCGCGATAGCCGTTGGTCAGAAGCGCCGTCGCGTATTGCCCGGTGTTGGCGCCGACATCGACGACCACGGTGATGCCCTGGGCCCGCAACAGCGCCACGAGCCGCGGCCAGAACGCGGCGGCGCCGGGAAAGCGGGCAACGTCGAAGCCGAAGCGCCGCGTCAGCCGGCGCAGCCGTCCCACCATGGCGGCCTCCCTGCCGTTCGGCGTCACGGTGGCCGGCGGCGGCGGGGTCAAGGACGCGCCAGCACCCCATGCCGTCATCCCGGCCGAAGAGCCGGGATCCAGGAACACGGAACCGGGGCGTAAGGCGAAAGCGCTGATCGCGACTCGCGGCCTCACGCTTGTTCCGTGTTCCTAGGCCCCGGCTCAGGTCCGGGGTGACACTGTGGTCAGATGTGGATCGGGCGGTCGGCGACGGCGAGGGCGGCTTCCTTGATCGCCTCGTTGAGGGTCGGGTGGCCGTGGCAGGTCAGGGCGACGTCCTCGGCCGAGGCGCCGAACTCCATGGCCACGACGATCTCGTGGATCATGGTGCCGGCGTCGGGGCCGATGATGTGGGCGCCGAGGACCCGGTCGGTCCGGGCGTCGGCAAGGATCTTGACGAAACCGTCGGTGTCGGCGTTGGTGCGGGCGCGGGCATTGGCGGTGAAGGGGAACTTGCCGACGCGATAGTCGACGCCCTCGTCCCGCAGCGCCTCCTCGGTCTTGCCGACGGCGGCGACCTCGGGCCAAGTATAGACGATGCCGGGGATCACGTCGTAGTTCACGTGGCCCACGTTGCCGGCGATGACCTCGGCACAGGCGACGCCTTCGTCCTCGGCCTTGTGGGCCAGCATCGGCCCGGGCACGCAATCGCCGATCGCGAAGATGCCATCGACATTGGTCTGGAAGTTGGCGTCGATGGGCACGAAGCCGCGGGCATCGCGGGCGACGCCGGCCGCCTCGAGCCCGATCCCGTCGACATAGGGCCGCCGGCCGATGGCGACGAGCACGATGTCGCAGGTCATGGTCTCCGCCGCGCCGCCCTTGGCCGGCTCCAGCGTCAGGTTGACCGCCGTCTTCGTCGTGTTGGCGCCGGTCACCTTGGTGCCCAGGCGGAACTGCAGGCCCTGCTTCGTCAAGATGCGCTGCAACTGCTTCGACACCTCGCCGTCCATGCCTGGCGTCACCCGGTCGAGGAACTCGACGACCGTCACGTCGGCGCCGAGACGGTGCCAGACCGAGCCGAGCTCGAGCCCGATATAGCCGGCGCCGACGACGACCAGATGCTTCGGTACCTTCGCCAATTCGAGCGCGCCGGTCGAGCTGACGATCTGTTTCTCGTCGACCTCGACACCCGGCAACGGCGTCGATTCGGAACCGGTGGCAATCAGGATGTTTTTGGTCTTAAGCACGGACTCGCGGCCGCGCGCCGGCTTCACCGCGACCTCGCCGACGGCCACGATGCGGCCGGCACCCTTGATCCAGTCGACCTTGTGCTTCTTGAACAGGAAGGCGATGCCGCCGGTCAGATCGGCGACGACCTTGTCCTTGCGGCCCAACATCGCCTTGAGGTCGAGGCGGACCTTGTCGACATGGACGCCGTGCGCGGCGAACGTGTGCAACGCCTCCTCGTACTTCTCCGACGACTGCAGCAGGGCCTTCGACGGGATGCAGCCGATGTTGAGGCAGGTGCCGCCAAGGGTGCCGCGCTTTTCGACGCAGGCGACCTTGAGGCCCAGCTGCGCCGCGCGGATCGCCGCGACGTAGCCGCCGGGCCCGGCGCCGACGACGACCAGATCGTAGCTCGTTTCGCTCACCGTTGGTTCTCCGACGCGCGGCGAGCCTCGCCCTTCGACAAGCTCAGGGTGAGGCTCGAGCAGATGGCGGTGTTCGGCAAGCTCAGCGGAGCCTCATCCCCGGACCTAATCGGGGGTTGTCGAAGTATGGGGACCGGGCGTGCCACGACTCTATCTCCTAGAAGGGGCGGATCAGACGTTCAGCATCAGGCGCTGCGGATCTTCGATCGCGTCCTTGATGCGCACCAGGAAGGTCACGGCCTCGCGGCCGTCGATGATGCGGTGGTCGTAGCTGAGCGCCAGATACATCATCGGCCGCACCACGACCTGGTCGCCGACGGCCATCGGCCGCTTCTGGATCTTGTGCATGCCGAGGATGCCGGACTGCGGCGGGTTCAGGATCGGCGTCGACAACAGCGAGCCGAAGATACCGCCGTTGGTGATCGTGAACGTGCCGCCCGTCAGCTCGGCCATCGTCAGCTTGCCGTCACGGGCGCGGCGGCCGAAGTCGGCGATGTTCGTCTCGATCTCGGCGAACTCTTGGGCGTCCGCGTCACGCAGGACCGGGACGACGAGCCCCTGGGGCGAGCCGACGGCGATGCCGATGTCGTAGAAGTTCTTGTAGATGACCTCGTCGCCGTAGATTTCTCCATTGACGGCCGGCAGCGCTTTCAGCGCCGTCACGGCCGCCTTGACGAAGAAGCTCATGAAGCCGAGCCGCACGCCGTGCTTTTTCTCGAACGCATCGCGGTAGTCCGAGCGCAACCCGGTGACCGCCGTCATGTCCACCTCGTTGAAGGTGGTCAGCATCGCCGCCGTGTTCTGGGCGTCCTTGAGCCGCGCCGCGATCGTCCGGCGCAGCTTGGTCATCCGCACCCGCTCTTCACCGCGCGGGTCGGGCTCGCGCGGCGGCAGGTCGGCGACCGGCATGATCGCCGGCGCCCGAACGGCCGGGACCGCCGGCGCGACCGGCGCCGGGACCGACGCCGGTACTGATGGGGGGGGGCGCCTCGAAGAAGGCAAGCACGTCACCCTTGGTCAGGCGGCCACCCTTGCCGCTGGCCGGGATCTGCAGCGGGTCGAGCCGATGCTCCTCGACCAGCCGGCGCACCGCCGGGGCCAGGGGCGCATCCGACGGCGCCCTGGCCGCCGCCGTGGCCGCGGCCGGCGCGGGAGCTGCCGCCGGCTCCGGCGCGGGCGCCGAGGCAGCGGCCTGCGGCGCGGTTGCCGGCGCACCGGCGCCCGCCGCCAGGCGGCCGATCACGGCGCCGACCTCGATATCACTGCCGGCGGCGGCCAGGATCTCGGCCACCGTGCCGGCGGTCGGCGCCGGGACCTCGAGCGTGACCTTGTCGGTCTCGACCTCGACCAGCGGCTCGTCGGCGGCAACCGCCTCGCCGACCTGTTTGAACCACTTCGCGATCGTGCCCTCGGTCACGGACTCGCCAAGCTCGGGCACGACGACGTCGACCGTCGCGGCGGCAGTGGCCGGCACCGGGGCGGCAGGCCTTGCGGTTTTCGCCGGGGCGGCCTTGGCGGCCGGCTTGGCCGCGCCGGCGCCGTCGGTGATGGCGCCCAGCAGGGCACCGACCTCGACGTCATTGCCCTCGGCCGCGGAGATCTGTTGTAGCGTGCCGGCTGCCGGCGCCGGTACTTCGACGGTGACCTTGTCGGTCTCCAGCTCGACGAGCGGCTCGTCCGCACTAACGGCGTCGCCGACGCTCTTGAACCACTTGGCCACGGTGGCTTCCGTGACCGACTCGCCCAGCGTGGGCACTCTGATTTCCGTCGCCATCGTTGCTTTCCGTTTGCGGTTCCGGCGCTACAGGCCGCGGCTACAGGCTGAGGGCCCGATCGACCAGGTCGGCCTGCTCTTTGAGGTGGCGGCGCAGGATGCCGGTCGCCGGCGATGCCGCCTCCAGCCGACCGACATAACGCGGCCGCTTCTGCTTGGCGTCGATCTCCTCCAGCACCGCCTCGATCCGCGGCGCGACGAAGGTCCACGCGCCCATGTTCTGGGGCTCCTCCTGGCACCAGACGGTCTCGGCGCCGGGGAAGCGGCCGAGCTCGGTCACCAGGGCCTGGTGGGGGAACGGATAAAGCTGCTCCAGGCGCAGGAAGAAGACCTCCTTGAGAGCGCGCTTGGCGCGCTCTTCGAACAGGTCGTAATAGACCTTGCCGCTGCACAGGACGACGCGCTTGACGTTCTTGTCCTCGGTCAGGACGTCGTTGTCGTACATGACGCGATGGAAGGTCGTCCCCGGCCCGAATTCCTCGAGCTTCGAGACGCACAGCTTGTGCCGCAGCAACGACTTCGGCGTCATGACAATCAGCGGCTTGCGGAAGTTGCGCCGCAGCTGCCGGCGCAGCATGTGGAAATAGCTGGCCGGCGTCGACGCATTGCAGACCTGCATGTTGTCCTCGCCGCACAGCTGCAGGAAGCGTTCCAGCCGGGCCGACGAATGCTCCGGCCCCTGGCCCTCGAAGCCGTGCGGCAGCAGCAGCACCAGGCCGGCCATGCGGAACCACTTGCTCTCGCCCGAGGCGATGAACTGGTCGATGATCACCTGGGCGCCGTTGGCGAAGTCGCCGAACTGGGCCTCCCAGCAGACCAGCATCTTCGGCTCGGCCTGGGTGTAGCCGTATTCGAAGCCGAGCACGCTGGCCTCGGCCAACGGGCTGTCGAGGACCTCGATCGGCGCCTGGCCGAAGCGGATGTGGCTCAGCGGCACGTAGCGGTCCTCGTTCTCCTGGTCGATCAGCACCGCGTGGCGCTGCGAGAACGTGCCGCGGCCACAGTCCTGGCCCGACAGGCGCACGGGTGACGATTCGACGAGCAGCGTACCGAACGCCAGGGCCTCGCCGGTCGCCCAGTCGACGCCCTGGCCCGTCTCGATCATTTTCCGCTTCGCCTTCAGCTGGCGCAGGATCTTGGTGTTGACGGTGAAGTTCTGCGGCGGCTCGGAGATCGCGAAGCCGACCTCGCGCAGCACGTCCGTCTCGACCGCCGTTTCGCCGCGGCGCGCCTCGCCCGAGGCCGTCTCGAGTCCCGCCCAGCGGCCCTCGAGCCAGTCGGTCTTGTTGACCTTGTAGCCCTGGGCGACCTGGAACTCGTCCTCCAGCTTGGCCTGGAATTCCTCGACGATGCGGTCGGCGCCGCCGGGCTTGAGGACGCCCTCGTCCTCGAGGCGCTTGGCATAGAGCGTCCGCACCGAGGGGTGCTCGGCAATCTTCTTGTACATCAGCGGCTGGGTGAATGCCGGCTCGTCGCTCTCGTTATGGCCGGAGCGGCGATAGCAGAATATGTCGAGCACGACGTCGGACTTGAAGCGCTGGCGATACTCCATGGCGATCCGCGCGACATGCACCGTCGCCTCGGGATCGTCGCCGTTCACGTGGAAGATCGGCGCCTGGATCATCTTCGCGACGTCGGAAGAGTAGGGCGACGAGCGCGCCGACGTCGGGCTGGTCGTAAAGCCGATCTGGTTGTTGATGACGAGGTGAAACGTGCCGCCGGTGCGGTAGCCGTTCAGCTGGGACAAATCGAGGGTCTCGGCGACCAGGCCCTGACCGGCGAAGGCGGCGTCGCCGTGCAGCAGCAGGCCCATGACCTGCTCGCGCTCACTATCGCGGCGCTGCTGCTGCTTGGCCCGCACCTTGCCCAGCACGACCGGGTTGACGACCTCGAGATGGCTGGGATTGGGGGTCAGCGACAGGTGGATGCTGTTGCCGTCGAATACCCGATCGGCGCTGGTGCCGAGGTGATACTTGACGTCGCCCGAGCCCTGAACATCCTCCGGATGGGCCGGATTGCCCTGGAACTCGGAGAAGATGGCGCGGAACGGCTTGTCCAGGATGTTGGCCAGGACGTTTAGCCGGCCGCGATGCGCCATGCCGATGACGATCTCGCGCAGGCCCAGCTGGCCGCCGCGCTTGAGGATCTGTTCCATCGCCGGGATCAGCGCCTCGCTGCCCTCGATGCCGAAGCGCTTGGCGCCGGTGTACTTCTTGTCGAGGAAGGTCGCGAACACCTCGCTGCGAGTCAGCGCAGCGAGAATCGCCTGCTTACCGCGGGGCGTAAAATCGGTCTGATTGCGGATGCCCTCGATACGCTCCTGAATCCACTGCTTCTGGTCGGGCTCCTGCATATGCATGAACTCGACGCCGATGTTGCCGCAGTAGGTGGCGCGCAGAATCTCGACGATCTCACGCAGGGTCGGGGCCTCGAGCCCGAGCACGTAGTTGATGAAGATCTGGCGGTCCATATCGCTTTCGGCGAAGCCGTATTGCAGCGGGTCGAGCTCCGGATGGGGCTCCGGCTTGGCGAGGCCGAGGGGATCGAGGCTGGCCTCGAGGTGCCCGCGCACGCGATAGGCGCGGATCAGCATCAGCGCGCGGATCGAATCCATGGTCGCGCGGCGGATCTGCTCGGCGCTCGTCGGCAGCGCCGCGGCGACCATCAACGGCGCGCCCGCCAGCGGTGCGCCGGCGGGGATCATCGGGGCCTCGTCGCCATTGCCGATGACGTGCGTGTCGCGTGGCGCCCAGCTGGCGCCCTTCATCTCCTGCAGCAGGGCGCGGGCGTCGTCGTGCAGATCCTCGAAGAACGCGCCCCAGCTGGCATCGACAGCACCCGGTTCCTCCAGGAAGCGGGCGTAGAGCTCGGCCACAAACGTTGCGTTGCCGCCGCTCAGGAAAGACGTCAGTTCGGTTGGGCTGCGCATGGGCTCGACGCGCGGCGCGCGCTCCCTCGTTCAGGCACGCCAGATAGATTGGCGCATGCGCAGTCAGCCTTGCAAGGCGGTCAGCATGGTGCTGCCCAACGCCGCCGGCGACTGGGCAACGTGGATGCCGGCGCTCTGCATTGCCTCGATCTTGGCCATCGCCGTGCCCTGGCCGCCGGAAATGATGGCGCCGGCGTGGCCCATGCGCTTGCCCGGCGGGGCCGTGACGCCGGCGATGAAGCCGACGACCGGCTTCTTTACCTTGGCCCGGCGCAGGAAGTCGGCCGCCTGCTCCTCCGCCGTGCCGCCGATCTCGCCGATCATGATGATGCCCGCGGTTTCGTCGTCGGCGAGAAACAGCTCCAGCGCATCGATGAAATGGGTGCCGTTGATCGGGTCGCCGCCGATGCCGATGCAGGTCGACTGGCCGAGTCCGGCGGCCGTCGTCTGCGCCACCGCCTCGTAGGTCAGGGTGCCGGAGCGGGAGACGATGCCGACGCGGCCGCGGGCATGGATGTGGCCCGGCATGATGCCGATCTTGCACTCGTCGGGCGTGATGAGGCCGGGGCAGTTGGGGCCGATGAGCCGCGTGCCGGAGCCGGCGAGCGCTCGCTTCACGGCCAGCATGTCGAGCACCGGAATGCCCTCGGTAATGCAGACGACGAGCGGAATGCCAGCCTCGCCGGCCTCGAGAATCGCATCGGCGGCGAACGGCGGCGGCACGTAGATGACGCTGGCGTCGGCGCCGGTCGCCACGACCGCCTCATCCACCGTGTCGAAGACCGGCAGGTCCAGGTGGGTCTGACCGCCCTTGCCGGGCGTCACGCCGCCGACCATGCGGGTGCCGTAGGCAATCGCCTGCTCGGAGTGGAACGTGCCCTGGGCGCCGGTGAAGCCCTGGCAGATGACCTTCGTGTTCTTGCCGACGAGCACGGCCATGGCTAGGCGGCCTCCTGCACCGCCGACACGACCTTTTCAGCGGCGTCGGCAAGATTCTCGGCGGCCGTGATGGCCAGGTTCGACTGGGCCAGGATCTGCTTGCCTAGATCGACGTTCGTGCCTTCCAGGCGTACCACCAGCGGCACCGTCAGCGACACCTCCCGCGCCGCCGCGACAATGCCCTCGGCGATGACGTCGCAGCGCATGATGCCGCCGAAGATGTTAACCAGGATGCCCTCGACGTTGGCGTCCGACATGATGATCTTGAATGCCGTCGTCACCCGCTCCTTCGTCGCGCCGCCGCCGACATCCAGGAAGTTCGCCGGCTCGGCGCCATAGAGCTTGATGATGTCCATCGTCGCCATCGCCAGGCCGGCGCCGTTGACCATGCAGCCGATCGCGCCGTCCAGCTTGATGTAGTTGAGCTCGTGCCGCGCCGCCTCGAGCTCCATCGGGTCCTCTTCGTCGTCGTCGCGCAGGTCGGCGACGCCCTGTTGGCGGAACAGCGCGTTGTCATCGAAGTTCATCTTGGCATCCAGGGCGAGAATGCCGCCATCGCCGGTGACGATCAGTGGATTGATCTCGACCATCGAGGCGTCGAGATCCTTGAACGCCTTGTACATGGCGAGCAGGAACTTGCCGGCGGCGCCGATTTGCTTGCCCTCGAGGCCGAGCGCGAAGGCGATGCGGCGGGCATGGAACGGCATCATGCCGGTCACTGGGTCGATCGCCACCGCGATGATCTTGTCCGGCGTCGCCGCGGCGACATGCTCGATATCCATGCCGCCCTCGGTCGAGGCCATGACCGTGATGCGACTGGTCGCCCGGTCGATCAGTATGCCGAGATAGAGCTCGCGGGCGATGTCGCAGCCGCGCTCGACATAGATGCGCTTGACCTCCTTGCCGGTGGGCCCGGTCTGCTTGGTCACCAGGGTGCGGCCCAGCATGGCGCCGGCGTGAGCCGTGACCTCATGGGCCGTGCGACACAGGCGGACGCCGCCGGCGCCGTCGGGGTCGTCGGTGAACCGCCCGGCACCACGGCCGCCGGCATGTATCTGGGCCTTCACGACCCACAGGCCGCCGCCTAGATCCTGGGCCACCTTCAAGGCCTCATCCGCCGTGTAGGCGACGCCACCGTCCGGCACGGCGACGCCAAAACCGGCGAGCAGCTTTTTCCCCTGGTATTCGTGAATATTCATGGCTCGATCAGGGACTCCCGGTGGCAGCCGGAACGACCCGCACCCCCGCGGCATGCCGGCAATGCTGTGTCGGGTTTTGGCAGCGGCGACCCCTACGCCGCCGGCGGCGCGGCGCCGCCGGCTGGCTCGGCGCGACGCCTGGCCGGCGCCTGGCGCTTGGCCGGCGCCTGGCGCTTGGCCGGGGCCTTGCGTTTGGCTTTGGTCTTGGCCGGCGCCTTGGCTTTGACCGGCGCCTTAGCCGGGGCCGCCTGTTTGCGCCGCAGCTTCTTCGTCACGTCGACCAGGGTGCGGACGGTGGCAACCGACTTGTCGAACGCGGCCTTCTCGGCGCGGTCCAGCTTGATCTGGATGATCTTCTCGACGCCACCCGCGCCGATCACGACCGGCACGCCGACGTAGAGACCCTTGACGCCATACTCGCCGCTCAGCATCGCGGCGCAGGGCAACACACGCTTCTTGTCGCGCAAATAGGCCTCGGCCATCTGGATGGCGGCCGACGCCGGCGCGTAGAACGCGGAGCCGGTCTTCAGCAGGCCGACGATCTCGGCGCCGCCGTCGCGCGTCCGTTGCAAAATCGCGTCGACGCGGGCCTGGGTCGTCCAGCCCATGGCGATAAGGTCCGGCAGCGGAATGCCGGCGACCGTGGAGTAGCGCACGAGCGGCACCATGGTGTCGCCGTGGCCGCCGAGCACGAACGCCGTCACGTCCTCGACCGACACGCCGAACTCCTGGGCCAGGAAATGGCGGAACCGGGCGCTGTCCAGCACGCCGGCCATGCCGACGCATTTGTTCGGCTTAAGGCCCGCGGCCTCGCGCAGCACGCCGACCATGGCGTCCAGCGGGTTGGTGATGCAGATGACGAAGGCGTTCGGGCAGTGGCGCTTGATGCCGGCGCCGACCGCCGCCATGACGCCGGTGTTGATGCCGATCAGATCGTCGCGGCTCATGCCCGGCTTGCGGGCGACGCCGGCGGTGACGATGACCACGTCGGCGCCCTTGAGCGCGCTGTACTTGGTGGCACCGACAAAGGCGGCGTCGAAGCCCTCGATCGGCGACGATTCGGCGATGTCGAGGCCCTTGCCCTGGGGGACGCCGTCGACGACGTCGAACAGGACGACGTCGCCCAGCTCCTTCAGCCCGGCCAGATGGGCCAGCGTGCCGCCGATGTTGCCGGCGCCAACCAGCGCTATCTTCTGCCGTGCCATGGGCAAGTCCCCACTTCTGGTGGCTGCAACGCCCCCGCCGGGCCCAGCCAAATCAAGCACGTGAACGTGCGCTGATCGTGGCGACGCTCAACCCCCGCGCGGCGCCGAAAGGCCCGGCCGACAGGCGCGCTACCTAGCGTGTTTCCGTGGCCAGGGCAAGGTTGCTGCCGCGCCGCAGCCAGGCCCTCAGGTGAGATGGGGGGCCGCGAGATAATCCGCGGCCTGCATCTCGACGAGGCGCGAGGCGGTGCGCCGGAACTCGAACGCCGTGTCGCCGGCGGGGTAGAGCCCTTGCGGCGGTGCGGCGGCGCTGCAGATCAGCTTGACGCGATGCTCGTAGAGGGCATCGATCAGGGTGACGAAACGCTTGGCCTCGTCGCGCCGGGCCGGCTCCAGCGCCGGGATGTCGTCGACGACGACACAGTGGAAATGGGTGGCGACGGCCAGGTAGTCGGCGGCGCCGAGCGGCCGGCCGCACAGCTCGGCAAACGTGAAGCGGGCGACACCGTTGCCGGCCTGGCGGATCTGCAGCGTCCGGCCGAGGACGGCGAGGCTGGTCGGCGCCGCCGCGCCGTCGGTGAGCGCGGCGAACGCGGCCGCAACTCCGGCCGTCGCGGCCTCACTCAGCGGGCAGTGGTAGACCGTCCGACCCTTGATGCGATCGAGCCGATGGTCGGTGCCCTGGACCAGGTCGAGCAGGTCGAGGCGATCCTTGATCAAGGCGATGAAGGGCACGAACCGGTCGCGCTGCAGGCCGTCCTTGTAGAGGTCGTCGGGCCCGCTGTTCGAGGTGGCGACGACGACGACGCCGGCGTCGAACAGGCCCCGGAACAGACGACCCAGGATCATCGCGTCGGCGATGTTGGCGACGTGGAACTCGTCGAAGCAGAGCACGAAAGCCTCCGCCGCGAGCGCCGCCGCGACCGCCATCAGCGGATCGTCGGCGTCGGCCTCGCGTGCCGTCTTCAGGCGGCCCTGCACCTCGAGCATGAAGGCGTGGAAATGCACGCGGCGCTTGTGGGCGACCGGCGCGGCGGTGAAAAACAGGTCCATCAGCATGGACTTGCCGCGCCCGACCGGGCCGAACAGGTAGAGGCCCTGGGGCGGCGCCTCCTGACGGCGGCGGCCGAAGCGCGCCTGCCAGCGGGTGCGCCAGTCGGCCGTGGCCGGCCGGTAGTCGCGCAAGGCGTTGTGCAGGCTCTGCAGCTTCTCCGCCGCGATGGCCTGGCAGGGGTCGGGCAGCAGCGTGCCGGTTGCGCGCTGCGCCCGATAGGCGGCGAGCGGTCCGTCACTCATGAGGCCAGGAAGAGCATGGATCGGGCGCGGGCCGTGCCTGAAGAGATCGCGGGCGGGCCGCACTGATAGCGCACCGGCGGGCGACGTCAATGCGGGTGGCGGGCCGTCTGCGCCGCCGGTAGAGTGCGCGACACCCGCCACGAGGAGGAAGCGATGGACGAGGACGTCTTCAACATGGAGGTGCGCCGCTTCCTGAAGCAACTCGGCGTGACCAGCCAGCGCGAGATCGAGCAGGCCGTGCGCGCGGCCTTGCGGGACGGCCGGCTGACGGCCAGCGACCGCGTGCGCGTCAAGGCGACGGTGACGATCGACGGCCTCGACCTCGACCACGTCGTCGCCGCCGAGCTGGCGCTCAGCTGACCCGCCGGGGCGCGCCAGCGACGTGCTGCTGACGATCCTCAGCACGGCCGTCTCGCTGGCCGCGTCGCCGTGGGCGCTGATCGGCTACATCGGCCTGGGCGTCTATTCCGAACGGCTGTGGCAGGCCGTGAAATACGGCTTCCTGTGGGGCCTGACGGTGCAGATCTTCGCCCTGGCGCTGGGCCGGATTCCGCTGCTTGACGTCAGCCGGATCGCGCTGACAAGTGTGTTGCGCCTGCTCGGCGCGATCATTATCACCGTGGCGATCTTCTATCTGGCGCGCCTCATACGGCGGCCGCGGGTCAAGTGACGACAATTGTAGCGGGAACCGGCCTCGGATAGTATCGTGGCCTGTTTGCGGATGGTGAGTCGAAGGGGAGGCATGCCGATTGCACACGCCGCCAAGAAGCCATTTCGCTTCGTCATGATCAAGCCGTCGCACTATGATGACGACGGCTATGTCATCCAATGGGTACGCTCGGCGATCCCGTCGAATACGCTCGCCGCGCTGTATGGCCTGGCGGCCGACAGCGCGGCGCGGCGGGTGCTGGGCGACGACGTCGCGATCGAGCTGACGGCCTACGACGAGACCAACACGCGCATCAAAGCCGCCAAGATCGCCCGGGCCATTCGCCGCGGCGGCGGCGCCGGCCTCGTCGGCCTGGTCGGCGTGCAGTCGAACCAGTTTCCACGCGCCCTGGACCTGGCGCGGCAGTTCCGCGCCCTGGACATTCCCGTCTGCATCGGCGGCTTCCACGTCAGCGGCACCCTCGCCATGCTGCCGGACATCACGCCGGAGCTGCAGGAGGCCATGGATCTGGGCGTATCGGCTGTTCACCGGCGAGGCCGAGGGGCGGCTCGAGCGGGTGCTGCGCGACGCCGACAACGGCACGCTGCAGCCGCTCTACAACCACATGGACGACCTGCCGGACATCGGCCAGGTGGCGGTGCCGTTTCTGCCGGCCAAGACGGTGGAGCGCACGGCCGGCGCGCTGGCCAGCTTCGACGCCGGCCGCGGCTGCCCGTTCCAGTGCAGCTTCTGCACGATCATCAACGTGCAGGGCCGCAAATCGCGCTATCGCAGCGTCGAGGACATCGCGCGCATCGTCCGCGCCAACGTCGCCCAGGGCATCTACCGGTTCTTCATCACCGACGACAACCTGGCCCGCAACCGCAACTGGGAAGCGATCTTCGACAGGCTGATCGAGCTGAGCGAGGGCGAGGGCCTGAACATCCGCCACGTGATCCAGGTCGACACGCTGTGCCACAGGATCGCCAACTTCATTGCCAAGGCGGCGCGCGCCGGCGTCGTGCGGGTCTTCATCGGGCTTGAGAACATCAACCCGGAAAGCCTGGTCGGCGCCAAGAAGCGGCAGAACAAGATCACCGAGTACCGCGAGATGCTGCAGGCCTGGAAGGCCGCGGGGGTCGTGACCTACGCCGGCTATATCCTGGGCTTCCCGACGGACACGGCCGAGACGATCGTCCGCGACATCAAGATCATCCAGCGCGAGCTGCCGCTGGACCTGCTGGAGTTCTTTTTCCTGACGCCGCTGCCGGGCTCAGAGGACCACAAGAACCTGTACGAGCACGGCATCGCCATGGACCCCGACCTCAACAAGTACGACCTGAACCACTACACGACCGGCCACGCGCTGATGTCGAAGGCGGAGTGCGAGCGCGCCTACGCGCTGGCCTGGAAGACCTACTACACGCCCGAGCACATCCAGACCGTGATGAAGCGGGCGCGGGCGCGCGGCATCAGCGTCGGCCGCATCCTGTTCCTGATGCTGTGGTTCTACGACTGTATCACGCTGGAGAAGATCCACCCGCTGGAGGGCGGCTTCCTGCGGCGCAAGGTGCGGCGCGACCGGCGCCACGGCATGGCGCGGGAGAATGCGCTCGCGTTCTATCCCAAATACTGGTGGGAGCTGGCCGACAAGCACGCCCGCATCTTCGGCCTGTGGTGGACCTACAGGCGCTTTCGCCGCGCCATCAAGGCCGACCCGGCGATGCGCGACTACACCGATTTGTCGCTGGAGCCGGTGACCGACGACGAGCTCGACGTGCTGGAGATGTTCACCGCGACCGAGGCGGCTCAGGCCGCGGTGGCGCGAACGAAGGCGCATCAGGCGATCGCGGAGCGGCTGGCGTCCTAACCACGCGCTGCGGGTCGCACCCTTCGTCCTTCGACAAGCTCGGGATGAGGAGGCTCAGGGTAAGGTACTCTTGATTAGGCGGACTCGTAACAGGGTGGGCTCAGCCCCGCCGCGCCACCATCATCTTCTTGATTTCGGCGATCGCCTTGGCCGGGTTGAGGCTCTTCGGGCAGGTGCGGGTGCAGTTCATGATGGTGTGGCAGCGGTAGAGGCGGAACGGGTCCTCGAGCTGGTCGAGGCGTTCGCCGGTCGCCTCGTCGCGGCTGTCGACGAGCCAGCGGTAGGCCTGCAGCAGGATCGCCGGGCCGAGATAGCGGTCGCCGTTCCACCAATAGCTGGGACAGCTGGTCGAGCAGCAGGCGCACAGGATGCACTCGTAGAGCCCGTCGAGGCGGGCCCGGTCGTCGGGCGACTGCGGGCGCTCGCGCTCCGGCGCCGGGGTGTCGGTCTTGAGCCAGGGCTCGATCGCGCGGTACTGCGCGTAGAAATGCGTGAGGTCGCCGATGAGGTCCTTGACGACCGGCAGGTGCGGCAGCGGGTAGACGGCGACCGTGCCGCGCGCGTCGGCGATGAACTTGGTGCAGGCCAGGGTATTGGTGCCGTCGATGTTCATGGCGCAGGAGCCGCACACGCCCTCGCGGCACGAGCGCCGGAACGTCAGGGTCGAATCGATCTCGTTCTTGATCTTGATGAGAGCGTCCAGGACCATCGGCCCGCAGCCCTCCATGTCGACGTGATAGGTGTCGAGGCGCGGGTACTCGCTGTCGTCGGGGTTCCAGCGATAGACCGCGAACTTGCGCACGGTCTTGGCGCCGTTCGTCGCCGGCCAGTCCTTGCCTTTGCCGACCTTGGAGTTGCGCGGCAGCGCGAATTCAGCCATGGTTCAGGCTCCCCTGGGACGCCGGTGTTCGTGTTCCGGGGTGTCCGGACGGGCCGCACCCTTCGACAGGCTCAGGGTGAGGCAACGGGAGATCACGTTTTCGCTCGGCGTCGAACAAATCCTCACGCCGAGCTTGTCGAAGCGTGTCCGTCGAGTGTTCCCGAACACTGCCCGCCAGACAGCCGACATCAGTAAACCCGCGGCTTGGGCGGGATGGAGGCGACCTCGTTGGTCAGCGGCTGCAGGTGCACCGGGCGATAGTCGATGCGCGTCTTGCCGGTGTCGTCGACCCAGCAGACGGTGTGCTTCAGCCAGTTCTCATCGTCGCGTTCGGCGAAATCCTCGCGGGCGTGGGCGCCACGACTTTCCACGCGGTTCGCGGCCGAGTGCAGGGTCGCGACGGCCTGGGTCAGCAGGTTGTCGAGCTCCAGCGTCTCGACGAGGTCGGAGTTCCAGATCAGCGAGCGGTCGTTGACGGCAAGGTCGCTCAGCTGCGGCCACAGCGCGGTCAGCTGGTCGACGCCCTCGTTCAACACCTCGGCAGTGCGGAACACGGCGCAGTGGCTCTGCATCGTCTTCTGCATGTCGAGCCGGAGCGCCGCCGTCGGCGTTGCGCCCTTGGCATGGCGCAGGCGGTCGAGGCGGGCGAGCGCGGCGTCGCCGGCGTGTGGCGCGAGCGGCTTGTGGCTCTCGGCCGGATCGACGATTTCGGCCGCGCGGTCGGCGGCGGCGCGGCCGAACACGACGAGGTCCAGCAGCGAGTTGGAGCCGAGGCGGTTGGCGCCGTGGACCGAAACGCAGGCGGCCTCGCCGATCGCCATCAGGCCGGGGACGACCGTGTCGGGGTCGCCATTGGCGACGGTGACGACCTCGCCGCGGTAGTTCGTCGGGATGCCGCCCATGTTGTAGTGACAGGTCGGCAGCACCGGGATCGGCGCCTTGGTGACATCGACGCCGGCGAAGATGCGCGCGGTCTCGGAGATGCCGGGCAGGCGCGTGTGGATGATGTCGGGATCCAGATGCTCGAGATGCAGGTGGATATGGTCCTTCTCAGGCCCGACGCCGCGGCCCTCGCGGATCTCCAGGGTCATGGCGCGGCTGACGACGTCGCGGCTGGCCAAATCCTTGGCCGTCGGCGCATAGCGCTCCATGAAACGCTCGCCCGCGTCATTCGTGACATAGCCGCCCTCGCCGCGCGCGCCCTCGGTGATCAGCGCGCCGGCGCCGTAGATGCCGGTGGGGTGGAACTGCACGAACTCCATGTCCTGCAACGGCAGGCCGGCGCGTGCGACCATGGCGTTGCCGTCGCCGGTGCAGGTGTGGGCCGACGTGCAGGAGAAGTAGGCGCGGCCGTAGCCGCCGGTCGCCAGCACCACCATCTTGGCGCGGAACCGGTGCATCGTGCCGTCCTCCAGGTTCCAGGCCATGACGCCGCGGCAGGCGCCGTCCTCCATGATCAGGTCGAGGGCGAAATACTCGATGAAAAAGTCGGCGTCGAAGCGCAGCGACTGCTGGTAGAGCGTGTGCAGGATCGCGTGCCCGGTGCGGTCGGCGGCCGAGCAGGTGCGGAACGCCGGCGGCCCCTCGCCGAAGCGCGTCGTCATGCCGCCGAACGGGCGCTGATAGATCCGGCCTGCCTCGGTGCGGCTGAACGGCACGCCGTAATGTTCGAGCTCGACCACCGCGGCCATGGCCTCGCGCACCATGTATTCGATGGCGTCCTGGTCGCCCAGCCAGTCCGAGCCCTTGACCGTGTCGTACATGTGCCAGCGCCAGTCGTCCTCGCCCATGTTGCCCAGCGCGGCGCTGATGCCGCCCTGGGCGGCGACGGTGTGGCTGCGGGTCGGGAAGACCTTGGTGATGCAGGCGGTCTTCAGGCCCTTGGCGGCCATGCCCATGGTGGCGCGCAGGCCGGCGCCGCCGGCGCCGACGACGACGACGTCGAGCGCGTGGTCGACGATCGGGTAGGCGCCGTTCCCGGTCGCGCTCATGGGGTCTCGCTCATGGGGTCTCGCTCATGGGGTCGCGCTCATGCGGCGCCGCCAAACGCGATCAACAGCACGGCGAAGATCGTCGCCAGCGCGAGCACGACGGCCGCGGCCTTGACGAGGATCACGCTGGCCAGCTTCAGCCACTCGGTATGCACGTAGTCCTCGATCACCACCTGCAGGCCGAGCTGGGCATGGTGGAACGTGCCGGCGACCAGCAGCACGAGCAGCACCGCGTGCACCGGGTTGCCGATCCAGGCCAGGGCGTCACCGTGCGGCGCTCCGACATTGATGATGACGGAGACGACGAACCAGCCGGTGAGCGGCACCAGCGCCAGGGCCGTCAGGCGCTGGGCCCACCAATGCTCGACACCGGCCTTGGCGGCGCCGAGGCCGCGCGCGTGACCGAGCGGAGAGCGCAGCATCCTCAGACCCCACGAACGGCGTAGCCGGCCAACCAGGCGATCACGGTCAGCGCCAGCGACGCGACGACAACCAGCCAACCCGTGCGATAGACCGACGGTATCGTGAAGCCCCAGCCGGCATCCCAGGCGAGATGCCGCACGCCGTTGCACAGATGGTAGAACAGCGCGAACGTCCAGCCGAGCAGCAGGAGCCGGCCGATGATCGAGCGAATGAAGCCCTGCACGACGGCATAGGGCTCGGGCCCCGCGGCCGCGGCGATCAACCACCAGACCAGGACAAGGGTGCCGACGGCGAGCGCCAAGCCGGTCAGCCGGTGCAGGATCGACAGGACCGAGGTCAGCTGCCAGCGATAGACCTGCACGTGCGGCGATAACGGGCGATCGTCGGCTTGCATCGCGGCCCCCCTCCCCGATCCCCGCCGGCCAGGCCGGGTTGCGCGAAATCGGCCACCCGTGCGTCCGGCGGAAACACACGACGCTGATTTAGACCGGCGTCCGGCTCCAGTCAACGACGCCACCAGTGGTCTGATCCTGACGCTTGGGAACCAAGCGTCAGGTGAATCAGTCCACGGATTCAATAACCCGCTGGTCTGATCCTGACGGCCGGTTCCCAAGCGTCAGGTGAATCAGCCCACGGATTCAATAACTCGCTGGTTCGATTCAGCCGACGGATGGGATCCATCCGTCAGCATCGAACCAGTGGTCTGATCCTGACGGCCGGTTCCCAAGCGCCAGGTGAATCAGCCCACGGAATCACGAAGCGGGGTGGGCCGATTCAGCTGACCGATGGAGCCAGCTCGCAAAGCAGTCATCGGCACGTCGCAAGGCCAGCGGCGAGAGGCCGCCACTAACTTCTTGCGAATCCACCATGTTTTCTTTGGCCGCCGTAGAACTGTGCAACCCTCTGTGGATAACGTGTGGATGAATTGTGCGGCCGTCGAGACTTTATGCACAGACTTCTGTCTTTCATTTGCCATTTACTGTTGCGGGCAAGAAGTCAAAACGGAAGGATAGTTCCTGGTACGAACGGGTGCTGAGGTGATTTCTTCCTTTGGATGCGCTGTCGATCTTCGGATAGGCACCATGTGAAGGAAGGCGCGGATCGAGGCGGCGGGCCCGCGAGGGCACAAAGCAACGAGATGCAGGGTCACTTCGGAAACGGGGGGCGGCTCCTTCGAGGAGCGACGTTTTCGCAAGAGAATGGTCTCTCGTGGACGGCGAGCCAAGCCGCTTCGGCGGGGCGGATCGTCGCCCGAAAGACCCGGTGTCGGGTCCGACGGGGTTCTTTGCGGCGGCATCGTGGCGTCTTCGGACAAAGCGGTGGCGTTGCGGATCGGCGACCAGTGCGGCAACGCAGTGGAAACCGGTCGGGATCAGGCCGCCGTGCAGCTCTTCGGAGGTGTATGGCGCCGGTCCGGGAGCCACGAAAGAACCGGCACGCTCCTTCCTCGGAAGGAACGGGTCTAGGGAAGGTGTCGTTGCCGGAACTCGGCGGCCTTCCCCGCGGCGGTTGCGTTCGGGCGTTCGCGCGCCGGAACGTGGCGGCGGCGGCCCGGTGGAGGAGGGCTTCGGCCCTGCGAAGTCGGGTGGATCATGGGACCGAGCCGCTTGCGGCGAAGTCACGTGGACTAGGAAAGGATGCGGTTCGCAATGCCAGGCTCTCGCCGGCCCGGATTTCGAACCGCCGCAGCCCAGGGTCCTTGGTCCCGGGCATGTGAGCCAGAGTCAGGCCGAAAGGCTTGACCGCCGGCGCGGACGATACCCTCCCGCTGGTCGCGGTCCCCGCAAGGGGAGCGGGACATGCCAGCGGCCTTCGGGTCAACGGTGTGTCCGGAATTGTCGGGCAGGCTGGACGTATCGGCCAGGGGTACGTCTTCTGCAGCGGCAGCACGCGAACAGAAATCTGGTCGTGCCCGGCTCCGGGCCCTCGGGCCCAGAGCCGCCGTCACAGGATCTTCGGGTCCCGTGACATTGGGTCGCCGGCCTTCGGGCCGGTAAGCCCGAGCAGATCGGACGCCTTCGGGCCGAAGCATCTGCGAGGCGTCAGGAGCGATGGACCCCGCGTCCGCGCACCTGGCGCCTCTTTTTTTCGTGATGGTGGGTCCACGCCCAAGTGCCCTGTGCAGACCACCTCAACCGTTGAGGGACTCGCTAACAAAGCTGTCACCCCGGCCTCGAGCCGGGGCCCAGGAACACGGAATCCTGGCGTCAGACGAAAGCGCGCCGATTGCGACTCTTCCAATCCAACGGCCTTTGAAGAGGCTCTTCGTGGTCGCACGCTTGTTCCGTGTTCCTGGGCCCCGGCTCAAGACCGGGGTGACGCTCCTGTTTTTCGAGTCCCACCATCGATCGATGGCTGCAAACGCCAGCGTGTCCAATGGCGTCCGAAGGTTCGCCTCGACTTAGACCGGACACCAATGGACCTGATCCGCGGTTTCAAGTTTGTTTTTCGAGTACCGCACGGCTGCGGTTCGGCCCGGCGCGGCAGGCGTGCGGTTGCAGCTTGCCGTGCCGGGCCCGCCAGCTGGGCGACGGACCCCGCGTCCATGCACTTGCGCGGCCCTGTTAGCAGCCGCCGAGTCGGCCGGTCAACACAAATCTGGTGTGTGACGGCAGGCTGGCCGCTAGATGTGGTGGCATGCGTTCCGGTCAGGGATCCGCCAGCGCGCCGATCGCCGCCGCCAACGCGACGACGCGCCGCGCGTTCGCCACGTGCAGGACCTCGATCAGCCGGCCGTCGATGACGGTCACACCGTGGCCGGCGCTGGTCGCGGCGGCATGGGCGTCGATGATGCGATTCGCCTCGGCGACCTCGTCGTCCGAGGGGCCGAAGACGCGGTTCGCCGGGTCGATCTGCGCTGGGTGGATCACTGACTTGCCGTCGAAGCCGAGTGTCCGCCCCTGCCGGCACTCGGCGTGGAAGCCGGCGTCGTCGCGCAGGTCCATGAAGACGCCATCCAGGGCGGCGCGGCCGTGGGCGCGCGCCGCCAGCAGGCAATGCCCGAGGCTGGTGATGAAGGCCGCGCGATCGGGCGTCGGCTGGGCGTGCAGGTCCGTGGCCAGATCGGCCGTGCCGGCGACGAGGCAGGCGACGTCGGGATGCGCCGCCACCGCCTCGGCCCGCAGAATGCCGAGCGGTGTTTCCAGCATGCACCAGATCGCCAACTCTTTCGGCGCGCCGGCGCCGTACAGGATCTCGGCCGCCGCCTGGACGGCCGCCGGCCCGTCCACCTTGGGCAGCAGGATGGCGTCCGCGGCGGTGCCGGCCGCCGCCGCGCCGGCCATGGCCGTGCCGGCAGCGGCGGCGATATCGTCGCGGGCCCATGGCGTGGCCAGCCCGTTCACCCGGATCACCAGCTCGCGCCGGCCATAGCCGCCGGCGGCCAGGGCGGCGCAGAGTTCGTGCCGCGCCGCGACCTTGCGGTCCGGCGCCACGGCGTCCTCGAGATCGAAGATCAGCACGTCGGCCGGCAGCCCGCGGCTCTTCGCCATCGCGCGCCCGTTCGAGGCCGGCATGAAAAGCGCGCTGCGGCGCGGTCGATGGGTGACGGCGGTCATGCCTGCCACTATAAGTCCGGCGGCAAGCCGGGGTCACCACGCCGGGCGCGATATCCTGTGTCATGAACATCCTGTCGATCCAGTCTCACGTCGCCTTCGGCTATGTCGGCAACGCCGCCGCGACGCTGCCGCTGCAGCGGCTGGGCTGCGAGGTGTGGCCGGTGCATACGGTGATGTTCTCCAACCACACCGGCTATGGCCGCTGGCAGGGGCCGGTGCTGCCGGCCGCCGACGTCAAGGCCGTGATCGCCGGCCTGGCGGACTTGGACCTGCTGGCAGGCTGCGACGCGGTCTTGTCCGGCTACCTCGGCGACAAGGCGATCGGCGAGGTCGTGCTCGACACCGTTGGCCAGGTACGGGCGGCCAACCCACGGGCGCTTTATTGCTGCGACCCGGTGATGGGCGACGTCGACACCGGCCTCTACGTGCGTCCCGACATCCCCGACTTCATGCGCGACGAGGCCGTGCCCGCCGCCGATATCGTGACACCGAACCAGTTCGAGCTCGCCATGCTCACCGACATGCCGACCGGCACGTTGACCGAGTCCGTGGCCGCGGCGGCGGCGGTACGCGCCATGGGGCCGCAGGTCGTCGTCGTGACCAGCCTCAACCGCAGCGACGGCCCGGCCGGCGTGATGGAGATGGTCGTGCTCAGCGAGGCCGGCACTTGGCTTGTCGGCACACCCAAGGTGCCGCTGCCACTCGACCCGAGCGGCGCCGGCGACGCGGTCGCCGCCATGTTCACGGCCCTCTATCTGCGGCACGGCGACGTGGTGCCGGCGCTGGAAGGCGCGGCCAGCGCGATCTTCGCCATTGTCGACGCGACGGCCCGCGCCGGTACGCGCGAGCTACAGATCGTCGCGGCGCAGGACCAGATCGCCACCCCGTCGCGGACTTTTCGCGCGGAGAAGGTCGGCTGAAGCATTCCCCACGCGAACGCTTTGGAGATTTCCTATCTGATACTTTGAGTGCGTTTCCCCTGAGACCGGTGCCCTGTGCCTGAATTCGCACTCCTGAACGGCGTCCTGTTCGGCCTGATCCTGGCGGCTCCGGTCGGCCCGGTCGGTGTGCTGTGCGTCCAGCGCACGCTGACCGAGGGCCGCCTGCATGGCCTGCTGTCGGGGATCGGTGCCGCCCTCGCCGACGCGGTCTATGGCGCGATCGCGGCGTTCGGCCTGGGCGTCGTGGCCACCTGGATCACCGACAACCAGCCGCTGCTGCGCCTCGGCGGCGGCGTGCTGCTGTTACTGCTGGCGGCCAAGACCGCGCTCGCCCGGCCGCGGCCGCCGAGCGACAAGATCGCCCGGCGGATCCACACCAACAGCCTGCCCGAGGACGTCGCCTCGGCGTTCGGGCTGGCGCTCGCCAACCCGGTGACGCTGGTTGCGTTCGCCGGCCTGCTGGCGACGTTCGCCGGCGAGCCGATTCGCGACTCGACGTCGTCGGCGATCCTGCTGGTCGTCGGCGTGTTCGCCGGCTCCGCCGCCTGGTGGGTGGCCCTCAGCGCCGGCGCCAATTTGTTCCGCGACTTCGTCGATTCGGGCTTCCAGCGCTGGGCCAACCGGGTCTCGGCGGCGTTGCTGTGCGCGTTCGGCGTCTATGCCTTGGTCGACGCGGTGACGACACTGACGTGAGGGTCGGCGTGGGAACGAGGGACTGCGTTCCACCCCCCACCCCGACCAACTCGACCGTTGAGAGCAACTATAACAATGATGCCACCCCGGCCTTGAGCCGGGGTGACGTTTCTGTTTTTCGAGTCTTGATCGATGGCCGCAAAAGCCGGAATGCTCAGGCCGCCTTCGCCAGGTAGTCCTCGATCATCAGCTCGGCGATCTGGATGGCGTTGAGCGCCGCGCCCTTGCGCAGGTTGTCGCTGACGACCCACAGGTTGAGGCCGTTGTCGACGGTCGGGTCCTCGCGGATCCGGCTGACATAGACGGCGTCCTCGCCGACCGCCTCGACCGGCGTGACGTAGCCCTCGTCGGCCCGGTGGTCGACCACCAGGACGCCCGGCGCCTCGTCCAGGACGGCGCGCGCGTCCGCCGCCGAGAGCGGCCGCTCGCACTCGATGTTGACGGCCTCGGCATGGCCGATGAACACCGGCACCCGCACGCACGTCGCCGTCACCTTGATGGCGGGGTCGAGGATCTTCTTGGTCTCGACCACCATCTTCCATTCCTCCTTGGTCGAGCCGTCATCCATGAAGGCGTCGATGTGGGGAATGACGTTGAAGGCGATCTGCTTCGTGAACTCCTGCTTGACGACCGTGTCGTTGACGTAGATCCCGCGGGTCTGGTTGAACAGCTCGTCCATCTTCGCCTTGCCGCCGCCCGAGGTCGACTGATAGGTCGCGACGACGACGCGGCGGATCGCGAACGCGTCATGCAGCGGCTTGAGCGCCATGACCATCTGGATCGTCGAGCAGTTCGGATTGGCGATGATGTTGCGCTTGCCATAGCCGGCGATCGCGTCGCCGTTGACCTCGGGCACGACGAGCGGCACGTCGGGGTCCATGCGGAACCGGGACGTGTTGTCGATGACGAGGCAGCCCGCCTTGGCCGCCCTCGGCGCAAACTGGGCGGACACGGCCGCACCGGGAGAGAACAGCGCGATGTCGGTGCCGGTGAAGTCGTACGTCGCCAGATCGTGGATGACCAGCGTCTTGTCCTCGCCGAACGAGACCTTGAGCCCGTTGGAGCGCGCCGACGCCAGGGCGACGACCTCGTCGGCCGGAAACTTGCGCTCGGCCAGCGTCTGCAACATTTCGCGCCCGACATTACCGGTGGCGCCGACGACGGCAACCTTGTAGCCCATCACATCTCACCCGATACTGCTACCCCAGCGGCGGACCCCTGAATTTAGCCCGAACGGGGCAGTTGGCAAGCCTTTCCGCGGCCTTTGTCGGTAACACGCGATATGTCCGGTTTATGTACCAGATGATCTGTCCGGTTTTAGAACGCCTCCAAGCCATGGAGGGAGGCGATGCGTCGGACGGAGCAGGTACAGGGACTGAGATTGATGAAGTTCGAGGAGGTTTACGGGCGCACCCATCGGAGTGGCTTGAGCCAGGCGGAGGCGGCGGAGGTTCTGGGTGTCTCGGAGCGCACCTTCCGGCGCTGGCGCGACCGCTACGAGGCGGAGGGAGCCGACGGTCTCTACGACCGCCGCCTGGGCCGCCTCTCGGCGCGGCGCGCGCCGGTGGACGAGGTGGCGCGGGTGCTGGAGTTGTTCGACACCCGCTACTGGGACTTCACGGCCAAGCACTTCCACGAGAAGCTGGTGGCCGATCACGGCTTCAAGCGCAGCTACAACTGGCTGCGGCTGAGCTTGCAAGCCCATGGGCGCAGGCGCGCGGCGCCCAGGCGTGGGGCGCACCGGCGCAAGCGGCCGCGCCGTGCCCTGCCCGGCATGATGTTGCACCAGGACGGCTCGAGCCACGAGTGGGTCCCCGGTCGATGGTGGGACCTGATCGTCACCATGGACGATGCGACCAGCGATATCTACTCGGCCTTCTTCGTCGCCGAAGAGGGCACCATGTCGAGCTTCCAGGGGGTGTCCGAGGCGATCCGGGCCAAGGGCCTGTTCTGCTCGCTCTACGCCGACCGCGCCAGCCACTACTGGAACACGCCCGAGGCCGGCGGCAAGGTGGACAAGGACACCCCGACCCAGGTCGGCCGCGCCCTGGCGCAGCTCGGCATCGAGTTGATCCCGGCCTACTCGCCCGAGGCAAGGGGGCGCTCGGAGCGCATGTTCGGCACCTTGCAGAAGCGCCTGCCCCAGGAACTCAGGCTCGCCGGCATCACCGACATGGTCGAGGCCAACCGCTTCCTCAAGGAGGTCTTCCTGCAACAACACAACGCCCGCTTCGCGACCCCGGCCGAGGACCAGGGCACCGCCTTCGTCCCCTTCACCGGCGCGCTCGACGACATCCTGTGCATCCACGAGGAACGCACCGTCTCAAACGACAACACGGTGCGCTACAAGCGCCTGGCACTTCAGATCCCCGCCGGCCGCCACCGCCGCCATTACGTCAAGGCCAGGGTCCGCGTCCAAGAATACCCCGACGGCACAATGGCCGTCTTCCATGGACCGCGATGTCTGGCGCGATACCACGCCGATGGCCAACCGATCGACAGCCAAACCCGCGAGGCCGCGTGACCCGCTTCGACGCGACCGACCGGCGCCCTGTGGACAAGTGGACAGCCGCTCCGCGACCGACCACTTCCCCACAGGGCCAGAAACCGCAACAGAAGCGGTCAACTCATATGGTACATAAACCGGTCAACTCAGAATGTTCTCGACAGCCTTTCCGCGGCCTTCAGGCGATACCTATGGCACCCGCAGACGACCGCATTGGCAGCTACGCCGCGTTCTGGCCGTTTTATCTCGGCCAACACAGCCGGCCGGCGACCCGCGCCCTGCACTATGCCGGCAGCCTGGCGGCGTTGGCGCTCGTCGCCGCAGCGCCGGCGACGGGCACGTGGTGGCTGCTCAGCATCGCCGTCGTGGCCGGCTATGGCCCGGCCTGGCTGGCCCACGCCCTCGTCGAACACAACCGCCCGGCGACGTTCCGCTACCCCCTGTGGTCGCTGGTCAGCGACTACCGCATGCTCGCCGTGTGGCTCACCGGGCGTCTGGAGCGAGAGTTGGCGCGGGCGCGCAAAGCCGAGGACGACGCGGATGAGGCCGCGAACACATGAGACGATCACACCACTTGCGTAAGCCTCGGCCTTGGGCCGAGGACCCATCGACCGTCATTCCACGATCGTCGGTTGGGAGGCGCATTCGGCCCCCGTGGGAACTGCGGCAGATGTTGCATGGGTCCTCGGCCCAAGGCCGAGGATGACGCGGGAAGGTGGTTGGAATAGCCCTCCGGCCTGCCTGTATCAGCCCACCAGGGTCTCCAGTTCCGCGAGCAGCAGGTCGCCCATCCGGGCCGTGCCGACGGGGGTGCCGCCGGCGGCCATGATGTCGGCGGTGCGGTAGCCGGCGGCGAGCACGTTGGCGGCGGCCTGTTCGACGCGCTCGGCGTCCTCGGCCATGTCGAACGAGTAGCGCAGCATCATCGCGAAGGAGAGCAGGGTCGCCAGCGGGTTGGCGATGTCCTGGCCGGCGATGTCCGGGGCGGTGCCGTGCACCGGCTCGTAGAGCGCGTGGCGGCGGCCCGTTGTCGCATCGACGGCGCCGAGGCTGGCCGACGGCAGCATGCCGAGCGAGCCGGTCAGCATCGCCGCCTCGTCCGACAGGATGTCGCCGAACAAGTTGTCGGTGACGATGACGTCGAACTGCCGCGGGTTGCGGACGAGCTGCATGGCGCAGTTGTCGGCGTAGATGTTCTCAAATTCGACGTCCGGGAACTCGTCGGCGGCGATGCGCGAGGCGACCTCGCGCCACAGCACGCCGGTCTCCATGACGTTCGCCTTCTCGGCCGAGGTCACCTTGTTGCGCCGCTGGCGCGCCAGCTCGCAGCCGACGCGGACGATGCGTTCGATCTCCGGGCTGGTGTAGAGCTGGGTGTCGACGGCGCGCTTGGTGCCGTCGGCCAGGGTCTCGATGCCGCGTGGCTCGCCGAAATAGACGCCGCCGGTGAGCTCGCGCAATATCAACATATCGAGGCCGCGGACGAACTCGGGCTTCAGCGTCGAGGCGTCGACCAGCGCGTCGAAGACCTGGGCTGGGCGCAGATTGGCGAACAGGTCGAGCTCCTTGCGCAGGCGCAGGAGCGCCGCCTCGGGCCGATGGTGGCGGGGCACGCCGTCCCATTTGGGGCCGCCGACC
The DNA here is from genome assembly GCA_965261585.1 of Alphaproteobacteria bacterium. Taxonomy (GTDB): domain Bacteria; phylum Pseudomonadota; class Alphaproteobacteria; order UBA6615; family UBA6615; genus CBDHDN01. Next base: position 39,135 of record CBDHDN010000012.1, read on the forward strand.
GCGCCTAAAAGAATAGCGTCTGCGGCCGCGGCGTCGGCCAACGTCTCGTCGGTCAGCGACGTTGCGCGGGCGTCGTAAGCGCAACCGCCGATAAGCGCCTCATCGACCTCGAACGTGACGGCTCGGCGGTCGCCCAGCCATTCGATGACGCGGCGGACCTGGCCGACGATCTCCGGCCCGATGCCGTCGCCGGGCAGCAGCAGCAGGCGCTTGTTGGCCGGCATCAGGCGCCGGCGCGGTAGAGCCAGGGCTGGGACTGCCGCTGGGCCGCCTCGAAGCCGTCGATGCCCGCGGCCTTCTGCAGCGTCAGGCCGATCTCGTCGAGGCCGGCTACGAGGCATTCCTTGCGGAAAGGATCGACATCGAAGGCCACGACCGCACCGTTGGGGCGGTGGATCCGCTGGGTTGCCAGGTCAACGGTCAGGACCGGGTTTTCGCTGTCCTGGGCGTCGGCCAGCAGCGCCTCGACCTCGGCCTTCGGCAGCTTGATGGGCATGATGCCGTTCTTGAAGCAGTTGTTGTAGAAGATGTCGGCGAAGCTCGGCGCGATAACGCAGCGAATGCCGAAATCGAGCAGCGCCCACGGCGCGTGCTCGCGCGACGAGCCGCAGCCGAAATTGTCGCCGGCGATCAGGATCTTGGCTTGATCGTAGGGCGCCCGGTCGAGCACGAAACCGTCGAGCTTGTTGCCGGCCTCGTCATGGCGCAGGTCGTAGAACAGCCCGGCGGCCAGACCGGTGCGCGCGATCGTCTTCAGGAACTGCTTGGGGATGATCTTGTCGGTGTCGACATTGACCATCGGCAACGGCGCGGCCGTGCCCGTCAGCTTCGTGAATTTTTCCATGAACGCGCGCCTCCCCGTGCGCCGCCGGTCACTATGAGATCAGCTCGCGCACGTCGGCGAGCTTGCCGGCGATCGCCGCCGCCGCCGCCATCGCCGGGCTGACCAGATGGGTCCGGCCGCCGCGGCCCTGGCGGCCCTCGAAGTTGCGGTTCGAGGTCGAGGCACAGCGTTCACGAGGCGCCAGGCGGTCGGCGTTCATGGCCAGGCACATCGAGCAGCCGGGCTCGCGCCACTCGAAACCGGCGGCGCGGAAGACGGCGTCGAGCCCCTCTTCCTCGGCCTGGTGCTTCACGAGGCCGGAGCCGGGCACGATCATCGCCCGCACGCCGTCGGCGACCCGGCGGCCCTCGGCGATGGCGGCGACGGCGCGCAGGTCCTCGATGCGGCCGTTGGTGCACGAGCCGATGAAGACCGTGTCGACGGCGATGTCCCGCATCGACGTGCCGGGCGCGAGCCCCATATACTCGAGCGAGCGCGCCATCGCCGCGCGGCGGCCAGCGTCGGCCTCGGCGGCGGGGTCGGGCACGGCGCCGGTGATCGGCACGACGTCCTGGGGCGAGGTGCCCCAGGTCACCTGGGGCGCGATCTTGTCGGCCGCCAGGGTCACTTCCCTGTCGTAGCGGGCGCCCGCGTCCGACGGCAGGGTGCGCCAAAAGGTCACCGCCTGCTCCCAGGCGCCGGCCTTGGGCGCCATCGGCCGGCCCTGGAGATAGGCGAACGTCGTCTCGTCCGGCGCGATCAGGCCGGCGCGGGCGCCGCCCTCGATCGACATGTTGCAGACGGTCATGCGGCCTTCCATCGACAAATCGCGCACGGCCTGGCCGGCATATTCGATGACGTGGCCGGTGCCGCCGGCGGTACCGATGCGCCCGATCATGGCGAGGATCAAATCCTTCGCCGTGACGCCGACGGGGAGCGCGCCGGCGACATTGATGCGCATGTTCTTGGCCGGCTGCTGCAGCAGTGTCTGGGTCGCCAGCACGTGCTCGACCTCGGACGTGCCGATGCCGAAGGCGAGCGCACCGAACGCGCCATGGGTCGCGGTGTGGCTGTCGCCGCAGACGATCGTCGTGCCGGGCTGGGTGAAGCCCTGCTCGGGCCCGATGATGTGGACGATGCCCTGGCGGACGTCGTCCATGGCAAACAGCTCGATACCGAATTCGGCGCAGTTTCGGGTCAGGGTATCGACCTGCAGCGCCGATTCCGCGTCGTCGATGCCCTTCGCGCGATCGGTCGTCGGCACGTTGTGGTCGGCGACCGCGAGCGCCGCATCGGGCCGGCGGACCGGCCGGCCGGCGAGCCGCAGCCCCTCGAAGGCCTGGGGGCTCGTGACCTCATGCACGAGGTGGCGGTCGATGTAGATCAGGCAGGTGCCGTCGGCCTGGCGGTCGACGACGTGGCTGTCCCAGATCTTGTCGAATAGCGTCCGCGCCTGGGCCATGGCCCCGTCACCTCCTGTGTCGCCCGTTGCCCCAGGCGGTGTCGGGCCTCAGTCGCCGGCGCTTTCGCCAGCCGCCTCGGCCGCGGGAGCGGCCGCGGCGGCCGCCGCCTTGGCGCGCTTGCCGGCATGGGGGGTTATGCCCCGTCCGGACGTGCGCTCGACAATGCGGGCCGACTTGCCGCGCCGCTCGCGCAGGTAATAGAGCTTGGCCCGGCGGACCTTGCCGCGGCGCACGACGTCGATCGAATCGATGCGCGGGCTGTGCAGCGGGAACACGCGCTCGACCCCTTCGCCATAGCTGATCTTGCGGACCGTGAAGGAGGAGTTGATGCCGGCGTTCTTGCGCGCGATGCAGACGCCCTCATAGGCCTGCAGCCGCTCACGCGTGCCTTCGACCACCTTGACGTTGACCCGCACCGTGTCGCCGGGACTGAATTCGGGCACCGGGCGCGCCGCAACGAGCTTCGCGACTTGTTCGGCTTCCAGCTTTTCCAGCGTGTTCATTTTTTACCTTCCTTGGCCCGTCGGCCCGTCAGCTGTGCCGTGTAGCGAGCCCACAGATCGGGCCGCCGTTCTTGCGTCAGGGCCTCGGCCTCGTGCCGGCGCCATGCCGCGACTTTTGCGTGGTGCCCGGAGATCAGCAGCTCGGGCACCTCGTGCGCGCGCCCGCCATGATCGTGCCAGACCCGCGGGCGCGTATAGTGCGGGTACTCCAGCAATCCGCGCTCGAAACTTTCCTCCGTCAGCGATGCCGCCGTCCCGACGACGCCGGGCAACAGCCGCACACAGGCGTCCAGCAACGCCATCGCCGCCACTTCGCCGCCCGACAGGACGAAATCGCCGAGGCTGACTTCCTCGACCTGCCAGGCCTCCAGCACCCGCTGATCGATGCCTTCGAAACGGCCGCACAGCAGGACCACACCGGGGCCTGCGGCAAGCGTCCTCACGCGAGCCTGATCAAGCGGCCGACCGCGCGGGCTCAAATAAACGACCGGTCCCGGACGATCAACCGCCGCGAGCGCGGCATCGACCACATCGGGTCGCATCACCATGCCCGGCCCGCCGCCGAATGGCTGGCCGTCGACGGACCGGTGTTTATCGCGTGCGAAATTTCGGATGTCCACCGTTTTCAATGTCCACAGCTTGGCCGCGAGCGCGGTCGCCGCCAGGCTGTGAGCGAGCGGCCCGGGGAACATGTCGGGCATGATTGTCAGCACCACGGCCTGCCATGGCGCAGCCCGCGCGGTCGCCGCCGGCTCAGCCATCGGGCCGCTTGCGGCGGCGCGCCTTCGGCGCGTCGCTCGGCCGACGACGGAGCGGCGCGGGCGGATCCAACAAGTCCGGCGGCGGTACGACAACCACCCGGCCGGCGGCAATGTCGATGGTCGGCACCACGTCCTTCGTGAACGGCAGCATGACACTGACCCCGTCGGCCCCGGTGATCTCGAGCACGTCGCCGGCGCCGAAATTGTGCACGGCACGGACGGTGCCGAACACGCTGCCGTCGCGGTCGACGGCGGCCAGGCCGACCAGATCGGCCTGATAGAACTCGTCCCCGTCGACCGGTGCCGGCAGCCGGTCGCGCGGCACGAACAGGCGCGTCCCTTTGAGGGCCTCCGCCGCCGTTCGGTTGGAGATGCCGGACACACGCACCAGCACGTCGCCCTTGCCGGCCTGTCCTACGACCACCAGGGTCAGCTCGCCGCTGTCGTCGTCGCCGACGACCGGACCATAGGCGGCGACCGCTGCCGGCTCCGCAGTGAAGGGCTTGACCCGGACCAGGCCGCGAATGCCATGGGCCCCGGTGACGACGCCGAGGCAGACCTGTCTGGCACCTGTACCCATGCCCCGTATGATGAGCGCGCGAGCGCCGTCCTAGGCGCCCGCGGGCTTCTTGTCGGCGTCGGCTTCCTCGGCGGGTGCCTCCTCGGCTGGCGCATCCTCGGCAGTTGGTTCCGCGGCGGGCGCGGTCTCGACCGGCGCGGTCTCGACGGGCACGGTCTCGACCGGGGCTTCCTCGACCGGGGCCGCCTCTTCAGCAGGTGCCTCCTCAGCCGCCGCCGGCTCTTCTGTGGGGGCCGCCTCGGCCGTGGGCTCCGCCGCCGGCTCTGCTGCGGGGGCCGCCTCGGCCGTGGGCTCCGCCGCCGGCTCTGCTGCGGGGGCCGCCTCGGCCGTGGGTTCCGCCGCCGGCTCTTCTGTGGGGGCCGCCTCGGCCGTGGGCTCTGCCGCCGGCTCTTCCGCGGCGGCCACGGGCGCCGCCACCGGCGCCGCGGCGGCGGCCTCGGCCGCAGCCTGCTGCGCCGCCAGACGCTCCTGCGCCTTCTTCTTCGGCAGGTTCTGCTTGGTCTGCTGCGGCATGGCGGGCATCGGGATGACCTCGGCCCGGCCGAAGAACCTGGCTACGCGATCCGACGGCTGCGCGCCGGCCTTCAGCCAATGGGCGACGCGCTCGCGATCGAAGACGATGCGCTGGGGATCGTCGCGGCCCAACATCGGATTGTAGGTGCCGACGCGCTCGATAAAGCGGCCGTCACGGGGGCTGCGCGCATCGGCGACGACGATGCGATAGAACGGCCGCTTCTTGGCGCCGCCGCGGGCCAGTCGCATTCTCAGGGACATGTTGGCGGTGTTCCTCTTGCTTGAGCGTCGGTGTCTCGGTTGTCAGCGCGGCCGCAGGAGGCCTGGCGGCACGCCGCCGCTGCCGCCGGGCATGCCTTGCGGCAGCATGCCCTTTTGGCCGTGCTTCTTCATCCGCTTCATCATCGTGTGGACCTGCTGGAACTGCTTCAGCAGGCGGTTGACGTCCTGCACGGTGGTGCCGGAGCCGGTGGCGATACGGCGCTTGCGCGAGGCCTTGATCAGCGCCGGCGTGCGCCGCTCGACCGGCGTCATCGACCCGATGATCGCCTCCTGCCGCTTGATCATGCCGTCGTCGACATTGTGGCTGGCGAGCTGCTGCTTCACCTTGGCGACGCCGGGCAGCATGCCCATGAGGCCGCCGAGGCCGCCCATCTTCTTCACCTGGCGCAGCTGTTGCGCCATGTCTTCGAGGTCGAACTGGCCCTTCTGAAAGCGCGCTGCCAGCCTCTCGGCCTCGTCCTGCTCGATCGTCGCGGCCGCCTTCTCGACAAGGCCGACGACGTCGCCCATGCCCAGGATGCGGCCGGCGATGCGGTCGGGGTGGAACGGCTCCAGCGCATCCAGCTTCTCGCCGGTCGCCAAAAGCTTGATCGGCCGGCCGGTGACGGCACGCATGGACAGCGCCGCGCCACCACGGGCGTCGCCGTCGACGCGGGTCAGCACGATGCCTGTCAGGCCGACCCTCTCCTCGAAGGCCCGCGCCGTGTTGACCGCGTCCTGGCCGGTCATCGCGTCGGCGACCAGCAGCACTTCGGCCGGCTTGACCGCGTCGCGCACGGCGGCGACCTCGGCCATCATTTCGTCATCGATGGTCAGGCGGCCGGCGGTGTCCAGCAACACGACGTCATAGCCCTCGAGCCGGGCCTGCCGCATCGCGCGCTTGGCGATCGCCAGCGGCGGCTGGCCGACGACCGGGTCGAGCGATGACACGAGTGTCTGGTCGCCGAGGATGCGCAGCTGCTCCTGCGCCGCCGGCCGGCGCACGTCGAGCGACGCCAGCAGCACGCGCTTCTTGCGCGTCTCGGTCAGGTACTTGCCGAGCTTCGCCGTCGTCGTCGTCTTGCCGGAGCCCTGCAGCCCGACCAGCAGGACGGCGACCGGCGGTGCGGCATTGAGCTCGATGTCATGGGCTTCCGCGCCGAGCGTCGCGACGAGATGGTCATGCACGATCTTGACGACCATCTGGCCGGGCGTGACGCTTTTCAACACCTCCTGGCCGATGGCCCGCTCACCGACTTCCTCGACGAAGTCCTTGACCACCGATAGGGCGACGTCGGCCTCCAGCAGCGCAATGCGCACCTCGCGCAGCGCCGCCTTGACGTCGCTCTCGCCCAGCGCGCCGCGCCGGGTCAGACGATCGAGAATGTCGCCAAGGCGACCGGTCAGAGTTTCGAACACGCGAAATCCTTGCGTTTCCGGACCGCAAAACCGCAATCGCGCCAGTGCGCGAAACTCGCGGACTGGCGATGCTCCCTCCGAGCCTGGCGATGCTGGCGCGCGGTTTGGGGTTCGGTGCCGGAAGCTAACAGCTCCGCCGGCCAAGTCAAGCGCGGCCCGCATCCGACACGACGACGATACCAGCGGGACACCAGCGGGGGGACACCGGCAGTGATGCCGGGCGGGCCAGCCTGCGAACTGTTCCGGGACTGCGTGTTTTGTGCGCGCCGCCGGCCGCCCAGTACACGTGACAGTTGATCGAAATCAGTTTGTGTGCAAAATTATTGCCCAGCCCGATGGCCAAGAGAGCGGGACATCTCGTCAACCGTCACAGATTCCTAGCGTCCTGATATTGCAACTACGCGGGTTCAGCGGATGGGTTGCACTGCCGCTGGCATACTTGAGCTTGATCCCAACTAGGACTTCTCCTGCCGAATTTCCGAGCCTAGCAACAGCCGGCGGGGCATAACAGTGGAGGGTAAACGTGTCACACCCAGTCGATACCTTTGTAGGCAAGCGCCTGCGCCAACGGCGCGAAATGCGGGGACTACCTCAGAAGGAGCTTGCCAAAGCACTCGGCATCAGTTTCCAGCAGGTCCAGAAATACGAAAGCGGTGCCAACCGCATCAGCGCCAGCAAGCTGTGGGAGCTTTGTTGCGTGCTCGACGTTGAGCCCGGCTACTTCTTCGAGGGCCTGAAGCGCGGCGAAGGGCGCGGTCCCGGCGTACCGGAGCGTGCCCAGTCGGCCTACGAGCCCGACCCGCGGAGCGCCCGCCAGGTGCTCGATCTCAACCAGAACTTTCAGCGCATCGGCAATATAAGAGTCCGCCGACAACTTGTGCAGCTCGTCAAGTCGTTGGCGGCCTGACAAGGCGTCACCCCGCGGCCGGCCTTTTGGCTGGACGCGCAAGCGCGCCCGACACTATATCCCAGCCATGGGATGTCGGGCGTTCACGAAAATGCACGGGCTGGGCAACGATTTCGTTGTCCTCGACGCGCGTGTGCGTCCGCTGGTCCTGACCACCGCAGCCGCGCGCGCCATCGCCGATCGCCGCACCGGCATCGGCTGCGACCAGGTGATCACGCTGGAGGCGCCGCGTGACCGCGCCGCCGACGTGTTCATGCGCATCCACAATGCCGACGGCGGCGAAGTGGAAGCCTGCGGCAATGCGGCGCGCTGCATCGCCCGGCTGCTGCTGGCCGAGCGGGCGGACGGCCGTGTCGTCATCGAGACCGGCGCCGGGCTGTTGAGCGCGACATCGGCAGGCGACGGCACGATCGCCGTCGACATGGGACCGGCACAACTGGACTGGCAACACATACCACTGCGCGAGGCGATGGAGACGCTGCGCCTGCCGCTTGCCGCCGGGCCGCTAAAGGAGCCGGTCGCGGTCGGCATCGGCAACCCGCACGCCGTCTTTTTCGTCGACGATGCGACGGCCATCCCGCTCGAGACCTACGGGCCGCAGCTGGAATACGACCCGCTGTTTCCCGAGCGCGCGAACATCTCGGCCGTGCATGTTGCCGGAACGGACAGGTTGCGCGTGCGTGTCTGGGAACGCGGTGTCGGCATCACCCGCGCCTGCGGCACCGGCGCCTGCGCCGCGGCCGTTGCGGCACACCGGCGCGGGCTGACGGCGCGGCACGTGCAGGTCGAACTGGATGGCGGCGTACTGGCGATCACTTGGCGCGAGGATGACGGGCACGTCACGATGGTCGGGCCAACGGCGCTCACGTTCCGCGGGGAGTTCGATGACGGACTGTTCGACGCGGCCAACTGACGCCGGGGCGGTCGAGGTCGTCACCTTCGGCTGCCGCCTCAACACGTTCGAATCCGAGGTCATGCGCAGCCATGCCCAGGCCGCGGGGCTGCGCGACGCGGTGATCTTCAATACCTGCGCCGTCACGACGGAAGCGGAGCGCCAGGCGCGGCAGGCAATCCGGCGCATGCGCCGGCGGCGGCCGCAGGCCCGGATCATCGTCACCGGCTGCGCCGCTCAGCTCGACCCCGGCAGGTTCGCCGCCATGCCGGAGGTCGACCGCGTGCTGGGCAACGGCGAGAAGCTGCAGGCCGCCAGTTTCGTTGCCGGGGCCGGGGCCGCGATGCAGGTCAACGACATCATGGCGGTGCGCGAGACGGCGTCGCATCTGATCGAAGGCTTCGACGGGCGCGCCCGGGCGTTCGTGCAGGTCCAGAACGGCTGCGACCACCGCTGCACGTTCTGTATCATCCCTTACGGCCGCGGCCCGTCGCGCAGCGTACCGATGGGCGAGATCGCCGCGCAGATCCGCCGCCTCGTCGACAACGGCTATCGTGAGGTCGTGCTGACCGGCGTCGACATCGCGTCCTATGGCGGTGATCTGCCGGGGCGGCCGCGGCTCGGCCAGATGGTGGCCCGCATGCTCGCCGCCGTGCCGGCGCTGCCGCGGCTGCGCCTGTCCTCGCTGGACCCGGCGGCGATCGACGAGACGCTGTTCCGCCTGATCGCCGAGGAGCCGCGCGTGATGCCCCATCTGCACCTCAGCCTGCAGGCGGGCGATGACTTGATCCTCAAGCGCATGGCGCGCCGCCACGCCCGCGCCGACGCGGTCGCCCTGACCGAGCGGATCCGCCGCCGGCGCCCCGACGTGGTCTTCGGAGCCGACCTGATCGCCGGCTTCCCGACCGAGACCGAGGCGATGTTCGCCAATACGCTCGCCCTGATCGAGGACTGCGACTTGAGCTATCTGCACGTGTTTCCGTTCAGTCCGCGGCCGGGCACGCCGGCGGCGCGCATGCCGCAGGTCACGCGGGCCGTCGGCAAGGCGCGGGCCGCCGCCCTGCGCAGCGCGGGCGAGGCCGCCACCGGGCGGCTGTTGAGGCGCCTGGTCGGCACGCGCGCGAATGCCCTGATCGAACAGGACGGGCGCGGCCGCACCGAGCACTTCGCGCCCATCGGGGTGGCCGAAGCGCCGGCACCGGGCACCGTCGTGCCCGTGCGCGTCACGGGTGCCGACGGCACGCGCCTCTACGGGCGGACCGACCAGCGGATGCCTGCATGAGCGAGGCGCGCGGCGGCTGGCTCGCGCGCCTGCGCGCCGGTCTGCAGAAGTCTTCCAGCCGCCTGAGCCAGGGCATCGGCGGCATCTTCACCGGCAAGCGGCTGGACGACGCGTCGCTGGAGGCGCTGGAGGCGCTGTTGATCGAGGCCGATCTGGGGGTCGCGCCGGCGGCGCGGCTGACCGCCAACCTGGCCGAGGCGCGCTTCGACAAGACGGTCTCGGCAGCGGACGTGCGCGCGGCCCTGGCGGCGGACATCGCCAAGTCGCTGGAGCCGGTGGCGCGGCCCCTGGTGATCGAGCCAAGCCACCGCCCCCACGTCGTGCTCGTCGTCGGCGTCAACGGCACGGGCAAGACGACGACGATCGCCAAGCTGGCGAAACAATTCACACACGAGGGCTGCAAGACCGTCCTGGCGGCCGCCGATACGTTTCGGGCCGCGGCCATCGAGCAGCTGCAGGTCTGGGGCGAGCGTACCGGGTGCGATGTCGTCAGCCGGCCGCAGGGCGCCGATCCGGCCGCCGTGGCCTACGACGCCCTGGCACAGGCACGCGAGGCCGGCGCCGACGTGCTGTTGGTCGACACCGCGGGCCGCCTGCACAACAAGGCCGACCTGATGGCCGAGCTGCAGAAGATCATCCGCGTCATGCGCAAGCTGGAGCCGGCGGCGCCGCACGATTGCGTGCTGGTGCTCGACGCGACAATCGGGCAGAACGCCCATGCCCAGGTCGAGACTTTCAAGGAGCTGACGGCGGTGACGGGACTGATCGTGACCAAGCTGGACGGGACGGCGCGCGGCGGTGTGGTCGTCGCCCTGGCCGAGCGGTTCGGCCTACCGATCCACGCCGTGGGCGTCGGCGAATCGGCCGAGGACCTGCGGCCGTTCGCGCCGGCGGAGTTCGCCGCCGGCCTCTTGGGCCTCTAGGAAGCGCCCCGCGATGCCCGGCACCGGCCACGGCAAGGTCCGCAACCTGCGCAGCTTCGACGATGCCGACGCCGCGTTCGAGCACATCAGGCACATCTATGATACCAGCGCCCAGACCGTGCGCGACCGGTTCGCGCAGTTCGCCGCCGGCGCCCGCGACCTCGACCCCTACAACGCCTGTTACCCCTATCTCGGCATCGCGGTCGGCCACGCCGACCTGGCGATCGACTCGCGACCGTCGTTCGGCACGTTGCCGGGGGCCGGCACCTTTGGGACGACGCTGACCCGACCCGACCTGCTGGGCGATTATTACCGGGAGCAGATCGCGCTCCTGCTCGAGCACCACAATGTGCCGGTGCAGGTCGGCGTCAGCGCGCAACCGATCCCGCTGCCCTTCGTCATCGAGCATGCGACGGCCGACGTGTCCGCCGCCCACGTGCGCGAGATGCAGGCCCTGTTCGAGCTGCCCAACCTGTCCACCATCGACGACAAGGTCGCCAACGGCACGCACGTGCCGGCGCCCGGCCAGCCGCACCCCTTGTCGCTGTTCTCGGCCGCGCGCGTCGATTTGGGCATCCAGCGGCTGCAGCACTACACGGGGACCAGCGCCCAGCATGTCCAACGCTTCGTGCTGTTCACGAACTACCAGCGCTATGTCGACGAGTTCATCGCCTACGCCAAGGCACTGGTTCGCAACGGCGACGAGTACGTCGCGTTCGTCGAGCCCGGCGACGTCATCACGCCCAACCCGAAGCTGAGTAAGGCCACGGCGGGCGGCACGCCGCCGAGCCACCTGCCGCAGATGCCGGCCTATCACCTGACGCGCGACGACCGCCTGGGCATCACCCTCGTCAACATCGGCGTAGGGCCGTCGAACGCCCGCACGATCACCGACCACCTGGCCGTGCTGCGGCCCCATTGCTGGATGATGATCGGCCACTGCGGCGGCCTCAGAAGCAGCCAGATGCTGGGCGACTATGTGCTGGCACACGCCTATATCCGCGAGGACCACGTGTTGGACCAGGACCTGCCGCTGTGGGTCCCGGTGCCGCCGATCGCCGAGGTGCAGGTGGCCCTGCAGGAAGCGGTCGCCCACATCACGGGGCTGGCCGGCCAGGACCTGAAGACGCGCATGCGCACCGGCACCGTCGCCTCGACCGACAACCGTAACTGGGAGCTGCGCCACGACGAGCTGTTCCGCCGCTTCTCGCAGTCGCGCGCCATCGCCGTCGACATGGAGAGCGCGACCATCGCCGCCAACGGCTTCCGCCTGCGCGTGCCCTACGGCACGCTGTTGTGCGTCTCCGACAAGCCGATGCACGGCGAGATCAAGCTGCGCGGCATGGCCAACGCGTTCTACAAGGAGCGCATCAGCCAGCATTTCAAGATCGGCCTCGAGGCGGTGCGGGTAATCCGCGAGAACGGCGTCGACCACCTGCACTCACGCAAGCTGCGCAGCCTGCACGAGCCGCCGTTCCGCTGAGCGGCCCGCGGCGCGCGCGCTAATCCGCTCGTAACGCCCGGGACGACCACGTGGGGCACGCGGCCCCGACGCCTGGACGGAGAACGGCGGGCTCGTCACCGTCCGCGGCGACACTCGCGAGGCGGTCCTCTGACCGGCTGATCCTCCAAGTCTTATGGAGTCTGACCGGCGGGCCTGGTCCGGCCACGCTGGCGATTCGCCCCGCAGGCGATTTCGAAAATCCACTCCACGGCGAAAATTTCATCGCTCCTGCATCCAGGCCCGTCGTACGGCCGTAGTTCAGGTAAGCCGGTTGGGGCGATCCCTCATCCATCGGCTGGCTCGGACGAATGAGCCGCGACGGCCGGCCCGTTGGTACCCGCGTGAGCGCCCAAGACCCTCCCCCCGGGGCGACGGATGCTGGCGGTACCGGATGAGGGATCGCGCCGCCGGCTTGGCCAGGGATCCTGGCTTTTTTCGTAATCAAAACCCCAACCCATGGAGTAAAGAGATCATGAGATCCATTGCTTCCGACTTGAGGACCGCCGCGGGCGCCGCGATCCTGGCGTTGGCGCCATTTGCGCCCGTGCACGCGTCCTCTCACATGGATGCGCCCCTCATCACCTTTGACGACGCGGCCAATACGACGGACGTCTATGCCTTTCGGAGCGAAAGCGAGGACGGCGCGACGCAGTATCTGACCACCGCACTCGCCGTCTATCCTTTCGAGGAACCGGGCATCGGGCCCAACAACTATCGCTTCGACGACCGGGTTCTCTACGAGATCCACGTCTCGCTGGGTGATGATGTAAGCACCGGGGAAAAAACCATCAGCTACCAGTTTGCTTTCGAGACCAGGTACGCAAATGAGAACACCATCCTTCAGGCCTATCTTGGCGAGGTCGAACCCGTTAGCCCCGAAATCGAGCCGGTCGACGACCGCTTCGATGTCAACCAGAACCTGCGCCAGACCTACACGCTGACCAAGATCGATTACCATACAAATGCGGTGACGGTGCTCGGCCGCGGCATCGTGCCGCCGAACAATCAGGGTCTGGTGACTCCGTTCTACAATCGGAACGACGACGGTTTCTATGCCGATATCCAGTCGATCTTCGATCTGGACTTCTCCTTCGGCACGGACCCTGGTCTCGCCGGCACCAACAAGCCGTTCGACAGTCAGGGCGGCTTCAATCTCCACACCATCGTGCTGAACATCCCTTTGAGCGAGTTGGACGGCGCGCAGTCGGCCGGCGTCCATGCCACGACCAGCCGCCAGCAGGTTGTCGACGGCGTATTAGAGTGGGTCCAGGTCGGACGGCAGGGCAACCCGCTGTTCGCCGAGGCCCTGGTCGCGATAGTCGACAAGGACCGCTACAACCAGTCCGATGCGATCGACGATGGGAGATTCGGGCTCTATGCCGATTCTCCGGAGCTCTCCGCGGTCCTGGGCGTCGATCCGCTTGTTCCCGGTCTGCTTCGTCAGATCTACATTCCTGACTTGATCAAGGTCGACCTGACCACCGATCCGGCGCGTCTGGCCGGCCAATCGGGTTTCAGCCGGCTCAGCGCCTTTGGCGGCGACACCTTTCGCAATGGGGCCTTCGGCGGTTGGCCGAACGGTCGGTGTTTCGGCGACGATGTGGTCGACATCGCGATCATCGCCTTGGGTGGCGCTGGCACAGGCCCGTTCGATGGGCTCGATGTGGATGGCGTGAGAGAGAACGACATCACCTTCAACGATGTCTTCCCCTACGCGGCCACGCCGCTGAATGGCCGGGTCCATGAGCATCACGGCGATTTCGACAACGATGACGATGACGATTTCGACGACGACGACGACGATGACGAGGACGTGTCGTAAGCGAACTCCAATGCCAAACGCTTCGGGGGCGGGCTCAAGGAACCCGCCCCCGAACGCAACTGCTCCAAGTTGGCATCTGCTAGGGAGGTGAGTTCGATGCCGATCCAAACGACCAAGCCGGGCGCAGGTTCGTCCGAAACCCGCCGCGGCGGTCGGCGAACCATTCAGTCTTCGATTCGGCAAGCCGCCTCCGGCCTGCTCGTTCTCGCCGCCGTCCTGGTCCCGGCGGTCTCATGGGCGGAGCCGTTCCGGCCACGCGACGCTTCCGAGATCCTCGAGATACTGCCGGCCCCCGGCAATGCCGCCGCGCCCGAGCTGCGCGCCGCCCGGCGGGACCTGGCCGCGGATCCGGAAAACCTCAAGGCGGCGATGGCACTGGCGCGCCGCTACATCGCCGTGGGCCGGGGCGAGGGAGATCCGCGCTATTACGGTTACGCCCAGGCCGCGCTGGGACCCTGGTGGACCTTGCAGGAGCCACCGACGGAGGTGCTGGTCCTGCGCGCCGTCGTGCGGCAAAGCCAGCATGATTTCGATGGCGCGCTGGCCGATTTGAATGCGGTGTTGGCGGCCAATCCGCGCAGCGCCCAAGCCTGGCTGACCCGGGCCTTCATCCTGCAGGTCCTGGGGCGCGCCGGCGAAGCGCTGGACAGCTGCCGGCGCCTGCCGCCCAAGGCGGGCACGCTCATCCTTGCCACGTGCCTGAGCCGTGCGGATAGCCTGAGCGGCGCGGCGGCCGGGGCCTACGAACGGCTTGCCGATGCCCTGGCCGGATCTGAAAGGACCGATGCGCCTATCCGCGCCTGGTCGTTGACGGTCCTGGCCGAGATCGCAGCGGGGAGCGGCCAAGACGACCGCGCGGAGGAGCATTTCCGCGATGCGCTCTCGCTCGGCGTGCGGGACGCCTACCTGCTCGGCGCCTACGCCGATTTCCTGCTCGATCGCGGCCGCGCCTCGCAAGTGCGCGACCTGCTCGAAGGCGAAACCCGAAACGATGGCCTGCTGCTGCGCCTGACGCTTGCCGAACAGCTGCTGAACGACCCCGCGGCCGCAACCCACGCGGCGGTGCTGGCCGCGCGCTTCGAGGCCAGCCGGCGGCGCGGGGATCTGCGCCATCGCCGCGCCGAGGCGCGTTTCGCCCTGCATATCCTCGACGACAGGGCGCGCGCCCTGCGCCTGGCGTGGAAGAATTGGCAGCTTCAGAAGGAGCCCGCGGATGCGCGGCTGGTGCTGGAGGCCGCGCTGGCCGCCAAGGCGCCGGAGGAGGCCCGTCCGGTCCTGGACTGGCTGGCGCAAACGGGGATAGAGGACGTTGCCATCCGGACTCTACATCGACGGTTGGAAGACGGAGCGGGATGATGGCGCGCCATGGCTTGATTGCCCTATTCCTGTTGTTCATTCTAATGCCGGTTCAGGCGGCGGCGCATAAACCGAGCGACAGCTACCTCAGCTTGGACGTGCAGGACTCCTCCGTGGAGGGCCGATGGGACATGGCCCTGCGCGATCTCGACCACGCCATTGGGCTGGATGGCGATGGCGACGGCGCCATTACCTGGGGTGAGCTGCAGACGCGCCACGGCGCGGTTACGGCCTACGCTCTGGCGCGTCTGGAGATCAAATCCGACGCGCGCGTCTGCCCGGCGGTGGCGACCGACCATCTGGTCGATAATCACAGCGACGGCGCTTATGCCGTCCTGCGCTTTACCGCGACTTGCGCGACGCCGATCGACGATCTGGACGTCGCCTACAGCCTGCTCTTCGATCTCGATCCCCTGCACCGGGGTCTGCTCCAGGTGAATCACGGCGGCAGGAACTACACGACGGTTCTCGGCCCGGAGCGGTCGACCTGGAGTCTGCGCGCCGCCGATAGCGGGCTATGGCGCCAGTTCCTAGTCTATCTGGAGGAAGGCGTCTTGCACATCTGGAGCGGATTCGATCATATCCTGTTCCTGATCTCGTTGCTCCTGCCGGCGGTGCTGCGTCGGCGCGACGGCGCTTGGGTGCCCGCGCGGTCTCCGCGCGCGGCGTCGATCGGTGTTCTGAAGATCGTCACGGCCTTTACGGTCGCTCATTCGATCACGCTCGGCCTGGCGACGCTGGGCTGGCTGGACTTGCCCTCGCGGCTCGTGGAAACGGTGATCGCCGCCTCGATCGTGATCGCCGCGCTCAACAACCTCTATCCGATCGTCTCGCGCGGCCTCTGGGCGGTCGCGTTCGGCTTCGGTTTGATCCACGGGGTTGGCTTCGCGGGCGCCCTGCAGGCTCTAGGGCTACCCTCGACGCGACTGCTGCTCTCGCTGTTCAGCTTCAACCTGGGGGTCGAGATCGGGCAGATGGCAATCGTCGCCGGGTTTCTGCCGCTGGCCTTCTGGGCCGGCCGTACACCGCTTTATCCGCGCCTCGTCCTGCGTTTCGGTTCCCTGGGCATTGCCGCCGTCGCCTCGTTGTGGTTGGTTGAACGAACGTTCAACTTTACCCTCCCGGTCCTGTAGGGACCACTCCGGCTGAGGACAGAGGGCGGTTCTTGTGCTTTTCCCGCCGCCGAAATCGCCGTAACCTGCGGGCCATGAACCCGCTTGTGAAACTCGCGATCGAAGCCGGGCCCCTGGTCGTCTTTTTTGTCGTCAACGCCCGCGCAGGTATCTTCACCGGCACCGCGGCGTTCATGGTCGCCTCGGCGGCGTCGGTCACGGCCGGCTGGATCCTCGAGCGGCGCCTGCCGATCATGCCGCTGGTCGCCGGCTTCTTCGTGCTGACATTCGGCGGCCTGACGCTGCTGTTGAACGACGATCTGTTCATCAAGCTGAAGCCGACGATCGTCAACGGCCTGTTCGCGGCGATCCTGCTCGGCGGGCTGGCCTTCGGGCGGGTGCTGCTGAAGCCGCTGTTCGGTGCGGCGTTCCAGCTCGGCGACGACGGCTGGCGCACGCTGACGTTGCGCTGGGGCGTCTTTTTCATCGTCATGGCGATCATCAACGAGATCGTCTGGCGCAATTACTCGACCGAGTTCTGGATCGGCTTCAAGCTGTTCGGCGCGATGCCCCTGGCGTTCGCCTTCGCCATGGCGCAGGTGCCGCTGATCATGCGCCATCAGGGAAGCGCCGCTGCAGCCGACGCCGAGCCGGCGGACGTCACGGCCGACACCGACATCCGCTGAGGGCGCCTGCCGGGAGGCTCGCTCGTGCGGGGGAAAGCGAACGGTCCCGCGGACCGCCGACAAGGGGCCGTCGTCAGACGAGGATGTCCAAATAGCGGCCGCGCACGGCCTTGGCATCGTGTTCGGCCTTGACGGCCTTCGGCGCCTCGATGCGCTCGACGCTGCCGCCACCGCGCCCGACAGCCGGCCTGGCGCGCGCTTGAGCGGCCGGGCTCGGCTGATTGATCAGGTTCGAGATCGCCTGGAGGAGCGAGGTGTTGTGCGTAACTGGCGGCATCTATCGGATCATTGCGGTCGACGGCCCGACCACCCTAACACCGGGCATTTGACGAAAAACTAATCAGCCTTTTCCGCAGCCGGCGGCGGGGGCCGCGGGGGGATGGTGACGCACACCCCCGATTGGGCGAAGATCGACGCAAACGTGCGGCTTGCGGCCCCGTGCGGGCCGGTTCGGTGGCGGGATGAACGACACACCCGTGATCTTCTCTGCGCCCATGGTCCGCGCCTTGCTGGAAAACCGCAAGACACAGACCCGGCGCCTGCCCTACGATAAGCGGGGCAAGGCCACGGCCTGGCTGCGCCTGCACGACGCCTGGCACCACGATGGCGGCGAGCGCGGCCTGTGGGTGCGCGAGGCCTTCACGGCGACGTTTCAGGACGTTGACGACCCGACCCTGGAGGGCCGCTATCACGAAACGGCCAGCGATCACCGCGATCGCAGCCGGGTGCGCGAGTTGAGCTATCGCGTCGACGAGGAAGCCAAACAGCGCGGTTGGGCCGTCGATGCCGCCGCGCCGGCCGCCGTACTCGACAACGGCTGGGCCGCGCCGATCCATATGCCGCGCTGGGCCTCGCGCCTAACGCTGCGCGTCACGAACGTGCGACGGCAGCACCTGCAGGAGATCGCCGCCGACGATGCCAAGGCCGAGGGGCACCCCGGCTGGCAGGAGAGCGACCGCGACACCTACCGGGGCCTGCCCTACCCGGAGCGGACGCGGCGCTGGTTTGCGGCGCTGTGGGACACGCTGCACGAGCCGCCGTTCGCCTGGGACGACAATCCCGACGTGATCGCCGTCTCTTTCACGGTGCATCGCTGCAACATCGACCGCCTGTAGGCGGCCTCAGCCCCGGTAGCTGACGCGCCAGATGCGTTGGCCGACATCGTCGGCGATCAGCAGGCTGCCGTCGGCGGCGACGGCCAGGCCGGCGGGGCGGCCGATCACGACGGCGCGGTCGGTGCCGGCGGTCCAGAAGCCGGTCGCGAAGGCCTCGTAGTGGCCGACCGGCCGGCCGTCGCGGAACGGCACGCGCACGACCATGTAGCCGCGCGGTTCGGCCGCGTTGAACGAGCCATGCAGGGCGACGAACGCGTCGCCGCGATAGTCGGCCGGGAACTGATCGGCGTCGTAGAAGACGAGGCCCAGCGGCGTCGAGTGGGACTGGAACAGGACGTCGGGGACCTGGCTCGCGGCAACGAGATCGGGCCGACGCGCGGCCAGCCGAGGCTGCGGATTGGCGCCGATATAGGCGTAGGGCCAGCCGTAGAACGAGCGGTCGCGAACCCGGGTCAGATAGTCCGGCACCAGCTCGTCACCCATGCCATCGCGCTCGTTGACAACGACATAGAGGTCGCTCGTGCGGGGGTAGAAGGCGATGCCGACCGGGTTGCGCAGCCCGGTGGCGAGGGTACGCTGGCCGCCGCCGGCGGCGTCGAACACCTGCACCGTGGCCCGCGGCTCGGCCTCCTCGGCCAGATTGTCGCGACTGCCGACGGCGACGAAGAAGCGCCGGCCGTCGGGGCTGAAGACGAGGCTGCGGGTCCAATGCCCGCCCGGGGAACCGAAGGCGCCGGGTGCGGTAACCCGCTCGGCCGGGCCGGTCGGCCCATCGGACCCGGCACGGTAGTGGTAGCGCCGCACGAAATCCTGGTCGGCGATGTAGACGTGCCCGTCGCGGAACGCCAGGCCGTGCGGCAAAGTCAGGCCGGTCACGAAGGGCGCCGTGCTGTCGGCCCGGCCGTCGCCGTCGTTGTCGCGCAGGATCGTGACGACGCCGGTCTGGGACTGGGCCAGCAGAACGGCGCCGTCCGGGGCCACGGCAAGCCAGCGGACATGGTCGAGCCCGTCGGCGAAGACGCCCGCCTCGAACCCCGGCGGCACCGTCAGGACGGTGTCCGGCGGCAGGTCGACGATCTGCGGCGGATTGCGCGCGCTGGGCGTCGCGCCGGGCGGCGGCAGGTCGCCCGGCCGTACCTCGAAGCGATGACCGGGCGGCAGATCCGGACTATCGGCCCCCGCCGGCGCCGCCAGCGCCGTCACGGCGATAAGCAACGCCGCCGACAATCCCAGCGCCAACCCAACGCCGCGGCAGCGCGCGCTCACCGGGTCATCCATGGGACAACAATAGTTCATTAAGAGCGCGGCACAACAATGCCTGGAGCCACCCGGGCAAATGCCCGGGAAAGCCAAGGCCGGCAGGCAAGCCGGGGACCGGCGGGCAAGTCGAAGGACCAGCCGAGAATGGGTGAGATTCGGTCGCTGGAAGGCCTCCTGCAGCTGGCGGAGGAGAAATCCCGCGCCGGCCGGCTGGCGCGCGAGGTCGCCGCCAACGAGCTGATCGGCGGCCGCACGGACCACCTGTCCGAGGCCCGGGCCTTGGCGATGGGCAATATCCTCGCCGACCTCATCCGCGAGACCGAGGCGGAGCTGCGGGCGCGAATCCTGACCGCCGCCAACGACATGCCATCGGCCAGGCCGCTGGCGCAGAGCCTGGCCACGGAACATGCCGGCGTCGCGGTCGACATCCTGAGCCGCAGCCCGGTTCTGCGCGACCTCGACCTGGCCGAGACGATCTACCATCGCGTGCTGGAGGACCAGCTGCCGGCAACCATGCCGGCGGTCGGCCCGGGCGTCGTCGAGCGGCTGAGCGCCCGGTCCGGGCTGACCGAGACCGCCAACGCGTTCGCCGTCGAGGTTGCCGAGCGAAGCCACGAAGACGGCCGCCTCAGGGTCCGCCTGATCGACGTGGAGTTCGCGCCGGCGGAGCGCACAGTGTGGGCGGTCGCCGCGGCCGTGCGTATGCACGCGCTGGACCACTACGAGACCGACCAGCGGTTCATCGACGACCTTGTCGAGGATGCCGGTAAGAGCCTGATCGACGAGATCCGTGGCCGGTGCGGCCGCGCCGCGGCCGTGCCGCCCCTGGTCGAGGCCCTGGCGGCGCGCGACATGATCGACGAGGTGCTGCTGCTCGAGGCGCTGGACGAGGGCCAGATTGTCCTGCTGGAGGCGCTGATCGCCGGCAGGGCGCGGGTCCGGCGGGTGCTCGTCCGCCGGCTGTTCTACGAGCCCGGCGGCGAGTGCCTGGCGATCCTGTGCCGCTGCATGGGCGTTAGCCGCGACGGCTTCACGCGGCTGTTCGCGGCCGGCCAACCCGCCCGCGGCCGGCCCGGCAGCGGTGCCGATCTGGAACAGGCCCTGACCTGCTTCGATGGGCTGTCGGCGGCCGCGGTCGAACGTATCGTGCGCCGCTGGCGCCGCGATCCCCACTATCTGGACGGTCTGCGGCTGATCTACCAGCCCGTCCCTTGAGCCAGCGCGCACAATCCGCCGATCGGCACCGGCCCGCCAGGCGGGGGCACACTAACGCTTTGGTAAGCGGCAACTCCTACTGTCCAACGGCGGGCTACTGTGCCGGCGTTTCGGCACAGGGCGGAGGCAATTCTCAGGTACGCCCCCTCGATGGATCTCCGACAGAGTATCGACGTCGACCAGTTGTTCCGCATGGCGCGGGACAAATCCGCGGCCAGTCGGACGGATCTGGTCGAGACCATCAGCGATCTGTTCTTCGGCGGCGGCGAGCGCCTGTCCGACCGCGAACGGGCGCTGATGACCGACATCCTGCGGCAGCTGATCCACGACGTCGAGATGACCGTCCGCAAGCGGCTGGCCGAACGGCTGGCGCACCGCGACGACGCGCCGCGAGACCTGGTCGCCACCCTGGCCAACGATGAGATCGAGGTCGCGCACCCGATCCTCGTGTACAGCGAAGTGCTGCTCGATTCCGAGCTGGTCGAGATCATCACCCACCGCACGATGGAGCATCAGTTGGCGATCGCCATGCGCCGGTCGCTCAGTGAGAGTGTGTCCGACGCGCTCGTCCACACCGGCAACGAGACCGTCGTCGTGAAGCTGCTGGAGAACGACAGCGCCTTGATTTCCGGGGCGACAATGGCCTACCTGGTCGAGCAGTCGAAGCGGTTCGACAGCTATCAGAACCCGCTGGTGCACCGCAGCAATCTGAGCCCGGACCTCGCCAAACGCTTGTACTGGTGGGTCTCCGCCGCCCTGCGCAAGCACATCCTGGAGAATTTCGAAATCGATCCGTCGGACCTGGACGACGAGATCGAGCACTCGGTCACGGAGATCCTCGAAACCGGGGGGGCAGCCGGCAGACAGCGGCGTGTCCGCCTCACTGGGCCTGCTGGAGTCGCTCGGCGGCTCGATCCGGCCCGAGCTCTTGGTCCAGCTGTTGCGGCAGGGCGAAGTGTCGCTGTTCGAGACCCTGCTCGGCCGGCTGCTCGACCTGCGCTCGACCATGATCAGACGCCTGATCTATGAGCCCGGCGGCGAAGGCCTGGCCATCGGTTGCCGCGCCATCGGCTTCGAGAAGCCGATGTTCGCGTCGCTATTCATCCTCAGCCGGCAATCGCGGCCGGGCGACCACGAGGTCGGGGAAGACGAGCTGAGCCAGGTACTGGAGCTCTATGACCGTATCGACAGCGGCGTCGCCGCGTCGATGCTCGATCACTGGCGCCGCGAGCCCAAATATCTCGAGCTCCAGCGACAGCTCGAGCTGCACGCCGCGCGGGCCGCGGGGTAGCCGACGCCATGACCGCCGTGACCCCGCCGGCCGAGCCCACAGCGCCGCAGCACAGCGTCGCCAGCGACGTCAGCACGCGCGCCGATGTCCATGAGGCGCATGCCGCTGCCGTCGGACCGATCTGCGTGCTCGACGTCGACGGTACCGTGCGTTTCGCCAACGGCGCCTTCGGGCCGATCGCAGAGCGCACGCTGCCATTATCCGATAGCAACGGTGTCCGGCAGTTCGCCAGCGCCCCGTGGCAGGCGATCCTTGCCGAGCTGGAGGCCAACAACGGCACGACCGTTCGCGAGTTGCCGCTCGACTTGGGAGGCATGGATTTCCGGCTGAAGTTCTCGCGCGTCAGCGGTGCCGACGGCGCCGGCGCCGGCGCGATCGTCTGCACGACCGAGGAGATCACTCAGATCGCCGCCGCCCGCGGGCTGGCCTACCAGGCCCAGGACCGGTTCGAGGACATCGCCCGCCTGGTCTCGGACTGGGTGTGGGAATGCGACCGCAACTTCTCATTCACCTATGTGTCGCCACGGGTGCTCGATGTCCTCGACGTGCATCCGTTGGAGCTGCGCGGGCGCAACCTGTTCGAGTTCGGCCGCTTCCGCGCCGCCTCGCGCGCCGCCGCCGAACGCCTGCCGACGCCGGCAACACGCTCGCCGTTCCGCGACGAGACGTTCGAGGTCGTGCGCCGCGATGGCCGCCGCTGCCTCTTCAAGATCAGCGGCCTGCCGGTGTTCAGCGACCGCGACGGCAGCTTCCTCGGCTTCCGTGGCACGGCCAAGGACATCATGAGCGAGACCGAGGCCTGGGAGAAGGCGCTGCGCTCGCAGCAGCGGCTGACCGACGCGATCGAGTCGATCTCCGAAGGCTTTGCGCTGTTCGACAATGACGAGCGCCTGGTGCTGTGCAACTCGCGCATGCGCCAGATGTACAAGCGCCACGCACACCTCCTGACGCCGCCGCTCGTTTGCCGAGCTGGCCCGCGCCGGTATCGACGACGAGGCCGACACGCTGGGCCGCCCCGTGGAGGAGTGGCTGGCCGAGCGCATGCGACAGCTGCAGACCGGCCGTTCGGCGACCGAGGCCCGGGTCGGCGACCGCTGGATCAGGGTCAGCGACCACCGGACCGCCGACGGCGACACGGTCAGCGTGCGCACCGACATCACCGAGCTGAAGCGGCGCGAGCAGGCGCTCGTCGCGGCCAAGGAAGAGGCGGAGCTCGCCAACCGCACGAAGTCCGAGTTCCTGGCCAACATGAGCCATGAGCTGCGCACGCCGCTAAACGCCATCATCGGCTTTGGCCAGATCCTGCGCGACGAGCTGTTCGGCCCCCTGGGCAGCGACCGTTATCGCGAATATACCGGCGACATTCACGACAGCGCCCACCACCTGCTGAATATCATCAACGACATTCTCGACGTCTCGAAGGCCGAAGCCGGCAAGCTCGACCTGTCCGAAGACCGCGTGGACATCCGCAACACGATCGCCAGCGCCGTGCGCCTCGTGCGCGACCGGGCCACCGAGGGGGCCCTCCACCTCAAGCAGACGATCGCCGAGCCGCTGCCGGTCCTGCTCGCCGACGAGCGCAAGGTCAAGCAGGTGCTGCTCAACCTGCTGTCGAACGCCATCAAGTTCACGCCAGCGGGCGGCGACATCGGCATCAGCGTCAGCATTGCCGACAGCGGCAACCTGGCCATCGCCGTCAGCGATACGGGCATCGGCATGGACAAGCAGCAGGTGCAGATCGCGCTGACCAAGTTCGGGCAGGTCGACAGCGCCCTCAGCCGCTCGCACGCCGGCACCGGGCTCGGCCTGCCGCTGTGCAGCGCGCTCGTCGAGCTGCATGGCGGCAGCCTGACGATCGACAGCACCCCCCGCGAAGGCACGATGGTGCGCGTGGAATTCCCGGCCGAGCGCCTGGACTGGCCGAAGTAGGTCCCTACGACTGCAAGGCGGCGACGCCCGGCAGGGCCTTGCCTTCGAGCCATTCGAGGAACGCGCCGCCGGCCGTCGAGACGTAAGTCAGGCGGTCGATAACGCCGGCGTGGCGCAGCGCGGCGACGGTGTCGCCGCCGCCGGCGACCGACGTCAGTTGTCCGGCCGCCGTCTGTGCGGCGACCCGTTCGGCGACCGCGGTCGTCGCCGCGTCGAACGGCGCCACCTCGAACGCGCCGAGCGGGCCGTTCCAGACGAGCGTGCGGCACTTGGCCAGACGGTCGGCGAGCTCGCGCACCGTCTGCGGCCCGACGTCCAGGATCATCTGGTCCGCCGGTACGGCGTCGATGGCGACAGTCGTCGTGGGCGTGCCCGCGGCCAGCGCCGCGGCGACGACCGAGTCGGTCGGCAGCATGATCTCGCAATCGCCCGCCTCGTCCGTGATCCGCCGCGCGGTCGCCGCCATGTCGTGCTCGCACAGCGAGCGCCCGACGGCCACGCCACGGGCGTTGAGGAACGTGTTCGCCATGCCGCCGCCGATGATCAGTACGTCGACCCTGCGGATCAAGTTGCCCAGCAGCGCAAGCTTCGTCGAGATCTTGGCGCCGCCGACAATGGCGGCGACGGGCCGGGCGGGCGATTCCAGGGCGACGCCCAGGGCCTCCAGCTCCTCCTGCATCAGGCGCCCGGCCGCCGCCGGCAGCAGATGCGCCACCGCCTCGGTCGAGGCGTGGGCGCGATGGGCGGCGGAGAAGGCGTCGTTGACGTAGACGTCGCCGAACGACGCCAGCTGCCGTGCGAAGGCGGCGTCATTCGCTTCCTCCCCGGGATCGAAGCGCAAATTCTCCAGGACGATGACGTCGCCATTGGCGAGCCGAGCCACCGCGGCGGCGGCGGCGGCGCAGTCCGGCGCGAAGCCGACGGCGATGTCGCCGAGGCTCGCGGCCAGGGCGGCGGCGGCGGGCTCGAGCGACAGCGCCGGCACGACCTCGCCCTTGGGCCGGCCGAAATGCGAGACGACGACGACGACGCGCGCGCCCTTGCCCACGAGCTCTCGGACGGTCGGCGCCAGCCGGTCGAGCCGGGTCGTGTTGGTCACCCGGCCGTCGCGCATGGGCACGTTCAAATCGGCTCGCAGCAGCACCCGCTTGCCGGCAACGTCGATGTCATCGAGAGTGCGGAAGCCGCTCATGGTCTGCCTCGCCTCAGTACGCGTTCGCCGGACGCGTTGCACAGGCGCCATCGATTTGCAAGCGGCCACCGCCGCGCTATATGCAGGGTTGGGCCATATGCAGGAAGTGGCATGACACTTGCCCATCGCCTTGCCTACACCCTGGGTCAGGGGGCCAAGTTCTCGTGGTACTACAGCCAGTACCGCGTGGCCCAGCGCTTCACCGACACGGCCGTGCGGCGCGACGAGGTGCCCGAGGGCCTGCCGGACAGGCAGCGCCTGCTGCGCGGGCTGTTCGCCCTGTTCCGCCGCGACCTCGCCAATATCGAGCGCGGCTATTACAGCCTGCCGCACGATCTGGTCGTGCGCCCCGACGCGCTGTTGCGGACGAGCCGGCGGTTTTTCAACGATTTGTCCGCGGTCAACGTGCGCCGCCGGCTGCGGCGCCGCGGCCGCAACGTGTCGACATCCCTCGACGTCGATGCGGGCACCTATCCGCGCTACTACCGGCAGGCGTTTCACGATCAGACCGACGGCTATCTGTCCGACCGCTCGGCGGCGCTGTACGACTATCAGGTCGAGGTCCTGTTCACCGGCGGCGCCGATGTCATGCGGCGCCAGGCGCTGGTGCCGCTATATCACTTTCTGAACGCGCGGCCGGCCGGCCCGACGCGGCTCGTCGACGTCGGTTGCGGCACCGGCCGCTTCCTGAGCTTCGTCAAGGCCAACCACGGCGCCGTCGAGGCCGTCGGCTTCGACCTCAGCCCGCACTATCTCCGGCAGGCCCGCCGCACGCTGCGGCCGTGGGTGGATGTGCGGCTCGGCCAGGGCCAGGCCGAGGCGCTGCCGCTGGCCGACGCTTGCGTCGATGTCGTCGCCTGCACGTTCCTGTTCCATGAGCTGCCGCGGGCGATCCGCGCGCGCGCGGTCGCCGAAATGGCCCGCGTGCTGCGGCCCGGCGGCCGCGTCCTGTTCGTCGAGACCGTGCAGCGCGGCGACGTGCCCGACTTCGACGGGCTCTTGAGTCTGTTCCCGCTCGCCTACCACGAGCCCTACTACGCCGACTATGTCAGCACCGACGTCGCGGAGCAGTTCACCGCGGCGGGCTTCGTGCTGGCGAGCACGGACATCGCGTTTCTCAGCAAGGTGTCGGTGTTCGACAAGCCGGCGTAAGCGGCGGGGGCCGGCTGTCTGGCAATCACGACGTGTCCAACCCGTCATGTGAGAGGCACATCTCCCCTTCCGGGTCATTCGCGGGCGTGATCCGCGAATCCAGGAATACTGCGGCGAAGCGCTGGATTGCCGGATCAAGTCCGGCAATGACGATCAGTGAAGGCTCGGTTTCGCGGCGTGGCCGACGGCCAAACCGGACAGCAGCGGCACAAGGCCGAGGACGACGCAAGAAGCGTACCCGACCCGCCGGCGGGTACCTCCTACTTCGTGCCGAACACCCGGTCGCCGGCGTCGCCGAGGCCGGGGACGATGTAGGCGTGCTCGTTCAGGTGGCTGTCCAGGGCGGCGGTGTAGACCGGCACGTCGGGGTGGTGCTCCTGGAAAACCGCCATGCCCTCGGGCGCCGCGACCAGGGCCATGAAGCGGATGTCCGTGTCGGCGATGTGGTGCTTGTTGAGCACGTCGACGGCGGCGACGGCCGAATAGCCGGTCGCCAGCATCGGGTCGACGAGCAGGAAGACGCGGCCGTCGGGGTTGGGCAGCTTGACGTAGTACTCGACCGGCCGCTTGGTCGCTGGGTCGCGGTAGAGGCCGACATGGCCCTCGGGCGCCGTCGGGATCAGCTCGTGCAGCCCTTCGACCATGCCGAGGCCGGCGCGCAGGATCGAGACGATGGCGAAGTGCTTGGGATGAATGACCGGGCCGTCGATGCGGGTCAGCGGCGTCTCGATGGGGCGTGTCGTCATCGGCATCTCGCGCGTGATCTCATAGCCCATCAGCAGCGAGATCTCCTTCAGCAGCAGCCGGAACTGCACCGTCGGCGTCTCCTTGTTGCGCATGTGCGTGAGCTTGTGGGTGATCAGCGGATGGTCGAGAATGTGCAGGTTGGGAAATTCGGGATGTGACAGCATCGGCGGGTTCCGGTGTTTGCGTGGCGCGTCGCTGGGCCTGCGCTGTGTACTCCACCGCCCCCGAACTGTCATCCTCGGGCTTGTCCGCACAAGGCCGAGGATGACGCGTGGGGGTAGTTCTCCCGCTACAGCCCCGCCCGCTCGAGGATCGCTGCGCGCGTGGCGGCGGGGGCGAAGCCGGCCTCGATCGCCGTGGCCGTAATGGCGCCGAGCGCGGCGTCGTCGAGGCCGAAATGTTCGGCGGCAAGCGCATACTCGCGGCCGACCGAGGTGTGGAAATAGGGCGGGTCGTCGGCGTTCAGCGTGACCCGGCAACCCGCGGCCAGGAGGCGCGGGAACGGGTGCTGCGCATAGTCGGCATAGACCTTGGTCGCGATGTTGCTCGTCGGGCAGCATTCCAGGACGACGCCGCGCGCCGCCAGCTCGTCGACCAGGGCCCGATCCTCGATCGCCCGCACGCCGTGGCCGAGGCGGGAAACCGGCAGGTGTTCCAGCGCCGCGCGCACGCTCTCCGGCCCGCCGAACTCGCCGGCATGCACGGTCGTCGGCAGGCCGGCTTCGTCGGCCAGCCGGAAGGCCGGCGCGAACGCGGCGGGCGTGTGGCTCGCCTCGTCGCCACCCATGCCGAAGCCGACGACCAGCGGATGCGGCTCGTCGACCACCTGGCGCGCCACCTCGACGGCGCGTTCGGGCCCGAAATGGCGCACGCAGGTCGGCACGATGAAGCCCTCGATCGCATACTCGGCGCGGGCGTCGTCGATGCCCTGGGCGATGCCGGCGACATGCTCGCCATAGGTCATGCCGGTGGCGGCGGCGTGGTCGGGCGAGGAGAACATCTCGCAATAGACGACGCCTTCCGCGGCCGAGCGCGCGAGGTAGTCGTAGGTCACGTCGCGGTAGTCCGCCGGCGTCACGATGACGCTCGACGCCGTGTCGTAGACCGTCAGGAAATGGGAGAAGTCGTGCCAGTTGAACGTGTCGTCGTCACTGAACAGGTCCTCGGGCAGGGCGACATGGTTACGCGCCGCCAGACGCCGGACCAGCGCCGGCGTCGCCGTGCCTTCGAGATGGACGTGCAACTCGGCCTTCGGGATGCCGGTCACAGGTCCTCCTCACCGAGCCGGCGGGCGACGATCGGTGAAGCGTCCGGCGCGTCGCCCAGGGTGAACGCCGCGCGTACGGCATCGGCGGCGGCGGCTGCCGCGGCATCGTCGCGGGCCAACACCGTGGCGAGCGGCCGGCCGGGCCCGACGTCGGCGCCGATCGCGGCCACTGCGACGAGGCCGACGGCGTGGTCGACGGCCTGGTCCGCCCGGGTCCGGCCGCCGCCGAGCCCGACGACGGCAACGCCGAGCCGGCGCACCTCGATCGCCGCGACCGTGCCCGGCGCATCGGGCGTCACCGCCAGGCGGACCGGCGCCGCCGGCAGGTAGGCCTCCGGCTTCTCCAGGAAATCGGCCGGGCCGCCGAGGGCGACGACCATCTTGGCGAACCGCTCCGCCGCGGCGCCGGACGCAAGCGCCTCTTCGATGCGCGCCGTCGCAGCGTCCGTGTCAGGCGCCCGGCCGCCGAGCACCAGGATCTCGGCGCACAGGGCCACCGTGACCTCGTGCAGGCGGGGGTCGCGGGCGCCGCCGGTCAGGTAGGCGACGGCCTCGGCCACCTCGACGGCGTTGCCGGCGGTCGTGCCGAGCACCTGGTTCATATCGGTCAGCAGCGCCGCCGTCTTCATGCCGGCGCCGTTGCCGACGGCGACGATGCTGCGGGCGAACTCCATGGCGTCGTCCATGGTCGGCACGAAGGCGCCGGAGCCGAACTTCACGTCCATGGCCAGGGCGCCGAGGCCGGCGGCGAGCTTTTTCGACAGGATCGAGGCGGTGATCAGCGGGATCGATTCGACCGTCGCCGTGACGTCGCGGATCGCGTAGAGCCGCCGGTCGGCCGGCGCCAAATCGGCGGTCTGGCCGATGATCGCGCAGCCGGCCGCGCGCACCGTCGCGCGGAACGTCGCCAGATCCGGCGCCGTCTTGTAGCCGGCGATTGCATCGAGCTTGTCGAGGGTGCCGCCGGTGTGGCCGAGGCCGCGGCCCGAGATCATCGGCACGTAGGCGCCGCAGGCGGCCAGGATCGGCGCCAGCATCAGGCTCACCTTGTCGCCGACGCCGCCGGTGGAATGCTTGTCGACGACCGGGCCGTCCAGCCCCTCGCCGGCCCAGTCGAGCACGTCGCCGGAGCGCGTCATCGCCCGGGTCAGCGCCACCCGCTCGGCCATGGTCATGCCACGGAAGAACACCGCCATGGCCAGCGCCGCGACCTGGCCGTCGGTGATCGAGGCGTCGGTGATGCCGTCGACCAGGAACGCGATCTCCGCGTCATCGAGGACGAGGCCGTCGCGCTTCTTGCGAATCAGCTCCTGCGGCAGAAACCGCGGCGCCGCCGGGTTACTCGCCATAGCGCCTACCGTGCAGGCGTAACCGCATGCTTCCCCCCTTTAAATCAATGTGTTAGCACAAGCCGTCCGTTCACATCCATAGCGAACAAACATCTTCTCCAATGAACGATCCTCCACGACCGCCGTTCGCCCGATGTCCAGGCTTCGACGAGGACCGAGTACACAAGCCGATCACACTCGAGAAGCTCCACGAGGTTCTGGACGCACACGAGCGCTACTTGCTGTCCGACCGGCGCGAAGGCACGTGCGCGGACCTGAGTGAGACCGATCTGCGGGGCCGCGACCTGCGGGGACGAAACCTAAGGCGCGCGCGCTTCGATCGGTCGTCGTTGGCGGGTGCGGATCTGAGCCGCGCCAACCTGCGGCGCGCCAATTTGATCGGCGCCAACCTGCGGCGCGCCAATTTGATCGGCGCCAACCTGCGCATGGCACGACTCGGCATGGCAGACCTGACACGGGGCCGCCTCAGTGGCGTAAACCTGGCCGCCGCCGAGTTGTCCCGCGCCACGTTGGACGAAGCGGATATGGAGTTCGCGTTCATGCCGGAGGCGGTGTTGCGCGCGGCCAGCCTGCGCGACGCCGACATGAGCGGCGTCAATCTCGATGACGGCGACCTGACCGAGGCCGACCTGCGCGGCGCGAACCTGCGCGGCGCCGGCTTTCGCCACGCGTGCCTCGATCGGGCCGACATGCGGCGCCAAGCTTGGCAGCGCGTTCTTCAACGGTGCATTCTTGTGCGGGACCGACCTGCGCGGCGCCTACCTCCGCGTGGCCGTGTTCGACGATGCCGATCTCCGTGGCGCGGATCTGCGTGGCGCCGAAGGACTGGACCGGCGACAGCTCGAAACCGCGATCATGGACGCATCCACGAAGGTCGATTGGGACAGATGAACACCGAAGAGGCCGTAGCACTGCTCGCCCAGGGAGCCGCCGCCTGGAACCGGTGGCGCGCCGACCATCCCGGCGAGCGGCCGGATTTGTCGCGGACGAGCCTCAGAAGCCTGGATCTGACGGGCGCGGACCTGGCCGATTTGGACCTGAGGAACGCCGACCTCAGGGGCACCGTCCTGACGAACGCAACGCTTGCCGGCGCCCGCCTGAACGGCGCCAATCTCTTCAAGGCCGTTGTCGCGAACGCGGACCTCAAGGCGGCGGACCTGCGGCGCGCGCAGTTCCTCAACTGCGGCCAGTTGACCGCCGCGCGGAACTGGGAAGCGGCGCTGCGGGATGAGGACCTGGCGTGCGGCAAGCCGCTGCCGGGCGCCTCGGGCCAAGCCACGGACTACCCCATAGACGAGTGATCAGGGAGCGTTCGATGGGATGGCTACGCTCATTGACCGGCATGCAGCAACGAAGAACAGCGCCCCCTACTCGCCATAGGGCACCCAGATGTTCTTGACCTGGGTGGCGTGGCGGAGGTAGTCGCGGCCCTCGCCTTGGGCTGGGACGTGCCAGTCGCGGCGGTGGCCGTTGTTGGTCCAGGTGCGTTTTAGGTTGGTGACGGAGGCGCGTTCGACCATGGCGCTGCCGGCGGCCGGGCCGACGTACCAGATGGCGTCGACCTCGTCGTGTTCGGCGAGGGTTTGCGCGAGCGCATCGCGCTCGCCGGTGACGATGTTGATGACGCCGGCCGGCACGTCCGACGTATCCAGTACTTGGTAGAAGTCGGTGGCGGCCAGGGGGTGGGTCGGCGACGGCACGGCGACGACGCGGTTGCCCATGGCGACGGCCGGCGCGACGAGGGAGACGAAGGCGAGCAGCGGCGCCTCGTCGGGGCAGACCACGGCCATGATGCCCAGGGGCTCGTTCATCGCCAGCGTGACGTCGCGCACCGGCGGGGCGTGCACGGCGCCGTCGTACTTGTCGGCCCAGGCGGCGTAGGTGAACAGGCGGGCGACGGAAGCCTGGACTTCGTGCGCGGCGGCCCGCGGCCGGGCGCCGGTCATGGCGCGAATGCGCTCGGTGAACTCGGCCGACCTGGCGTCCAGGTTCTCGGCGACGTAGTAGAGGATCTGAGCCCGTGTGTGGGCCGCCGTCTTGCCCCAGGCGGCGGCCTTGCGCGCGGCCTCGACGGCGTTGCGGATGTCCTTGCGGTTGCCGTCGCAGACCTCGGCCAACAGCGTGCCGTCGGGTGCTGCGACCGGACGGCTGTAGCCGCCGTCGGGCCGGGCCTGCTTGCCGCCGATGTACAGCTTGGCCGTGCGGTCGATCGGCGGTAACGCGGCGGACGGGGCCGATGCCATGGGCGCCGGCGCGGGCGACGTCTCTTCGTAGGCGGGCAGCGCCTTCTCCCAACTCGGCTGGACGTACTCGAACAGGCCCTCGCGGCCGCCTTCACGGCCGAAGCCGGATTCGCGGTAGCCGCCGAAGCCGCAGGCGGCGTCGAACTGGTTCGTCGAGTTGATCCAGACGACGCCGGCGGCGAGCTTGGGCGCGATGTCGAGGGCCAGGTTGACGCTCTCCGACCAGACGCTGGCGGCCAGGCCGAAGCGCGTGTTGTTGGCCAGGGCCACCGCCTCGTCCGGCGTGCGAAACGTCATCGACACCATGACCGGGCCGAAGATCTCGACCTGGGCGATGGCGGCGGCGGGCGCCACGTCGGTGAACAGGGTCGGCGGGTAGAACGAGCCCTCGGTCGGGCAGGCCCAGGAGGGCTGCCACATCGTCGCGCCCT
The DNA here is from genome assembly GCA_965261585.1 of Alphaproteobacteria bacterium. Taxonomy (GTDB): domain Bacteria; phylum Pseudomonadota; class Alphaproteobacteria; order UBA6615; family UBA6615; genus CBDHDN01. Next base: position 71,133 of record CBDHDN010000012.1, read on the forward strand.
CGGCGACGCCTTGTTTCACCAAGGCCTCGATGCGCTGGAGCTGGACCGGCGCGACGATGGCGCCGATGTCGACGGCCTTGTCCAGCGGGTCGCCAATGCGCAACGTCTCCATGCGGGCGCGCAGCTTCGCGATCATGGCGTCGGCGATGGATTCCTGGAGCAGCAGGCGCGAGCCGGCGCAGCAGACCTGGCCCTGGTTGAACCAGATCGCGTCGACGACGCCCTCGACGGCGCTGTCGAGGTCGGCATCGTCGAAGACGATGAACGGCGACTTGCCGCCGAGCTCCAGGGTCAGCTTCTTGCCCGTGCCGGCGGTCGCCGTACGGATCAGGCGGCCGACCTCGGTCGAGCCGGTGAAGGCGAGCTTGTCGACGCCGGCGTGGTTGACGATCAGCTCTCCCGTCGTGCCGTCGCCTGTGACGATGTTGACGACGCCCGGCGGCAGCGCGGCCTCTTGAGTGAGCTCGGCGAAGGCGAGGGCCGTGAGGCTGGGGAACTCGGCCGGCTTCAGCACGACGGTGTTGCCGGTGGCGATCGCCGGGGCGATCTTCCAGGCCAGCATCAGCAGCGGGAAGTTCCACGGGATGACCTGGCCGACGACGCCCAACGCCTCGTAGCCGGCGAGCTCGGTGGCCTGCAGCTGGGCCCAGCCGGCGTGGTGGTAGAAATGGCGCGCGACCAGGGGCACGTCGATGTCACGGGTCTCGCGGATCGGCTTGCCGTTGTCCATGGTCTCGAGCACCGCGAGCAGGCGGGCGTGCTTTTGCACCAAGCGGGCGAGGGCGTAGAGGCGGCGCGCCCGGCCGTGGCCGCCGAGCTTCGCCCAGCCCGGCTGGGCCGCGCGGGCCGCCGCGACCGCGGCGTCGACGTCCGCCGCGCCGCTCTGGGCGACGGCGGCGAGGGTTTTCGTGGTCGCCGGGTTGATCGTGTCGAACCACTGGCCGGTCGCGGGCTCGCGCCAGACCCCGTCGACGAACAGACCGAACTTGCGGCCGCGGGCGTCGAGCCAGGCGTTGGCCAGGCCTGCGCTCTCCGGCGCCGGGCCGTAGTCCATGGTCTCGAAGATCTCGGCAACGCTCATAGACCGTGCTCCCGCTCTTGAACCACAGAGACACAGAGAGGTGAAATGAGGTCGGCGGCCTACCCTAGAGCACATCCGGTTTAGACGGAATATTCTGCATTGACGAGGTAGTTTCTGCATTCGGTTGGAGAGAATTCATCGAGGGCGTTTCCAATTGCCCGCCAGAGGTCATCGACGGTTCTGGCGCCGACCTTGCGGAGAATGGCTTTGAGCTTGGCGAAGACCTGTTCGATGGGATTGAGATCGGGGCTGTAGGGCGGCAGGTAGAGCGGGGTTGCGCCGACCGCCTCAATGGCCTCGTGTACGCCGGCGACCTTGTGGGAGGAGAGGTTGTCGATGATGACGATGTCGCCCGCGGACAGGGTCGGGACCAGGGCTTGCTGGACCCAGGCAAGGAAGCTTGCGCCGTTGATCGGGCCATCGAAAACGCAGGGCGCGGTGATCCGGTCGTGACGCAGGGCGGCAATGAACGTGGTTGTCTTCCAGTGGCCATGGGGAATGGCCGCCACCACCCGTTCGCCGCGCGGTGCCCGGCCATAACGCCGGGCCATGTTCGTCCGCGCCCAGGTCTCGTCGAGAAAGACCAGCCGTTCGGCAATCAGCCCAGGTTGCTCGTTGCGCCAAGTGGCTCGCGCCGCCGCGACGTCAGGGCGCTCCTGCTCGGCGGCGTGGGCTGTCTTTTTTTGCTACTCAGCCCCTGAGCCAGAAGAAAGTCGCCAAGCGTCGAGCGCTTCGCCTCGATCCCCTCGGCGGCCAGCAAGACGCAAAGCTCGTCAATGGTGATGTCGCAATTCTCCATCACCAGAGCCCGAATGCGATCGCCATGGGGAGCCAGTTTCGATTTCTTCCAGCCACCGTATTTGTCGGCTTTGATCGTGCCCCGCTGCTTCCAACGCTGCATCAGCTTCACAACAAAGCTGATGCTCACATCAAATTGCTTCGCCGCCGCATTGCGAGAGGTCCCCGATTCAACAACTCGAACAACTCGTTCACGAAGATCTTCCTGAGTCGGACCCGATTTCCTTGGACACAGAATTGGCTTAATCGAAGTGTCCAAGGAGGACCGGAACATGACCGATAATTTTGAGAAGAAAGTTGCTGTTGATGGGCCTGTGGTAAATGCGGGCGAGCTTGGCTCGTCCACGTTTTCCCCAGGCCAGGCTTTGCCGGCAGGCCCGCTGGGACTTGGCCAGCGATGGACGGTGGCGCGCAAGCGTGAAGTTGTTCTGCGGCTTTTGCGTGATGAGCCGGTGCAACTTCTGTCGCGCCAGTTGGGCGTAGAGATCTTCCGGCTCGAGCAGTGGCGTGAGAAAGCGATCGGCGGGATCGACGCCTCGCTCAAGCAACGCAAGGGCGATCCGGTGCAGGCGGAACTGGATTAGCGCCATGAAGCGGATCGGAGAGTTGACCATGCAGGTGGAACTGCTGGAGGCCAAGACGGAGACCTTCGGCCCTTTGGGGCGGCGGAGGTCGCGGCGATGAGTGCCGCCACCTCGCCCGGCACGGGTCTGGGCCTACGGCCTGCGGCGGGTCTGCGCCGCCTGGGGCATGGCCCGCTCCTCGTTCTACGCCATGACCTCCGGCCAGCACGCCGAGCAGCCGCCGGCAAAGCGTCGGGGACCGAAGCCCGCGATCTCGGACCAGGCGCTGCTGGTGGCGATCGAAGCCGACCTGGAGGCATCGCCCTGGGAGGGCGAGGGCTACCGCAAGGTCTGGGCTCGGCTTCGGGTCTGTCGCGACATCCGGGTTGCCCGCAAGCGGGTGCTCCGCCTGATGCGCGAGAACGATCTGCTCTCGCCCCATCGCTGCCGCCGCCGTGGCGGCAATCCCCATGACGGTGAGATCATCACTCATGCCCCGAACCTCATGTGGGGCACCGATGGCGTTCGGGTGTTCACGGTGGACGACGGCTGGGGCTGGATCTTCACCGCCGTCGAGCATTGGAACGCCGAGTGTGTCGGCTGGCATGTCTGCAAGCGCGGCGACCGCTTCGCCGCCCTGCAGCCGATCTCCATGGGGCTTGCCGGGCTGTATGGCTCGACCGCGGCCGGCGCGGCTCGGGGGCTGGCCTTGCGGATGGATCACGGCTCCCAGTATCTGTCGGACCACTTCACCAACCAGATCAAGTTCTGGGGCATCCAGCCGTCCTACGCCTTCGTCGCCGAGCCCCAGACCAACGGCGTCGCCGAGCGGTTCAATCGCACGCTGAAGGAACAGATCATCCATGGTCGCATCTACCGCAACATCGCGGAGCTGCGGGACGCCGTCCGCGACTTCGTCGAACTCTACAATGCCCAGTGGATCGTCGAAAAGAACGGCTACCTGAGCTCCGCTCAAGCTCGTCAGGCGTGGCACGCCGCGATCTCAATCAGGCCCGCCGCGTGAGACAAACTTGTGTCCAAGGAACCGGGTGCGCTACACACGAAGATCTTCCGAATAAGGTCGTGTCATCCATGGCTGGCCTCCTTTAACCCAGCTCATAGCTTGAATCACTTTTTGCGACCCTTGGGAATCCCCTTTTTGATTCTGTCTATGCCGGACCCGCTCTAGGGTCATGGCCGGGCCTGACCCGGCCATCCAGGAAACGGCCGGGTGCCTGGATGCCCGGATCGCGTCCGGGCATGACAGCTAAGAAAAGCCGCATGTGCCTCTGTGTCTCTGTCGTTCAGCGAACTTAAGCCATCGGGTGGCGGTAGGAGGCCGAGTAGTGGCCGGTGACGTGGTGTTCGAGCTGGCGTTCGATGTCGCCCAGCAGGCTCGACGCGCCGAGGCGGAACAGGTGGGGGTCGAGCCAGACGTTGCCGAGCTCCTCCTGCATCAGGAACAGATAGCCGAGCGCGTCCTTGGCGGTGCCGATGCCGCCGGCCGGCTCTAAGCCGACGACATGGCCGGTGCGCTCGCGATAGGCGCGGATGGCGCGGACCATGACGAGGCCGACCGGCAGGGTCGCGTTGACCGGCTCCTTGCCCGTCGAGGTCTTGACGAAATCGGCGCCGGCCATCATGGCGACCATCGCGGCGCGGCCAACGTTGCGCATGGTTTGCAGCTCGCCGGTGCCGAGGATCGCCTTCATGTGGGCCGGCCCGCAGGCCGCGCGAAACCCCCGCACCTCGTCATACAGCGCCGGCCAGTCGGCGGTCAGCACATGGGCACGGGTGATGACGATGTCGATCTCGGCCGCGCCGGCGGCGACCGAGGCCTCGATCTCCGCGATCCGCTGGGCCATCGGCGACAAGCCCGCGGGGAAGCCGGTGGAGACGGCGGCCACCGGAACGCCGCTGCCGGCGAGCGCCGCGACGGCGGTCTCGACCATCGCGTGGTAGACGCACACGGCGCCGACCCTCAGGCCGAGATCGGCGACGCCCAGCGCCTCCAGCAGATCATCGCGGAGCGGTCGCCGCGCCTTGGCGCACAGGCGCCGGACGCGGCCCGGCGTGTCGTCGCCGGCCAGCGTCGTCAAATCCATGCAGGTGACGGCCTTGAGCAGCCACGCGGCCTGCCAGTCCTGCTTCACCGTGCGCCGGGTCGTGAGGGTGGCGGCGCGGCGTTCGACGGCGCTGCGGTTGACGCGCACATCGGTCAGCCAGTCGAGCTCCAGGTCCATCCCGGGGTTGCGCGCCGGGCCCGATGCGTGGCTGGGCGCCGCGCGCTCCGGCAGGGGATGCACGTTGCCGGCCGGCTGAAAAGCGTTCTGGACAACAAGGGTCGGGACGTCATGACGGCGCGCCCCCGAACGACCGTTGCCACGATCGCCCACAGGTTCCGGCAGGAGCGCATCGGCGCGTTCGTCATCACCGACGACGATGAGAAGACCATTCTCGGCATCGTCTCGGAGCGCGACGTGGTGCACGGCCTGTCGAACCACGGCGCCGAGTTGTTGGCCATGCGGGTGGAGCAGATCATGACCCGGGAGGTCGCGACCTGCTCGCCCAGCGACAACCTGAAGACTGTCATGGCCCAGATGACGCGGCTGCGGGCGCGCCACATACCCGCTGTCGAGAATGGCGTCCTCTGCGGTCTCATCAGCATCGGCGACGTTGTCAAGCACCGGCTGGACGACCTCGAAATGGAAGCGAACGTATTGCGCGACTACGCGGCCGCTCGCTGAGCGGGCACCGGTTTCCGCATACTTCGACAGCCCCGGATTGAATCCGGGGATGAGGGCCTCGCCCTGAGCCCGTCGAAGAGTGGGGGGCCGTCGCTCGCTCATACGATCGCGAACACTAAGCAGCAACCAGATCCGGCAGGGCTGCCCGCAGCAGGGAGTTGAGTTTCTCGCCGCCCGCGACCGCCTGGGCCATGGTCAGGTCGTGGCTCAGCTTCTCGTCCGTCATGCCGGCCGCGAGGTTCGTGATGTTCGAGATCGCGGCGACGCGCAGGCCGCATCGGCGCGCCAGAATGCATTCGGGCACGGTCGACATGCCGACCGCATCGGCGCCGAGCACCTTGGCGGCGCGGATCTCGGCCGGCGTCTCGAACGAGGGGCCGGCGAACCACATGTAGACGCCCTGGTGCAGGGTGATGCCCTTGCTTTTCGCCGCGGCCAGCAGCACGGCGCGCAGCGCCGGGTCGTAGGCGTCGCCGAGGTCGACGAAATTGTCGCCGGGCGCGCCGAGCAGCGGGTTGGCGCCGGCGAAGTTGATGTGATCGGTAATCAGCATCAGGCTGCCGGCAGCCGCCTCGGCCCGCAGCGAGCCGGCGGCGTTGGTCAGCACAAGCGTCGTGCAGCCGGCCGCCTGCAACGCGCGGATCGGCGTGGCCATGACGCCTGCGCCCTTGCCCTCGTAGTAGTGGGCGCGGCCCTTGAGGCAGGCCACCGGCACGCCGGACAGCCGGCCGAGCACGAGCGCGCCGGCGTGGCTCGCAACCGACGGCACCGGGAAGCCCGGCAGCTCGGCATAGGAGACGGTGACGGCGTCGTCGAGTGCGTCGGCGAGCGCGCCCAGACCGGAGCCGAGGACGATGGCAACGCTGGGGCCGAGCCCGGGCGCCGCCGCCGCGATACGGGCGGCCGCCCGAGCGGCCGTGTCGGCGCCGTCGTCCATCACGGCTCCAGATTCTAGGGCCCGAACGCGGCCGGCAGCAGCTCGCCCAGCGTGAAGGTCCGGCGCAGGCCGGTCAGCCCGCAGACATGGACCGGCGTCGCATCGCCGGCGAACTCGCGCAAGGTCTGGCGGCAACCGCCGCACGGCGTGCACAAGGCGCCGCCGTCGGGCACATAGTCGCCCTTGCCGCCGTTGGCGCCGGGATCGAACGGCGCGCCGATGACCAGCACCTCGGCAATGCGCCGCTCGCCGGCGGCGACCAGGTGGGCGACCGCCGAACACTCTGCGCAATGGCCTTGGGGGTAGGCCGCGTTCTCGATGTTCGGGCCGGCGTAGAGCGCGCCGCTCTCACCACGCACACAGGCGCCGACATGGAAGTTGGAATAGGGCGCGTAGGCGCGGTCCATGGCCGCGCGGGCGAGCGCGAACATGTCCTCGGGCGCGGCCATGTCGCCAACTATCTTCCGGGGGGCGCTCATCGCTCCTTGACATAGGGGATGCCGCTGGCCCGCGGCGGGATCGCCGTGCCGACGAAGCCGGCGAGCAGCAGCACGACCAGAATGAACGGCAACGCGTCGATGAAAAACGGCAGGAACCGGATGAACTCGCGCGCGAACCCGGTCGCCGCTTGGATATCGAAGGCGCCCTGCAGCCGCGCCGAGCCGGCCTCGAGGAAGCCGAACAGCAGGCAGGCGAACAACACCGGCACCGGCCGCCACTTGCCGAAGATCAGCGCCGCGAGCGCGATGAAGCCCTTGCCGGCGCTCATGTCGCGGCCGAAGAAGCCGCTTTGGGCCGTCGACAGATAGGCGCCGGCGATGCCGCACAGGATGCCGGCGCAGATCATCGCCCGGAAACGCATGCCGGCGACCGAGATGCCGGCCGTGTCGACCGCCGCGGGGCTCTCGCCGACGGCGCGCAGGCGCAAGCCGAAGCGGGTGCGGTAGACCACCCACCAAGTCGCCGGCACGGCGAGGAACGCAATGTAGACCAGTGCGTTGTGGCCCGACAGCAGCTCCGAATAGAGCTGCCCGATGATCGGCACGTCGGCCAGGGCCGAGGCGAACGGCCACTCGAGCGGCAGGAAGCGGCCCTCGGGCGGCAGCTGTGGCGTGCGCCCGCCCTGGGAGAACATGGCGATGCCGACGACGACCGTCAGCCCGGCGACGAGGATGTTGATGGCGACGCCGGAGACGACCTGGTTGCCGTTGTGGGTGATGCAGGCATAGCCGTGCAGCAGCGCCAGCAGGATCGAGGCGATGATGCCGGCGCCGAGGCCGAGCCAGGCCGAGCTGGTCAGGAAGGAGACGGCGGCCGCGGCGAACGCGGCGCCCAGCATCTTGCCTTCGAGGCTGATGTCGACGACGCCGGAACGCTCGGCGAACAGGCCGGCCATGGCCGCCAGGACGAGCGGCACCGAGACCCGCAGCATGGCGTCGAGCATCAGCGTGAAGAAGGTGAGCGCTTCCATGCAAGCTACTCCGCCCGGGCTACTCTGCGGGGGCCGCGCCGAGCGCGGCCGGCCGCCGGAAGATGGCGGCCAGATAGGGCCAGAACAGATACTCCAGCGCGCCGGCGAACAGAATCACGAGGCCCTGAATGACGACGACCATCTCACGCGTGATCTTGGGCATCTCGAAGGCCAAGTCGCCGCCGCCCTGGAACAGCGCCCCGAACAGCAGGCTGGCGAGCACGATGCCGACGGGATGGTTGCGCCCCATCAGCGACACGGCAATGCCGACGAAGCCATAGCCGGCGGAGAAGTTGAGCAGTATCCGGTGATTGACGCCCATGATCTCGTTGAGGCCCAGCATGCCGGCAAAGCCGCCCGAGATCGCCATCGCCAGGATGATGTTCTTCGACGGCGAGATGCCGGCATAAATGGCGGCGCGCTGGTTGGCGCCGACGGTGCGGATCTCGTAACCCCACCGCGTGTGCCAGACGAACACCCACAGGAACAGCCCGGCCAGGAGCGCAATGACGAACGAGAAGTTCCACGGCGATTTGGCAATCGAAATGCCGACCCAGGCGAACATCTCATGCGCGAAGGGCAGCCAGGTGTGGCGCGCAAACTCACGCGTCTCCGGCGACATCTGGCCGGGTTTGATGAGTATCTGGCTGAGCAGGTAGACCATCAGTGTCGCGGCGATGAAGTTGAGCATGATCGTCGTGATGACGACATGGCTGCCGCGCTTGGCCTGCAAATAGCCGGGAATGTAGGCCCAGGCGGCGCCGAAGGCGGCCGCCGCGGCGATCGCGACGGGCAGGATCAGGATGAACGGCAGGAAGTCGAGCCACAGCAGCACCAGGCCGACGCCGAGCCCGCCCAGGGTCGCCTGGCCCTCGCCGCCGATGTTGAACAGGCCGCAGTGGAACGCGACGGCGACCGCGAGGCCGGTGAACATGAAGTTGGTCGTGAAATAGAGCGTGAAGCCGATGCCTTCCTGATAGCCGAAGGCGCCGTTCAGCAGGATGCCGAGGGCGCGAAACGGGTTCTCGCCGATCGCCCAGATGACGAGGCCGGAGACGAAGAACGCGGCCAGCAGATTGACCAGCGGCAACAGCGCGGCCGAGACCCAGCGCGGCACCTCCTGCGGTCCGGCCGCGGCCGCCATCAGGCCACCTTGTCCCGGCTCGTGGGATCGATGCCGGCCATCATGAGGCCCAGGTTCTGTTCGGTCGCGTCGGCCTGGGCGACCTCGCCGACGATGATGCCGTCGAACATGACGAGGATGCGGTCGCTCAGTGACATGATCTCGTCGAGTTCGACCGAGACCAGCAGCACCGCCTTGCCGGCGTCGCGCATCTCGATCAGCCGGCGGTGGATGAACTCGATGGCGCCGATATCGACGCCGCGGGTCGGCTGGCCGACCAGCAGCAGGTCCGGATTGCGCTCCATCTCGCGGGCGACGACGATCTTCTGCTGGTTGCCGCCGGAGAAGTTGGCGCTGACCAGCAGCGGGTTGTCGGGCCGGACGTCATAGCTGCGCATCTGATCGGCGCACAGCGCGACGATGGCCTTGCGGTTCATGATGACCGGCCCGTTGTAGGCGCGGTCGCCGTGATAGCCGAGGATCGCCGACTCGTTGGCCTCGAACGACATCACGAGGCCCATGGTCTGGCGGTTCTCGGGCACATGGCCCAGGCCCAGCCCGCGCATGCTCTTGGCGTCGACGACGCCGAGCTCGGTGACGTCGCGCCCCTTCAGCCGCAGCGCGCCCGATGTCGGCCGGCGGATGCCGGACAGCGCCTCGAGCAACTCCGACTGGCCGTTGCCGGCGACCCCGGCGATGCCGACGATCTCGCCGGCCCGGACGGTAAAGCTTACGTCCTTGACGCGGTGCACGCCGGCGCTGTCGACGACGCCGAGCCCGTCGACCTCGAGCACGACCTCACCCGGGTTGGCCGGTCCCTTCTCGACCCGCAACAGGACCTTGCGGCCGACCATCAGCTCGGCCAGCTGTTCGGTCGACGTCTCCGCCGTGCGCACGTTAGCAACCACCTCGCCGGCGCGCATGACCGTGACGTTCTCGGTGATCGCCATGATCTCGCGCAGCTTGTGGGTGATCAGGACGACCGACTTGCCCTGCTCCTTCAGCGACGCAAGGATGCGGAACAGGTGGTCCGCCTCCTGCGGCGTCAGCACGCCGGTCGGCTCATCGAGGATCAGGGTCTCGGCGCCGCGGTAGAGCGCTTTCAGAATCTCGACGCGCTGCTGCAGGCCGACGGGCAGGTCGCCGACGACGGCATCGACGTCGACCTCCAGGGTGTATTTCGCCTCCAGGCGCTTCAGCTCGTCGCGCGCCTTGGCCATGCCTTCGGCCAGCAGCGCCCCGCCCTCGGCGCCGAGCACCACGTTCTCCAACACGGTGAACGGATCGACCAGCATGAAGTGCTGGTGCACCATGCCGATGCCGGCGGCGATGGCGTCGTCGGGGCTGTCGATCGCGGTCTTGGCGCCGTCGACGAAGATGTCCCCCGAATCGGCCTGGTAGAAGCCGTAGAGGATGCTCATCAGCGTCGATTTGCCGGCGCCGTTCTCGCCGATGATGCCGTGGATCGAGCCCTTCTCCACGCGCATGGCGATGTCTTTGTTGGCGTGGACAGGACCGAAATGCTTGTTGATCCCGACCAGCTCGATGGCCGGCGGGGTGTCGGTGCCGACAGCGGCGGCCGGGGCCGCCGCTGTCGGGCCGACGGAGGTGTCAGTCATGCCGCTCGCCGGCTAGCCGATCGTGCACTCGTTGTTCATCGTGTAGTCGTGCACCTTGATGTTGCCGTCGATGATGTCCTGGCGCACCTGCGCGACGCGCTGCCGCATCTCGGCGGTGATGAGCGCCTCGTTGTTCTCGTCGAGCGCCCAGCCGACACCGTCCTCGGCAAGGCCAAGGACTTGAATGCCCGCCGCCCACGTGCCGTCGTTGGCCGACGCGTAGACGTTGAACGCGGCGACGTCGACGCGCTTCAGCATCGAGGTCAGGACCGAGCCGGGGTGCAGGTAGTTCTGGTTCGAATCGACGCCGATCGACAGCTTGCCGACATCGGCCGCCGCCTGCAGGACGCCCAGCCCGGTACCGCCGGCCGCCGCGTAGACGACGTCGGCGCCACGGTCGAACTGAGACTTGGCGAGCTCGCCGCCCTTGACCGGGTCGTTCCAGGCCGTCGGCGTCGTGCCGGTCATGTTCTGGAACACGTCGGCGTCCGGGTTGATGTGCTTCACACCCTGTTCGTAGCCGCAGGCGAAGCGGCGAATGAGGCCGATGTCCATGCCGCCGACGAAACCGACCTTGCCGGTCTGGGACGCCAGCGCCGCCAGGACGCCGACCAGGAACGAGCCCTCATGCTCCTTGAAGACGATGGACTGCACGTTCGGCAGGTCGACGACCATGTCGATGATCGAGAAACGAATGTCCGGGAACTCGGACGCGACCTTCTCGAGCGCCGGCCCCTGGGCGAAGCCGACCGCGATCACCGGATCGAAACCGCGCTGGGCGAACCGGCGCAGCGCCTGTTCGCGCTGGGCCTCGGCCGTGACCTCGAAATCGCGATAGGCGATCCCGGTCTCCGACTTGAAGCGCTCAAGGCCGTTGAAGATGCCTTCGTTGAAGGACTTGTCGAACTTGCCGCCCATGTCGAACACGACGGCCGGCTTGATGTCCTGCGCCGCGACAGCGGACGCCAACAACATAGCCCCCGCCGCGATTGCGGCCGAAATTGCGCGGATCATTGCGGTCAATCTCCCTGTTCATGGTTCCATCTCGTGGCTACGTGCCACTGGCTTTGTCCTAACCATAGCCTCGCGAAGTGCGGGACCGTAGCAGAATCTTGGCGGCGGCCGGCGACGGCCAGCTGCAAGCCGTCGCCGGCCGCCCATTTGGCGCAGTCTCGTGCGGCTTCCGGCCGGCCGGCACGGCCCCGGTGACCACCATTCGATCGGGTCGCGAGATTACGGCACCACCTGCAATGCGGTGCAAATCCAGGAATGGATCCCGGGCTCCAGACCCTGCTGTCCGGTTTAGATCGTGATGTGCGGTCGGCCGCATCGGGACACTTGGTCTGGAGCGAGGCTCGGAACGGCGGCATGACCAAAATCCACTGGCGAGAGGTAACTCCCCTCCTTCGAGTCATTCGCGGGCTTGACCCGCGAATCCAGGATGACGGCGACGCCGCGCTGGATTGCCAGGTCAAGCCCGCAGAGAGGGCTTTGTTTCACGACGTGGCTGATCGAAATAACCGGGCAGCAGTGGGCTCAAGGCCGGGATGACGAAGGAGGTGGTCGGGATGCAGCCGGCCGAAGCAGGCGTTCGAACGCCGCGCGGCCGCCATGGAAGACGTTGAGGTCGACCGGGCCGGCAATGCCCGTGCGCCGACCCCGGTCGTGGAATTGCCAGAACGACCAGGGGTGCGCGGGATAGCCGGGCTGGAAATACAGGCTGCGAGCCCACACGGCGTAGTCCTCGAGCGCGCCGTCGAGATAGTCCGCGTGGAATGCCCGCGTGACGTAGAGCACCGGCTTGACGCCGTAGTGGGCCTCGAGCGCGGCCAGGAAATCCTCGAGCTCCGTCCGCAGCGCCGCCGGCACCGGCCGGGCGCCGCAATTGCCGCCATATTCGAGATAGACCACGGGCGGCAGCATGCCGGGCGTCGTCGGTACGACGGCGGTGAAATTTGCGGCCTGCACGATGCCCGACCGGCACAGCGTGAAGAAGTGATAGGCGCCGCGCACGATCCCGGCCGCACCCGCGCCCCTCCAGTTCTCCGCGAAACGCGTGCCCGCGAAGTCGCCGCCCTCGGTCGCCTTGATGTAGGCGAATTCGACGCCGTCGGCTGCGACCGCGGCCCAATCGATCAGGCCCTGGTGATGCGAGACGTCGATGCCGCGCACCGGATAGGCGCCCGCATCCGGCTCGAAATTCAGATAGTGGATAGTGCCCGCGGCCGCGACGCCGAGCACGACCACCACGGTGCCGAGCAAAAGGGTGAGGGGTCTGCGCAAAAGTCGCGCCATCGCCCCACTGTAGAGCCGTAATGTGGCAAGGCCGAGGCCGGCTCAAGCCAGGACAAGAGCAGCGCCGCCGCCCCACCACTCTTTTCGCTCGCGCCTAGTCGCTCCAGGTCCAGGGCATCGCGGGCGCGCGCTTGCGCTCGGCGGGCGTGGGTTGGGGCACGACGGCGCCGCCGGCCAGGAACGGGTCGGCGAAGTGGCGCAGGCCGGGGCCGTCGTGGTTGAAGATCGGCCGGGCCGAGTACTGGGCGATGTAGGCGCGGCGCGGCCGCGGGCTGGCGTTGGCGCCGCTGCGGTGCAGCGTCGTCGAGGAGAAGACGGCGATGCTGCCGGCCGGCGCGACGACGGGGGTGCCGGGGTCGTCGCCGAAATAGCCGATCTTGTCGTTCGAGCCCGGCTGCAGCGCATGCTCGATGCGCATCCGCGTGCCGGCCTTCGAATAGGACAGGATGTAGACCGTGCCGTTGGTCTCGTCGACGTCGTCCAGCGGGATCCAGGCCGTCACGTAGTGCGGCGCATCGAACGGCAGATAGCCGCCGTCCTGATGCCAGCCGAGCTCCATGCCGTCGCCGGGGCCTTTGATGACGAACTGCTCGAGGAACAGGTAGGCCTCGCCGCCCGGCGTCGCGCGGCACAGGTCGGCCATGGCCGGGCCGAACAGGAAGTCCGGCAGGCGGTCGCTGCGCTTGTACTGCAACGGCACGATATAGCGGCGCTGGCGGTGGTTGAGGCCGATCGTGTCGACCCCCTCGGCGTCCATGGCGTCGTCGACGATGGCGATCGAGCGGTCGCACTCGTCGCGCAGCATCGCCAGCACGCCGTCGGCGATCGCGCGGTCGAGGACGAAGTACCCCTCGTCGCGGTACTGCGCCCGTTGGGCGTCGGTGATGGTCGGTTCCGTGCTGCCGGTCATGCGCGCCTCGAAGTTGAACCACAGAGGCACAGAGATATCTCGGGTGGTCCAGCCGACTCCGCCCCCTCTGCGTCTCTGTGCCTCTGTGGTTTTTCTCCTTTGTTATAACCCACGACTTGATCAGCGGTACCTTCGCGGGCCAGGTTGGCGCCAGGGGGCGCGAGGAAACGATAGAGACGTCGATGACGGTGGACGACCGGGTGATCGTGGCCGGGGCCGGGCCGGTCGGTCTGGCGACGGCGCTGGCGCTGGCCCAGCGCGGCGTGCCGGTGACCGTGCTGGAGGCCGAGCCCGGCCTGACGGTCGATCTGCGCGCCGGCTCGTTCCACCCGCCAACGCTGGAGATGCTGGCCGACCTGGGCGTCGCCGAGGCGATGCACGAGGCCGGCATCGTCGTGCGCAAATGGCAGTACCGCGAACGCGTCGAGGGCGTGGTCGCCACGTTCGACCTGGGTCTGCTGGCCGACGAGACGCCCTACCCCTATTGGCTGCATCTCGAGCAGCATCGGCTGACGCCGATCCTGCTGCACTGCCTGCGCGCCGTCCCTGGCTTCGAGATCCGGTTTGGGGCGGCCGTCAGCACGGTCGCCATGGACGAGGACCGCGTCCATGTCGGCATCCTGACACCGGCCGGGGTCGAGACCGTGACCGGCCGCTGGCTGGTCGGCGCCGACGGCGGCCACAGCCAGGTGCGCAAGGCGCTGGCCATCGACTTCGCCGGCTTCACCTGGCCCGAGCGTTTCGTCGTCGCCAGCACGACGTTCGACCTGGCGCCGCTGGGCTTCGCCGATACCGCCTACATCGCCGACCCGGCGCTGTGGTCGGCGGTCTTCCGGGTGCCCGACGACGGCCCGCCGGGCCTGTGGCGGATCGCCTATGGCAGCAATCCGGAGGAACCCGATGCAGTCGCGCTGGCGGCACCGGCGGTGCAGCGCACCCTGGCGCTGATCCTGCCGGACCCGGGGCCGTTTCCGCTGAAGTATTGCAGCAGCTATCGCGTGCACCAGCGCGTCGCCGAGACGTTTCGGCGCGGCCGCGTGCTGCTGGCCGGCGATGCCGCCTATGTCAACAACCCGCTGGGCGGCTTCGGCCTCAACGGCGGCATCCACGACGCCGCCAACCTGGCGGCGAAGCTCGCCGAGGTGTGGCATGGCAGGGCTAACCCATCCGTGCTCGACCTCTACGACCGCCAGCGCCGCCCGGTGAACATCGACTACGTGCAGGCCACGAACATCCACAACAAGCGCCTGATGGAAGAGCGCGACCCCGAGATCCGCCGCCAACGCAACGCCGACATGGCGGCGATCGCCGCCGATCCGGCGAAGGCCAAGGCGTTGCTGATGACGACATCGATGCTGGCGTCGGTGCGCAAGGCGGCGACGATTGCATAGAATGGCGGCACAAATGGAACTCGTCTTGAACAGCGAACGCCTGCTGTTGCGGCCCTACACCGCAACCGACATCGACATCGCAACCGAACTGCTCACCGATCCGGCCGTCATGAGATACGTCGGCGAGACCTACACGATGAATCGGGTGGTCAAGGAACTGCCGACGGCGACACGGCGCTGCGCCGGGGGGGCCATCGGGATTTGGTGTGCCATCGATCGGTCAACGGGGGACAAGCTCGGCCATGCGCTGCTGCTGCCGCTGCCCATCGAGGAGAGGGACACCAACTGGGATCTGGTGGTCGGCGATGCGCTGCCTGACAGCGAGATCGAGATCGGCTACTTGCTGAAGAAATCGGCCTGGGGCAAGGGCTACGCGACGGAGGCCTGCAAGCAGCTGCTGCGATTTGCGTTCGAAGAGACGCCGCTGCAGGAGGTCGTCGCCGTCACGGCCCCCGAGAACGTGGCCTCGCAACACGTGCTCCGAAAGAGCGGCCTGGCGGCCGAGGGCACACGCCGGGCCTATGCGTCGGACTGCCCGGGCTTTCGGATCACGCGTCGGCAGTGGGCGGGCAAGGAGACAGCGGGCTGAGGCATGGCAACACCGCCGGACATGGCCGTCGCGGAACCCACCATCGCCGCCGTCTTTCGCGGCTACCCGGAGGCCGTGCGCGCGAAGCTGCTGGCGCTGCGCGTGCTGATCGCCGACACGAATGCGCTAATGCGGGAGTTCGCGGGGTCGGCGGCCGGCGTGGGCGTCGGCCAGCATGGCCCGCACGCTTGCGAAGTCGACGGGGCGCGGGTTCCAGCTCACGGCCGTGAGCGTGGCGCGGGCGACGGCGTCGAGGTCGGCCGCGGCCAGGCCGAGCGCGGCGAGGCTGGTCGGCGCGCCGAGGGCGGCGGCCAGATCGTAGACCGCGGCCGCCGCGTCTTCGGCTGGGCAGTCGGCGGCGCCCAGCGCCGCGCGGATCGTCGCCATGGCCGTCGGTGCGGCGGCGGCATTGGAGGCGATCGCGTGGGGCAAGATGACCGCGTTGGTCTCGCCATGGGGCAGACCGGTGCGGCCGCCGAGCACGTGGCAGACCTTGTGATGGATGGCGATGCCGACCAGCGTGACGACGGCACCGCCGAGGCAGCCGCCGTAGAGCGCCTCGGTCCGCGCCGCGAGGTCCGCCGGCGCGGCGACGCTGCCCGCGAGGCCGGTCGCGTGGGCCCGGATGCCGGCGGTCGCGAGTAGCGTCGCGATCGGGTTGGGGTGCTCGGCATACAGCGCCTCGACACAGTGGGCCAGGCTGTTCATGCCGGTCGTCGCCGTCAGTCGCGCCGGCAGGCCGGTGGTCAGGACCGGGTCGTAGAGCACGGCCTTGGCGAGCGCGGCGTCCTTGCGCCAAGTCCGCTTTTCGCCATCCATCAGGACACCGTAGAGCGGCGTCATCTCGGAGCCCGAATACGTCGTCGGCACGGCCAGCATCGGCGCGCCCGTCGCGACCGTGATCCACTTGCCGAGGCCGATCGTCGAGCCGCCGCCGAACGGGATGACGCAGTCACACTCGCGGCGCTGGAATTCCTCGAGCGCGGCGTCAGCAACGGTCCGCGGGCAGTGCGGTGCGGCCTTGTTGAAGACGCCGGCACAGGCGGCGCCGAGGGCGTCGGTGAGCGGCCCGAGCCGGGCCGTGGCGCCCGGCGTACAGCAGATCAGCGCCCGGCGCGCGCCGAGGCGGGCGACCTCGTCACCCAGCCCGACCACCGTGCCGGCACCGAAGACGACCCGGATCGGCAGCGCATTGAAGACGAACTCATGCATGGGAAGGCTCGCCGCGCCGCTCCAGCGGCCGCAGGGCGACGGCGCAGACGATGCCGGCGACGGCGGCGGGGACGAGCAGCAGCGGGGCGACCTGCCAGCCGCCCCAGGCGACGACGAGGGCGGCCGTCGCCGGCGGTGCGATGATCTGGCCGAGGTGCGAGCCCTGCACCATCAGGCCGTTGGTCGTCGCCACGAGGGCCGGCGCGGGCGCATGGACCGGCACGCCTTCGAGGCAGCAGGTGGGAA
Source organism: Alphaproteobacteria bacterium (assembly GCA_965261585.1). GTDB lineage: Bacteria > Pseudomonadota > Alphaproteobacteria > UBA6615 > UBA6615 > CBDHDN01. Next base: position 88,115 of record CBDHDN010000012.1, read on the forward strand.
TGACGCCGCCGACCAGGCTGAGCGCGACAACGAATGCGTAGCGCGTCGCGGTGTCGAACGTGCCGGTATAGACGCCCAACGTGCACAGCCCCATGACGACAAAGGTCGCGGCCAACAGGCGCCAACGCGCGACGCCGCGATGCAGGGCCCAGCCGCCGCCCAGGTTGCCGGGGATGTTGGCGGCCACGGCAAGCGCGGTCAGCCCGGCCGCGGCGGTCAGGCCGACACCCCGGTCGGTCAGCAGCGTCGGCAGGAACCCGAAGACGGTGATCCAGATCGCGGCATAGGCGGCGAACGAGAGCGCCAGCAGCAGCGGACCGGGCGCGGTCACCGTACGCCGCAGTCCCGCCCAGCCGGTCGAGCGCGCGGCGGCCGTGCCCTTCGCGGCGGCCGTGCCGTCGGGCCAACGACCGGCCAACGCCAGCACAAGGGCGAACGCGGCGACGGCGACGCCGTTGACGAGCCAGAAGCCGCGCCAGCCCAATGGCGCCAGGAACAGCGGCGACGCCACGATCATGATCGCCATGCCGGCCGGCATGTAGGCGGCCCAGATGCCGAACACGAGGCGCCGGTCGGCCGTCGTGCTGACCCGCACGAGCACGGCCGGGACGACGACCACCGTGCCGACGAAGCCGAGGCCTTCGACGGCGCGGGCGGCCAGCAGCAGACCGGGGCCGCCGGCCAGCGAGCCGACGACGCTGGCCGCGGCGGTCAGCACGAGGCAGGCGAGCAGCACACGGCGATGGCCGAGCCGGTCGGCCACGGTGCCGGCGACGACGCCGGCGGTGACGCCGACGACGCTGAAGATCGAGAGGACCCAGCCGCCCGCGATCAGGCCGAGCCCCAACTCGGCCCTGATGAGCGGCAGCGCCGGCGGTGCCTTGCCGACCTGCCAGGCGACGACGACGCCGGCGGCGACGAGCAGCCAGACCTGGCCCCAGCGAGTGTGCTCGACGGTTTGGGGCGCGGCCGCGGCGTCGAGCGCGGTCACGCGGACCCTTGGCTCCCGGGGCCGCGGCCCGCGGAGCCTTGGCTCGCAGCGCCGGGGCGATCCTCGCGCCACAGGCCGAGCGTTTGCTGGACGACGCGGTCCGAGTAGCTGAACAGCACGGCGTCGCTGTCGGCGGTGAATGTGTGCTCGAACCAGCCGGGGACGACGAAGTGGTCCTTCGGGCCCCATTCGTGCGTGACGGCGGCATCGCCGCTGCCCAGCGTCACCGTGCCGCTGCCTTCGACGACGGAGTAGATGGCATGATCGGTGGCGCGATAGGGCGCCGAGGCGAAGCCGGCCGGCAGCAGCTGCAGGAACGTCGACATGGTCGGCATCGCCGCACCACCGGTCAACGGGTTGAGGTATTCCATCTTGACGCCGAAACAGGCGTGCAGGTCCTGGCCGGCCTGCATGGCCGCCAGCGCCGCGCGCGCCGGCGCGTAGGGGTAGCTGAAGATCGGCGAGGTCGGCCTGTCGTAGGTGTCGGTGACCGGCTTCATGTTGGCGCCATAGCGCGCACGGGTGTAGCCCGGCGGCGTGTTGGCGGGGAACCGGTCGCCCGGGTAGGCCTCGGCGAAGTTCGTCGCCAGGTAGTGGATCAGCGGAATATCCAGGCCGTCGAGCCAGACCACGGGGCCGCCGCCCTCGTGCCCATGGTCATGCCACGACCAGGACGGGGTGATGACGAAATCGCCGGGCTCCATCCAGGTCTTCTCGCCATCGACCGCGGTGTAGGCGCCGGTGCCTTCGACGATGAAGCGCAACGCCGCCGGCGTGTGGCGGTGCGCCGGTGCGACCTCGCCCGGCAGGATCAGCTGCAGCCCGGCATACAGCGTGTCGACGGCCTGGGACGTGCCCTTGAGCGCCGGGTTCTCGAGCACCAGGACGCGGCGCTCGGCCTCCTTGGCCGTGATCAACTCGCCGGATTCGAGGATGTAGGGACGCACATCGGCATAGCGCCACAGATGCGGCACGGCGCGGGTGACCGGCTGACGCGCGACCAGCTTGTGAATCACCTCCCACAACGGCGCCATCGCGTGGCCGCCGATGCGATCGTAGAACGCGGCGCGGGCCGCCGCGGCCGTCTCGCCCATGTCCGGACCTCCCCTCGTTCCTGGCGCGGTCAGGATAGCGCGATCGTCAGTTGGCTCCACCGGAATCACAGCGGGTTGCCGAACATCGTGTTCGGCAGAATTGTCGCGATCTCCGGCACCGCGACGAGGATGATCAGGGCGACGCCCATGGCCAGCCAGAACGGCAGGATGCCCTTGAAGATGTCCGACATCGGCACGTCCTCGGCGATGCCCTTGACGACGAATACGTTGACGCCGACGGGCGGGCTGATCAGCCCCATCTCCAGCACGATCACCATGACGACGCCGAACCAGACGAGGCTCAAGCCCATCTGTTCGATCAGCGACACGACGATCGGCAGCCCCCCAAGGCCCCCCCCCCCAAGGGGGGGAGGGTCGGGGTGGGGGTGAAAGGTTGGCTTGGGGCGCTGGACACCTGGGACCGTATCAACATGGTCAGCGAGGCATCCCCCGCATTCTCTCGCAAGCAGAGGAGAGGGCCTCGGGCAAGGGGCCTGAGGGCCTCAGTTCGTGAGCACCGAGCGCATCGCAGCGATGATCTCGCGCGCCGGCACGCCGTTGCTCTCGACCTCGTCGAGGACACGCTCGCGCTCCGGCGCCGCGGCCGCCTCGAATTGGGCGCGCGCGCCGTCGCTCAGATCGATGATCTCGATGCCGTTCTTGGCGGCGAGGGCAAGGCCGCGCTTGCCGGCGGCTACATAGCCGGCGCCGCCGCGGCGGCCGAGCTCGACACCGCCGGCCTGGCGCACCCAGGCCTGCTCCTGCGGCGACAGCGCGGCGAGCGATTATTGCGCCAGGGTAAGCCCTGGAGAGGAGGATGACATGAGCTGAAACCTCTCGTAGCGATCCAGCGGGTTCGACTCCCGCCCGGCAAAGGCGCAGCCCGCCAGCCGGAAGCGAGTCTTGCATGGCGTGCGGCAACGCCCGTCGTGAAGCGTAGACAGCAGGTGATGAAGCGTCGCGCAGCCTCGAAATCGTAAATGATGACGCCTTCATTGTTAATCGTGTGGGGGCAGCACCGGAAGCGCCGCTAATGGCGAGGCGCAACGGGACGTCCGGGGTCGTGGACCGGCGCAAAGTCACGGGATGGACCGCCAGGGAACCTGGGAGATCCTGCTCTTGCCCGTGGGCAAGATCGCTGGAAAGGGGACGGCCAGCGTGAACAATCCAGACCCCGGCCCGTCGTCAGGTCTGCATGGCGGCGGGAGCGCCTTGGCGAACACGAACCCCGGCAGACGCCTGCGGAGCCGGCTGGCGAAATCAATAAGCCGAAGGACATGCGGGAGCAGGAAGTCGTAGCGCTCTGATAGTACCGCTGAAGGCGGGGAACCGTGGCCATCGGGACCCGCCGGAGGGAAGCGGGGCGTCACTTGTGCAGACCCACTGATGGGAAACGCTGGAGGAAACGCTGAGTTCCACCAACACGTACACGAAACAGCAGTGGATAGCCGAACAGGCGAGGGAGCATCCGGACCGGGTGTTCACGTCACTGCACCACCTGATCGACATCGACTGGATGTCGGAGGCGTACCGACGGACGCGCAAGGATGGGGCGACGGGCATCGACGGCGTGACGGCTGACGACTACGAAAAGGACCTTGAGGCCAATCTCGAAAGCCTTCTGGACCGGATCAAGTCGGGCAGCTACCGCGCGCCGCCGGTGCGACGGCACTACATCCCAAAGGCGGACGGCACGAAGCGTCCACTCGGCATTCCGACGTTTGAAGACAAGGTGGCGCAGCGGGCGATCCTGATGCTGCTGGAGCCGATTTACGAGACGGGCTTCCTGCCGTGCTCGTACGGCTTCCGGCGCGGACGGTCGGCCCACGATGCCCTCAGCGCATTGCGTAAGGGCATCATCGAGCAGCGCCAGCGGTGGGTGATCGATGCCGATATCTCGAAGTACTTCGACTCGATTACACACTCCCACCTCCGGTCATTCCTCGACCTGCGGATCAAGGACGGCGTCGCAAGGCGCATGATCGACAAATGGCTGAAAGCGGGGGTGCTCGAAGAGGATGCCCTGCACAGACCGGTGGCTGGCACCCCTCAGGGCGGGGTGATCTCGCCGATGCTCTCGAACGTCTACCTGCACCATGTGCTGGACGAGTGGTTCGAGAACGTGGCGAAGCCGCGCCTCCACGGACGGTGCCAGCTGGTGCGATTCGCCGATGACTTTGTCATCGCCCTCGAAGACCGCCACAGCGGCAAGCGAATGCTTGACGTGCTGGGCAAACGTCTCGGTAGATACGGGCTCACGCTCCATGAAACCAAGACGCGCTATGTGGACTTCCGTCGGAGGCGCCCCTACGGGCGCCACTGGATGGCGTCGGCCACGACGTTCGACTTCCTCGGCTTCACCCACGTCTGGGGGCGGTCGATGCAAGGCAAGGACGTCGTTCGTCAAATCACGGCGAAGGGCCGCTTCGCCCGCGCGCTGAAATCGGTGCACGACTGGTGCAAGAGACACCGGCACCTGCCGATCGAGGCTCAGCGGGATCACCTCGCTAAGGTGATCCGAGGCCACTGCGCATATTATGGTCTGACGGGGAACGGCAAACGTCTCGGTTGGTTCCGCTACCAAGTCGTCCGCATCTGGCGGAAGTGGCTCGCTCGCCGCAGCCGCCTCAGGTGCCTGAACTGGGACCGGATGGCAGTAATCCTCAAGCGGCTTCCCCTGCCGCCAGTCACGTTCACGCGCTCATGGCAAAGCACCTTGAGCGAACCTGTCAGGTGAGGAACCGAGTGCGTCAATCGCGCACGCTCGGGTCTGGTGCGCCAGGCGAACTGGCAGAAGGTAGGGGGTGCAAGTCCCCCGGAACGAAGGAGTAACCGAACCACGTTTCTCCGCGAGCCGTGCGTTGGCTCCCGTGAGGGGGCAGGCGAAGCGTCGGTAGCGGCATGGATGGGCAGGGCTATTGAGCACCGTAAAAGCGATGGTCCGGGGTGCCGAGGCTTTCAGATCGGTCGAAGGCAATATTGCAGGCGTCGTTTTGGTGAGATGTCGGCGAGCCCCGCGGTGTCAGAGAACCCATGCACGTTCGCACGCCTTCTGTTGGGACCCTGGGAGGTCTTCAAACTGCCCCGGTTGTCGTAAAGGGGCCGCGTAGGGAATGGAGAAAACCGAAGCCTATGATGAACGGTTTGAAGAAGTCGGATGAGGCCGTACGACCTGTGAGGGCGGCGAACAAGGGAGCGCGAGCTTCTGCGGAGTCGCCGGAGGAAAGGGCCTCAACCAAGGGGAATCCGGATTGCCAAAGCACGCGCCGAACCCAGTGTCGGGTAAGCGTGCCACAGGCGGCGGCCCGGATACGGAAAGCTGCAGAGAGAAACCCGAAGGAACGTCTCACTGCGCTCTTCCACCACATTACGCCGGACGCGCTCGGTGCGGCCTACTTCGCATTGAAGAAGGACGCAGCAGCCGGTGTCGACGGCGTTACGTGGGACATGTACGGCGAGGGTCTGGATGAGCGCCTGCTCGACCTGCACCGGCGCCTGCACAGAGGGGGAGCGTACCGGGCGCCACCGGTTCGGCGGGTAGAGGTACCCAAGCCGGACGGGGGGACACGACCGCTCGGGATCGCGGCGCTGGAGGACAAGGTCGTCCAGAAGGCGGTTGTGGATGTGATCCTGACACCGATCTACGAGGTGGTGTTTCTTGGCTTCAGCTACGGGTTCCGACCGGGGCGGGGGGCGCACGATGCGCTCGATGCCCTGGCCTTCGGGATAGAACGGCGCAAGGTCAGCTGGATAGTCGATGCAGACCTCCGGGCGTACTTCGACACGATCCCGCGGGATTGGTTGATCACGTTCCTAGAGCACCGCATCGGAGACAGGCGGGTCATCCGTCTGATCCGGAAATGGCTGAACGCCGGCGTCATAGAGAGTGGGTCATGGGCAGATACGGGTATGGGCACGCCGCAGGGGGCAATAGTCTCCCCCGTCTTGGCGAACGTGTTCCTGCATTACGTGCTCGACGTGTGGTTCCACAAGAAATGGCGCCCGAACGTCCCGGATGGCGAAGCGATCATCGTCCGTTACGCTGACGATATCGTTGTCGGGTTCCAACACAAGCGGGATGCGGAGCGGTACCTCCGCGACGTTCGGGAGAGGCTGGCCCGGTTCGGTCTCAGCCTCCACCAGGACAAGACCCGCCTCGTGGAGTTTGGCCGGTTCGCGGATTTGAACCGGCGCCAGCGCGGGGTGGGCAAGCCGGAGACTTTCGACTTTCTGGGCCTCACGCACTATTGCACGACGACCCTGAGAGGACGCTTTCGGCTTGGTCGCAAACCGGTTGCCAAACGGGTCAACAGGACCCTGGCGCGCATCGACGAGGTGCTTCGCAAGCGCTGGCACCACGACATCTGGGAAGTTGGTAGGTGGCTGGGGAGAGTCTGCAATGGCTGGCTCAACTACTTTGCCGTCCCAGGGTCAGGCCGGTTCATCCGTGCGTTCCTCCGCAGGCTGCAACGCCGGTGGATGCGGGCGCTACGCCGCCGGTCCCAGCGAGCCCGATTTAGTTGGAAGCGACTGGAGCGCATGACCGAAATCCTGTGGCCACGCGCCTCCATCCGCCACCCATGGCCGGACCAGCGGTTCGCCGTCAAGCACCCGAGGTAGGAGCCGGATGGTTCAACGACCACGTCCGGATCTGCGCGGGGGGTGCGCAGCAATGCGCATTCCTACCGTAACTGGGGGGGAGGGGCTCGGCAACGACCCCTCCTACCCGGCCGCGTCAAGGACCTTGAAGGGGCGACGCAGGTGGTGGCATTGAGCCTGTATGACCTGCTCAGCTAGTGCACCGACTCAGTCAGAGCCGTCACAGTGGAAACCTGATTCTGAATACAAAACAACGGGTTGCTCTAGCGCACGGTGAATCATTTGTCTGGATCGGTGCACTAGCACGTCAAGGCCGCATTTCTTGTGGAAGGCGACGTCCTCGACGCCCTTGTTCTTGGCGGCGGCGAGGTTGCCGGTGCTGGCGCAGCCGCCGTCGGCGGCGAGTTGCCTGGGCGGCCGGCCGTAGATCGCGATCTGGCGGTCGACCATGGGTACGAAGCGCTCGGCATCGGCCGGGTTGCCCTGCTCGACGACGATGTCGAGGATGAGACCGCTGGCGCCGCTGGCCAGGTTGAGCTTGTGGCCGTAGGAGACCTGGCGGCGGCTCTTGACGATGATGTCGCTATGGGGCTCGAACAGACTGACGAGCTTGTCGGCGGCCGGCACCTTCTCGCCATGCAAGACACGGCGCTCGGTCTGGTCGATGATGCGTTCGATCAGCGGCACGAAGTGTTCGGCCTCGGTGCGCCAGGCCGCGGCCACCGGCGCGGGATCGTCGGCCAGCCGCGCCATGGCGTCGTGCAGATAGGCGAGCGTCGCGCGGGTCTTGGCGAGCAGCTCGCGGTACAGCCGCTGCCGGTTGTTGCCACGACTGTACTCGATGGCGCGGGCGCGCTTCTTGGCCAGGCGCGTGTGGTCGCGCCAGGGCAAGGCGGGCAGCACGACGTCGGCTTGACGCAACAGCCGCACCATGACCCGCACGGCATCCCACAACAGGCTGGAGTCGGTGGGCGCATGGATGGCGGTCTCGGCGACCGTGCTGTCGAACCGGACCTTGGCGCCGCTCTCCAGCTTGGCCGTCGCGGCGCGCGCCAGCAGCATCCGGTTGAGGCACTCGAAGGTGGCGGCGGCGATGGCGCCGATGGCGCTGTGCAGCGCCGACTTCTTCGGCGACCAGCCGAACGGCAGTCGAGCGAACGCGCGCAGCGATGCCGAATCCGACAGCAGAAAGGCCAGCTCCTCGTAGCTCAGCTGGAAGTACTGCTTGAGCAGCGCGCAGCGCAACGCCGCATCGGCGCTCAGCCCGTGGCGCCCGGTCTGCCTGACCCGACCGATGCCGAGGTCTGCGGCGACCAGGCGCACCACCGCGGCCTCGCCGTCGAGCCAGGCGGACATCGCCGCGAGTTCACGACCGATCTCGTGCGGCGAAAACAGATCGAATATACTGCCCTGGACGGTGCGCTCTTCGCGCATGGTCACCTCCGGCGGTTTGGTGTTTGCCTTTGGGTACAGTGGCTTGTTCCCAACAGCATAGCCGAAACCGCCGGAGCCTGGCTCCGAAAATAGACGATTCACTCAGTTATTTCAGTGTTTTAGCGTTTCCGGATGGGCACTAGCCTACTCGCTGAGTGCCTTGGCGAGAAACGGCAGGGACTTGTCCATGCGGTAGTCGACCGATGCGTGGTCGTCCGGGAACTCCTCATAGACGGGCTCGACCCCGGCCTTCGCGCGCTTGCGGTGCAGGCGGCGGGCGCCATAGCCTCGATGTCGGTCACGAACGTCTCGATCGAGCCGTCCTTCTTGGCGATCGCCCGGCGGCACAAGGGGCGGACGGCAGACGCTGCAGCAGGGGTCGACCATGGCACGCGGCGCGGCCCCTCGCCCGTTGCCGCACAGCCCTCCGATCGTTCTATGATCGCGGGCCATGCGCTGGATCAATGCCGCCGACGGCGGGTGACGACGGGATAGTCCATGCAGTCGTTGGAGATCACCGAGGACATCAACGTCGTCTTCGGCACCCCGGTGTTGCGCCGGACCGTGCCGGAATGCCAAATGGCCAATGCCCAGTTGGCCACCCGCATCCGCGACGTGCGACAATCGACACCCGGCGTCACGATCAGGAACCGTGGCGGCTGGCAATCGGAGCCGGATCTGTGGCGCTGGCAGGGCTATGCCTTCGACTGGTTCCGGGACGCCGTCGACGACGCCGTGCGGCGCGTCGCGGCGCTGGCCAGCCAGGAGACGGACCTTACCGGGATCGACGTGCGCTACGACGCGACCGCCTGGGCCAACGTCAACACCCGCGGCCATTACAACGCGAAGCACATCCACCCCGGCGTACACTGGTCGATCGTCTACTACGTCGATGCCGGCGGCGCGCCGGACCCCGGCCACGGAGCCAGCGGCAAGCTGGAGTTGTTCGATCCACGCCCACTAGCCTTGACCGCGCGCCAGCCGGCCTACGGCTTCGGCGGCGGCCTCAGCATCGATCCGACGCCCGGCGTACTCGTCCTGTTCCCGGCGTGGATGGAGCACTTCGTCCACCCGTTCTTCGGCGACGGCGAACGCATCTCGATCGCCGCCAACATCAGGCTCACCGGCGGGCGGCACGCGGGGCTTGCCTAATTCGGCGCGGCTCAGTGCAGCTGGGGCTGCTTCAGGAGGGCGTTGCGGTCGATCGACCTGATGTTGAAGGCCAGGCGCGTGCCGTCGCGCTCGATGGCCACGGGCACGCTCGTCCCGGCGGGTCCGAGGGCCCACACCTTGCGGAACATCTGAGCTAGATCGCCGACCAAATCGCCATCCACCTCGACGACCTCGTCGCCCTGATGGATGCCGGCATCCTCGGCCGGGCCCCCGGGGGCCAAGCCGGCCACGACCAGTCCTTCATCGTGACTGGCCGTATACATGCCAAGCCAGGGACGCGGCGGCCGGTTGACGCGGCCGAAGCGCAGCAAGTCGTCCAGAATCGGTGGCAACAGGTCGATCGGCACGACCATGTTCGCCTTGACGCCGTTGTCCTCGTCGCCGCCCTGCTCAAGGAACAGCGAGCCGATGCCGTTCAGTTTGCCGTCGGTACCGATCAGCGCCGTGCCGCCCCAGTCGGGGTGTGCCGGCGCCGTGAAAATGGCGTCGTCGATGACGTATTCCCAATAGCCGGCGAACTCCTGCCGGGCGATGACCTGGGCGCACATGGCGTGCCGGCGACCGCCGTGGCCGGCAACGATGACCTCGGCCCCCTCACGGGCCTCGCTCGCGGCGCTGCCGATGTCAATGGCCGGGACATTCAGTCGGGACAGCGCCTGGACGAGGCCGAGACCCGTGCCCTGGTCGTAGGCAACGACATGGGCCGGCGTGGCTACGCCGTCGGCCGCGGTAAGCCAGACCTGCTCCGCCTCGGTGATCAGGTAGCCGATCGTCAGGACCAAACCGTTCGCGCGAATCACGACGCCGTTGCCGGTGCGCTCCGTCCCCAGTATCGAGGCGGTGAAGGCGTCCTGTGGAATCAAGGCCTTGAGCGCCACGACCGAGGCCAAGGCCTGGTCCAGGTCGAACCCGAGCTCCCCGGGATTCGGCCGCAGGGCCTCGGGGAATTCCCAGTCCGACGCTTCTTCCAAATCGGCCCCCATCAGCGACACCTCAGTCTAGACTCACCGCCCGACCTTACCAAGGCGCCCGTCAACAAATGGTCAGCACACCGGGCGGATAAACGTGGCCGCGCCGCGGTTTCCGCGGCCGGATGGATGGACCCGCCGACGCCGCTTGCGGCATACTGCCGCTGAGGCCGCGCTAGTCACGCGGCTCCGGAGGCTCGAGGCGATGGGATCACAGGCCGAAATAGAGCGCACCATGCTCAGTCTCCTGGAGGGGCCCCGTCACGATATCGGTGACGTCGAGACATGGCGGTCCGTACTGGTCCAATTGACGGACCTGTTCGACGCAAAGGGCGCCCAGGTCGCCTATTTCGACCTGTCGGCGCCCGATGCCCTGGTGTTCACCGTTACCCACGGCTTTCGCTTCGGCGCGCGCGAGCGCCAGGACTACCTGACCCATGGCCGGACGGATCCACGCTTGCGCGTCGCGACCGGCTCACCCGGTCGGGCGCTGTCCTGCGGCCTCGACGTCGATCGCGGGCAATTGCGCGACTCCGCCATCTACAAACACGTGATGCAGCCGCTGGGCCTGGAGTACACGATGTGGGCCCACCTGCCGGAAGACGACGACACGCTCAACGTTTTCGGCGTGATGCGCGGACCGGACGCGCGCCCGTTCGATCGGGCCGAATGCGACGTGTTCGATGCTCTGATCCCCATCTTCAAGCGGGTGGTCGCCGTGCACCGCCCCCAGGTGGTGCGCGCCCTGGGCCAGTACTAGGGCCCGTTTACAATTAGGGGATTCCCCTTAACCAGTGAGTTGTGATTCAAGACTGTTTTTGGGGGGAGGCAGTCTTGATTCGCACGATTCTTTCAGACCCGCAGTGGGATCGGATCAAGGATCTGGTGCCTGGCAAGGCGACGGACCGCGGCGTGACCGGCCGCAACAACCGGCGGTTTGTCGAGGCCGTGCTTTGGGTGGCCCGCACTGGTTCGCCATGGCGCGATCTGCCCGATGCGTTCGGTCCCTGGTACACCGTCTACACCCGCTTCTGGCGCTGGTCGCGGCACGGGGTCTGGAAGCAGGTGTTCAAGGCCCTGGCCGACGACCCGGATTTCGAATACCTGATCATCGACTCCACCATCGTGCGGGCGCATCACCACGCCGCCGGTGCAAAAGGGGGACTCAAAATCAGGCCATCGGACGCTCGCGCGGCGGGCTAAGCAGCAAAATCCATATCGTCGTGGACGGGCTTGGCAATCCCCTGCGCTTCGTTCTCACCGCCGGCCAGGTGCATGACAGCACCCAGGCAAGAGCGCTCGTCGAGGGCCTGACCGGCGCCTACCTGCTCGCCGACAAGGCCTATGACTCCAACGAGTTCCGCGACGTCATCGCCGAGCACGGCATGGTCGCCGTGATCCCGTCCAACCGCTCCCGGTCGATGGCGATCCCCTACGACAAACACCTCTACAAAGAACGCCACCTCGTCGAATGCTTCATCAACAAGATCAAGCAGTTCCGAAGGCTCGCCACCCGCTACGACAAAACCGCAGCCTCTTTCCTGTCCATGCTATGTCTGTGCGCTGCCATAATCTGGCTGCGTTAATTGTAAACAGGCCCTAGTGGTCTGATCCATCCTGACGCTTGGCTGCCAAGCGTCAGGTGAAGCTGGTGGTTCGGTTCAGCTTACGGGTGGGGATCATCCGCCAGCATCGAACCACCAACGCGGCTTTCCTTAATCGGGCAGGCCCCCGCGCCGGTTGCCGGAACAAGCGGTCGCGCTTAGCTGGTGCCGACAATCGGCCCAAGTACGCTCGCCCGGAATGCTTAGATGCTAAGCCACCGTTAAACAATCTGGACGAGTATCCGGCAGGCTCCGGCGGCCAGCAACGACCACCATGGACCGTCCCGATAATGGCCGACATCGCTCTCGAAGCCGCGCGCGCCGTCATCGTGACGGCAATTGTGGTCGGCGGTCTGGTGGGCGGCCGGGCGGACGCTGGTCGATGCTGAGAATGCTCGCCACGATCATCGACGTCAGGCAGCGGAAGCGGGCGGCGGCCGCGGTGCGCGAATCCCGCGATTTGCTCGAAAATCGCGTGCGTGAGCGCACCGCCGCGCTGCAGAAAGCCAACGACGACTTGAAGGCGGAGATCGCGGAGCGCGAGCAGACGGAGCGCGCACTGCGGGCCAGCAAACTGAGCCTCGCAGAGGCCGAGCGCATTGGCCAGATGGGCAACTGGGTGCGCGATATCCGCACAGGCACCGTGCGGGCTTCGCAGGAGTTCCGCCGCATCCTTGGCATTGCGCCGGACGCGGAGATCAGCTTCGCAGACATCACCAGCCGCATTCATCCGGACGACCGGCGGCTGTTCGGCGAGACCGTTCAGACGGCCCGTGCCGAACGGCGGCCGTTCGACATGACGATGCGCATCGTCTTGCCCGATGGCGGCCGGCGTGTCGTCCATTCCTGCGGCGAGTTCACCTTCGACGCCGCCGGCGAGCCCATCCGATCGACCGGGACCGTCCGCGACATCACCAAGCTGAAGACGGTCGAGGACGATCTGGCCTCGGAGCGTACGCTGATGCGAACGTTGCTCGAGGCCTGGCCCGACTTCGTCTACGTCAAGGACCGGCACAGCCGCTTCATCAAGGCGAACTCGGCGACCACGGCCGCCATGGGGGTCGCGCCGGGCAACGATTTGGTCGGCAAGACCGACTTCGAGTTCTATCCGCACGACATCGCCGCGCAGTTCTACGAAAGCGAGCAGGCGATGATCGCCTCGGGCCGTCCCGTCATCAACCACGAGGAGCCTCTGCGCAGGGACGGCCGCGAGCTGTGGCTGTTGACGACCAAGATACCCTACCGCGATGGCGAGGGACGCATCGCCGGCTTCGTCGGCATGGGCCGCGACATCACCGAGCGCAAGCGGGCGGAGGAGGAGCTCAACGTCGCCAAGGAACAGGCTGAGCTTGCGAACCGGACCAAATCCCAGTTCCTTGCCGCGATGAGCCACGAACTGCGCACACCGCTGAACGCGGTCATCGGCTTCTCCGAGATCATCAAGGAACAGACACTCGGCCCGGTCGGCAGCCCCAAGTACCGCGACTACGCGGAAGACATCCATCTGACCGGCCAGCATCTGCTCGCGCTCATCAACGACATTCTCGATTTGTCGAAGATCGAGGCCGGCCGCGAAGATCTGGTGCGCCAGGCGAACTGGCAGAAGGTAGGGGGTGCAAGTCCCCCGGAACGAAGGAGTAACCGAACCACGTTTCTCCGCGAGCCGTGCGTTGGCTCCCGTGAGGGGGCAGGCGAAGCGTCGGTAGCGGCATGGATGGGCAGGGCTATTGAGCACCGTAAAAGCGATGGTCCGGGGTGCCGAGGCTTTCAGATCGGTCGAAGGCAATATTGCAGGCGTCGTTTTGGTGAGATGTCGGCGAGCCCCGCGGTGTCAGAGAACCCATGCACGTTCGCACGCCTTCTGTTGGGACCCTGGGAGGTCTTCAAACTGCCCCGGTTGTCGTAAAGGGGCCGCGTAGGGAATGGAGAAAACCGAAGCCTATGATGAACGGTTTGAAGAAGTCGGATGAGGCCGTACGACCTGTGAGGGCGGCGAACAAGGGAGCGCGAGCTTCTGCGGAGTCGCCGGAGGAAAGGGCCTCAACCAAGGGGAATCCGGATTGCCAAAGCACGCGCCGAACCCAGTGTCGGGTAAGCGTGCCACAGGCGGCGGCCCGGATACGGAAAGCTGCAGAGAGAAACCCGAAGGAACGTCTCACTGCGCTCTTCCACCACATTACGCCGGACGCGCTCGGTGCGGCCTACTTCGCATTGAAGAAGGACGCAGCAGCCGGTGTCGACGGCGTTACGTGGGACATGTACGGCGAGGGTCTGGATGAGCGCCTGCTCGACCTGCACCGGCGCCTGCACAGAGGGGGAGCGTACCGGGCGCCACCGGTTCGGCGGGTAGAGGTACCCAAGCCGGACGGGGGGACACGACCGCTCGGGATCGCGGCGCTGGAGGACAAGGTCGTCCAGAAGGCGGTTGTGGATGTGATCCTGACACCGATCTACGAGGTGGTGTTTCTTGGCTTCAGCTACGGGTTCCGACCGGGGCGGGGGGCGCACGATGCGCTCGATGCCCTGGCCTTCGGGATAGAACGGCGCAAGGTCAGCTGGATAGTCGATGCAGACCTCCGGGCGTACTTCGACACGATCCCGCGGGATGGGTTGATCACGTTCCTAGAGCACCGCATCGGAGACAGGCGGGTCATCCGTCTGATCCGGAAATGGCTGAACGCCGGCGTCATAGAGAGTGGGTCATGGGCAGATACGGGTATGGGCACGCCGCAGGGGGCAATAGTCTCCCCCGTCTTGGCGAACGTGTTCCTGCATTACGTGCTCGACGTGTGGTTCCACAAGAAATGGCGCCCGAACGTCCCGGATGGCGAAGCGATCATCGTCCGTTACGCTGACGATATCGTTGTCGGGTTCCAACACAAGCGGGATGCGGAGCGGTACCTCCGCGACGTTCGAGAGAGGCTGGCCCGGTTCGGTCTCAGCCTCCACCAGGACAAGACCCGCCTCGTGGAGTTTGGCCGGTTCGCGGATTTGAACCGGCGCCAGCGCGGGGTGGGCAAGCCGGAGACTTTCGACTTTCTGGGCCTCACGCACTATTGCACGACGACCCTGAGAGGACGCTTTCGGCTTGGTCGCAAACCGGTTGCCAAACGGGTCAACAGGACCCTGGCGCGCATCGACGAGGTGCTTCGCAAGCGCTGGCACCACGACATCTGGGAAGTTGGTAGGTGGCTGGGGAGAGTCTGCAATGGCTGGCTCAACTACTTTGCCGTCCCAGGGTCAGGCCGGTTCATCCGTGCGTTCCTCCGCAGGCTGCAACGCCGGTGGATGCGGGCGCTACGCCGCCGGTCCCAGCGAGCCCGATTTAGTTGGAAGCGACTGGAGCGCATGACCGAAATCCTGTGGCCACGCGCCTCCATCCGCCACCCATGGCCGGACCAGCGGTTCGCCGTCAAGCACCCGAGGTAGGAGCCGGATGGTTCAACGACCACGTCCGGATCTGCGCGGGGGGTGCGCAGCAATGCGCATTCCTACCGTAACCACGAGGAGGAGGTCGACGTCGCCTGCGCCGCCCGCGCGGTCTGTGCCCTGCTGCAGGATCGGGCGCAGTTGGCGAAGCTGGAACTCGTCGATGACATTGCCGACGACCTGCCCACGGTGTGGGCCGACGAACGGCGCCTGAAACAGATCGTCTTCAACTTGCTATCGAACGCCGTGAAGTTCACGCCGACCGGCGGCAAGATCACGATCTACGCCCGCTGCGAGGCCGATCGGGGAGTCACGATGGAGGTGCGGGACACCGGCATCGGCATCGCCGAGAAGGACATACCGACAGCGCTGGCCCCGTTCTCACAGGTCGACAGCGATCTCAACCGCGTCTACGAGGGCACCGGCCTGGGCCTACCCTTGACCAACGCCCTCGTCGGCCTGCACGGCGGCCGCCTGGAACTCGAAAGCGAAGTCGGCACCGGCACGACCGTAACCGTCCGCCTGCCGGCGAGCCGAACCATGCCGGAGACCGTCGTAGACCGGGCTGCGGGCTAGCTTGCGCGAGCCGGCTCTCACTCGGGGCCAGGCGTGTGCTGAGCCTGGACGGTCGCCAGGCCGCCTAACAGGGGTCGCGCTTCATGGGCGCTCGGCTCCGCACCCAATGCCGCGGCGACGCGGGGCCCCGTAGTTCCGGCTGGCATTGCGGGGCGAAGACTGGATCTCGCTCGCGCCTCGTCCCGCTTGGGCGTACGGTGGCCAGGATGCCTTGACATTCCTCAATGTGGCGATGGCGCCACGCAGGCCACGATGCGGGACCATCACAGCATATCCCGTGGCGATTCGAGCCACGGGAGGTGCCTCGGACACGCCACACGGGCGAATGGCATCATGACGCGCGACATGGCACACAGTGCCCAACCCCTCCCGAGCGCCCGCTCGCCGGGCGCGCCCTCATTGGCTGACGGGAAGAGCAGATGCAGATCACACCGGAAGTCACCTTTCGCCAGATGGCCCCATCGCCCGCGGTCGAAGCGCGGATCCAGGAGCACCTGACGCGGCTGGACCGCTTTCACAACCGCATCATGTCGTGCCGCGTCGTCGTCGAGGCGCCGCACCGCCAGCACCGCAAGGGCAACCTCTACAACGTCAGCGTCGATATCACGCTGCCGGGCGGCAAGGAGATCATGGTCAATCGGGAGAAACGCCTGAGCCACGCGCACGAGGACGTCTACGTGGCGATACGCGACGCCTTCAAGGCGATCCGGCGCCAACTTCAGGACACCGGCCGCAAGCAGCGCGGCAATGTCAAGTCACACGAAACGCCGCTGCACGGCACGGTCGCCCGGGTCTTCAGCTACGAAGGCTATGGCTTCGTCGAGACGCCCACCGAAGGCGAGATCTACTTCGATCGCAACGCCGTCGTCGACGGCGCGTTCGAAGATCTGGAACCGGGCAGCGAGGTGCGCCTGGTCGTTGCCGAGGGCGAGAGCGACAAGGGCCTGCAGGCGACGACAGTGAAGCCCATCGGCAAGCACCACCTGATTGAATAGCCAGGCCTCGCGCCGCGTGCACGGGCGGGCGCTCCGGGACTCTGGCAGCCCGCGAGCTTGGCGGCAGCGCCAACCGGTAAACCAGGAGTGCACGATGGCAACGGACGCAACCGGCACGGCGACGGGTCAACCTGACACGGCAATGGTCAAAGTCTGGGACATTCTGGTCTGGATCTTCCATTGGACGGTCGCGCTCGCGTTTTTCGTGGCCTATTTCGCCGAGGACATTCTGAATCTGCACGTCTGGGCCGGATACACCGTCGGCGGGCTAGTACATCGATTCCATGAAACGGATCATTTTGTGTGGGGTTCCTGACTGCCTACCAGATTTGGTAGGGTGAAGGCGTGTATTGGCAGGGAGACATGTCAGGGCGGCGCCTCGGCGGTCTGTTGATTTGCGGATGACGGAAGAAGAGGTTGAGCAGCTTGGGGCGATCGCCCGGTCGCGCACGGAAGCGGCATGCCGGGTGACGCGGGCGCGCATGCTGCTGCGCTATCGCGATGATGCGTCGTACTTCGCGGTTGGCCGGGCGCTGGGCGTTCACCATCAGACGGTGCAGCGCTGCGTCGAGCGAGCGCTGCGCCATGGCTTGATGGCGGCCTTGGCGGACAGTCCGCGGCCGGGACGCGAGCCGCGGATCACCGAGGCGGCGCGCGCCTGGCTGGTCGATCTGGCCTGCCGCAAGGCGAAGGACTTGGGTTATCCGCATGAGCTGTGGACGGTGCGGCTGCTGGCGCGGCATGCGCGCTCCCACGGCCCGGCGGCAGGCCATGGGTGTCTTGCCAAGCTGGCCCAGGGCACGGTGTGCAAGCTGCTCGACCAGCACGCGGTGAAGCCGCACAAGGTGCGCTACTACCTGGAGCGCCGCGACCCCGAGTTCGAGCAGAAGATGGCCGAGGTGTTGTGTGTCTACCGCGAGGTCGAAATGCTCAAGCGAGCCGCCGCGGCGAACCCGCAGGCGCCGATCGAGGCGGTGGCGATCATCTCCTACGACGAGAAGCCGGGCATGCAGGCGATCGGGACGACGGCGCCCGACCTGCCGCCGGCGCCCGGTCGCCATGCCGGCTTCGGGCGTGATCACGAATATGTCCGCCACGGTACGATCAGCCTGCTCGCCGGCATCGATCTGCTGACCGGCAAGGTTCACGCCAGCGTCGAGGATCGCCATCGCTCGCGCGAGTTCGTCGCGTTTCTCAAACACCTCGACGCGGCCTATCCACCGAGCACCGCGATCACGCTGATCCTCGACAATCACTCCGCGCATATCTCCAAGGAAACCCGAGGCTGGCTCGCCGACCAGCGAGAGGGCTGCTTCAGTTTCGTCTTCACTCCCAAGCACGGCTCCTGGCTCAACCTCATCGAGGGCTTCTTCTCCAAGCTCGCTCGCTCGGTGCTCCGGCACATCCGCGTCGCCTCCAAGCAGGAACTCAAGGACCGCATCATCGCCGCCATCGACGACATCAACCGACATCCCGTCGTCCACACCTGGTCCTACAAACTAAACGAGGCCGCCTGATATGATTCGATCCTCGGAAACGCTGAACTAGTACCGGGAATCACAAATCGCGATGACGTGGTTTGAGCCTCTTCTGATGGATGTTGGTGCTGACCCAACGGAAAGGCTTGGCGGTCTTGTTGTGGGCGTGGATGAAGGCATCGATGGCGTCCCTGAGTTGTCGGGGCGAAGTGAAGCTGGCGCCGTGCAGGGCGGCGCGGCTGAGGATCGAGAACCAGATCTCGATCTGGTTGAGCCAGCTGGCGTAGTTGGGCGTGAAGTGGAAGTGGACATGGGGATGCGCCTTGAGCCAGCGGTCGCGCTTGGGCTTGTGGGTGTTCAGGTTGTCGAGAACGACATGGATCTCGCGGTCGGGATAGGCGGCCACCAAGCGGTTCATGAAGTCGAGGAACTCACGGCGGCGCCGCCGTTCGTAGTGTCCGGCCTGAACCTCGCCGCTGGCGACGTTGAGAGCGGCAAACAGCGTCGTCGTGCCGTGTCGCTTATAGGTGTGGCCATGGCCGATCAGGGCGCGCCCGTTCGGCAGCTTCAGATAGCCCTGGGCGCGCTCCAGCGCCTGGATGTGCGGCTTCTCGTCGACCGCCAGCACGATGGCGTCCTCCGGCGGGTGCAAGTAGAGGCCGACGATCTCGGCCGCCTTGGGGACGAACTCGGGATCGTTGCTCTGGCACCAGGATTTACGGCCGGCCAGGTCGATCTTTTGCCGGCGCAGGAAGCGCCAGATGTACTGGTCCGACACATCGCCCAGCGCCCGGGCCAGCAGTGGCGCCGTCCAGCGAGCGAAGCCGGCGGGCGGCGGCTCGTCCAACTGCGCCAGGATGCGCCGGCCCGTCTCGGCCGTGTAGATCGGCGTCGCCCCCGGCCGCGCTCGATCCGACAGCCCGGCCAGCCGTTCCGCCGCGAAGCGCGTGCGCCAGCGGCTGACCCGCCCCGGCCAGGTGCCAAGCGCCGCCGCAATGGAGCGCGTCGAGCGGCCGTCCGCCGCCAACAACACCATGCGGGCGCGCTCGCTCACGCCCTGTTCCGTCTTCGGAGATCGGACCATGCTCTCAAGCACCGCCCGCTCCTCCTCCGTCAATATGATCGGAGTCGCGTCCTGGATGTTCATCCATCCTTTGAATCACGACTCCGCCGCCAGCGATAGCCGGTACTAGTCGTCCTGCGGGTCCTGTGGGGTCTCGTTGGCACGAGGCACGCCCGCTTCACCGCTTTCATCTATGGGCCCGTGAAAACCCTGACCTACGTCGCCGACCTGCTGCGGTTGCGGGCGCGGCGATATGTCGGCCACACCCCGGCCGGTGGCGCAATGATCGTCGCGCTCCTGATCGGGCTGGCGGGTACCGTTTGGACCGGCCTGGCACTCTATGCGGTCGACGAGAACGCCGGGCCGCTGACGGCGCTCTATGCCGCAACAGCCTCGCCGCCGTCACAGTCTGCGAGCGGAGAAGAAGCGGACGACGACGAGCACGAAGAGGACGAGGGCCGAACACGCGCAGGCGAAGAGTTCTGGGAGGAGCTGCACGAAGCGCTCGCCAACGTGATGCTGCCCCTGGTCATCCTGCATATTGGCGGCGTAGCGCTCGCCAGCATCGTGCATCGCGAGAACCTGGTCCGCGCCATGGTGACGGGCCGCAAGAGGCCCGACTAGTACTTCGTGGGCGGCGGGTGGCGGTGGCGCTCCCTCGCGGGGACGCTAGCCGTGGCTGCGCGGGTCCATCTGTGGGATCGCCGGGCTGCTGGCCGGCATGTTGACGAACGGCTTGCGCTCCTCCTCCGGCGGCCGGGCGCGCAGGACGAGACGGTGACCGACGAACGCCGCGCAGCCCATGGCGCAGATGCCGGCGTAGGCGAACAGCCCGCCGGCACCGACGAATTGCATGACCAGGCTGGCGACGAACGGGCCGACGGCCGAGCCAAGCGCCCACAGCAGCAGCAGCAGCAGCAGCAGCAGCAGCAGCAGCGTCGACGTGGTCGGGATGATCCGTGTCGGATCGTCCAGCACGTCCGTCGCGTGGGCGACACAGACCGCATAGATCGAGAGCCCGAAGCCGCCCCATAGGACGAGCGGCACTAGAGCACATCCGGTTTAGACGGAATATCCTGCATTGACGAGGTAGTTTCTGCATTCGGTTGGAGAGAATTCATCGAGGGCGTTTCCAATTGCCCGCCAGAGGTCATCGACGGTTCTGGCGCCGACCTTGCGGAGAATGGCTTTGAGCTTGGCGAAGACCTGTTCGATGGGATTGAGATCGGGGCTGTAGGGCGGCAGGTAGAGCGGGGTTGCGCCGACCGCCTCAATGGCCTCGTGTACGCCGGCGACCTTGTGGGAGGAGAGGTTGTCCATGATGACGATGTCGCCCGCGGACAGGGTCGGGACCAAGGCTTGCTGGACCCAGGCAAGGAAGCTTGCGCCGTTGATCGGGCCATCGAAAACGCAGGGCGCGGTGATCCGGTCGTGACGCAGGGCGGCAATGAACGTGGTTGTCTTCCAGTGGCCATGGGGAATGGCCGCCACCACCCGTTCGCCGCGCGGTGCCCGGCCATAACGCCGGGCCATGTTCGTCCGCGCCCAGGTCTCGTCGAGAAAGACCAGCCGTTCGGCAATCAGCCCAGGTTGCTCGTTGCGCCAAGTGGCTCGCGCCGCCGCGACGTCAGGGCGCTCCTGCTCGGCGGCGTGGGCTGTCTTTTTTTGCGACTCAGCCCCTGAGCCAGAAGAAAGTCGCCAAGCGTCGAGCGCTTCGCCTCGATCCCCTCGGCGGCCAGCAAGACGCAAAGCTCGTCAATGGTGATGTCGCAATTCTCCATCACCAGAGCCCGAATGCGATCGCCATGGGGAGCCAGTTTCGATTTCTTCCAGCCACCGTATTTGTCGGCTTTGATCGTGCCCCGCTGCTTCCAACGCTGCATCAGCTTCACAACAAAGCTGATGCTCACATCAAATTGCTTCGCCGCCGCATTGCGAGAGGTCCCCGATTCAACAACTCGAACAACTCGTTCACGAAGATCTTCCGAATAAGGTCGTGTCATCCATGGCTGGCCTCCTTTAACCCAGCTCATAGCTTGAATCACTTTTTGCGACCCTTGGGAATCCCCTTTTTGATTCTGTCTATGCCGGACCCGCTCTAGCGCGATCAGAATGCCGTTCGCGATCTGCAGCAGCGCGACGCTCGCAATCACGGCGCCGATTGACAGATAGGGGCTCATTGGCCGGAGCGTTCGGGAGGATGGATCCGAAGCGCCAGCGACGGCGCGGTCTCGGTAGCCTAGTGGTCTGATCCTAGCGCTTGGTCCCCCAAGCGTCAGGTGAATCAGCCCACAGAATCAACAAACGGGGTGGTTCGATTCCGCCGACGGATGGGAACCATCCGTCAGCATCGAACCACTGGCGGGATTGCTCGTCGTCGTGGAGTCCTGCGGGCGCGGGCGCCTACGCCGATTCAAGCATCGGCGGTGGCTTGTCGGTGGCGCCCAGCAGCCAATCCGCCAGCAGATCCGCCGCAAAGGCGGCGCTGCCGCAGGCCGGGCATTCGAAGGTGAGCACGGGGTGACGGGCCCGGAAGCGGCGGCCACAGTCACACAGCAGCGTGTACGTCGAGGCGTCGTCGGCAAGGACTTTCATTGGCGCTTCAGGCCCCCTCCAAGGGCTCACTGGCATCGGCATCCAAGGCCCCCAGCGCCGCCTCGCGGGCCTCGGCGAGGCTGTCGAAAGGGTCGCCGTCGAAGGGCCGCAGCGCGGGATGAATGGCATAGAGGACATAGCGTTCGCCTTGGGTGACGACGCGGGCGACGCAGTCGTTGCTGACCTCGATATCGAACTGTTCGACGGGCATGGGATGTTACCTCTTCGTCGGCGATCCCCCGGCGCGGGCGGTGCCTGGACAGGGCGTATCGCCATTGGTCCGTTGTGCGGCCACTTGGGCAGACCGACGGCCAAATGCAAGCTTCGCGCGTCCCTAGACCAGCGCCAGGCGTGCGGGCCGGCGTGCTTCAGCCGCGGTCTGCGGGCGGTCGACGAAACCCGTGCTGGACCGCCCGCGGACCCGCGTCGTCAATGGTGCCTGATCTCGATCCTCTTCTGCTTCGCCTTCGCTTCCGGCGGCTTCGGCAGGATGACCGTCAGCACGCCCTTGGCGAACTTGGCGTCGACGGCGTCGGGGTCGATCTCATAGGGCACGGGAATCACCCGCTCGAACGCCCCGTAGAGCGCTCGACAACGCGATAGTCCTTGCCCTTGTCCTCCTTCTCCGCCCGTTTTCTCGCCCTTGATCGTCAGCATGCTGTCCGCCAGCGTGACGTCGACATCCTTCTCGTCGACGCCGGGCAGCTCGACGGCGATCTGCGCGTCATGATCGGTCTCGCTGACGTCCACGACGGGTTCGAGAAAGCGTTCGATACCGCCAACCTTCGGCAGCTGGAAATCGGTGGTGAAGCGGTTGAATACCCGGTCGATCTCGCGCTGCAGCGAAAAGAACGGATCATCCACCCGCGCCACGTGCCCGCCTCCCCACAGCGACGGCAACAGGGATCTACGCATCGTCTTCTCCTCTTCGATCTCTGCCTCGACCTCGAGGCTGGCGTACTGTTTCCCGGTCCTCGGCGAAGCCGCATTGATCCCGCTCAAATCGCGGGCGGCGCCAAGGCCGAGGCGCGCGCCGCAGGCCGGCCGCAGACAGGCCGCCGACGGACTTGCTAGGGTTCGCGGGCGTCCACCACCTGCTCTGGCGAGTCGCGGTGACGGCGTTGCAACCTCCGACGGTGATTGCCGGCGATGACGATTCCCCAAATCACGATCATGGCCATCCTGGCCGGGCTATTCGGCCTGCTGGTCTGGGGCCGCTGGCGCTACGACGTCGTCGCCTTCGCGGCGCTGCTGGCGGCGGTCCTCGCGGGCCTGGTGCCGGCACCGCTGGCGTTCTCCGGCTTCAGCCACCCGGCGACGATCACGGTCGCCCTCGTGCTGATCCTCAGCCGGGCGCTCGTGCTGTCCGGTGCCACCGACCTCATCGCGCGTGTGCTGGAGCCGGCGGCACGCGACACCGCGACCCACATCGCCGCGGGCTCCGGCCTGGGCGCGGCGCTGTCGTCGTTCATGAACAACGTCGGTACGTTGGGCCTGTTGATGCCGGTGATCATGCAGACGGCGCGCAGCGCCAAGCGCCCTGTTGGCCTGCTGCTGATGCCGCTGTCGTTCGGCTGCATCCTGGGCGGGCTGGTGACGCTGATCGGCACGCCGCCGAACATCATCGTCGCCGCCTATCGGGACCAGGTCGCCGAGCGCCCTTTCGCGATGTTCGACTTTGCACCGGTCGGGCTGGTGCTCGCCGTGGCCGGCGTCGCCTTCGTCGCGCTCGTCGGCTGGCGTCTGATCCCGCGGCGCGGCGCGGCGCGGCCGAGATCGCGGCGGACGATCTGTTCGACATCGACACCTACCTGGCCGAGGCACGGGTGCCCGAGGACAGCAAGGCGGTCGGTAAGACGGCGCGTGAACTGGAAATCGAGACGAAGGACATCGACGCCCGCATCGTCGGCGTGATCCGACAGCGCCGCCGGACCGTCCCGCCGGGCCGCCTGCGGGTCCGCGCTGACGACGTGCTGATGATCGAAGCGAGCCCACAGAACCTCGACGGCCTCGTCGCCGCGCTCGGCCAGGAATTGAGCGATGCCAGGGGGCGCGAGATCCTGACCGGAGACGCGGAGGCCGAGCTCGTGGAGGCCGTCGTCGCACCCGGGGCGCGGCTGATCGGCCGGACGCTCGAATCCCTGCGGCTGCGCCGCAGCTTCGCCGTCAACATCCTCGCCGTATCGCGCCAGGGGACGCCCCATCGGGAGCGGCTGGGGCGCTTTCGCTGCCGGGTCGGCGACGTGCTGCTGCTGCACGGCGATGCCGAGCTGGTCGCCCAGGCGATCGCCAACCTGGGGTGCCTGCCGCTGCGCCGCCGGGCGATCCGCCTGGGCCGGCCGGCCACGCCGGCCCTGTCGATCGCGATCTTCGCGGCGGCGATCGTGCTGGCGTCGGTCGGCATCCGGGGCGTGCCGATCGCGCTGGGCGCCGCGGTCCTGTTGATGGTGATCGCGAACATCGTCCCGCTGCGAGAGCTCTACGAGGCCGTCGACTGGCCCGTCATCGTGCTGCTGGGGGCGCTGATCCCGGTCGGTGGCGCGCTCGAGACGACCGGCGCGACGACGCTGATCACCGAGGCGTCCTATGGCTCACGGCGGGGCTGTCGCCGGTCACCGTCCTGGTCCTGCTGCTGGTCGTGACCATGACCGTCTCCGACATCCTCAACAACGCGGCGACGGCCGTCGTCATGGCGCCGATCGCGTTCGGCCTCGCCCAGCGCCTGGGCGTCAACCCCGATGCGTTCCTGATGGCCGTCGCAATCGTCGCGTCGAGCGCCTTCCTGACGCCGATCGGCCATCAGAACAACGCCCTGATCATGGGGCCCGGCGCCTATCGCTTCGGCGACTACTGGCGCATGGGCCTGCCGCTGGAAATACTGATCGTCGCCGTCGCCACGCCGATGATCCTGATCGTGTGGCCGCTCTAGGTCGTGTACTCACGAACGAGAGTTGGATCAGCGGTGGGGCTGGGGCGCCACGACCTATTAATTTGGTTGTTCACGTTTGAGCGGCGGCGCAAAACGCAATAACGCTTGCCTGACCCCGTTTCATTGGGACGTTTTTCTTATGTCTTGGTACAGGAGCAGAACAGCCGATGCGGCCACAAGAGCTGAGCGGGTCTCAGGCGTCACCGAGTTGTTAAGCCAAACAGTGCCCTTGTTGATAACCTCTACCGCTCCCACAGGGCGACCATCGATATAGAAAATATAGCCGGTCGGGGTACTCACTTGCAGGGGAGTCGTGTCAAGCCTATGTGTCGCTGATATGTCGATTCGAATAGCGCCTTCTGTCATGATGCCTTGTAGTGCCGTCTCATTAGCCGAAGCGGACTGCGCCATGACAAGCTTTGAGAGCTTCTCACTGCCTTCTTGCTTCAGGGTGCAAACCAGTTGCTGATTGGATGAGAACTCTATAGTGAGTCCTCCTCCGAAGAAAGCTTGTGTTTCTAATCGACTCCATTCGCCCCCTGTGGCGCATTGCACTTCCCAGGTCGCCCGATCTGATACATCGACTGAGAACTCGTATTTTTGCTTTGCTTCAGAACTACTATATTCAGAAGCGCTATATGATATCGAGTATCCCTCCCCTCTGGCCCACCCCCGGTGAATATCGGTGACGTGGTAGACCCCGAAGTGAAATGAGTCACGAAATATCAAAAGTTGCCGCCCCTCAACAGTCAGTTCACTGGATTCTCTCGGCAAGTCCAGGGGAAGAGCCATGTGTGCCACTTTGCAACCGCTCAGCGACAGGCCGGTGAATTACAGCAAAAGCCAGCCTGCCATCCGGCGCCACTCTTTGGTAAATGACCTGTTCATTGCCATTGTTGGTTCAGCGCTGGTTTTCATATAGGGTCGCCCGCTCCAATTGGGTGAGCGACACGTCTGACAATATTGCTGAGAAACAATACCGTTTTGTGTACAGCGCTGAAGATGGCATGGGGAGAATGTCCGCATCCGGGTCACGCCCGGCAGTTCGCCGCATTCGCTACGGTGTCGCGGCCCTGTCTTCCCGCAAGACGAGCGCTGGTGCCAACTTTCATGGGAGGCTGATTCGCCGAGCCCCGGCCCGCATACTTCGACAACCCCGGATTAAATCCGGGGATGAGGGCCTAACCCCTGAGCCTGCCGAAGGGGAGCTTGCCGAAGGCTGGGGGCCGACGCACGCTTCTGCGATAGTGAGCGCTAGTGCACTGACTCAGACAGAAGGTACAGGCAGGCGGTGAAGTTTGGCGAGGATGGTGTCTGCGGATTTGGTCCAGACGAAGGGCTTGGGATCATTGTTGTGCTCGTCAATGTAGCGGTTGATGGCGGCCTGGAGGTCGACTATCGAGTGGAAGGTGCCGCGCTTGAGCCGCCGGCGCGTGAGGACAGAGAAGAAGCCCTCGGACGGCGTTGAGCCAGGAGGCGGAGG
>CBDHDN010000013.1:0-43695 GCA_965261585.1 Alphaproteobacteria bacterium
CACCGTGGGGTTGTGCAGGCGAAAGAACGTGTTGATCTCCTTTTCCATGCCCAGCGTCGAGACCAGTGGCGCGTTCGGGTCCTGATCCTCGACCGTTCCCAACAGCTCGGCCGCCCGCGCATTGTCGGGTTCGCGGTCCAGCGTGAACGTCAGATTGTTGGCGATGTAGTCGTGGCCCGGATAGACCAGCGTGTCGTCGGGCAGCTTGGCCAGCTGCGTCGCGAAAGTCTGATAGAGCTCGCGCGGATGGCCGCCGGAATGGCAGTTGCCGGCGCCGGCGTTGAACAGGGTGTCGCCGCAGAACAGGGCCGGTTGGTCGGTTCGCGACAGCAGGCAGACATGGCTCATCGTATGCCCGGGCGTGTCGAGCGCCTCCAGCGTCACCGAGCGGCCGACCTGGATCACGTCGCCGGCGGCGAGGCCCCGGTCGATCCCGGGGATCTTGTCCTTGGCGTTGGCGTGGGCCAGCAGCCGCGCGCCGGTCGCCAAGATCACCGCGGCATTGCCGCCAGTGTGATCGCCATGCTCGTGCGTGTTCAGCACCAGCGTGATGTCCCAGCGGTTCTTTTTGGCCGCGGCCAGGCACTTCTCGTGGTCCAGCGGATCGATCGCCATCGCCTCGCCGCTTTCCGGACAGACGATCAGATAGTTGAAATTGCGATAGGCGTTACCGGTCCAGACTTGCTCAACGATCATGTCTTGGGGCCTCCCTGTTGGCGCGCGGACGGAACTCTAGTGCGTTTCGCGGCCGCGCGGAACCGGCGCCCTGGCAGTCAGGGGCCATGGCGCTCAGCGATGTCGGCGCGGGCCCGCCTGCGGCGGCGGCGTGCCCATGGCGCCGCGCCGCTCCAGCAGCCGGAAGACGACAGGCGCCGCCGTGACGATGATGGCGATACGAGCGATGTGGTGTGTCGCGACGAACGCGGTGTCGACGTTGAGCGCCAGGGCGACGAGGCTCATCTCCGCCAGCCCGCCCGGTGAGAAGGCGAGCAGTAGCGGCTGGAACGGCAGGCCGGTGAGCGGCATCAGGCCGGCGGCGAAGATCGCCGAGATCGCCATCATCACGATCGTCGCGATCGCTGCGTGTCCCAGCGACCGGGCGATCGTGCGAAATCGGACACCGGAGAAGCGGATGCCGATCGACGTGCCGATGATGAGCTGCGCCGCGGCGACGACCTCGCGCGGCGGCGCCGCTTCGGTCAGGCCGGCCAGGTGCACGGCGGCGCTGCCGATCATCGCCCCCGTCAGGGCCGGCGCCGGCAGCCGGACGAGGCGCGCCAGGAAGATGCCGGCAACGGCGCTGGCGGCCAGCAGCACGATGTCGATCGGCGCGATCGAGGCGCCGCCGGCGGCGGCGCGCGCGACGGGAGCCCCCTCGGCCAGGGCCCGGAACAGGAACGGTATGGTCATGACGACCAGGAAGATCCGCGTCGAATGGGTCAGGCTGATCGCTCGGTCGTCGCCGCCCATGGCACCGCCCAGCAGGATCATCTCGTTCAGCCCGCCCGGCACGCCGGCGAAATACGCGGTGCGCGGATCGTGACCACCGACGGCGCGAAAGAACCCAAACGCGACCGCGCCGGTCGCGCCGACATAGACCACCAGCGCCACGAGGGTGATCCACCACTGCGCCATGCGGCCGAGAATCTCCGGCGAAAAGGCGCTGCCGAGCATGATGCCGAGGACGACGATCATGAAGGCACGCAGCCGCACGTCCATGCGCAGCTCGCCGCCGGAGAACGCGGCGATTGCGTTGGCGATCATCGCGCCCATCATCCACGCCAGCGGCAGGTCCAGCAGGGCGAAGATGCCGCCGCCAACCGCGCCGATCGCCAGCGCCCGAACAAAGCCCGGCAGGTCACGTCGCTTGATGCGCGTGACCAGCGGCGGTACCGGCGCCGAGCGCGCGGTGGCGAGTTCGCCGGCGGTCGGCGCGCGCTCGGTCGGCCCGGGCTCAGCCGGCCCGGGCTCAGTCGGCCCGGGCTCAGTCGGCCCGGGCTCAGTCGGCACTGGCGGCCGCGGCGTCGGCGAAGCGCCCCAGGCGCACCGCGGTCTGGCCCTTGATCAGGCGGCGCGACGGCATGATCAGCACGCAGCCGTCATAGGGCGTGTGCACCGGCGCCTCGCCGTCATGGGCGATGACCGTGCCGGCGTCGGCGATCACCTCCAGCCCGCGGACGTCGCCGACGAAGCGAAACGCGTCCGTCTCGATCGTGACGACGTCGGTGACCTCGATGAAGCGCTGACGCGCCGGCGCCGGCACCAGCGGCCGCCCCGGCCAGTCCGTTGGCTCGATGACGTCGAGGTGCGCCAGGAACCGCGCCACGCTCTCGCGGGCCACGTCGGCGCTGGCCCGCTGCCAATGCTGGCCACACTCGACGAGCAACGCATTCCTGGCGCTGTCGGAGTCGGCAAAGGCGGCATAGTCGCGCAGGCGCTGCCCGGCTGCGTGGCCGGCGTCGGTGACGACCAGCTCGGGCCAGCCGACGGCTTCGGCCAGCTGCCGCCCCTTGGCCAGCGGCCCGGCCATCATCAGCGGCGCCGTCTGATGCTGCATTGAATGAATGTCCAACAGGACGTCGACCGTGTCGATGACCGGCCTGAGCGCACGCGCCCGGCGCAGCTCGACGCTGTCCCGCGGCCCGTCCAGGATCGCCGCCGACCACAGCCGGTTGAAGTCCTCGTCGACAAAGCGTGAGGATGTCGGGCTGCCGGGCTCGAAGCTCTGATACGCGGCAACGTTGACGAAGGCGAGCGTCAGCCGGCCACGCTTGGGCACGGGGCGCAGGCGCAACAGCTCATCCAGGACGATCGCGCCGCACAGCTCGTTGCCATGCACGACCGCCGTCAGCATGACGTGCGGCCCGTCCGCGCCCGCCTGCCAGCTCGTGACGTAGGGCACGCCGGTATTGCCTTCACGGTAGCGGTCGATGTCCGGCGGTGTGAGGTCGACGGGATAGCCGTCGGCGGCCGGTGCGGCCTCGCCCGCCGCCGTCTCCGGCGTTTGTTCCGTTGCCTCGATCATTCGTCACGGCTGTTCAGGAACCCGAGTTTTTGCAGATCGGCGCGCAACGTTGCCGGGTCGGTGAAGTGCAGCGCGCGCAGGCCGACCGCCGCTGCCGCCGCGACGTTCTCGCGGCTATCGTCGATGAAGACTCCGTCCGCCGCATCGATCTCATAGCGTTCGAGCAGCAGGTGAAAGATCCTCGGCTCGGGTTTCTTCATGCCCTCCTGGCCCGAGACGAGGATGCCGTCGAACCAGCCGAGGAAGTCGAAGCGCGCCGTCGCGTGGGGGAACGTATCGGCCGACCAGTTCGTCAGCCCGTACAGCGGTACGCCGCCGCGGCGCAGCTCATCCAGGATCGCGACGGTGCCGTCGTGGGCGCCGCTCATCATCTCCGCGAATCGCGCGAAATAGGCCTCGCTGAGTGCGCCATGTTGGGGGAACAGGGCCGTGCGCTCGGCGATCGCCTCGGCCGCCGGGCGCCCGGCGTCCTGGTGCTCGTTCCATTCAGGTGTGCACACGACCGCGAGGAACGCCTCCATTTCGGCGTTGTCGTCGAACAGCTGGCGGTAGAGGTATCGGGGGTCCCAGTCGATCAGAACGCCCCCAAAATCGAAGATCACGGTCGTCGGCATAGTGCTGGTCGGTTCCCTCTTGGTTGTCGTGTTAGTACGCGAACTGTTCCTTGAGGACGCGTTCCTCGAGATTGTGCTCGGGATCGAACAACAGTTTCAACGTCGTCTCCCGGTCCTCGCGCACAGTGACTTCCAGGACGTCGCGCACCTCGGTGTTGTCGGCCACGGCGCTGACCGGCCGCTTGTCGGCCTCGAGCACCTTGAACGTGACGGCCGCCGTGTGCGGCAGCAGGGCGCCGCGCCAGCGCCGTGGCCGGAACGCGCTGATCGGCGTCAGCGCCAGGATGCCGGCGCCAAGCGGGATGATCGGGCCATCGGCCGACAGGTTGTACGCCGTGCTGCCGGCCGGCGTCGCGACCATGACGCCATCACAGAACAGCTCGTCCATGCGGGTCACGCCGTCGACGCTGATCGTTAGCTTGGCCGCCTGATAGGTCTGGCGCAGCAGCGACACCTCGTTGATCGCCCGCGCCCGCTCGACCGTGCCGGCCGTCGTGCGCGCCTCCATGACCAGTGGATGCAAGTCGACAATCGCCGCGTCTGCCAGCCGGCGCGGCAGGTTGTCGGCGCCGTATTCGTTCATCAGGAAGCCGACGGAGCCGCAGTTCATGCCGAAGATGCGCACGTCCTGCTGCAACAGGCCGCGCAGCGTCTGCAGCATCAAGCCGTCGCCGCCGAGGGCCACGACATAGCGCGCCTCGTTGACCGGCGCGTTGGGATAGCGGGCCGTCAGCTCCGCCAGTGCCGCCGCGGCTGCTTCGCCCTCGCCGGCGACGAAGGCGATCGGCGGAACCGCCGGCTCGGTCGGTTGTGTCTCGGCCACGTGGGATCCTGCGTCGGGAATTGCTGAAACGGCCGGGCAGTATAGCCAGCGCCCCGCGCGAGGGCGACCGCGGGCCTAGTGGTCTGATCCTAACGCTTGGGTACCTCAAGCGTTAGGTGAATCAGCCCACAGAATCAATAGGCGGGGTGGTTCGATTCAGCTGACGGATGGGTCCCCATCCGTCAGCATCGAACCACTAGTCTAGTGCCCATCCATAAACGACTAGATTTAGTGTAAGGCTGCGCGTTTGAGCGACGTGTTTTGTGGGTACGGGGGCTGTAGATGCGTTCCAGAGTCCAGTGACGGGGTGCCGGTGACGAGGAGCTATTGTCAAAAGTTGTGTATGGGTTTGTCATGCGGCGGCGCGATCCTGGCGTTCTCCATTCACGAATTTGACGCCTCGAATGATCTCGGCGAACTGATCTGATCCATTGAGCCTCCGCCATTTCTTGCTGGCCCCCTGGCAAAGCTTGAAGACCATGGCCATCGCCGTCTTGCGTGACAGGCAACCCTTGGTCCTGAGTCGGACCCGATTTCCTTGGACACAGAATTGGCTTAATCGAAGTGTCCAAGGAGGACCGGAACATGACCGATAATTTTGAGAAGAAAGTTGCTGTTGATGGGCCTGTGGTAAATGCGGGCGAGCTTGGCTCGTCCACGTTTTCCCCAGGCCAGGCTTTGCCGGCAGGCCCGCTGGGACTTGGCCAGCGATGGACGGTGGCGCGCAAGCGTGAGGTCGTTCTGCGGCTTTTGCGTGACGAGCCGGTGCAACTTCTGTCGCGCCAGTTGGGCGTAGAGATCTTCCGGCTCGAGCAGTGGCGTGAGAAAGCGATCGGCGGGATCGACGCCTCGCTCAAGCAACGCAAGGGCGATCCGGTGCAGGCGGAACTGGATAGCGCCATGAAGCGGATCGGAGAGTTGACCATGCAGGTGGAACTGCTGGAGGCCAAGACGGAGACCTTCGGCCCTTTGGGGCGGCGGAGGTCGCGGCGATGAGTGCCGCCACCTCGCCCGGCACGGGTCTGGCCTACGGCCTGCGGCGGGTCTGCGCCGCCTGGGGCATGGCCCGCTCCTCGTTCTACGCCATGACCTCCGGCCAGCACGCCGAGCAGCCGCCGGCAAAGCGTCGGGGACCGAAGCCCGCGATCTCGGACCAGGCGCTGCTGGTGGCGATCGAAGCCGACCTGGAGGCATCGCCCTGGGAGGGCGAGGGCTACCGCAAGGTCTGGGCTCGGCTTCGGGTCTGTCGCGACATCCGGGTTGCCCGCAAGCGGGTGCTCCGCCTGATGCGCGAGAACAATCTGCTCTCGCCCCATCGCTGCCGCCGCCGTGGCGGCAATCCCCATGACGGTGAGATCATCACTCATGCCCCGAACCTCATGTGGGGCACCGATGGCGTTCGGGTGTTCACGGTGGACGACGGCTGGGGCTGGATCTTCACCGCCGTCGAGCATTGGAACGCCGAGTGTGTCGGCTGGCATGTCTGCAAGCGCGGCGACCGCTTCGCCGCCCTGCAGCCGATCTCCATGGGGCTTGCCGGGCTGTATGGCTCGACCGCGGCCGGCGCGGCTCGGGGGCTGGCCTTGCGGATGGATCACGGCTCCCAGTATCTGTCGGACCACTTCACCAACCAGATCAAGTTCTGGGGCATCCAGCCGTCCTACGCCTTCGTCGCCGAGCCCCAGACCAACGGCGTCGCCGAGCGGTTCAATCGCACGCTAAAGGAACAGATCATCCATGGTCGCATCTACCGCAACATCGCGGAGCTGCGGGACGCCGTCCGCGACTTCGTCGAACTCTACAATGCCCAGTGGATCGTCGAAAAGAACGGCTACCTGAGCCCCGCTCAAGCTCGTCAGGCGTGGCACGCCGCGATCTCAATCAGGCCCGCCGCGTGAGACAAACTTGTGTCCAAGGAACCGGGTGCGCTACAAGATCAGCAGCTCGAACACGCGCACTGGGATTCCGGATTCCATTGTCAGTCCTCCTCGGGCTCATTGGGTCGATGGGGAACGAGTCGCTGCCGGCGCGGCGAGCAAAAGGTTGACCTCGACGGGGCCGAAACTTCTAATGCCGAAGCGACTAACAGTCGAGGCGTGTTTGGCGATGGCGACCGATTACGCGCCGGGCGTCCTGGTCCGGCATCCGGGGCAGCCCGACTGGGGCCTGGGGCAGGTGCAATCGGCCATCGGCAACCGTGTCACGGTCAACTTCGAGCATGTCGGCAAACAGCTGGTGGACGTGCGCCGGATCGGCCTAGAGATCGTCGCCGATGACGGCTAGCGGCGCGCACGGGCGCTAGATGGCCGACGCCAAGCCGACCGTCCACGCCTTCCACCATCCGGGGTCGGGGCGGCGCCGGGCAACCCATGTTGCCAGGGGGCGCGCGGCGACGCCCGAGGCGTTGGCCGCGGTCGGCGCGCTGTTGGGTGACAGCCGGCCGCAACGCGACCTGCTGATCGAATACCTGCACCTGATCCAGGACCGCTATCAGGCGCTCGACGCGGATCACCTCGCGGCGCTCGCCGAGATGATGCGGCTGCCGCTCGCCGAGGTCTACGAGGTCGCCACGTTCTATGCCCATTTCGACGTCGTGAAGGCCGCGGGCAACCGGCCGCCGGCACTGACCGTGCGGGTCTGCGATAGCCTGAGCTGCGCCATGGCCGGCGGCGAGGCGCTGTTGGCGGCGTTGCCCGCCGCCGTCGGCGCCGACGTGCGGGTCGTGCGCGCGCCGTGCATGGGGCGGTGCGATGCGGCGCCGACCGCCGAGGTCGGCCACCGGCACGTCGATAACGCGACGGTAGCGGCGGTGGCGGCCGCAATCGGCGACGGCGGCCGCGCGCCGGTGATCCCGGAGCACACCGACTTCGCGGGTTACCGCAAGGCCGGCGGCTACGCGGTCTATGCAGCCTGTCGGCGCGGCGAGCGCACCGTGGACGAGGTCATCGAGACGTTCGACGCGGCCGGGCTGCGCGGCATGGGCGGGGCCGGCTTCCCGGCCGCGACCAAGTGGGGCTTCGTGCGCGCCGAGCCGGCACCGCGCAGCCTCGCCCTCAACGCCGATGAGGGCGAGCCCGGAACGTTCAAGGACCGCCTGTTCCTGGAGCGCGAGCCGCACCGGGTCCTGGAGGGCGCGCTGATCGCCGCCTGGGGCGTCGGCGCCGGCGAGATCTACATATATCTGCGCGACGAATATCCGGCGGCCCGCGAGATCCTGGCCACCGCGATCGCCGCGCTGGATGGGCTCGGCATCGCCGACTTGCCGCGGATCGAGCTGCGGCGCGGCGCCGGCGCCTATATCTGCGGCGAAGAAAGCGCGATGATCGAGTCGATCGAGGGCAAGCGCGGCCTGCCCCGCTACCGTCCGCCCTACGTCGCGCAGGTCGGCCTGTTCGGCCGGCCGACGCTGGTGCACAACGTCGAGACCGTCTACTGGATGCCGCAGATCCTGGCGCAGGGTGCGCCGTGGTTCGCCGATCAGGGCCGGCGCGGGCACAAGGGGCTGCGGGCGCTCTCGGTCTCGGGCCGGGTGCGCGAGCCCGGCGTCAAGGTGACGCCCGCCGGGATCACCGCGCGCGAGCTGATCGACGAGCACTGCGGCGGCATGGCCGCGGGCCACATGCTCAAGGGCTATCTGCCCGGCGGCGCCTCGGGCGGCATCCTGCCGGCGGCGCTGGCCAACCTGCCGCTCGCTTTCGGGACCCTGGAGGCGCACGGCTGCTTCGTCGGCTCCGGCGCCGTCGTCGTGCTGTCCGAGGCCGACGACATGGCCGAGGTCGCGCGTAACCTGATGCGGTTCTTCGAGGACGAGAGCTGCGGCCAGTGTACGCCGTGCCGCGTCGGCACGGAGAAGGCCGTGCGGCTGATGGGACAAGGGCCGTGGGACCGGGCCCTCCTCGAAGAGCTCAGCGCAACAATGCGCGAGGCCTCGATCTGCGGCCTCGGCCAGGCCGCCCCCAACCCGCTCGACAGCGTCTTCAGGTACTTCCCCGACGACGTGCCGCGATAGCCGCCGCGCGGGGCTTCTAACGGCAAGTTCATTGGGCCGGAACGGGTGTTCGGCCTAGACTGTCCTCCGGACACGCGACGGAATTCCCGGCAATGACGCTACCGAAAGTATTCTTCCAGGCGCTCGCGGCAGCAGGCTTCTTGTTATGGTCCGGCAGCGCCATGGCCCAGCAAACCACAACCACCGCCAGCGGACTGCAGATCGTCGACCAGGCGGTCGGCGCCGGCGACGGGCCCGAGACCGGGCAGCGCGTCGTCGTCCACTACACGGGCTGGCTGTACGAGGACGGCGAGCGCGGCGCGAAGTTCGACAGCTCCGTCGACCGCGGCCAGCCGTTCCAGTTCCTGATCGGCGTCGGCCAGGTCATCGCCGGCTGGGATGAAGGCGTCGCGTCGATGAAGCCGGGCGGCAAGCGCACCCTGATCATCCCGCCGGCGCTCGCCTACGGCTCGCGCGGAGCCGGCAGCGTCATACCGCCCAACGCGACGCTGATGTTCGACGTCGAGTTGCTGGAGGTCCGCTGACAGGTGCCTTGACGAGCCAGCGGGGCCACCGTAAACAGACGCCATGTCCATGCGGCCAACAAAGCTCAGCCGACGACGATCCGTGCAGGCGGCGGATTTGGGATTCCGCGCGGGTCGGTGTTGGAGCATGGGCTGAGGGCCGCAAGGCCTCGTTCGTCCCGCAAGCGAAACCGCCCGCGGGGGCGGTTTTTTCTTGCGGACCTGCCCGGGAGGGCGAACGATGGCGGACCAGACCTTTTCCACGACGTTCAGCGATGCGGCCATCGATTGGCGGCAATTGGCCTGGATCATGGAGCGGGCGCCGTTGTTTCGCCGCGATCCCGAGAGGGTGCAGCGCGCCTTCCAGAACAGCTATCGCGCTTGCTTCGCGTTCCGCGGCGCTGTCCTGGTCGGCGCCGCGCGGGCGACCTCGGACGGCGTCTTCTACGCCACGGTCTTTGATGTGGTCGTCGCGCCGGAGCATCAGGGCCGCGGCGTCGGCCGCCTGATCCTCGAAGCGTTGCTGGCCGAGCTGCCGTTCGAGCGGGTCTTCCTCACCGCCGTGCCGGGCAAGGAGGGCTTCTACGGCAAGTTCGGCTTCCTGCGGCAGACCAACGCCATGGGCTGTTATGCGCCGGCGGCACGCGCCACGGCCATGGCCAACGGCGTGCTCGTGCCGCGGGATGATCGGCCGGGCGAATTGGCTGGCGGCACGGGCCACGCTAGACTGGCCGGCCATCCGAACGAGGCGGCTTTCGAATGACGGCACCGATCGAGTTCACCATGAACGGCCGCGCCATGACGGCACAGCCGGACGAGACGATCTGGCAGGTCGCGGCGTGCGCGGGCATCGACATCCCGCATCTCTGCCACAGCGGTGAGCCGGGCTATCGGCCCGACGGCAACTGCCGGGCCTGCATGGTCGATGTCGAGGGCGAACGGGTGCTGGCGGCCTCGTGCATCCGCAAGCCGACCGCCGGCATGGTCGTCGACACGGAGGCCGAGCGGGCGCGCAAGGCGCGCGAGATGGTCATGGAGCTGCTGGTCGCCGACCAGCCGGCCCGGGCCGGCGCCCACGACACGCGTTCGGCCCTGTGGGGCTGGGCCGAGCGGATCGGCGTGACCGCCAGCCGCTTCCCGGCGCGCGCGACGCCACCGCCCGATCCGAGCCATCCGGCGATGCGGGTCAACCTCGATGCCTGCATCCACTGCAATCTGTGCGTCCGCGCCTGCCGCGAGGTACAGGTCAACGACGTCATCGGCATGGCCGGGCGCGGCGCTCATTCGAAGATCGTCTTCGACTTCGACGACCCGATGGGCGACAGCACCTGCGTCGCCTGCGGCGAGTGCGTGCAGGCCTGCCCGACCGGTGCGCTGATGCCGGCGACGATGCTGGATGCCGACGGCGTCGGCAATATCAC
Organism: Alphaproteobacteria bacterium; assembly: GCA_965261585.1. Lineage (GTDB taxonomy): Bacteria > Pseudomonadota > Alphaproteobacteria > UBA6615 > UBA6615 > CBDHDN01. Next base: position 10,396 of record CBDHDN010000013.1, read on the forward strand.
CGCCGACCGCGCCGTCGACAGCCTGTGCGCCTATTGCGGCGTCGGCTGCCAGCTGACGTTCCAGATCAAGGACGACCGCATCATCAGGGTCGACGGCCGTGCCGGCCCGGCCAACGAGCAGCGGCTCTGCGTCAAGGGGCGCTTCGGCTCCGACTACATCCATCACCCACACCGCCTGACGCGGCCGCTCATCCGCAAGGACGGCGTGCCCAAGCGCTGGGACGACGAGGTCGACCCGACGAACCCGGCGACGCACTTTCGCGAGGCGACGTGGGAGGAGGCGCTGAACCGTGCCGCCGCCGGGCTGGCGCGCGTCCGCGACACCCATGGCGGCGCGGCGCTGGCCGGCTTCGGCTCGGCCAAGGGCTCGAACGAGGAGGCCTATCTGTTCCAGAAGCTGGTGCGCACCGGCTTCGGCAGCAACAACGTCGACCACTGCACACGGCTGTGCCACGCCAGCTCCGTCGCCGCGCTGCTGGAGGGCATCGGCTCGGGCGCCGTAACGGCGCCGTTCACGGCCGCGGCCGAGGCCGACTGCATCATCGTCATCGGCGCGCGGCCGACCGAGAACCACCCGGTCGCCGCGACGTTCATCAAGAACGCGGCGGTACGCGGCGCGGCGCTGATCGTCATCGATCCGCGGCGCCAGGGGCTGTCGCGCCACGCCACTTACGATCTGCAGTTCAAGGCGGGCAGCGACGTCGCGCTGTTGAACGCCATGATGCACACGATCATCGAGGAGGACCTGGTCGACAGCCAGTACATCGCCGGCTACACCGAGAACTACGAGGCGCTGAAGGAAAAGATCGCGGCGTTCCCGCCGGAGGAGATGGCGGAGGTCTGCGGCATCGATGCCGAGACGATCCGCGCCGTCGCGCGCACCTACGCGACGGCCGAGCGTTCGATCATCTTCTGGGGCATGGGCATCTCGCAGCACGTGCACGGCACCGACAACGCGCGCTGCCTGATCGCGCTGGCGCTGATGTGCGGCCATGTCGGCCGCCCCGGCACCGGCCTGCACCCGCTGCGCGGCCAGAACAACGTTCAGGGGGCGTCGGACGCCGGGCTGATCCCGATGGTCTACCCGGACTATCAGGCGGTCGACGATGCCGCCGCGCGGGCGCGCATGGCCGCGCTGTGGGGCGTCGCCGACCTGGTCTCCGAGCCGGGGCTGACGGTCGTCGAGATCATCAACGCCGCCAACGCCGGCCAGATCCGCGGCATGTACATCATGGGCGAGAACCCGGCGATGTCGGACCCCGATCAGCGCCACGCGCGCGGCGGCCTGGCCAGCCTGGAGCACCTGGTGGTGCAGGAGATCTTCCTGACCGAGACGGCGTTCCACGCCGACGTGATCCTGCCGGCCTCGGCGTTTCCGGAGAAGACCGGCTCGTTCACGAACACCAACCGGCAGGTGCAGCTGGCGCGCCAGGCGCTCGAACCGCCGGACGACGCGCGCCAGGACTGGTGGATCATTCAGGAGCTCGCACGGCGGCTTGGCCTCGCCTGGGCATACGCAAGCGTCGGCGCCGTCTACGAGGAGATGCGCCAGGCGATGCCGTCGATCACCGGTATCTCCTGGGAGCGGCTGCAGCGCGAGGGGTCCGTCACCTACCCGTGCGACGCCGAGGACCAGCCCGGCCAGGAGATCATGTTCGGCGCCGGCTATCCGACGGCCAGCGGCCGCGGCAAGTTCGTGCCGGCCGAGGTGCTGCCGCCCGACGAGCTGCCCGACGACGACTATCCGATGGTGCTGTCCACCGGCCGCATGCTGGAGCACTGGCACACCGGGGCGATCAGCCGCCGCGCCGGCATGCTCGATGCGCTGGAGCCCGAGGCCATCGCCAGCCTGCACCCGCGCGAGCTCGGCCGGCTGGGCCTGGCACCGGGCGAGCGGCTGCGCGTGGCGACGCGGCGCGGCGCCATCGTCCTGACGGCGCGGGCCGACCGCGACGTGCCGGCCGGCATGGTTTTCATCCCGTTCTGCTTCGCCGAGGCGGCCGCCAACCTGCTGACCAACCCGCAGCTCGACCCCTACGGCAAGATCCCGGAGTTCAAGTTCTGCGCGGCGCGGGTGGAAAAGACGGCGGCGGGCAGCGGTTAGCCGCGGCCTTCTCACGACCGTCATCCTCGGCCTTGTGCCACTGCTGTCCGATTAAATCGATCAGCCACGTCGTGAAACCAAGCCCTCTCTTGTTGTCATTGCCGGGCGTGACCCGGCAATCCAGCGCGGCGTCGCTGTCATCCTGGATTCGCGGGTCAGGCCCGCGAATGACTCGAAGGAGGAGAGTTACCACTCGCCGGTGGATTTTGGTCATGCCGCCGTTCCGAGCCTCGCTCCAGGCCAAGTGTCCCGATCCGGCTCGACTCAACACCTTACGACCGCACATCACGATCTAAACCGGACAGCAGTGGACAAGGCCGAGGATGACGAGAACTGGAAGACCCGGGGATAGATATAAGGAAAACGGGTGGTTAGGCAAAAAAAGAGGTCCGATCAGTGCCCCCCAGCCTGATCGGACCTGTGCATTTGCGCGGTTTCTTGTTCAGCGGTGCCGGTTCAGCTTCGTGGTCCAGGACCCCTCGGGGCCGGTCCTTCCGAGCCGCCGTGCTCCGCCGTCTTCTCCTCCCTGCCCTCGGGCCGCCGTCAGGCTGCTGGTGTCCAGCACGTAGCCTTCGAGCGTCTTCCCATGCGTGCACACAACCCTAAAGAATTCAGAGTCTTATGCACGGGCGTGATTTAAGAATGATTCGTGCGATGAGTCAACAACGCGGTGCAAGCGTGTCGGTAACACGCGATATGTCCGGTTTATGTACCAGATGATCTGTCCGGTTTTAGAACGCCTCCAAGCCATGGAGGGAGGCGATGCGTTGGACGGAGCAGGTACAGGGACTGAGATTGATGAAGTTCGAGGAGGTTTACGGGCGCACCCATCGGGGTGGCTTGAGCCAGGCGGAGGCGGCGGAGGTTCTGGGTGTCTCGGAGCGCACCTTCCGGCGCTGGCGCGACCGCTACGAGGCGGAGGGAGCCGACTGTCTCTACGACCGCCGCCTGGGCCGCCTCTCGGCGCGGCGCGCGCCGGTGGACGAGGTGGCGCGGGTGCTGGAGTTGTTCGACACCCGCTACTGGGACTTCACGGCCAAGCACTTCCACGAGAAGCTGGTGGCCGATCACGGCTTCAAGCGCAGCTACAACTGGCTGCGGCTGAGCTTGCAAGCCCATGGGCGCAGGCGCGCGGCGCCCAGGCGTGGGGCGCACCGGCGCAAGCGGCCGCGCCGTGCCCTGCCCGGCATGATGTTGCACCAGGACGGCTCGAGCCACGAGTGGGTCCCCGGTCGATGGTGGGACCTGATCGTCACCATGGACGATGCGACCTGCGATATCTACTCGGCCTTCTTCGTCGCCGAAGAGGGCACCATGTCGAGCTTCCAGGGGGTGTCCGAGGCGATCCGGGCCAAGGGCCTGTTCTGCTCGCTCTACGCCGACCGCGCCAGCCACTACTGGAACACGCCCGAGGCCGGCGGCAAGGTGGACAAGGACACCCCGACCCAGGTCGGCCGCGCCCTGGCGCAGCTCGGCATCGAGTTGATCCCGGCCTACTCGCCCGAGGCAAGGGGGCGCTCGGAGCGCATGTTCGGCACCTTGCAGAAGCGCCTGCCCCAGGAACTCAGGCTCGCCGGCATCACCGACATGGTCGAGGCCAACCGCTTCCTCAAGGAGGTCTTCCTGCCACAACACAACGCCCGCTTCGCGACCCCGGCCGAGGACCAGGGCACCGCCTTCGTCCCCTTCACCGGCGCGCTCGACGACATCCTGTGCATCCACGAGGAACGCACCGTCTCAAACGACAACACGGTGCGCTACAAGCGCCTGGCACTTCAGATCCCCGCCGGCCGCCACCGCCGCCATTACGTCAAGGCCAGGGTCCGCGTCCACGAATACCCCGACGGCACAATGGCCGTCTTCCATGGACCGCGATGTCTGGCGCGATACCACGCCGATGGCCAACCGATCGACAGCCAAACCCGCGAGGCCGCGTGACCCGCTTCGACGCGACCGACCGGCGCCCTGTGGACAAGTGGACAGCCGCTCCGCGACCGACCACTTCCCCACAGGGCCAGAAACCGCAACAGAAGCGGTCAACTCATATGGTACATAAACCGGTCAACTCAGAATGTTCTCGACACGGCGCGGCGCCAGCGCCTACTTCCGGTGGGTGAGCAGGGCGGCGGCCCGGGCCAGGTCGGCCGGCCGGTTGGCATTGAAGAACGGATCGACCGGCTGAGCGGCGAAGTCGGCCGCGACCCGGCGATAGCGTCCCGTCCAGGCGTCGACCTTGCGCACGCCCGCGGTGACGACGGCCTGGCGCAGGTCGTCGCGCAGAGCGACCGGCCACAGCGCGAAGACCGGATGGTCGCGGCCGGCGCTGTGGGCACATGCCATGTCGGCGCCGCTGGCGGCGGCGGCGAGCGCGTCGTACAGGCGGTCCACCAGGTCCAATGGCACGAACGGGGCATCGGTTGCGAACGTTGCGACCCAAGCCGCCTCCGGCACGTTGGCGGCGGCCCAGTCGAGGCCGGTCAGAACGCCGGCCAGCGGCCCGGCAAAGCCGCCCCCGAGGTCGGCGACGACGTCGGCGACGACCGGCAGGCCATAGGCGGCAAAGCGCCCGGGATCGCCGTTGGCGTTGAGGATCAGCCGATCGACCTGGCCAGCGACCCGGTCGACGACATGGGCCAGCAGCGGGCGGCCGGCCAGGTCGCGCAGGCATTTGTCGCCGCCGCCCATGCGCCGGCTCTGACCGCCGGCGAGGAGGACCCCGACGACAGGGCGTCGCGGTGGCGGGTAGGCGGTCCGGCGCGCGTTCAAACCGGCGCCGCCGGCACGCCCGCCTTGCGCCGGCTGGCCGCCGGCTCGGCCGCCGCGGTGCCGGGATCGGCGTCGAAGACGATGCGCTCCGGCCCGGCCAGCACGACGAACCGCTGGCCGCGGGCGCGGCCGACGAGGGTGAGGCCGGCGCGCCGGGCCAGATCGACGCCCCAGGCCGTGAAGCCCGAGCGCGAGAGAAGGATCGGGATGCCCATGTTGACCGTCTTGATCACCATCTCCGAGGTCAGGCGCCCGGTCGTGTAGAAGATCTTGTCGGCGGCGGCGATGCTGTGCCGGTACATGTAGCCGGCGACCTTGTCGACCGCGTTGTGGCGGCCGACGTCCTCCATATAGACAAGCGGCCGCGGCCCCTGACACAGCACGCAGCCATGAATCGCGCCGGCCGCGAGGTAGAGGCTGGGCATCGTGTTGATGGCCTTGGTCAGGGCATAGAGCCACGACGTGCGCAGCACCGCGTCGGGCGGCAGCACGATTTCGCCGAAGCGCTCCATCAAATCGCCGAATACGGTGCCCTGGGCGCAGCCGCTGGTCAGCGTCTTCTTGCGCAGCTTGTGCTCGTAATCGGTCTTGCGTTCGGTGCGGACGACGACGACCTCGAGGTCCTCGTCGTGCTCGATGCCGACGATGCGGTCGTCGGCCAGCAGCATGTTCTGGTTCAGCAGGTAGCCGAGGGCCAAATAGTCCGGGTAGTCGCCGATCGTCATCACCGTGACGATCTCCTGCCCGTTGAGAAACAGCGTCAGCGGCCGCTCGACGACGACGGCCGTCTCGACCGCCGCGCCGGTCTGATCGATCCCGGCGACGCGCTCGGTCAGCCGCGGATCGTCGGGGTTCGGCTTCAGGTCGTGCTCGGCCATCTGGCAAACGCTCCTGTTCCGCAAACCTAGGCAAAGGCCGCACACAGCGGCAAGAACACAGCAGGCTAAGGCAGCCCTCCATGTGTATTTTTTACGTAGTACGTGACACGGGCCGTAATTTTCGCTTATTTTCGTACAATGAGACAGAAACAACGCACCGGATGAGTGAATTCGCCGGGGCGCTGGCCGCCGCCGTGACGTTGCTGACGACGTTCGACGCCGACCTCATCCAGATCATTGGCCTGTCGCTGCGGGTCAATCTGAGCGCCGTCGCGATCGCGTCGGCGATCGGCTTGCCGCTGGGCGCCGTCATCGGGCTCTACGATTTTCCGGGACGGCGTGGGGCGGTCGTCTTGCTCAATGCGCTGATGGGGCTGCCGCCCGTGGTCGTCGGGCTGGTCGTCCTGCTGCTGCTCAGCCGCGCCGGGCCGCTCGGTGTGCTCGGCCTGCTGTTCACCCCGGCGGCCATGATCGTTGCCCAGACGATCCTCGTCGCGCCGATCATCGCCGCGCTGACGCGCCAGGTCGTCGAGGATTTGTGGCTCGAATACCGCGAGCAGCTGCAGTCGTTCGGGGCGCGGCGCGGCCAGGCCGTGTGGACGCTGCTGTGGGACGCCCGCTTCGCGCTGGTGACGACGCTGCTGGCCGGCTTCGGGCGGGCCAGCGCCGAGGTCGGCGCGGTCATGATCGTCGGCGGCAATATCGACCACGTCACCCGGGTAATGACCACCGCCATCGCGCTGGAGACGAGCAAGGGCAATCTGGAGCTCGCGCTCGGCCTCGGCATCGTGCTGCTCGTGCTGTCGCTGGCGGTCAACGCCGCCGCCTTTCTGGTGCGCGAGGGCGCGGCGCGGCGGGCGGCCCTGGCCTAGGGACGTCGCGCATGAAGACGCCACCGCCGATCCTGCCGCTGGCGCTCGACGGCGTCTCGTACGAGGCCGGCGGGCTGCGCCTGCTGGACGACATCACGTTCCGGCTGACCGCCGGCGCGCGGACCATCGTCCTCGGCGCCAACGGCGCCGGCAAGAGCCTGCTGCTCAGGCTGTGCCACGGCCTGCTGCAGCCGACGAGCGGCCGCGTAGCCTGGAGCGGCCGGCGGCCGGCGCGCCACCAGGCGATGGTCTTCCAACGGCCGGTGCTGCTGCGCCGCTCGGTCCTGGCCAACGTGACCTATCCGCTGCGCCTGCGCGGCCTCGACCGGCGGACTCGGCGCCTGCGTGCCGCGGCGGTGCTGGCCCAGGCCGGCCTCGAGCCGCTGGCGCACCGGCCGGCGCGCGTGCTGTCGAGCGGCGAGCAGCAGCGCCTGGCCCTGGCCCGGGCCTGGGCCCTGTCGCCCCAGGTGCTGTTCCTCGACGAGCCGACGGCGAACCTGGACCCGACGGCGACGCGCAGCGTCGAGGCCATGATCGACGCCTGCCACGCCCTCGGCACCAAGATCGTGATGGCGACCCACGATTTGGGCCAGGCCCGCCGCCTGGCCGACGAGGTGCTGTTCCTGCACCGCGGCCGCCTGCTGGAGCGGGGCGCTGCGGCGGCCTTTTTCGCCGGGCCGCGGACGGCGGCGGCGCAGGCCTTCGTGCGCGGCGAGTTGCCATGGTGACGCGCCGCCAGGTGCTGTTGGCCGCGGCGGTGCTCGCCATCGGGCCGAAGCGCGCCGGGGCCGATGGGTTCCTGACACTCGGCGGCACGACATCGGTGGACAATTCCGGGCTGCTGGCCCACCTGATCGCACGCTTCGAGGCGGAGTCCGGCATCATGGTGCGGGTCGTGACCCAGGGTACCGGGGCAATCCTGCGCCTCGCCCAGCGCGGCGACGTCGACGTCGTGCTGGTCCACGACCGTGCGTCCGAGGACGCCTTCTTGGCGGCCGACCACGGGCTGTTCCGCCGCGATGTCATGTCCAGCCGCTTTCTGATCGTTGGCCCCGCCGGCGACCCGGCCGGCATTGGCGGCCTCGACGCCGCCGCCGCCGCCATGGCGCGGATTGCCGGCGCCCGCGCGACTTTCGTCTCACGCGGCGACAACAGCGGCACCGACAAGGCGGAGAAGCGGCTCTGGGCGGCCGCTCGCATCGACCTGGGCGCGGCCTCCGGGACCTGGTACCTGGAGACCGGCGCCGGCATGGGCGCGACGCTGAACATTGCCGCGGCGCGCGATGCCTACGTGTTGACCGAGAGCGGCTCGTGGTTGGGGTTCGGCAATCGCGGCGCGCTCGTCGTGCTGGTCGATGGCGACCCGCGCCTGCGTAATCCCTACGGCGTCATCATGGTCAACCCCGAGCGCCATCGCGGGCTGCGAGCCGAAGCGGCCGGGGCGTTCATCGACTGGCTGGTCGGCCCGCGCGGCCAAGCGGCAATCGCCGATTTCCAGATCGCCGGCGGGCACCCCTTTACGCCCGACGCCGCGCCAGGCTGAGCGCCGCCGTACCCCGGCTGTTCCGCCGCCACCGAAAATGGCCTAGATTCCGCCGGACCCGACCCGAGTAGCCAACCTGGTTTCCAGCGCAGGGGATGAGGGCATCACGCCGCCATATTCGCTGCCTCGCGGCAGCCATCGCGATCGGAGCGGTCACGACCGGTGCGATCGCCGTCGGTACGCCCGGCCACGCGCAGGACGTCCGCGTGGCGATGACGGCGATCGTCGAGCACCCGTCGCTGGACGCCGTGCGCAACGGGATCACCGACGTCCTGGCCCGCGCCGGTTACGCGGCCGGCGCGAACCTGAACTTGCGGTTCGAAAGCGCCGAAGCCGACGCGGCAAAAGCCGCGGCGATCGCCGCGGCGTTTGCCGCGGCACGCCCGGACGTCATCGTCACGATCTCCGCCCCGTCGGCGCAGACGCTCATCGAGACCGAAACCGATGTGCCGATCGTCTTCGTGGCCATCGGTGAGGCCGACGCGGCGCGCATTCTGGGCGCGCGCACCGCACCGGGCGGCCCCGTCACCGGCGTCGTCGAGGTCGAACCGCCGCTCGCCGCCCAGCTGGCGCTCGTGCGGACGATGCTGCCTGAGGTCACGACGGTCACGGTGCCCTACGACCGCGACGATCCGCGCATTAACCGTCGAGCGGCTCGAGCGGGCGGCCAGCGCGGCGGGGCTTGTCATCGAGACGGTGCCGATCGCCGGCGACGACGACCTTGCCGCCGTGACCGGCCAGGCTCCGGCACCGACGCGGGGCGATCTATCTGCCGCCGGATTCTCTGGCCGCGGCCAAGGTCGAGGCGTTCTTCACCGACGACGCCACGGCCTACCCGGCGATCTTCGCCGGCACGAAGGGTCCCGTCGTGCGCGGCGCCCTGGCGACGATCGGCTATGACCCCTACGAGGTCGGCAGGCAGGCCGGCCCGGCTGGTGCTGCGGATTCTCGGCGGCGAGGATCCGGCCGGGCTCGCCATGCAGCCGGCCCGGGCAACACACCTGGTGATCAATGTCGAGGCCGCCGAGCTGATGGGCATCACGCTGCCGGCGGCGGTGCTGGACCGGGCCAGCGAGATTATCGAGGCGCCCGGGCCTAGGCCGCGTTCCAAACCACCTGCCCCAGATCGCTGACGTCATAGCCGGCAAGCTCCGCCGCGCGCCGGCGCAGCGGCCGGCGAGCGGGCGAACGCGAACAGGGCCTGGCACGGCGGCTCGAAATAGGCGGTGCGGCGCACCAGCAGATCGAAGCGCTCGCGCACCAGCGGCACGAAATCGAGGCGAAAACGCTGGGGCGACTGCCTCGATGGCCAGGCCGACGTCGGCCTTGCCTTCGACGACGGCGAGCGCGAGGTCGCTCTCCGAACGCGCCGGTTGGGCCTGCAGGTCGACGTCGTCGAGCCGGACACCGGCCTCGCTCAACAGGTGCACGAGCAGGAGCTGGCTGCCGGCGCCGCGCTGGCGCGGCACGACGCGCGGCCGCTTCGCGCGCAGATCCTCGATCGCCTGGAGGCCCAGCGGATTGCCCGGCGCGACGACCAGGCCCTGGCTGCGCCACGCCCATTCGAGCAATACCACCTCATGGCCGCGCACGGTGCGCCGGACCAGCGGCTCGTTGTACGCACCAGTCTCGGCATCGAAGACGTGCAGGCCGCACAGCGCAGCCTCGCCCGCCACCAGGCGATCGAGACCGTCCAGGCTGCCGCCGGGCAAGGCCGCGAGGCCACAGCGGCTTTCGCGCAAGGCCCAGTCGAGCAGCGGGTCGTGGCTGCCGGCGACGACCGCGGGCGCCGCATTGCCGCGTTCGCCGGTCCTCGCGCCGGCCGCCGTGTGATCGGCGACCCACCGGTCGATCAGCGCCCGCGGGAACAGCCATTTGCCGGTGACCCGGGTGCACGGGATCTTGCCGGCACGCACCAAGTCGTAGACCTTGCGCTCCTTGATCCGCAAGTAGGCCGCAACCTCGTGGGTGTTCATCATCTCGGCCGTCATGCCCCTCCCCCCGACGGTCGCTGGAAAATTGCCCGCCGACGCCTAAATTATGCCGTTGTCCTGCGGCGCCCGCGCAAGCGAGAATGCCACGGCCTGGGAGGAGAGTGCATATGAGCATGACTGTCGAACCGTTGATCGATCCGTTTGCCCGCGCCATTACGTACCTGCGGGTCTCGGTCACCGACCGCTGCGATTTGCGCTGTGTCTATTGCATGGCCGAGGACATGACGTTCCTGCCGAAGGCCGAGGTGCTGTCGCTGGAGGAGCTCGACCGGCTGTGCGGCGCGTTCGTCTCGCTCGGCGTGCGCAAGCTGCGGCTGACCGGCGGCGAGCCGCTGGTGCGGCGCAACGTGATGTGGCTGATCGAGCGGCTGGGCCGGCACCTGGGGACCGGTGCGCTGGACGAGCTGACGCTGACGACGAACGGCACACAGCTCGCCAAGCACGCCGACGCCCTCGTCGCCGCCGGCGTGCGCCGCATCAATGTGTCGCTGGACACGCTGGATCCGGCGAAGTTCACGGCAATCACCCGGTGGGGCAACTTCGAGCGCGTCGAAGCCGGGCTCGCGGCGGCGGCGGCCGCCGGCCTCAAGATCAAGATGAACATGGTGGCGCTCAAGGGCATCAACGATGACGAGTTCGATGCCATGATCGCCTGGTGCGGCGATCGCGGCTTCGATTTGACGATCATCGAGGTCATGCCGATGGGCGAGATCGGTGAGATGCGCCTGGACCAGTACCTGCCGCTCAGCATGGTGCGGGCGAAGCTCCAGGAGCGCTGGACGCTGGTCGACAGCGACTACACGACCGGCGGGCCGGCGCGCTATGTGACGGTGCAGGAGACCGGCGGCCGCCTGGGCTTCATCACGCCGCTGACCCACAATTTCTGCGAATCGTGCAATCGCGTGCGACTGACCTGCACCGGCACGCTGTTCATGTGTCTGGGCCAGGAAGACGCGGCCGACCTGCGCACGCCGTTGCGCGCCAGCGAAGCCGACGCGAGTGTCGTCGACGCGATCCGCGGCGCCATCGAGCGCAAGCCGCGCGGCCATGACTTTGTCATCGACCGCCGCCGCCGGCGCCCGGCCGTCGAGCGGCACATGAGCGTCACCGGCGGCTAGACTAGTGCCCATCCGGAAACGCTAAAACACTGAAATAACTGAGTGAATCGTCTATTTTCGGAGCTAGGCTCCGGCGGTTTCGGCTATGCTGTTGGGAACAAGCCACTGTACCCAAAGGCAAACACCAAACCGCCGGAGGTGACCATGCGCGAAGAGCGCACCGTCCAGGGCAGTATATTCGATCTGTTTTCGCCGCACGAGATCGGTCGTGAACTCGCGGCGATGTCCGCCTGGCTCGACGGCGAGGCCGCGGTGGTGCGCCTGGTCGCCGCAGACCTCGGCATCGGTCGGGTCAGGCGGACCGGGCGCCACGGGCTGAGCGCCGATGCGGCGTTGCGCTGCGCGCTGCTCAAGCAGTACTTCCAGCTGAGCTACGAGGAGCTGGCCTTTCTGCTGCCGGATTCGGCATCGCTGCGCGCGTTCGCTCGACTGCCGTTCGGCTGGTCGCCGAAGAAGTCGGCGCTGCACAGCGCCATCGGCGCCATCGCCGCCGCCACCTTCGAGTGCCTCAACCGGATGCTGCTGGCGCGCGCCGCGACGGCCAAGCTGGAGAGCGGCGCCAAGGTCCGGTTCGACAGCACGGTCGCCGAGACCGCCATCCATGCGCCCACCGACTCCAGCCTGTTGTGGGATGCCGTGCGGGTCATGGTGCGGCTGTTGCGTCAAGCCGACGTCGTGCTACCCGCCTGGCCCTGGCGCGACCACACGCGCCTGGCCAAGAAGCGCGCCCGCGCCATCGAGTACTGTCGTGGCAACAACCGGCAGCGGCTGTACCGCGAGCTGCTCGCCAAGACCCGCGCGACGCTCGCCTATCTGCACGACGCCATGGCGCGGCTGGCCGACGATCCCGCGCCGGTGGCCGCGGCCTGGCGCGCCGAGGCCGAACACTTCGTGCCGCTGATCGAACGCATCATCGACCAGACCGAGCGCCGTGTCTTGCATGGCGAGAAGGTGCCGGCCGCCGACAAGCTCGTCAGTCTGTTCGAGCCCCATAGCGACATCATCGTCAAGAGCCGCCGCCAGGTCTCCTACGGCCACAAGCTCAACCTGGCCAGCGGCGCCAGCGGTCTCATCCTCGACATCGTCGTCGAGCAGGGCAACCCGGCCGATGCCGAGCGCTTCGTACCCATGGTCGACCGCCAGATCGCGATCTACGGCCGGCCGCCCAGGCAACTCGCCGCCGACGGCGGCTGCGCCAGCACCGGCAACCTCGCCGCCGCCAAGAACAAGGGCGTCGAGGACGTCGCCTTCCACAAGAAATGCGGCCTTGCCATCACCGACATGGTCAAGAGCCGCTGGGTCTACCGCCGACTGCGCAACTTCCGCGCCGGCATCGAGGCCGCCATCTCATGCCTCAAGCGCGCCTACGGTCTGGGCCGCTGCACCTGGAAGGGGCTCGAACACTTCAAGTCCTACGTCTGGGCCGCCGTCGTCGCCCACAACCTCGCCGTGCTGGCCCGCCTCAAACCGGCATAGCCGCCAACCCGACACGTCCGATCCACCAGCACCGACGGCCGCCGATCCCGCCGGCCTGCCTCGATCACGCGCCGCTCGTCACCGAGGTATAGCTGAATCTTGTGTACGGCGTTGGAAAGAGGGCGGCGTATCCTGGTGATTGTTGCAGTCACCACTTGACCTAAGCCAAGGAAGGATACGCCATGGAAGAGAATACCGTTGTTGCCTTTCGGAACCCATCGAATTTTCAGGATGACCCGTTGACGGAAGTCCTACGAGCTGGGGCGCGTGAGTTGCTGGCTCAAGCCGTGGAAGCTGAAGTTGCCGAGTTTCTGGAAGGTCATGCGACGCTGGTTGATGACCGGGGCCGTCGCCGGATTGTACGCAATGGCCACTTGCCGGAACGGCTGATACAGACCGGGATCGGCCCGGTGGACGTGCGTCAGCCGCGTGTCCGGGATCGGAGAGCCGGCGAGGGTGCCGGCGCCATCCGGTTCACGTCGGCGATCCTGCCGCGCTATCTGCGCCGCACCAAGAGCCTGGAGGATTTGCTGCCGTGGCTATACTTGAGGGGCATCTCCAGCGGCGATTTCTCGGAAGCGTTGGCGGCGTTGCTGGGGGCACAGGCCCCGGGTCTGTCGGCCTCCACGATCGGGCGACTGAAGGAAGTTTGGCAAGACGAGATGGAGCGCTGGCAACGGCGTGATTTATCGGCCAAGCGCTACGTCTACTTCTGGGTCGACGGCATCTATTTTGGCGCCCGCCTGGAAGAGGAGAAGCAATGCATCCTGGTTATCATCGGCGCCACGGATCACGGAACCAAGGAGTTGATCGCCATCACCGACGGCTACCGCGAGAGCGAACAATCCTGGCGCGAGGTGCTGCTCGATCTCAAGCGGCGTGGTCTCGGCATCGGCCCGGAACTGGTGACCGGCGATGGCGCGCTCGGCTTCTGGAAGGCGCTCCGCCAAGTCTACGGGGCCGCCCGCGAGCAGCGCTGCTGGGTGCATAAGACGGGCAATATCTTGAACAAGCTACCCAAGGGTCGGCAGAACAAGGCCAAGGGTCACTTGCAGGATATCTGGATGGCCGAAACCAGGAAGGACGCGGAGACCGCCTTCGACTTCTTCCTGGAAGCCTACGGACCGAAGTACGAAAAGGCCACGGCCTGCCTGGCCAAGGACCGGGACGCCTTGCTGAGCTTCTACGACTTCCTCGCCGAGCATTGGAAGCATGTGCGGACGACGAACCCCATCGAGAGCACCTTCGCCACGGTTCGCCTTCGCACCTATCGGACCAAGGGTTGCTGTAGCGCACCCGGTTCCTTGGACACAAGTTTGTCTCACGCGGCGGGCCTGATTGAGATCGCGGCGTGCCACGCCTGACGAGCTTGAGCGGGGCTCAGGTAGCCGTTCTTTTCGACGATCCACTGGGCATTGTAGAGTTCGACGAAGTCGCGGACGGCGTCCCGCAGCTCCGCGATGTTGCGGTAGATGCGACCATGGATGATCTGTTCCTTCAGCGTGCGATTGAACCGCTCGGCGACGCCGTTGGTCTGGGGCTCGGCGACGAAGGCGTAGGACGGCTGGATGCCCCAGAACTTGATCTGGTTGGTGAAGTGGTCCGACAGATACTGGGAGCCGTGATCCATCCGCAAGGCCAGCCCCCGAGCCGCGCCGGCCGCGGTCGAGCCATACAGCCCGGCAAGCCCCATGGAGATCGGCTGCAGGGCGGTGAAGCGGTCGCCGCGCTTGCAGACATGCCCGCCGACACACTCGGCGTTCCAATGCTCGACGGCGGTGAAGATCCAGCCCCAGCCGTCGTCCACCGTGAACACCCGAACGCCATCGGTGCCCCACATGAGGTTCGGGGCATGAGTGATGGTCTCACCGTCATGGGGATTGCCGCCACGGCGGCGGCAGCGATGGGGCGAGAGCAGATTGTTCTCGCGCATCAGGCGGAGCACCCGCTTGCGGGCAACCCGGATGTCGCGACAGACCCGAAGCCGAGCCCAGACCTTGCGGTAGCCCTCGCCCTCCCAGGGCGATGCCTCCAGGTCGGCTTCGATCGCCACCAGCAGCGCCTGGTCCGAGATCGCGGGCTTCGGTCCCCGACGCTTTGCCGGCGGCTGCTCGGCGTGCTGGCCGGAGGTCATGGCGTAGAACGAGGAGCGGGCCATGCCCCAGGCGGCGCAGACCCGCCGCAGGCCGTAGGCCAGACCCGTGCCGGGCGAGGTGGCGGCACTCATCGCCGCGACCTCCGCCGCCCCAAAGGGCCGAAGGTCTCCGTCTTGGCCTCCAGCAGTTCCACCTGCATGGTCAACTCTCCGATCCGCTTCATGGCGCTATCCAGTTCCGCCTGCACCGGATCGCCCTTGCGTTGCTTGAGCGAGGCGTCGATCCCGCCGATCGCTTTCTCACGCCACTGCTCGAGCCCGAAGATCTCTACGCCCAACTGGCGCGACAGAAGTTGCACCGGCTCGTCACGCAAAAGCCGCAGAACGACCTCACGCTTGCGCGCCACCGTCCATCGCTGGCCAAGTCCCAGCGGGCCTGCCGGCAAAGCCTGGCCTGGGGAAAACGTGGACGAGCCAAGCTCGCCCGCATTTACCACAGGCCCATCAACAGCAACTTTCTTCTCAAAATTATCGGTCATGTTCCGGTCCTCCTTGGACACTTCGATTAAGCCAATTCAGTGTCCAAGGAAATCGGGTCCGACTCAGCAGGGCAACCAGGTTGGCACCTTCCTCGTTGATGTCGGCGAGGGTGAGCTTGCCGGCACCCTCCGTCAGGTCGTTCACGTACTTGTTCGTGAAGTCCAAACGGGTCTGCAGCAGGCCGACGTTGGAACCCAGCGTGCTGGCGTTACTGCGCAGCGTCGTTGCCGCCGCATCGAGCTCGGTGATCGCCGCGTCGACCAGGGAGGACAGACTGAAGCTGGCCGCCGCCGTGATGTTGAGGCCGGTTGAGTCGCTGCGCAGATCGACCGAGTTGATGTTGAGGCTGCTCAGCGAGCTCTTGCCGAACTCCACCTTCAACACCGAGCCGCTACCGTTGACCAGGTTGAGCCCCTGGAACTCGGCATCCCGAGCCAGGTTGTCGACCTGGGTGATCAGCATCTGGGTCGAATCGATGCGGTCGACATAGTACTGCCACAGGGCCGGATCCTCGGCGACGAACTCCGCCAGTGTCGGATTGTTCAGATCGGCGGGGACCGGCACTGTCGGCAGGACGCCGTTCTTGTCGAAATAGATCTGTTGGTAGAACGAGCCCTGCGCGTAGGGCAGCGTATTGCCCAGCACCTCCACGTAGTAGCTGTCGTAGAACGTCTGATCGACCGCGCCGTCGGCCTGGATCAGGCTGACGTTGCGGTAGGGGCTGCTGACGTCGACCGGCGGCGTGTCGATCCGTGTGGCGCCGAACAGGTGGCGCGTTGCGTCACTCGTGTTCAAGCTCTCGACGATCACGGTCCGCGCGTTTATGGCGAACTCACGCAGCTCGCTGTAGCGCTCGGCCGGTGCGTCGTCCAACGATTTGACGATACCACGCAGCTGGCGCGCTATATCGTCGATGCTCTGCATGGCGATGTCGGCCAGCGACAGCCGCTGGTCGACCAGGCTGATGGTCTGCGTGAACCGCTGGACACGCAGTATCGCTGCCTCGATCGACACCAGGCGCGCCGCTCGCTGGGCGATTCCGGCATAGTCCTGGCTGACCTTGCCGCTGCCCAGCTGCAGCTGGGCCTTGAAGACGCGCTGCTGGGTCAGTTGCGTGTTGTACAGGATCAGGTCCTGCTGGGCGAACGGTGCGATTCGGTTCATGGCGGCAGGCACCTAGCGAATGATGTTGACCAGGAAGTCCATCATTTCGGACACGATCGAGGTGACGCGCGCCGAGGCGTTGAACGCGTTCTGCAACACGATCATGTTCGACATTTCCTCGTCCAGATTGACCGCGCTGATGCCGGCCGCCCGCGCCTTCAGGGCCTCGTGGAAGCCCTGGGTCACCGAGAGTTGGCGCGTGACGGCCTCGGTCTGCACGGCATTGCGCGACAGAATGTTGGCGCCGTAGTCGGTCAGCGATGTCGTTAGAGCACATCCGGTTTAGACGGAATATCCTGCATTGACGAGGTAGTTTCTGCATTCGATTGGAGAGAATTCATCGAGGGCGTTTCCAATTGCCCGCCAGAGGTCATCGACGGTTCTGGCGCCGACCTTGCGGAGAATGGCTTTGAGCTTGGCGAAGACCTGTTCGATGGGATTGAGATCGGGGCTGTAGGGCGGCAGGTAGAGCGGGGTTGCGCCGACCGCCTCAATGGCCTCGTGTACGCCGGCGACCTTGTGGGAGGAGAGGTTGTCCATGATGACGATGTCGCCCGCGGACAGGGTCGGGACCAGGGCTTGCTGGACCCAGGCAAGGAAGCTTGCGCCGTTGATCGGGCCATCGAAAACGCAGGGCGCGGTGATCCGGTCGTGACGCAGGGCGGCAATGAACGTGGTTGTCTTCCAGTGGCCATGGGGAATGGCCGCCACCACCCGTTCGCCGCGCGGTGCCCGGCCATAACGCCGGGCCATGTTCGTCCGCGCCCAGGTCTCGTCGAGAATGACCAGCCGTTCGGCAATCAGCCCAGGTTGCTCGTTGCGCCAAGTGGCTCGTGCCGCCGCGACGTCAGGGCGCTCCTGCTCGGCGGCGTGGGCTGTCTTTTTTTGCGACTCAGCCCCTGAGCCAGAAGAAAGTCGCCAAGCGTCGAGCGCTTCTCCTCGATCCCCTCGGCGGCCAGCAAGACGCAAAGCTCGTCAATGGTGATGTCGCAATTCTCCATCACCAGAGCCCGAATGCGATCGCCATGGGGAGCCAGTTTCGATTTCTTCCAGCCACCGTATTTGTCGGCTTTGATCGTGCCCCGCTGCTTCCAACGCTGCATCAGCTTCACAACAAAGCTGATGCTCACATCAAATTGCTTCGCCGCCGCATTGCGAGAGGTCCCCGATTCAACAACTCGAACAACTCGTTCACGAAGATCTTCCGAATAAGGTCGTGTCATCCATGGCTGGCCTCCTTTAACCCAGCTCATAGCTTGAATCACTTTTTGCGACCCTTGGGAATCCCCTTTTTGATTCTGTCTATGCCGGACCCGCTCTAGCGTCGCCAGCCCGCCGGCGCCGGCGATTGATACCGTGCCGTTGAACATGGCGGCGATCGCCTGGGCGGTCGAGCCGTCGCCAATACTGATCGGCGAGCTGCCGGCCAGCGCGCCGCTGGCGACCGAATCGGCGTTGGCGATGATATTGCTGTGCACGGCAATGCGGCCGGCATCGCCGGGCACGCCGCTGCGCAGGTTCAGCGTGCTGACCAGGCTCGCGGAATCGGCAATGAAGAAGTTATCGCCGTCGCTGTCGCTGATCTCGACGCGAAAACCGGCGCCTTCCCGGCGCACCGTCGCGGTAATGTTCTGCGCTGCCAATGCGGCCGATATGTTCGTCGCAATGGTCGTGAGGCTTTGGCCGGCGGTATAGGCGACAGGCGTGCTGCCGCCGGGGTAGTTGATCGTCAGCGTGCCGGCTAGGCCCAGCGCCGTCGTCGAGCTCGCCGTGCGATCGCTCGCATAGGCATTGAAGGCCTCGCCGCTCACGAAGAAGTCGTTGGGGCCGAGGAACTGTGCCATGCCCGTGGTCTTGGAGCCGGTCGTCACCGCGCCGGTCTCTTCGCCGACGGCGATCCGGCTCAAGCCGGTGGTGGCAATGACGACCTTGCCCTGAGCGTCGATTACGGCCCTCGCGTTCGCCATGCCGTTGATCGTGGTGACGAGTTGGCCGATGGTCGGCGGCACCAGCGTCGCCAGGTTGATCGTCAGGCTCTCGACGATGACGCCGGTGGGGCTCGTAGCGGCAACGCGAAAGTTGCCCGTCATCGTCGGCGTGTCGGTCGCGCCGACGGTGCGGCTGCCGGTCAGGCTGGCCGGTGGCGGGTAGGCCGTTCCGGCGTTGTGCAGCTTGTTGACCTCGTCGCTCAGCGATTCGGCCAGGCGGTCGATTTCGGCCTGCAGGTCGACGAGCGTCTGATCGCGCATCGAAATCAGCGCGCCGATGCGCCCGCCGCCGCTCTCGGCGGTAATGTCGGGGCCGCCGACGCCGAAGATGATCCCGTTGATGCCGTTCAGGTAGGTCGTACCGGCCGACAGCTGGCTGGCGGCCGTGTGGCTGAGCTGGTTGACGAAGCCGTCGACCAGGGGCCGGCCCGACGTGGTGAAAACCGCGGTCTGGCCGTCCTGGCGCGCGAACGTCCTGATGTCGAGGTTCGCCGCCAGTGCGCTGATCGCGTGGTCGCGCTGGTCCTCCAAATCGCCGCTCGGCAATCCCAGGGCGCGCGCACTCGAGACCTGCCGGTTCAGGGAGTCGATGAGGGTCAGCTTCTCGTTGATCGCGGTGACCAGCCGTGAGATCTCGGCGTCGGCTTCCTGGCGCGCGTCCTGGATCACGTCCGTGATCCGGCGCAGCTCCGCCGTCAGCTGCTGCCCCAGGCTCACGCCCTGGGCGCGCGCGGCGATGCTCTCCGGCGTTGCCGCCAGCGAATCGAAGGCGGTGCCCAGCTCGGTCGGACGATGGCTGAGGCTGCTGTCGTCGGCCAGCGAGCCGAATAGCTGCTGCGTGCGGGCGAAGAACTGGTCGCGCACCTCCAGGTTGGAGACAGCGCTCAGCTGCAGGCGTACCTGGTCGACCAGGTTCTGGTCGACGATCCGGGTGATCTTGCTCAGCCGCACGCCGGCTGCGTTGCCGTTGACGATCCGCGTCTGCTGCTCGACGACCTTGCGCGAGTACCCATCGGTGTTGACGTTGGCGGCGTTGCCGGCAACGACCAGCAGCGCCGCCTGCGCGGCCTGCATGCCCGACAGGGCCGACTGAAGCGCGACGGACAGCGACATGGCTAGAGTCGCTGATCGATCGAGATCGAGAGTGGCGCGCGGGCACGCGGATTGCCGCCGCTCAACCGGCCATCGCGGCTGTAGAGCTGCTCCTTCGCCTGCTCTGCGCGCACGGCGTCGGCGATCGCCTGCATGACCCGCTGGTTCGCCCGGATCGCCGCACTGAGGGCAATGGCGTTCGCCGAGGTCGCGGTCGCCAGGCGCTCGGCCAGGTTACGCAGCCGGTCGCGCCGCCGGTCATCGAGCTGGCGCAGGATCTCCGGCTGGCGTTGGGTCTCATGCATCAGCTTGTGGTAGGTCGAGGTGGCGCTGTGCTTGTCGTCCTGCAGCGCCTCGATGTCGTGCACGCGCATATCGCGCAAGAGCGCCACTTCGTGCTCCAACAGCTCCGACAGGCGCGTCGTCGCCTGCTGCAGATCGTCGGCCCGTCGGATCGCTTGGGTCGAGCTGGCGCTCATGGTCGTGCACTCTCTTGCAGGTTGAGCATTTCGCGGGCCACGGCGTCGGCGACGCCGATCCCGCCGGAGCTGGCTACCGCTTTGCCGTATTCCTCGATCAGGAGCGAGCGGTAGATCGTCTCGCCATGGCCCCCGCCGAACAGGGAATTTGTCTCGATGCCGGCGAACATGTAGCCAAACATCTGCGACAGGAAGAACGCCTCGAAGTCCTGCGCGGCTTGATCGATCTGGTTCGGCGGCAGCCGGCTTTCCGGGGTCAATGGTGGCCGCGCCTGTTGTGCGGCCAGCGTCGCGCCGGCTATGGCTGCGTCGACGATCATCAGATCACCTCGATCTCGGCCTGCAGCGCGCCGGCGGCCTTGATCGCCTGCAGGATCGCGATCATGTCGCGCGGCCCAACGCCGAGCGCGTTCAGCCCGTTGACCAGCTCCTGCAGCGTCACGCCGCTTTGCACGATCGCCATGCGCCGGTCGGCCTCTTCGTCGACTTGAATATCCGTGCGGGGTACGACGACCGTGTCGCCGGTCGCCGAGAAGGCGTTCGGCTGGCTGACCTGCGGCGTCTCGGTGATGCGGATCGTCAGGTTCCCTTGGGCGATCGCCACGGTGTTGATGCGCACGTTCTCGCCCATGACGATCACGCCCGACTTCTCATCGATGATGACCCGGGCCACCTGGTCGGGCCGCACGCGCAGCTGTTCGATCTCCGTCATCAGGCCGACGATGTCGCCGCGCCGCGCCTCTGGCACGGACAGGCGCACGGTGGCCGGGTCGATGGCGTGCGCCGTCTGGCCGCCGAGCAGCCCGTTGACCGCATCGGCGACGCGCTGGGCGGTCGTGAAGTCGGGGTTGCGCAGGCTCAGGTGCACCTCCTTGAGCGAAGCCAGCCGGAAGGCGAGCTCGCGCTCGACGATGGCGCCGTTCGGCAGCTGGGCCGACGTCGGCACCCCCTTGGTCACCGTCTCGCCATCGCCACCGGCCGAGAATCCGCCGATGACGAGCGGCCCCTGGGCCACGGCATAGACCTCGCCGTCCGCACCCAGCATCGGGGTCACCAGCAATGTGCCGCCCAGCAGGCTATCGCCGTCGCCCAGTGCGCTGACGGTGACGCTCATGCGCGTCCCCTGGCGGGCGAACGGCCGCAGAGTCGCCGTGACGATCACGGCGGCGACGTTGTCCGTGCGCATGCTGGCCAGGTTGTCGCGCGTATTGACGCCCAGGCGCTCCAGCATGCCGATCAGGCTCTGTTGGGTGAACGGTGCCGTGGTCAGGGTATCGCCGGTGCCGTTGAGGCCGACGACCAGCCCGTAGCCGACCAGCATGTTATCGCGCACGCCTTCGAACTGGATGATGTCCTTGATCCGCGACTGACCCGCCGCCGGCGCTGGCATTGCGAAAGGCGTGGCCACCAGGGCGACGGCGACCAGGATCTTGGCAACGCGGGACAGGTAGCTCATGACGTGGCGACTCGTTCAGCTTGCAGCCGGCATGTGCTCTTGCCCAGATGCGAAAATCGTACCAGTTGACGCACCGGGCTAACCCGCTGAATCAGCACGTGTTCACAAACCAGCCCGGCGCCGCGCCGAACCGATCGCGCCAGTCGATGCCGGTTTCGCCGGGCAATTGCTGCCGGGCTCCGGTGCCGTCATGAGTATGCACATCTCTTAACCCTTGTGGCCTATAGGACGAAGGCGGGTCCCCTGCCGTGCCGGATCGATCGAGCGCACATGAACAACTCTGTTGCAACCACAGCGGGCGCCGGCCCCGACGCCGAGTTTCTGGCGCGCATCAAGGGCACGAACATCAACCAGCAGACGCTGCTCGCGACTGACTATCTCAATCATTTCAATGAGGTCGTGATGCTCATTGAAATGATCCCCGACATGGTCGAGTGCCTCGAGGATGCCCGCGCCTGGGCACCAAAGACCTACCCCCAGCACTTCCTCGACAGCAGCCTCTCTGAGGGCGAGTTGGCGGTCCAGGCGTACGATATGGTGCCGGCCTGCTATCGCATCCCGTTCGAGCGGACAATCGACCAGCTGAACCAGCTCGTCGGCCACAGCCTATCGCGCATCGAGGCGGCACTCGCGGCCGGCGATACGGACGCTGTGACGCACGCGGCCCAGTCGGCCTCGCGCGCCCTGCAGCGTTTGATCGAGGTGGCCTGCGGCACGATCCACGGCTCTGCTGAGACGTTAGCGCAGCAAGAAGTCGACAGCCTGCTCGCCGTCGTGTAGGGGGCTGCGCCCGGCTGGGCTGCCCGGGAAGCGCCCGTGTCCCCCATGCGGGAACGCGCGTCCTTTAACGAATTCTTAAGCACGCGCTAGCGAAGTTGCCGGCGTGGTTTTGCAACCGAGGGGCGCTTCGTGGGAGTCGACGACACCATCAGGACCCTCAGGGCCCAGCATGGGGAATCGAACGGGTGGTCGAGGACGAATCCACCCGACCGCTGCCTGACAGCATGGTGCTCCAATTCTTGAAGCGACGGAAGCTGCGCCTCAAGGACGAGATCGTCCGGCTCTCCGGCAGCTGCGGTGGCAGTCGGCGCCGCGGATGACTTCAGGGGACTGATGAATGTTTCAGAAAGACAAGATGACCAACGAAACCAGCCTCATTGAGGTCCGCACCGAAAACGAGGTCAGCGTGCCCGAGCGGTCCTCCCACATTCGCGCCGACTTGAAGGTGATCGGCAATATCGAAACCTCCGGCGACTTGCACATCGGCGGCACCGTGGAAGGCGATATTCAGTGCCGCGCCGTGACGATTGGCGAGCCGGCCCAGATCAAGGGCGCGATCATGGCCGAGCAGGTGCGCGTGTTCGGCTGTGTCACTGGCGACACGACCGCGGCCTCGGTCTGCCTCGAGCAGACGGCGCGGGTCGTCGGCGACGTTATTCACCAGAGCCTGTCGATCGTGCCCGGCGCCTTCGTCGACGGCCATTGTCGGCGTGCGCCCGAGGCGGTGGTGGTGGATGGCTCGCCCGCCGGTGTCGAGCCTGACGACAACGCCACCGCCAGGATCGAACTGCTGCACCGCTCGATCTCACCGGCGCAATAAGTTCAGGGCGCTTCCAGGTCTCGGGCGGTTTCGTCGAGCCGGGGCCACATCCCGCGTCCGCGCCGGGGACACCCACCGCATCGTTGGCTCAAGTTGGCCGGACGGTCGTGCGGGGTGGCGCTCGGTCGACGCGATCAGGACGCCGGCGCCGTCACGCGTCGGCGACCCTACTCAGGAACGTCCCGATCGCGGTGTTGAAGGCCGCCGGCTGTTCCCAGTTGGACAAGTGCGCGGCCGACGCCGGGATCACCAGCTCGGAACCGGCGATTCGCGCGTGGATTTCCTCTGAGGCTGCGACCGGCGTGCCCTGGTCGTCCTCGCCAACGACGATCAGCGTCGGCAGGTCGATGCCGGGCAATCGGTCGATCAGATTGAGCCGCTGGATCGCCCGGCAGCAGCCGACGAAGCCGGCCAGCGGTGTCGCCTTGATCATCTCGCGGACCGGTTCGATGCGGACGCTCTGCGCACTGCGGAACGGCGCCGTGAACCAACGCTCGATCGTCGGCTCGACGAGCGCCGTCATGCCCTCGGCCTCGGCGAACGCGATCCGCTGGTCCCAGATCGCCTCGGCTTCCGGCGGCATGGCGGGTGCCGTGTCGCACAGGGCGATGGACAGCAGGTGGTCGGGCCAATCGAGCGCCAGTGTCTGGCCGACCATGCCGCCCAGCGACAGACCGATGAAGTGGGTGCGGGCGACGCCCAGGGCGTCGAGCAACGCCACCACGTCGCCGGCCAGCAGCGCCATGTCGTAAGGGCCGTCGGTCACGTCACTGCCGCCGTGGCCGCGGGTATCGAAGCGCAACACGCGATAGTGCGCGGCCAGGGCCTCGATCTGCGGCTCCCACATGCCCAGGTTCGCCGCCAGAGAATGGGACAGGGTCACCAACGGCGCACCCTCCGGACCGTCCAGGCTGTAGTTGAGCATCAGTCCGTTCGCGTTCGCGCGCATTTCCATCCCCGTTTGCTTGCCGTTGCCGCTGGGCGTTTGCGCCGGCTGGGAACTGTGGTCGAATGCCGGACAAGGCGCCGTGCCGCTGTGTAGCATGGCGCCTCGGCCGCATTCCACCACGCGGGCGCCCCATGGCAATCGGAGACCAGGGCAAGGGCGCGCCCGGCCGGCCACCGCGCGTGGTCGCCATCGGCGAGTGCATGATGGAGTTGAGCCCGGCCGATGGGCAGCTGCTGCGCCTCGGTTTCGGGGCGACACGCTGAACACGGCGGTCTACCTGGCCCGCCTGTCCCGGCCGAGGTTGCCGGCGGCATCGCAGCGGCGACGGCAAACACATGGCGCCGCCGCAGACCATGGCGCAGGACGAACGCGTTCTGCGCGCCGATCGCGATGATCAACCCGGCGCTGAGCGCAAATCCTGTCGCGGCGGGGTTGATGAGAGATCCGTTCATACACGCGAGCGTCGGGGCAGCGGCGGCAAAATATGCGGCTTCCGGGCGATTTGCTTAACCGCTTCTTAGTCGCGGTTGGGCACCCTCTCGAATCCACAAGGAAGCATGGTCGAACGTGTTCGTCGGCATGAAGATCGAAGGCTCTGGGATCGTCAAGGCCGGCAGCATGCGCCGTTCTGGCCGCACGTCGTCGTCGACCGCCAGTGATTTCAGCCAGCACATCCCCACGGACGCCGAACCCGGTGCGTCGGCGGTCGGCGGCGGCGCCCAGCTGCGCTCGATCGAGGGCCTGCTGGCGCTGCAGGAGGCACCCGGCGCGCTCGACGACGACCGCCGCGGCCCCGGGGTTCAGCGCGGCGCCGACCTGTTGGCCGCCCTGGAAGACATTCGCGACGGCCTCCTCCTCGGCCGAATCTCCACCGCCAGCCTGCGGTCATTGGTCGCGCGGCTGCAGGAACGGCGCCAATCGGATACCCCGCCGCGGCTGCTTGCCATACTTGATGAGATCGAGCTGCGCGCCCGGGTCGAGCTGGCCAAGCTCGCAGTGATTTGAAGGAGATACCGGGTGCGTCGGGACGGCGAGACAGCGACCGGAAAGCGCAACAATGGTAAGGGCGCGGGCCTTAGTCCCGGCATTTTGGCCCTTGACACGAGCGGCCCGTCCCGCGATTCACTGCGCGCGGGAGGCACTGCGGTGCCAGGGCGGGTTTGGTTGTCCGCCGAAGGGCCCGACATCGCCCCGGCGAGCGGCTTGGAAAACGCAGTAAGATGGAGCTTGGGGACAGGTAGATGTCGTCATTGATGCCACCGGACTACGCGCCCTCGGATGACGAGGAGTTCATGAACCCGATGATGAAGGAGTTCTTCCGTCAGCGCCTGTTCGACTGGCGGTTGGATCTGCTTCGCGAATCCGACCAGACGCTACAGCACCTCCAGCAGGAAACCTTGCAGGAGCCTGATATTGCCGACCGCGCCTCACGCGAAACCGACCGCGCGGTGGAGCTGCGCACCCGCGATCGTGAGCGCAAGCTGATCTCCAAGATCGACATGGCCCTCAAGAAGATCGAGGACGGCACCTACGGCTACTGCGAGGAGACCGGCGAGATCATTGCCCTGCGCCGTCTGATGGCCCGCCCCATCGCGTCGCTCAGCCTCGAGGCCCAGGAGCTGCACGAGCGCATGGAGAAGACGCACCGCGACGAGTAGGTGCGCAACCCGGCTCCCTGAGCGGAGCCGTTTACCGATCCAGCACCGGACACACGTAACTCACGCACCCATGGTGGGCGAGAGTTGCGTGTGTCATGCCGTGTCTGATCGGCAGTGGCTCGGCGTCGACGGATGGCTCCCATCCATCACCTGAAAACGAACCATTGGCTAGAGCGGGTCCGGCATAGACAGAATCAAAAAGGGGATTCCCAAGGGTCGCAAAAAGTGATTCAAGCTATGAGCTGGGTTAAAGGAGGCCAGCCATGGATGACACGACCTTATTCGGAAGATCTTCGTGAACGAGTTGTTCGAGTTGTTGAATCGGGGACCTCTCGCAATGCGGCGGCGAAGCAATTTGATGTGAGCATCAGCTTTGTTGTGAAGCTGATGCAGCGTTGGAAGCAGCGGGGCACGATCAAAGCCGACAAATACGGTGGCTGGAAGAAATCGAAACTGGCTCCCCATGGCGATCGCATTCGGGCTCTGGTGATGGAGAATTGCGACATCACCATTGACGAGCTTTGCGTCTTGCTGGCCGCCGAGGGGATCGAGGCGAAGCGCTCGACGCTTGGCGACTTTCTTCTGGCTCAGGGGCTGAGTCGCAAAAAAAGACAGCCCACGCCGCCGAGCAGGAGCGCCCTGACGTCGCGGCGGCGCGAGCCACTTGGCGCAACGAGCAACCTGGGCTGATTGCCGAACGGCTGGTCTTTCTCGACGAGACCTGGGCGCGGACGAACATGGCCCGGCGTTATGGCCGGGCACCGCGCGGCGAACGGGTGGTGGCGGCCATTCCCCATGGCCACTGGAAGACAACCACGTTCATTGCCGCCCTGCGTCACGACCGGATCACCGCGCCCTGCGTTTTCGATGGCCCGATCAACGGCGCAAGCTTCCTTGCCTGGGTCCAGCAAGCCCTGGTCCCGACCCTGTCCGCGGGCGACATCGTCATCATGGACAACCTCTCCTCCCACAAGGTCGCCGGCGTACACGAGGCCATTGAGGCGGTCGGCGCAACCCCGCTCTACCTGCCGCCCTACAGCCCCGATCTCAATCCCATCGAACAGGTCTTCGCCAAGCTCAAAGCCATTCTCCGCAAGGTCGGCGCCAGAACCGTCGATGACCTCTGGCGGGCAATTGGAAACGCCCTCGATGAATTCTCTCCAACCGAATGCAGAAACTACATCGTCAATGCAGGATATTCCGTCTAAACCGGATGTGCTCTAGCCGGCATTGCAATTCGGTGTTTCGCCCCACCCCGACCTCCCATCGGGATGGGGTGGAACATGCAACCACGATAGCAGTCGCGTTACCTAGAACGGGAAGATGATATCGAAGAACTGCTGGCCATAGCGCGGTTGTTGCATGTCGGTGATCTGGCCGCGGCCGCCATAGGAGATGCGGGCTTCGGCGATCTTCTCCAAGCTGATCGAGTTCGCCGAGGAGATGTCCTCCGGCCGGATGATGCCGGCGATCTGCAGCTCGCGTACCTCGAAGTTGACCCGCACTTCCTGGCGGCCATGGATCACCAGATTGCCGTTCGGCAGGATCCGCGAAACGACGGCGGCGACGCTGAGCTCGATCACCTCTTCGCGGGTGATCGTGCCTTCACCCTTATGGCTGCCCTTGCTGTCGCCGTCGACCAGCCGATCGGGCCGGAACGCCTCGGGAAACACCTGGTCCAGCCGGCTCTCCAGGCCAAGGATGTTCGACAAGGCGGCGTCTTCCGAGGCGGTCCGACTGCGGTTGGTCGAGTTTTCGATCGACGCGTTGTCGTTGACCTGAATGGCGACCGTCAGGATATCGCCGATGTCGGACGCGCGCTGGTCCTTGAAGAACGCCCGTGCGCCCGTGCGCCACAGCGAGTTGGCGTTGAGGGAGGCCTGGGTCGGCGACGGCATCGGCATGGTAACGGGGCGATAGTTCGGCTGCCGCGTCGGATTCTCGATCGCCGTCAGCGGCGGCTCGGCGCCGACCTCGGCGAGCCGAGTCAGCGCGTTGCAGCCGCCCAGCAGGAGCGTCAAGCCGACTGCAGCGCCGATGCGCGCGCCGTTGTGCAAGGAGGTCATTGGGCGGCTCCTGATCTGAGGGCGAGGTGGTCCGGCATCACGATATGCACGCGTTCGGGCCCTGCGGCCATGGCCTCGATGACCCGCTTCGTGCGGCTGTTCATGACCCTGACCACGTCGCCCCGGCTGCCGTCGTCGAGCGCCCGTCCGGTCGCCGTCCGTGTCATCGTCGGCGTCTGCGCGACCATGGTCACCGCGGCGCCCTTGTGTACGGCCAGCGGCGACCGCAAGTCGCTGCGCCGGATCGGCGTTTCGGCGCGCAGCCGCCGCCGTGGCTCCTGGCCGACAAGCTCGGCGGCATCGCTGATCATGTTGCCCCGGACCTGTCTGCTGCGCATCCGGATCCAGATCAGGTCGTCGGCGCCGATCGTGTCGCCCGGCCGCATCGCACGCGCCAGCATCGGCACGTCGATCACGGCAGAGATCCGCCCGGTCAGCTTCACGGTGCGCGCCTTCGGGTCGCCGGCGGGCACCCGGACGGTCGCGACGAAGCGGCCGCTGCGGTCGTCGACGGCCAGGCTGGCGACATCCACGGTCGGCGGCATGTCCGCAGCGATGTGGATCTCCAGCCGCGGGTTCGACAACTCCATCTCGAACGTCTCGCCGATGCCCAGCAGCACCAGCTCGTCGCGCAGCGCCATGGGCAGGTGCTCGGCGTCGACCACGGTGCTGCGGCGCTCGACGACGACCCGGTCCATGTGGCCGAGCGGCTGCCAGTCGATCCCGTAGCGCCGTGCCACCCGGGTCAGCCAGTTGGCGTCGAACACGGCCCGCCGGCCCGGCGCCGGCGCATAGGCGACGACGACCGAGGCGGCGGCGCCGGCGTCGGTGAACAGATCGCCGATTCTGACGACATCGCCGTCGATCACCGCGTGCGCCCGCAGCGACGCCGGCGGTGACGGCTCGTTGGCCGACGCGCTCGGCAGGGCGACCGCAATGGTCGCGGCGATGGCGAGGGCCGCGGCGATTCCGAGGATGATCTTCATGCCGCGCCTCACGTGACCTGGTTGATGGTGTTCATCATTTCGTCGGCGGTGGAGATCACCCGCGAGTTCATCTCGTAGGCGCGCTGGGCGGCGATCAGATTGGTGATCTCCGTCACCGTGTTCACGTTCGAGGCCTCGAGGAATCCCTGCAAGAGCTGGCCGAACCCGGCCGCGCCCGGGACGCCCAACGTCGCCGTGACGGAGGCCGCCGTTTCGCGGAATAGGTTGTCGCCAAGCGCCTGCAGGCCGGCTGGGTTGAGGAACGACGCGAGCTGCAGCTGGCCGACGTTCTGGGGCGCGACCTGGCCGTCGATCTGGACCAGCACTTCGCCGCTGGCGTTGATGCTCACGCTGAGGGCGTTCGCAGGGATGGTAATGCCGGGCTGGATCGTAAGGCCGTCGGCCGTCACGATCTCGCCGGTGGGGCTGAGCTGCAGCGAGCCGGCCCGCGAATAGGCGGTGTCGCCCGACGGCAGGGAAACCTGAAAGTACCCGTTGCCCTGGATCGCCAGGTTGAGCGAGTTGTCCGTCGCGACCAGGCTGCCCTGCTCGGCGATCATGTAGACGGCCGAGGTCTGCACGCCCAGGCCGCTCTGCACGCCGGTCGCCTCGACCGTGCCGGCATCCGACGAGGTCGAGCCGACAAGCAGCGGGTTTTGGTACAGCAGATCCTGGAATTCCGCGCGCCGGCGCTTGAAGCCGGTCGTGTTCATGTTGGCGATATTGTTCGAGATGACCTCGACGTTGAGCTGCTGCGCCAGCATGCCGGTGGCCGCAATGCTGAGGGCGTCCATATCGGGACCTCCTTACCTGGTGGTCTGATCCTGACGCTTGGGTGCCAAGCGTCGGGCGAATCAGCCCACGGAATCAACAAGCTAGTGGCTCGCTGCTGACGGATTGGAACGCTCTGTCAGCATCGAGCCACTAGGCGGTGCGTGTGAGCGACTGGGTCGCCCGCCGCTGTCGTTCATGTTCCGACTCGATCATTCGGGCGGTGCCTTGGTACGACCGCATGACGTCGATCATGCGGGTGATCTCCAGCACCGGCTCGATGTTCGAGTCCTCGACCATGCCCTGGACGACCCGTGCTTCCGGCGCGTCGAGCGGGCGCTGGTCGGTGGCCAGCAGGTTGTCGCCGACCCGGCGCATCTGCTGCTGATCGTCGAACGTGACCACGCGCAGGCGGCCGATCTCGCCGTTCTCCGTCGAGATCGTGTCGTCCGCGGCAACCCGGATGTCGGTTTCCTCGGGCGCGAACACGATCGGCCCGTCTCCTTGGTCCATCACGACAGCACCCGCTTGGGTCACCAGTTGGCCGTCCTGGTCGAGCCGGAACGAGCCGTCGCGGGTGTAGCGAAAGCCCTGGTCTGTCTCGACGACGAAATAGCCCTCTTCGTGGACTGCCAGGTCGAGCGGATTGCCTGTGCTGACCAGCGGGCCGGGCCTGAGGTCGCGCAGGACCCGCGGGTCGGTCACATAGGCCAGCGGCTCGTCATCCTTGCCGGCACGCGCCAGAAACGCGGAGAACATCGAGCGCTGCGCCTGATAACCGGCACTGTCGGCGTTGGCGATGTTGCGTGCGATGTGGTCGAGCTGTTTCTCGAGCACGAGCTGGCGCGACAAGGCGATGTAGGAGGCGTTGCTCAGCATGCCACCGCCTGGCCGGGTCGTGTGCGTCGATCTGCGGCGGTTGACGGCCCCTCGGCGCGCCCGGTGCCCGCCCACCATTGCCGTCCCGGCATGACTTGCCCGGCAAAACCGTACCTCGCCCGAGCTCCCTGCACGGGCCGGAAACCCGGGCATTTCAAGCTTTCTTAACTAGCCTGGCCTACTGTTTGCAGACCAGTTCAGGGCTGTATTCCAAGCAATTAGGCTAGTCCGACCGCGATGGCCGAGGACGATCTCCCAGAGGAACACGAGGCCGAAGCGGCCGAACCGGCGGGTGGCAAGCCCGGCCGCAAGAAGCTGGTCATCTTGGCGGTCGTGGTGGTCGCCCTGCTGGCCGTCGCCGCCCTCTTCGGCGGCGTGGTTGACCCGATTCTCGGCGGCGGCACGGACGACGGCCGTGGCAAGGGCGAGTCGGCCCACGCCAAGCCGGCGGTCTACTACGATCTGCCGGAAATGCTGGTCAACTTGAACAGCTCCGGCCGCAAGACGAACTTCCTAAAGCTCGTCGTCTCGCTGGAGCTCGAGAGCGAGGGCGATATCGCTCAGCTCGAGCTCGTGATGCCCCGCATCATCGACAATTTCCAGGTGTATTTGCGCGAGCTGCGCATCGAGGACCTGCGCGGCTCTGCGGGCGTCTACCGCCTCCGCGAGGAACTCCTGGCGTCAACGGTGCCGGCATGCCGGTTCACGTCAACGACGTGCTCTTCAAGGAAATGCTCGTCCAATAAAGGTTGTTTATGTCCGATACGACTGAAACCGAAGAACTCTCAGAAGAAGAACGCCTCGCCGCCGAGTGGGAGGGTCTGGACGACGACGACCAGGGCGGTGGCGGTGGCGGCGGTCGCACCGACCGCGTCCTCGACCAGGACGAGATCGACAGCCTGCTCGGCTTCGACGATGACGGCGCCAGCGAGACCCAGGGCGTTGCCGCGATCGTCAACAGCTCGCTCGTCAACTACGAGCGCCTGCCGATGCTCGAGGTCGTCTTCGACCGGCTGGTTCGCATGATGACGACCTCGCTGCGCAACTTCACCTCCGACAATGTTGAAGTGAACATCGACGTCATTCAGTCGCTGCGCTTCGGCGACTATCTGAACTCGATCCCGCTGCCGGCGATGCTCAGCGTCTTTCTGGCCGAGGAGTGAGACGATTTCGGCCTGCTGACGGTCGACAGCTCGCTCATCTACTCCATCGTCGACGTGCTGCTCGGCGGCCGCCGCGGCACGGCGGCCATGCGCATCGAGGGCCGCCCCTACACGACGATCGAGCGCAATCTGGTCGAGCGCATGGTCACCGTCGTCCTCGCCGATCTCGGCGCGGCCTTCGACCCGCTGAGCCCGGTCACCTTCCGCTTCGAGCGCCTCGAGACGAACCCCCGCTTCGCCAGCATCGCCCGCGCGGCGAATGCCGCCATCGTCGCCCGGTTCCGGGTCGACATGGAGGACCGCGGCGGCAAGCTGGAGCTGACGTTGCCCTATGCGACGCTCGAGCCCGTGCGCGAATTGCTGCTGCAGATGTTCATGGGTGAAAAGTTCGGCCGCGATTCGATCTGGGAGTCGCATCTTGCCGGCGAGCTGTGGCAGACCGAGGTCGATCTGCAGGCCGTGCTCGACCAGCAGATGATGCCGTTGGGCCGGATCCTCACAATGGGCGTCGGCAGCCACTTCCGGCTGAATGCCGTGCGCGACGGCGACATCAAGCTCTATTGCGGCAACGTTCCGCTGTTCCGCGGCAAGATGGGGCGCAAGAGCGGCAACATCGCCGTCCGCATCGATCAGAACTTCCGCAAGACGTTGAATTCAACGTGACGTTCGAGCTGGCCCTCGATCTTGTCGTCGCGGCTCTGCTCGCTGCCATGATCGGCTATTCCATCGTCCTCAACCGGCGGCTCTGTGCCCTGCGCACCGGGCGCGAGGATCTGGCCAGGATGATCCAGGACTTCGGCGCCGCGACGGAACGGGCCGAGGCCAGCATCGCCAGGCTGAAGCAGCACTCCGGGCGCAAGCAGAGCGACCTCGAGGAACGCATCGACGGCGCCCGCGCCATTCGCGAGGAACTCGCCTTCCTGATCGACCGGGCCGAATCCCAGGGCGATCGGCTGGAGGGCCTGATCCGCAGCGGCCGCCGCGAAGAGGGCGCCGCGGACAAGCCGGCGGCCGCCGCGCCGCCGCGCGGCGTGCCGCAGCGCTCGGCTGCTGAGCAAGAGCTCATGCAGACACTCCAGACACTCAGATGAGCGCCCCCATGCGGCCAGGATAGTCATGATGTCGCGTTTCGTCCGCCTGCTTCCCATCACGATCGCCGCCGGCTGCCTGTTGTTGGTGGTGCGCGTCGGCGACATCTGGCTCGGCGTCCGCGTCGGCTTGGCAACGACCGCCGAGGCGCAGATGCAGATCGTGCCGTCGTCCGGAGGCGACGCCGGGCCCGGCGAGCACGCCGGCAGCGCCGGCGCGGCATCCGACGTGGCGAGGGAGTTCACGCCAGAGGAGGTCGAGGTCCTGCACGAGCTCTCGGCGCGCCGCCGCGATCTCGTCGAGCGTGAGCGCCAGCTGGCCCTGCGCGAGGGGCTCTTGAACGCGGCCGAGCAGCGCATTGAGAGCCGCATCAAAGAGATGCTGGAGCTGCGCGGCCGCATCGAAGGCCTCGTGCGCCAGTACAACGACCAGGAGGAGGTGGAGCTGCTCAGCGTCGCCAAGATCTACGAGACGATGAAGCCCAAGGAAGCCGCCCGGATACTCGGTGAGCTCGAGCTTGGCGTCCTGCTGCCGATCCTGGAGCGCATGAAGGAGCGCGCCATGGCGCCGGTGC
>CBDHDN010000014.1:0-19221 GCA_965261585.1 Alphaproteobacteria bacterium
GATCGTCGAGCAGTCCGTCGACGTGCCGCCCATGTCGAGCGTGACGCAGTGATCGATGCCGACCTCGCGGGCCAGGAACTTGGCGCCGATGACACCGCCCGACGGCCCCGACACGGTCATGTGGATCGGCGCCGCCGCGGCCGCGTCCAGGGTCATCTCGCCGCCGTTCGACTTGATGACCGAGACGTGGCCATTGAGCCCGGCCGTCGAAAAGCGGGCGCGCATGCGGTTCAGATAGCGGCTCATCACCGGCTTCAGATAGGCGTCGGCGATCGTCATCGAGGCGCGCTCGTACTCCTTCCACCGCGGCAGCACGTCGAAGGACAGCGAGACCGGCACATCCGGCAGCTCCTCGGCGAGGATCTCGGCGATGCGCCGCTCGTGCGCCGGCTCGATGAACGAGAACAGCAGTGTCACCGCGATCGCCTCGACCTCGCCCTTCAGGCCGCGGGCAAGCGCCCGTACGCCGTCCTCGTCGAGCGGCGTCACGACGGCGCCGTCGCGGTCGAGTCGCTCGTCGACCTCGAGGCAGTGGCGGTGCTTGACCAGAGGGTCGGGCTTGATCCAGGTGATGTCGTAGTGGGTCTTGCGATTGCCGCGCTGGATGAACGGCACGTCACGAAAGCCACGGGTCGTCAGATAGGCGACGGTCGCGCCCTTGCGCTCGAGGATCGTGTTCGTCGCCACCGTCGTGCCGAGCCGGACATTCGCCGTCGACACATTGCCGTCGAACTGCGCCAGCCCGGTTAGAATGCCGTCGGTCGGGTCGGCCGGCGTCGACAGGTTCTTCCAGACTTCGATGGATCCGCTGGCGGGGTCATAGGCAACGAAGTCGGTGAACGTCCCGCCCACGTCGATGCCCACCAGATGTTGCCCCACGGGCTGTTGCCCTCCCTGAAATCATGCATCTTTCTTGTTCCGGCGCAGAGCGTAGCCGGCGGCCGCGATGGTGACAATGGGGCGTTCCTCTTACCGGCGTCAGTCAGGTCCCGCAGCGCCGTTTAAGAGCGTCGATGGCCTGTCCCAGGCTTTGCTGCAGGATCCAGGCGTCGCCGGAGTAGCCGACGAGTGTGAAGCCCGCGGCATGCAGTGCGACGCCCTCGTCGACGTTGGCGACCAGCCGGCCGATCGGCTTGCCGTTGGCCCGCGCCGCCGCGACGATGCGCTCGCTCACCGCCACGAACGCCGGGTGATCGTACTGTCCGGGCACGCCAAGTGAGGCCGTCAGGTCGCCATGGCCGATCCACAGGCCGTCGACGCCGTCGAGGGCGGCGATGGCCTCGACCTCGTCGACGCCGGCGGCCGTCTCGATCTTGACGAAGTAGACGACCCGGGCGTTGGCTGCGGCCATGGTGTCGGCGAGCGGTGCCAGGGCCCAGCGGTCGTGGGCGACGCCCTGGGAGACGGCGCGTGCCCCCGTTGGGGCGTATTTCATGCGGGCAACCGCCGCCGCGGCCTGCGCCGCGCTTTCCACCATCGGTGACATGATGGCCTCGGCGCCCATGTCGAGGACGCGGCTGACCGTCAGCGGGTCCTTCGACGGCATGCCGACGATCGCCGGCAGGCCGGCGGCTTCGAGGTAGCGCAGCACGACCTTCACCCGCTCGAGGGCGAAGCCGCTGTGCTCCATGTCGAGGAGCACGAAGTCGCAGCCGGCGTTTTTCAAGATGTAGCCGATGCCGGGCGTGTCGAACTCGACGAGGAACGTGCCAAACTTGGGCGCCGGGTCGGCCAGCAGCTGTCTTAGCGGGCGGGTCATGGGGCTACAGGATGCCGTATTTCTCGAAGACGTCGGCCAGCTTGGCGCCGTCGCGCAGCTCTTCGCGCGTGCGGTCCTCGCCGGCCACCTTCTCCAGCGCCAGCTCGATAGCCTGCTCCTCGACGCGCTGCGGCACGACGACGACGCCGTCGGCGTCGCCGAACACCAGATCGCCGGGCTCGATCGCGACGCCGCCGCAGGCGACGCGGCGATCCATCCACATCATCTTGCCGCGGCCGCGCGAGTCGAGCGGCCCGATGCCGCCGTGGAAGACCGGGAAGCCCAGGCCGCGGATCATCCGCGTATCGCGGACCAGGCCGTCGGTCACGCAGCCGGTGGCGCCGCGCGCCATCGCCGCGGTCGTCAGGAGCTCGCCCCAGGGCGCTATCCGCGGCGAGCCGCCGCAGCCGAACACGGCGACCTCGCCCGGCTTCAAGTCGTCGATGAGGGCGATTTCGACCTCATAGGGGTTCTCCCCCGGCGCCACGTCGAACACCTCCATATAGAGGCCCGTGCGGGCGCGGCCGAACAGGGTCACGGTGTCGTCGAGCGGCCGGATCCCCGGCGCCATGGCTTGGTCGTGGAGCGCCAGTGAATCCAGCACGTCGCTCAGCACGGCGGCGTAGAGGCCCTCGCGGGCGGTGCGGAGCGCATCGTTGCTGAGTGCCATGGGCGTTGTCCTCGGTGGGGCTATGAGTGACTGGTTGAGCTTAGGGCGTGGCCTCACCGATGGGCAACCCGGCGCGACACACGCGGCCGCATGGGGCCGTGCTCGCAGATTAAGTGTCCTTAAACGGCGCCGTCTTATGGTCCGCCGGTGATGAGGTGACGCCCGTGCGACCAATCTTTGCCACAGCCATTCTGCTTGCGCTCAGCGCCTGTGCGAGCATGAACGCGGCCGAGTGCCGTACGGCCAACTGGCAGGCCATCGGCTATGAGGACGGCGCCGAGGGCCAGAACCTCGGTGCCCTCGGCGACCGCCGCAAGGCCTGTGCCAAGCACGGCGTGGCGCCGAATTTCGAAGCCTACCTTGCCGGCCGCGGCGATGGTTTGACGATCTTCTGCCGGCCGCCGAACGGCTATCGCCTCGGCGCGCGCGGCCGCCGCTACACTGGCGTCTGTCCGGCCGGGCTCGAGGCCGCGTTCGTCAGCGCCCACGCCGAAGGCTATGGCCTGTACCGGCTCAGCACCGCGCTCAAGGGCATCGACAGACGTCTCCGCCGCAACAAGCAGCGGGCGAAGCGGATCGAGTTCCTGTTGGCCGAGAAGACGACGCTCCTGATCGGGCCTGAGAGCGCCGCCAGCGAGCGCGCGGCGCTCGCCATCGAGCTGAAGCAGCTTGCCGTGGAGCGGGGCGAGATCGAAGAGAGGATCCGCCGGCTCGAGCATGACCATGCCGTCGCCGAGCACGAGTACGAGGACTATCGCATTCGGGTCGGCTATCGCTACGGCGAGTGAGCATCCCCCGCCGGCAGCGACGCCGGTTGCCCCACTGACCATCCGCCGCTGATATTGCCGGGCTGGCACACCCGGCCGGCTCTGCTATGGTCGCAGGGTTGATGGGGGGATTCATGAACGTTCGCAGGGTGTTGGCCCGATCCGCGTGCGGCGCGCTGGCGCTCATGCTGGGCACAATCGGCGCCGGTGGCGAGATACGGGCGCAGGATGCGGGCGGCGGCTATTACATCGGCGCGCGCGCGATCGGGGGCGTGACCGAGGTGCGCGACGAGACGCGGACGGGCGCACCCGCCGGCCAGTTCATAATCAAGAACAACGACGACCTGGTCGGCGTGATCGGCGCCGTTGCCGGCTTTTCCTTCGCCGGCGGTAGCCTGCCGGTTCGGGTCGAGGCCGAGTACAACCGGCGCTACCGGTTCGACTTCGACACGCGCGTGCTCGTCACCGGTGGCGGCACGGTCGACTACGAGGTCAACCTGGCCACCGATACCGTTCTCCTGAACGGCTACTACGACTTTCTCACCGGGACGCCGGTGCGCTTCTATATCGGTGGCGGCGTCGGCCTGTCCCGCAACGTAGCCGACACGACGCGCGCATCCTCCCTGGGCCCGACCGAGAGCGACTCCCGGTCGGAGACAAGCATCACGTTCGCCGCCATGTTCGGAACGCAGGTGCGGATTG
This sequence comes from Alphaproteobacteria bacterium, assembly GCA_965261585.1. Taxonomy (GTDB): domain Bacteria; phylum Pseudomonadota; class Alphaproteobacteria; order UBA6615; family UBA6615; genus CBDHDN01. The sequence goes on from CBDHDN010000014.1 coordinate 3,899, forward strand.
GGCCGCGCTGGATCGCCGATCTGGGCTATCGCGTCATGTCGCTGGGCGAATTCGAGACGCCGACCTTCTCCGGCGGCGACAAAGTGACGGCCGGCCGGCAGCTGACGATCGACCTGATCTTTGGCCTGAACTACCTGTTCTGAGCAGGCGCGAGCTGCCATGCGGCGAACCGCTGTCGTGCGCCGAAGGCGGCCAGCAGCATGACCGTCGCGGCCAGGACATAGGCCAGGCACGCTACGGAGATGGTTTCGACGGCGCTGCCGCGGTCGATCAGCCAGCCCATCGTCGCCGGCGCCAGGGCGCTGGCGACGACACTCAGCGCGGTGACCAGGGCGCGAATGGCGCCGAGGTGCCGTACACCGTAGAGCTCGGCCCAGATCGCGCCCATGATGGTCGCCACCACACCTTGGCCGAAACCGGCCGCGGCCAGATAGACCGGCGCCGCCAGCGGGTGGTCGAAGACCGTCAGGACGAGGAGGCCTCCGGCCAGCGGTAGCAGGCTCGCTGGCAGCAACCGTAGGGCGCCGAGACGGTCGATCAGGTGGCCGGCCCACAGCGACGCCGGCACCGCCGCCGCCGCGTGGGCGACGAAGCTGCCGGCCAGCCACGCCATGCTCCAGCCCTTGCTCTCGGCAATGTGGACCTGGTGAAAGAACAGGCCGGTGGTGATGAAGGAGGGCGCCAGCAGCGCCGCCAGGATCACGTAGAAGCGGCGGTCGCGCAGGACCTCGGCGCGCGTCCACTGCCGGATGGCCGCGCCGGCCGCCATCGCGGCCTCGGGCACCGTCTCGGCCAGCAACCGGCGATGGCGTTCGCCGTGGCCGCGCAGCAGCCACAGCACCAGCGGCACCAGCACGACGGCCAGCATGATGCCGACCGCGCCCCATGTCTGGCGCCAGCCCAGAGTCGCGATCAGCACGACCATGACGAGCGGCAGCATCGCCTCGCCGACGGGAAAGCCGAGCGAGGCGATGCTGAGCGCCTTGCCGCGGCCGGCCGTGAAATAGCGCGCCATGCTCGTCGCCGCGGTATGGCTCAACAGCCCCTGGCCGGTCAGCCGTAGGGCCAGTAGCGCGATCAGCAGCACGCCGGCCGATGGCCCCAGCGCCATCAGGAACGCCGCGCCGATCATGCCGGCGCAGACGAGAACGCTGTAAAGCCGCAGATCGACATGGTCGAGCAGCCGGCCCAGCCAGATCAGCAGCAGGCCGCTGGTCAGGGTCGCCACCGAATAGATCGTGCCGAAACCGCCATGGGACAGCGCGAACGTCGCCCGGATATCGGCGCCGAACAGGGCGATGAAGAAGGTCTGGCCGAAACTCGACGACATCGTCAGCAGGAAGCCGAACGCCAGGAAGCGCGGCTGCTGGCGGATGAACTGGACATAGGTCATGGCACGATGCTCTGGTGGGCCGGTCGGGAGCCGACTATCGCCCGTAATGCGTTACGCGAAAGTTGCGCCGACCTTGCCCAAATGCTCGATGGCGATGTCGACGCGGTCGCCGGCCGCCATCCAGTGCGTCTTGACGACGCTGCCGAGCATGACGACGTCACCCGCCGCTAGGCCGTCGCCGCGGCCGGCCCGGTTGTTGGCCAGCCAGACCAGCGCCGCCAGCGGGTTGCCCAGGATGTCGCCGCCGACGCCGGCGCCGACCGTCGCGCCGTTGATCGCCATCGTGCCGCTTACGGCCGCCAGATCGATGTCTTGCCAGTCGTGCACCGGAGCACCAAGGATGCAGCCGGCGCCGAAGAAGTCGTCCGCGATCAGGGTCGGCGCGCCCAGCGAACCATAGTCGACGTAGCGGTCGTCGACAATCTCGATGGCTGCCATGACCGCGCCAACGGCCGGTGCGACGGTCGCTGTCGCATAGGGCGCGCCGCCGGCCGGTAGGGCCATGCCCAGGCGGACAGCGATCTCGCACTCGACCCCGGGCCGGCGATAGTCGGCATGGCGCAGGCGGGCGCCCGTGCCGTGGATCGTGTCCGAGAAGATGCCGCCGGCGCAGGGCTGGCCGATGCCCAGGTAGCGCTGCATCACCGGCGTCGTGCAGCCGATCTTGCAGCCGCCGAGCGCGCCGCGGCCGCCGGCCTCGAGGGCTGCGTGCAGGTCTTGCTGGATGCGGTAGGCGTCGGCCTCGTCGGCCGGCCGGCACGCCGCCGGCAGCGCGTCGAGGGCGACGGCCTGCAGCCGGCAGTGGGCGAGGATGCCCGCAGCCGCGGCAATCGCGGCGGCATCGAGGCGCGACATGGCAGGCGGCAATGCTAGTTCATGCGTGGCGCCGTCTCGGCGCAGTCGATACACAGCGGCGACGTCGGGTCGGCGAGCAGGCGCCGGGCGCCAATTTCCTCCCCGCACGCGGTGCAATAGCCGTAGTCGCCGTCCGCCATCCGCCCCAGGGCCAAGTCGATACGGCGCAGCTCGATGCCGCGCCGCCGTTCGGTCTCGAGCGCCATGGCCTGGGACTGCAACGCGTCGATGCGCGACAGGCGCCCGACCCGCGACTGGTCGAGCTCGACCGGTTTGCGGGCGTCCCGGGACGTGTCGCCGACGCGCTGCAGCTCGGCGCGCCGAGCGAGCAACTCTTTGCGCAGCGACTTCGGATTCATGGCCTTTGCATTTGTCATAGCTCGATAGCTTAGCCCGCATGACGGCGCCCGGAAAGGGCCAACGCCGGGCGGCCTGCCGGCGGTCTGATCCGGACGCTTGGGGGATCCGAGCGCCAGGTGAAATCAGCCCCCTAGCGCACGATCAGCACGTAGTCGGGCGTCGGATTGAACGGGCATGAATAAATGTACTTGCCGTCCTTCAGCTGCACCGTGACGGTGCGCGTCTCGCCCAGCTTCAGGCCGGAGAATTCTACGTTCAGCTTGGTCAGGCGGTGCCACAGGTTGCGCTTGTCGTAGTCGATTGCGCGCAGCCAGAAGCCCAGATCGTAGGGCACGTCGTAGTTGGTGACGCGGAACTTGTAGCGGCCCGGGCTGAGCTCGAGCGGCGGTGCCTGGTCCAACCGCGTCGTCGCGGTGCGGCCGTTAATGGCCTCGCAGTCGAGCGAGCTCTCCGGGTCATAGCTGTGGTTGATGCCCGCTTCGGCCTCGAGGAACTGGCAGCCGACCTGGGTCAGCTGGATTACCGGGATGATGTCCTGGGCCGGCGCCGGCCACGCGACCATGACGCCGGCAAGCGACAGCAGGCTCAGTCGACCGAAATTGCGCCGGGTGAATGCAGGCTCGGTCATCGGGCGAGATCCTCCGCGGACTTCACTTGAGAACGCTCATCGCAGGCTGCCATAATCCCGCCGCCGTCGTGACCGACGCAACACAGAATCCATCAAAGCCCTGTGAGTGGAATAGCCAACAATGTTACCGGAGAGGGGCGGGCCGATGATCGTCGATGAACGGACCTACACGCTGCAGATCGGTGCGGTGGCCCAGTACCTGGCGCTCTACGAGGCCGCGGGCATGGCCATTCAGCGCCGCATCCTGGGCAATCTGCTCGGTTTCTACTCGACGGAGATCGGCACGCTCAACCAGGTCGTACACCTGTGGGGCTACGAGAGCCTGGACGACCGCGCGCGCCGCCGTACCGCGCTGTTTCAGGACGAGGGCTGGCTCGCCTTCGTCGACAAGGCGCAGCCGCTGCTCGTCAAACAGGAAAACCGCATCCTCATCCCGGCACCGTTCTCGCCGTAACCGCCGCAGGAAGACAGACCATGGTAGACCACCCCTTGGCGCGCTCGGGCGGCCGCATCCTCGTCGACGCGCTGCGCGGTCACGGCGCCGACCTTGTCTTCGGCGTGCCCGGCGAGAGCTACCTGCCGGTGCTGGACGCGCTCTATGACGTGCGCGACGACGCGGCCAACGCGCTGCGCTTCATTACCTGCCGGCATGAGGTCGGCGCCGCCTTCATGGCCGAGGCCCATGGCAAGCTGACCGGCAGCCCCGGCGTCGCGCTGGTCACCCGCGGTCCGGGCGCCTGCAACGCATCGATCGGCGTCCACACGGCGTTCCAGGACAGTACGCCGATGGTGTTGCTGATCGGCCAGGTGCCGCGCGGCGCCGCGGATCGGGAGGCGTTTCAGGAGGTCGACTACCGCGCCATGTTTGCGCCGCTGGCCAAGCTGGCGCTGCAGGTCGAGGCCGCGGACCGGTTGCCCGAGCTGATCGCCCACGCCTTCCAGACCGCCGCCTCTGGCCGGCCCGGGCCGGTCGTCGTCGCGCTGCCCGAGGACATGCTCGGCGACGTTGCCGCGGTCGCCGACGCGGCGCCCTACCAGACGGTCCGGCCACACCCCGGCCCCGACGAGATGGCGGCCCTGCGCGCCCATCTGGAGGCGGCGGCGCGGCCGCTCGTGATCGTCGGCGGCGGTGGCTGGACGGCGGCGGCCTGCGCCGATTTCAGCGCCTTCGTGAGCGCGAGCGGGCTGCCGACGGGCGCGTCGTTCCGCTGCATGGACCTGCTGGACAACGCCGATCCGCTTTACGTCGGCGACGTCGCGCTGGGTATCAATCCGGCCTTGGGCCGGCGCATCGGCGAGGCCGACCTGGTCGTCGCCATCGGCTGCCGGCTCGGCGAGATCACGAGCCAGAGCTACACCCTGCTCGATACGCCGCGGCAGCAGCTCGTGCACGTCCACGCCGACCCGGCGGAGCCGGGCCGCGTCTTTCCGGCGGTCCTGGCAATCAACGCCGGCATGCCCGGCTTCGCCGCCGCGGCCCGGGCGATGACGCCGGTCGACGGCGCCCGCTGGTCCGCCTGGGCGATCGCGGCCCGCGCCGACTACGAGTCCTGGCAGGAGCCGGACCCGTGCCCCGGCCGGCTCGATCTGGGCGCGGCCATGGTGCAGCTGCGCGACGCGCTGCCGCCCGAGGCGATCATCACGAACGACGCCGGTAACTTCTCCGGTTGGATCAACCGCTTCCACCGGTTCCGCACCTATCGCACCCAGCTCGGGCCGACGAACGGCGCCATGGGCTACGGCGTGCCGGCCGCGGTGGCGGCCAAGCTGGCGCGCCCCGACGTGCCGGTCATAGGCTTCGTCGGCGACGGCGGCGCCATGATGACGGGGCAGGAGCTGGCGACGGCGCTGCAGTACGGCGCCGCACCGGTCATCATCGTCGTCAACAACGGCATGTACGGCACGATCCGCATGCACCAGGAGGCCCATTATCCCGGCCGCGTCATCGGCACGGCCCTGGACAATCCCGACTTCGTCGCCTGGGCCCGTGCCTTCGGCGCCCATGGCGAGCTCGTCGAGACGACCGACGCGTTCGTCCCGGCCGTCAAGCGCGCGCTCGCCGCCGGCAAGGCCGCGGTGCTCGAGCTGCGGCTCGACCCAGAAGCGATCACGACCCGCACGACGCTCCCGGCCCTGCGCGAGCAGGCGATGGCGCGGCGCTGAGCCCTTCCTGGTGCTCTGGCTAGAAGGGCCGTTGAGGGACTAGATAATAGAGATGTCACCCCGGCCTTGAGCCGGGGTGACGCTTCTGTTTTCGAGCCCTGGGGGCCGGGGATTCAGATTTTTGTTTCAGGCGCCACCCAGGTCGCAAGCCGAAGGCCGACCACGGTATCCGCGAGTCCAAGCCGGACTCAGCGGCTTGTGGGCCTGACGGGGCTGGCCGGCTAGATCGTGAGCGGCCGAAAGGTGATGTTGCCGGCGAGTGTCTCGCCCGGGGCGAGGACGACCGTGCCGGTGTCGGTGCGGCCGGCGGCGGCGAGGTTGAACGCATTGTTGCAGTTCGTGACGGGCTCGACGCAGAAAAAGTCCTCGCCCGGCGGCACGAAGACGATCAGGTGGCCGAAGATGGCGTCGGCCTCGATGGTCAGCGCGGTTCGGCGCTCGGGCCAGTCGATGCGCGCGGCGCCCGACAGGCCGGCGAAGCAGTGGTCGAGGGTGAGTGGTGCGACCGTGCGGCCGGCGGCGAACTGCCACTCGGCCGGCACGGGCTCGCGCGTCGTCGGCACCATCTGCGCGTCGTTCAGCCAGACCGCCTCGACCGGTGCCGTCAGGCGGGCCGCGGCCGTGCGGTCGAAATAGGGGTGCAGCCCCAGCCCGAACGGCAGCGCCTCGTTGGCGGTGTTGGTCACGGCCAGCTCGACCGTCAGCGCGTCCGGCGATAGGGCGAAGCGATTGCTGGCGCGATAGGCGTAGGGGCTGTCCGGCTGCTCGTGCTCGAAGGACAGCGTTGCCGATGTCGCCGTCTCGGCGACAACCGCCCACGGGTGCTGCCAGCCGTCGCCGTGGATGTAATGGGGCTCCGTCGGGTGGTTGCGCGGTAGCGCCACGATCCGGTCGCCAAGGCGCAGCTTGGCGAAGGCGATGCGGTTGCTCACCGGCACCAGGGGGTAGCAGCTCACGGCCGACGGCGGCGGCGCGCCTTCGGCGGGTGCGCGCCGCATCAGCTCGATCGTTGTGCCGCCGTGTTCGTGGCAGAAGCGGGCGATCGCGCCGCCCAGCGCCGGCGCCAGCTCCAGGGCCAGCGGTCCGGCCGCCAGCCGCAGCCGCGCGTCGCTCATGCCAGCAGCGCGGCGATGTTGTTGGGCAGCGCGAACGCGGCAACGTGGACCGCGGGGTTGTAGTAGCGCGTCGTGAATCCGAGGGCCGCGAAGCGGTGTGCGAGCGTGTCCTGAGCGTGCCGCCGCGCGGCGGGGTCGTCGCTGGCCCAGCCGAACGCCATGACGCCGCCGGAATAGGTCGGCACGGCGGCCAGGTAGCAGGTGACGTCGGCGAAATGCGCGCGGAGCCGGCGGGTGCTCGCCGTCAGATCCTCGGGCTGCAGCATCGGCACGCCGTTTTGGGTCGCCAGGATGCCGCCGTCGTTCAGGCAGCGCCGGCAGCCGCCGTAAAAGTCACTCGTGAACAGCGCCTCGCCCGGGCCGATCGGGTCCGTGGAATCGACGATGATCACGTCGAAGCGCTCGTCGGTCTCGGCGACGAAGCGGGCGCCGTCGGCGATCTCCACGGCGACCCGCGCATCGTCGAAGGCGCCGTCGGAGAGCCGCGGCAGGTAGGCGCGTGCCAGCTCGATGACCTTGGCGTCGACCTCGATCAGGCGCGCGCTCGCCACGGGGTGCTTCAGTACCTCGCGCAGCATGCCGCCGTCGCCGCCGCCGATCACGCAGACGCGCGCAGCACCGCCGTGGGCGATCAGCGGCACGTGAGCGAGCATCTCGTGATAGACGAACTCGTCGCCCTCGGTAGTCTGAATGACGCCGTCGAGGGCGAGGGCGCGGCCGAACCGGCGCGTCTGATAGATCGCCAGGTGGTGTTGGCCGGTGGCGTCCTCGTAGAGCGTCTCTTCGACTTCAAGACCGAGCTGCAATCCGGTGCCCAGGTTCCCGTCGAACCAGGCCCAGCTCACGGAAGCAGACCCCGCTTGCTTTCGTTGAGCTGCACCGAACCCGGCCGGAACGCGGCGCGCAGGACCGGCAATGCGTCATGGGGATTGCAGCGGCCGCACATGAATATGTCGAGCGCGGCATAGGCGCGTTCCGGCCAGGTGTGGATCGAGATGTGGCTCTCGGCGAGCACGGCGACGCCGGAGACGCCACCACTCGGCTCGAAGGCGTGCAGGTGGACGTGCAGCACGGTGGCGCCGCAGGCCGCCGCGGCGTCCCTCAAGGCCTGCTCCACATGGTCGGTATCGTCCAGCCTGTGGGCGTCCCACAGGTCGATGAGCAGGTGCGTGCCGGCAAACCGCACGCCGTCGCGGACGACGAAATAGTCGGCGTTCGCCGCGACGTCCCCGGCCAACACCGGCGTCGCTGGGGCATGCCGTGGCGCGGCCGGATTGGCTGCGCCCGCACCGCTGAGAGAGCGTCCGATCGCCATTCCCGGATGCCTGTGGACAAAGCTTCGTGAGAGGCGTGGTTATCGGCGGAATCGTGGGCACGATGCAAGTGCAAATGCGCCCGCGAAGACGGGCCGGCGCCAAACGATGCCGCCGTTGGCGGATAGATCGGCCGTGAGGCGTAAATACGCCTCACGGCCGACCCTGACCCGAGCCAGCGGCGGGACCGTGTCACGGTGCCCCGCCGCGTAACAGGGAGGGTCTTTGCTGCCGAAATAGCCTGGCGATTGTGCGGCGTCGTTGTGCCGGAGTCTGTGAGGTACTTCACAGTTCGGCCATGCCGCGAGTAGTTACCCCGCGGCCCGGCCGCGCCGTCGTTTTCAAATAGTCGTGTCGGGATACTTCCGTGATAATTTGGTGAATATTTACGGATTAAAGTAAATCGTGTGTGAGATCTAAGTGAGTGTGACGGCAGTCACTTCAGTTCATCTCGTTGCCGCCCAAATTCCTGGTCACCTAAGACAACCGTAACCAGGAGTTACCGATGACAAATCGCAAGCGCGCTACCGCCACCGTCGCCGCCGCTCTGCTGGGCGCCATATCCATCGCCGCCGCTACGGCACCGACCGCTGTCGCCGCAGAGAAGGTCAAGTGCTACGGCATCGCCAAGGCCGGCGAGAACAACTGCGCCAACGCCGCGGGCACCCATTCCTGCGCCGGCCATTCGACCCTCGACTTCCAGGGCGAAGACTGGACGCTGGCCGGCTCGGCCGACAACTGCCTTACCGAGGGCGGCATGCTGATGCCGTTCGACGGCTTCAACCCGAAGAAGGGCTGAACCGGGCCGTTGGACCGAGCCATGATCGACGCCGCACGGGTCGGTTCCGGTGCCGCGCACCCGATCCCCGCAATCGCGGGGATCGGGCTGCGCCACCCGCACCTGCCGCAGTTCCTCGATAGCCCGCCCGACGTCGGCTGGCTGGAGGTCCACTCCGAGAACTATCTCGCCGCCGGCGGTCCACGGATCAAGGCATTGGAGGCGATCCGCCGCGACTACCCTTTGAGCTGCCACGGCGTCGGCCTGTCGCTTGGCTCACACGATGGTCTGGACCGCGCCCATCTCGGTCGCCTGAAGGCGATGTTCGACCGGTTCCAGCCGGCCCTCGTGTCCGAGCATATGGCCTGGAGCGTCGTCGACGGCGGCTATCTGAACGACCTGCTGCCATTGCCCTACACCGAGGAGGCGCTGGCGGTGCTGTGCCGCAATATCGACCATGCGCAGGAGGCGTTCGGGCGCCGGCTTCTGGTGGAGAACCCGTCGACCTACGTCACGTTCAGGCATTCGACGATACCGGAGGCCGAGTTCATGGCCGCGCTCGCCCGGCGCACCGGCTGCGGTATCCTGCTCGACATCAACAACATCCATGTCAGTGCGACGAACAACGGGTTCGACGCCGACGCCTATCTGGCCACGATCCCGGCGGATGCGGTCGGTGAGATTCACCTGGCCGGCCACACCGTGCGCACCATCGACCGCGACACGGTGCTCATCGACGACCACGGCTCGGCGGTTTCCGACGCTGTCTGGCACCTCTATGCCGCGGCGCTGCTGCGGTTGGGCTCGCGGCCGACGCTCATCGAATGGGACACACGCATCCCGCCGCTCGACGTGCTGCTGGGCGAAGCGCACAAGGCGACGGCCGTGCTGGTCGAGGCCGCCGGCTCCGGAGGGCGCGTCGATGCTTCGTGATCTGCAGGCGGCATTCGGCGCCAGCGTCTTGACGGCCGAGCACGCGGCGGCGCGATCGCTGCTCGATCCCGAGGTCGCCCTTGGGCGCCTCGCGCTGCATTGCAACAACACATACGCCTCGCTTATCGGCGTGCTCGAGGCCGCCTATCCGGTGACCAGCCGTATCCTCGGCGCGGCGGCGTTCTGCACGGCCGCCGCCGCCTATATCCGGGCCAGGCCGCCGCGCGTGCCCGAACTGGCGATCTATGGCGGCCATATCGGCGGCTTCCTCGATGCCGCACGCCCGGCCGGAGCGCTGCCGTTTCTGTCCGGCCTGGCGCGCCTGGAGTGGGCGCGCAACAAGGCCTATTTCGCCGCGGAGGCAGTGCCGCTCGATCCGGCGGCACTGCGCGAAGTGCCGGCCGAACAGTTGCCGGCCCTGCGCTTTGCGTTGCATCCGAACGTGCGGCTGACACGGGCTCGCTATCACGTTCTGGACCTGTGGCGCGCGCATACGGCCGACGACGGCGGCTACGCGGCCGTCGCGACCGAGGTTGGCGACGAGGCCGTGCTTACTCTCAGGCCGACGGCCCTTGTCGAGAGCGTGCCGGTCTCGCCGGGCGACGCCGCTCTGCTGGCGACACTCGGCAAGGGTAGCCGCCTGGTGACGGCGCTCGAACATGCGGTCGCCGCCGAGCCTACGATCGACGTCCAACAGCTGCTGGCCGATCACCTCATGCGCGGGACGTTCTGTGCGTTCCACGCCGAACCTCACGAAGGGGAATCCCGATGACGACAACGACACTGATCTTGCTCGATGTCGACGGCGGCTGGCGTGGCCGGTTGCGGGTCACCGTCGACGCGCTCGAGCGCTATGGTGCGCCCATTCTGGACGTGGCGGTCCGCCTGTGGATTGCCCGCGTGTTCCTGCTGTCGGGCCTGACGAAGATCAAGGACTGGGAGAGCACGCTGTTCCTTTTCGAGTATGAGTACGCCGTTCCCGTCCTGCCGTTCGAACTCACGGCATTCCTGGCGACGGCGTTCGAGCTCGGCGCGCCGGTGCTGCTCGTGTTCGGGCTGATGACTCGCCTGGCGGCGCTGCCACTGCTGGCGATGACGCTGGTCATCCAGTTCGCCCTCGGCGCGGCGAACCCGGCCTACGACAACATGCAGCACTTTTATTGGATGTTCCTGCTGGCGGCGCTCATTCTGCGCGGCGCCGGTCCGCTGTCGGTCGACCGCCTGCTCGCCGGCCGGTTTTAGGAGCCGGCTGCTTCCCCGTCGGTGCCGACCCGATCAGTGCCGGCCCCATCCGTCCTGAACAAATCGTGGCTTAGAACTGCGCGTCGTCGAGGGCCATCGCCGCCTCGGCGCCGCCGATCACGGCGTCGCACAGCCCCTTGGCGCGCGGCAGGATGTGGGCCGCGTAGAACCGCGCGGTGACGGCCTTGGCGGCGGCGAAGTCGGTGGCGCCGTTGGCGTGCTGCCGGGCGGCCAGGGCCGCGCGGGCGCTCAGCCAGCCGCCGGCCACGGTGCCGACGAGCTGGAGGTAGGGCGTGGCCCCGGCGAACGCCAGCGCCGGCTCGGATGGGCCACGGGCCAGCAGCCACGCCGTCGCTTCGCGCAGCCGCGCCAGGCCGTCGGCCAGCGCCGGGCCGACCCCGGCCAACGCTGTGTCGCCGGCGAGCTGCGGCGCCGGTGCCGCCATCTCGTCGATCAGCGCGGTCATGCCGGCGCCGCCGTCGCGCAGCAGCTTGCGGCCGACCAAATCGTTCGCCTGGATGCCGTTGGTGCCCTCGTAGATCGGCGTGATGCGGGCGTCGCGCAGGTGCTGGGCCGCCCCGGTCTCCTCGATATAACCCATGCCGCCATGGACCTGGATGCCCAGCGAGGCGACCTCGACCGCGATGTCGGTGCACCAGGCCTTGACGACCGGCGTCAGCAGGTCGACGCGCACCTGGGCCGCGGCCCGGGCGGCGGCGTCGGGGTGGCGCCTGGCCACGTCGAGCGCCGCCGTCGCCGTGTAGGTGAGGGCGCGCATCGCCTCGGTCGCCGCGCGCATGAACATCAGCATGCGGCGCACGTCGGGGTGGCGGATGATCGTGACGGGGGCGCCTGACTTGCCGCCGAGCGCGTCGGACTGGACGCGGCCGCGGGCATAGGCCACGGCCTGCTGATACGCACGCTCGGCGATCGCGACGCCCTGCAGGCCGACGGCGAGCCGGGCCGCGTTCATCATCGTGAACATGCATTTGAGGCCGGCCTGCTCGGCGCCGACGAGGTAGCCGATGGCGCCGTCATTGTCGCCGAACGCCAGCACCGCCGTCGGGCTCGCGTGGATGCCCAGCTTGTGCTCCAGGCCGACGCAGCGCACGTCGTTGCGCGGCCCCAGCGTGCCGTCGGCGTTGACCAGGAACTTGGGCACCAGGAACAGGCTGATGCCGCCGGTGACCGGCGGCGCATCGGGGGTGCGCGCCAGCACCATGTGGATGATGTTGTCGGTGAAATCCTGGTCGCCATAGGTGATGAAGATCTTCTGTCCGCTCAAGCGATAGTGGTCGCCGTGGCGCACCGCGCGGGTCTTCATCAGGCCCAGATCCGAGCCCGACTGCGGCTCGGTCAGCGCCATCGTGCCGGTCCACTCGCCGGCGACCAGGCGCGGCAGGTAGAGCGCCTTCTGCGCCGCCGTGCCGTGTGCCGCCAGCGCCTCGATGGCGCTGACGGTCAAGAGCGGGCACAGGGCGAACGCCATGTTTGACGACTGCCACATCTCCTGCACCGCCGTCGCCAGCACCCACGGCAGGCCCATGCCGCCATGGTCGGTCGCGAACGGCAGGCCGTTCCAGCCGCCCTCGGCATAGGCGCGGTAGGCGGCCGGAAAGCCGTCGGGCGTGCGCACGACGCCGTTCTCGAGGACCGAGCCCTGGCGGTCGCCAGGCTGGTTCAGCGGCGCCAGCACCGCCGCCGCCAGCTTGCTGGCGCCCTCCAGCACCTGGCCGACCAGATCGGGCGTCGCTTCCTCATAGCCCGGCAGGCGGGCGATCTCCGCCAGCCCGCACAGGCGGTCGAGGGTGAAGCGCATGTCGGCGATGGGGGCGGCGTAGGTGGTCATGGACGGCTCCCTTGTTCGTCCCGGTCTCGATACGCGCCACTTCTTTTCAAGATGTTACCGACATCGTGGCGCGTTGCCGGCGCGGCGAACGCGCGCTGGCCGCGGGGCATCTCATGGCCGCGTCCCTTCGAGCGGCAGAACAGCACCGGGGTTCATGATGTTGTGCGGGTCCAGCGCCGCCTTGACTTGCCGCATCAACATGAGCTCGGCGGCCGGCTTGAACTGGGCCAGCTCCTGCCGCTTCAGGCGGCCGATGCCGTGTTCGGCGCTGAACGAGCCGCCGAGGTCGTGCATGACGGCGTTGACCAGCCCCGTCAGCTCGTCCCAGCGGGCCAGGAAGGCGGCGCCGTCGGCGCCCTCGGGCTGGCTCAAATTGAAGTGGATGTTGCCGTCGCCGACATGGCCGAACGGGACCGGGCGGATGCCGGGGCAGGCGGCCTCGACCGCGACGGTCGCCCGGCGGATCAATTCGGGCACCTGCGACACCGGCACGGAGACGTCGTTCTTGATGCTCGCGCCGGCGAACTTCTGGGCCTCGACGATCGCCTCGCGGATGCGCCAGAGGTGGCGGCGCTGGGCCTCCGACTGGGCGATCGTGGCGTCGCTGACGAGGCCGGCGTCCAGCGCATCGGCCAGCATGCCCTCGAGCGCCGCGCCGAGGCCGGAGCCGGCTTCGCTCGCGGCGAACTCGATCAGCACGTAGTGCGCGGCGGCGTCGGCCAGCGGGTCGGTGACGCCGGCGTCGTGGCGGCAGGCGAATTCGAGCGCGCGGCGGCCGATCAGCTCGAACGCCGTCACCGTGTCGGCGCTCGCCCGGCGCGCCCGCGACAACAGGTCGAGCACCGCGTCCAGGTCGGCCATGGCGACAAACGCCGTATGGTGCCCGCGCGGCGCCGGGAACAGCTTCAAGACCGCGCCCGTGATGATGCCGAGCGTGCCCTCGGCGCCGATGAACACGTGCTTCATGTCGTAGCCGCGGTTGTCCTTGCGCAGGCCGCGCAGGCCGTCCCACACCGTGCCGTCGGCCAGCACGACCTCGAGGCCGAGCGTCAGCTCGCGCGCGTTGCCGTAGCGCAGGACCGCGGTGCCGCCGGCGTTCGTCGACAGGTTGCCGCCGATCTGGCACGAGCCCTCGGCGCCGAGGCTCAGCGGGAACAGCCGGTCGTACGCGGCCGCGGCGGCCTGGATGTCGGCCAGGACGCAGCCGGCCTCCACGGTGATCGCGTAGTTGGCCGCATCGATCGCGCGCACGGCCGCCATGCGGCCCAGGTTCACGAGCACCTCGCCGTGGGCGACGGCGCCGCCGACGAGGCCCGTGTTGCCGCCCTGGGGCACGATGGCAACCCGCGCCGCCGCGCAGTGGCGCACGACCGCGGCGACCTCGGCCGTCGACGCCGGGCGCACGATCAGCGGGCTCGCCCCGCGGAACAGGCCGCGCCGCTCCTCCAGATAGGGCTCGGCCAGCGCCGGGTCGCTGACGATCCCGGCCGGGCCGACGGCCGCGGTGATCTGCTGGACCAGCGCCGGCGGCAGCGGCGGCGGCGGCGCTCGATGCGGGGAGGGCGCGCTCATGGCCGCCGGGCTTATCGCACCCGTCGGCTCGGGGCAAGCGCCCGCGGCGAGGCGCCGGCGCGGCTACTGATGAACGATGTTTGGGCGGCGTCTGTAACGGCCCTGCTTGGGTGGTGAGCCGGCCGTGTCAGCCGAGCCCGCACATGTCGTGTGTTGACCCAACTCAGAATTCGGTGGCGGAGGGATGGACTTGATCGGCCACGGTACCTCTCTCCCAGAGAATTGCCCTTTATCGACACGCTGCGCGCGCCTCGATTTCACTGCTGATCTTGTCCCTTTTGCTCAATCCAAACCGCGACCGGCGGCGACTACGGCCCGCGGTCGTTTCGGCGACGGGTTTTCGCCGCATGCCCCGTGTGAGTCTCTGGAATGCGCCGGCTACTTTGGCCAACGACGCAGGAGATACTCATGAAATAGCGCCGATTACTCATCGCATCGGCCGGTGGCCTACTCGTCCTGCCGGCGGCGGCCGGCCACCGTTCCGGCGGCTCGTCGATGAGCCAAGGCCTCGGCTTTTTCATAGGTATCGCTGTTTGAAAAGGGAATTCACCATGCTGCGCATCACCCGTCGTACCGTTCTCAGCCATGGGGTTGCCTTCGGATCAGTGTTGGCGGCCCCTTCCATTCTGACCTCGCGCGCAGCGGCGAAGACACATAATCAGGGGAGCAACCCGCTGCGCATTCCGCCACTTCTGACGGCGCGCCCGGAGGCCGGGACGGATGTATTCGACCTCGCACTCGGTCATGGGGAAACGGAGTTTTTCAAAGGCGTGAGAACCCGAACCATAGGGATAAATCAGTCGTATCTCGGGCCGACAGTTCGGCTGACTGCCGGGAACGATGTGCGGCTCAAAGTTGCAAATAACCTGTCCGAGGACGCCACCTTGCACTGGCATGGGTTTCATTTGCCCGCGGCCGCCGATGGCGGCCCGCATCAGGTGATCCGACCCGGAACAACCTGGTCACCCGAATTCAACGTGCGCCAGAAGGCGGGGACATTCTGGTACCACTCGCACCTGATGGGAAAAACCGCGGAACATGTCTGGGCCGGCCTGGCGGGCATGATGATCGTTGATGACGCGGAAGAAAGCGGGCTGGGTCTGCCGTCCACCTATGGTGTGG
>CBDHDN010000015.1:0-154311 GCA_965261585.1 Alphaproteobacteria bacterium
TCACGCCAAGCAGCGCCCACACGTCGAAGCGCATGATCTCCGCCGGCACCGGCAGCGGCGTGATCGCCGCGACGCCGCCGGCGATGCCGAGCAGGTTGAAGATGTTGCTGCCAAGCACGTTGCCCAGGGCAACGTCGCCATGGCCGCGTGAGCTGGCCACGACGACCGTCGCCAGCTCGGGCAGGCTGGTGCCCAGCGCGACCAGGGTCAGCCCGATGACCGCCTCCGAGACACCGAGCAGACGGGCAACGCCGGTGCCGCCGCGCACCAACAGCTCGGCGCCAAGGACGATGCCGCCGAGCCCGGCGACGAGCAGCAGGATCGTGACCCACAAACGCCCCGGCGCTGCCTCATCGACCTCGGCCGCGCCACGGTGAGCCGCATCGCGCTGGGCGTGAACCGCATTGCGCTCGGCCCGATAGGACCAGACGAGGTAGCCGGCCAGCGCTGCCAGCAGGATCAGCCCATGCCAGACGCCCAGGCCGCCGAGCGCGGCCAGGGCAATGAACAGCGCCGTGGCGCCAAGCGTCACCACGGCGTCGCGGCTGATCGCCTGGGGCGCGCAGCGGATCGGCCGCAGCACCACCGCGACGCCGAGGATCAGCAGCATGTTCGCCATATTGCTGCCGACGACGTTGCCGACGGCCATCGCCGGCGTGCCCTCCAGGGCGGCGGTGAGCGACGTGACGAACTCGGGCGCCGAGGTGCCGAAGGCGATGACGGTGAGGCCGATGATCAGCTGCGACAAGCCAAACCGCCGCGCCAGCCGCACCGCCCCACGCACCAGATAGTCCGCGCTGAACAGCAGCAGGGCCAGGCCGATGGCGGTCTGCACGAGGGAGATCAGCACGCCGTGGGGCCTCCGGCCGAAGTCGTCGAGGCGGGTTTGCGGGTGGCGGGACTACGGGCTGCGGCGCCGCCGCCGGCCGCCGCCACCGGGGCGGCGCCCACGCTTGGGGCGCTCGCCGCCCTTGCTGTCGCCTGGGCGGTCGACCGGCCGGCCGAGCAGCCGACGGGCGCGCTCGGCGCGGGCCGCGTCGGGCGAGGCGCTGCCTGGGAGCTCCAGCGCCAGGGCCTCGAGCCGCCGCAACTCATCGCGCAGGCGCGCCGCCTCCTCGAACTCGAGATCCGCCGCGGCCTCGCGCATGCGCTTCTCCAAGTCCGCAATGTGGCTCTGCAGGTCCTTGCCGACCAGGTGCGGCGTGCCGGCGTCGCCGATGTCGACGGTCACCCGGTCGCGTTCGAAGACGCTGTTGAGGATGTCGGCGATATTCTTGCGCACGCTTTCCGGCGTGATGCCGTTGGCGGCGTTGTAGGCCTGCTGTTTCGCCCGCCGCCGGTCGGTTTCGTCGAGCGCCGCCTTGAGGCTCTTGGTCATGACGTCGGCATAGAGAATGACGCGGCCGTCGACGTTGCGGGAGGCGCGGCCGATCGTCTGGACCAGCGACGTCTTCGAGCGCAGATAGCCCTCCTTGTCGGCGTCGAGGATCGCCACGAGGCTGCATTCGGGGATATCCAGGCCCTCGCGCAGCAGGTTGATGCCGACCAGCACGTCGAAGGCGCCGATGCGTAAATCGCGCAGGATCTCGATGCGCTCCAGCGTCTCGACGTCGGAGTGCATGTAGCGCACGCGCAGGCCCTGCTCGTGCATGTATTCCGTCAGATCCTCGGCCATGCGCTTGGTCAGCGTCGTGACGAGCACGCGGAAGCCGCGGACGGCGGTCTCGCGGCACTCGGCGATCAGGTCGTCGACCTGGGTCTCGGTCGGGCGGATGATCGTCACCGGGTCGGTCAGGCCGGTCGGCCGCACGACCTGTTCCGTCAGCACGCCCTGGACGCGCTTTAGCTCCCAGTCGCCCGGCGTCGCCGACAGATACGTCGTCTGCGGCCGCATATGCTCCCACTCCTCGAACTTCAGCGGCCGGTTGTCGATGCATGACGGCAGCCGGAAGCCGTACTCCGCCAGCGTCGATTTGCGGCTGTAGTCGCCGCGGTACATGCCGCCGAGCTGCGGCACGGTCACGTGGCTTTCGTCGACGAACAAGAGCGCGTCGGCCGGCAGGTACTCGAACAGGGTCGGCGGCGGCTCGCCCGGCTTGCGGCCGGTCAGGTGGCGCGAGTAGTTCTCGATGCCGGCGCACGAGCCGGTCGCCTGGATCATTTCCAGATCGAACGTCGTCCGCTGCTCGAGCCGCTGGGCCTCGAGCAGCTTGCCGGTTTCCCGCAGTTCGGCGAGCCGCGCGATCAGCTCCACCTTGATGGTCTTCACGGCCTGCTGCAGCGTCGGCTTCGGCGTGATGTAGTGGGAGTTGGCATAAACCCGCACACTATCCAGCGCGTCGCCTTTCTCGCCGGTCAGCGGATCGAACTCGTGGATCGCCTCCAGCTCATCGCCGAACAGGCTGAGCCGCCAGGCCCGGTCGTCGAGATGCGCCGGCCACAGCTCGACCGTATCGCCGCGCACCCGGAACATGCCGCGGTAGAAGTTGGCGTCGTTGCGCCGGTATTGCAGCTCGATCAGATCGCGCAGCAGGCGCGTGCGCTCGACGCGGTCGCCGGCCTTGAGGGCGAGCGTCATCCGCTGATAGCTCTCGGCGTCGCCGATGCCGTAGATGCACGACACCGACGCGACGATGACGACGTCGCGCCGCTCGAACAGCGCCCGGGTCGCCGAGTGTCGCATGCGGTCGATCTGCTCGTTGATCGAGGACTCCTTCTCGATGTAGGTGTCCGTGCGCGCGACGTACGCCTCGGGCATGTAGTAGTCGTAATACGAGACGAAATACTCGACCGAGTTTGCCGGGAAGAAGCTCTTGAGCTCGCCATAGAGCTGCGCCGCCAGGGTCTTGTTGGGCGCCAGGATCAGCGCCGGGCGGCCGGTGTTGGCGATCACATGGGCCATCGTGAAGGTCTTGCCGGAGCCGGTGACGCCGAGCAGCACCTGGTCACGCTCGCCCGCGTTGACCCCGGCCGTCAGCTCGACGATCGCCTGCGGCTGATCGCCGGCGGGCGAGTACTCGGAGACAAGCTCGAACGGCGCCCGCTCAACCGGCAGGACGGCGCTCGCATCAAGGCGTGCGGCAGGGTCGGCGGCTGCGTCGGCGTCGGCCATGGGTTCCTATATAGAGGGCCCTCGGGCCGACGGAAAGCCGGCCCAGCCGGCTTACAGCCAGGATGTGGCAGTAGTGGCGGCTAGTCGGATCGCGCGCGCTGGGCGCGGCTATCCCCCATCGTCATCCTCGTGGCTGACATGCTTGACACGAGGGTCCATGCAGCGGTGCGCACGGGCTCTTGAGCCCGGCTCGTGGAATGGGTCCTCGAAGCAAGTCCGAGGACGACAGTTTCTGGTGTCAGGTGACGGGGATCAGGAGCGGCCGAACACGCGGCGGGCGCTGAGGCCGAGGTGGAAGTGGTTGGCGTGGGCGCGGTCGAAGTCCGGCGTCAGCACGGTCGTGAAGTGCCGGTGGGCCAGGCCGGCGATGGTGTGCAGGAACGCGCCCGTGGCGTCGGCGCGCAGCGCGATGCGGGACGTCAGCGACGGCCAGCCGTCGAGCACGCTGATATGGCGGCCGTCCGCCAGCTCGAACGCGTTGATGTCGATCGCCAATGCAGAAGCGTGCTGGCTGGGCGGCCCGGCGGTCCGGCCGCGGATCCGGCGGCAGGCGAACGTGCCGAGGTGGTGGATGCGCTCGACCGGCGCCCCCAGATGGCGCTGCGCGGCGGGCGCGACGACGTGGCTGGCATAGCCCTGGACAGCCAGGGCCAGGCGGCAGTTCGCCGTGAACGGCTGGGCCAGGCCGATCTCGGCGAGCCGGGTGACCCGGACAACGTTGCGGACGTGGCAGCTGTCGCCGGTCTTGAAGTCGCCGAGCCGCTCGAACTCGACGCCGGCCTTGCGCAACGCCGCGGTACAGGCCGGCCCGTCGATCCCAGCCTCGAGGGGCCGCGAGCCGGGCCGGCGCGTGGCGATGGGCGTCCCGGCGACGACCGCAAGGGCGGCGAGGAGGCCGCCCGTGACGGCCCAGCTCAACATGTCGCGCCGGTCCATCTTCAAAGTCCTTGGTTCACGGGCCTTGTCCCCTTGGGCATTGGCCCGGGGGCTGCATCCGCCGTTTGTGGGCGATTTCCTTGAATGTCCGTTCAATTACCATACAAATGGGGCGAATTTTCGGTCGCTGTTTGGGTTCGCTTGCGTCGCTTGACGCCGCCCTGGCGGCTGCCTTGCGCCAGGGGTGGGCGCGGGTTTAGGGTCGGCCCCGTTCCGCCGCCAGCCCTCCGGGAGTAGCGCCGATGGCCATGATCGCCGACCGCCTCAGCCGCATCAAGCCGTCGCCGACAATCGCGGTCACGACGAAGGCGCAGGAGCTGCGTGCCGCCGGCCGCGACGTCATCGGCCTGGGCGCCGGCGAGCCCGATTTCGACACGCCGGAGCACATCAAGCAGGCGGCCTACGAGGCGATCCAGGCGGGCCATACCAAATACGCGCCGGTCGCCGGCATCCCGGCGCTGCGCGAGGCGATCGTCGCCAAGCTGAAGCGCGACAACGGCCTCGACTACCGGGTCGACCAGATCACCGTCGGTTGCGGCGGCAAGCAGACGATCTACAACGCCCTGATGGCGTCGCTGAACCCGGGTGACGAGGTCATCATTCCGGCGCCCTATTGGGTCTCATATCCGGACATCACGCTGCTGGCGGAAGGCACGCCGGTGTTCGTCGACTGCCCGGCCGAGAACGACTTCAAGCTGACGGCCGAGCAGCTCGAGGCGGCGATCACGGCGCGGACGAAGTGGCTGATCCTCAACTCGCCGTCGAACCCGACGGGCGAGGCCTACAGCCGCGACGAGCTTGCGACCCTGGCGGCCGTACTGGTCCGCCACCCGCAGGTCTGGGTCATGACCGACGACATGTACGAGAAGATCGTCTACGACGGCTACTCGTTTCACACCATCGCCGAGGGCGAGCCGGCGCTCTATGGGCGCACGCTGACCCTCAACGGCGTGTCCAAGGCCTACGCGATGACGGGGTGGCGCGTCGGCTATGCCGCCGGCGACGCCGATTTGATCAAGGCGATGAACAAGATCCAGTCGCAGGCGACGACCAGCACGTCGACGATCAGCCAGCACGCCGCGGTCGCCGCGCTCAACGGACCGCACGATTTCATCGCCGCGCACAACCGCGCGTTCAAGGAGCGCCGCGATCTCGTCGTGTCGATGCTGAACCAGGCCTCGGGCCTGACCTGCAGCCGGCCGGTCGGCGCCTTCTACGTCTACCCGTCGTGCGCCGGGACGATCGGCAAGCGCACGCCCCAGGGGCAAACGATCGACGATGACGGGGCCTTCGTCACGTATCTGCTGGAGGCGGAGGGCGTTGCCTGCGTGCACGGCGCGGCGTTCGGCCTGTCGCCCCATTTCCGGATCTCCTACGCCACGTCGACCACGGCGCTGGAGGAGGCCTGCCGCCGCATCCAACGGGGCTGCGCCGCCCTGCAGGGGTGAGCCCCGGCCGAGCGTGGCGCCACCACGGCGGCTCATGACGCTTTCACGCTGGACTTCCCGGGGGCCAAGATGAAACCATGGCGGAGCCGGATGCGCGGGTCCGGCTCAAATAACAACCGATATGTGAGGAGAGGAATGTCATGGGGGAAACGGCCTTGGCCCCTCGCTGCGCGGCGCTTGTAGGGACGTATCTCAGCGGCAAGACGACGCTGCTGGAGTCCATGCTGTTCGCCGTCGGCGCGACGAACCGGAAGGGCTCGACGAAGGAGGGCAATACGGTCGGCGACAGCAGCCAGGAGGCGCGCGAGCGGCATATGAGCGTCGAGGTCTCGGTCGCGTCCTGCCAGTACCTGGACGACGACTGGACGCTGCTCGACTGCCCTGGCTCCATCGAGTTCGGCCAGGACCCGATCAACGCCGTCGCCGTTGCCGATGTCGCCATCGTCGTCTGTGAGCCCGACCCGGGCAAGGCGCAGGGGTTGGCGCCCCTGTTCAAATTTCTCGCCGACCACGACGTGCCGCACATGGTGTTCATCAACAAGATGGACAACCCGACGGCGCGTGTCAGCGAGGTGCTGGAGGCCCTGCAGGCGGTCTCGCAGAAGCCGCTGCTGCTGCGCCAGGTGCCGATCCGCAACGACGAGGCGATGACCGGCTATGTCGACGTCATCAGCGAGCGCGCGTACGCCTACAAGGAGGGCGAGCCGTCGGCGCTGATCCAGCTGCCGGACGCGGTGAAGGAGGACGAGCAGCAGGCCCGCCAGGAGCTGTTGGAGGCGCTGGCGGATTTCGACGACACATTGCTTGAGCAGTTGCTCGAGGACGTCGTTCCCGACACCGCCGACATCTATGCTCGCTTGCAGGCCAGCGTGGCCGACGACGACGTCGTCCCGGTGCTGCTCGGCAGCGGCGAGACGCAGAGCGGCGTCAAGCGCCTGTGGAAGGCGCTGCGCCACGACGTGCCGGCGGCCGGCCAAACGGCCGCGCGCTGGGGCCACAGCGGCGACGACTTGGCGATCCGCGTCTTCAAGACCTACCACGCGCCCCACGCCGGCAAGCTGTCGATCGGGCGCGTGTGGACCGGCAGCGTCGCCGAGGGCCAGACGTTGGGCGACCTCAGGGTCAGCGGCCTCTACCGCCTGGTCGGCCTGAACCAGGAGAAGATCGACCAGGCGGGGCCGGGCAGCGTCGTCGCCCTGGGCCGCATGGATCCGGTGCAGACCGGCGACCTGATCACCGCGGGCAGCCGTCAGGAGGCCGCCGCGGGGTGGCCGGCGCCGCTCGCCCCGGTCTACTCCTTCGCGATCTCCGCCGACAAGCGCGAGGACGAGGTGAAGCTGTCCGCCGCGGTGCAGAAGCTGGTCGAGGAGGACCCGTCCTATCGCATGGAGGTCAACGCCGACACCCACGAGATGGTGCTGTGGGGCCAGGGCGAGATCCATCTCGCCGTCGGCATCGACCGCCTGCGCAACAAATACAAGGTGGGCGTCAGCGGCCGCCGCCCGCAGGTCGCCTACAAGGAGACGATCCGCAAGCCGGTGGACCAGCACGCGCGCCACAAGAAGCAGTCCGGCGGCCACGGCCAGTTCGGCGACGTCAAGGTCGAGATCAAGCCGCTGCCGCGCGGCCAGGGCTTCGAGTTCTCCGATCGCGTCGTCGGCGGCTCGGTGCCGCGCCAGTACATTCCCTCGGTCGAGGCCGGCGTGCGCGAATACCTGAAGCGCGGCCCGCTGGGCTTCCCGATCGTCGATGTCGCCGTCTGCCTCTATGACGGCCAGTACCACTCGGTCGACAGCTCCGACATGGCGTTCCGGACGGCGGCGGCGCTGGCGATGCGCGAAGGCATGCCCCAGGCCGGCCCGGTGCTGCTCGAGCCGATCTTCAAGGTGCGGGTCAACGTGCCGACCGACCACGCCAGCAAGGCGACGAACCTGGTGAGCGGCCGGCGCGGCCAGATCCTCGGCATGGGCGCGCTCGAGGGCTGGTCGGGCTGGGACACGGTCGACGCCTACATGCCCCAGGCCGAGCTACACGACCTGATCATCGAGCTGCGCTCGGCAACCCAGGGCGCCGGCGGCTTCGAGTTCGAGTTCGACCACCTGTCCGAGCTGACCGGCAAGCAGGCCGACGACGTCGTCGCCCGGCGCAAGGAAGCGCTGGAGGCGGCCTAGCCCGGATATTTCATGATGCGAATGATTGTGTCCTGTTGGGCCGGTCATCTGTCTCGAATGAGGCGAATCGGGACGGGTTTTGACCGGGGTTCATGGCCGCGGTGCAGGAGCGAAGCATTACGGTGTTCGGTGGCGGCGAGCGGTCGCGTTTACTGGTTGCCGCGGCACGGCATTGGGATCGTGTAAGGGACCGAAGGGGCGGCCGCTATCCTGGTTCGAGCCTGGTGGCGACCAGTGTGAACAGGGCCTGATCGGGACAGGCCGAGGAGAGCAGGAAGCGGACCCGACGGGTGTTGCGGATGACGACGGCGCCGATCTTGAGCAAGCGCAGGCGGATCGTGCCGACCTGGGCGCGGGCGGCCTCGGTGCCGGCGAGGCCGAAGCGCCGGATCGCCGTCATCAGCACGTAGGCGAGACTGGCCAGGAGCAGGCGGAACTGGTTCGGCCACCAGCGATGGGCCGAGGTGCGGTCAGAGAACAGCTCGAACTGCTCCTTGATGCGGTTCTCCATGTCGCCGCGGGCACAGTAGAGCATGTCGTAGAGCGCCATGCCGTCACCGGCGAGGCTGGTCACCACGAAGCGCGGGTTGGCGCCGCGGGCGGTGTGTTCTAGGCGCGCGATGACGCGCCGCTCGCGGTTCCACGTCCCGGCGCCATAGCGGAGTTCGGCTGGGCCGCTCGCCCTGCCGACAGCCGGCCCAACCGGCGCCAGCATCGACGATGGCCGCACGGGCCAGCACATCGCCCCAGCGAGCAAAAACGGGGCATAGAACGCATCGGACGCTCCTCGACCGCGCAGCGCGATTGGCCCCTATTCTCGCGAAGGCGAACCCGCCTGGCACGTTCTATGGGAGCTTCGGTGCTCCCAAGGGTCTAATCCGACCAGGACCGGCACGGGGGAAACGTCAAGGCTGCATCCCGCCGCAGGGCCGCTCCCGGTTCGGGCGCCTCAACAGGAGACCGACCCATGGCCTCGATCGAAAAGCGACCCGCACCCGGGCCGACCGCCCCGCGAAAAGCCTCGGACCTGTTCGTCGACGCGCTGGAAAACGAAGAGGTCGAGTACGTCTTCGCGGTTCCGGGCGAGGAAAACCTTGACCTGCTGGAGTCGCTCAGGAAATCGAGCATCCGCGTCGTGCTCACCCGCCACGAGCAGGGTGCGGGCTTCATGGCCGCGACCTACGGCCGCCTGACCGGTCGCGCGGGCGTCTGTATGGCGACGCTGGGCCCGGGCGCCACCAATTTGGTGACCCCGGCGGCCTATGCCCAACTCGGCGCCTTTCCGCTGGTCATGATCACCGGGCAGAAACCGATCAAGAAATCGAAGCAGGGCCGGTTCCAGATCGGCGACGTGGTTCGGCTCATGGAGCCGACGACCAAGTCGTCCAAGCAGATGGTGCACGGCAACACGATCCCCGCCCTGGTCCGCGAGGCTTTCCGGCTCGCCGAAGAGGAGCGCCCCGGGGCGTGCCTGCTCGAGCTGCCGGAGGACGTCGCCGCCGAGGATACCGATGCGCCTTTGATCGCCCCCCATCCGCGGATTTATGCGATGGCGTCCGACGCGGCGATCGGGCAGGCGGTGCGATCGATCCGCGATGCGCGGCACCCGCTGGCCCTGATCGGGGCGGGCGCCAACCGCAAGGACGCGTGCGAGGCAATCGATGAGTTCGTGCACGCGACCGGACTCCCGTTCTTTGCCACCCAGATGGGCAAGGGTGTCGTGGACGAGCGCAGCCCGCTCTGTCTCGGCACCGCGGCATTGTCCGATGGCGACTACATCCACTGCGCCATCGATCGCGCCGATTTGGTGATCAATATCGGCCACGATGTGGTCGAGAAAGCGCCGTTTCTCATGGAGCCCGGCGGCAAGACGGTGGTTCACGTCAATTACCGCTCGGCCCAGGTCGATCAGGTCTATTTCCCCCAGGTCGAGGTTGTCGGCGACCTCGCCACGTCGGTCCGCCGGCTGTGCGCGGGGACCGGCCGGATCGACGCCGACCTCGACTATTTCCTGCGTGTGAAGGTCGAGATCGACGGGCACATCGCGGAGGGCGCCGGCGATGATCGCTTCCCGATGATCCCGCAGCGGCTGGTCGCGGATGTCAGGCGGGTGATGGACGAGCACGACGTCATCGCGCTGGACAACGGCGTGTACAAGATCTGGTTCGCGCGCAACTACCCGGCCTATCGCCCCAACACGGTCCTACTCGACAATGCGCTCGCCACAATGGGCGCGGGCCTGCCCTCGGCGATGGCGGCCTCGATGCTGTGTCCCGGCCGGCGGGTGATGGCAATCTGCGGCGACGGCGGCTTCATGATGAACAGCCAGGAGATCGAGACCGCGATCCGGCTGGGGCTGAACCTCGTCGTGCTCGTCCTCGATGACGGCGCCTACGGCATGATCCGTTGGAAGCAACAGCAGGCCGGCTTCTCGGACTGGGGCCTGGAGTTCGGCAATCCCGACTTCGTGGCCTACGCCGTGAGTTACGGCGCCGCGGCGCGTCGGATCGAGCGTGCCGAAGACCTCGTGCCCGCGCTCGAGGGTGCCTTCGCGGCCGGCGGCGTCCACCTGATCGACCTGCCGGTCGACTACTCGGAGAACTCGCGCGTCCTCATCGACGAGCTGCAGCAGAAGGTGTGCCTGCTCTGACACCGACCATCGCGCCCGACAGATCGGATTATCGTCCATGATGTTGCAGGTCACGAACCCCTACTCTCTGGAGCCCGTCGGAGAGGTTGCCTTGCGCGAATGGCGCTCCGCCGACCGATGGCTCGACACCGCGCTGCGCCTGCATCGCGATGCGGAGGGCCGGCCGCCCGCGTACCAACGGATCGCCACGCTCGAAAAAGCCGCGGCCATCATGCGCGAGCGGGCCGAGGCCCTCGCCTACACGATCGCCGACGAGGACGGCAAGCCGCTGATCGATGCCCGCATCGAGGTCGAGCGCGCCATCGACGGCGTCGGGCTCGCCGCCAAGGAGGTCGCGAACCTACACGGGCGCGAGATCCCGATGGATCTCACCGCCGCCGGGGCCGGGCGGATGGCGTTCACCACACGAGAGCCGATCGGTCCGGTCGTCGCCGTCTCCGCGTTCAACCATCCGCTCAACCTCATCGTCCACCAAGTCGCACCGGCGGTCGCGGTCGGCTGTCCGGTCATCGTCAAGCCGGCCGACGACACGCCGCTGTCGGCGCTGGCGTTCATCGAGATCCTGCACGAAGCAGGATTGTCCGAGGAACGCTGCGCGTTGTTCCCCTGCGACATCCCGACCGCGGAGAAGTTGGTGACCGATCCGCGGGTCGCGTTCTTTAGCTTCATCGGATCGGCGCGGGTCGGCTGGGCACTGCGCGCGAAGCTCGCCCCGGGGACACGCTGCGCGCCCGAGCATGGCGGCGCGGCGCCGGTGATCGCGGACGAGACCGCCGATATCGAAACCATGATCCCGCTGCTCCTCAAGGGCGGGTTCTATCACGCCGGACAGGTCTGCGTTTTCGTCCAGCGGGTGTTCGCACCGCGCGGCCTGGCGGGTGATGTCGCGGAGCGGCTGGCCGAGGGCGCATCGCGTCTGGTGGTCGGCAACGCCGTCGAGGAGGGGGCCGACGTCGGCCCGCTCATCCGGCCGCGCGAGGTCGACCGCGTCACGGACTGGGTGTCCGAGGCGACCGATGGCGGCGGGCGAATTCTGTGCGGCGGGCAGCGGCACGGCGAGACCGCCTATGATCCGACGGTCATCCTCGACCCGCCGCCGGGCGTTCGGCTGTCGCGCGAGGAGATCTTCGGGCCGGTCGTGGCGGTGTACGGCTACGACGACCTCGACGAAGCAATCAGCCGGGCGAACGCATTGCCGTACGCGTTTCAGGCGGCGGCCTTTACCCGCCGGCTCGACAACGCGACGAAACTGATCCGCGCGCTCGACGCCACCGCGGTAATGATCAACGACCACTCGGCCTTCCGCGTCGACTGGATGCCGTTTGCCGGTCGCCACCATTCTGGTCAAGGTACGGGCCGTATCGGCTACACGATGCACGACATGACCCAGGAGAAAATGGCGGTCATCAAGCTCTGAGCCGAGCCAGCGCGCCGCGAAACCTCGATGACATGAGAAGGGACCACACATGCTGAACGAATTGCAGGAACGCTGGTGCTCCGAGAGCAGATGGGACTTTTCGGACCTGAAGGCTTTGTTCCTCAACTGCACTCTGAAGCGATCGCCGGAACTTTCGCACACCGACGGTCTCATCCGGATCTCTCAGGCGATCATGGAAAAGAACGGTGTTTCCGTGGAGTGTGTGCGGCCCATCGATTACGACATCGCCACCGGGGTCTATCCCGACATGACAGAACATGGCTGGGAGAAGGATGATTGGCCGCAGGTCTATGAAAAGGTGGAGGCCGCCCACATCCTCGTCGTCACGTCACCGATTTGGCTGGGCGAGAAGTCTTCGATCTGCAACCAGGTCATCGAGCGGCTCTACGCGAACTCGCATATCTTGAACGAACATGGTCAGTACGCCTATTACGGACGGGTCGGCGGCTGTCTGATCACCGGGAACGAGGATGGCGTGAAGCACATCGCCATGAACATCCTCTACTCGCTCCAGCACTTGGGCTATGTCATCCCACCACAGGCCGATTCTGGATGGCTTGGCACCGTCGGTCCCGGGCCCTCCTATCTCGATCCTGATTCCGGAGGACCGGAGAACGACTTTACCAATCGGAACACGACCTTCATGACTTGGAACCTGTTGCACCTCGCGCGCATGATCAAAGATGCCGGCGGCTTGCCCGCGCATGGCAACCAGCGCTCGGCATGGGACGCGGGCTGCCGCTTCGACTATCCCAACCCGGACTACCGTTAGTCTTTCCCCGTGCATGAGCGTCGGCTCGTGCGCTATGGACGAACTGTTTGACCGGGCGGGATCGAGGTGAGGGGGAGATGAAGCTTGGGCGTATTTGACCTGTTCCGTCTGGACGGCAAGACGGCGCTCATCACCGGCGCAAGCCGTGGCCTGGGCCGATCCATGGCGCTCGCCCTGGCCGAGGCCGGCGCCGATTTGGTGATCACCGGGCGCCACCAAGACACACTGGATCAGACTGCGGAAGAAATCCGCGCCCATGGCCGGAAGGTCGATGCGCTGGCGGTCGATATGGGGGTGCCGGAGGCGTGCGAGGCGGCGTTCGAGCGATGTCTGCGCGCCCATGGCCCCATCGATATCCTCATCAACATGTGTGCGGCGGTGACAAATTAGACCACGGAAGCGGCGAGATTTGCCCGGCTGCGGGCGGAGTAAAACTCTGCCACCTGTAGCCTTCGATCCTTTTCGGGATGGAAGGTGGGAGGATGTATACCGTGGACCTTTATCTACGCGTTCGGCTGGCGTGCCATGTTGATGGGCTGAGTCAGCGAGAGGCGGCGAGTCGGTTTGGCATAGCGCGAGAGACGGTGAGGAAGATGCTCGGGCACTCGGAGCCGCCTGGCTACCGCCGCCGCCAGCCACCGAAGCGCCCGAAGCTGGACCCCTTCAGGGATATCATTGACCGTATTCTGGAAGAGGACCGAACGGTTCACTGCAAGCAGCGCCACACGGCGAAGCGGATATTCGAGCGTCTTCGCGACGAGCATGGCTTTGCGGGCAAACAGACCATCGTCAAGGATTACGTCCGGGAACGGCGCCGTCGCCAGCGTGAGATGTTCGTGCCGCTGGCGCACCCTCCGGGTCACGCTCAGGCGGACTTTGGCGAGGCGGATGCGATCATCGCCGGCGTCAAGCGGCGGGCGCATTTTTTCGCCATGGACCTTCCCCACAGCGATGCCTGCTTCGTTGCGGCCTACCCGGCGGCGGCGACGGAGGCCTGGCTGGACGGCCACAACGGGGCCTTCGCCTTCTTCGGCGGCATTCCCCAATCGATTCTCTACGACAATGACAAGTGCCTGGTGTCGCGCATCCTGCCGGACGGCACGCGGCAACGAACGCGAGCGTTCAGCGGGCTTCAATCCCATTATCTGTTCCAGGATCGATATGGCCGCCCCGGCAAGGGCAATGATAAGGGCAAGGTGGAGGGGCTGGTCGGTTACGCCCGCCGGAACTTCATGGTTCCCATCCCCCGGTTTGCGAGCTGGGACGCCTTCAACGCTCACCTGGAACATCAATGTCGGAGACGGGAAAGCGACGTCTTGCGCGGCCATCGCGAGACCATCGGCGAGCGGTTCGGATGCGACCGGGAGAAGCTGATGGAATTGCCGCCGGCGCCTTTCGAGGCCTGCGACAAGGAGGGCACGCGGGTCAATTCGCTCTCCCTGGTGCCGCTATCGGGGCAACGACTACTCGGTGCCCGTCGCCTACGGTCACCAAGAGGTCTGGGTCCGTGGCTACGTGCACGAGGTGGTCATCGGCTGCGCCGCCGAGGTCATCGCCCGGCACCCACGCTCTTACGAACGAGAGGACCTGATCTTCGAGCCGATCCACTATCTGGCCTTGCTGGAGCGGAAGATCGGTGCCCTCGATCAAGCCGCCCCGCTGGCCGGTTGGAAGCTGCCCGAGGCGTACGCCAACCTGCGCCGCTTGCTTGAAGCCCGCATGGGCAAGGCCGGCAAGCGGGAGTACGTGCAAGTGCTCCGTCTTCTGGAGACCTTTGCCCTTGAGGAGGTGCACGGTGCCATCCGCGATGCCCTGCGGTTAGGCGCCATCGGCTATGATGCGGTCAAGCACCTGGTGCTGTGTCGCGTCGAGCGTCGACCCCCCCGGCTCGACTTGAACGTTTATCCCTATCTGCCGCGGGCCCAGGTGACCACCACATCCGCCGCCAGCTACATGAGCCTGCTGGGCGGAGCGGCGCCGTGAGCGACACGCCGCAGGTGTTGCTGGCCCATCACCTGAAGGCCCTCAAGCTGCCGACCTTCCTCAGGGAGTACGACAAGCTGGCTCGCCAGTGTGCCAGCGAGGGCGCCGACCACGTGCGCTACCTGCTCCGCCTGGCCGAGCTGGAACTGATCGACCGCGAGCGCCGCATGGTCGAGCGGCGAATCAGGCAAGCGAAGTTCCCGACCGTCAAGAGCTTGGACAGCTTTGACTTCAAAGCGATCGCCTCGCTCAACAAGGCGCTGGTCCTCGAGCTGGCACGATGCGAGTACATCGAGCGCCGGGAGAATGTGATCGCTCTGGGCAATTCCGGCACCGGCAAGAGTCACATTGCGCTCGGCCTCGGCCTTGCCGCCTGCCAGAAGGGCCTGTCGGTCGGCTTTACCACCGCCGCCGCCCTGGTCCACGAGCTCATCGAGGCGCGCGATGACAGACAGCTGCTGAGGTTCCAGAAGAAGCTCGCCAACCTCAAGCTCCTCATCATCGACGAGCTGGGTTTCGTGCCGCTCTCCAAGACCGGCGCCGAGTTGCTGTTCGAGGTGTTCAGCCAGCGCTACGAGCGTGGCTCGATCCTGGTGACCTCCAACCTGCCATTCGACGAGTGGACGGAGGTTTTCGGCTCAGAACGCCTGACGGGGGCGTTGCTGGACCGCCTGACCCACCACGTCCATATCCTGGAAATGAACGGCGAAAGCTTCCGCCTCAAGCAGAGCCGAAGAAAACAGAAACCCGCAAAAAGCGCCTGAGCGGCACCCGCTTGCCCCCGTGGGCCCACAGGCCCCTCCCACGCGCGCCGCGGCCTTTGCCTGCTGAGGGGCAGTCCACGCCGCGCGTGGGTCCCTCCCGTGGACTACGGGGACAAGCTCCTCACCGAACCAAAGTGGCCCACTTTTGCTCCGCCACATGGCCGGGTTTTACTCCGCCGTTGACACCCATTCGTCGAAATGACGGCGCTGGTCGAAGCCGACGTCATCGAGCCCTGGGACAACTACATCCCGGCCGAAGTCATCGACGACCTGAGTCCGTCGATTCGCGAGGAATGCACGATCGACGGCAAGCTCTACAGCTGGCCGTTCCTACTCGATGTGATCGGCATGGGCTGGCATTCAGGCGTCGCCGCCGCGGCCGGCCTGCCCGACACCCCGCCGGAGACGTGGACCGAGTACATGGCCGGCGCCAGGAAGATCGTCGAAACCGGCGCCGCACCGTTCGGCGCGACGTTCGACGCCCACGGCTGGCGCCCGTTGGCGCCGATCACCCACAGCCGCAGCAGCGACGTCTACACGTCTGAGGGCCTGTTCGACTTCACCAGCGACGCCGCCGTCGAGGCGCTGGTGCTGATGAAGGATATGATGTCCGTGTCGCACCCGGACGTGCTGCTTGCCGGCGCCTCCGATGGCGGCGTCAACGGTACGCCGGACGAGGTCGCATTCGCGGCCCAGCGCGTCGGCTATTACATCAAGTACTTCAACGCGCCGCTGCGCATGGCCCAGTATTGGGATACGCCCGGTCAGCTGAGCATGGGGCCGCTGCCGAAGTTCGAAGGCGGCGAGGGGTCGACCGTGTTCTGGACGACCGGTTGCGCGCTGTTCAAGCATGGCCAGAACAAAGAGAAGGCGGCCGAGTACATTCGCGAGCTGACCTACGACGCCCAGATCTGGAAGGACTCGATTGCCGGTACCGAGACCGGACATCCGGGCCAGCTGCCGCCCTACGCGTCGATCTACGCCGATTGGGCCGCCAACACGCCGGACTGGATGCCGCCCTTCGTGGGCCTGGTCCGCGGCCAGCTCGATCAGGCCAAGGCGATCACCAACCACCTGTTCGGCCTGAGCCAGTTCCAGATCGGCCAGTCCGTCTGGGAGACCTATCTCACGGGCAAGGAATCCGATCCACGCGTCGCAATGGCGAATGTGGTGGAGGCCGTGCAAGCCGAGTTGAAGCGCGGCTAGCAAACCATGGGCTGTCCGGGGGACGGGCGCGCGCGCGAACGCCTCGTTCCCCGGCGCGCCGCATAGGCAAAGCCATCAAACATCCCGCTGCGGCGTGATTGTGCCGTGGGCCGCCGCGATATGTGAACCAACGCATGCAACGGCCGTATTCGTCAGCCAGGGCGTACCATCTGCGACAGGGCGTCAACACCTGGTTTTTTTTGCTGCCCGCGTTGGTGTTTTTCGTCGGCTATCAGGTCTTCCCCATCGTCCGCGTGGTGTGGATCAGCTTCACCGATTTCGAGTTCCTCACCAACGAGCCGGCGAGTTGGGTCGGGTTCGGCAACTACATCGAGGCGCTGAACGACCCCCTGCTGTGGGCGAGCCTTGGGCGCGCGGCCCTGTTCACGATGATGTTCCTGCCCGGCACCATCATCTTCCCCCTGCTGCTGGCGATTCTGGTCGACCGGGTCCGCGAGCCGCGCCTGGCGACCTTGTACCGGGTGGTGCTGCTTATCCCCGCGCTCATTCCCAGCACCCTCGTGTTCGTGCTGTGGAAGTGGATGTACAACTACCAGGTCGGCCCCATCAATTACCTCCTGGTGGAGGTGTTCGAGCTGTTCACGTTCCAGAATGCGCCGCAGTGGCTCGGTGGGACGCCGCTGACCCTGCCCTCGATCGCGATCATGGAGGTGTGGTGGGGCCTGGGCTATCACGCCATCTTTTTCCTCGCCGGGCTGGCGGCGATCCCCAAGGAAATGACGGAAGCGGCCCGCCTCGACGGGGCCAATGAATGGAAAGTGTTCTGGCACGTGACCCTGCCGCGCCTCGCTCCGATCATGATGATTCTGGTGGTGCTGCGCTTCGGCACCTCGATGGCGGTGATCGACGAGTATCTGATTTTCGGTGGCTTCAACCGGGCGTCGCCGACATACACCTGGACCATCTACATGTACGATCAGGCGTTCAACCTTGGCCTTTGGCGGCAGGGCTTCGCGGCGGCGATCGGCATGATCGGCGCGGTCGTGGTGATGTTTTTCGTCGCCATTCTGATCTGCATCTTCCGCCCAAGGGGTTGACGACGACATGGCCATCCAAGCTGCTCATCCCGCCCCGTACACGCCAACGCAAACGCAGTCATGGTTCGCGCTGCATCGCCGCGCGATCATCCGCCATGGGGTGATCAATCTGTTCATGGTGATCATCCTGGCGCCCCTGGCCTGGGTTCTGTTGCTGTCCATCAAGTCGCTGCCCGATTCAATGCGCGGGCAGCTGTGGCCGCGAAATTTCGACTATTCCCACTACGGCTATGTGTTCGACAAAATCGCCACACTGCCCCAAAACATGTTCAACTCCATCTACGTGACCGGTGCGACGGTGCTGATCACCACCTTCTGCGCGGTGCTTGCCGGCTACGCCCTGGTCCATCTCAGACCGCACGGAGCCGTCGTCATCTTCACCGTTCTGCTGGTTTCGCTGTACTTTCCGACGCGGGTGGTCGCGATCATCTCGATCTATGAAATCCAGGATTTCCTGGGCCTGATCAACAGCACCAGCGGGCTCATCCTGCCTTACATCACGCTGAATCTTGCAATCAGCGTGCTGATCATGCGCGCCGTCTTCCAGCTGGTGCCGCACGAAGTGATGGAATCGGCGCGGCTCGACGGCGCCGGTACGTGGCGCACCCTTTGGTTCGTCGGTCTGCCGTTGGTGAGGAATGGTCTGGTCGTGGTGTTCATCGTCAATTTCGTCACCGCCTGGGGCGAGTTCCTGTTGGGCTCGACGCTGACCAATGACCAGGAAGTGCGGACCATGCCGGTTGTTCTCGCCGCGGCGCAGGGCGGCATGGGACAGTGGGCGTGGCCGCGCATCGCGGCGGTCTATGTCATTGTCGTCACGCCGGGCCTCGTCGCCTTCACGTTCGCCCAGAAGCTGTTCTTCAAGGGGCTGACGGAAGGCGTGGTGAAAGGTTGACGCCGCGCGCGGTCCAAAGGGGAGGGAACCGCCTTGCAGGGCCTAAGGCTGACCGGCGGCCGGCTGATCGATCCCACGAACGGGCCTAGAGTCGCTTACCGCCGCGTGGGTACCCGTGCCTAATCGACCCAGGCGATGCGCAGCAGGTTGGTCGCGCCCGGTGTGCCGAACGGGACGCCGGCGGTGATCGCCAGGCGGTCGCCGGGCTCGGCGAAGCCCTCCTGCTTGGCGGCGGCGCAGGCGCGCGTGACCATCTCGTCCATGTTCGTCGCGTCCTCGGTGACGACGGTGTGGATGCCCCAGGCCACGGTCAGCTGGCGCGCCGTCGCCAGCCGCGGCGTCAGGCACAGGATCGGCACGCTGGGACGCTCGCGCGATGCGCGCAGGGCGGTCGAGCCGGACGTCGTGTAGGTCGCCACGGCGGCCGCCCGCATGGTCTCGGCCACTTGACGGGCCGCCGCGGTGATCGCATCGGCGGCCGTCTCCTCGTGATCGTCCTGCGCTGCAATCAGGGTCGTGCGATAGGCCGGGTCGTGCTCCACCGTCGTCAGGATGCGGTCCATCATCGTCACCGCTTCGACGGGATAGTCGCCGGCGGCGGTTTCGGCCGACAGCATCACCGCGTCGGCGCCGTCGTAGACGGCCGTCGCCACGTCGGAGGCTTCGGCCCGGGTCGGCCGCGGCGAGCGGATCATCGATTCGAGCATCTGGGTCGCGACGACGACCGGCTTGCCGGTGCGCCGGCAGGCGCGGACGATGCGCTTCTGGATGCCGGGGACGGCCTCCGGCGGCATCTCGACACCCAAATCGCCGCGCGCCACCATCACGCCGTCGGCCATCTCGACGATCTGCTCCAGATGGTCGATCGCCGCCGGCTTCTCCAGCTTGGCCATGATGCGCGCCCGCGGGCCGATCAGGCGACGCGCCTCGGCGACGTCTTCGGGCCGCTGTACGAAGCTCAGCGCGATCCAGTCGCAGCCGAGCTCCAGGCCGAAGCGCAGATCGTCGCGGTCCTTCGGGGTCAGCGGCGAGATCGGCAAAACGACGCCGGGCAGGTTGATGCCCTTGCGGTCGGAGACCTCGCCGCCGTCCACGACCTCGGTATCGACGAAGCCGTCGCCGACGCTGGTGACGCGCAGGCGTATCCGGCCATCGTCGATCAGCACGTCGGTGCCGGGCGTCAGCGTCGAGAACACCTCCGGGTGGGGCACGTGCGCATGCTCGGCGTTGCCCGGCCGCGGCTCCAGCTCGAGGCGGAAACCGGCGCCGGCCTCCAGGGTGGCGGTACCGCCCGCGAACTTGCCCAGGCGCAGCTTCGGCCCCTGCAAGTCGACGATCGTGCCGATCGGACGGCTCGTTTCCGTCTCCAGCGCCCGGAGGATGTCGTAGCGTCGCCGGTGGTCGGCATGGCTGCCGTGGCTCAGGTTCAGGCGAAAGACGTCCGCGCCGGCGGTGAACAGCGCGCGGATGACATCGGCCCCGTCGCTGGCGGGGCCCAACGTCGCGACGACCTTGCCGTTGCGGAATCGTCGCATGCCACTCGTGCTCGTTGATGCCAGTGCCGCCGCCGCCCGAGTCGTTGCCCGCGCGCCGCGCCGCACCATCGAGTGTGACGTGGGGCGGCGCAAGCACATTCTTCCCGCCCCCGCACGGGTTTGTCGAGGGTGGCGTGGCTCGGGCCGGCGGACCGGCTGGCACGGGCGTCGGGGCAGGGGGTATAGTCGGGCCACGATGGCGCTGGATCTGCTGGAACAGCAAGGCGACGACGGCCCGGCGCTGCTCGGCCCGGACGAGCCGCCGGCCTTCGAGGTGATCAACCGCGACGGTAAGGCGGCCGTCCTGCTGACCTGCGACCATGCGTCCTGCACGGTGCCGCGGGCCCTCGGCGGGCTGGCGCTCGACGAGGCCGTGTTGCGCCGCCACATCGGCTGGGACATCGGCGCGGCGGCGGTCACGCGCACCCTGGCCGACGCGCTCGATGCGCCGGCCGTGCTGGCCGGGTATTCGCGGCTCGTCATCGACGCCAACCGCTCGCTCGACGATCCGACGTCGATACCGGAGATCAGCGACGGCGTCATCATTCAGGCCAATCGCGGGCTTGCCGAGGCCGACCGGCAGCGGCGGGTCGATGCCGTCTTCCGGCCCTATCACGACGCGATCGGCGCCACGATCGCGGCGCTGCGGCGCCAAGGGCCGGCGCCCGTCATCATCGCCGTCCACTCCTTCACGCCGGTCATGAAGGGTCACGCCCGGCCCTGGCATTTCGGCGTGCTGTGGAACGACGACGCGCGGGTCCCGGTGCCGCTCATGGAGCGATTGGGAGCGGAGCCGGGGATCTGCGTCGGCGACAACAAGCCCTACTCGGCGCGCGAGGGCTTCGGCTACACCATGGAATGCCACGGCGGCGCGAACGGCCTCGCGCATGCCCTTGTCGAGCTGCGGCAGGATCTGGTCGACACCGTGCACGGCGTCGAGGCATGGTCGGCTCGTTTGGCGCGGGCGCTGCAGCACGTGCTCGCGCAGGTCGAGCTCTATTGCGAGAAGCAGCCCTGATGACAGACCACCCGTTCACGATCGGCATCGAGGAAGAATACCTGCTGGTCGACCCGCGGACGCGCGACCTCGTCGCCGATCCGCCGCGCGCACTGCTGGCCGATTGCGAGGCGCTGGTGCCCGACGACGTCGGTGCGGTGCAGCCGGAATTCCTGCGCTCCCAGGTCGAGGTCGGCACGAGTGTGTGCGCCTCGATCGGCGAGGCACGGGAGCGCCTGGCGGAGCTGCGGCGCTGTGTCCGTGATGCGGCGGCCAAGCACAATCTGGCGCCGATCGCGGCGTCGACCCATCCGTTCGCGAACTGGCGTTCGCAGCGGCACACGGACAAGGAGCGCTATGACGCGCTGGCCAACGACCTGCAGGAGGTTGCCCAGCGGCTGCTGATCTGCGGCATGCACGTGCATGTGGGGATCGCCAACGACGATACCCGCATCGATTTGATGAACCAGATCGCCTACTTCCTGCCGCATCTGCTGGCGCTGTCGACGTCGTCGCCGTTCTGGCAGGGCCGCAACAGCGGGCTGATGAGCTATCGCGTCGCCGTGTTCGACGAGCTGCCGCGCACCGGCCTGCCCGAGCGGTTCGACAGCTATGACGAATATCAACGCCACCTGAATGTGCTCGGACGCGCCGGCGTGTTGGCCGATCCCAGCAAGATCTGGTGGGACATCCGCCCGCACAACACGTTCCCGACACTGGAGATGCGCCTCGCCGACGTCTGCACGCGGCTCGACGACGGCATCGCCGTGGCGGCCATGTATCAGTGCCTGCTGTCGATGCTGGTCCGCCTGCAGCGCAACAATCAGCGCTGGCGCATCTATTCGAACATGCTGGTGTCCGAGAACCGCTGGCGCGCCCAGCGCTATGGCTACTCGGCCGGCTTGGTCGATTTCGGCAAGGGCGAGATCGTCCCCTACAGCGACCTGCTGGACGAGATGATCATGCTGGTCTGGGAGGACGCCGACACGCTGGG
The DNA here is from genome assembly GCA_965261585.1 of Alphaproteobacteria bacterium. Classification (GTDB taxonomy): domain Bacteria; phylum Pseudomonadota; class Alphaproteobacteria; order UBA6615; family UBA6615; genus CBDHDN01. The sequence goes on from CBDHDN010000015.1 coordinate 21,960, forward strand.
CTGCCTGGCCGAGATCGAGCACACGCGCGACATCGTCGCCCGCGGCACCAGCGCCCACCAGCAGCTCGCGGTCTACCAGGCGGCGCTCGCCGAGGGCGCCGACGAGGAAACGGCGCTCAAGCGCGTCGTCGATTGGTTGATCGAGGAGACGATGCGGGACGTGTAACTGCAACCCGAGGCCTCAGCGGGCCGGCAGCGACTCCGTTTTCGCCTTGATCGCCGGGTGGTCCGGCCACAGCGCGTAGGCCGCGCGAAAGTCATGCTCTGCCTGGGGCGGCGTTGCCCAGGTTCTCGTAGATCAGCGCGCGATTGAAGTAGGCCGGCGCGTGGTTCGGCTTCACGGCGATGGTGGCGTCGAAGTCCCTGACCGCCCGGTTCAGCTGACCCAGGTCGGCGTGCGCATTGCCCCGGTTGTAATATGCCGCCGCGTAGTCAGGCTTGATGCGGATCGCCGCGCTGTAGTCGTCCACGGCTCCGGCCAACAGGCCCTGGGCGAACCGCGCGTTGCCGCGGTTGTAGTAGAAACGGGGATTGTCGGGTCTGAGCTCAATCGCCCGGTCGAAGTCGGTCACCGCGCGCTCGATGCGGCCGTCGCGCACGAGCGCGTTGCCGCGGCTCTCATAGGCGACCGCGTCCTTGGGCTGCAGCCGGATCACGGCGTCGTAATCGAGAATCGCCAAGTAGTTGCGCCCACCCCGCGCGAAGGCGTTCGCCCGGTTGAAGTGGGCGGTGGCCAGCTCGGCGGTGCCAAGGTCCCCCGACTCGATGGCCCGCGTATACAGCGTGACCGCGGTGTCGTCGACGCCTTTCCGCGGTGCCTCGATGGCCCCCTCAAAGTCGTCGGCGCGGGCGCCATGGCCGGCGGCCAGGAGCACAAGAACCAGGGCCACGGCCCCCCGGGGGAGTGTCAGTCGCATTGGCGATCCGTGTGTGGCGGCCGGAGGCCGTAGGCGAGGCTAGAAGCGGCCATGGCAGTCAGCACGAAAAACCCGACCCGAGAGCGCCACTGACACTCGAAACCATGGTTGGCCAGCGCAAGATCACGACTTTCCCCCGTCGAATGCTGGTCTGCTCCAGACCGTCACTGATCAGTCTCACGGCGCGCATCGCGCCGCCGCATTGATCTAGTGCACAGATCCAGACAAATGATTCACCGTGCGCTGGAGCAACCCGTTGTTTTGTATTCGGAATCAGATTTCCACGGTGACGGCTCTGACTGAGTCGGTGCACTAGGTTAGTATTAGGTGGCTGAACTTCGGAGGCAGCAGATGACGACGATGGACGACAAGACCCGAACCGAGCTCGAGGCTGCGGCCTTCCGGCGGCTCGTGGACCATCTGCGCGAACGCGCGGACGTGCAGAACATCGACCTGATGAACCTGGCCGGCTTCTGCCGCAACTGCCTCTCGAAGTGGTACCGCGCCGCGGCCGAGAACAGGGGCCTCGCGCTCGACTATGAGGGCGCCCGCGAGATCGTCTACGGCATGCCCTACGGCGAGTGGAAGGCGCAGCACCAGCACGAAGCGACGGCCGAACAGAAGGCGGCGTACGAGGCCAACAAGCCGGCCGATTAATCCCCGCTTTCCCCACCTCTCCCGTGTTGTGCGGCGTCGGGGGCGTGGCTAGTCTGGATCGCTGGATCGCTGGCCGGGCGGAAAACCGCGACCGGCGCGTTGGTTTCAGACTTGGAGATTTTGCATGCCCGATGCGAGCGGGATCGCGGTCGAGCGGCTGCGCGGTTTTGTCGAGCGGATCGCGCGGATGGAGGACGATCGCGCCAACATCGCCGCCGACATCCGCGATATCTATGCCGAGGCCAAGGGCACCGGCTTCGACGGCAAGGCGCTGCGCCAGGTCGTCAAGCTGCGCAAGATGGATCCGCAGGACCTGCGCGAGCAGGAGTCGCTGCTGCAGGTCTACCGCGACGCCCTCGGCGTCTAGAAGTGGGGTCGTTCGATTCGGCCGACGCATAGGAGCCGTCCGGCAGCATCGAGCCACCAGGTCTGTCCCCGCGCAGCCGGCGCGGCAATGGTTAACCTTCCGTTGACGTCCGCCGTGTGAAGCTCGGCAAGGCCCGGCCTGCATTGCATGCCGTTGCCCATGGCTGCGCCTGTCGCCATGGATGCGGACCTGGATCCCACCGACCGGACATGACGCCACAGGAGATCATCAGCATACTGCGTCGGCACGAGCTGTGGCTTGCCGGCCGCCGCAACGGCGTGCGTGCCGATCTGTCCATGGCCGACCTCGTCGGCTTCGATCTCTCCGGCGTCCAGCTGCGCCGGGCGCGTCTGGCCGGGACGATCTTGGATCTGACCGGCGCCGACCTGCGCGAGGCCGACCTCTACGCCGCCGACCTTGAGGGCGCGGTGCTCATCAAGGCGAACTTGGCCGGCGCCGATGTCCGCGGCGCGCGGCTGCGCAACGCCAACCTGACCGGTGCCAACCTGGAAGACGTGGATTTGCGCGAGGGCCGGCTGATGTCGATCTCGCGCGGCCACGACCCGGCGCTGATCGAGAGCGATCTGGGCAAGTCGACGCTCGACAAGGCCGTGCTCAACGGCGCCAATCTGCGCCGCGCCCGGCTCGAGGACTGCTCGGCCATCGGCGCCGAGATGCAGGGTGTCGTGCTGTTCGGCGCCAAGCTGCGCGGCGCCAACCTGTCGGGCTCGAACCTCGCCGGCGCCGACCTCTCGACGGCCAACTTGAACGGCGCGATCCTGGCCGGCTGCGACCTGCACAACGCCAATCTCAACCGCGCCATCCTGGAAGGCGCCGACATGACGAACGTCAATTTCGAGAACGCCGACGTCACCGACACTTCGTTTGCCTTCGCCAAGCTCGGCGGCGCGCCAGTGCCGAAGCCGCGCGACGTGCTCGACCTGGAGCGGGTCGTGCGCGACCACGCGCTGTGGATCAACAGCTCCGGCACTCACGGCGCCCGCGCGGACTTGGCCGAGGTCGACCTGCGCAACTTCGACATGACGGGCCTGAACCTGAAGGGCGCCAGCCTGCGCGGTGCGAAGCTCAGCGGCGGCGCGATGATGCGGGTGCAGCTCGAGCTCGCCGATTTGTCGCGGGCGAACCTGCAGGGCGCCAACCTGCGCGGCGCCAATCTGCGCGGCGCCAATTTCTGCGAGGCCAACCTGAAGGACGCGAACCTGCGCAAGGCCGCCCTTTCGCCGGTGCCGCTGCGCGACCGGCACGGCCGCCCGACGGGACGCCGCTGGCCGGCGAACCTGGCCCGCGCCAAGCTGCAGTTCGCCGATCTCGGGGAAGCCGACCTGCGCCACGCCAACCTGGCGATGGCCGACATGCGCTCGTGCAACCTCGTCGGCAGCCTGCTGGAGGGCGCGACGCTGGAGCACACGGCGCTGTCCGAGGATTTCATGGAGAACAGCGACAAAGGGCGCGAGCTGTTGCGCGAGGCGGAAGGCGGCTGACGCCGGGTCTGCGACCGACGCTGGTACTTGCTTTCACTAGAGACTGAGTCGCCGAGCGCCCGGCCCGCATACTTCGACAACCCCGGATTAAATCCGGGGATGAGAGCCTCACCCTGAGCTTGTCGAAGAGTGAGGGCCGTCGCACGCTTCTACGATAGTGGGCACTAGTACCGGCTATCGCTGGCGGCGGAGTCGTGATTCAAAGGATGGATGAACATCCAGGACGCGACTCCGATCATATTGACGGAGGAGGAGCGGGCGGTGCTTGAGAGCATGGTCCGATCTCCGAAGACGGAACAGGGCGTGAGCGAGCGCGCCAGCATGGTGTTGTTGGCGGCGGACGGCCGCTCGACGCGCTCCATTGCGGCGGCGCTTGGCACCTGGCCGGGGCGGGTCAGCCGCTGGCGCACGCGCTTCGCGGCGGAACGGCTGGCCGGGCTGTCGGATCGAGCGCGGCCGGGGGCGACGCCGATCTACACGGCCGAGACGGGCCGGCGCATCCTGGCGCAGTTGGACGAGCCGCCGCCCGCCGGCTTCGCTCGCTGGACGGCGCCACTGCTGGCCCGGGCGCTGGGCGATGTGTCGGACCAGTACATCTGGCGCTTCCTGCGCCGGCAAAAGATCGACCTGGCCGGCCGTAAATCCTGGTGCCAGAGCAACGATCCCGAGTTCGTCCCCAAGGCGGCCGAGATCGTCGGCCTCTACTTGCACCCGCCGGAGGACGCCATCGTGCTGGCGGTCGACGAGAAGCCGCACATCCAGGCGCTGGAGCGCGCCCAGGGCTATCTGAAGCTGCCGAACGGGCGCGCCCTGATCGGCCATGGCCACACCTATAAGCGACACGGCACGACGACGCTGTTTGCCGCTCTCAACGTCGCCAGCGGCGAGGTTCAGGCCGGACACTACGAACGGCGGCGCCGCCGTGAGTTCCTCGACTTCATGAACCGCTTGGTGGCCGCCTATCCCGACCGCGAGATCCATGTCGTTCTCGACAACCTGAACACCCACAAGCCCAAGCGCGACCGCTGGCTCAAGGCGCATCCCCATGTCCACTTCCACTTCACGCCCAACTACGCCAGCTGGCTCAACCAGATCGAGATCTGGTTCTCGATCCTCAGCCGCGCCGCCCTGCACGGCGCCAGCTTCACTTCGCCCCGACAACTCAGGGACGCCATCGATGCCTTCATCCACGCCCACAACAAGACCGCCAAGCCTTTCCGTTGGGTCAGCACCAACATCCATCAGAAGAGGCTCAAACCACGTCATCGCGATTTGTGATTCCCGGTACTAGGGCATCTCCCAAGCGCATCAATCCGCAACGATCGTGGGACCGACGGGAGCGGCAAGAGTGCTCGAGATGGTGGTGGGCGGGACGGGCCCGCCCACCACAAGGGGACCTACGAGCCGACCTTGTTCAGCAACAGCCGGTACTTGCCGAAGCCGTCGGCGTCGCTGCCCGACGCCTCGATCGGCACGTCCTCGCTCAGCGCCTTAACGGCGTCGGGCGACGAGCGGAACGTCACATTGACGTCGCCCTGGATCGGCGCGAACGTCCAGTTGCCGTCGGCCGAAGGGTCGAACCGCTTGAGGTCGAAGATATAGCCGCTCAACACGTCGCGGTTGGTGTCCGGCGCCTCGATGATGACGTTCGTGCCGTCGAGACCGGGGAAGTTGCCGCCGCCGCTGGCCCGGTAGTTGTTCGTGGCAATGACGAAGATCTGCTTGGGATCGATCGGCTTGCCGTCGAACGACAGGTTGACGATGCGATGGCTGTCGGCGTTGACCACACTGCCGGCCTTGTCGTAGCGGGCCGGCTTGGTGACGTCGATCTGATAGGTCACGCCGTCGATCACGTCGTAGTTGTATGACGGGAAGTCGTCGTTGAGCAGCGGCTGCTCGGCACTTGAGCCCGTGTCGATCCTATTGAACGCGCCGGCCGACATCTCCAGCCACTCCCGCACCTGGGCGCCGGTCATCGTCACGGCGCGCAGGGTGTTGGGAAAGATGTAGAGATCAGCGACGTTCTTCAGCGCGATCTCGCCGGCCGCGATGTCGGTGTAGTCCTCGGGCCCGCCGCGCCCGCCCTTGAACGGCGCGCCGGCCGACAAGACCGGCAGGCCGTCATACTCGGTGCCCTGGATCAGCCGCTCGACATAGCGCTTTTGCGAATCCGTGACGATCTGGATCGACGGATCGTCCTGGACCAGCGCGAAAAAGCTGTTGATCGGCGCCGTCACTTCGCCGACGCCGGTGCGCACGAAGGCGATCGTCGCCTCGTGCTCCTCGCGTACTGCTTCAATGATCGCCTCGACCGGCTCGACGAGCGCGATCCACTTGCGGTTCTCGTCGCGCTTCATGATCGGCCTGAGCACCCCGCGGCCGTCGACGACCGTCCACGCGCCCGTGTCGCTGACCGACAACTCGAGGTCGATGACGCCCAGGTGGCTGCCCCAGAAGCCGGGCATGACCGCCGGCACGCCGTTGACTAGCCCGGATATTTCATGATGCGAATGATTGTGTCCTGTTGGGCCGGTCATCTGTCTCGAATGAGGCGAATTGGGACGGGTTTTGACCGGGGTTCATGGCCGCGGTGCAGGAGCGAAGCATTACGGTGTTCGGTGGCGGCGAGCGGTCGCGTTTACTGGTTGCCGCGGCACGGCATTGGGATCGTGTAAGGGACCGAAGGGGCGGCCGCTATCCTGGTTCGAGCCTGGTGGCGACCAGTGTGAACAGGGCCTGATCGGGACAGGCCGAGGAGAGCAGGAAGCGGACCCGACGGGTGTTGCGGATGACGACGGCGCCGATCTTGAGCAAGCGCAGGCGGATCGTGCCGACCTGGGCGCGGGCGGCCTCGGTGCCGGCGAGGCCGAAGCGCCGGATCGCCGTCATCAGCACGTAGGCGAGACTGGCCAGGAGCAGGCGGAACTGGTTCGGCCACCAGCGATGGGCCGAGGTGCGGTCAGAGAACAGCTCGAACTGCTCCTTGATGAGGTTCTCCATGTCGCCGCGGGCACAGTAGAGCATGTCGTAGAGCGCCATGCCGTCACCGGCGAGGCTGGTCACCACGAAGCGCGGGTTGGCGCCGCGGGCGGTGTGTTCTAGGCGCGCGATGACGCGCCGCTCGCGGTTCCACGTCCCGGCGCCATAGCGGAGTTCGGCGAAGTGCCGTTGCTTGTCGCCGGTCGTGGCGAACAGTGCGCGCGCCTGGGCCATCACGGGCGCCGCCAGCGCCTCCAGCCGCTTGTTCCTGGCCAGGCCGATGATGTAGTCGACGCCGTGACGCTCGCACCACGACAGCATGCGCCAGCGGCAGAAGCCGGAGTCCGCCCGCACGATGATGCGCACGGCGGGCCAGGCCAGGCGCAGCCGCCGCACCAGCAGCTTCAGCACTGCACCGGCATGCTTCGCCGGGTCGATGTCCGAGCGTCGCAGGTAGGCCGCCAGCAGATGATCGCCGGCGAACACGTAAAGCGGCAGGAAGCAGTAGTGGTCGTAGTAGCCATGGAAGAACCGGCCTTCTTGATGGCCGTGAACCGGGTCGTCCGTGGCATCGAAGTCGAGCACGATCTCGGCTGGCGGATCACCATGCGCGGCGATGAAGGCATCCGCCAGGACCTCGTGGATCGCCCACGCCCAGCTCGCCTCGGCCTGGTTCTCGAAGCGGCACAGCGGCGGCGCGCTGGCCAGCGCCCGGTCCTGCCCCGTCGCCGTCTGCACCGCCACATCGTGGCGCAGCTCGGTGTGATCGTTCAGATCCTCATAGCCCAGCGCGATCGCGAACACCCGCTGGCGCAGCATGTCGACGAAGCGATGCCTGACCTTGCCGCGCTGGCGCCTGTCGCCGAGCCGACGCGCCACCGCCGCCGTCAGACCCAACCGCCGGTCCGCCTGGCGTAACAGCAGCACGCCGCCGTTGCTCGTCACATCGCCGCCGTCAAACGCCGCCTCGATCCGCCGCTTGCGGCAGACTGGAAACAGCACCGTCTCAGGGGTACAATTCGTCACCGCCGGGCTCCTGCGTTTGATCCGATCTAGGCAATTGAATCATAACGCATATTGGGAGTTCGGCGGTGCCTTTCGTGAATCTTCCAGGCTAGGCCCTTATCGTTGTCGACGCCCGCGAGGTCGGCGAAACGCCGGCCCGGGAACTCGATGTGGCCGTGACCGAACAGGATGGCATCGATGTCCGGCACCTCGGAGAGATAGAACGTCGCGTTCTCGTCCAGGCCATGGCGCGTTGCGGTCGTCAGGCTCGAGTGCGGCACCGCGACGACGATGTCGGCGCCTGCCGCCTTCATCTGCGGCACGAAGGTGCGCGCCGTGTCGACGATGTCCCTGGTAGTGACCTTACCGGTCAGGTTCTGCTTGTCCCACTGCATGATCTGCGGCGGCACGAAGCCGATGACCCCGACCTTGATGTCGTGCGGCGTGCCGTCCTCGGCCATCAGCGTGCGGTCGAGGATCAGGAAGGGCGTGAAGAACGGCTCGTCGTTGGTCGCATCGTCGTCGCCGTCGTCGATGAAGACGTTGGCGTTGACGTATGGAAACTCAGCGCCGTCGAGCGACCGCATCAAGAAGTCGACGCCATAGTTGAACTCGTGGTTGCCGATGTTCGCGGCGTCGTAGTCGAGCAGGTTCATCGCCTTGTAGACGGGGTGTACGTCGCCTTCGCCAAGGCCCCGCTGGCGGGCGATGAAGTCGCCCAACGGATTGCCCTGGATCAAATCGCCATTGTCGAACAGCAGCGAGTTCGCCACCTCGCCACGCGCCTGCTCGATCAGCGCGGCGGTGCGGGCCAGGCCGACGGCAACCGATGGCCGGTCCTGGAAATAGTCGTAGTCGACGATGTGGACGTGGATGTCCGTCGTCTCCATCAGGCGCAGCTTGACGGCGCTGTCGGCCAGCGCCGTCGTGGCCAGCAACGCGCCAATCAACCCCGTGGCCAACGGCAGCGTCAGTCGTGTCATGTTCATATCCCATTCCCCCTGCATAACCGCGGCAGGTGCCCCCGCCGGTTTGTATCGATGCTAGTGCACCGACTCAGTCAGAGTCGTCACAGTGGAAACCTGATTCTGAATACAAAACAACGGGTTGCTCCAGCGCACGGTGAATCATTTGTCTGGATCGGTGCACTAGCAGCATGACTGGGCCGAGTCCGCTGCCTTTCGATGCTGGACAGGTTGCATTTCAGGCGCTTTACCGCGGTCTTAACCCGGTGGGCCTAGCCACGTGCCGGTATCCCTGCGGGGATTGATATTTACCTAATGGTCATGGGATTGACGTTAGCGTCACTCGTGGCTATATGTGGGGGATGATGGACGGCCAAGCTGCCCGGAGTTTGTACAGCATTACCGAACTCGCCGAAGAGCTTGGCGTGACCGCCAGGGCTATCCGGTTCTATGAGGACAAGGGGCTGATCGCGCCCCAGCGGGTCGGCAACGCCCGGGTCTACGACCGGCGTGACCGCGGCCGCATGATCCTGATCATGCGCGGCAAACGCCTCGGCTTCGCATTGCGCGAGATCCGTGACTGGCTCGATCTGTACGATGCGGATCCTGGGCAGGCCGGGCAGATGCAGGTGCTGCTCAACAAGACGCGTGGCCGCCGCGCCGAGCTGGAACGACAGCGCGACGATATCGAGGTCACGCTGGCCGAGTTGCGTGAGATCGAAGCGGCGGTTTTCAGCCATCTGCAGGCGAACAACGCGGCCAAGCCGCCGAACGGCGGGCTGCCGCACGGCGGGCCGTCGCACCAGCAACCCCGGCGTGGGAGGTGACCATGCATAAAGACGTCATGATCGCGGGTTATGTGCGCTCGCCGTTCCATTTCGCCAACAAGGGCGAACTGGCGAAGCTGCGCCCCGACGAGATGGCGGCCCAGGTCGTGCGCGGCCTGTTGGACCAGACCGGGGTCGACCCGGCCGAGATCGAGGATCTGATCGTCGGCTGCGCATTTCCCGAGGCGGAGCAGGGGCTCAATGTCGCCCGCCTGATCGGTTTCCTCGCCGACCTGCCACTGACGGTCAGCGGGGCCACGGTCAACCGCTTCTGCGGCTCGTCCATGCAGGCGGTTCATGTCGCCGCCGGCGCCATCCAGATGGACGCGGGCGACGCTTTCATCTGCGCCGGGGTCGAGTCCATGTCCCGCGTGCCGATCCCGGGCTTCAATCCTTCGCCGCATCCTGAGTTGGCGGCGCGCTATCCCCAGGCCTACATGTCGATGGGCGAGACGGCCGAGAACGTCGCCGAGAAGTATCAGATCCCGCGTGCCCGCCAGGAAGAGCTGGCGACCGCGAGCCATGGCAAGGCCTTGGCGGCGCAGCAGGCCGGCCGCCTGAAAGACGAGATCATCGCCGTCACGAACGGCCATGGGCCGGTCGATGCCGACGGCTGCATCCGGGAGGGTACGTCGGCTGCGGCGCTCGCCGAGTTGAAACCGGCCTTCCGCGCGGACGGTACTGTGACGGCGGGCACGTCGTCGCCGCTGACCGACGGCGCCGCGGCGGTGCTTGTGACCTCCGCCGACTTCGCCAAGGCGCACGGCCTCAAGCCGCTGGCCAAGCTGCGTGCCGTCGCCGTCGCCGGCTGTGCGCCGGAAATGATGGGCATCGGCCCCGTCGTCGCCACCCGCAAGGCACTGACGCGCGCCGGCCTCAAGATCGAGGATTTGGACATCGTCGAGTTGAACGAGGCCTTCGCGTCCCAGGCGCTGGCCTGCATCGACGACCTCGGCCTCGACATGGCCAAGGTCAACCTCGACGGCGGCGCGCTGGCGCTCGGCCACCCGCTGGGCGCGACCGGCGCGCGCATTACCGGCAAGGCGGCGCAGATCCTCAAGCGCGAGGGCAAGCAGCTGGCGCTGGCCAGCCAGTGCATCGGCGGCGGGCAGGGCATCGCGACGATCCTGGAGGCCGTCTAATGGCGATCGTGCGCGTCGCCGTCATCGGCGCCGGCGTCATGGGGGCGGCGATTGCCGCCCACGTCGCCAACGCTGGCGTGCCGGTGCTGCTGCTGGACATCGTGCCCGAGGGCGCGACAGACCGTAACCAGGTTGCCGCCGGCGCGATCAAGCGCATGGCCGAGGCCGACCCGGCGCCGTTCATGAGCGGGCGCGCGGCCCGGCTCGTGAGCGCCGGCAACATCGAGGACGACCTCGCGAAGCTTGCCGACTGCGATTGGATCGTCGAGGCGGTGGTCGAGCGGCTCGACATCAAGCAGCGCCTCTATGGCGACATCGAGCGCCTGCGTAAGCCCGGCTCGATCGTCTCGTCGAACACCTCGACCTTGCCGCTGGCGCAGCTCGTGAAGGGCCTGCCCGAGACGTTTGCCCAGGACTTTCTGATCACGCACTTCTTCAACCCGCCGCGCTACATGCGGCTGCTGGAGATCGTGACGGGTCCGAAGACGCGGGGCCAGGCGGTCGCGACCATGACCGAATTCGCCGACGTGCGCCTCGGCAAGGGCGTCGTCGCCGGCCACGATACGCCCGGCTTCATCGCCAACCGCATCGGCACGTTCTGGATCCAGTGCGCGATCGTCGAGGCGTTCGATCGCGGCCTGACAGTGGAGGAGGCGGACGCGCTGATGAGCCGGCCGATCGGCGTGCCGAAGACCGGCGTGTTCGCGCTTGTCGATCTGGTCGGCCTCGATCTGATGCCCCATGTCGACCGCAATCTCTCCGAGTCCCTGCCGGCCACGGATGCCTACCAGGGCATCCGCCGCGAGCTGCCGCTGGTCCAGCAGATGATCGCCGACGGCTACACCGGGCGGAAGGGCAAGGGCGGCTTCTTCCGGCTGAACACGGAAGGCGGCGGCCGCATCAAGGAGGCGAAGAACCTCAAGACCGGCGACTACGCGCCGGCCGAGAAGCCAGTGCTGGCCAGCCTCGATGCGTCCAAGACGGGCGGCCCGCGCGCCCTGTTCGAGCACGGCGACAAGGGCGGCCAATACGTCCGCGCCGTGCTGTCGCAGACGCTCGCCTACGCCTCCGCGCTGGTGCCGGAGATCGCCGACGACATCGCCGCCGTCGATCGCGCCATGCAGCTCGGCTACAACTGGAAGTACGGGCCGTTCGAGCTGATCGACCGCCTCGGCGCCGGCTATTTCGCCGACGCCTTGCGCAGCGACGGCCGCACGGTGCCGGCCTTGCTGGAGACGGCGGCCGAAGCCGGCGCGTTCTATAGCGTGCAGGAGGGGCGGCGCCAATACCTGGCCATCGATGGCGGTTTCGTCGACCTGGCGCGGCCGCCCGGCGTGCTGCTGTTGGAAGACGTCAAGCGGCGCGGCGAGCCGCTGGCCAAGAACGGCTCGGCGAAGCTGTGGGACATCGGTGACGGCGTCGTCTGCTTCGAGGTCACGACCAAGCTCAACACGATCGACCCCGATGTGCTGGCCATGATCAAGACCGCCATCGCCAAGGTGAAGGACGGCTACAAGGCCCTGGTCATCTACAACGAGGGCTCCCAGTTCTCGGCCGGCGCCAATCTGGGGCTCGCCCTGTTCGCCGCCAACACCGCGCTGTGGCCGATGATCGAGGACATGGTGTTCCAGGGCCAGAAGGCCTACCGGGCGCTTAAGTACGCGCCGTTCCCGGTGGTCGCCGCGCCGTCGGGGCTGGCGCTCGGCGGCGGCTGCGAGATCCTGCTCTATGCCGACGCCGTCCAGGCCCACACCGAGAGTTATGTCGGCCTGGTCGAGGCCGGCGTCGGCATCGTGCCGGCCTGGGGCGGTTGCACGGCCATGCTGGCGCGCTATGCGGCCGACCCGCGGCGGCCGAAGGGCCCGGTGGCGCCGGTTGCCCAGGCGTTCGAGACAATCGGCCTGGCCAAGGTCGCCAAGTCGGCGTTCGAGGCGCGCGAGCTCGGCTTCCTGCGGCGCGACGACGGCATCACGTTCAACCGTGAGCGGCTGTTGACCGACGCCAAGGCCAAGGCGCTGGCGCTGGCCGAGGCGTACGAGCCACCGGAGCCGCCGGAGATCACGCTGCCGGGGCCGACCGGCAAGGCGGCGCTCAATCTGGCGCGGCACGACCTCGACCTGAAAGGCCTCGTGACGCCGCACGACTCCGTCGTCGCCGATGCCCTGGGCGACGTGCTCACCGGCGGCGCCAAGGCCGACATGACGGTGCCGATGACCGAGGAGGCCGTCATGGCGTTGGAACGGGATGTCTTCATGCAGCTCGTCCGCACCCCGGCGACGCTGGCCCGCATGGAGCACACCCTCGAAACCGGCAAGCCGCTGCGGAACTAGGGCAGGTACCCGCCTCATCTAGGAGGCCGGTGGCAAACAAGATGAACCACAGAGACACAGAGGCACAGAGGATCAAATCAAAAGTGAGTTTCTCTGTGTCTCTGTGCCTCTGTGGTTCAACTTTATCGAAGCCGCGAGACACCGCCCCGCGGCGGGCAAGACACTCACAGCCAACTTCAGGTACGAGCCCATGGTGACCTACAGCGCGCCCCTGGACGACATCCGTTTCGTGCTGCACGAGCTGTTCGACTACGAAGGCACGGTGACGTCGCTGCCCGGCTATGAGGAGGCGAGCCGCGAGCTGGTCGACGCCGTGCTCGAGGAAGGCGCCAAGTTCTGCGAGAACGAGCTGCTGCCGCTCAACCTGCCGGGCGACGCCCAGGGTTGTATCTTCGAAAATGGCGTCGTGCGCACGCCGGACGGCTTCAAGCGCGCCTATGACGAGTTTGCCGCCGGCGGCTGGACCGGCCTGTCGTGCGATCCGGCCTATGGCGGGCAGGGGCTGCCGATGTCCGTGCAGTTCATCCTGCAAGAGCTGATCTGCTCCACCAACCTCAGCTTCGGCACCTATCCCTACCTGTCGCTGGGCGTCTACAAGGCGCTCGCCGAGCACGGCAGCGAGGCGCTGAAGCAGCGCTATCTGCCGAAGCTCGTCGACGGCACCTGGTCGGGCACCATGTGCCTCACCGAGCCCCATTGCGGCACCGATTTGGGCCTGATCCGCACCAAGGCCGTGCCGGACGGCAACGGCGCCTACAAGATCTCCGGCACCAAGATCTTCATCTCCGCCGGCGAGCACGATCTGGCCCAGAACATCATCCACCTGGTGCTGGCCAAGCTGCCCGACGCGCCGCCGGGCAGCCGCGGCATCTCTTTGTTCGTGGTGCCGAAGTTCCTGCCGGCCGACGACGGCAGCCCGGGCCCGCGCAACGGCGTCGCCTGCGGCTCCATCGAGCACAAGATGGGCATCAAGGCGTCGGCGACCTGTGTCATGCACTTCGAGGCGGCCGCGGGCTATCTCGTCGGCCAGCCGCACAAGGGCATGCGCTATATGTTCACGATGATGAACGGGGCCCGCCTGGCCGTCGCGGTCCAGGGCCTCGGCCTGTCCGAGACCGCCTACCAGTCGGCCACGTCCTACGCGCGCGAGCGCCTGCAGGGCCGCGCGCTCTCGGGCACCAAGGCGCCGGACAAGCCGGCCGATCCGATCATCGTCCATCCCGACGTCCGCAAGACCCTGCTGACCATGCGCGCCTTCAACGAGGCGGCGCGGGCGCTCGCCGTGTGGGTCGGCATCAACCTCGACGTGGCCGCTAAACATCCCGATCCCGACAAGCGCCAGGAGGCCGATGACCTGGTCGCGCTGCTGACGCCGATCGTCAAGGCCCACTTCACGGACTTCGGCTGCACGGCGACGAATTTGGGCATGCAGATCTATGGCGGCCACGGCTACATCCACGAGACGGGTATGGAGCAGCTCGCCCGCGACGCCCGCATCGCGCCGATCTACGAAGGCGCCAACGGGATCCAGGGGCTCGATCTGGTCGGCCGCAAACTCGGCCTGCATATGGGCCGCCTGCTGCGCCGTTTTTTCCACCCGGTCGCCGCGTTCCTCGAGGAGAACATCGAGGATGCGCAGATGTCCGACTTCGCGATGCCGCTGGCCAAGGCGTTCGGCCGCCTGCAGCAGGCGACCGCCTGGATCGCCGAGCAGGGCCTGCGCGATGCGGAAGAGGCCGGCGCCGCCGCCAGCGACTATTTGCGCCTGTTCGCCCTGGTCGCGCTCGCCTACATGTGGGCCCGCATGGCCAAGGCGGCGCTGGCCCAGACCAACGGCACGACGCCGGCCTTCTATGAAGCGAAGCTGGCCACCGCGCGCTTCTACATGACGCGCATGCTGCCGGAATCCTCGATGATGTTCGCCGCCATCATGGCCGGCAAGGCGCCGATCATGGCCATGGACGAAGCGGCGTTCTGAGGCAGCTTCCGTTTCAACTCACGCTGCGCGACGGCGCCGAAAGCTGCCACCGGAGGTCCCATGCGCTTCCCCAGGAAGTTCCAGCGTATGCTGGAGATCCAAATGGACGACGTCGTGCGTCCGGACGAGGTCTTGCTGACCTATGCGGTGTGCGCCTGTTTTCACGACAGCTGTGCATGGCATGGCTGGATCGTCGAATCCGTCGCGCGGAAGGGTGACCACCTGCCCGCCGACACGCACCAGCAGTGTCCCCAGTGCGGCAAGGAGACGTTCCCAACCGCCGCAAGACTGCGCCTCGTGCCGTCGCGCAACCGGACTCCGGAAGCGTGCGAGGACGAGGACTGGGTTACCGAGATCGAGTACGAGTAGGGGCGCGCGCTTCTTCATGACCCACATGATGCCCGATCCCTCCATGCCGTTCGCCGCCATCATGGCCGGCCAGGCCCCGATCATGGGCGATGGACGAAGCGGCGTTCTGAGGCCCGACCCCAACGATTGGGGGGCGCCTGGCGCGGGTCGGCCGACCCACCACTACGTCATCCTCGGCCGGCGAGCCGAGGACCCATCCCGTGTTTTGCGTTGGCGCCGCCAGCGGTTGCGACGATCTGATGCGTCGTCGCACGATCGTTGGGAGGGGCGGCTGGACGGTCCGCTGGAGGCGATACTCGAGAAAGAACCGAACCCCTGACTTGATCCGGGGCCCAGGAACACGGAAACAAGTTGAGACTGCGCACAACCACGGATCAGGTCGGGGACCGTTGGGTCTGAAGAAACCGTGATCCGTGCGCCCGCGCCTCACGTCGGGTCCCGTGTTCCTGGGCCCCGGATATCGATGGATTGTTGCAACCCCGGTATCGGCCGCGGCGCGCCTATCGTGCTGGATACGATCGGCATCGGCCCGAACCGGTTTCGCGACGTGCGCGCGCCGGTCAGCGATGCGCCGATGTCCACGTCGCTACTTGGCACCGGCTTTCTCGAGCGGCTTGAGTCTTACGAGGTCCGCGGCGACGTCATGTTGCCGCGCCGGTAGGGCGGCGCCGTGGTCGGGCGCGGCCATGTCGATCCGCCAGGCCGGGAAGCGTAGCGTGAAGGTCGTGCCGACGCCGACCTCGCTCTGCAGGTCCAGGGAGCCACCGTGCAGCTCCACCAGGCTCTTGGTCAGCGGCAGGCCGAGGCCGGTTCCCTCGTACTTGCGATTGAGGGCGCTGTCGACCTGACGGAACGGGGCCAGGGCCTTGGGGATGTCCTCCGGCGCGATGCCGACCCCGGTATCGGCGACCTGGAAGACGAAGCCGCCGTCGGCGCGGAACCAGGCGCGCACCGTGATCCGGCCGCCCTTTGGCGTGAACTTGACGGCGTTCGACAGCAGGTTGATGAGGATCTGCTTGAGCTTGCGTTCATCGCCATGAAGCGCCGGCAGGTCGGGCGCCGGCTCGTACGCGATAGCGACGCCCGCCACTTCGGCCCGTTCCTTGATCAGCGCGAGGCAGGACGCCAGGACGTGTGTGGTATCGACGTCCTCCTCATGCAGCTCGGCCGTCCCTGACTCGATCTTCGACAGATCGAGGATATCGTTGATGACCGACAGCAGATGCGTGCCGGCAGAGTTGATGTCCCCGGCATACTCCACGTACTTGTCATTGCCGATCGGGCCCCACGTCTGGTGCCGGATGATTTCTGAAAAGCCGATGATGCCGTTCAGGGGCGTCCGCAGCTCATGGCTCATATTGGCCAGGAACGCGGACTTGGCGCGGCTGGCGAACTCGGCCTGCTCCTTGGCGGTGAGGATGGCCTCCTCGGCCTTCTTGCGATCCGAGATATCGCGCAGCATGACCGTGTAGTTCGTCGTTGCGCCCGTGACGAGCTTCGACACCGACGCGGCGGCGGGAAACTCGGTGCCGTCCTTCCGGAGGCCGTAGATGTCGCGCCGCTCCTTGGCCAGGCGACTCAGCCCGCGGTCGCGCACGAAGTTGTTGACATGCCGGCCATGGGCCACGCGCAAGCCCGAGGGGATCAGCGTGTCGACGGGCCGGCCCATGACCTCGTGCGCGGCGTAGCCGAAGATCGCCTCGGCGCCCTTGTTGAACAGGGTGATGCACTGGGTCTCGTCGGTTGAGATGATCGCTTCCGGCGCCATGTCGAGGATGCCGGAGAACCGTGACTCCGATGCCTGCAGCGCCTCGGTGCGATCGCCGACCCGCTGCTCGAGCGACGCATTGGCATCGCGCAACGACGCGCGGGCCTGCACCAGCCGGAGGAAGATCAGGGCGACACAGCCCAGCAGTAGGATCGAGACCGCATATAGGGCCGCCGCGTCGCGCTGTACCGACGCGCGGGTCGCCAGGCTGTGACGGCGGAACGCCGCGGTCACGTCGTCGAGGATGCGGCTCTCGCCGCCGGCGAGCAGTTGGCCGACCAGGGCGTCAACCTCGTCCTTGGCGAGGATGATGCGCACGTGTTTCGCCAGCACCGCAACGCCGTCGCGCAAGGGCGCGGGTGCCCGTCGGACAGTGCGATCAAGATCCCGATCTGGGAGTCGAGACGGCCGGCGGCGAGCCTGCCGGCGGCATGGTCGAAGAGCAGATCGCCGTGCAGGCGGCCGATCGCCAGGGCCAGGGCAGGGTCCGGCCCGGCGGCCCGGGCCTGATCGATCAGATCACGGACCAGCGTCGGGAAGTAGACCAGGGAGTTCTTGAAGACAGCGTCCTTGGCCCTGAAGCGCTCCAGCCGGTCTTGCCGGCCAGCCACGGCGGCCGCGTAGCCGGCGATCAGCCGGTCGAGCTCGGCGTGGCCGGCGCCGGTGGGTGCGATCGGGCCCTCGGTCAGCGCCTCGACAAGGCTCTCGATGTGCCCGTCGCCGCGACGAGCGGGTCGTAGGTGCTGAGCAGGCTCGAACGCAGGCGCAGGACGTCGCGCTTCAGGACCTCCTCCTGCTCGGCGATCTCCGCGAGCGTCGTCTGAACCGCCAGATGGCGCTGCAAGTCGGGGGCAGTGGTGCGAATGAACAGGACCGTAGCGACGCCGACAGTCGTGGCGATGAGGGCACCGAGCAGGATTCGCCCTGCGATCACCGCGCGGCCCGCTCGTGCCGGCCCGTCAGGGTCTTGAGGAACGCCACGATGAGCGCCACCTCGCGTTTCTTCAGTCGGCGGCCGAGTTGGTACCAGGCCATGACCTCGACGGCGTGCTCCAGCGTGGCGGCCGAACCGTCATGAAAATAGGGCGCGGTCAGCGCAACGTTGCGCAACGACGGCACCTTGAAGACGTGCCGGTCGCGGGCGTCGCCGGTGACGTTGAAACGGCCATTGTCGGCCGGCGTCGGGCTGCCACGGTCGCCGAAATAGTTGCCCATGACGCCGAACGTCTGGAACATGTTGCCGCCGACGTTGCGGCCCTGATGGCAGGAAATGCAGCCAAGCGACCTGAACAGGGCATAGCCCTGACGTTCCGCCGGGGTGATGGCCGTGGCCTCGCCGCAAAGGAAGCGGTCGAAGCGGGCGCCGGGCGTTACCAGCGTGCGTTCGAAGGTCGCGATCGCGTCCTTGGCGGCGTGCTCGCTCAGCCCGTCGGGATAGATCTCTGCGAACGTCCTGACGTAGTCGGGATCGCCGCTCAGCTTGCGCAGGATCGCGGGCCAGTTCGACCCCATCTCGTCGGGATGGTGGATCGGGCCGTCGATCTGGTCTTCGAGGCTGGCGGCCCGGCCGTCCCAGAACTGTGCGAAATTCAGGCCGCTGTTGAAAACCGTGGGGGCGTTGATCGCGGACTCGGCGCCGCCGAGGCCGCTGGAACGGCGCCGCCCGTCGTCCCCGCCATTGCCAAGATCATGGCAGCTGGCGCAGGAGATCGTGTCGTTGCGCGACAGCCGCACGTCGTGGAACAGCCGCTCACCCAGTTCCACCTTGCGATGATCGGCGACGATAAAGTCGGGGACCGGCAGGATCGGCTCGGCCGATTGCACCACCGTGTAGCCCAGCGCCGCCGGCGCTGCCTCGATGGCCGGGACCCGCAGCGCGAACACCTGCCACAACGCAACCGCTACCCCCACGGATGCCGCGGCGGCTAGCAGATACCCCAGATAGTACGTCCTGGCGATTTGGTCCATCGTGCCCCAGCGCGCTTGGTACGCCAACATAGGTCGCCCATGGTTAATCAATCAGATAGAAAAACCCGAACATCACGCGGGAAATCCAAGCTTTTCAGCGCATACTGACCGCGAGCGTCGCAGACGAGCCCCGACCGGCTCGGCAATCCTCGATTGAGCTAGACGGTTGGACGGCCACGTGGCGGCGGCGCGGGACACGGTGGGTTCCGCTCGCGGATCTCTTGCCGACGGCGCCGGCCGAGAATGACGGCTGGGGTTGGGGCGGCCACTACCTTGGCGTGAAGAGGGCGTCGCCGAGACCGACGACAAGGGCGCCAGGACCAACTGCCGTTACCGACGCTTGTGTTGGTATGGGGATGTTTTCGGCGGGATCGGTAACAGGGGCAAAAGTCCGGGCGACTTTTCATTTTAGGGATTCACAAGGCTTCCGAATTCTGATTCGATCCGGGCATGGCCGGATGTTTACCAGATATTGAGGCTCTGGCGCCTGATGACCTCAAGGGGCTGGTGTTACAGCTGCTTGAGGATGTTGTCGCGCTGAAGGCCGAGAACGCTGCGTTACGCGAAGAGATTGCGCGGCTGAAAGGGCTCAAGGGGCCGCCGAAGCTCAAACCGAGCGGCATGGAGAAGGCCACCGAGCCGGCGCGCGCGGAACGCAAGGCGGGCCGCCGGGGTGGCAAGATCGACCGGCTTGTGATCGACGAGGAGCGGGTGCTCAAGGCGGCCGTTCCCCCCGGCTCGCGGTTCAAGGGATACGAGACCTACGTGGTCCAGGAGCTGATCCTGCGTCCTCACGTGATCCGCTACCGCCGTGAACGCTGGATCACCCCTGATGGTCGGACGGTGGTGGCGGCTCTGCCCGCGGGGACGGTCGGCCACTTCGGCCCCGAGCTCAGGCGCTTCGTGCTCGCTCAGTATCACCCGGGCCAAGTGACGGTACCGCGGATCGTCGCGCAATTGCGCGACCTCGGGATGGCGATCTCCAAGCGCCAAGTCGTGCGTCTTCTCATCGCCGGCAAGGAGGACTTCCTGGCCGAGGCGGCCGGTGTGCTTAAGAGCGGGCTCGAGAGCGCGGCGTGGATCACGGTCGATGACACCGGCGCCCGCTACAAGGGCATGAACGGCGCCTGCACGCACATCGGCAACACTGATTTTGCCTGGTTCGCCACCACCCGCGCGAAGAGCCGGCTGAACTTCCTGGCGCTTTTGCGGGCTGGCGCCACCGACTACGTGATCAACGACGAGGCGCTGGCTTACATGCGCGGCCGGAGCCTCTCGGGGCTGGTGATCGCCCGGCTCGCTGGGCACAAAAGCAAGCGCCTCAAAGACCAGGAGGCGTGGATGGCCCATCTCGAGCGCCTCGGCATCACCCGGCTCCGGGTGCATCCCGATCCGCTGAAGATCGCCACCGAAGGCGCGCTGTGGGGCAGCGTGGTCGCCCATGGCTTGCTCAAGGATGCCGTCATCGTCAGCGACGACGCCGGCCAGTTCAACGTCGGCTCTCACGCGCTGTGCTGGGTCCACGCCGAGCGGCTCATCCACAAGCTGGTCGGCTTCAACCACCGCCAGCGGCAGGCGTGTGCGCGGATCCGGGCGCGGGTGTGGTGGTTCTACGCCGACCTGAAGGCATATTGCCGCGATCCCACTCCGCGCAGAAAGCGGGAGCTTCAGGCCCGCTTTGACCGGCTGTTCACCACCACCACCGGCTTTGCCACCCTCGACCGGTTGCTCGCCAGGCTCCACGCCAACAAGGTCGAGTTGCTCCGCGCCCTCGAACGGCCGGATATCCCGCTTCACACCAACGGCTCGGAGAATGACATCCGCTGCCAGGTGACAAGGCGCAAAATGAGCGGTGGCACCCGCTCGGAGACCGGCCGCGACTGCCGCGACGCCTTCCTCGGCTTGATGAAGACCTGCGACAAGCTCGGCGTCTCGTTCTGGGACTACCTCGGCAGCCGGCTCGACATCCCCGGCGCGCCGCCCATCCTCCCCTTGCCAGACCTCATCCGCCAGCGCACCGCCGCCTGACCGCCCGGCCTTTTGCCCCTGTTACCGGGATCGCCTCTAACCCTTTGTTTTTCCACAACTCGTACCGTTGCATGGGGTTGAATACCGGTTCGTGGACGCGGTGGCGGATCGGGTCTTCAATCATTCGGCGAAGAGGCAGGCGCCGGCCGCCGGGCGTGGTCGCGAGATGGCGCGGCTACTGGACAGGACCCATATTGTCCCTATGAACATGCCCAAACAGCGCGACCCCTGGCGTCGCGATGAGGAGGCGCCGGAGCGGGCCTCGCCGGCGGGCTGGCTCTTGTGGCTGGCGCTCGCCGTTGGCCTCGGCCTCTTGATCTGGTTCCTGGCGGCGCGGTTTTCCTACGCGCTGGTGTCGCGCGACGATTGGATCGGCGTGGTCCGCCTCGTCGGCATCCTGGCGCTGGTCTCCAGCAGCGTCATCTTCGTCCGGCGGGTCAGTGTCGGTGAGGCGGTGCGCAACATCGCGATCTGGGTCGCGATCGGTGCCGTCCTGTTGCTTGGCTACTCGTTCCGCGGCGAGATCGCCGGCGTCGGTCAGCGGATCCGGGCCGACCTCCTACCGCACGAGGCGGTGGTGGTGGCCGAGGGCGTGTTGCGCGTCAACGCCGGCGCCGACGGCCAGTTCCGCGTCGTCGCCGACGTCAACGGCGTGCCCGTGAAGTTCCTGATCGACACCGGCGCCAGCGACATCGTGTTGACGCGGACCGACGCGCGGCGGGCCGGTTTCGACCCGCAGCGCCTGCGCTTCACCCGGGTCTATCAGACCGCCAACGGTATCGGCCGCGGCGCGCCTATCGTGCTGGATACGATCGGCATCGGCCCGAACAGGCTGCGCGACGTGCACGCGTCGGTGAACGATGCCGCCATGTCGACGTCGCTGCTCGGCGTCGCCTTCCTGGGGCAGCTCGAGTCCTACGAGGTGCGCGGCGGCGTCATGCTGCTGCGTTGGTAGCGGCGCGGAGGCAACGGCCGGCGCCGGCCGGCGCCTAATTCGACGCCTGCAGGCGCCGCAGCGCGTCCTCGCTGAGATTGATCGAGATAACGAGGCCGATCTGGCCGTTAAAGATCTGCAGGACCTTCGGGCTCTTCGCCGGCAGCGGGATCTTCTTGCCGATGCAATAGCGGATCAGCGCGGCGCCCAGCTCGTCGGCTTGAAAAAGCCGGGACTGGCGCTCGCTGGCCTCGTCCGCGTCCCATTCCAGGATGCAATGGATCTTCGGTGTCCGCCCTAACGTGATGCCGGCAATCGTGCCGGGCGGCAACGGGTCACCCCGGTGCTTCTGAAAATCGGCGAGGGCACGATGCACCTCGTGGTTCTGGAAGATCAGGTGTCTGATTTCCGTAACCACGTGTCAGTCATCCAGCCGGGCCGCCAGCTTCATGGCGATGCCGAGGGAGCCGTCGACCTTCAGCTTGCCGAGCGTGTAGGCGAGGGCCGGGTTGAGGTTGCCGGCCAGCAGCTTGCCCATGTCGGCGATCGACAGGCGAATGCGGCAGTCCATGTCGTCGTCGGCCGCGCAGACG
Organism: Alphaproteobacteria bacterium; assembly: GCA_965261585.1. GTDB lineage: Bacteria > Pseudomonadota > Alphaproteobacteria > UBA6615 > UBA6615 > CBDHDN01. The sequence continues at coordinate 44,289 of CBDHDN010000015.1, forward strand.
ACCGGCGGCGTTGCCTTGGCGTCGATGCAGATAGTGCCGTCGTCGCCGAAGTCGAAGATGACGCGCGCGCCGAGGCCGTTGAAATCGGGCAGGCGCGCGTGGATGGCATTGGTTACTTGGTCCAGGCTCATGGGCTTACCCTCGCTCGTCAGCGGCGCGATCGCCGGGCGTCGCGTCCATCATCGCCGCGCCATCCGGGGCGCCCTTGCCGTTGCCCGGGGACACGCTGCTTTCGCCGGCGTGGCGCAGTTCTTCGGCCAGCAGATCCTTGCGCGACGGCTTGCCGATGAAGGTGCGCGGCAGCTCGGCGCGAAACTCGACACGCCGCGGCAGGGCATAGGCCGCCAGCTTGTCCTCGAGGAACGTGCGCAGGCTGTAGGCCGTCAGCGTCTCGCCCTCGCGCAACTTCACGTAGGCCTTCACGATCTCACCGCGGTGACGGTTCGGCACGCCGCAGGCGACGACCTCCTCGACCGCCGGGTGCAGCATGATCGCCTCCTCGACGACGCGCGGATAGACGTTGAAGCCGGCCGTGATGATCAGGTCCTTGATGCGGTCGACATGGAAGACATAGCCGTCCTCGTCGATGTAGCCGACGTCGCCGGTGCGCAGCAGGCCGTCGGTGAGCACGGCCGCCGTCTCCTCCTCGTGATGCCAATAGCCGGCCATCACCTGGGGGCCGGTAATGCAGATCTCACCTTGCTCGCCGATCGGCATGCGCTTCGCCGGATCGTCGAGCGAGCGGATCTCGATGACCGTGCCCGGCACCGGCAGGCCGATTGAGCCCGGCTTGTTGACGCCCTCGAACGGATTGACGGAGCAGACCGGCGACGCCTCGGTCAGACCATAGCCTTCGACCAGCGTGCAGCCGGTCAGGCGCTCGAACGTCGTCTTGACCTCGAGGGGCAGGGGCGCGCCGCCGGAGATGCAGTAGGCGAGGCTCGACAGGTCGAACTTGTGCAGCTCCTTGTGCCCGTTGATCGCCGAGTACATCGTCGGCACGCCCATCAGCACCGTCGGGCGCTGCTCGTGAATCGTCTTCAGCACTTCGGCCAGCTTGAAGCGCGGCAGCAGGATCAGCTGTGAGCCGGAATAGAGGCCGACATTCATCACGCCGGTCATGCCGAACACGTGGAACAGCGGCAGCACCGCCAGGATGCGTTCGCGCCCCGGCTGGATCCCGGTCGCCCAGATGCGTGTCTGCACGGTGTTCGCGTAGAGGTTCGCGTGGGTCAGCATGGCACCCTTTGGCACGCCGGTCGTGCCGCCGGTGTATTGCAGGGTCGCGATGTCCGTGGCCGGGTCGATGTCGACCGGCGTGCAGTCGTCGTCGGCATTGGCGATCAGCCGCTCGAAGCGCAGGTGCTGAGCTTCGTTGGGAATGGCCGCGATTTCCTTGCGTTTCAGCACCGCGAACAGCGCCTTGCCGGGGAACGGCAGGGCGCCGCTCATGCTGCAGACGATGATGCGCTCGAGCGTCGTTTCGTCGAGCTGGCGCGCGACCTTCGGGTACAGGCTCTTGAGGTTCAGTGTGACCAGCACGCGGCAGCCGGCGTCGACGATCTGGTGCGCGATCTCACGCTCCGAGTAGAGCGGATTGAAGTTCACGGCGATGCAGCCGGCGCGCAGGATCGCGTGATAGCAGATCACGTAGTAGGGGCAGTTCGGCAGGAACAGCCCGACCCGGTCGCCCTTGTCGAGGCCCAAATCCTGCAGGCTCCTCGCCGTCTTGGCGACGAGATCGGCGGTCTCCCGGTAGGTGTAGCTCTTGCCCAAGAACTCCAGGCAAGGATTGTCGGCGTAGGCGGCGACCGCGTCGTCGAACATGGCGACGAGCGAGCGCGGCCGCAGCTCGAGCTTCCAGTCGAGGCCCGGGGGATAGGAGCCCTCCCAAGGATGGGCCGCGACCGCGTGGCCGTCCATCGTCGGCTCAGGCTTGCGGCTTAGCGGTGCCAGACCGGAGGCGACGGCGTGGCGTAGCCTGGCAAGCAAACTCGTCATCACGGCGCTCCGTCGAACCGAATGCCCGCGCTCGCGCGGCGCGGTCGGCCGCACGCCCGCACTGGGCCCGCGCGGTCGCGCGGGCAGGGGCGGGCGACCCCATAGATATGCGAAATCCGGCCCCGATTCATCAGGAGAAAAACGTCATCCTTTCGGGCCCGGCCGAATAGTCCTCAAGGAGGGCGCGGATGTCGGCCTCGGCTTGATAGACCGCGGCCTCGCCCAGGCGAATGGCCTCGCCGGCGCGGTGGAAGTCGAGCAGCCCGACCCTGCCGATACCGGGGCTGACGCTGATCTCCGGCGGATCGGCCGCAATGCGGGCGCGCGACACGCGATCCTGGACGATGTTCAGTGTCGAGGACATGACCGTCAGCAAGCCCGGCGTTGGAGGGTCGTCATCGCCGGCGGTGGCGCCGCGACGATTTCGAAGGGATCTCGACGATCGCGCCCCGGGGCCGCGGCCGGCCGATCCCGGGCCCTCTGCGGGCCCACCCGACAGTCGCATGGGCGAGTTTGCGTTTAGGTTAACGGCTATGACCAGGTTGGCGCCGAGCGCTCGGCAGACCGAGATCGGCACCGGGTTGACGAGCGCCCCGTCGACGAGCCAGCGGCCGTCGATGACGACGGGGCTGAAGAAGGCCGGGAACGAGCACGAGGCGCGAATCGCGCTGACCAGATCGCCCTCGGTCAACCAGACCTCCTGCCCGTTGCGCAGATCCGTCGCCACGGCGGCGAACGGCTGCGGCAGGGCCTCGATCCTAACCTCGCCGAGGTGGCGCTCGATCTCGGAAAACAGGCGGTCGCCCGCGAACAGGCCGTTTCGCATCGAGCGCACGTTCAGATAGCGATAGATCCTGTACTTGGTCTGGCGGTTTACCCAGTCCTCCAGGATGTCCAGGTTGTCGCTCAGGTAGCAGCCGCCGACCAGCGCGCCGATCGACGTGCCGCAGACGATTTCCGGCTTGACGCCGATTTCCTCGAGCGCGCGCAGGACGCCGATGTGGCACCACCCGCGGGCGGCACCGCTGCCCAAGGCAACGCCGATGACTGTCTTATGCATGGACCCGTTCTGTAGCCGTGCGTTCCTTGTTAGATGGTAACGAGCAGGCACGAAATTAATCTGAATGCTTGCGCCGCTGGGCAATTGCCAAGCCGGGCCGAAACTGACGGGTGTGATCTCGGTGTAAATTCAATACTTAACACAGTGTTGCTGGCTTGATACGCGAGCCGCAGTGGGCGGGCAGAGATCGCGCCACACGTCTGTGTGACACACCCGATCGCGTCCGGCCACCATGCCAATATCGGCTATTGTGGCGATTCTTGAACCTATGAGGGCGTTTGCATGCCCACCCGGATCCTGGCGCTCGGCACGGCGGTGCCGCGCCATGTTCTCGACCAGCACACCGTCGGCGCCTGGGCCCGCCGCGTGTTCAATGGCCACCTCGCCGATTTCGAGCGGCTGATGCCGGCGTTCGCCAATGCCGGGGTCGCGAGGCGCCACTCGTGCGTGCCGCTCGACTGGTACGACCGGCCCCACGGGTGGGCCGAGAAGAACGCGCTCTACCTCGACAACGCCGTCGACCTGGCCCGCCGGGCGGCGCAGGACTGCCTGGACTTGGCCGGTGTCGGCGCCGGCAAGGTCGACGCCATTGTCGCCGTCTCGACGACCGGCATTGCGACGCCGAGCCTCGATGCGCGCCTGATCGGGCCGCTCGGCCTCAGGGAGAACGTGACGCGCCTGCCGGTGTTCGGCCTGGGTTGTGCCGGCGGGGTCCTGGGCCTGGCGCGGGCCGCGGCGCTCGCGCGGGCCATGCCCGGGCGGCGCGTCCTGCTTGTCGTCGTCGAGCTGTGCGGCCTGACATTTCGTCACAACGACCGCTCGAAGAGCAACGTCATCGCCACCGTGCTGTTCGGCGACGGTGCCGCCGCCGCACTTCTGACCCACGACGACGCTGCGTCCGACCGGCCGGTCGTTGCCGACTGGGGCGAGCACACCTGGCCCGAGTCCCTCGACGTCATGGGCTGGCGCATCGAGGAGGACGGCTTCGGTGTCTTGTTCTCGCGCGATATTCCACGGCTGGTGCGCCGCGACCTGCGGGCCGCGACCGAGGCCTTCCTCGCGGAGCACGGCCTGACGCTGGCCGACATCGACGGCCTGGTCTGCCATCCCGGCGGCGCCAAGGTCATCGCCGCGATCGAGGAGACGTTCGGCCTGCCCGAGGGGGCCCTCGTGGACACCCGCGCCGTGTTGCGCGACTACGGCAACATGTCCGCGGCCACCGTGCTGTTCGTGTTGGCGCGCGTCGTCGCCGCCGGCCGCGCCGGCCGCTACCTGATGACGGCGCTGGGCCCCGGCTTCACCGCCGGGTTCCTGACCCTCGAGCTGCCATGAACGTGCTGTGGCCGGTCGTCGGCCTGGTCGTCGCCCAGCGCCTGGTCGAGCTCGCCGACGCCCGCCGCAACAGCCGCCGCCTGCTGGCCGAGGGCGGCGTCGAGGTCGGCGCCCGCCACTACCCCGCCATCGTCGCCCTGCACGCCGCCTGGCTCGTCGCACTGGCCGTCACCGTGCCAGCGGACACGCCGGCCAACCTGCCTTTGCTGGCCGGCTTCATCGCCCTGCAGGGCGTCCGCCTGTGGGTCCTGGCCAGCCTCGGCCGCTACTGGACGACGCGCGTCATCACGGTCTCCGGTGCGCCGCTCGTCCGCCGCGGCCCCTACCGCTTCATGCGCCACCCCAACTACCTGGTCGTGATCGCCGAGATCGCCGTCCTGCCCCTGATCTTCGGCGCCTGGCAGATCGCCGCCATCTTCTCCGCCCTCAACGTGGCCCTGCTGGCCCACCGCATCCGCGTCGAGGACGCGGCCCTGGCGCCGCGGCGGGCCACCAACTAGTGCACCGATCCAGACAAATGATTCACCGTGCGCTGGAGCAACCCGTTGTTTTGTATTCAAAATCAGGTTTCCACTGTGACGGCTCTGACTGAGTCGGTGCACTAGGCGTCTACGGGGGCGTAGCGGAGGATGGCGTCGAACGCTGCGTGGGCGGCGTCCTCGTCGGGACCGATGGGGGTGCGGCCGGCGAAGTGGCGGGCCGTGTAGTGGCGGGCGATGATGGCTTTGCGGGCATCGCCGGCAGCCAGGTCGTCGGCGGCGTGCTGCAGCAAGCACGCGGCGCCCATGGTGTCGGCCAGCAGGTCGATCAGGCGGCGGGCGTGGCGCGGGCCGGCCTGGGGCTCCCGGCGCAGGTAGGCCAGGGCATCGCGGCAGTCGGCGTGGGCCTGGCGCAGCAACGCCGCGGCGTCGGCCAAGGGCGCCGGCAGGGCCTCGACGATGGCCGCGACGGCGTCGAGGAACAGCCGGTCGCCGGGCAGCTTGCCGGCGACGACGCGCAACAGCTCCAGGGCCTGGATGTTCGACGGGCCCTCCCAGACCGGCAGCACCATGGCGTCGCGGAACAGGCGAGCTGTCGGCCAGTCCTCGGTGTAGCCGTTGCCGCCGACCAGCTCGACGGCGTTGGCGGTGGCGCGCACCGCCTGCTCCGCCGTGCGGAACTTGGCGAGGCCGGTGAGCAGGCGCAGCCACGGCCGCCGGGCCTCGTCAGCGAGCGCCTGGTCGAACGCGTGCGCGGCGGTGAAGGCGAGGGCCGAGCCGGCCTCCAGCTCCATGGCCATATCGAGCAGCGTGTCGCGCACCATGGGGTAGCGCAGGATCGGGCCGCCGAAGGCCGCGCGGTGGGTCGCCCAGCAGGCGGCCTCGAGGAACGCCCGGCGCTGCACGCCGCAGGCGGCGACGGCGTTATGGATGCGGCTGTATTCCAGCGCTTCCATCATGCATTTCAGGCCGTCGGGCGGGCCTGCGACCTCGACCGCCGAGGCGCCGTCGAGCTCGATCTCGCCGGTCGCCAGGCCGCGCGTGCCCAGCTTGTCCTTCAGCCGCCGCACCCACAGCGTGTTGGCGCTGCCGTCGGCGCGGGCCATCGGCACGATGTAGCAGCCCAGGCCCTTGCCGCCGGCGGGCGCGCCGGCCGGCCGCGCCGTGGCCAGCGCCAGCTCCGAGCCGGCGTTGCTGGTGAACCATTTGAGGCCGGTCAGGCGCCAGCCGTCGCCGGCCGGCTCGGCCCGGGTCGTCGTCGCGCCGACGTCGGAGCCGCCGTGCTGTTCGGTGGCCCAGGTGCCGGCGCTCTTGGCCCGGCCGTCCAGGCGCACGAGGTCGGGCAGATAGGCGTCGCGCACGGCCGCCGGCGCCAGCCGCTCCAGCACATAGGCGACGGCGCCGGTCATCGTCACCGGGCAGTGGATCGACACGTCGGCGCTCGACAGCAGGTAGCCGCAGGCGAAGGAGAACAGGTGCGGTGCGGCGTTCTCACCGAACGCCAGGCCGATGGCGCCGCGGCGGTAGGCCTCGCGGTGACATTCGAGGTAAAGCGGGTTGTTGACGACGCGGCCCAGCGGGTTGCCGTCATTGTCGTGGGTCTCCAGGCGCGGCGGCGCATGGCGGTTCGTGTAGTCGGCCTGGGCGTCGAGCGGCCCGCCGACCCAGGCGCCGAACGCCGACAGGCGCTCGCCGTAATGTGTCGGCAGGTCCGGAGCCAGCCGGCCGAGCAGCCGCCGCAGGTCGGTGTCCAGGTCGTAGAAGTTGAGGCCGCGCGTCGCGGCCGGGTAGCCGCCCTGGATGTGCCGGGGGATACGGATCGTGTTCATGGCGGCCCTCGGGGCTGGCGGGTGCCGGGTAGTCTGGTGGCCTGATCCTAACGCCTGGGGACCCAAGCGTCAGGTGAATCAGCCCACAGAATCAGCCACTAATGGGCCTTGGCCGCCTCGGTGGCGAGGGCCTGCAGCCACGCTTCGCGCAGCCAGCTGGCGCAGGCGACGGCGTTTTCGAACAGCGAGTTAGGTACAGTCGCCGGCCCGGTCCGGCCCGGTGCCGAATGCGGCCGAGACCTGGCCGAGGCGGCTCTCCGTATGGCTCGCGTGATAGGCCATCAGTTGGCGCATGGCCGCTGTCCACGGCGCCAGCCCGGCCTCGGACCAGTCGGCACAGAAGGTCCCCGGCGCCGGCCGGATGAACGGGTATTGCGTGCCGCGGCCGCCCGGCGCCGCCGGGTTGTTCGGGATCGCCGGACGGGCATGGCAGTGGCGGACATAGCCGCGGGCGATCCAATCCTCGCAGAGGTGGCCGGGCCGGGTCGGGTCGAGGATCATGTCGTCGGCCTCGACGGCGGCGCCGATGCCGAAGGCCGCACGTTCGCGCGGGTTGTCGATCTTGAAGACGACGTCGCCGGCATCGAGCGTCGTGAGGAACGGAATGGCGCGCTGCCTGACCCGTGCGCCGATCGCCGACACGCGGCGGAAATCCTCGGACCAGGTATTGATATGCAGCCCCAGGCACGGCTTGCAGTCGAGCGCCGCGCCGATCTCGTAGGCCCATAGATAGAGCTCCATGACCTCGCGATCGCTCACCGGGCGGCCGTCGGCGTTCTCGATGGGGATGCGCACGTTATGGGCTTTGCTGCCCAGTGTTGCGCCGCTGCGCAGGTTCTGTTCGAGCAGCTTCTCGTCGCGGCCGATGACGTAGGTCCCGCCGCCGATCCGGATCGGCATGCCGGATTTCTCGCTGGCGCGCCGATAGGCGTCGACTTGATCGGGCGGCGGCGCCGCCTCGATGAAATCGAAGACGCCGGCCTTCTTGACCATCTGGAACCTGGTCCTGAGGTCGAGCGGCGGATCGGCCGCAGTGTGCAGGATAGCGGATTCCGTGATGCCGATCGGCAGGGAGCGGGGTCCCTTGCTGCGCCGTCGGCGCGTCTTCAACAGCCTGGCAAAGTGCGTGGTCATGCGGCGAACTCGGAGGCCCGGAAGCCTCAGCCTAGCCGCTAAGTCTTACCAATCTGGTTGCGATCCGATTAACCCGAACCGATTTAACCGTAGACTTCAGGATGCGGTAACAGGGGCAAAAGTCCGGGCGACTTTTCATTTTAGGGATTCACAAGGCTTCCGAATTCTGATTCGATCCGGGCATGGCCGGATGTTTACCAGATATTGACCCGCATTACCCAGATGATCATGTAATTTGACGACACCGCACCCGGATTCTGCTATAAGAATCATACAGTTGGAGCAGATATGGATCAGCGGATATGGCACACCCGATGGGTGAATCGAAACAGGGGTGCCTTCGGGTCGATTTTGACCGTCGACTCAAGCTTGAGTTCCACGGGTCCAAGGTCACTACTGACGCCGGTTTGCTCGCCTATCGAGAGCTTGATGCCTCCGTTGAACTTACTGAGATGGTTGGCGATGTTCTTGCCGACAGTCGTACCGGCATGAATGGGCGGCATGGCATGGTCGGCCAGTTCCGCCAGTCCGTTTTCGGACGCCTTGGCGGCTACGACGACGTGAACGATGCCGACCGGCTCAGCCTCGACCCGGTCATGCGGTGGATCGTCGGCGGCCATGCCGTCACTAAACAGGCGGCCTCGAGCAGTCAGATGGGGCGCTTCGAGACGGAGGTTCTGGCCACCGAGGAAAACCTCGCCGCGCTTGGTGATCTTTCCGGCCGATGGATCGACCGCGTTCATGACCGTTGCCCGCCGAAGAAGATCATTCTCGACATGGACAGCAGCGTCAGCCCAACCCACGGTGCTCAGGAAGGCTCGACCTACAACGGGCACTTCGGTTGCACCTGCTATCATCCCCTGTTCCTGTTCAACCAGTTCGGCGATTTGGAACGGTGCGCCCTGCGTCCCGGCAACGTTCACAGCGCCGATGGCTGGCGCAAGGTGCTGGAGCCGGTAGTGGCACGCTACAAGGAAAGGGATTTGCGTCGGTATTTCCGGGGCGATGCGGCTTTCGCCTCACCGGACATCTATAAGTTTCTGGAAGACGAGGGCTTCCTGTACGCGATCCGTTTGCCGAAGAACCAAGTTCTTCTGGAAAGCATCTGCCATCTGCTCACGCGACCCGTTGGCCGTCCGCCAAACCATGTGCGGCGCCATTACGCCGGCTTCAGCTATCGGGCCAAAAGCTGGGATAAGGCCCGCCGCGTCGTCGCCAAGGTGGAGTGGCACCCCAGCGAGCTGTTTCCCCGGGTCGGGTTCATCGTCACCAACCTGTCGCGACCGGCCGAGCGGGTGACATTGTTCTACAATCAGCGGGGCAAAGCGGAGCAATGCATCAAGGAAGGCAAGAACGCGATCAAATGGACGAGGCTGTCGTGTCGCAGGTTCCGCGATAACGCCGTCCGGCTGCAGCTTCACGCCCTGGCCTACAATCTCGCCAACTTCATGCGGACGCTGGCTTTGCCGAAGGAGGTTGAGTACTGGTCGCTGACCACGCTGCGGGAGAAGTTGGTAAAGATCGGTGCCAAGGTGGTCAGCCATGGCCGCTACGTCACGTTCCAATTGGCCGAGGTGGCGGTGCCGAGGGAGCTGTTCCGGAAAATCTTGAGCCTGATTGATGATCTGCGACCAAGACCCGCCCCGGCGTAGGCCGGGGAAATCGACGGCGAGGTGAAAACGACAGGAGGGGTGTGTCTGAATGGCGGCAAATCTGGCCAAATGGCCTTCCAACCGAGGGCTGATCTCCAAAATCAGGCCATCGGATGGCTGCAAAGGGAATACAGTTCCCTCGACGGTGGTACGGGGGTATGATCTCCGCAAACCTGGAAGTCATCTGGGTAATGTCGGATTGAGGCTCTGGCGCCTGATGACCTCAAGGGGCTGGTGTTACAGCTGCTTGAGGATGTTGTCGCGCTGAAGGCCGAGAACGCTGCGTTACGCGAAGAGATTGCGCGGCTGAAAGGGCTCAAGGGGCCGCCGAAGCTCAAACCGAGCGGCATGGAGAAGGCCACCGAGCCGGCGCGCGCGGAACGCAAGGCGGGCCGCCGGGGTGGCAAGATCGACCGGCTTGTGATCGACGAGGAGCGGGTGCTCAAGGCGGCCGTTCCCCCCGGCTCGCGGTTCAAGGGATACGAGACCTACGTGGTCCAGGAGCTGATCCTGCGTCCTCACGTGATCCGCTACCGCCGTGAACGCTGGATCACCCCTGATGGTCGGACGGTGGTGGCGGCTCTGCCCGCGGGGACGGTCGGCCACTTCGGCCCCGGGCTCAGGCGCTTCGTGCTCGCTCAGTATCACCCGGGCCAAGTGACGGTACCGCGGATCGTCGCGCATTTGCGCGACCTCGGGATGGCGATCTCCAAGCGCCAAGTCGTGCGTCTTCTCATCGCCGGCAAGGAGGACTTCCTGGCCGAGGCGGCCGGTGTGCTTAAGAGCGGGCTCGAGAGCGCGGCGTGGATCACGGTCGATGACACCGGCGCCCGCTACAAGGGCATGAACGGCGCCTGCACGCACATCGGCAACACTGATTTTGCCTGGTTCGCCACCACCCGCGCGAAGAGCCGGCTGAACTTCCTGGCGCTTTTGCGGGCTGGCGCCACCGACTACGTGATCAACGACGAGGCGCTGGCTTACATGCGCGGCCGGAGCCTCTCGGGGCTGGTGATCGCCCGGCTCGCTGGGCACAAAAGCAAGCGCCTCAAAGACCAGGAGGCGTGGATGGCCCATCTCGAGCGCCTCGGCATCACCCGGCTCCGGGTGCATCCCGATCCGCTGAAGATCGCCACCGAAGGCGCGCTGTGGGGCAGCGTGGTCGCCCATGGCTTGCTCAAGGATGCCGTCATCGTCAGCGACGACGCCGGCCAGTTCAACGTCGGCTCTCACGCGCTGTGCTGGGTCCACGCCGAGCGGCTCATCCACAAGCTGGTCGGCTTCAACCACCGCCAGCGGCAGGCGTGTGCGCGGATCCGGGCGCGGGTGTGGTGGTTCTACGCCGACCTGAAGGCATATTGCCGCGATCCCACTCCGCGCAGAAAGCGGGAGCTTCAGGCCCGCTTTGACCGGCTGTTCACCACCACCACCGGCTTTGCCACCCTCGACCGGTTGCTCGCCAGGCTCCACGCCAACAAGGTCGAGTTGCTCCGCGCCCTCGAACGGCCGGATATCCCGCTTCACACCAACGGCTCGGAGAATGACATCCGCTGCCAGGTGACAAGGCGCAAAATCAGCGGTGGCACCCGCTCGGAGACCGGCCGCGACTGCCGCGACGCCTTCCTCGGCTTGATGAAGACCTGCGACAAGCTCGGCGTCTCGTTCTGGGACTACCTCGGCAGCCGGCTCGACATCCCCGGCGCGCCGCCCATCCTCCCCTTGCCAGACCTCATCCGCCAGCGCGCCGCCGCCTGACCGCCCGGCCTTTTGCCCCTGTTACAGGATGCGCCCCTAACCGATTGAATAACATCGCTTGTTCCTGGCCCTGGTCGCGTGGTGGATCGCAGTGTTATGACGGCGACCTCGCCGCGACAGTTGAATCAGACGGCGGGTCTGGAGACACCTAGACCCGTGGTCGTGTAGCCGATCATGTCGCCGCAGTACCAGGCACCCTTGTGAAAGTCCTTGCAGCGCGTCAGGCTCGGCGCCAGCAGCCGGCCGCCAGGCAAGCAAATCTGGCCACCATGCGTGTGGCCGCAAAGGTAGAGGTCATAGCCGGCGGACGCCGCGAAATCCGCCATCTCGGCCGAATGCACGAGGGCAATGGCAAAACCGTCCGCGCCACGGTCCAGCGCGTGCAATGCCGCTTCCGTGTAAAACGTATGAACGTCATCGAGGCCGGTCAGCGTGAACTCCGCGTCGCCGTGCGCAACACGCACGGTCTCGTTTATCAAAACCGTGATCCCGGCGGCCTCGAGCCCTTCGACCATCGCCGCGGGATCGTGGTTTCCCAGCACGGCAAACCGCGGCCCGGCACTGTCCAGGCCATCCAGCGCCGACAGAAGCAGCCGCAGCGATCGGTCGATGGGGCCGCTTAGCTCTGCCCGGATATCGCCGGTGACGACGATCAGGTCCGCGGCCATACCGGCAAGCAGCGCTCTGGCGGTCTCGGCCAGCTCCGGAAGCAGATCCAGGTGCGGGTCACTGACCTGCAGAATTCTGTAGCCATCCAGTGCCCGCGGCAGGCCCGGCAACGTCATCTCGAGCCGGGTCAGGCGCGGATCGAGCGCATTGCGGCGCCCGCGTTCTTGCAGACCCAGGAGTCGGATAGCCAGATCGACGTGCTTGATCCAACGGCTCTTGGATCGGCGCGGGCCGTCCGGGGCATGGCGCACTCCGGACGCCTCCTTTGCCTGGCGCCGACGGCTCCAGGCCCGCCGCCTCTGGCTGGAGTCCATCTTCATGCCGCACCGGCGTCAGCAGCGAGCCACTAGCCGGCCCCAATTCCTACGTTTCGACCGCCATAGCGGCGCAGGCGCAGGTCGGCCTGCTCCTTGTGGCCCCAGAAGCGCTCGATCTCGCACAGGCGTGAGCAATAGTCGCCGACGACGACGCTCGCCCCCGCCGTGCACTCCTGATAGGTCACGGTCTTCATGAACTTGCCGACCCACAGGCCGCCAGTATAGCGCGCGGCGCCCTTGGTCGGCAGCGTGTGGTTCGTGCCGATCACCTTGTCGCCGTAGGACACGTTGGTCTCCGGCCCCAGGAACAGGGCGCCGTAGTTGGTCATGCGCTCGAGGAAATAGCGCGGCTCCGCGGTCAGCACCTCGACATGCTCGTAGGCCAGCCGGTCGGCCTCGGCGACCGCCTCATCGAGGCTGCCGACGACCATGATCGTGCCGTGGTCGCGCCACGCGGCGCCGGCGACCTCGGCCGTCGGCAGCACGGCGAGCTGACGCTCGATCTCGGCCGGCACGGCCGCCGCCAGGGTCTGCGACGTCGTGATCAGGGCGGCCGGCGAGGTCGGCCCATGCTCGGCCTGGCCGAGCAGGTCGGTCGCCACCATCGCGGCGTCGGCCGTGTCGTCGGCGATCACCAGGATCTCCGTCGGCCCGGCGAACAGGTCGATGCCGACGCGGCCATAGAGCTGGCGCTTGGCCTCGGCGACATAGGCGTTGCCGGGGCCGACCAGCATGTCGACCGGGGCGATCGTGGCGGTGCCGAGGGCCATCGCGGCGACCGCCTGCACACCGCCCAGGATCATGATCTCGTCGGCGCCGGCGAGGTGCATGGCGGCGACCGTGGCGGCGTGGGGCTGGCCGTCGGTCGGCGGGGTGCAGGCGATGACGCGGCCGACGCCGGCGACCTTCGCCGTGACGACGCTCATATGGGCCGACGCGACCATGGGATAGCGCCCGCCCGGCACGTAGCAGCCGACGCTGTTGACCGGGATGTTCTTGTGGCCGAGCCGCACGCCGGGCAGCGTTTCGACTTCGACGTCGCGCAACGCCGCCTTCTGTATTTCGGCGAAGTGACGGATCTGCGCCTGGGCGAACGAGATATCGTCGATCGTCTGGGCCGGCAGCGTCGCTACCAAGGCCTCGATCTCGGCCGCCGCCAGGCGAAACGTCGGCGGCGACCAGTTGTCGAACTTCTCGGACAGCTCGCGGACCGCGGCGTCGCCGCGCTTGCCGACCGTGGCCAGGATCTCCTCCACCGTCTGCTTGACGCGGCTGTCGACGTCGGCGGCGGCCTCGGCGGCGGCGCCGGTCTTGAGATACTCAACCGCCATGGCGGCGTCCTCCGTCTATCTTGGCCCGGTTCTCCCGGCCGGCTGACCACGATAATGTAGACGACGCGGTCGCTGTCGGCCATCGAACCGCCAGCTTGTTGATCCTGTGGGCTGATTTCACCTGACGCTTGGGTCCCCAAGCGTCAGGATCAGGCCACTGGCGAGGGAAACCTGTGAGCGAACCGGAATCGTACGAAGTCTACGCCGTGCGCTATGCGACGCGCAGCGCGCGGCGGCGCCAGGAAAGCTTCATCGCGACCGACCCTCATGACGGGCCGATGCCCATCGACTTCTACGTCTGGGCCCTGATCAACGCCAACCGCACGATCGTCGTCGACACGGGCTTCGACCATGCCGAAGCCGAGCGGCGCGGCAAACCGATTACGCGGCTGCCGTGCGATGGGCTGTCGAGGATCGGCGTCGACCCGCGCGCCGTCGAAGACGTCATTGTCACCCACCTGCACTTCGACCATGTCGGTACGCTCGACGACTTCCCCCGGGCGACGTTCCATGTCCAGGAGGCCGAGTTGGCCTACGCCACCGGGCGGCATATGGCCGAGGACTTTTTCGCCGGCGCCTACACCGCGGACCTCGTCTGCGCCATGGTGCAACGGGTGTTCGAGGGCCGCGTGGCGTTCTGCGACGGCGACCGCGAGGTCGCGCCGGGGGTCAGCGTCCACCACCTCGGCGGCCATACCATGGGCATGCAGTGCGTGCGCGTGCTGACCAAACGCGGCTGGGTCGTGTTGGCCTCGGACGCCGCGCATTTCTACGAGAACATCGAGCGGCGGGCGCCGTTTCCCATCGTCTACAACGTTGCCGACATGGTGCGCGGCTGGGACAGGATGGCGGCGCTGGCGGCATCGCCGAAGCATATCGTTCCCGGTCATGATCCGCTGGTGATGGCACGCTACCCCGCCCCAGCCGTGGCGCACGACGGCGTCGTCGTGCGGCTCGATATTGCGCCCAAGGATCGCGGATAGACGCCGCGGGGCGCGGCCCTCGGGTCCGTGCCAGGCAGCGAAACCGGCCCGCAGCGCCGTGCGTCTACGGGACTCAACCGGGTTCTTAACCGGCGTTTAACCATGGCGCTAGCCTATGGAAACCACGCCCGCCGGCGCGGCGAGCACACGCGGCCGAAGCTGACGCCGCCGTGCGTACCCCCGCGCGCCCGCGCCCACGACCTCGCAGTGCCGGATCTGAAGATATGACGGAAGCATCTAAGAGCAACGGTGATCGGCGTTTGAACGTGATGTTAGGCGATTTCTGCTACTTCAACCGCCATACGCTGAGCAACCAATTCACCCCGCTGAACATTGGCCTGATCGCGCAGTACGCGACGCAGCAGTTTGGCGGCGACGTCGATGTGTCCCTGTTCAAGAGCGCCGAGAAGTTCTTGGATCGAGCGGCCCAGAAACCGCCCGATATTGTCGGCTTGTCGGTCTATTACTGGAATACGGACCAGGACCGATTCATGGTCAACCGTCTGCGGGAGATGTTCGGGCGGGATGTGATCATCATTCTCGGTGGCCCCAGCATCGACAGCGACGAGCGCGAACAACACAGACTCCTGTCCACCGTCTTCCCCAACGCCGATGCCATGGTCGTCAATGAGGGCGAAATCGGGTTCTGCAACATCGTGCGGCGGGCCCTCGGCAACCGCGGGGACGGTGTTCAACGATCCGATTGACGGAGCGGTCTTTCTGGACGGCGGCCGCGTCGTTCAGGGGCTTCCCGTGGGCCTGACCCTGGACCTGTCGACCATGGGATCCCCCTATCTGTCAGGCCTCATGGAGGATTTCCTGGATTCGGACTTCCAGGCGCTGATCCAGACGTCCCGTTTCTGTCCCTACACCTGCGCCTTCTGCGTCTCGGGGAAAAACCGTGGCAAGCTGCGCGGGTATCCCATCGAACAGATCAAGGAGGAGCTGCGGTACGTCTCGCGCCGGTATGCCGACCGGCCACACCACACGATGTTCCTGGCCGATGAGAACTTCGGCATCCTGAAACGGGATGTGGAGATTGCCGAGTGCGTTCGACGATGCAAGGAGGAATTCGGTTTTCCGCAAAGCGTGTTCTTCTATAACGACAAACGTTTTACGGACACGTCACGCGCGGTCATCGAGGTGCTGGGTGAGATAAACCAAATCGGCATGACCCTTGCTCTGCAGACCGAAAACCCGGCGACGCTCAAGGCCATCAACCGGCGCAACGTTACGGAAGCGGAAATCGAGAGTGCCATCGCCTGGGCGAGCGAGCGCGGCATCTCGACGACGACCGAGCTCATATTCGGCCTGCCTCACGAAACGCGGGATTGTTTCGTCGACCTGCTGAACCGATCGGTCAAGCGGGGTTTCGACACGGTGCTGTGCCACAACCTGTTCCTGGTGGACGGTATCGAGCTGAATCGGCCGGACGCCCGCGAGAAGTATGGCATCAAGACCAAGTACCGACCCCTCGGGACCAACTATGGCGTTCACAACGACACGTTTCTTGCCGAGCATGAGGAGGTCGTGGTCGCGACAGACTCCTTTTCGTATGAAGAGTTTTTGGAGATCCGCAGCCTGAGCTTCATTTTCTATGCCGTGTTCGCCCTGAACTTCCAGAAGTGGTTTTTCCAGTTCATACGGCACCTCGGGGTCTCGCTGCCGGACTTCTTCTCAGCCTTCGTCAAGCCTGACCGCAGCGTCGATTGGCCGGAGGGATATCTTCGGTTCCTTGGCGATTTCTACGCGGCGGCGGAATCGGGGTTGTTCGACAGTCGCGCCGAACTGGTCGCCAAGGCCGAGGAGATCTTCGCGGCGAACGGCAATGACGTGGGCGAGCCAGCGCGGATCAATGTGAATTTCGGCGCTCGGCTGATCTATCTGGAAGGCGACTGGGTGAAGCCGATCCTGCTGCGTCACCTCGACACGATCATGGGCCGGGGCTTGTCCGACGAGGACCGTGACGTTGCCAGTTCGTTGATCACCCTGGCCGAGCGTGAGCGGATCGACCTACGGACTGTCGGCGAAAAGGAGCCGTTGGCCCTTGCATACGACGTCGTTCATTGGCGGAAGAACAAGTTCAAGGAACCGTTGCGAGATCTGGGAATGGCGGCGAGGTCGATAAGATTCTCGGTCGAAGAGTCGCTGGTTTCCCAGATAGGCGGGTTCCAGGAAAGGTTCGCGGCCGCTGCCGACAAGGATTTCTATTACGCAGCCATGGACTTTATCACGCCACGATCGATCCTGCTTCACAGCCTGACTTATGACGGCGAGTGACTCGGGGTCCTGTCCTCTAGCGCTAGCAATGCAATAGCCGGTTTCCGGCAACGGCGTCCGTGGAGCGAACCGAGCCCGGGGCCGCTCCTTACCGCGGACTGGTCAGGTCGCCGAGCGGCCGAACTCCCCCTCTCCCCCGGTGGAAGTGTCGGCCATGTCGGCGCCCTCGCTGAACGGCTTGGGCAGCCAGCTATCGTCGGCGGGGACGCCGGCGCGGGCGAACAGGGCATCGCGCTGGGCGTCGACCCGGCGGCGCGCCGACGCCAACGCTGACGTGATGGTGCGCCTGCTGAAGGAGCTGGGGCACGGGTGAGCCTTGCGGCCCCGGTCGGGCCGGGTTGACCGCCGCGGCGCGGCCGGCCGAAGATCATGTCTGCAACTTGACGGCCGAGGGCGCGTGGCGGCGGCCGGCGCGTCGAATTTTTTTGCCGTCTCATTCGTTCATTCAGGGAGCAGGTCCATGGCGCGCTTTCAGATCGCCGTCATCCCCGGCGACGGTATCGGCAAGGAGGTCGTGCCGGAGGCCCAGCGCGTCGTGGAGGCCGCGGCGGGACGGTTCGATTTCAACGTCGCCTGGCACGAGCTGCCGTGGAGTTGCCAGAGTTATGCCGAGACCGGCCGGCTGATGCCCGAGGACGGGATCGAGCAGCTCAGCGGGTTCGATGCGATCTTCCTCGGCGCCGTCGGCTGGCCCGGGGTGCCCGACCACGTCTCGCTGTGGGGCCTGTTGATCCCGATCCGGCGCAGCTTTTGCCAGTACGCGAATGTGCGGCCGATCAAGCTGCTCGACGGCGTCACCACGCCCTTGGCGGGGCGCCGACCGGGCGAGATCGACCTGGTCGTCGTGCGCGAGAACAATGAGGGCGAGTACTCCGAGATGGGCGGCCGCATCTATCAGGGGACGCCCCAGGAGATGGCGGTGCAGGAGAGCGTGTTCACCCGCGTCGGCGTCGATCGGGTCCTGCGCTTCGCCTTCGAGCTGGCGGCGACGCGGCGCAACCACGTCACCTCGGCGACGAAATCCAACGGCATCATCCACACCATGCCGTTCTGGGACGAACGCTTCGCCGCGATCGCCGCGGACTACCCGGACACGACGACCGACCAGTTCCACATCGACATCCTGGC
Organism: Alphaproteobacteria bacterium; assembly: GCA_965261585.1. Taxonomy (GTDB): domain Bacteria; phylum Pseudomonadota; class Alphaproteobacteria; order UBA6615; family UBA6615; genus CBDHDN01. The sequence continues at coordinate 62,239 of CBDHDN010000015.1, forward strand.
CGCCCATTTCGTGCAGCATCCGGACTGGTTCGACGTGGTCGTCGCCTCGAACCTGTTCGGCGACATCTTGTCGGACCTGAGCGCCGCGGTGGCCGGCGGCATGGGCCTGGCGGCGGCGGCCAACATCAATCCCGAGCGTGAGCATCCATCGATGTTCGAGGCGGTGCACGGCTCCGCCCCCGACATTGCCGGGCAGGGCGTCGCAAACCCGATCGCCCAGATCCTGACCGGTGCCATGATGCTCGATCACCTGGGCGAGACGGCCGCGGCGCGCGCCGTCGAGGCGGCGGTGGCGACGGTGCTGCGCGAGGGCCGGATCGGGACGCCCGATCTAGGCGGACAGGCGACGACAGCCGAGCTTGGCCGGGCCGTCGCCGAGCGCGTCTCGGGCGTAGACTCATGACCGAGGCCTGGCTGGCTTCACGGACGTCCGCGCTGGAGAGCGAACCGTGAGCGAAGCGGGTGTGGAGCGGAAGCTGACCACGATCCTCGCGGCCGATGTCGTCGGCTACAGCCGGCTCATGGTCGCGGACGAGGCTGGGACGGGTTGAACCGCCGCCCAGAAAAATTCGCCCGGCTCGCGGTGCCGAAAACGCCACGCCGCAAACGCCGCGACACGGGCCGCAGGACGGCGCAGTCGACCAGCCCGGCCTTGCGCAGGCCGTCGGGGATCAGCTCGAAATCGGCGGGATTCTTGTAGGGCAGCACCTTGCGGCGGTGCGCCAGCGAATAGTCCGGGTTGACGCGAAACGCCGCCTGCCACTCGGCGCGGGCCTCGTCCTCACGGCCCAGGTGGCCGTAGCTCGCCGCCAGCAGCACCCGCGAGATGTCGGTGTCTGGGTTGCGGATGAGCCGCCGCTTCAACAGGCCGATCGCCGCTTCGTAGCGGCCAAGATGGAAATACGCCAGCGCCTGGAAGTGCAGATAGATGTCCGCGGGGTAGGGGTCCGATGCCAGGCCCCGCTCGAAATGCTGCGGCGCCTCGGCTGACCGGCCGGCGTAGAGCAGAATGAGACCGAGGATCATGTGCCCGTCGACGAAATTCGGGTCGAGCGCGACCGCCCGTTCGCCCTCACCGATCGCCTCGTCGTGCCGCCGCATCCACATGAGGATGGAGGCGAGCGCATGGTGGGCGCGCGGGTCGTTGTCGTCCAGGGTGACGGCCCGTTGCGCCAATTCGTGGGCCCGCTCCAGGGCGAGCGCCGGCGTCGCACCGGTTTCGTTGACATAGTCGAGCATGTGCGTGAGCGCGAGGAAGGCGTGGGCGGCGGCGAAATTTGGCTCCAGCTCGATAACGCTATCGAACAATTCCCGCGCTTGGCGGTTCGACTCCCGAGTGTGCCGATACCACTGATCGCGCCCGCGCAGGAAGGTGTCATAGGCCTCCATGTTGTCGGTGTGCTCGGCCGTCAGCCGCTTTGCCTCGCCCTCCGTCAGATTGAGCGCCAGGGCGGCGACGATCTCCTGCGTCACCTCGTCCTGCACGGCGAATATGTCTGTTAGGTCGCGGTCGAAGCGTTCGGCCCACAGATGCCCGCCGGTCAGCCCGTCGATCAGCTGGGCCGTGATCAGCACGCGGTTGGCGGACTTGCGGACGCTGCCCTCGACGATGTAGCGGGCGCCGAGCTTCTGGCTCACGTCCTGGATGTGGACGTGCTGTCCCTTGAAGGTGAACGAGGAATTACGGGCGATGACGAACAGCTCGGAAATCTTCGACAGGGCCGTGATGATGTCCTCGGCGATGCCGTCGGCGAAATATTCCTGCTCGGCATCGCCGCTCATGTTGGCGAACGGCAGCACCGCGATCGATGGCCTGTCGGAGCTACGCGGCGGCGGTGCCGTGGCCGCCGTCGCTGGGTCCGGCGCCGCTGCCGCGTCCGCATCGACGACGCAGAACACCTCGATCGGCCGGGCGATGTTCTTGACCGTATGCTCGCCGCGGCTCTCGAGCGCCAGCGGCACCTTGTCGCGCACCTGATCGGCGGCGGCCCGCGACAGGTAGATCTCACCGGGCGCCGCCAACCCCTCGATGCGGGCGGCGATGTTCACGCCGTCGCCATAGATGTCGTCGCCGTCGACGAGGATGTCGCCGATGTTGATGCCGACGCGAAACTGGATCGGCGCGTCTTCGGGCATGGCGGCGTTGTGCGCGCCGACCTGCTGCTGGATCGCGTCGGCGCAGGTGACGGCATCGACGGCGCTGGCGAACTCGACGAGCGCCCCGTCGCCCATGAGCTTGACCATGCGGCCGGAATGGGCCGCGATCGCCGGGTAGATGATCTCGCGCCGCAGCGCCTGCAGCCGCGCCAGCGTGCCCACCTCGTCAGCCCCCATCAGGCGCGAATAGCCAGCCACATCGGCCGACAGGATGGCCGCGAGTCTCCTCTGAACGCGTTCTTCCGCCATACGCCGTCCCACAGATCCGGGAGAGTCTAGGTACGCCGGGCGACGCCTGTCAAAACCGCATGTCACGGGCGACGTTCGCAGTCAGGCCGCCGCGGTTATACTGCTGGTCTTCGGTAATCCGGCGATTGAGCGTCGCGTGGGCGAAAAGAGTGTGGAACGCAGGCTGACCACGATCCTCGCGGCTGACGTAGTCGGCTACAGCCGGCTCATGGCCGCGGACGAGGCTGGGACGCTCGCCCAGTTGAAGACCCATCGCACCGAGTTGATCGAGCCCAAGGCAGCGCAATACAGCGGCCGGACGGTCAAGCTGATGGGCGACGGCACCCTGATGGAGTTCGCCAGCGTCGTCGGCGCCGTCCATTTTGCCGTCGAGGTGCAGCTAGCGGTTGCCGCCCACAACGAGACCGTGCCAGACGACCGGCGCCTTATCTATCGTGTCGGCATCAACATCGGCGACATCATCGTCGACGGCGATGACATCTACGGCGCCGGGGTCAACATCGCGGCGCGCCTCGAGGGCCTCGCCGACCCCGGCGGCATCTGCCTCTCCGACGACGCCTACCGCCAGGTGCGCGGTAAGATCGATGCGGTTTTCGAGGACCTGGGCGACCAGCAGGTCAAGAACATCGCTGAGCCCGTGCGCGTTTGGCGCTGGACGGGCGACGGCGCCGCGGCGGACCCCGAATCGCACAGCTCGCGCGGCGTCGCGTTCGCGGGTCATGTTCCGGTGATTGCAGTCTTGCCCTTCGACAATCTCGGTCGCGACGCGGCTGTCGACGATTTCACCGACGGCCTGACCGTCGAGATCATCACCGCCTTCTCCCGCCAAACGGGGATGACCGTGCTGGCGCGTGGCGTGACGCTTCAGTTCAAGGGCAAAGCCGTGGACGTGACCGAGGTTGCGCCGAAACTCGGGGCGGATTATGTGTTGCACGGCAGCGTACGCAGGGCTGGCGAACGCATTCGCGTGGCTGTCCAGCTCGCCGAAGCGGACGGCGGAAGTCACCTCTGGGGTGACCAGTTCGACGGTGAGTTGACCGACGTCTTCACACTGCAGGACGAAATAACCTTCAGCATCGTCGCTGCCACCCGGTCTCAGATTCACGTGAAGGACGCCGAGAGAGTTCGCGATCTGCCGGAGGATCAGCTGACCGACAGCGAGCTGCTGGCCTTGGCGTCGCAACGCCTGCAGTCGTTGAGCACCGAGGACCACCACGATGCCGCGCGGCTTTCGGGTCTGGTTGTCGAGCGCAGCCCGCGCAACGCCATGGCGCTGGCCATGCAGGCGTCATGCGTCTTGCTCGCAAACGAGTACGGCCACAGGGAGTTGTCGGAAGCCGATGCGGCGCGGGCTTTCGATCTCATCGATCGGTCGGTTCGCATCAACGAGGAGAGCGACTACACCCACTACGTACGCTGTCGGCTCCTGCTGCTGGTCCGGCGCGCGCATGACTTGGCAATCGCCGAGGCCGAACGCGCCTTGGAGCTCAATCCCAACTACACCTATGCGCACGCGCTGCTCGGCTACGCGTTGATATGCCAGGGCGATCCCGGCCGCGGCATGCCGCTGATCGAGAAGGCGCTCCGGGCAGATCCGCGGCGCGCCCGCAATGTCGATTTCTTCGAGTATTTGGCCATCGGCCATTTCGTGTCGGGCGACTGCGCCCGCGCGCTCGAGTGGACGGAGAAGGCGGCCCTGCGGACTGGCTACTTGCCCTCTGTGCGTATCCTATTGGCAATCTTTCACGCGTTGCTGGAACAACCCGAGAAGGCACATGCTCAGGTTTGAGCGGTGCTCGCAGTCGCCCCTGACGCGACGATCGAAACGATCAAGCGTCCCCCATTCAAGAACGAGGCGGATATCAATAGATATCTTCACGGGTTGCGCAAGGTGGGCTTTCCTCATGGGCGCACACTCTAGGCCGCCGCCGTGACGGCGGTGGATTTCGGCAGTTCCACGGCCGTTCGGGCGTTCCTGCGCGGCCTGTTCGACGCGGCTGTCGCCGCGGCCGACCCGGCCCGCTGCGTCCCGCCGCACCTGCCCGAGCCACCTGATCGCGGCCGCGTCATCGTCGTCGGTGCCGGCAAGGCGTCCGCCGCCATGGCGCGGGCCGTCGAGCGCCATGCCGCGGCGGCCGGCTGGGCCACCCCGCCGCGTGGTCTCGTCGTCACCCGCCACGGTCACGCGGTCGCGTGCGAGACGATCGAGGTTGTCGAGGCCGCCCATCCGGTGCCCGACGCGGCCGGTGTCGCCGCGGCCGGGCGGATCCTCGAGATTGTGCGCGGCGCCGGCCCCGCGGACTTGGTGCTGTGCCTGATATCCGGCGGCGGCTCGGCGTTGCTGACGCTGCCCGCCGAGGGCCTCACGCTCGACGACAAGCAGGCGGTCAACCGGGCGCTGCTGCGCTCCGGCGCCGACATCGCCGAGATGAACTGTGTGCGCAAGCACCTGTCCGCGGTTAAGGGTGGCCGGCTTGCCATCGCCACGACGGCGCGCATCGTCACCTTGCTGATCTCCGATGTGCCCGGCGACGACCCCGCGGTCATCGCCTCCGGCCCGACGGTTGCCGACCCGACCACCCTCGCCGACGCCCGGGCGATCCTGGAGAAGTTCGGGATCGATCCGCCGGCATCGGTGCGCGCCCGGCTCGGCGACGGCGCGGCGGAGACGCCGAAGCCCGGCGATCCACGCCTCGCGGGCGTCGAGACGGTGTTGGTGGCGACGCCCCAGGCGTCGCTCGAAGCGGCGGCGGCGCGGGCCCGTGAAGCCGGCATGACGCCGCTCATCCTCGGCGACGCCATCGAGGGCGAAGCCCGCGAGGTTGCCCGTGTCATGGCTGCGGTGGCCCTGTCGGCAGCGCGCCATGGCCAGCCGGTGGCGCCGCCGGCGGTGCTGCTGAGCGGCGGCGAGACCACCGTGGACCGTGCGCGGGCAGGGGCGCGGCGGCCGCAATGCCGAGTTCCAGCTGGCGCTGGCGCTGGCGCTAAACGGGGCGCCGGGCATCCACGGGATCGCCGGCGATACGGACGGCATCGATGGGATCGAGGACGCGGCCGGCGCCATCGTCGCGCCGGATACGCTTGCCCGTGCCGTGGCGTGCGGCCTCGATGCCAAGGCCTGCCTTGCCGACAACGATGCCTACGGGTTCTTCACCGGGCTCGACGACCTGGTCGTCACCGGGCCGACGCTTACCAACGTCAACGATTTCCGCGCCATCGTCGTGCTTCCGACGGCGTCGTAGCCGTAGCCTAGCGCCAAGTGTCGTAGGAGCGTGTCACGGGCCTCGCCCTTCGACAGGCTCAGGATGAGGCCTCATCCTGAGCCTGTCGAAGTATGGGGCCGGGTGCTCGGCGACCCGCTCTCAATGAAAGCGGGCACCCTAGCCGGCCGCCAAAATACGCTTTCAAGAAACCATTACCGGTTTTACAACCGGTATGCACGATGCTGGTTGCAGCGCACCGCGTGGTCTCCTGGGGGCCTGGCGCAGGGAGTGTGAGATGCCGCGCAACGGCGTCACCGACGAGCCGCGGATCGACGCGGCGCAACGTGAGTTCAACGCCGTCCTGGCGGCGTCGACGGCGCCGTTGGTGCCGCAGGACGCGGCCTGCTTCCCGCCCGACACGGCCAGGGCGGGCCACGGGGCGCTGCATGAGTCGCTGAAACAGGCGCTGGCCAAGCTGCGCACGGCGGCGGTCGACGATCCGTTCGTCAACCCGATCCAGATGCTGGCGCTCGACATCTCGCGCCGGTTCGACGAGGGCGAGGTCGGCTATTCCGATCTGGAGCAGCTGATCCAGCGGCTGACGGTCGACGCCTTCATCGGCGGTGCGGCGCGGCTGCGCGACCGTCTCGGCGAGATCGATCCCGCCGCCAACGCCGCGCGCCTGCGCACGCTGTTCGAGCAGCTCGGCCGCAACGCGATGAGCGGCAAGGCGGTGCCGTTCGAGACGTTCCGGGCGCGCGTCGAGCGGGCCGCGTTCGGCATTGTCATCACGGCGCATCCGACGTTTGCGCTGGCGGCGCCGCTGATGCGGATCCAGGCGCAGCTGGCGACGGACCGGGCGCCCGACGGCCAGCCGCTCGACAGTGCCGCCAGGCCGGCGCTGATCCATGCCGCGCTGGCGGCGGAGCACCGGCCGGAGCGGGACATCACGCTCGACGTCGAGCACGCGCTGTCGCTCGAGGGGCTGGGCCACCTGCAGGATGCGTTGCGGCGCGTCTACGAAGTTGCGGTCGCGGTCGCCGAGCAGCTCTACCCCGACGACTGGCTGACGCTGACGCCGCGGGTGCTGACCATCGCAACCTGGGTCGGTTACGACCTGGACGGGCGCTCCGACATCGGCTGGTCCGATACGTTCGAGAAGCGGCTCATCGTCCAGCAGCGCCAGCTCAACCGTTACGGCGAGCGGCTGCGCACGCTGATCGACGTGGTGCCGGCCGGCGATGCGGCCGAGCCGGTGCGCCACATCCTGGAGTTGCTGGCGTCGCGGGTCGACCTGGCCATGCAGACGGTCGAGGGCGAGCTCGAGGTGTTCGGCCAGGGCGCCCAGGTCCCGGTCGACTGGCCGGCCGCGGTGGCGCGTGCCTCGCAGCGCATGGCGGCGGACAACGAACGGCGGCTGACCGAGGCCGAGCCGCTGCTGGGTCTGATCGAGCGGGCGATCGACGTGGCGCGGGCGCTGCCCGACATGGCGGCGTTGCTGCGCGCGCTGGTCGTGCTGCGGGCCGAGGTCGCGAACTGCGGCCTCGGCATTGCGCACACCCATGTCCGGATCAACGCGACCCAGCTGCACAACGCGATCCGCAAGACCATCGGCATGACCGAGGCCCCCGACGACCCGAGCCATCGCCGGTCCTACGTCGCCGCGGTCACGAACCTGCTGGGCGAGGTCGAGCCGGCGACGATCAATTTCGGCTCCCTCATGGCCGAGCGGGCATCGGCGACGCGGCTGTTCATGATCATCGCCCAGATGCTGAAGTTCGTCGACGCGACGACGCCGATCCGCCTCCTGATCGCCGAGACCGAGACCGCGTTCACGCTGTTGACGGCGCTCTATTTTGCGAAACTGTTCGGCGTTGCCGGGCAGATCGAGATCTCGCCGCTGTTCGAGACCAGGCGGGCCATCGAGCGCGGTGCGCGGGTCATCGACGAGGCGCTGTCGAACCCGCACTTCCGCGCCTACGTCGTAAGCCAGGGCCGCTTGTGCGTCCAGACCGGCTACTCCGACGCCGGCCGCTATCTCGGCCAGACCGTCGCGGCGGCGGCCATCGAGCGGCTGCGCATCCGCATCGGCGAGGTCCTGAAGCAGCACGCGCTCGAGGGTGTCGAGCTCGTCATCTTCGATACCCACGGCGAATCGATCGGCCGCGGTGCCCATCCCGGTGGCTTCGCCGACCGGCTGCGCTATGTCAGCTCGGCGGCCAGCCGGGCGCAGCTCGCCGCCTATGGGATCCCGCTGAAGCAGGAGGTCAGCTTCCAGGGCGGTGACGGCTATATGAACTTCTTCACGCCGGTGGCCGCGTTCGCCACGGTCACCCGCATTCTCGAGTTCGCGCTGACCGAGCCGGACGAGACCGACGACCCCTATTCGGTCGAATCGGGCTATGTGAACGAGTTCTTCACGACGATCCAGTTCTTCAACGACCGGGTCATGACCGACCCCGACTACGGGGCGCTGTTGGGTGCGTTCGGCGGCAATATGCTGTACCCGACGGGCAGCCGCCCGTTGCGCCGGCAGCACGACGGCGCGGGACCGGCCGACGTGACGAGCCCGCGCCAGCTGCGGGCCATCCCGCACAACGCGATCCTGCAGCAGCTCGGCTACCTGGCCAACACGATCGGCGGCGCCGGTCAGGCGATCAAGAAGGACCCCGAGGGCTTCGTCGAGTTCTACCGCGGCTCGCCGCGCTTTCGCCGCCTGTTCGGCATGATCGCGTGGGGGGCGTTCAGCGACATGGACGTGCTCAAGGCCTATATCGACACGCTCGATCCGGGCCTGTGGCTGTTGCGCGCCGACCGGTGCCGGGATCACGAGATGAGGGAGGCGCTGCGCCGCGTCGCCGGCTATCTCGAGCAGGCGAACGTGCACCGGCGGCTGACCGCCATCTTCCGGGTGCTGTTCGCCGACGTGCTCGACATGGAGCAGGAGCTGGCGCGCTTGGTCGACGAGGGCGTGCTGGACGGCCACGCCATGCCCGGCATCCCGGCCGAGTTGCGCGACGACTTGCACCTGCTGCATGCCGTCCGCATCGCGCTGATCCAGCGGATCTTCGTCATCTCGACCCATGTGCCGGAGTTCAGCGCCCAGCACGAGACGACGCCGGAGGAGCTGCACGCGCAGATCCTTCATCTCGACATCGACAGTGCCGTCGCCCGCCTGGCCGCGATCTTCCCCAAGACCGAGCCGACGGAGCTGCCAGCCGACTTCGGCGAGCCCGCGAGTTACCGCAGCGACTCGAGCCAGTCCTATGAGGCCGAGCACGCGACGATCTTCCAGCCGATGGAGCGCCTGCACGCCCTGATCCGCCGCACGTCGGCCGGCATCAATCACATCATCGGCGCGTTCGGTTAGGCTAGTGCCCATCCGGAAACGCTAAAACACTGAAATAACTGAGTGAATCGTCTATTTTCGGAGCCAGGCTCCGGCGGTTTCGGCTATGCTGTTGGGAACAAGCCACTGTACCCAAAGGCAAACACCAAACCGCCGGAGGTGACCATGCGCGAAGAGCGCACCGTCCAGGGCAGTATATTCGATCTGTTTTTGTAGCGCACCCGGTTCCTTGGACACAAGTTTGTCTCACGCGGCGGGCCTGATTGAGATCGCGGCGTGCCACGCCTGACGAGCTTGAGCGGGGCTCAGGTAGCCGTTCTTTTCGACGATCCACTGGGCATTGTAGAGTTCGACGAAGTCGCGGACGGCGTCCCGCAGCTCCGCGATGTTGCGGTAGATGCGACCATGGATGATCTGTTCCTTCAGCGTGCGATTGAACCGCTCGGCGACGCCGTTGGTCTGGGGCTCGGCGACGAAGGCGTAGGACGGCTGGATGCCCCAGAACTTGATCTGGTTGGTGAAGTGGTCCGACAGATACTGGGAGCCGTGATCCATCCGCAAGGCCAGCCCCCGAGCCGCGCCGGCCGCGGTCGAGCCATACAGCCCGCCAAGCCCCATGGAGATAGGCTGCAGGGCGGCGAAGCGGTCGCCGCGCTTGCAGACATGCCAGCCGACACACTCGGCGTTCCAATGCTCGACGGCGGTGAAGATCCAGCCCCAGCCGTCGTCCACCGTGAACACCCGAACGCCATCGGTGCCCCACATGAGGTTCGGGGCATGAGTGATGATCTCACCGTCATGGGGATTGCCGCCACGGCGGCGGCAGCGATGGGGCGAGAGCAGATTGTTCTCGCGCATCAGGCGGAGCACCCGCTTGCGGGCAACCCGGATGTCGCGACAGACCCGAAGCCGAGCCCAGACCTTGCGGTAGCCCTCGCCCTCCCTGGGCGATGCCTCCAGGTCGGCTTCGATCGCCACCAGCAGCGCCTGGTCCGAGATCGCGGGCTTCGGTCCCCGACGCTTTGCCGGCGGCTGCTCGGCGTGCTGGCCGGAGGTCATGGCGTAGAACGAGGAGCGGGCCATGCCCCAGGCGGCGCAGACCCGCCGCAGGCCGTAGGCCAGACCCGTGCCGGGCGAGGTGGCGGCACTCATCGCCGCGACCTCCGCCGCCCCAAAGGGCCGAAGGTCTCCGTCTTGGCCTCCAGCAGTTCCACCTGCATGGTCAACTCTCCGATCCGCTTCATGGCGCTATCCAGTTCCGCCTGCACCGGATCGCCCTTGCGTTGCTTGAGCGAGGCGTCGATCCCGCCGATCGCTTTCTCACGCCACTGCTCGAGCCGGAAGATCTCTACGCCCAACTGGCGCGACAGAAGTTGCACCGGCTCGTCACGCAAAAGCCGCAGAACGACCTCACGCTTGCGCGCCACCGTCCATCGCTGGCCAAGTCCCAGCGGGCCTGCCGGCAAAGCCTGGCCTGGGGAAAACGTGGACGAGCCAAGCTCGCCCGCATTTACCACAGGCCCATCAACAGCAACTTTCTTCTCAAAATTATCGGTCATGTTCCGGTCCTCCTTGGACACTTCGATTAAGCCAATTCTGTGTCCAAGGAAATCGGGTCCGACTCAATTCGATCTGTTTTCGCCGCACGAGATCGGTCGTGAACTCGCGGCGATGTCCGCCTGGCTCGACGGCGAGGCCGCGGTGGTGCGCCTGGTCGCCGCAGACCTCGGCATCGGTCGGGTCAGGCAGACCGGGCGCCACGGGCTGAGCGCCGATGCGGCGTTGCGCTGCGCGCTGCTCAAGCAGTACTTCCAGCTGAGCTACGAGGAGCTGGCCTTTCTGCTGTCGGATTCGGCATCGCTGCGCGCGTTCGCTCGACTGCCGTTCGGCTGGTCGCCGAAGAAGTCGGCGCTGCACAGCGCCATCGGCGCCATCGCCGCCGCCACCTTCGAGTGCCTCAACCGGATGCTGCTGGCGCGCGCCGCGACGGCCAAGCTGGAGAGCGGCGCCAAGGTCCGGTTCGACAGCACGGTCGCCGAGACCGCCATCCATGCGCCCACCGACTCCAGCCTGTTGTGGGATGCCGTGCGGGTCATGGTGCGGCCGTTGCGTCAAGCCGACGTCGTGCTGCCCGCCTTGCCCTGGCGCGACCACACGCGCCTGGCCAAGAAGCGCGCCCGCGCCATCGAGTACAGTCGTGGCAACAACCGGCAGCGGCTGTACCGCGAGCTGCTCGCCAAGACCCGCGCGACGCTCGCCTATCTGCACGACGCCATGGCGCGGCTGGCCGACGATCCCGCGCCGGTGGCCGCGGCCTGGCGCGCCGAGGCCGAACACTTCGTGCCGCTGATCGAACGCATCATCGACCAGACCGAGCGCCGTGTCTTGCATGGCGAGAAGGTGCCGGCCGCCGACAAGCTCGTCAGTCTGTTCGAGCCCCATAGCGACATCATCGTCAAGAGCCGCCGCCAGGTCTCCTACGGCCACAAGCTCAACCTGGCCAGCGGCGCCAGCGGTCTCATCCTCGACATCGTCGTCGAGCAGGGCAACCCGGCCGATGCCGAGCGCTTCGTACCCATGGTCGACCGCCAGATCGCGATCTACGGCCGGCCGCCCAGGCAACTCGCCGCCGACGGCGGCTGCGCCAGCACCGGCAACCTCGCCGCCGCCAAGAACAAGGGCGTCGAGGACGTCGCCTTCCACAAGAAATGCGGCCTTGCCATCACCGACATGGTCAAGAGCCGCTGGGTCTACCGCCGACTGCGCAACTTCCGCGCCGGCATCGAGGCCGCCATCTCATGCCTCAAGCGCGCCTACGGTCTGGGCCGCTGCACCTGGAAGGGGCTCGAACACTTCAAGTCCTACGTCTGGGCCGCCGTCGTCGCCCACAACCTCGCCGTGCTGGCCCGCCGCAAACCGGCATAGCCGCCAACCCGACACGTCCGATCCACCAGCACCGACGGCCGCCGATCCCGCCGGCCTGCCTCGATCACGCGCCGCTCGTCACCGGCACCCCGTCACTGGACTCTGGAACGCATCTACAGCCCCCGTACCCACAAAACACGTCGCTCAAACGCGCAGCCTTACACTAAATCTAGTCGTTTATGGATGGGCACTAGGCTAGAGGCTGTGGGACGTGGCGCGACTTAGGCTGGCCAAGGCCGCCCATGCGGCGGCCGCTACGGCCACTGCGCGCCCACGGCGGCGACATAGACGGCGTAGAGCGACGTCGTTGCGGTGATAAACAGGCGGTTGCGGCGCGGCCCGCCGAACGTCACGTTGGCGACCATCTCCGGGATCGCGATGCGGCCGAGCAGCGTGCCGTCGGGCGCGTAGCAATGCACGCCGTCGCCGGCGCTGGTCCAGATGTTGCCGTCGGTGTCGATGCGGAAGCCGTCGGAGGCGCCGGGCGAGACCTCGGCGAAGACGCGGCCGTTGGCGAGCCGCGTGCCGTCGACGACGTCGAAGGCGCGAATATGGTGCGGGCCGTCGGGGTCGTGGGAAATCCCGGTGTCCGAGATGTACAACACGGACTCGTCGGGCGAGAAGGCCAGGCCGTTCGGCTTGTCGAAGTCGTCGGCGATGATGGTCAGCGCGCCCGTCTGCGGATCCAGCCGGAAGACGTTGTTGGCGCCGACCTCGCTGTCGGCCTTGTAGCCTTCGTAGTCCGACATGATGCCGTAGGGCGGGTCGGTGAACCACACACTGTCGTCGGACTTGACGACGACGTCGTTGGGCGAGTTCAGCCGCTTGCCCTCGTAGCGGTCGGCCAATACGGTGATCGTGCCGTCGGGCTCGGTTCGGCTGACGCGGCGCGCGCCATGCTCGCAGGAGATCATGCGGCCCTGGTGGTCGCGGGTGTTGCCGTTCGAATAGTTCGAGGGGTCGCGGAACACGCTCACGCCCATGCCCTCGGCCCAGCGCATCTGGCGGTTGTTGGGGATATCGCTCCAGACCAGGAACCGGCCGTCGGCGAACCAAACAGGCCCCTCGGCCCACAGCGTCCCGGTGTACAGCTTCTCGACCCAGCCGTTCGGCAGGATCAAGTAGCGGAACCGCTCGTCGATGACCTCGAAATCGTCCATCGGCTGCCTCTCCCTCAAGCGTCCGGAACCTTAGCGGCTCACTTCGCGCGGGACCAGCCGAGGCGGTAGGGTGCTGTGGCTAGCCCGGATTTCTCACACGGAGTAGTGCATCGGGGCCCCGAATCAGCGAAAGTGATTGTTGCAACAAGAACTTAAGCTGAGACGGAGGATCTCCCCAATGCCAGCAGAGTGTATCTCGGATCTGTTCGGATTTGCACGCGTTGAGAGCCGGCGCGTTGAGGCAGCGTTTGACGGCGGTGCGGTGACGTCGAACGGCGGCGCGCTTTTGCTGGGGGCCACGGAGCGGGCGATTGGCCTGGTCGCGGGGTTTGCGCGATGTTTCCAGGACGGCCGCGATCCGGCGTTGACGGAGCACAGCGTCGCGACGCTGGTCGGCCAACGTGTGTTCGCCCTGGCGCTGGGTTACGAGGACCTGATCGACCACGACGAGCTGCGCCATGATCCGGTGATGGCGGTGCTCGCCGGCAAGCTCGAGGCGCGGCGGGCGGACTGCGCGCCGCTCGCCGGCAAGTCGACGCTGAACCGGCTGGAGCACGCGCCGTCGGGGGCGCCGTCGCGCTATCACAAGATCGGCCACGACGCGGCGGCGATCGAGCGCCAGTTCGTCGCGCTGTTCTTGGCCGCGCACCGGCGGCCGGCGAAGCAGATCATCATCGACCTCGACGCGACCGACGATCCGTTGCACGGCGAGCAGGAGGATCGGTTCTTCCACGGTTACTACGATTGTTACTGCTATCTGCCGCTGTACATCTTCTGTGGCCGGCATCTGCTGGCGGCGAAGCTGCGGCCGGCCAATATCGACGGCGCCGCCGGCGCGATCGAGGAGCTCGCCCGGATCGTCGAGCAGATCCGCGACGACTGGCCGGACGTGCGTATTCTGGTGCGCGCTGATTCCGGCTTCGCCCGCGAGGCGCTGATGGCGTGGTGCGAAGCCAACCGGGTCGACTACGTCTTTGGGCTGGCCAGGAACAAGCGGCTCGGCGGCGCGATCGAGAACGCTCTCGCCGCCGGTGCGCCGCCGACAGCCGGCGCACCGGCAAGCCGGCCCGCCGCTACCAGGAGCTGGTGTGGACGACGCGTAAGAGCTGGAGCCGCGAACGCCGCGTCGTCGCCAAGGCCGAATGGACCCACGGTAAGGCCAATCCGCGCTTCGTCGTCACCTCGCTCGGCACCGGCGAGGTCAAGGCCCGCCGGCTCTATGAAAAGGTCTATTGCGCCCGCGGCGACATGGAGAACCGCATCAAGGAATGCCAGGCCGATCTGTTCGCCGACCGCACTTCGGCTGCCACCATGCGGGCCAACCAGCTGCGCTTGTGGTTCGCCGCCATGGCCTATGCGCTGCTCTGCGCGCTGCGCCGCATCGCCCTCAAGCACACCCGCTTCGCCCGCGCCACCTGCGGCACCATCCGCTTGAAGCTGTTGAAGATCGGCGCCCAGGTGCGCCGCTCCGTCCGCCGCGTCAAGTTCGCAATGGCGTCTTCGTTCCCCTACCAGCAGGAATACCGCCTGGCTCACCATCGATTATGCAACGCCACCGGCTGACCCCAGCAGCCGGCCTCCGCCCGTCCCGTCAACCACACAGGATCAACTCCAGCCTCAGACCACCGCCAGCAGCCGGCGGAACCCTCCAGCCTGCATGCTTCACAGCACCCCATCAACAGTGCCCAAGATGAACTGGCTCTGAGCTATTGTCAAAAGTTGTGTATGGGTTTGTCATGCGGCGGCGCGATCCTGGCGTTCTCCATTCACGAATTTGACGCCTCGAATGATCTCGGCGAACTGATCTGATCCATTGAGCCTCCGCCATTTCTTGCTGGCCCCCTGGCAAAGCTTGAAGACCATGGCCATCGCCGTCTTGCGTGACAGGCAACCCTTGGTCCGATAGGTGCGAAGGCGAACCGTGGCGAAGGTGCTCTCGATGGGGTTCGTCGTCCGCACATGCTTCCAATGCTCGGCGGCGAAGTCGTAGAAGCTCAGCAAGGCGTCCCGGTCCTTGGCCAGGCAGGCCGTGGCCTTTTCGTACTTCGGTCCGTAGGCTTCCAGGAAGAAGTCGAAGGCGGTCTCCGCGTCCTTCCTGGTTTCGGCCATCCAGATATCCTGCAAGTGACCCTTGGCCTTGTTCTGCCGACCCTTGGGTAGCTTGTTCAAGATATTGCCCGTCTTATGCACCCAGCAGCGCTGCTCGCGGGCGGCCCCGTAGACTTGGCGGAGCGCCTTCCAGAAGCCGAGCGCGCCATCGCCGGTCACCAGTTCCGGGCCGATGCCGAGACCACGCCGCTTGAGATCGAGCAGCACCTCGCGCCAGGATTGTTCGCTCTCGCGGTAGCCGTCGGTGATGGCGATCAACTCCTTGGTTCCGTGATCCGTGGCGCCGATGATAACCAGGATGCATTGCTTCTCCTCTTCCAGGCGGGCGCCAAAATAGATGCCGTCGACCCAGAAGTAGACGTAGCGCTTGGCCGATAAATCACGCCGTTGCCAGCGCTCCATCTCGTCTTGCCAAACTTCCTTCAGTCGCCCGATCGTGGAGGCCGACAGACCCGGGGCCTGTGCCCCCAGCAACGCCGCCAACACTTCCGAGAAATCGCCGCTGGAGATGCCCCTCAAGTATAGCCACGGCAGCAAATCCTCCAGGCTCTTGGTGCGGCGCAGATAGCGCGGCAGGATCGCCGACGTGAACCGGATGGCGCCGGCACCCTCGCCGGCTCTCCGATCCCGGACACGCGGCTGACGCACGTCCACCGGGCCGATCCCGGTCTGTATCAGCCGTTCCGGCAAGTGGCCATTGCGTACAATCCGGCGACGGCCCCGGTCATCAACCAGCGTCGCATGACCTTCCAGAAACTCGGCAACTTCAGCTTCCACGGCTTGAGCCAGCAACTCACGCGCCCCAGCTCGTAGGACTTCCGTCAACGGGTCATCCTGAAAATTCGATGGGTTCCGAAAGGCAACAACGGTATTCTCTTCCATGGCGTATCCTTCCTTGGCTTAGGTCAAGTGGTGACTGCAACAATCACCAGGATACGCCGCCCTCTTTCCAACGCCGTACACAAGATTCAGCTATACCTCTCTGGCTCTCGGCCACCACCAATCCCGCTGTGAGAAATCCGGGCTAGAAGCCGTGTGGGTGGACGGAGCAAGGATGAACCACAGAGGCACAGCCCGGCCGTTCATCGGCGTCGCGACGACGGCTGGCGAGGTGACGCCCTGCAACATGACGCTGGCCGACCAGGCGGCCACGGCGAAGGCCGGCATTGCCGCGGCCGGCGGTACGCCGCGCGAATTCACGACGATCTCGGTCTCCGACGGCCTGTCGATGAACCACCAGGGCATGAAGTTCTCGCTGATCTCGCGCGAGCTGATCGCCGATAGCGTCGAGGCCGTCATGCGCGGCCACGCCTATGACGGGCTCGTCTGCTTCGCCGGCTGCGACAAGACGCTGCCGGGCATGATGATGGCGATGGTCCGCTGCAATGTGCCGGCCGTCTTCGTCTATGGCGGCAGCGCACTGCCGGGGCGCTGGCGCGGCAAGGACGTCACTGTGCTCGACGCCTATGAGGCCGTCGGCGCCGTGCAGACTGGCGACATGACCGAGGCCGAGGTCGACGCGTTGGAGCGGGTCTGCCTGCCGACGATCGGCGCCTGCGGCGGCCAGTTCACGGCCAACACCATGGCCATGGTGGCCGAGGCATTGGGCCTGGCCTTGCCGGGCTCGACCATGATCCCGGGCATCTATGAGGCGCGTCATGCCGTGGCGCGGGCCTCGGGCGAGACGGTCATGCGGCTGTTGGCGGCGGGCGGCCCGCTGCCGCGCGACCTCGTCACGGCTGCGAGCCTGGAAAACGCCGCCGCCATCGTCGCGGCGACCGGCGGCTCGACGAACGCGGCCCTGCATTTGCCGGCGATCGCCCACGAGGCCGGCATCCGCTTCACCCTCGACGACGTCGCCGCCGTGTTCGACCGGACGCCGCTGATCGGCGATTTGCGGCCCGGCGGCCGCTATCTGGCCAAGGACGTGCACGAGATCGGCGGCGTGCCGGTCATCATCAAGGCGCTGATCGCCGGCGGCCACATCGACGGCGCATGTCCGACGGTGACCGGCGAGAGTCTGGCCCAGGCGGTCGCCGCCGCGCCGGACCCGGACGGCGAGGTCGTGCGACCGCTCGACAAGGCGCTTTCGCCGACCGGCGGCGTCGTCGTGCTGAAGGGCAATTTGTGCCCCGACGGCGCGCTCTTGAAGGTCGCCGGCCTGCGCCAGCTTGTCTTCGAGGGTCCCGCCCTCGTGTTCGAGGACGAAGAAGCGTGCATGGCGGTCGTGCGGGCGCGCACGTACGCGCCGGGCGCGGTCATCGTCATCCGCAACGAGGGGCCCAAGGGCGGGCCGGGCATGCGCGAGATGCTGGGGGTGACGGCGCTGATCTATGGCCAGGGCATGGGCGAGAAGGTGGCGCTGTTGACCGACGGCCGCTTCTCCGGCGCGACCCGCGGCATGTGCATCGGCTACGCCTCGCCGGAGGCGGCGGCCGGCGGTCCGCTCGCCCTCGTGCGCAACGGCGACGTCATCCGTATCGATGCCGCGGCGCGCACGATCGACGTGCGCCTGTCCGACGAGGAACTCGCGACCCGCCGGGCCCGGTGGCAGCCACCCAACCAGCGCCGTCTGGCCGGCACGCTCGAGAAGTACGCCGCCATGGTCGGCCCGGCCAACCTCGGTGCCGTCACCCACGCCGGCAACGTCGCCTGGGAACGGGAGGGGTAGCGTCATCCTCGGCCTTGTGCCGAGGACCCATCCATCAGGCCACGCTTCGCTGGTACATGACTGTTCCATGTCCGAATACGCCTGTGGGCTCATCGCTTGCCCTTGGGCGATCGTGCGGGAGCCACCATGGGTCCTCGGCACAACGCCAAGGACGACGGATTTGGGAGTCGCGGGGTCCCGCTTTATGCCACACCCGTGCTGTGACATGATCGACGATGAGGCGTGGTCCCTGACGGCCGCGCGATCACCAGGGAGGTTACCTCGGATGAAACTTGTCAAACCGGTCGCATTCGGCGCCGCGGTGGTTGCCGCGGGGCTGATGACGGCAAGCCTGCCGGCCCAGGCTCAGGACACCCGGGTCATCCGCGTCGGCAACTGGGTGCAGATGCATCATCTGATCGTGCGCGGGATCCTCGAGCCGTGGGCGCGGGCCATCGAGGCCGAAACTGATGGTTCGCTGAAGTTCGAGATCATGTCCTCGGCGTTGGCGCGGCCGCCGGCCTATTTCGACCTCGTGCTCGACGGCACGATCGATGTCGGCTGGGGCGTCTCGGGCCACAACCCGGGCCGGTTCACGATGACCCAGGTGATGGACCTGCCGTTCAGCGCGCCCGACCCGTGGGCAGGTGCCGCCGCGGCCTGGCTCACCTACGAGTAGTTCGGCGACCGCTACGGCGAGCATCAGGGGGCCAAGGTCGTCGGCCTGTGGACCCATTCCGAGCCGTTCATCCACATGCGCGGCGAGCCGATCCGTTCGGTCGACGACCTCGCCGGCAAGAAGATCCGGGTCGGCGGCAACGTCACCGGCAAGATCATCGAGGCGCTCGGCGGCACCCCGGTGCAGCTGCCGCCGACCGAGGCGCAGCAGGTGATCGCCCGCGGCGTCGCCGACGGTATCACGTTCCCGCTGGAGTCGATCGAGTTCTTCAAGATCACCTCGTCGATCAAAAGCTCGACGCGGATCCCCGGGGTGCTCTACACCGACACGTTCTGGCTCGCCTTCAACCAGGACGTCTGGGACAGCCTGACCGACGCGCAGCGGGCGGCGATCGAGAAGCACTCCGGCCTCGGCGTTGCCATGCTGTCGGGCTGGGCCTGGACCAACGGCGACACCGTCGGCGAGGCCGCGCTGCATGCCAACAACGTGGAGTTCGTGACGCTGCCGGATTCCGAGGTCGCGCGCATCCGCATGACGCTGGCGCCGCTGGAGACCGATTGGCTGGCCGAGGCCGACGGCCGCGGCCTGCCGGGCGAGGAGATCCTCAACTACGCGCGCACCATCGCCGAGCAATACAAGCGGGAGAAAAAGGTCAACATCCCGTGACCCAGCCGACGACCGGCGAACACGCCGTCGCCCCCGGGTGGCGGCGTGTTTTTTTGCCGGGCCCTTTCGCGTGCTGAGCATTGTGGCGGGCCTGATGGTCGCGGCGATGATGTTCTTGACGTTCGCCGACGTGGTCGGCCGGTTCGTGTTTGACAGCCCGATCTTCGGCGCCTTCGAGCTCACCGAGATGCTGATGGGGCTGGTGATCTTTGCCGGCCTGCCGCTGGCCACGGCGGCGCGCGAGAACATCACGGTCACCCTGCTGTCCGACGCGCTGCCGCCGCGTTTGTTGCGCATGCAGACGTTCGTCATGGACCTGATCGGCGGCGCCTTCACGGCGTTGGTGGGCTGGCGCATGTGGCTGTTCGGCGAGCGCCTGATCCGTGTCGGCGAAACGACCCTGGAGCTGCAGCTGAGCAAGGGCCTGATCGCCCAGGCCATGGCGGCGCTTTTGTGGGTGACGGCCGCGGTGTTCCTCGTGCAGGCGGCGCGCGGTGCGGTGATGTTCGTGCGCCGTAGGTAGTCGGGATTGGCCCTGTCCGTTTCACCCCCCACCCGAACCCTCCCCCCCCTTGGGGGGAGGGAGTGAGGGCCGAGCGCCCCGCTGTGCCCCCCCCCAAGGGGGGGGAGGGTTGGGGTGGGGGGCTTGCGCTCAACAGACTCTAGCGCCAATGGGCCCTTGGGAATATTCGCTAACCGGTATTGGTGGCCTCATCGTGTTGATGGCGCTCGGCATGCAGATCGCCTTCGCCCTGCTGATCGCCGGCTCCGTCGGCATCGTCGCCGTCGTCGGGCTCAAGCCGGCGCTCGGCATGCTGGGCCAGCTGCCGGTGTCGACGACCACCCAGTTCGAGCTGTCGGTCGTGCCGATGTTCGTGCTGATGGGCATCTTCGTCGGCCGCGCCGGCATGTCCCGCGACCTCTACGCCGCCTGCCACGCCTTCATGGGGCACCGGCGCGGCGGCCTGGCGATGGCGACGGTGATGGCGTGCGGCGGCTTCGCCGCGGTCTCCGGCTCGTCGCTGGCGACCGCCGCCACGATGGCCAAGGTGTCGATGCCGTCGATGCGCCAGTACGGCTACGCGGACAGCCTGGCCAGCGGCGCCATCGCGGCCGGCGGCACGCTGGGCATTCTGATCCCGCCGTCGGTTATCCTGGTGCTCTACGGCATCATGACCAGCACCGATATCGGCCTCCTGTTCATCGCCGGTATCGTCCCGGGGCTTGTCGCGATCGTCTTTTACATGGCCGCGGTCGCCGTCGTGACACGGGTCAATCCCAACGCGGGCCCACGCGCCGAGCGGTCCGATGCGGCGACGCGCTGGAGCAGCCTCGGCCGTGTCACGGCGACGGGGCTGCTGTTCCTCATCGTCATCGGCGGCATCTATTTCGGCGTCTTCACGCCGACCGAGGCGGCCGGTGTCGGTGCCTTCGGTGCCTTCGTGTTCGCGCTGTGGCGGCGCGCGCTGACCGTGCGCTCGTTCCTCGACAGCGTCATCGAGGCGGTGCGCACGACGGCGATCCTGTTCTTCGTGCTGGTCGGCGCGCTGATCTTCCGCAACTTCGTCAACCTGGCCGGCCTGCCCGACGCCCTGCAGCGGCTGATCCTCGAGGTCGGCGTCTCGCCGATCGGCGCCATCGTCGTGATGATGGTGATCCACATCGTGCTCGGCTACTTCCTGGAGTCGCTCTCCATGGTGCTGCTAACCGTGCCGATCTTCTTTCCGCTGGTGATCGGCTTCGGCTTCGATCCGATCTGGTTCGGCATTATCGTCGTCATGGTCACCGAACTCAGCTTGATTACGCCGCCGGTCGGCCTCAACCTGTTCGTCATCAAGGGGGGATTTATATACGTGCTTGACCTACGCCACAGAAACGTCTATCTTAGCCCGCATTACCCAGATGATCATGTAATTTGACGACACCGCACCCGGATTCTGCTATAAGAATCATACAGTTGGAGCAGATATGGATCAGCGGATATGGCACACCCGATGGGTGAATCGAAACAGGGGTGCCTTCGGGTCGATTTTGACCGTCGACTCAAGCTTGAGTTCCACGGGTCCAAGGTCACTACTGACGCCGGTTTGCTCGCCTATCGAGAGCTTGATGCCTCCGTTGAACTTACTGAGATGGTTGGCGATGTTCTTGCCGACAGTCGTACCGGCATGAATGGGCGGCATGGCATGGTCGGCCAGTTCCGCCAGTCCGTTTTCGGACGCCTTGGCGGCTACGACGACGTGAACGATGCCGACCGGCTCAGCCTCGACCCGGTCATGCGGTGGATCGTCGGCGGCCATGCCGTCACTAAACAGGCGGCCTCGAGCAGTCAGATGGGGCGCTTCGAGACGGAGGTTCTGGCCACCGAGGAAAACCTCGCCGCGCTTGGTGATCTTTCCGGCCGATGGATCGACCGCGTTCATGACCGTTGCCCGCCGAAGAAGATCATTCTCGACATGGACAGCAGCGTCAGCCCAACCCACGGTGCTCAGGAAGGCTCGACCTACAACGGGCACTTCGGTTGCACCTGCTATCATCCCCTGTTCCTGTTCAACCAGTTCGGCGATTTGGAACGGTGCGCCCTGCGTCCCGGCAACGTTCACAGCGCCGATGGCTGGCGCAAGGTGCTGGAGCCGGTAGTGGCACGCTACAAGGAAAGGGATTTGCGTCGGTATTTCCGGGGCGATGCGGCTTTCGCCTCACCGGACATCTATAAGTTTCTGGAAGACGAGGGCTTCCTGTACGCGATCCGTTTGCCGAAGAACCAAGTTCTTCTGGAAAGCATCTGCCATCTGCTCACGCGACCCGTTGGCCGTCCGCCAAACCATGTGCGGCGCCATTACGCCGGCTTCAGCTATCGGGCCAAAAGCTGGGATAAGGCCCGCCGCGTCGTCGCCAAGGTGGAGTGGCACCCCAGCGAGCTGTTTCCCCGGGTCGGGTTCATCGTCACCAACCTGTCGCGACCGGCCGAGCGGGTGACATTGTTCTACAATCAGCGGGGCAAAGCGGAGCAATGCATCAAGGAAGGCAAGAACGCGATCAAATGGACGAGGCTGTCGTGTCGCAGGTTCCGCGATAACGCCGTCCGGCTGCAGCTTCACGCCCTGGCCTACAATCTCGCCAACTTCATGCGGACGCTGGCTTTGCCGAAGGAGGTTGAGTACTGGTCGCTGACCACGCTGCGGGAGAAGTTGGTAAAGATCGGTGCCAAGGTGGTCAGCCATGGCCGCTACGTCACGTTCCAATTGGCCGAGGTGGCGGTGCCGAGGGAGCTGTTCCGGAAAATCTTGAGCCTGATTGATGATCTGCGACCAAGACCCGCCCCGGCGTAGGCCGGGGAAATCGACGGCGAGGTGAAAACGACAGGAGGGGTGTGTCTGAATGGCGGCAAATCTGGCCAAATGGCCTTCCAACCGAGGGCTGATCTCCAAAATCAGGCCATCGGATGGCTGCAAAGGGAATACAGTTCCCTCGACGGTGGTACGGGGGTATGATCTCCGCAAACCTGGAAGTCATCTGGGTAATGTCGGCTTAGGATCATCGAAAGCGAACGGTGGTGCGATGCAGAACTTCAACAGCCTCATTGATCTAGTGAATACCATTCCTGACGAACAGGCAGCGATTGACCATTTCACAGCCGTCCGTTGGAAAGATGGTGCATTCTGCCCTCACTGTGGCGGCACACGGGTCTATCACTTCTCTGACAACCGCGCTCACAAGTGCGGAGAATGCCGCAGCCGTTTCTCAATCAAGGTTGGTACGATTTTCGAGGGCTCCAAAATATCTCTTCGCAAGTGGCTCATGGCGATCTGGCTAATCACCAGTCACAAGAAGGGGATTTCATCTGTCCAACTCGCCAAGGATATCGGCGTCACTCAGAAAACAGCTTGGTTCATGCTGCATAGGCTCCGCTATGCGGCAACCACAAAATCATTCACCGCCCCGCTCAAAGGCGCCGTAGAGGCTGATGAAACGTTCATCGGTGGAAAGGAGAAAAACAAACATGTGTCGAAGCGAAAAGGCGGAACGCAGGGAGGGAAAGGCAAGGCGATCGTACTTGGCATATTGGAGCGCGCAGGCGACTTACGCACATTCCATATCCCCAACCTCAGAGCTAAGACCATTCAGGGCCTTATTCATCAGCATGTGAAACTGGGCCAGAACGTGATGACGGATGAGCACGCTTCCTTCGTTGGTCTGTCCTCACGCTTCCATCACTACACAGTCAACCATTCGACCGGAGAATATGTTCGCCAGATCTTCGCACATACAAACGGCATAGAGAGCGTATGGGCGCTTTTCAAGCGCCAAATCTTCGGCATTCACCACTGGGTTTCCAAAAAGCATCTGGCCAACTATCTTGGCGAGATGACATGGCGCTACAATCGACGGGATATGGACGAAGGCGAGCGCTTGAACGCCCTTTTGGCATGTTCAACCGGACGGCTGCGCTACCGGGATTTGATAGCATGAGGAAAAAGAAAAAAAATGTTGAACCGCACCTTGAAGGGATGCCCTTTGATGAAGCGCTTGCACGCTTTGTAAAACCTTCGCCCGGTGAACTAGCTGATGCGATGACGCGACCTCTTGTCGAGGAAATTGATAGAACTCGTAAGCGGATTAAATCTGCTCAGAAGGAAATTGAAAGTGGCGCTCGAACCAGACCAAAAAAGGACAGATTCCGTGTTTGACTTTCTATACGTAGACCACAAACGCATAGGGTTGTATCTCTCTCAGTTCTCGGATTTTGGCAATCTGACTGACATTATTCATCGGCGGAGTGCGGGCAGCAACGCAAAAATACGGGGGGGTGTGCCGGGGGTTGCGAGCGGCACAGCCACTGGCGAGGAATCTTCTGGAGTCGAACGCCGCTTTGATCCTCAGTGGACGCAGGTGTTTAATTTTCTTGATGAAACAAATACGCGGAAGATGTTGCGGAGAGATGTAAATGCGGCCCCTTTGGGGTCTTTTCTACTGACGTCGGGCGCACTTTATATCGTCAACATGCAAACGTTTGCCAATACGTGGGGTGCAATTTCCGAAACACCGCAGTCCCAGACTGGCAATAGGAAACAGCGGCGCGCGGCTGCGAGTGACTCGCCCCCGAATGGAGACACAATCGGCCTTAAGATATTAGGTTCTCTAGAGCAACCAATTTTTGCTATTTTGCGATTTGGGACCCATCGTATTTGGTCGATGCTCGAAGCGGAATATCTGATTGGTGGATCAACCGGCTGAAACCTCAAACACGGACTCCGTGTAACTGGTGAGTGGCACGTCTTGGGCATCCTCGATTGCGAGCCCGGCGCAGGGGATGTGGACACGGCAGAAATGGGCCGGCTCTGTGGAGGCGCCGATAATAGTTTCAGCCAAGGCGTAATTGAGTTGTGGCATGAATTCCGCGAAGTTATTGGGCGGCCAGAGGATTGCTGGGGCCTAACGCCATTGGTCATCATGCGTGAAGTTATTTAGGTCAAGCACGTATATAAATCCCATCAAGGGAACCGTCGGCGATATCTCGCTGAAGACGATCTATCGGGGTATCTTCCCGTTCGTCGTTGCCGACATCGTTCGCTTGGTCGTTTTTATTGCCTTCCCGGCAGTGGTGCTGACGTTGCCGCAATTGGCGCGTTAGAGTGGGTGGGCGCCATGCCGGGGGAGGGATTGCCGCGATGAACCAGATCGACCTGAAGGGTCGGCGCGCCGTGGTCACGGGTGGTGGTCAGGGCATCGGCCGGGCGATCGCCGAGCGCCAGCTGGCGTCGGGCGCGTCGGTCTGCCTGTGGGACCGCGACGGCGATCTGGTGCGCGCGACGCGGCACGAGCTTTCGGCCCAGGGCCCGGTCCACGCCGTCGCCGTCGACGTGACAGACCCGGCCGCCGTCGACGATGCCGTGGCCCAGACCGTCGATGCCTTCGGCGGCATCGACATCCTCGTCAACAACGCCGGCATCGCCGGGCCCAGCGCCAAGCTGTGGGAGTATTCGATAGAGGATTGGGCGAGTGTCATCGACATCGATCTGACCGGCGTCTTCTATTGCTGCCGCACCGTTGTGCCGCACATGATCCGCGAGAACTACGGTCGGATCGTCAACGTCGCGTCGATCGCCGGCAAGGAGGGCAACCCCAATGCGGCGCCCTACAGCGCCGCCAAGGCCGGCGTCATCGCGTTGACCAAATCGCTGGCCAAGGAGGTGGCGGCGCATGACATCGCGGTCAACTGCGTCACCCCGGCCGCCGTCAAGACGCGCATATTCGAGCAAATCAGCCAGGAGCATATCGACTATATGCTGGCGCGCATTCCGCGCGGACGCTTCCTCAAGGCCGAGGAAGCGGCGGCGATGATCGCCTGGCTGGCGTGCGAAGAGAATTCATTCACCACCGGTGCAACGTTCGATCTGAGTGGCGGCCGGGCTACCTACTGAGCGGGAGGAGCAGCAATGAAGCTTGTGCGTTATGGTCGGCCCGGGGCGGAGAAGCCGGGTGTCATCGACGACGCCGGCCGGATCCGGGACCTGGCCGGCCATATCGACGATGTCGCGGGCGAGGTGTTGCTGCCCGAGCGACTGGGCCGCCTGGCCGAGGTCGACCCGGCCGGGCTGACGCTGGTCGAGGGTTCGCCGCGGCTCGGCCCCTGCGTCGGCCGCATCGGGCGGATCGTCTGCATCGGCCTGAACTACTCGGACCACGCGGCCGAGTCCGGGCTCGACGTGCCGAGCGAGCCGATCGTCTTCATGAAGGCCTGCCCGGCGACCGGGCCGACCGATCCGATCATCATTCCCAAGGGCTCGGAGAAGACCGATTGGGAGGTCGAGCTCGGCGTCGTCATCGGCGCCAAGGCCCAGCATGTGAGCGAGGGTGAGGCGCTGAACTACGTCGCCGGCTACTGCGTCTGCAACGACGTCTCGGAGCGGGCGTTCCAGATCGAACATGGCGGCCAATGGACCAAGGGCAAGAGCTGCGACAGCTTTGCCCCGATCGGTCCCTGGCTCGTCACCAAGGACGAGGTCGCCGATCCGCAGGGGCTCGACATGTGGCTCGAGGTCAACGGCCACCGCTATCAGAACGGCAATACGCGCACCATGGTGTTCGGCGTCGTCACCCTGGTCAGCTATCTCAGCCGCTTCATGACGCTCTACCCGGGCGACGTGATCTCGACCGGCACGCCGCCGGGCGTCGGCCTCGGCCAGAAGCCGGTGCCGATCTATCTGAAGCCCGACGATGCCGTGCATCTCGGCGTCAGCGGCCTCGGCGAGCAGCGGCAGCAATGTGTCCCGTTTGAGTGATGCCAACGCGGACATAATGGCCGCTTTGGTGCGCATGGGCCTCGCCGAGGCGGGCGAGGCCCCGTTGTTCACGCCCCTGACCGGCGGGGTCTCGTCGGACATCTGGCGCATCGACCTGCGGCGCGGCCCGATCTGCGTGAAGCGGGCGCTGCCGAAGCTCAGAGTTGCCGCCGACTGGCGCGTGCCGGTCGAGCGCAACGCCTACGAGGCTGCCTGGATGCAGCATGCCGCGGCCGTCGTGCCGGAAGCCGTGCCCGCGCTGCTCGGCCAGGACGCGGCGGCCGGCCTACTGGCGATGGCGTATCTGGCGCCGGCGGAACATCGGTTGTGGAAGAGCCGGCTCGGCGCCGGCGCCGCCGATCCCGGAACGGCGCGGCAAGTGGCCGATCGGCTGGTCCGGATCCATGCCGCGACGGCCGGTCGGCCGGGCGTCGCGGCGGCGTTTCCGACGGATGCCATTTTCCATGAGATCAGGCTGGAGCCGTACCTCGTGGCGACCGGCCGGGCCCACCCGGATCTGGCGCCGCGCCTGGCCCAGCTTGTCGAGGCGACGGCCACGACCAGGCTTGCCCTGGTGCATGGCGACGTCAGCCTGAAGAACATCCTCGTCGGGCCGCATGGGCCCATTTTCCTCGACGCTGAATGCGCCTGGTACGGCGATCCGGCGTTCGATCTGGCGTTCTGCCTGAACCACCTGCTGCTCAAGTGCCTGCTGGGTGCCCGCGGCGACGCCGGCTTTCCTCGCCTCGTTCGACGTATTTGCCGGTGCCTATCTCGAAGGCGTCGAGTGGGAGCCGCCGGCCGTCGTCGAGCGGCGCACCGCGCACCTGCTGCCCGGCCTGTTCCTGGCCCGGGTCGATGGCAAGTCGCCGGTCGAGTACGTGACCGACGCCGACGACAAGGCGCGGGTGCGCCGCGTGGCCCGCGCCTTGCTGTTGGACCCGGCCGACGCATTGGCCGATGTGCGGACGGCCTGGGTGCGCGAGTTGGCCCGGTGAGCGCCACGGCGATCGCCGCCGTCCATGGCCGACGGATCTGGGATTCCCGCGGACGCCCGACCGTCGAGGCGGAGGTCCGCCTGACCGGCGGCGCGGCGGGGCGCGCCATCGCCCCGGCCGGTGCCTCCACGGGCAGTGGCGAGGCCGTCGATTTGCGCGACGGCGGCGCGGCCTTTGGCGGCCTCGACGTGCGCCGCGCGGTGGGGCATGTCGATGGCGAGATCGCCCGGGCGCTCGCCGGCATGGACGCCGGCGACCAGGCCGCCGTGGATCAGCGCATGCAGGCGCTCGACGGCACGCCACAGAAGGCGCGGCTCGGCGCCAATGCCTGTGTCGCCGTGTCGATGGCGGTCGCCCATGCCGCGGCCGCGGCCGCCGGCGTGCCGCTGTTCCGCCATCTCGGCGGCGACGTGGCGACGTTGCTGCCGCTGCCGCAGATCCAGATCTTCGGCGGCGGCGCCCACGCCGCCCGCCGGGTCGATATCCAGGACTTCATGGTCGTCTGTCCGGCGGCCGAAACGTTCGCTCAGGCGCTCGACTGGACGGCCGAAATCTACCGCGCCGCCGGCGCGCTGCTGGCCGAGGCCGGCACGCTGGCCGGCATCGCCGACGAGGGCGGTTTCTGGCCCGCCTTCGCGACCAACGAGGCGGCCCTCGACGTGCTCACCCGGGCGATCGAGCGCGCCGGGCGGCGGCCGGGCGAGGAGGTTGCGATCGCGCTTGACGTCGCCGCCTCGGAATTCGGCGGTGCCGGGCGCTATCGGCTCGGGCTGGAGGGGCGTGAGCTCGACACGTCCGGCATGGTCGACCTGCTGACCGGCTGGCTCGCCCGCTACCCCATCGCCTCGATCGAGGATCCCCTGGCCGAGGACGACGCCGACGGCTTTGCCGCGATCACGGGCGCCGCGGGCCGACGCGTACAGGTCGTCGGCGACGACTTCCTGGTGAGGGGGGTCGGCCAGCTGAAGGTCGGCTCGTTCGCCCGGTCGGAGCGCATGGCAAAGTGGAACGAGGCCCTCAGGATCGAGGAATCCCTGGCTGAGCGGGCCCTCTTCGCCGGTGGCGCGGTGCTGAAGCCCGGCGCGGCCTGAGGGAAGATCGGTTAACCCGGTTAATGTAACAGTGGGGTTCCGGGGCGGGTGAGCCACAAGGCCAACAACCGAAAAGCGGCCCGATGATCACCGAGGTCAGGCACTTCATCTTCCAGGACGTCGATGTCCAGCGGGCGCTTGTGGCTTTCCGCAAGAATCGCGGCGAACCCCTGCCGGCCGGTAACATCGTCTGCGTGAAGGTCGAGAAGGCGAAAACCGGGATCCGCTGTGTCCTGGACGTGGATTCGGACACGGACGGACACAGAAAGTCCTATCTGTTCACAGCCGACGAAATACTGCCGGCCTTGATCAGCTATTGCATCGGCAAGAACGTGCCGCTGCCGGCCAAGAGTCCGAAGTTCCTCAAGATCTTCGGCGATCAGATCGGCTTCATCGTGCCGGTCAATCTCAGCGACTCGGGCCTGCGCCGCCTCCAGGAACAGCCCGCCTGAGAGCCCGCGCGCCGTTGCGGCCCTTCTCCGGCCGCGACGGTTTGCGTTCGCAGCAATGATTGGCCACGCTTGACGGCTCAGCCGAGACGTGGCCGATTGTCTGAAACCGGCGCGACCGGAACAAAGCGCCGGGGAGGGGGGCCACGCGATGCGTCTCGTACAGATCACAACGGCTGCCGGGCGGCGGGTGGCGGTCGCCGAGGACGGCCCGTCTTTACGCGTCGTCGACGGCGTCGCGACGACGGTGGAGCTGGCAACGGCGGCCATTGCCGACGGCCAGTCGCTGGCGACCGCGGCGGAGACGCGCCTGTCCGACACGACACTCGACTACGATGAGGTCGTTGCCGGAAACCGCCTGCTCGCGCCGGTCGATCATCCCGACCCGGCGCATTGCCAGGTCGCCGGCACCGGCCTCACCCACCTGGGCAGCGCCGATACGCGCGACAAGATGCATGCCAAGGTCGCCGGCGACACGGGCTCGCTGACCGACTCCATGAAGATGTTCAAGATGGGGCTCGAGGCCGGCAAGCCGGCGGCCGGGGCCGGCGTGCAGCCCGAGTGGTTCTACAAGGGCGACGGCACGTCCGTCGTGCCGCCGGGCGGCGCGATCGAGATGCCGACGTTCGCGCTCGATGGCGGCGAGGAGCCCGAGGTCGCCGGCCTCTATTTCGTGGCCGCCGATGGCACGCCCTGGCGCCTTGGATTTGCCGTCGGCAACGAGTTTTCCGACCATGTGATGGAGCGGCAGAACTACCTCTACCTGGCCCATTCGAAGCTGCGCCCGTGCAGCATCGGGCCGGAGCTGCTGCTCGGCGAGCTGCCGGACGACATCCGCGGCACCTCGCGCATCCTGCGCGACGGCGAGGTCGTGTGGGAGAAGCCGTTCCTCAGCGGCGAGGCCAACATGTCGCACTGGGTCCGCAACCTGGAACACCACCATTTCAAGTATCCGCTGTTCCGCCGGCCCGGCGACGTGCATGTGCACTTCTTCGGCACGGCGACGCTGAGCTTTGCCGACGGCATCGTCGTCGAGCCGGGCGACGTGTTCGAGATCGAGGCGGTGGGCTTCGGCCGGCCGTTACGCAATCCGCTGGCGCGGGCGGCCAAGGCGCCGACCACAGTGCGGGTGCTGTAGAATTCGTTGGAGCAAGGGGACAGAGATGACGCTGCACCGCAACCTGATTGACGGCGAGTGGGCCGCGGCCGGTCGGGCCAAGGACAACATCAATCCGTCGGACATCAGCGACGTCGTCGGCGAATACAGCCACAGCGACACCGGCCAGGCCGAGGCCGCGATCGCCGCCGCAAAGGCGGCGGCGCCGGGCTGGGCTGCCAGCACGCCGCAGCAGCGCTTCGACGTGCTTGACGCGGTCGGGACGGAGATCCTGGCACGCCGGGCCGAGCTCGGCCAGTTGCTCTCGCGCGAAGAGGGCAAGGTGCTGGCCGAGGGGATCGGCGAGACCGTGCGCGCCGGTCAGATCTTCAAATTCTTCGCCGGGGAGGCGCTGCGCATTACCGGCGAGAAAGTGGCCTCGGTGCGGCCCGGCGTCGACGTCGAGATCACCCGCGAGCCGCTGGGTGTCGTCGGCATCATCACGCCGTGGAACTTCCCGATCGCGATCCCGGCCTGGAAGATCGCGCCGGCGCTCGCCTACGGCAACACCGTGATCTTCAAGCCGGCCGATCTGGTGCCGGGCTGCGGCTGGGCGCTGGCCGACATCCTGATGCGCGCCGGCGTGCCCGAGGGCGTCTTCAACCTGGTGATGGGGCGCGGTTCGGTCGTCGGCGAGACGGTCGTCAATCACCGCGACGTTGCCGGCGTCAGCTTTACCGGCTCCGTCGAGACCGGCCGCCGCGTCGCCCTGGCGTGCGCCGGTCGCCTGGCCAAGGTCCAGCTCGAGATGGGCGGCAAGAACCCGCTTGTCGTGTTGGATGACGCCGATCTGGCGACCGCGGTGGAGTGTGCCGTCAATGGCGCCTTCTTCTCGACCGGCCAGCGCTGCACGGCGTCGTCGCGGCTGATCGTCACGCCGGGCATCCACGACGCGTTCGTCGACGCCATGGTCGAGCGGCTGAAGGCGCTGAACATCGACGACGCGCTGGTCGAGGGTACCCACATCGGCCCGGTCGTCGACGAAGGCCAGCTGGAGAAGGACATCGAGTATGTCGAGGTCGGCAAGAAGGAGGGCGCGCGCCTAGCCTGGGGCGGTGATCGCCTGAGCCGCGACAAGCAGGGCTACTACCTGCAGCCGGCTTTGTTCACCGAGACGACGAACGCCATGCGCATCAACCGCGAGGAGATCTTCGGGCCGATCGCCAGCGTCATCAAGGCGGGCGGCTATGACGAGGCGCTGGCGGTCGCCAACGACACGCCGTTCGGCCTGTCGTCGGGGATCTGCACGACGTCCCTGAAGCACGCCGCCGACTTCAAGGCCAAATCGGAAGCAGGCATGGTCATGGTCAACCTGCCGACCGCCGGCGTCGACTACCACGTGCCGTTCGGCGGCCGCAAAGGCTCGAGCTACGGCAGCCGCGAGCAGGGCCGCTATGCCGCCGAGTTCTACACGATCGTCAAGACCGCCTACGTCGCGCCCTGACGGCCATGGCAGACGCACCGTCCGACATCGAGATCGCCGGCGCCGCGGCGATCAGGCCGATCATCGCGCTGGCCGGCGAGCGCCTTGGCCTCGCGCCGGAGCATCTCGAGCCCTATGGCCACTACAAGGCGAAGCTGTCGACGGCCGGCTTGCGCGAGGGCCAGGACAGTCCGGACGGCAAGCTCATCCTGGTCACGGCGGTCACGCCGACGGCCGCCGGCGAGGGCAAGACGACGACGACCGTCGGCCTCGGTGACGCGCTCAACCGGATCGGCAAAAAGGCGCTGATCTGTCTGCGTGAGCCGTCGCTGGGCCCGTGCTTCGGCATGAAGGGCGGCGCGGCCGGCGGCGGCTATGCCCAGGTCGTGCCGATGGAGGACATCAACCTCCACTTCACCGGCGACTTCCACGCAGTCGGCGCCGCCCACAACCTGTTGGCGGCGATGATCGACAACCACGTTTATTGGGGCAACGAGCTGGCGATCGACACGCGCCGGGTTGCCTGGCGGCGCGTCGTCGATATGAACGACCGGGCGCTGCGCGAGATTGCCTGCGGCCTCGGCGGCGCCGCCAACGGCTTCGCCCGGGAAGCCGGCTTCGACATCACCGTGGCGTCGGAAGTCATGGCCATCCTGTGCCTGGCCGGCGATCTGGCGGAGTTGCGGCGGCGCCTCGGCAACATCGTCGTCGCCTACACCCGTGACCGCGCGCCGGTGACCGCGCGCGACCTGCGGGCCGACGGCGCCATGGCGGCCCTGCTGAAGGACGCGATCCGGCCGAACCTGGTCCAGACGTTGGAGGGCAATCTGGCGTTCGTGCATGGCGGACCGTTCGCCAACATCGCCCATGGCTGCAACTCGGTGATCGCGACCCGCACGGCGCTGAAGCTTGGCGACTATGTCGTGACCGAGGCCGGTTTCGGCGCCGATCTGGGGGCCGAGAAGTTCTTCGACATCAAGTGCCGCAAGGCCGGCCTCAAGCCCGACGTGGCGGTGCTGGTCGTGACGGCGCGGGCGCTCAAGATGCATGGCGGCGTCGCCCGCGACGCGTTGGCCAAGGAGGATCTGGCGGCGCTCGCGCGCGGCATCGCCAACCTGGCCCGGCATATCGAGAACCTGAAGGGTTTCGGCGTACCGCTGATCGTCGCCATCAACCGCTTCACGGCGGACACGGATGGGGAGGTCGCGGCGATCGCGGACGCCGCCGCGGGCTACGGCGTCAAGGCGCTGGTCTGTACGCACTGGGCCGACGGCAGCAGCGGCGCCGAGGCGCTGGCGCACGAGGTCGCCCGCGTCGCCGACGCCGGCATCTCCCAGTTCCAGACGCTCTACGCCGACGACATGGGGTTGTGGGACAAGGTCAAGACCATCGCCCAGCGCATCTATCGCGCCGACGATATCATCGCGGACAAGCGCGTGCGCCAGCAGATCAGGGACCTGCAAGACGGCGGCTATGGGCGGTTCCCGGTCTGTATCGCCAAGACCCAGTACAGCTTCTCCACCGATCCCAACCTAAAGGGGGCGCCCAGCGGTCACGTCGTGCCGGTGCGCGAGATCCGGCTCGCCGGCGGCGCCGAGTTCGTGGTCGTGGTCTGCGGCGACATCATGACGATGCCCGGCCTGCCGCGCCGGCCCGCCGCCACCGGCATCGACGTCGACGCCAACGGCCGGATCAGCGGCCTGTTCTGAGCCGCGTTTCCGGCCCTCTATGCGGGTATCATGGCCCTCGTGGCCGAACGGCCGCCAGCCCGGGATCAGGCTCGCAATTGCGGATAAATGCCGACATTTGAGACAACACTAACCGCACATTAAAGCCTGTTTGCGATAATTTGCTCGGAGCAGGATGCTACGCCGAGTCATTAACCATGGATAGAATCCGCTACGCCGAGGCCATGCGCGAACAAGCGCGCGAGACTTGGGGCCAGGCCACGCAGGCCGAAATCCAGGGCGACCACGCGCGGGCCCGCCGGCTCATCCAACAGGCCCAGGATGCCGAGATGCGGGCGATGTCGTGCTGGCCGGTCAATCTGTCATATTCCGGCAAGAGCAGGACGCGGCCCGACCCGCACGCCGCCTGACGGCGCAGCCCGCTCGGCGCCGCCGCCCGATGCGACCGCTCGCGCCAAGGTCGCGGAATTTCACATTCCGGTGTAGCGCCTATTCAGGTACAGCCGCTCCTCAGGCGACCCGCTAACATACCGCCCCAGAACCGGCCGCAGGGCCGGCGAACATGAGGAGGGGCGCATGGGCACGAGACTACTCCTGGCCACGGTAGCGGTCGTCGCGCTGGGCCTGACGCAGGCGCCGGCACGGGCGCAGGACCTGAAATGGCAGTTCGAGGAGATCGCGGCCGGCATCAAGCCGGCGCTTGCCGTCGACGCCGATGGTACGCCCCACTTGAGTTTCCTGACCGAGGCGATCCGCGGCGCCGCGTTCTATGCCGCGAACAAGTCGGGGGCGTGGGTCACGGACAGTGTGGCCGAGAGCTATTTCTACGGTCCCGTCGACATCGATGTCTCGCCCGAGGGCGTGCCCTACATCGCCTATCATGACCACGAGGCGCAGAGTTTCAATCCGCGCCTGGGCTCCGGCATCGTCCACTGGCCCGAGAACGGCGCCTGGCAGACCCTCAAGATCGAGCATCCGGGCCACGACCAGTGGGATTCCGACATTGCCGCCACCGGCGGCGGCATCTGGCACTTCGCCGGGATCGATCCCGTGCAGTTCGGCTCGCGCTCGGGCCTCGAATATGTGACCAACGCGTTCGGCCCCGTCAGTGTCGAGGAGGTCGGCAGCGGCGCCATTCCCTATGAGTTCGGCGTCAGCGTCGAGGTCGCACCGGGCGGCGAGGTCGGCATCAGCTTCTACGACGCCAACAGCCAAGACCTGCGCTATGCCCGGCGTGGCACCGGTGCCGGCGGCGCCTGGTCTCTCGAGACGATCGCCGGGGACGGCGATGTCGGCCGCTACTCCGACCTCGCGTACGATTCCCAGGGCAATCCGCACATCTCATACTGGGCGCTCGAGACGCCGCGGTCGGGCACGGTGCACTACGCTTGGCGCGCCGGCAACGGCGACTGGCAGATCGAGGATGTCGGCAAGCTCGGCGACGTCGAGACCGGCTTCACCGGCGCCCGCAAGATCACGGCGATCGAAGTCGACGCGAACGACATGCCGCACGTCATGTTCGGCGACAAGTCGCAGGTGATCTACGCGACCCGCGCCGGTGGCAGCTGGTCGACCCAGATCGCCCTCTCGGCGCCGGGCAATCTCGGCCAGCTCGTCGAGTTCGCGCTCGACGGCGGCGGCCGGCCCCACGTGACCTACTTCGAGGTGACGAGCCCCAGCCCGCTCCAGGGCAAGGTCTTCTACGGCACCACGAGCTAGTGCACTGACGCAGACATAGGATTCACAAAGGCATGTGATCGTGCGATTCTGCGATCATGGCTCAGGAAGTCTGTGTGATTGTAGGAGCCGATGACCGCGTGCGACTGACCGCCGTCGTCGGTGATCGTAGCCGGCCGTTGAAGCACGTTCAGCGGGCCCGGGTCGTGTTGCATTCGGCGGAGCGACTTCCGGTTCTCGATGTGGCGCGCCGCGTCGGCGTCAGCCGCCCGGCGGTCTGGCGCTGGCAGCGGCGCTACGCCGAGGAAGGCATCGAGGGTCTGTTGCGCGACAAGACCCGGCCGCCGGGCACGCCGCCGCTGCCGACGGCAACCGTGGCCCAAGTGTTGGCGCTGGCTTGCTCCGAGCCGCCGGGCGAGACGACCCACTGGACCGGCCGCGCGGTGGCCGAGGTCGTCGGCATCTCCCTGCGCTCGGTTCAGCGCATCTGGCAAGGCCACCGTTTGCAGCCGCACCGCATCCGCACCTTCAAGCGCTCCAACGACCCCGCCTTCGCCGAGAAGGTCGAGGACATCGTCGGCCGCTACATGGATCCGCCCAGCCATGCCGTGGTGCTGTCGATCGATGAGAAAAGCCAGATCCAGGCCCTCGACCGGACCCAGCCAGGGCTGCCGATGAAACCCGGCAAGTGCGGCACCATGACCCACGACTACAAGCGAAACGGCACGACCACCTTGTTCGCCGCGCTCAGCGTCCTCGACGGCGCCGTCATCGGCCGCAACATGCAGCGACATCGCCATCAGGAGTTCATCCGCTTCCTCGGCGCGATCGAGCGCCAAGTGCCGGCCGGCAAGGTCATCCACGTCATCCTCGACAACTACGCCGCCCACAAGCATCCCAAGGTCCGCGCCTGGCTGGCGCGTCATCCCCGATGGGTGTTCCACTTCACCCCAACCTCCGCCTCCTGGCTCAACGCCGTCGAGGGCTTCTTCTCTGTCCTCACGCGCCGGCGGCTCAAGCGCGGCACCTTCCACTCGATAGTCGACCTCCAGGCCGCCATCAACCGCTACATTGACGAGCACAACAATGATCCCAAGCCCTTCGTCTGGACCAAATCCGCAGACACCATCCTCGCCAAACTTCACCGCCTGCCTGTACCTTCTGTCTGAGTCAGTGCACTAGGCGTAAGGCGAAAGCGCGCTGATCGCGACTCTTCCAATCCAACGGCCTTTGAAGTGATCGGAGGCTCTTCGCGGTCTCACGCTTGTTCCGTGTTCTTGGGCCCCGGCTCGAGGCCGGGGTGACGCGTCTGATTTTCGAATCCCACCATTGATCGACGGCTGCAAACGCCCGCGTGTAAACCGGACACCAGTGGCCTTGAGCCGGGGTCTATTAACGCTGGACCTGCCGAGAACCCACGATAGATCGGATCACGTCGACAGCTGCCCTGTCCAGAAGAAGGTACTTAGGGGCCTCCGTTTGCATGAGCCTCCGTTTACAAGGGCGCCGCCGGCGTTGATCCACGGCGCTCGACGGCTTATGTGGCGAGTATGGCACAGCCCCCGGACCTCCAGGACGTCGCCGCCCCGGTCGTCGCGCGCGCCCTCACCGGCGCCTCGGACACAGAGCTATTGGCGACGTTCTGCGAACGCCTGGTCGCCGTCGGCACGCCGCTCAGGCGCAGCTTTGCGATCACCCGCACCCTGCACCCGGTGATCGGCGGCTACTTGATGGAGTGGCAACGCGACACCGGTAGGGTCGGGCGCTCGCACTGGAACCGCGCGGAGGAGGAGAACGGCAGCGAGGTCTGGCAGCGCAGCCCGCTCTATCACATGCTGACGACGGGTGCGCCGCACCTGCGCCAGCGCCTGACGGCCGCTGCCGCGCCTTTCGCGTTTCCGCTGTTCGACGACCTGGTGGCCGAGGGTGCGACGGACTACTACGCCGTGACGACGCGGTTCGACGGGACCGACGCGCCATGGCCGTTCGACGGCATGCTGTCGTCGTGGACGAGCGACCATGCCGACGGCTTCACGGACGACCACATCGCGCTGGTCGACGGCGCGCTGCCGTCGTTCGTGCTGGCGATGAAGGCCGTGTCGGCGCAGGCTGCCGCCGGCACCCTGCTCGAGGCCTACCTCGGCCGCGAGGTCGGCGGGCGCGTGCTCAGCGGCGCCATCGACCGCGGCTCGGCCGAGGCGATCCGCGCCGTCGTCTGGTACGCCGAACTGCAGGGCTTCACGCGCATCGCCGACACCGCGCCGCGCGCCCAGCTGATCCCCATGCTGAACGACTATTTCGCGGCCATGATCGGGCCGCTGCACGACCACGGCGGTGAAGTGCTGAAGCTGCTGGGCGACGGCTTGCTGGCGATCTTCCGGCTCCGCGGCCCGGGCGACCCGGGCGACGCCTGCGCCGCCGCGATCGCTGCGGCCGAGGCCGCGCGGGCCCGGGTCGAGGCGCTGAACGCCGAACGCCGCGCGGCCGGTCTGCCGGTCAGCCATTTCACGCTGGCGCTGCATCTCGGCGAGGTCTTGTACGGCAACATCGGCGCACCCGACCGCCTCGACTTCACCGTCGTCGGCCCGACCGTCAACGAGACGGCGCGGATCCAGGCGATGTGCCGCGCCATCGACCGCGACACCGTCACCTCCGCCGCGTTCGCCGCCGCCGCCAACGCGGCCGGCGGCGGCGCTGTCGATGGCGCCGCCGCCGGCGGTGCCGAGCGCCTGGTCTCGCTCGGCCGCTATGCCCTGCGCGGTGTCCGCCAGCCCCAGGAGCTATTCACGCTGGCCGCGCCGGAGGCGTGAATTCGGGGTTGGAGGCCCCGTGCGGAGGGGGTAGACAACCCCGGCGCGCGGGAGCTTGGCCCTGCGGTGGAATGTGCCGAAGCGGGCGTGGCGAAACTGGTAAACGCATTGGACTTAAAATCCAATGTCCGCGAGGACTTGCGGGTTCGAGTCCCGCCGCCCGCACCACCCCAGCGTCTGATGTCGGATCCCCATGCGGTCGTTCCGGCGACGCCGTTGAGCACGGCTGTGCCTGGTCAGATGCCGGCGGCCCGACTATCATTCTCGGCGCAACGTATAGGGGGAGGTCTCATGCCAATACCGACGGAGCCCATCGGCAGTGTGCCGCGCCCTGCGGCGCTGCTGGAAGCCGTCGCTGCCCATGGTGCCGGACGCCTCGATGACTCCGGGCTCGCCGCGGCCTATGACAAGGCGGTGGCAGAGACCATTGCGGCGCTGGAGGCGACGGGCTCGCCGATCATCACCGACGGCGAACAGAGCAAACCCAGTTTCGCGACCTACCCGCTGGCCGGACTCGAAAATCTGGCGCCGGACGGGGTCGTAATTCCGTTCGAGGACGGGCATACGCGCCAACTGCCGAAGCTGACCGGGGGACCGTTTCGTTACAGCACCTATGCCGGCACCTACGTGGAGGCGGCCAAACGGTTCGCGCACAAGCCGGTGAAACAGGCGGTGATCGCGCCATCGGCGCTGAGCCTGCTGTACCCGGCCGACGGCATCGCCGGCTATGACCGCGATGCATTAATCACCGATCTGACGGCCGAGAGCGCGCGGGATATTCGCAGCGCCCTGGACGCCGGCGCCGATACGGTGCAGATCGACTTCACCGAGGGCCGGCTGTCGATCAAGCTCGATCCCTCGGGCCAGGTGCTGCGGGATTTTGTCGCGCTGATCAACGCCGTCGTGTCCGGCTTCTCGGCAGCGGAGCGGGCGAGGATCGGTGTGCACACCTGTCCCGGCGGCGACCATGACTCGACCCACAGCGCCGATATCGACTATGCGAAGTTGCTGCCGGATCTATTCCGGATCGATGTCGGCCGCGTCTACATGCAGATGGCCAGCGAGGCCGACCGGCCGCATGTCTATGAGGTGATCAAGGCGCATCGCCGGCCGGAGCAGATTGTCTTCGTCGGCGTCATCGATCCGATCGACCCGCAGGTGGAAACCGCCGCGACCGTACGCGACCGGGTGCTGGAAGCGGCGGAACAGCTGCCCCACGACCGGCTGGGTACCACCGACGACTGCGGCTTCTCGCCCTTTGGCGACGACACCTCCACCGCGCGCGAGATCGCCTTCGCCAAGATCAAGGCGCGCGTCGACGGCACCAAGCTGGCGGCGGACGCGCTGGGTTTGTGATCGCCCGGCCGCGCCGGCACCAAAAGGTTCATTGCCGGGGGGAGCCGAGCTAGTACCGGGAATCACAAATCGCGATGACGTGGTTTGAGCCTCTTCTGATGGATGTTGGTGCTGACCCAACGGAAAGGCTTGGCGGTCTTGTTGTGGGCGTGGATGAAGGCATCGATGGCGTCCCTGAGTTGTCGGGGCGAAGTGAAGCTGGCGCCGTGCAGGGCGGCGCGGCTGAGGATCGAGAACCAGATCTCGATCTGGTTGAGCCAGCTGGCGTAGTTGGGCGTGAAGTGGAAGTGGACATGGGGATGCGCCTTGAGCCAGCGGTCGCGCTTGGGCTTGTGGGTGTTCAGGTTGTCGAGAACGACATGGATCTCGCGGTCGGGATAGGCGGCCACCAAGCGGTTCATGAAGTCGAGGAACTCACGGCGGCGCCGCCGTTCGTAGTGTCCGGCCTGAACCTCGCCGCTGGCGACGTTGAGAGCGGCAAACAGCGTCGTCGTGCCGTGTCGCTTATAGGTGTGGCCATGGCCGATCAGGGCGCGCCCGTTCGGCAGCTTCAGATAGCCCTGGGCGCGGAGCAAGCCCCTCCTCTGCCATCGCGCCTCAGGCGGCAGGACGAGCATCCAATCCACCGCAGGGCCGTCATGTCTAAGGGTGCAAATGAAGCGGTGGCGCAGCCCAGAAATCGGCGCCGGCATGGCAGCACAAGCCGGCGTGGCCCGCCGCCGTCACATTCAGTTTCTGCTTCCTGCCACCGCCCGCAGTATCTGCCCCCTTTAAACCCAGGTTTCAACTCTTCTGTTTACATGGCAGACTAAGCAACACTCGGGTTGCCGTCAACAACTCCGATAGCGCTCGCCGCCACCCGCGGAGAGCGAGTTATCGGTGATTCAGCCACCAAACTGCCGGCCTTGCCGCCACGCCCGCGCCATGCGGCGGGCCTCGGTGATCTGCGCGGGAGTCATCTGTTCGGCAAGGCGAGCCAGGCGCGTGCGGGAGCCCTCGTGGCCGGCATTGGCGGCCAGGGAGAACCACATGTGGGCGGCGACCACGTCCCGCGCGACAGCACGACCGGCATCGTAGAACCGGGCCAAGGCAAACTGGGCCGCGACATGCCCCTGCCCAGCGGCCTGGCGATACCACGCCGCGGCCTCCATTTCGTCACGCGGCACGCCAATCCCGTTCTCGTACACGGCGCCCAGGTTGAACTGGGCGCGGGCAAACCTTGTCCCGCGGCCCGACGATACCAGGCGATGGACTCGGCCCGGTCGGTCGCCACGCCAATGCCATCGCGGTACATGTCGCCGAGGCTGAGTTGGGCGCCGGCATGGCCCTGCTCGGCGGCGCGCCGAAACCAGGCCGCCGCCTGAGTGGTATCCAGCGGCACGCCCCAGCCATTCTCATACAAACTGGCGAAGCTGTACTGAGCCTCGGCGCAGCCGTCCTCGGCCAGCGGCGCCCATTGCCGCAGCGCGGTCTCATAGTCGCCACGCATTGCCGCAATAAGCCCGGTGCCATAGTCCTGCCCCCACGCCGGCGTCGCGAGCACGACGACGAGCGCGACGTGAACGACAAGTCGCTTCATCAGAGCCTCCACCGGCCGTAGTCTAACCCGGAATTTCCAATGTGAGGCCACAGTACGGTTGATGGTGCCCCAATCTCGCTTGACGTACAACCAGATCGGGGTTGGGCGGGCGGCATCAGGCCGGGCGCTACGGCGGAGAGATTGGCCGTCGCGGCGCGGGGTAACTGCGTTCTGGTTGTGCACGGACACACTCGTCTCGTCGCTGGGAAGCTTGAGCTGTTGCACGTTCATCATGTTGGGATGGGCTTCGGTCTGAGCCGGTCGATCCGCCGCAGGATCTCGTCGAACAACTGGCGTGGGGTCGCGACCTCGGCCATTGGGAACCTGCGGCATGGGAGGCGCGTCCACTTGATGGCGTGCACACTCCGGCATCAGGTTGTTGGGTCATCTG
Organism: Alphaproteobacteria bacterium; assembly: GCA_965261585.1. Lineage (GTDB taxonomy): Bacteria > Pseudomonadota > Alphaproteobacteria > UBA6615 > UBA6615 > CBDHDN01. The sequence continues at coordinate 103,290 of CBDHDN010000015.1, forward strand.
GGAAATGCGGGCTTCTGTAGTGCCGTGTCGGACCGTGCGAACTGATCCCGATCAGGACCATAAATGGAACGGCTCTAATCCGGGATTAATCGGCCGGCCCGATCGTTATTGGGCTGAGGCCACGGGAGGCCAGGGAGCATGTCGATGTCTGCGCAGGACCGCCACCCCGGTTCGAAAAGCACGATGGTTAACAGGTTGTTGACGACGACCAGCTTGGTCCGGTTCCTCGGGCGAACCGTGGCGTTGGCCGCCGCCGGCGGGCTGGTGCTCGGCCTGACCGCAGCCCCGGTCAAGCTCGATGCGACGACGGGCCTGCCGGTGCTTGCCGTGGCACTCGCCGCAAGCGACGACGACAATAGTGGCAGTGGCAGCAGTGGCAGCAGTGGCAGCAGCAGCAGCAGCAGCAGCAGCAGCAGCAGCAGCAGCAGCAGCAGCAGCAGCAGCAGCAGCAGCAGCAGCAGCAGCAGCAGCAGCAGCAGCAGCAGCAGCAGCAGCGGCGATGACGACGATGACGATTTCGGCGACGATGGTTTCGGCGACGATGATGACGACGGCGGCGACGTAGACGATGGTGACGACAGCGACGACCTAGACGACCTAGACGACCTAGACGACCTAGACGATGGTGACGACGGCGACGACCTGGACGATGGTGACGACGACGACGACCTGGACGATGGTGACGACGACGACGATAGAGTCAGCAGCGACGATGACAGCGATGGCGACGAAGCCGGATTCGAGATCACGGGTCGGGGTGTCACCTCGGTCCAAGACGTGCGCTTGCGCGTGACCAGCATCCTCAACGCGCTCGGCATCACCAACTTCGACACCGTCGAGGTCGAGATCGGCGACGACGGTGAGTTCGAGGTCGAGGTCGAGATCCGTGGCGACACCCAGGGCCTCAGGATCGAGGTCGTGCCCGACGCCGATGGCGGAACGCGCTATGACGTGCGCACGAGCGGGCTCGACGGTGGCGAGGTCCGTTACGAGGTGCGGGTCGAGTCGGCCGACCAGCAGCCGCGCGATACGATCCAGAGCATCGTCTCGGCCGGCAGTGGCACGACGCTGACGTCCGAGCAGGAGGACGCCCTGCTGAGCAGCTTCGGCGCGCCGACCAACCCTTAGCGCGCTGACACCGCAAACCAGTCTAAGCGTCCGGCAGCGCCGGCAGCGGGCCGGCCGTGACGTCGTAGCGCAGCGGGCCGCCGCTGGGTGGCGTGTCGAACGGGTAGCAGGTGACGAGCGCCAGCGCCGGCTCGCTCACGTCGGTACGCAGGCCAGCGGTGTGGGCGTCGACGATGGTGGTCGCGTTGACGCGGTAGGACACTTGTGCGCCGGACGCCGTCTCGATGCGGACGACGTCACCCGGCTGCAGATCGCGCAGGAACGCAAAATGGGTGTCCCGGTGGCCGGCGATGACGCTGGCGCCGGCGGCTCCGGGCGCCGCCGTCTCCGGCAGGTGGCCCGGGCCGAACGCAAGCGCCCGGCCGCTCGCCTCCGACAGCACGTACTGGTCGACGCCAAGATATGGGCTAACCGCAAGGACGGCGAGAACAATGAGGACGGAATCCTACGGCGGGTGTTGGGGTGCGCGGGCGAGACTCGGCCACCGGAGAACGGCGCGACGAAGTCGGAGGGTGGCGTTTACGACTCCCGGAACGACGTCCACTTCCCCGAGGGCTTCGAGATACTCCGCACGTACAAGAGGCGCGAGTACTCAGCAGTCGCGAGAGACGACTTCTGGGTGAGGCAGGACAATGGCCGGCGGTTTCCAGCGCTCAACCAGCTGAACGTTTCTATTGCGGCGGGCGCCGAGAACGTTTGGAACGGGAACTGGAAATACAGGACTCCAGATGGTCCCGTCCGATCGATTGCTGACCTGCGCCGATAATTGCGGAGCAATCGGGGTGAAGTGAAGGTGGATTGTGTCGGGACGGTGACGTGCGCCTATTCCGTGTGCCTTGGCGGCGTGCGCCGTATCGGTCGGGCGTGTATGATCGGGCCAGGGATCCGGGAGGGCGTACGGCCATGCATGCGTTCGTGTTCTGGCATCGGCCCGACGCGGCCGTCGAAGCGGCCGCCTATGAGGCCGCGCTGACGGCGTTTCATGCGGCCTTGGCCGACACGGACTGTCCCGGCCTTCTGGGCTCGGCAACGTTCGCGATCGATGCGGCGCCCTGGCTCGATGGCCAGCCGGGCTATGAGGACTGGTCGTTCGTTGCCGGCGCCTGGGCGCTCGACCCGCTCAATCGGGCCGCCGTGTCGGGCGCGCGCGAAGACGTGCATGGGGGCCGTGGCCGCACTGAGCGGCATCGGCCAGGGCGGCCTCTACGCGCTCCAGTTCGGTACGGAGGCCGCGTTGCCGCAATCGCGGGTCTGGTGGCTGACGAAGCCGCGCGGCGTCCGCCACGAGACGCCGCTGCGGACGATAGCGGCCTCGGTCGACGGCCGCGCCACTTGCTGGCGGCGCCAGATGGTGCTGGGGCCGGCGCCGGAGTTCGCCCTGGTGACAGATGGCGCCGACGAGCCGCGGCTGCCCGACGGCTGGTCGGCGACCGCGATCGCGCGGCGGCTGCTGTGGGCCGGGCCGTTGGATCGGCGCGACGTCTGACGACCGACCGAGGTGTGACATCACCGCCTGGCCGTTAGCGAAATCTTAACCTTGTTCTGGCTCCAGCCGGTTTAGTTGCGTAGCCCCATAGTTCGGGAGCCTAATGGTCTCCGTGCGGCACACACCATGCAGCCCTTATCTGCTGAAACGAACTCGGCAATTGCCGGTCGCCTGCGGCGAGGTGTGCCGCGGCCGCGGCGTCGTGCCGCCGTGCCGTGGTTGCGTGCTTGCGGCGCTGTGCGAACGGGCGCGAACCGGCAACCCCCGACCCGCAGCTAGCCCGGATTTCTCACACGGAGTAGTGCATCGGGGCCCCGAATCAGCGAAAGTGATTGTTGCAACAAGAACTTAAGCTGAGACGGAGGATCTCCCCGATGCCAACAGAGTGTATCTCGGATCTGTTCGGATTTGCACGCGTTGAGAGCCGGCGCGTTGAGGCAGCGTTTGACGGCGGTGCGGTGACGTCGAACGGCGGCGCGCTTTTGCTGGGGGCCCCGGAGCGGGCGATTGGCCTGGTCGCGGGTTTTGCGCGATGTTTCCAGGACGGCCGCGATCCGGCGTTGACGGAGCACAGCGTCGCGACGCTGGTCGGCCAACGTGTGTTCGCCCTGGCGCTGGGTTACGAGGACCTGATCGACCACGACGAGCTGCGCCATGATCCGGTGATGGCGGTGCTCGCCGGCAAGCTCGAGGCGCGGCGGGCGGACTGCGCGCCGCTCGCCGGCAAGTCGACGCTGAACCGGCTGGAGCACGCGCCGTCGGGGGCGCCGTCGCGCTATCACAAGATCGGCCACGACGCGGCGGCGATCGGGCGCCAGTTCGTCGCGCTGTTCTTGGCCGCGCACCGGCGGCCGGCGAAGCAGATCATCATCGACCTCGACGCGACCGACGATCCGTTGCACGGCGAGCAGGAGGATCGGTTCTTCCACGGTTACTACGATTGTTACTGCTATCTGCCGCTGTACATCTTCTGTGGCCGGCATCTGCTGGCAGCGAAGCTGCGGCCGGCCAATATCGACGGCGCCGCCGGCGCGATCGAGGAGCTCGCCCGGATCGTCGAGCAGATCCGCGACGACTGGCCGGACGCGCGTATTCTGGTGCGCGCTGATTCCGGCTTCGCCCGCGAGGCGCTGATGGCGTGGTGCGAAGCCAACCGGGTCGACTACGTCTTTGGGCTGGCCAGGAACAAGCGGCTCGGCGGCGCGATCGAGGACGCCCTCGCCGCCGCCGCCGCCGACAGCCGGCGCACCGGCAAGCCGGCCCGCCGCTACCAGGAGCTGGTGTGGACGACGCGTAAGAGCTGGAGCCGCGAACGCCGCGTCGTCGCCAAGGCCGAATGGACCCACGGTAAGGCCAATCCGCGCTTCGTCGTCACCTCGCTCGGCACCGGCGAGGTCAAGGCCCGCCGGCTCTATGAAAAGGTCTATTGCGCCCGCGGCGACATGGAGAACCGCATCAAGGAATGCCAGGGCGATCTGTTCGCCGACCGCACTTCGGCTGCCACCATGCGGGCCAACCAGCTGCGCTTGTGGTTCGCCGCCATGGCCTATGCGCTGCTCTGCGCGCTGCGCCGCATCGCCCTCAAGCACACCCGCTTCGCCCGCGCCACCTGCGGCACCATCCGCTTGAAGCTGTTGAAGATCGGCGCCCAGGTGCGCCGCTCCGTCCGCCGCGTCAAGTTCGCAATGGCGTCTTCGTTCCCCTACCAGCAGGAATACCGCCTGGCTCACCATCGATTATGCAACGCCACCGGCTGACCCCAGCAGCCGGCCTCCGCCCGTCCCGTCAACCACACAGGATCAACTCCAGCCTCAGACCACCGCCAGCAGCCGGCGGAACCCTCCAGACTGCCTGCTTCACAGCAACCCATCAACAGTGCCCAAGATGAACTGGCTCTCGGCCACCACCAATCCCGCTGTGAGAAATCCGGGCTAGCCGCGGATCGTGCCGGGCGGGCCGCAGTCGCCGGTCTCTTCGAGGAAGAACATGACGTCGAGCGGCGGCGGGACAACCTCAGCCTGGGTCAGCATGGCGTGGACCTGGCCGCGATGGTGGGTCTGATGGTTGAACAGCGTGATCAGGATATGGTCGGCCCGTGCCTCCTGCATGCCCTCGCCGATCATGCGGCGGTAGCGGACCGGCGCCCGCTGTGCGTCGGCATCGAGGCCGTCCACCAGCTCGATCAGCCGCCCGTCTTCCGCCGCGCGCGCCGCGCGTAGCGTCGCGAAGTCGTCGCACAGGATCTGGTCGAGCGCTCGGATACCGTGATCGACGCCGGCGATGCGGCCGAGCCACAAGCGGTCGACGACGAGAATGTGATTGAGCGTCCCGTGGATCGAGCCGAAGAAGGCGCCCCGCTCGGCCCGGTATGCGGCATCGGGCAGGCCGGCGGTCGCATCGTAGATGCGCCGGTTGACCCAGGCATTGAAGCGGGCCATCAGCGGCAGGTGGTCCATTGGCTCCCCCTTTTGTCGGACTGGCGGCCGCATAATAGCGCACGGGGCTGCCAAGGCAGCCTCGTCAGGCGACATGATCCGGGAGGACGTGGCCGCTGCTCAGGGGTCGAGGTCGAGTTCGAACTCCGGGCGCGGCAGCTGGCGGGGCACGCCCTCATCCTCCGAGGCGACGTAGACATCGCCTTCGCCGGGGTCGAGCGCAACCGAGCGGAACACAGACACCCCGAACATCACCAGAATCACCAGTACGGCAATGCCCCACGTCGATGCGAGGTCGCGTTGCGGCTGGGGACTGTTGTCGCGGTCATAGTCCATCGGGGCGCACTCCGGGCGGCTGTCCGTGACCCTCATGAATACGTGACGAACGTAAACTCTGCGTAAGGCGCGAGCCCTGGCCGGTCCGCGTGCAGCCACCGGAATCCCACTGTGAGTATAGGTTTCGGCAGAACGTGTCGACCCGGCTGCTCCCGAGAATGTGAGGCGGGATGGCCGCCGGGCCGGCATCCCTAATACATCGATGCTGACGGATGGTCCCGATCCGTCAGCTGAATCGACCCATCCAGCTATTGGTCTGTGAGCGCCGCGTGGCCGATTTCGTCGCTTTGCATGCGCGTGATGCCCAATGTGGCGAACGACTGCTCGGCGGCGCTCAGGCTGTCGGCGAGGTCGACGGGCCGGCACGCGTCGTCGATCAGGACCGTCTCGAAATCCGCCCGGTGGGCGTCCTCGACCGAGAAGCGCACGCAGAAATCCAGCGCCAGGCCGGCGACAAAGACGCGCCGGAAGCCGCGCTCGCGCAAATAGCCGCGCAGCCCCGTCTCGGTCTTCTTGTCGTTCTCGTAGAACGCCGAGTAGGAATCGATGGCCCGACGGAAGCCCTTGCGCAGGATCAGCTCGGCATGGGGGATCGCCAACTCGGGGTGGAAGCGCGCGCCCGGCGTCTCCTGCACGCAATGGTCGGGCCACAGCGTCTGCTCGCCATAGGCCAGACGGATGGTCCCGAACGGCTCGGCGCCGGAATGCGACGAGGCGAAGGACGAGTGCCCCGGCGGGTGCCAGTCCTGGGTCAGCACGACATGGTCGAACGCGCCGGCGAGGCGGTTGATCACCGGCACGACGGCGTCGCCGTCGACGACCGCAAGGGCGCCATCGGGGCAGAAATCGAGCTGGACGTCGACGACCAGCAGGACGTCGTCGTCGCCCGGTCGGATTGTCGCGGCCATCGCCGCCTCCTGCCGGTGCTGCGGGTCACGGGCCAGGGCGCCCGGTGGCCGGCGATCCTAGTGGCCGGCCGCCACGCGTGCAAACGCCCGGGCCCCGGCTCTGATCGTCGGCGCGGTTCCGGTTCAGCGCTGCTGAGCCGCACCGGCCGGCCCGGCGCGGGCCGCGGGCTTTCGTGACGTCACGTCTTGTGGCCTAATTGCAGCCATGAGGATTGTCCGATTTGCATTTATCGTCGCTGTGCTGTCACTCGGGGCCGGGCCGGGGCACGCCGCCGACAATGGCGCGGACGGTGTCGACCGGTTTGCCGAGCCACGCGCCGATATGGTGCGGATCATCCAGCTGCAGATCGAGCTGACGAAACGCGAAACCGGGGTCGCGCACCTCGACCCGTCAGTCATCGACGCCCTGAAAAAGGTACCGCGGCATGCCTTCGTGCCGGAGCCGCTGGTTGCGCTGGCCTACATCGATCGGCCGCTGCCGCTGGGCCATGGCCAGAATATCTCGCAGCCGTTCATCGTCGCGCTGATGACCCAGCTGCTGGCGCTGGAGCCGACCGACGCCGTACTCGAGACCGGCACCGGCGCCGGCTACCAGGCCGCCGTGCTGGCCGAGCTGGCGGCCGAGGTCTACAGCGTCGAGGTCGTCGGCCCGCTGGCGCTCGAGGCCAGCGCACGGCTGCGCTCGCTCGGCTACGACAACGTGCACACGCTTACCGAAGACGGCTACTACGGCTGGCGGCGTAATGGCCCCTACGACGCGATCCTGCTGAAGGAGGCCGTCGACCATATCCCGCCGCCGCTGTTGGCACAGCTCAAGCCGGGCGGGCGGCTCGTCCTGCCGCTGGGGCCGTTGAACGGGCCGCAGGTGCTGACGATCGTCGAGAAGCGCGACAATGGGACGCTGCGCGAGACCCGCGTGCTCGACGTCCAGTTTGCGCCGCTGCAGGGCGGCGACAGGATCTGAGATCCGAGGATCTAAGGGGGCGGCATGGCCGAGCTGAATTTCAAGCAGGAGCTGGTGGCGGCGTTCGGTAAGCCGATCGCCGAGAACCCGACGCAGGCGATGATCGAGGCGGCCTTTCGCCACCACCACCTGGACTGGCGTTACCTGACGATCGAGGTCGCCGCGGCGGACTTGGCGGCCGCCGTCGCCGGCGCACGGGCCATGGGCTCTGCACGATCCCGCACAAGGTCGCCGTGATCGAGCATCTCGACGGGCTCGGCGAATCGGCGGCGCTGATGGGCGCCGTCAACTGTGTCGTGCGGCGCGGCGATAAGTTCATCGGCGAGAACACCGACGGCAAGGGCTTCGTGCAGACGCTGCGGGCGCTGGCCGATCCGGCCGGCAAGACGGTCGTCCTGTTCGGCGCCGGCGGCGCGGCCCGGGCGATCACGGTCGAGCTGGCGCTGGCCGGTGCGCGCCGGGTGACCGTGGTGAACCGCAGCGAAGACCGCGGCCGGGAGCTCGTCGCGCTGCTGAACGGGCCGGTCAAGGAACAGGCGCCGGAGTTTGCCGCCTCGTTCGTTCCGTGGGCCGGCGCCGTCGACATTGCGCCGGACACCGACATCGTCGTCAACGCGACGTCGATCGGCCTCTACCCGGACGTCGAGGCGCGGCTGGCGCTCAATGTCGAGACGCTGCGCGAAGGCATGATCGTCGCCGACGTGATCCCGAATCCGCCCCGCACCCGGCTGGTGCGCGACGCCGAAGCGCGCGGCTGCACCGTCATCGACGGCCTCGGCATGCTGGTGGCGCAGGGCGCCATCGGCGTCGAGTACTGGACCGGCGTCACACCCGACGCGGCCGTCATGCGCGCGGCGCTGGAGGCGATCTTCGCGGGCTGATGGCTACCCGGAAAACGCCTGCAGGCCGGTCTGGGCACGGCCGAGGATGAGGGCGTGGATGTCGTGCGTGCCCTCGTAGGTGTTGACGGCCTCGAGGTTCATGACATGGCGGATGACGTGATACTCGTCGGCGATGCCGTTGCCGCCATGCATGTCGCGGGCGACCCGGGCGATGACGAGGGACTTGCCGCAGGAATTGCGTTTCAGCATCGAGATCATCTCCGGCGTCGCGGCATCATCGTCGAGCAGCCGGCCGAGCCGCAGGCAGGCCTGCAGGCCGATCGTGATCTCGGTCTGCATATCGGCGAGCTTGCGCTGCACCAGCTGGGTCGCCGCCAGGGGCCGGCCGAACTGTGTCCGCTCCAGCGTGTAGCTGCGCGCCGCGTGCCAGCAGAACTCGGCCGCGCCCAGGGCGCCCCAGGCGATGCCGTAGCGCGCCTTGTTGAGGCAGCCGAACGGGCCGCCGAGGCCGCGCGCGCCGGGCAGCAGGTTCGCGGCGGGCACCGCCACGTCGTCCATGACGATCTCGCCGGTGACCGAGGCGCGCAGCGAGAACTTGCCTTCGATCTTCGGCGCCGACAGGCCGGCCATGCCCTTTTCGAGCAGGAACCCACGGATCACGCCCTCGTCGTCCTTGGCCCAGACGACGAAGACGTCGGCGATCGGCGAGTTCGTGATCCACATCTTGGCCCCGCTCAGGCGAAAGCCGTCCGCAGTCTTGGCCGCCCGAGTCTTCATGGCGCCGGCATCGGAGCCGTGGTCGGGCTCGGTCAGGCCGAAGCAGCCGACGAGCTCGCCCGTCGCCAGCCGGGGCAGATACTTACGGCGCTGCTCCTCCGTGCCGTAGGCGTAGATCGGCCACATGACGAGCGACGACTGCACCGACATCGTCGAGCGATAGCTGGAGTCGACGCGTTCGATCTCGCGCGCGATCAGGCCATAGCTGACATGGTTGACGCCGGCGCAGCCATAGGCCTCCGGCAGCGTCGAGCCGAGCAAGCCGAGGGCGCCGAGCTCGTCGACGATCGCGCGGTCGAAGCGCTCGTGCCGGTTGGCCTCGAGGATGCGCGGCATCAGCTTGTCCTGGCAGTAGCCGCGCGCGGTGTCGCGCACCATGCGTTCGGACTCGCTGAGCTGATCCTCGAGCAGCAGCGGGTCGTCCCATTGGAACGCGGCGCTGCTGGGCTTGGCGGGCGTGTGTTCGGCGGCGGTCATGGCCTGTTCCTCGGCTGTCGCTGCGCGGCGGCCCGCGCGTGGCGGACTACCCGCGTGGCGGATTACCCGCGTGGCGGATTATTAGGGCGAGTTGGTTAGGGCCGCACGAACCACTCACGTGCCGGTGCGCGGCCCGAACAGGATGATCGCCGCACCGACGACGGAGACCGTCGCGCCGATCGTGTCCCACCGGTCGGGCCGCATCCCCTCGACCGCCCACAGCCACAGCAGCGACGCGGCGATATAAACGCCGCCATAGGACGCGTAGGCGCGGCCGGCGAGGTTCACGTCGATGCGGGTCAGCAGGAACGCGAACACGGCCAGCGAAACGAGGCCAGGGGCGGCCCACCAAATGCTGCGTCCCAGGCGCAGCCAGGCCCAGAAGGCGAACGAGCCGGCGATCTCGGCAACCGCCGCGCCGACATAAATGGCGGCAACGCTCAACCCCATGGAGGCGTGGTCGGCTGCGTCGGGCCATGTTCACTCGGCATGGCTTACTGTACCACTCGACCACCCAAGACCCATAACCCGTTCGGCGCTCGAACAGCCTTGCCGGCGCGGGCGAAATGGGGCAAGCAGCGGCGATGGCCGAACGGTCGGACAAGCAGAGACGCGTCGGCGGCTTCATCGTCGAGTTCTGGCAAATCGGCGGTGCGGTCAAGGTGTCGGCCATCGACCCGGTGACGCTCACCGAAGTGTCGATTGTCGGGCCGCCGAGCGCCGGCGACGCGGTGCTCGAGCAGACCGTGCTGCGCAAGCTGAAATACGTGCTGAACAAGCGCCAGCCACAGTCGCCAAAACGCGGCGGCACGCTGGCTTAGCCGGGCACCCGGCCCACATGCTTCGACAGGCTCAGCATAAGGGAGTCAACGCTGATCCTCACCCTGAGCTTGTCGAAGGGTGAGTTTGTCGAAGGCGATATCGAAGGGTGAGCTTGTCGAAGGGTGAGACCGTGGAGAAGGCGCGGCCTAACCGCCGAGGAACATCTCCGCGACCTCGCGGTTGGCCAGCAGGTTCGGGCCGGTGTCGTCGTGGCGGTTCTGCCCCATGGTCAGGACATAGCCGTGATGGGCGACAGCCAGCGCCTTCTTGGCGTTCTGCTCGACCATGAGAATGCTGATGCCGAGCGCGTTGATGGCGAGAATGCGCTCGAAGATCAGGTCCATGAACTTGGGCGACAGGCCGGCCGTGGGCTCGTCGAGGATCAGCAGCCGAGGCTGCACCATCAGCGCCCGGCCGATCGCCACCATCTGGCGTTGGCCGCCGGACATCGAGCCGGCGGCCTGACGGCGGCGCTCCTTCAGCGGCGGGAAGATGTCGTAGACCTTGGCCAGGTCGTCGGCGAAGTCGTCGCGCCGGGTGAACGCACCCATCTCCAGGTTTTCCTCGACGCTGAGCGAGGTAAACACGTTGCGTTCCTGGGGCACATAGCTCATGCCCAGGGGCACGAGCTCATTCGGGTTTGCGTTCGTGATCGGCCGTTCGGCCAGCGTCACCTCGCCCTGGCGGACATGCACCAGACCGAAGACGGCTTTCAGGAGTGTCGACTTGCCGGCCCCGTTCGGCCCGACGATGACGACGATCTGACCCGCCGCGACATCGATGGTCGTACCATTGAGGATATCGACGCCGCCATAGCCGCCATAGACGCTGCGAACGGCGAGGAGGCTCACGCGCTCGCCCGCTCGGCGTCAGGCCGTACCGGGGCGCGTGGCTTGCCGGGCCGCCCGCGGCGGCTAGCGGGCGACGCGGCGAGCGCCGCCGGTGCGGGTGCGCCGGCCAAGCCCGATCTTCTTGGCGAAGGCGGAGCGCTGTTTCGCATAGTTTGGCGCCACCATCGGATAGTCCGCCGGCAGGCTCCACTTCGCCCGGTATTCGTCGGGCGTCAGGCTGTATGTGGTGCGCAGATGGCGCTTCAGCATCTTCAGCTTCTTGCCGTCCTCGAGGCAAACGATGTAATCGGGTGTCACCGACTTCTTGACCGAAACCGCCGGCTTCTGCAGCTGCTGCTTGGTGCCGGAGCCGCCGTCGAGTGACGTCAGACTAGAATAGACCGACTTGATGACATCCGGGATCTGTGCCGCCGAGACGGCGTTATTCCCTAAATAGGCGGCCACCAAGTCGGTGGTCATCTGCAAGAGCTCCCCCTGTGGTGCCCTCTCCACCACTGCTTCATCGGCCATAATGCTTGTCCCTGTTGAAACCAAATATAGATACTCCATTCACATTGCATGCGCATTGCTTCGTGTCAAGACGAAAGCAAATCTCTGCCCAGTAATGAAGTCTTTCACCGTGTGAAGCTAGTGGTGTGAAAGCACTCACGCAAGTTGCGGGCGCCAGTCAGACCAGAGAAAACAGTATGAACGACCGCTTCGGTGACCAACTCGGTGGCCCGCCGCCGACCGAGTGCGACCCGACAGGTAGTGGTCAGGCTGGCAGGTCGCGACGAGATATGGTAACGTCCGGCCCAATCGCCACACCAAACATGCCGATGTCAGCCGATGACCAAGGAAACGATTGCCGTGGCTGCCGATCATGCGGGTTTCGAGCTCAAGGAAGTGCTCAGGGCCGAGCTTGAGCAGGCCGGCTACCCGGTGTTGGACCTGGGCACGGGAAGTCTCGAGCGCGTCGACTACCCGGATTTTGCTCGCGCGGTCGCCGGCGCGCTCACGGACGGCCGCGCCACGCGCGGCGTCATCGTCTGCGGCACCGGCATCGGGATCGCAATGGCGGCGAACCGCCATGGCGGCGTCCGCGCCGCGGTCTGTCACGATGCGACGACGGCACGGCTGGCCCGCGCCCACAACGACGCCAACGTGCTTGCGTTGGGCGCCCGCGTCGTCGGGTTGGAGGTCGCCAGGGACTGTCTCAAGACGTTCCTGGCAACGGAGTTCGAAGCAGGGCGCCACACGCAGCGCGTCCGTAAGCTGGGATAGACCGGTCATGGAACAGTCGGTTTCGGCGGCAACGCCGCAGGACAAGAGAACCCCAGCGCCCACTGTGGCCGGGCCAACGCCCCACATCGACGCCGGGCGCTACTTCGGCCTAGGCCTGGGCGCCGCCGACCCGGCCGTCACCGCGGCTATCCGCGACGAGCTTGTGCGCCAGCAGACGCAGATCGAGCTGATCGCCTCGGAGAACATCGTCTCGCGCGCCGTCCTGGAAGCCGTTGGCGGCGTCATGACCAACAAGTACGCCGAGGGCTATCCGGGCCGGCGCTATTATGGCGGCTGTGAATATGTCGACGTTGCCGAGCGCCTGGCGATCGAGCGCGCGCTGGCGCTGTTCGGCTGTTCGTTCGCCAACGTGCAGCCCCATTCCGGCGCGCAGGCGAACCAGGCGGTCTTCATGGCGCTGCTGCAGCCCGGCGACACGATCATGGGGATGTCGCTGGCGGCCGGCGGCCACTTGACCCACGGTGCCCCGCCGAACCTTTCCGGCAAGTGGTTCAAGGCGGTGCAGTACGGCGTCCGGCGTCAGGACGCGCGGATCGACTTCGACGAGGTCGCGGCGCTGGCGCAGCAACACAAGCCGAAGATGATCATTGCCGGCGGCTCGGCCTATCCGCGGGTCATCGACTTCGCCCGCTTCCGTGCGATCGCCGACAGCGTCGGCGCCTATCTGATGGTCGACATGGCGCATTTCGCCGGCCTCGTCGCCGGCGGGGCGCATCCGAGCCCGCTGCCGCACGCCCACGTCGTGACGACGACGACCCACAAGACGCTGCGTGGCCCGCGCGGCGGCATGATCCTGTCGAACGATGGGGAACTCGGCAAGCGGATCAACTCGGCGGTCTTCCCCGGCCTGCAGGGCGGGCCGCTGATGCACGTGATTGCCGGCAAGGCGGTGGCGTTCGGCGAAGCGCTGCGCGACGACTTCAAGGCCTATGCGCAGACGGTCGTCGACAACGCCCGTGCCCTGGCCGACGTGCTGCAGCGCCACGGCCTCGATATCGTGTCGGGCGGAACGGATACTCACCTGCTGCTCGTCGATCTGCGGCCGAAGGGTTTGACCGGCAAACAGGCCGAAGCCGCGCTGGAGCGAGCCGCCCTGACCTGCAACAAGAACGGCGTGCCGTTCGATCCGGAGAAGCCGACGGTCACGTCGGGGGTGCGGCTTGGGAGCCCCGCCGGCACGACGCGCGGCTTCGGGCCGGCCGAGTTCCGCGAGGTCGGCGAGCTGATCGCCGAGGTGCTCGATGCCCTGGCGGCAAGCCCGGATGGCGACGGCACCGTCGAGGCCGGCGTCAAGGCGCGGGTCGAGGCGCTGTGCGGCCGCTTTCCGATCTATTCGAACCTGTTAGGCGATGGCGGCCGGGGGTAAGCGATGCGGTGTCCGTTCTGTAGCAACGAGGATACGCAGGTCAAGGACTCGCGGCCGACCGAGGATAATACGGCGATCCGCCGCCGCCGATCGTGTCCGAACTGCGGCGGCCGCTTCACGACGTTCGAGCGGGTCCAGCTGCGCGACCTGACCGTCATCAAGAAAAGCGGCCAGCGCGTGCCGTTCGACCGCGACAAGCTCGAGCGGTCGATGCGCATCGCGCTGCGCAAACGGCCCGTCGATCCCGATCGCGTGGAACGCGTCATCAGCGGCATCGTGCGGCGCCTGGAGTCCTCGGGCGAGACCGACGTGCCGGTGGCGCGGATCGGCGAGATGGTGATGGACGCGTTGGCTAACCTCGATTCCGTCGCCTATGTCCGCTTCGCCTCGGTCTATCGGAACTTCCGCGAGGCCAAGGACTTCGAGGAGTTCATCGGCGACCAGAAGCTCGCCGGTGCCGACGACTAGCGGCGCCGCCGACGCACAATTCATGGCAGCGGCCCTGTCGCTGGCGCGCCGCGGCCTCGGCAATGTCTGGCCCAACCCCGCGGTCGGCTGCGTCATCGTCGCGCCGGCAGCCGAGGGCCGAGGGCCGAGGGTGCTCGGGCGCGGCTGGACCCAGCCCGGCGGCCGGCCGCACGCCGAAACGGAAGCCCTGACACGGGCGGCGGCGGCGAACGGCGCCGCCGCGCTGGCCGGGGCGGGCGCCTATGTGACGCTGGAGCCCTGCAACCATAGCGGCGAGACGCCGCCGTGCACCGAAGCATTGATCGAAGCCGGGATCGGGACCGTCGTCGTCGCCTGCGAGGACCCCGATCCGCGCGTGTCGGGCGCCGGGCTGGCCCGCCTGCGCGATGCGGGGCTGACCGTGCGCACCGGGGTCGCGGAGGCGACGGCCCGGGACCTCAATGCGGGGTTCCTCATGCGCGTGCGTCTGGGCCGGCCACTCGTGACCGTGAAGACCGCAACGACGCTCGATGGCCGGATCGCGACGGCGACCGGGGCGTCGCAATGGATCACCGGCGCCGCGGCACGCGCGCGGGCGCATCTGTTGCGGGCCCAGCATGACGCCATCCTCGTCGGCAGCGAGACCGCCCTGCGCGACGACCCACGCCTCGATTGCCGGCTGCCGGGCCTCGGCGAGCGCTCGCCGGTGCGCATCGTCGTCGACAGCCGGCTGCGCCTGACGCCCGACCAGAACGTGGCGACACAGACCGGGCGCCGACCGACCTGGGTGTTGACCACGGCGCCGGCCGGCGCGAAGAACGCGGCGCCGTTGCGCGACGCCGGCGTCGAGGTGTTGAGTGTGCCGGCGGCCGCGGACGGCCGCGTCGACTTGGCCGTGGCCCTGCTGCAGCTTGGCGAGCGGGGGCTCACGCGCCTGCTCGTCGAAGGCGGGGCTCAGATCACGGCGGCGCTTGTGGCGGCCGATCTGGTCGATCGCATCGCCTGGTTTCGGGCGCCGAGCCTGATCGGCGGTGACGGCCTGCCGGTGGCGCAGGCCTTGGGCGTGACCGACCCGGGGGCGGCGCCGCGGTTTGCGCGCCGGTCGTGGCTGGCGCTCGGCGACGACGTGCTGGAGACCTACGAACGGGTATGAGGGCGCATGTTTACGGGGATCATCACCGATGTCGGTCGCGTTCGCGCAGTCGATGGCGACGAGTCACGGCGACGCATTGCGATCGACACGGCGTACGATATGGCAACCGTTGCCATCGGCGCGTCCATCGCCTGTAGCGGCACGTGCCTCACGGTTGTCGCTAAAGGGCCCGGCTGGTTCGCCGCCGACGTGTCACCCGAGACGCTGGCCTGCACGACGCTCGGCGGCTGGCAGGTCGGCGGCCGCGTCAACCTGGAGCGGCCCCTGCGTGCGGGCGATGAGTTCGGCGGCCACATCGTCCAAGGGCACGTCGACGGCGTCGGCACCATCGCCGCGGCGGACCCGGTGGGCGACAGCCACGCCGTGGCCATCGACCTGCCGACCGAGCTGACGCCCTATGTTGCCGCCAAGGGCTCGATTGCAATCGACGGTGTGTCGCTGACGGTGAACCGGGTCGATGACCGGCGCTTCGCGGTCAACATCATCGCGCACACCTGGCACAACACGACGTTTGCGGACCTCGTGCCGGGGGCCCGCTTGAACATCGAGGTCGACGTCCTGTCGCGCTATGTCGAATCTGTTCTGTCGCGAAGCAAACCAATAGGATAGGGCCCGGATGGGCGCGCTGGAGCGCATCAACTCGGTCGTCATGAAGCTCACCTGGCTGGCGCTCGCCGTCGGGCTCGTCAATCACTTCGTCTACGAGCTCATGCCGCGGCTCTGGGAGGGTCGCCTGCTCAACTTGATCTGGGTGCTGGTGGCAATGACGATCGTCGGGCAGGCTGTGCATTGGGCCGTTCGGCGACGGGCCGTGCGGTCGGGCGCCGGGGCGGACCGACGGACAGACGCCCGCTGAGCGGCCATGGCCGCGACAACGCGATTGCCATTCGCCCGGCGAGCGCCTAGACGGGACCTGCGAACGGCCGGCGCGGGGGTGCCGGAAACGTTACTGGCAATGGAGTTCGGGCCGCGCGGGCCAGCGGCGGTCGACGGAGTATGAAATGACGGAACAACGGCGGTCCCTGCGCAGGGTCAGCCCCGGTCAGGTCGCGCAGGCGGCCGACGATCTGGCATACCTGTCGTCGATCGAGGAGATCATCGAGGACGCCCGCAACGGCCGCATGTTCATCCTGATCGATGACGAGGGGCGTGAGAACGAGGGCGACCTGATCGTCCCGGCGCAGATGGCGACGCCTGAGGCGATCAATTTCATGGCCAAACATGGCCGCGGCCTGATCTGCCTGGCGTTGACACGGGAGCGGATAGAGGCGCTTGGCCTGTCGCTGATGCCGCAGAGCAACGCATCGCGCCTGCAGACGAACTTCACCGTCTCGATCGAGGCACGCGAAGGTGTGACGACGGGCATCTCGGCGCCGGACCGGGCGCGCACCGTCGCCGTCGCCATCAATCCGACGACCACGTCGGAGGAGATCGTCACGCCGGGCCACGTCTTTCCGCTCGCGGCGCGTGACGGCGGCGTGCTCGTGCGCGCCGGTCACACCGAAGCCGCGGTCGACCTGGCACGGCTGGCCGGCCTCAATCCGTCGTCGGCGATCTGCGAGATCATGAATGACGACGGTACGATGTCACGACTGCCGGATCTCGTGAAGTTCGCCCAGTTCCATGGGTTGAAGATCGGCTCGATCGCCGATCTGATCGCGTTTCGCCGGCGCCACGACCGGATCGTCGAGCGGCTGGCCGAGACGACGATCAACAGCGTCTATGGCGGTGAGTTCACGGTTCGGATCTACCAAAACAAGGTCGAGTACGCCGAGCATGTCGCGCTGATCAAGGGCGACATCGTGGCGGGCAGTGAGCCGGTGCTCGTACGCATGCACGCGCTCAGCCTGTTCGACGACGTACTGGGCGATCGCGGCGCCTGGGGCGCCGGCACGTTGCAGGCGGCCATGCGCATGATCGGCGAGGCCGGCCGTGGCGTCATCGTCGTGATCCGCGAGCCGCGGCCGACGGCACTGAGCGATCGCATCGACAGCCAGCGCAGCCAGCCGCAGCGCCCGGTCAACGAGTTGCGCGACTATGGCGTCGGGGCCCAGATCCTGCTCGACGTCGGCGTGCGCGACATGATCCTGCTGGCCAACGCAGAGCGGGCCATCGTCGGCCTGGAGGGCTTCGGCCTGCGGGTCGTCGAGACCCGGCCGCTGACCGTCGAGGACCGTTGAGATGGCGGCCGGCCCGCATGTCATGGTCGCCGAGGCGACGTTCTATCCCGATGTGCTGGCGCAGTTGGTGAGTGGCGCGACGGCGGCGCTTGACGCCGCCGGCGCGAGCTACGAACGCTTCCAGGTGCCGGGCGCGTTCGAGGTCCCGGCGGCGATCAGCGTTGCCGCCGGATCGGCTGGATCGAAGGCCGGGCAGCAGCCGTTCGACGGCTATCTCGCACTCGGCTGCGTCATCCGCGGCGAGACCAGCCACTACGATCATGTCTGTGGCGAGTCGGCACGGGCGTTGCAGTCGCTGGCGTACGAACGGGGCCTGGCCATCGGCTTCGGCATCCTGACCGTGGAGAACCGGGGACAGGCGATGCAGCGGGCCGATCCGGGACGCCGCGACACGGGTGGCGGGGCGGCCCGCGCCTGCCTCGAGATGATCAAGCTGAAACAGCAATTCGCATCGGCGCGCCAGTGAGCTCGGTCGCCCGCATGGAGCCTGAAAACGAGCCACCGGTCGCGAGTAGCGGACAGCCATCGAGCATGACGCGGCGCCGGATGGCGCGACTGCTGGCGGTGCAGGCGCTCTATCAGATCGAGCTGACGGGCAGCGACGCCGATGTCGTCGCGGCCGAGATCTTGCAGCATCGCGCTGGCGGCGATGCCGATGCGGCGGATCAGGGCCTGTTCCATGACATCGTCCGCGAGACCCATCGCCGGCGTGCCGACTTCAACGCCCTGATCGACGACGCACTGAGCGAGGGGTGGACCGCAAATCGGCTGGAGATATTGCTGTCGATCATTCTCCGGTGCGGCGCCTACGAGCTGTCGACCCGGCCCGAGGTACCGGTCAGGGTCGTCATCAACGAATATGTCGAGCTGGCCCATGCCTTCTTTGGTGGCCGCGAGCCCGGCATGGCCAATGGCGTGCTCGACGCCTTGGCGCGACGCCTCAGGCCGGGCGATCTGGATGCTTCCGACGATGGCCCCGCCGATTGACGAATTCGATCTGATCCGCCGCCATCTGGCCCCGTTGGCGCGGGTCCCCGGCGCCCTGGGATTGCGTGATGACGCCGCGGTCGTGCCGCCGCTGCCGGGGTCGGAGCTGGTCGTCACGACGGACGCGATGGTGGCGGGCGTACATTTTATGGCCGACGACCCGCCGGCCCTGATCGCGCGCAAGCTCTTGCGGGTTAATCTGTCGGACCTTGCGGCCATGGCGGCGACGCCCGCCGCCTATCTGATGACGATGGCCCTTCCCGAGCGAACGTCGGAGGCCTGGGTCGCCGCGTTTGCCGGCGGCCTGGCGGCCGATCAGCGGGAATTCGATGTCTCGTTGGTCGGCGGCGACACCGTCGCCACGCCCGGGCCGCTGACGTTGACGCTGACGGCGCTCGGCTGGGTGCCGGCGGGGCGGGCGCTGCGGCGTGACGGCGCCGCGGCGGACGAGGACGTTTACGTTTCGGGCACCATAGGAGACGCGGCGCTGGGGCTGGCGCTACGCCGCGATCAGCTTGCCGTCGAAGCCGCGGCACGGGAAGCGCTGCTGGAGCGCCTCCAGCTGCCGACCCCGCGACTGGCCCTGGGACAGGGGCTGCCGGGCCTGGCAACGGCCGGAATCGACGTCTCCGACGGGCTGATCGCGGATCTCACCCACCTTTGCCGGGCCTCGAATGTCGCCGCCGAGGTCCGGCTCGCCGATGTGCCGATATCGCCTGCCGCCGCGGCAGTGGTAACCGAAGATCAACATAATCGGCTTAGTCTGCTCGTCGGCGGCGACGACTATGAGTTGCTGTTTACCGCGCCGGTCGCTGCGGCTCCCGGGGTCGACGCCCTGGCCCGCCGGGTCGGCGTCGATGTGCGGCGGATCGGTCGGACGGCGGCTGGACGCAGGCCCGGTCAGGCGGCTGTAACGGTGCTCGATGCGCAGGGCCGGCCGCTGAACCCCGGCGCGAGCGGATATAGGCACGTGTTCGGTTAACGAGCAATCGCGCCCGGCGCGCCGCCTGGCTCCACCAACAAGGGCGCGCGCGATGACACATTGGATTACGCGCTCCCTAGAGCGGGTCCGGCATAGACAGAATCAAAAAGGGGATTCCCAAGGGTCGCAAAAAGTGATTCAAGCTATGAGCTGGGTTAAAGGAGGCCAGCCATGGATGACACGACCTTATTCGGAAGATCTTCGTGAACGAGTTGTTCGAGTTGTTGAATCGGGGACCTCTCGCAATGCGGCGGCGAAGCAATTTGATGTGAGCATCAGCTTTGTTGTGAAGCTGATGCAGCGTTGGAAGCAGCGGGGCACGATCAAAGCCGACAAATACGGTGGCTGGAAGAAATCGAAACTGGCTCCCCATGGCGATCGCATTCGGGCTCTGGTGATGGAGAATTGCGACATCACCATTGACGAGCTTTGCGTCTTGCTGGCCGCCGAGGGGATCGAGGCGAAGCGCTCGACGCTTGGCGACTTTCTTCTGGCTCAGGGGCTGAGTCGCAAAAAAAGACAGCCCACGCCGCCGAGCAGGAGCGCCCTGACGTCGCGGCGGCGCGAGCCACTTGGCGCAACGAGCAACCTGGGCTGATTGCCGAACGGCTGGTCTTTCTCGACGAGACCTGGGCGCGGACGAACATGGCCCGGCGTTATGGCCGGGCACCGCGCGGCGAACGGGTGGTGGCGGCCATTCCCCATGGCCACTGGAAGACAACCACGTTCATTGCCGCCCTGCGTCACGACCGGATCACCGCGCCGTGCGTTTTCGATGGCCCGATCAACGGCGCAAGCTTCCTTGCCTGGGTCCAGCAAGCCCTGGTCCCGACCCTGTCCGCGGGCGACATCGTCATCATGGACAACCTCTCCTCCCACAAGGTCGCCGGCGTACACGAGGCCATTGAGGCGGTCGGCGCAACCCCGCTCTACCTGCCGCCCTACAGCCCCGATCTCAATCCCATCGAACAGGTCTTCGCCAAGCTCAAAGCCATTCTCCGCAAGGTCGGCGCCAGAACCGTCGATGACCTCTGGCGGGCAATTGGAAACGCCCTCGATGAATTCTCTCCAACCGAATGCAGAAACTACCTCGTCAATGCAAGATATTCCGTCTAAACCGGATGTTCTCTAGCCACGCTGATGCCAGCGGTCGTGATCGGCCTCGGCGCGCTTGCCGTGGATGCCGGGGCAGTTTCGGCCGCCGGTTTTAGTTCCGAACCATCGCGCGACGGTTCCACCGGGGTTGACCAAGAAACGAGCAAGGACTTCGTCGCCGTCGAGCCGATCCTGGTGCAGGCGACCGACGAGGCCGGCAACCTTCGCACGGTCGTTCTTTCGCTGACGCTGGAGCTTGGCACGAGACGTGGCGACGGCGCACGTGTAGCAGCCTATATGCCCCGGTTGCGGGATGCCTATCTCCGCGAGCTGAGCCCGCCGCCGTTCGTCGAGGGGCGCCTGGACCTGGTTACCGCCAAGGCGATCCTGAGGCGGGTCACCGACCAGGTCCTGGGGCCCGCGGTCGTTCGCGACGTGCTGATCCAGCGCGTGCACGACTCGAACGCCGGCTGACGGGTCGAGTAGCGTGCGGCCATGCTGAAGAAGCTGCTCGTCCTGGTGACGCTGTTGGCCGGCGGTGGCGGCGGCGCATGGTACATGTACGGTGACGACGAGCCGGCGCCGGGCGAAGACGGCGCGCTTGCCAAGGCGCCGGAGCAGACCAGGCTCTCACTCTTTCAATCGCCGGACTTCGTCAAGTTGAGGGCCATCACGATCCCGACGTTTCGCGACAACGCGGTGCACGGCAAGATCACGGCCGAGTTCACGTTGGAGTCCAACAGCGGCCGCGATATGAACCGTATCCTGGCCCTCAACGTGCGCTTGCGCGACGCCTACACGACCGAGCTCTACGCGCTGGCCGAGGCCGAGGCGAACGGGCTGCTGACGATCGATCACGAGGTGCTGAAGCAGCACCTGCTGATCGTCAGCGAGCGCCTGCTGGGGCCGGGGGTCGTCGACGACGTCTTGATCCGAACCTTCGTCCGCTCGCGCTAGTCAGTTGCCGGCGGATTCCTGGCGGTCCTCGGCCGGCTGCATGAGCAGCGACTCCTTCACCGTCTCGCATTTGTTGCGCAGGTGCGCCTTGAGGATCTGCGCCAGGCGCGCGCCGTTGCGGTCGGCGAGCGCGGCGAGGATCGCCTCGTGCTCTTCGACGGCCTCGGCCCAGCGGGCCTTGGACATGTTCGCCAAATAGCGGGCCCGCCGGATCCGGCCGGCGAGGCCCCGGTACGTGCGCGCGAGCGACGGGTTGCGGGCGGCGTCGATGATGCGTTCGTGGATCTGCTGGTTAAGGCGGAAATACGGCGGCAGCTCGCCACGGGTGTAGTGCAGGACCATCTGGTAATGCATGGCCCTGACTTCGGCGATCTCCTCCTCCGTGACGTGTGCACAGGCAAGCTCTCCCGCCAGCCCTTCCAGTGCGCCCATGATCGGGAACAGCTCGTCGACGTCGGCCGCGGTCAGGCCGACCACCGTGGCGCCGCGGTTCGGCAGCAGCTCGAGCAGTCCTTCGGAGGCCAGCACCTTCAGCGCCTCGCGCAAGGGCGTGCGCGAGACGCCGAAGCGCTCGCACAGCGCTTTCTCTGGGACGCGCTCGCCCGGCGCCAGGTCGCCCTCGACGATCATGTCGCGCAGCCGGGCCGTCAGCTGCTCGTGCAGGCTCGACCGTGCGATCGGGCCCGCCGGCGCCGTGCCCTCATCCAGCCGGTCGAACGCGATCGTTGGTTTGCGCCTGGCACCATTGGTCATGGCGCGCCCGCCAACGCTTGGCTCAGCACGCGGGCCGCGTGCACGGCCTCGCGCCCCGACCCGTCGCGGATCTGATGGCGGCACGACGTCCCGTCGGCGACGATCAGCGTGTCGACGTCGGCGTGGCGCACCGCGGGCAGCAGGGAGAGCTCGGCCATTTTCATCGAGACGTCATACGTCGCCGCATTGTAGCCGAAAGCGCCGGCCATGCCGCAACATGTCGCCTCGACGGTCTCGACGTGCAAATCCGGCACCAACCCCAGCACCGCCTGTACGGGCGCGAACGCATCGAAGGCCTTCTGGTGACAGTGGCCGTGCAGCAGGGCACGGCCGTGGGCCACCGGGCGCAGCGGCAGCGCCAGCCGCCCGGCCGCCGACTCGCCGGCCAGGAACTCCTCGAACAGCTGGGCGCGCGCCGCAAGCGTCGCCGTCTGCTCGCGCGCGAACATCGCCGTGTACTCGTCGCGCAGCGTCAGCAGGCAGGACGGCTCCAAGCCGACGATCGGCACGCCACGGTCCGCGAAGCCGGACAGCGCCGCGAGCATGCGCCGTGCCTCGACACGGGCCTCGTCGACCTGGCCGGTCGCCAGGAACGTGCGGCCACAGCACAGCGGGCGCCCGCCGTCGGCCGGCCTGGGCAGGTGTACGCGGTAGCCGCCGGCGACCAGCACGGCGAGCGCGGCGTCCAGGTTCTCCGGCTCGAAATAGCGGTTGAACGTGTCGGCGAGCAGCACGACCTCGGCCCCGTCGGCGGCACCGACCACCGTCTCCCCCGGTGCAAACGGGTCACGGCGCCAGACCGGCAAGGGGCGCCGGGCGCTCAGGCCGAGCAACCGCTCGCTGAGGCCGGCCGCCCCCGGCAGGCGATCGCGCGCGTTGAACAGCCAGGGGACCCGCGCGGCCCACGGTGCATATCGCGGCAGGGTCGCGACCAGCCGGTCGTGCAGGCCGAGGCCGTGGCGCTTCGTGTAGTGGTGCTGGAACTCGACCTTCATGCGCGCCATGTCGACGCCGGCCGGGCACTCGCGCTTGCAGGCCTTGCAGCCGACGCACAGCCGCATCGTGTCGGCCATGGCGTCCGCCGTCAGCGCGTCCGGGCCAAGCTGGCCCGAGAGGGCCAGCCGCAGGGTGTTTGCGCGGCCGCGGGTCAGGTCCCGTTCGTCGTGGGTGGCCCGGAACGAGGGGCACATGACGCCAGGCGTCGAACTTGCGGCAGGCGCCGTTGTTATTGCACATCTCCGCCGCGCCGGCGAAGCCGCCCCAGTCGGACCAGTCGAGCGCCGTCTCCAGCGGCGCCGGCGCATAGCCCGGCTTGAAGCGGAACAAGGTGCGGTCGTCCATGCGCGGCGGCCGCACGATCTTGCCGGGATTGAACACACCGGCGGGGTCGAACGCGTCCTTGACCGCCTCGAACGCCCGCACCATGGGGCCGCCGAACATGGCCTCGTGAAACTCGGAGCGGACCAGGCCGTCGCCGTGCTCGCCGGAGTGCGAGCCCTTGTAGGCACGCACCATGGCGAACGCCTCCTCGGCGATCGCGCGCATCTTCCGGGCGTCGGCCTCGAGCTTCAGATTGAGGATCGGCCGCACATGCAGGCAGCCTTCGGAGGCGTGGGCGTACCACGTGCCCTCGGTGCCGTGCTTGTGGAAGACCCGGGTGAGCCGGTCGGTATAGTCGGCCAAATCCGCCAGGGGCACCGCACAGTCCTCGATGAAGGAGACCGGTTTGCCGTCGCCCTTCATCGACATCATGATGTTGAGGCCGGCCTTGCGGACCTCCCAAATGTCCTTCTGGAAGCCCCGATCGGTCGCTTCGACGACGGCGCCCGCGTGGCCCAGCGAGGCCATTACGTCGACAAGCTCAGCCAGCGCGCGGTGCTGCGCACCGGCGTCCTCGCCGGCGAACTCGACGAGCAGCAGCGCGTTCGGCTCGCCCCGCACGAAGCGGTCGACGATCGGGCGGAACAGCGCGATGTCGCGTGCCAGGTCGATCATCGTCCGGTCCACGAGCTCGACGGCCGCGGGGCCGAGGGCAACGATGTGCCGGGTCGCCTCCATGGCGGCCCGGATCGTCGGGAAGTGGCAGACCCCGAGCACGTTGTGCGGCGTGATCGGCTGCAGCGCCAGCTCGATCGCCGTCGAACAGGCGAGCGTGCCCTCGGAGCCGACGAGCAGGTGGCTGAGGTTGATCGGCTCGTTCGTCACCAGCGCGTCGATGTTGTAGCCGCCGACCCGGCGCCGCAATTTCGGAAACCGGGCCGCGATCTCGGCTGCGTTCTGCTGGCCGAGCGCGAGCATGCGCCGCGTGATCTCGGCGCGGCGGGAGCCGTCGTCCGTCGCATCCGCGGCGACGATGCCGAAATGGGCCGGGCTGCCATCGGCCAGGATCGCGTCGATGGCGACCACGTTCGCCCGCATCGTGCCGTAGCGGATCGAGCGCGCGCCACAGCTGTTGTTGCCGGTCATGCCGCCGATCGTGGCCCGGCTGCTGGTCGAGACATCGACTGGGAACATCAGCCCGTGCGGCCGCAGCAGGGCGTTCAGACGGTCGAGCACGATGCCGGGCCCGACCGTGATGCGGCGTTCCACCGGCGCGAACGAGACGACCTCGTCGAGGTGCTTGCTGGTGTCGATGACGATGGCCTCGCCGACGGTCTGGCCGCACTGCGAGGTGCCGCCGCCGCGTGGCAGCACCGGGACGCCGGCGTCGGTGGCGATCTCGATCGTACGAGCGACGTCCGCCGTACCGCGCGGCACGACGACGCCGATCGGCTCGATCTGGTAGTGCGACGCGTCGGTGCTGTAGCGGCCGCGCGTGAAGGGATCGAACAGGACGTCGCCTTCGAGCTCGCGGGCCAGCCGCGCGGCAAGCGCCGAATCGCCTGGCTCGGCGCGGCGGACCGGGGCGGCGCCCGCGGGATGGTCGATGGTGTTCGCCGTCATACCAGTGGTCACGCTATCATTGTGAATGCGAAATGCAATACCGATCTCGGTCGCATAGAAATTCGAGGAAACGCCAGTAATATATTGAATACAAAAGAGAAAGATGAGCCCAGCGAGGTGGCTGTCAACTGCGTTGAACAAAGGCCGCTTGTGTGCATAATTCATTATCAGGGAGGTTGACCGATGCCCGGCCACGCGGGACGCCGTTTCCTGCAGATCCCCAACCCCGGTTGGGCGGCTTGGGCAGCCGGCAGAGGTGGCGGCGGTCGTCGCCATACTGTGCCGGCAAGACAGCGGCTACCTGACCGGTCAAACCATTCATGGCAGCGGCGGCGGCTATCTGCCGTAGCGGAGTTGCGTGGGCTACAGGCCGGCCCAGCCGCCATCGACGACGTAGCTCTGGGACGTGCAGGCGCTCCCATCGTCGGCGGCGAGGAACAGCACCAGGCGCGAGACGTCCGGCGGATAGAGCTTGCGCGGCAGGCACTGGCCGGCGGCGCGCCGCTTCTCGGTCTCCGGATTGTGCCACAGCGTCTCCTGACGCTCGGTCATGATCCAGCCGGGCACGACGCAGTTGACGCGAATGTTGTCGGGCCCGAGCGCCCGCGCCATCGTTCTGGTCAAGCCGTGGATTGCGGCCTTGGCCGCCGTGTATGCGGGCATCCACGGCGTCTTGTTCATCCACGAGACCGAGCCGAGATTGATGATCGAGCCGCCGCCGGCGGTCTTCATGCCCGGCGCGACGGCCTGAATCGCAAAGAAATGGTGGCGCAAATTGACGTTCATGCGCTCGTCCCAGTACTCGGGCGTGACGTCCTCCATCTTGTGGCGGTCGTCGCTGGCGGCGTTGTTGACGAGCACGTCGATCGGCCCGAAGGCATCGGCGGTCCGGCCGATGGCGGCGCGCAGGGCGTCGATGTCGCCGACGTCGCAACTGATGAACAGCGGCTGGTGAGGACCGCGCGACGTTGCCTCGGCAACGACCGCGGCGGCCGCCGCCTCGTTTCGGCCGATGAAGCCGACCTTGGCGCCCTGCGCCGCGAACTGCGGCACGAAGTCGGCACCGATGCCGGACGTGCCGCCGGTAATAAATACCGTCTTGTCGCGCAGGCTCGGGTAGCTCGCGAAGCCGGACATGAGGGGCGGAAGGGGCGCTCTGGCCGGCTAGACGGCTTCGGTGCGGAAGTCCGCCGGTGCGGTGATCTCGATCAGCTCGACATCGTCGGAGCATTCGATCTCGTCATGCACGATGCCCGGCGGTTGCAGGCAGGAATCACCGGCTCGGAACGTGAACTCATCCTGGCCCTCATAGGTGAATTTAATCCAGCCCTTGAGGATGTAGATCATCTGGAAGTCGAGCGCGTGCATATGTGAGCCGGTGCCGCGCAGCGTGTTCGCCGGATCCTTCAGCTTGACGACGTGGGCGTTGAAGGCGCCACCCGTGGCGTCGCGGATGCCGAGGTCGCGATAGGTGAAGAAGCCGCGCAGGCCTTCTTCCCACGCCGCGTCCTTGGCCAGATTGGCACAGAATTTGTGCTCGCTCATGTCGCGCTCCTCTCCGCTGGGCGGAGCCAGCGTGGCACGACAGGCGCGACCCGACAAGCGACCGACCCCGATGCGACCGTTTCGTGAAACCGGGTCGCCGCGTTCAGGGCTGGGGCTCCAGGTACGGTTAGCCAACTCCGGCGGACATTATGCCCCGAGGCCAGCGCGTCATGCTGCCATCGTCCGCATATCGGCAGTCCCGCGGCTTTGCATCTGGCGGGGCGAGGCGGGGCTTGCACGCCTTTGGCAGAGCGCCCATCTGTTAGCGATCTGCGACCCGCCGGCCCTGGACCGGCCGCCCCCTCGGATAACCCGCCCAATGACCGACGCCGTCAACGCGCTGCGCAACATTGCGATCATTGCCCATGTCGACCATGGCAAGACCACGCTGGTCGACCAGCTGCTGCGGCAGTCCGGCACGCTGGCGAAGCACGGTGCCGGGCTGACCGAGCGCGTCATGGACTCGAACGACCTCGAGCGCGAGCGCGGCATCACCATCCTGGCAAAGAACACGGCCATCGCGTGGCGTGACTGGCACATCAACATCGTCGACACACCGGGCCATGCCGACTTCGGCGGCGAGGTCGAGCGCGTGCTCTCGATGGTCGATTCGGTCCTGCTGCTCGTCGACGCCGTCGAGGGGCCGATGCCGCAGACAACCTTCGTCACCCGCAAGGCGCTGGCCCAGGGTCTCAATCCGATCGTCGTCGTCAACAAGGTCGACCGACCCGGGGCGCGGCCCCATTGGGTCGTCGATCAGACGTTCGATTTGTTCGTCCGTCTCGGAGCAACCGAAGACCAGCTGGATTTTCCCGTCGTCTTCGCGTCGGCCCTGCGGGGCTGGGCGAGCCTCGACGTTCCCGATGACGCGGTCGACAAGTCGACCGGCGACATTACCGTCTTGTTCGAGACGATCGTCGCGCGTGTGCCACCGCCGCCGGTCGCCGCCGCCGGCCCGTTCCGGATGCAGATCAGTGCCCTCGACTATTCGAGCTATGTTGGCGTCATTGGCATCGGCCGGGTCCAACGTGGCCGTCTGCGCCGCAACGATGCCGTGGCCATTGCCCGCGCCGACGGCGCCGTGCGTCAGGGTCGTGTACTGCAGATCCTGGGCTTCCACGGTCTCGAAAAAATCGAGCGCGCGGAAGCGGTGGCCGGCGAGATCGTAGCGCTGACCGGACTTGAGGCGCTGCAGATCTCCGACACCCTGTGTGATCCTCAGGACGTTGCGCCGCTGCCGCCACTGCTCGTCGACGAACCGACGATCACGATGACGTTTCAGGTCAACGACAGCCCGTTCGCCGGCCGCGAGGGCACGTTCGTCACGAGCCGCAATCTGCGCGAGCGGCTGGCCCGCGAGCTCATCCACAATGTCGCGCTGCGGGTGGAGCCGACGGCGCATGCCGACCGGTTCGAGGTCTCTGGCCGCGGCGAACTGCACTTGTCGGTCCTCATCGAGACCATGCGCCGCGAGGGCTATGAGCTCGCCATCTCTCGTCCCGAGGTGATCCTCAAGACCGTGGACGGCGTCGTCTGCGAGCCGTGGGAGCTGCTGAGTGTCGATGTGGAAGAGCAGCACCAGGGCGCCGTCATGGAGAAGCTCGGCGCGCGGCGCGGCGAGTTGCGCGACATCGTGCCGGACGGACAGGGGCGGGTGCGGCTCGATTACCTGATCCCCACCCGCGGCATCGTCGGCTTTCGCTCGGATTTCCTGACGACGACGTCCGGCACCGGTCTCATGGTGCATGCCTTCGAGCACTACGGCGCGCGCGTCCGGACGCCGCTTGGCGAGCGCGTCAATGGCGTGCTCGTGTCCATGGCGGCCGGCAAGGCCTTGGCCTATGCGCTGTTCAATCTGCAGGAGCGCGGGCGCCTGTTCATCGGCCACGGGGCCGCGGCCTATGAAGGCATGGTCGTCGGCATACACGCCCGCTCGAACGACATTATCGTCAACCCGCTCAAGGGGAAGCAGCTGACCAACTTCCGGGCCGCCGGGAGCGACGAGAACATCCTGCTGACCCCGCCGATCCGCGTCACTCTGGAATATGCGCTTGAGTTCATCAATGATGACGAACTGGTCGAGGTGACGCCCAAATCGGTCCGCATTCGAAAAAAGTTTTTACGCGAACACGAACGCAAGCGCGCCTCCAGAGGCGCGAAAGCCGCCGCGGTCTAGCCGTCAACTCGGTCGCTCTCGATGACGATCGCCCGAGGCGGCGCGTTCTACCGCCCCCTGCTTCGAACGGACCGCTGGCGGATCGATGCTGACGGATGGTTCCCATCCGTCAGTTGAATCGAACCATCCCGCCTGTTGATTGTATGGGCTGATCGAGTCAGTCGGCGGCGGGCATCACGACGATCCGGCCACGGCCGCGCTTTACGATGTAGCCGCCGCGTGGAAACGTCATGTTGTGTTCCGCGGCAAGCTTCTCGAGTGCCTCGCCAATCAGTTGGCTGTTCCTGTCGGGCGCATCCGACCCGAACCGGTTGTACCATTCCGCAAAAGCCTTATTGGCAATATCGTCTCCGAGCGACTTGCGCAATGCATTGAGCTTGCGAAGCTGACCCTTCATCAAACTCGATTCGGCAATTCCGTTACGTGATCGTCTCGTTTTTCTAGGTTTTTTCGCCACAATGAGCCTCCTTAGCATGGGCAGAAAACATTCGAATTCGTACCGAGTTCGTAATATGGTGTCAATTGAAAACTGATCGGCGACGGGCGTGTTCTTACACGCATTTGCGATATGCCGAACGAATGGAACGACACTGGAATTCGCAAGGCAACTGTTTCGCGCTCGCCGGTTCCCTCTCTGCCAACCTCACTGAGACACCGGCCCCCCTTGGAATTACTGTAGGGCGGTGGAGGTGAATACCAATGACCGCAGAGAGAGAATCGATGACATTGCAAGAGATGGACGCTCCGGCCCTGGGGGTCGAGGAGCGTCGCGACGAGGCCCCCGGGGCCGGAGCCAGCCACGCGCGGCCAACGCCGGACCCGGAGGTCGTGGCCAAGCCGAAGAGGCGCAAGTTCACCGCGCAGTATCGACTGCGGATTCTGGAGGAGGCAGAGAGCTGCACGCAGCCCGGCGAGGTGGGCCGGCTGCTTCGCCGCGAGGGGCTGTACAGCTCCCATCTGACGGAATGGCGCAGGGCGCGGCGTGAGGGGTCGCTTCAAGGCCTGACCCCGAGCAAACGCGGTCGGAAGCCCGCCGAGCGCAACCCCCTCAGCGCGAAGGTGCACGAGCTCGAGGCGAAAGTGGCTCGGCTGGAGAAGGAGCTGCACACCGCCCATACGATCCTGGACGTCCAGGGAAAAGTTGCCGGGCTGCTGGGATTCAGCCTCGAACACGGGAAGGACTGCTGATGGCCGTCCAGCCGCTCGCATCGCAGGTCGGCGTGGCGCCGGCGTGCCGAGCGCTGGGGGTGCCACGGGCTTCCTTCTACCGTCGTCAGAGGCCCGCTCCCGGGCATCAGCAGCCCCGTCCTACGCCCGCCCGGGCCCTGTGTGCGTCCGAACGCGCGCACGTCCTCGACGTGCTCGCCAGCCCGCGCTTCGTCGACCGGTCACCGGCCGAGGTCGTCGCGACGCTGCTCGATGAAGGCCAGTATCTGTGCGCCGAGCGCACGATGTACCGGATCCTGGCCGCGAACCAGCCGGTGCGAGAGCGGCGCAATCAGCGCAGTCATCCCTGCTACACCAAGCCCGAGCTGGTGGCCACGGGCCCCAACCAGACCTGGTCCTGGGATATCACCCGGCTCCGGGGGCCCAAACGCTGGACGTCCTTCTACCTCTATGTCTTGCTCGACATCTTCAGCCGCTGCGTCGTGGGCTGGATGGTTGCCGATCGGGAGAACGCCGCGCTCGCCGCGACGCTGATCGAGGAAACCTGTCTCAAGCAAGGCATCGAGCCCCAGGTGCTCACCCTGCATTCGGACCGCGGCGCGCCGATGACCAGCAAGTGTACCGCCCAACTCCTCGCCGACCTCGGGGTCACCCGCTCTCTGAGCCGCCCCCAGGTCAGCGATGACAACCCGTTCTCCGAAGCGCAGTTCAAGACCCTGAAGTATCACCCCGGCTTCCCTGGGCGCTTCGAAGACATTACCGCCGCCATCGCCTTCTGCCGGTCGTTCCTCCCCTGGTACAACACCGAGCACCGCCATGCCGGGATCGCGATGCTCACCCCCGATGATGTCCATCATCACCGGGCACCGGATGTGCTGGCTCAGCGCGGACGTACCCTGCAAGCCGCCTGGGCCCTTCACCCCGAACGCTTCGTCCACGGCACCCCGAAACCCGCCCCGCTTCCCGAAGCCGTCTGGATCAACCCACCCGCCACTTCCACAACAGGAGAAACGAGTCAGTAAATAGAAACCGTCGGTGTCTCAAAGTCGTTGACAGGTTCCGGTTCGCGTTGGCCGGCTTCCGCCCGCGCCTCCTAATGCGCGTACCGATTGTGGCCTGGTCATCCAATCCGCGTGGTCCTTCGCGCGCCCGCGTCCGCTCGAAGGACCACGCGGCGGTCGCCCGGATCAGACCATTAGTAATGGCGGAGAAGGCTCGATCGCCGTGGCCCGGGAGTTTGACCCGGAAGCACCTGTACCCGGACTGCGATCCCACACGCGCGTCGTGCTTGGACATACACCTGTAGCGCACCCGGTTCCTTGGACACAAGTTTGTCTCACGCGGCGGGCCTGATTGAGATCGCGGCGTGCCACGCCTGACGAGCTTGAGCGGGGCTCAGGTAGCCGTTCTTTTCGACGATCCACTGGGCATTGTAGAGTTCGACGAAGTCGCGGACGGCGTCCCGCAGCTCCGCGATGTTGCGGTAGATGCGACCATGGATGATCTGTTCCTTCAGCGTGCGATTGAACCGCTCGGCGACGCCGTTGGTCTGGGGCTCGGCGACGAAGGCGTAGGACGGCTGGATGCCCCAGAACTTGATCTGGTTGGTGAAGTGGTCCGACAGATACTGGGAGCCGTGATCCATCCGCAAGGCCAGCCCCCGAGCCGCGCCGGCCGCGGTCGAGCCATACAGCCCGGCAAGCCCCATGGAGATCGGCTGCAGGGCGGCGAAGCGGTCGCCGCGCTTGCAGACATGCCAGCCGACACACTCGGCGTTCCAATGCTCGACGGCGGTGAAGATCCAGCCCCAGCCGTCGTCCACCGTGAACACCCGAACGCCATCGGTGCCCCACATGAGGTTCGGGGCATGAGTGATGATCTCACCGTCATGGGGATTGCCGCCACGGCGGCGGCAGCGATGGGGCGAGAGCAGATTGTTCTCGCGCATCAGGCGGAGCACCCGCTTGCGGGCAACCCGGATGTCGCGACAGACCCGAAGCCGAGCCCAGACCTTGCGGTAGCCCTCGCCCTCCCAGGGCGATGCCTCCAGGTCGGCTTCGATCGCCACCAGCAGCGCCTGGTCCGAGATCGCGGGCTTCGGTCCCCGACGCTTTGCCGGCGGCTGCTCGGCGTGCTGGCCGGAGGTCATGGCGTAGAACGAGGAGCGGGCCATGCCCCAGGCGGCGCAGACCCGCCGCAGGCCGTAGGCCAGACCCGTGCCGGGCGAGGTGGCGGCACTCATCGCCGCGACCTCCGCCGCCCCAAAGGGCCGAAGGTCTCCGTCTTGGCCTCCAGCAGTTCCACCTGCATGGTCAACTCTCCGATCCGCTTCATGGCGCTATCCAGTTCCGCCTGCACCGGATCGCCCTTGCGTTGCTTGAGCGAGGCGTCGATCCCGCCGATCGCTTTCTCACGCCACTGCTCGAGCCGGAAGATCTCTACGCCCAACTGGCGCGACAGAAGTTGCACCGGCTCGTCACGCAAAAGCCGCAGAACGACCTCACGCTTGCGCGCCACCGCCCATCGCTGGCCAAGTCCCAGCGGGCCTGCCGGCAAAGCCTGGCCTGGGGAAAACGTGGACGAGCCAAGCTCGCCCGCATTTACCACAGGCCCATCAACAGCAACTTTCTTCTCAAAATTATCGGTCATGTTCCGGTCCTCCTTGGACACTTCGATTAAGCCAATTCTGTGTCCAAGGAAATCGGGTCCGACTCAGGTGGACATACACCGACAACAATCGACCGGTTGTCCACACTAGGATCGGATCTGTGGATAAGTCTTTGGGCCAAGCGGGACGACTGTAATGGCCTTGTCTTCGGCGGCAACAAGGTCCATCAGCTCGAATATTATTTCGGCCGTGGGCGCGACGCGAACGCCGACAGCGTGCTGATCACGGGAGCGTTCCAGTCGAACTTCGTGCGGCTTGCAGCAGCGGCGGCGCGTTCCTGGTCGCATCTGCCGATCCCAAACAACTGTTTCCCCGGAGCGGACAATGGCCTTCGATTCCCTTGCGAGACGGCGTATCGGCACAACGGCTTTGGCGGTGCCACTGCTCGGCATGGGCTGTGTACAGATCGGCGGCTGGCCCAATCGCATCAGCGCCGAGGATGCGCACGCCACGCTCGCCGGCGCCTGGGACGCCGGCATCCGCTTGTTCGACACGGCGCCGCTGTACGGCCTCGGCATGTCCGAGACGCGCCTCGGCGCTTTTCTGCGGACCCAAGAGCGCGACTCCTACGTGGTGGCGACGAAGGTCGGCCGCCTTGTCGTCGAAGCGCCCGATCGGCCGGCGCACGTGGAGGCCGTGCCGTTCTGGAAGGACGCGCCGCCAAAGGATTCTGTATTCGACTTCTCCTATGACGGCGTCATGCGCTCGATAGAGGAGAGCCTGGAGCGGCTGGGCGTCGGCCGCATCGACATCGCGCATATCCACGACCCCGACGACCACGCCGACGAAGCGCTGTCTGGCGCCTACCGGGCGCTCGCCAAGCTGCGGGCAGAAGGGACGATCCGCGGCGTCGGCGCCGGCATGAACTTCACGGACGTCCTGGCGCGCTTCGCCCGCGCGGGCGACTTCGACTGTTTCCTGCTCGCCGGCCGCTACACTGTGCTCGACCATGCGAGCCTCGCCGATCTGATGCCGCTGTGCGTCGAGCGCAACGTCTCCATCATCATCGGCGGGGTCTACAACTCGGGCGCCCTTATCGCGCCTTCGCCACGGGCGTTCTTCGACTACAACCGGATGGACGAGACGTGGCGCGAGAAAGCGCTGGCGCGCGGCGTACGCCGGATCGCCGGCCACGAGACAGGACCCTATTGGCTCGACCGGGCGCTGCGCATCAAGGCCGCAAGTGAACGCCACGGCGTGCCTCTGCAGGCCGTCGCGCTGCAATTCTCGGCCGCTCACCCGGCGGTCGCGAGCATCGTCGTCGGTACCGAGAAGGCGGCGCATATCCGACAGGCCGCGGAGTTGCTGGCCGTGGAAATCCCGGCGGCGCTGTGGATCGATCTCAAGGTCGAGGGCCTGGTGGCGGCCGACGCGCCGACGCCGTGACCGCCGCATCTCCGGCACGGTTTACACGACCGCCTCGGCGGCAGTAGAAGCGCGTCGTGTTCGCGGGCGGGCAACCCGCCTGATCCCCGCGATCCGTCCGCTGGAGCAAATCGATCAAGACCAGCCTCGTTACCGGCGCGTTGGGCCAGATCGGCTCGGAGTTGGTTCCGGCGCTCAGGGCGCACTATGGCGCCGACGCGATCGTTGCCTCCGACATCCGTACGACGCCGGGCGGGCAGGAGCGCGCCGGCGGGCCGTTCGAACTGATCGACTGCGCAAAGCCGGAGCAGATCCAGGAAGTCGTACGCCGCCATGACGTCGGCACGATCTACCACCTCGCGGCAATGCTGTCGGCGGTCGGCGAGGAGCGGCCGCAGGCCGCCTGGGACCTCAACATGGGTGGCCTCTACCACATCCTCGAGGTCGCGCGGCAGGTCGGCTGCGCGCTGTTCTTCCCAAGCTCGATCGGCGCGTTCGGACCGTCGACGCCGCGCGTGCACACGCCGCAGGACACGGTACAGCGCCCGACGACGATCTACGGCGTCACCAAGGTCGCGGGCGAGCTGTTGTGCGACTATTACCACGGCCGCTTTGGCGTCGATGCACGCGGCCTGCGGTTCCCCGGCCTGATCTCCTACGTCGCGCTACCCGGCGGCGGCACGACGGACTTTGTCGTCGACATCTTCTATCAGGCCATTCGCTACCGTCATTACCGCTGCTTCCTGAAGCCCGACACGCGGCTCGATATGATGTACATGCCCGACGCCACCGCGGCGATCATCCGGCTGATGGAGGCTGACGCCGGCGTGCTGACGCACCGCAACGCGTTCAACGTGACGGCCATGAACTTCACGCCGGACGAGCTGGCGGCCGAAATACGCAAGCATGTTCCGGCGTTCATCATCGACTATGAGGTCGACCCGGTGCGCCAGACGATCGCCGATTCCTGGCCGGAATCCCTCGACGACAGCGCCGCGCGCAAGGAGTGGGGCTGGGCGCCGCGCTACGATCTGCCGGCGATGACCAAGGACATGCTCGATAAGCTGGGCGCGCGGGTGAAGCCGGCGCCCTGATCCACTAACCCGAACGCGGGAGGGTCCCGATGCCCCACGACCGTTTGGAACAGGCGCTGGGCAGCGCCCTGGACGAGTTCGCCGCGTCGGGGCGCCGCAAGGGCCGCGAGACCGTGTTCGTCGGCGTCGTGCCGGCCGCCGCTGGCAAGGGGCCGCGCTATCTGCTGGAAGGCGAGGGCGAGCGGCCGTTCCTGCGCATGAACGCCAACGGCTATCTCGGCCTGGCGCTGACGGAGGAACTGATCGCGGCCGAAGAGGCGGCGGTGCGGCGCTATGGCACCGGGCCCGGCGCGGTGCGCTTCATCAGCGGTACCTGGGCGCCGCACACGGCCCTGGAGCGGCGCCTCGCCGCGTTCCACGACCGGCCGGCGGCGATGATCTTCAGCTCCGCCTACGCGACGATCATGGGCGTGCTGGTGCCGCTGATCGACGGCGAGACCGCGGTCATCAGCGACGCGCTCAACCACAACTGCATCATCAATGCCATGCGGCTGGCCCGGCCGAAGGTGAAGTCCGTCTATCCCCATCTCGACATGGGCGCGCTTGCCGCGCAGTTGGGCGAAGCGGCGCGGACGTGCCGCCGCGCCATCGTCGTCACCGACGGCATCTTCTCCATGCGCGGCGACCATGCCCCGCTGGACCAAGTCATCGCCGCGGCCCACGCCCACGACGATGCCTTTGCCGAGAACGTCATCGTCGTCGCCGACGATTCCCACGGCGTCGGCGCGATCGGGGTGACCGGCCGCGGCACCGAGGAGCACACCGCCTCGGGCCCGGTCGATCTGCTGGTCGCCACGCTGGGCAAGGCCTTCGGCGTCAACGGCGGCTACGTCGTCGGCAGCGCCACGATCGTCGACTATCTGCGCGAGACGTCGCCGTTCTATATCTATTCGAACCCGATCACGCCGGGCGAGGCAGCGGCGGCACACGCCGCCGTGGACCTGGTCGACGGGCCGCGTGGGCGGGCCCTCTTGGAGCATCTGCAGGCCATGACCGGGCGCTTCGAGGCCGGGCTGACGCGGCTCGGCTTCGAGACCATCCCTGGCGCGCATCCGATCGTGCCGCTGCTCGTGCGCGACACGGCGAAGACGTCGGCGCTGGTGGCGCATCTGCGGGCCGCCGGCATCCTGGCGACCGGCCTCAACTACCCCGTCGTGCCGCGCGGCGACGAGGAGATCCGCTTCCAGATCTCCGCCGACCATACCGAGGCCGACATCGACGAGGCGCTGGCGGCGCTCGCCGCCTTCTGACCGACCGGCCGAGGGTCACGGCGAGCGGTCCAGACGGGAGAGGCGCGTGTCCGCGAGCTGAGATTGCTTCACGGCCAGCGACGCGCCCCGCGCAGGACGCGAAGCACCTCGACGATTTCATCGCGCACGCGGTAGACGGCGGCGAAGGGCGTATCGGTGATTACGAGCTCGCGGGTGGCGGGTTTCCTGCCGGGTCTGCCGCGGGCCGGGAAAACGACCAGCCCTTCCGCCGCTGCGATGACCTTGGCGGCCGTTTCCTCGGCCGCACGCGGATTGTCCCTGGCGATGTACGCGCGCAACGCGACGAGGTCGCGGACGGCCGGTTTCGTCCACTCGACAATCATCGCGGTGGCTCAAGCTCATCCTCCTTGCCCCAGCTGAGGAGCCACTCCCGAACCCGCGCATGTGATACTTTCTCCCCGGCATCTGCCGCGGCGATACCCTCCTCGATGGCCTCGATCTGCCACGCCTGGTTGAGCAGGTAGGCGTCGAGCGCCTGTTCGAGCAGCCACGACCTGTCGCGATCGGTGGATTCGGCTAGTTTCTCTAGTGCCGCGGCCTTTTCGCGACGCACGCGGAAGGCCAGCGTGACCGTCGGTTTCGCGTTCCCAGCCACCTGTCTCTCCAAGTGTTTGCAACGCAATCATTGTATGCCCGACAGGCCGTCGATGCAACGAACAAGCCTGGCGATGCGCGCCATGGCAGAGGCGCGACAGCAGAGTTTCCGCCAGGGCGCGACAGCCGGGTGAGCCTGGCGCTATGCTTCCCCGGTCATGCGCTCGTTCGATGAGATCTTTGCGATGGCCGCCCAGCGCAAGGGCGGGGCCGCGGCGCTGGAGGCCCTGCTGCCGACGCCGAAGTCGGCGCGGGCGCTGGCCAGGATCGGCGACGACCGCTGGCTCGCCGACATGGCCAAGCGGGTCTTCCAGGCCGGTTTCAACTGGAGCGTGGTCGAGAACAAGTGGGACGGCTTTGAGGCCGCGTTCGAGGGTTTTGCGCCGCGTCGCGTCGTGATGTTCTCCGATGACGATCTGGCGCGGCTGGCTCGGGACACGCGCATCGTCCGCAACGCCCAGAAGATTGCCGCGGTGCGCGGCAACGCGGCACTGCTGTGCGAGCTCGCCGACGCCCACGGCACCGCGGCCAAGGCGTTCGCCGCCTGGCCGGTCGAGGACTATGTCGGCCTGCTGGAGCTGTTGCACAAGCGCGGCAGCCGCCTCGGCGGGACGACGGGCCAGTACTTCCTGCGGTTCTTCGGCAAGGACGCGTTCATCATCAGCCGCGACGTCGGCGCGGCGCTGGTGCGCGAGGGTGTCGTCGACAGGCCGCCGAAGTCGAAGTCGGGGCTGCGCGCCGCCCAGGACGCTTTCAACTCCTGGCGCGCCGAAAGCGGCCGTCCGCTGTCGCAGATCAGCCGCGTGCTGGCCTGCTCCGTCGACAGCCCGGCGCCCGAGGAGCTCTACCAGACCGCCCCCTAGGCGGGTATCGTGATCAACGCGCCTTGACCTCGGCCCGCAGGGCTCCGGTCAACTCGCCGCGGCGCCCCACCGCGACCCGTTCCAGCCCGAGCCAGTCGGCCAGCAGGTGCAACTCGCCGGCGAGAGCGGCAGCGACGCGGGTCGTGGGTGCGTTGGCCTCGACATAGGCGGCGGGGACGCGCAGGACGCCGGCCTGGCGGTCGGCCTTGAGGTCGACGCGGGCGACCAGGGCCTCGTCGAGCAGGAACGGCAGCACGTAGTAGCCGTGTTGGCGCTTGGCTGCGGGCGTGTAGATCTCGATGCGGTAGCGGAACGCGAACAGGCGCTCGGTGCGCGCGCGTTCCCAGACCAGCGTGTCGAACGGGGAGACCAGGGCCTGGCCGCGCAGCCGCCGCGGCAGGCGGGCGTCCGCTGCGATGTGCGCCGGTTGGCGCCAGCCCGCGACCTGCGCCGGCGTCAGCGCCCGGGCCTCGACAAGCTCGGCAACGGCGCGCCTGGCCGCCGCCACGGGCAGGCGGAAATAGTCGCGCAGATCGGCCGCGGTGGCGATGCCCAGCGCCCCGGCGGCGAGCTTGACGAGGGCGCGCTGGGCGTCGGCCTCGGGCGGCGTCGGCTGGTTCAGCACCGCGGCTGGCAGTACCCGGTCGGGCAGGTCGTAGACCCGCTCGAAGCCGCGGCGCGTCGCCGTCGTCACGTCGCCCCACCAGAACAGGCACTCCAGGGCGATCTTGCCCTCGGGCCGGCCCCACCAGGGGCCGCGCCGCTTGCCGCCGTTCGTCACCTCGCGGGCGGCGAGGGGGCCGCGGTCGCGCACCTCCGCCAGCACCTGGTCGACGAACGCGCGGCGCTCGCGCCCGAACAGGGCGTAGTTCTTCCAGATGCCGTCGCCGCGCCGGGCCCGCGCCATGCGCCAGCGCAGCAGCGGCTGCAAGGCCAGCGGCAGCAGCGAGGCCTCGTGCGCCCAGTACTCGAACAGCGCTCGGGACCGGCGGCCCGGCCCGAAGGCGCGGGCATCGAGCGTCGCCCGGTCATAGGCGCCGAGGCGCGAAAACCGCGGCAGATAGTGCGACCGGATCAGCACGTTGACGGAGTCCAGCTGCAACAGCCCGAGGCGCCCGATCGTCGGCCCCATCCGCCGCCAAGTGGCCGCCGTGCCACGGCCACGGCCGCGCAGGCCGAAGCCTTGGGCCGCCAGGGCAATGCGGCGCGCTTCGGCCAGGCTCAGGGTGTCGGGCATGTCGGATATCAAGAGTCAGCGGTTGGCGGGCCTGGACAGGATACGCGTTCGGCCCGTGGTTGTGTTCTCCGACGTCGCCTAGCCAGCATCCGTCAGTCGAAACGTCCGTTTGGCGAGGCTCCGGCCGTTGATCATGAGTTCGACGGCCTGGGTGCCGGCGTAGTAGCGGCGCGTCGTGATGGGCTTGAAGGCGTGGCGCTTGGTCAGCGCGACGGTCGCGTGGGGCGCCAGGTCCAGGGTCCTGAGCTTGAACACCTTGGGGCGCAGGGCGCCGTTGGCGCCGCGGTGGTGGACGATGTAGTCGACGACGAGGCGCTGCGGCCGCGGCGCCGTCGAGACGACGCGGAACGTGATCGCGAGCGCGCCGCCGATGGCCAGCGTGCCTGGCGCCAGGCGCAGACGTTCCACCTTGACGCGCGGCGCGGTGTCGTAGCCGAGCAAGGCAAGCGCACCGGGGTGGCCGGCCTTGACGAGGGTGCGGGTGGCGTGGCGGATGATCCACCGATGCTCGGCGGCGGCCCTTTTTTGCCAGCGGCGGCAGACCGAGACGACGGTGTCGGGGTGGTCCTTGGCGATGTCGTTCAGATGGTTGGCGACGGAGCGGCGGACGTATTCGGACGGGTCGTCCCGCAGCCCCTCGATGAGCGCCAGCGTCGGCCGCGGGTCGGCCTGGAACGCCTTCAGGCGCACGCCCCAGGGCAGGCGCGGCCGCGTGCCTTCCGAGATCAGCCGGCGCACATGTTCGTCGGGATTGTCGGTCCAGCCGCCCAGCGTCGCCAGCGTGAGATCCGTGTGCGCGACCAGGAATGGCCGGATCGCGAACTCGGCCGTAAACAGCGGCGTCAGCCGCTTGAGCGCCGCCAGCGACGCCACCGGATGGTCAAGCCCGTAGAGGCCGAAGAAGTCGGTCATCGGCCACGCCGCAAACTCGGGAAACACGGCATCGTCCGCCGCCGGTGGCCAGTCCCGCGCGGCCCGCAGGATCACCGCCAGGGCCGCCGGATAGTCGGCCGGCAGATGGGTGCGCAGCGCCGCCGCGATATGCACGACGCGCGCCTTCAACGCCAGCCCACCGAGCCCGCGCCCGCAGGCGCGGCGAAACGCGGTGGCGTCGAACCGGGGCTCGGCCCGCTCGAACGCCCCCGCGATGCGCGCGACCGCCCGCCGGTCGAGGCCATCTTTCAGGGGTTGGGGCAACGCGTCGACCTCGAACAGCTGCGGCAGCCGCCGGCAGGACGGCGGTCTTGCGGGATTACCTCCGAAGGTAATTGTATATCGATCGTCGGCGGCCAAGATGCAGCCTATCGGGATGGCATGAGCTCGGGAGATCGAGGCATGGATGCACAAGCGCGGGCGCTGCGGCGGACGTTGCGGTTGAACGGCGAGTTTTAGGTGCTGTCGGGGCTGGTGCTGGTGCTGGCGGCGGGCTCTTTGGCCGGGGTCTTGTTTCACGATTTTGACGGTGTCGCTGTCGACGGCCGTGCTGATCGTCGGCGCGGCGGTCGTCGTGTTCGGCGTCGACGTGTTCCTGGTGAGCTTGTTGGGGCGGCCGCGCTGGGGCGTGGTCGCGGCGGTCATCGTGGCCGACGTGGGCTGGGTCGCCGGCAGCGTCGCGCTCGTCGTGCTGGCGCGGCCATTTCTGACCGGGGCCGGCATGGCCATGGTCGTGGCCCTGGCCGCCGTCGTGGCGGCGTTCGCCGTGGCCGAGTGGCGCGGTCTGCGGCGCCTGCGCGAGGCCACCCCGGCGCCGCTGCGCCCGCCGCTGCGGCCGTCGCTGGCGGGCGCCGGCTCCGGCCCGGGCGACGGGCGTTCGAAGGCTGCGCCGGCCAGGAAGGAGAAGGGCGCGAAGGCTTTGGCCGCGGCCGCGGCCGAGGCCGATCCGCGCCGTGTCGTCACGCTGACGGTCGTGCGCGACATTCAGGTGGCGCCGGCGGTCGCCTGGCGGGTGATGACGGACCATGTCGGCTATGCCGACGTCGCCGACAATCTGAGCCGGGTCGAGGTCGTGGACGGGCACGGCCTCGGCATGCGGCGGCGCTGCTTCGACACCAAGCGGCGCGGCTGGACCGAGCGCTGCGTCGTGTGGGAGGAGGGGCGGCGCTTCAGCTTCCTCGTCGATACCGCCGCCGCCGACTACCCGTATCCGTTGCAGCGGCTGCAGGGGACCTGGGCGTTGGAGCCGGTCGCCGACGGCACGCGCGTCCGCATGGACTTCGCGGCGACGGCAAAAGGTGGCCGGTTCGGCCACGTCGTGCTGCTGGCGATGCGCTGGCCGGCGCGGCGCCTGGCCGAGCGCCTGCTGGCGAAATGGGAGCTGCGCATGCTGATGGCGGGCCGCAGCCGCCGTCCGGACAGCGCGGCGCCGCGGCCGGCCGATGAGGACAAGCTGCCGCCCCCGGTGTCTTAGGTGCCTGGCGCACCGCCGGGAGCGGCGCGGAACCCCGTGACCGGAAGTCAGAGATCAGGGATCAGAGGTCGATCCCTGATCTCTGATCTCTGATCTCTGATCTCTGATCTCTGATCTCTGATCTCTGATCTCTGATCTCTGATCTCTGATCTCTGATCTCTGATTAGTGGTGCGTCACCTTGAGCAGCGGCTGGATGCCGGAGAACACGGGTTCCAGCTCGACGCCGAGGGCGTCGCCGAACTTGCTGACTGCAATGTAGATCGTGATCGTGAATACGGCCTCGACGATCTGCGGCTCGGTGAAGTTGAGTCGGACCCGATTTCCTTGGACACAGAATTGGCTTAATCGAAGTGTCCAAGGAGGACCGGAACATGACCGATAATTTTGAGAAGAAAGTTGCTGTTGATGGGCCTGTGGTAAATGCGGGCGAGCTTGGCTCGTCCACGTTTTCCCCAGGCCAGGCTTTGCCGGCAGGCCTGCTGGGACTTGGCCAGCGATGGACGGTGGCGCGCAAGCGTGAGGTCGTTCTGCGGCTTTTGCGTGACGAGCCGGTGCAACTTCTGTCGCGCCAGTTGGGCGTAGAGATCTTCCGGCTCGAGCAGTGGCGTGAGAAAGCGATCGGCGGGATCGACGCCTCGCTCAAGCAACGCAAGGGCGATCCGGTGCAGGCGGAACTGGATAGCGCCATGAAGCGGATCGGAGAGTTGACCATGCAGGTGGAACTGCTGGAGGCCAAGACGGAGACCTTCGGCCCTTTGGGGCGGCGGAGGTCGCGGCGATGAGTGCCGCCAC
Organism: Alphaproteobacteria bacterium; assembly: GCA_965261585.1. GTDB lineage: Bacteria > Pseudomonadota > Alphaproteobacteria > UBA6615 > UBA6615 > CBDHDN01. The sequence continues at coordinate 145,643 of CBDHDN010000015.1, forward strand.
CTCGCCCGGCACGGGTCTGGCCTACGGCCTGCGGCGGGTCTGCGCCGCCTGGGGCATGGCCCGCTCCTCGTTCTACGCCATGACCTCCGGCCAGCACGCCGAGCAGCCGCCGGCAAAGCGTCGGGGACCGAAGCCCGCGATCTCGGACCAGGCGCTGCTGGTGGCGATCGAAGCCGACCTGGAGGCATCGCCCTGGGAGGGCGAGGGCTACCGCAAGGTCTGGGCTCGGCTTCGGGTCTGTCGCGACATCCGGGTTGCCCGCAAGCGGGTGCTCCGCCTGATGCGCGAGAACAATCTGCTCTCGCCCCATCGCTGCCGCCGCCGTGGCGGCAATCCCCATGACGGTGAGATCATCACTCATGCCCCGAACCTCATGTGGGGCACCGATGGCGTTCGGGTGTTCACGGTGGACGACGGCTGGGGCTGGATCTTCACCGCCGTCGAGCATTGGAACGCCGAGTGTGTCGGCTGGCATGTCTGCAAGCGCGGCGACCGCTTCGCCGCCCTGCAGCCGATCTCCATGGGGCTTGCCGGGCTGTATGGCTCGACCGCGGCCGGCGCGGCTCGGGGGCTGGCCTTGCGGATGGATCACGGCTCCCAGTATCTGTCGGACCACTTCACCAACCAGATCAAGTTCTGGGGCATCCAGCCGTCCTACGCCTTCGTCGCCGAGCCCCAGACCAACGGCGTCGCCGAGCGGTTCAATCGCACGCTGAAGGAACAGATCATCCATGGTCGCATCTACCGCAACATCGCGGAGCTGCGGGACGCCGTCCGCGACTTCGTCGAACTCTACAATGCCCAGTGGATCGTCGAAAAGAACGGCTACCTGAGCCCCGCTCAAGCTCGTCAGGCGTGGCACGCCGCGATCTCAATCAGGCCCGCCGCGTGAGACAAACTTGTGTCCAAGGAACCGGGTGCGCTACAGCCTGTGGTAAATGCGGGCTCGCCTTGTAGCGGTCGTCGCCGATGTCAGCGATCTTCTCCTCGGAAATGCCGAGGCGCTTGGACAGCGTCTCATGCTGGACGACGCAATACTGGCAGTCGTTGCGATGGGTCGCCTTGAGAATGATCAGCTCCTTGGTCACCCAATCGAGCTCGCCATCCTTGAGGATCGCCATGATCATGTCGGTGAAGACGGTGCCGAGTTCGGGCGTGTGGGGTGCGAGTCTCGCATGGCAGTGATGTCTGCGGCTTGGTTCGTTGAGCTCAGGCAGCGATTGCCATGGCTGCTGCACGTGGACTGATGTTGTCGTTGGCCGGTGTGTCGGTTGCGCTGATCAGGGCCTTCCATGCCCGCTCGAAGCGGCCGGATTTGATCGGGGCGCGGAAGGTCAGAACAGCCTGTCCGCCGACGATCCGCCAGCGCATGCCGGAGCGCTTCATGCGCTGTGTCACCAGGGTCTTGTTGGCAGCCTCGACCACGCCTGAGCCGATGGCGATGCCCTCTTCCTTCAGGGCGTGGTAGCGCATGCGATGGCGATGCTTGCGGAAGAAGGCGAGTTCCCGCTCGGTCTCGGCCCGGTCCGGCGCAGCGGCGGCATCGCGAAGGTGGCGCAGCGCCCGGATCACCTTGGCGACGCCACGGGGATCGTGACGGAGGATCTCGCGGTACTTCTCGAACCAGCCGGGCGCCACGGCATGGTCGGACGCGGTTTGCAGATGTTCGCAAGCATGCCAGAAGTCGATCACCTCGGTTTCGGGCGACAGGGTCTCCAGGAAGGTCCAGTTGTCGGCGGCGCCATCGGCGATAGCGACGATCCCGATCTCGGGGCGTGCTCGCCTGATGTGTGCGACTTCGCTTGCAAGCTGCGCCTTCAGCGTGAGCTTGCCGCTCTCCGGCATGCGGCCGAGATAGAGGGTCTTCAGGCGCTTGCCCTCGGCGTCGTGGAAGGAGACCGTGCCGCAGGCGGCCTCGCGCCAGGAGGCCTTGGCGCGACCGTCCTCGCCGGGTCTCAGCGGCACCATGACGCCGTCGAGGGAGACCGAGGCGGTGGTCGCGTCCTGCGGTATGCCCTCGGCCTCACGGATGCTGCCCAGCGTCTCCGGGCCGAGGCTCTCCCAGCATATTCGTGCATGCTCATGGTCAGGCGCTGCAGGGTGCTCACCGACGGCGTCATGGCGCCGGTCTTCGCAAAGAACGCCGCCGCTTCCCGGGCCGTGCAGTGACCCATCATCAGCAGACCGAGCTCGGCCGCCGGCCGCGTCAGGTAATCGTCGACGAGACCCAGGCTCTCGTCGACCGGCACCGGCGATGCCCCGCTCGCGCCGCTGCGGTAACGCGCTCGCCGGTAGGTCACCGGACCGAGCGAGGTCATGATCGTCTTCGGCGTCACCGCGACCCGGAACCAGCTCTGCCCGTCCCGCTCGATCCGGGAAGCGCCATCGTCCCGGTTCTCGATGACGGCGCCCATGACATCGCGAGCGAACTCGTTCGTGGCCTCACGCACCCGCAACTCGACCTCCTCGGGCGCCTCGGGGCGCGGCTCGGAACGAAGCTCCTCGCGACACAGTGCGAGCACCCGGGCGGCCGCCTCGACGACCCGAGGAGGCAGGCCGGAAAGATCGATGGACGAAGGCGCCGGAGGCGGGGATACTGCCATGGGAATGCTCCCGATGTTGGGTTTCGAGACACGGCATCGTACCGCTTCTGGCGGTGCGGAGCGTTCCCACCTTCCCCTGCTCGACCCTGCCGTCGTGACAAAATCCTGCCTTGGAGCGGCCCATTGTCACGAATAGCCGCTTTCGGCCGTTCGTCTCGACACAAAAAACGCACTAAATCAATGACTTAGATTTTTCATACCAGACCCACACCCGGCGTGTGGCCGAACACCTTGAAGATGTTCAGCAGCATTTCGAACCGGTCGGTGGCCTTGTCGTAAAACCTCTGTGCCTCCGGGTTGGCTTGGTCGTGTTCGACGTAAGAAACTCCAATCATCAATTTCCTCCAGTTTTTGAACAGTTGCTCCAAAACACCGCAAAAAAATCTAGTTCAGCAGTGCATCCGCCTGTTTCGCGACCGCCCGCAGCAACGGCCGCTCCGGCCGCGAACGCGACAACACACGCAGCCCGATGAACAGGCTGAGCAGTGCGCGCGCCGTCTCCACCGGGACGACGTGCGACGGGATCTCCGCCGCCGCCTGGCCCCGCTCGATCATGTCGCGAAAAAACGTCTCCATCGCGGCGAGACCGTGACTGACTATCGCGGCAATCTCCGCATCGTGCGGCGACAGCTCGAGCGCCGTGTTGACCAGCAAGCAGCCGTCGCGCGACCCGGCCTCCAACGCCACGGCGATGGCGCATTCGAAGGCGTCGAGGATGGCCTGCCGGGGCGGGCGGGTCGCAACGAGGTCCGCCACCCACGCCCCGCGATGGACGGCGTCGTAGTGGCGCAGCACCCGGATGAACAGGCTTCGCTTGCCGCCGAACGTGGCGTAGAGGCTGCCGCGATTGATGCCCATGCAGTCGACGAGGTCGCGCATCGACGTGGCCTCGTAGCCGCGCGCCCAGAACGCCTGCATGGCCTTCGTCAGCGCCTCGTCGGTGTCGAATTGTTTCTCCCAGGGCATGCCCGCGCTCCTTGCCGGTCAGCGACGATAGAACGGTCTGGAACGAGCGGTCAAGACCCACGGCGCGCACAGCACTGCTGTCGTCATCATATTCCATAATCTCGGTGAAATCTACAGAAAACCTAGAAAACTCTATATTTTGTAGAAATATCGAATTAGAGGGAGGCGAGCATGCGCCCAAGCCGACAGATACGGACACTCACCGCGGCTGCCGCCGTCGTCGTTGCAGGCTTTTTCCTTGCGGCGTCACCCGGCTCCGCCGCCGAGGAGGGGGACTTTCGCGTCACCCTGCTCGGCACCGGCACGCCACCGCCGCTGACATCGCGGTTCGGCCCGGCGACGCTGGTTCAAGTCGGCGGCAAAACACTGCTGTTCGATGCCGGCCGTGGCGTGACCCAGCGGCTGTGGCAGAAGCGCGTCCCGCTGGGCGCGGTCGACCAGCTGTTCCTCACCCACCTGCATTCCGACCATGTCGTCGGCATTCCGGACCTGATGCTGACGGGCTGGATGAATTCGCCGTTCGGCCGGCGTCCCGGCATATTCAACGTCGTCGGTCCGGCCGGTACGGGGCAAATGATGGAACACCTGCGCATGGCCTACGATTGGGACATCCAGACGCGGATCACCGATCAGGGTTTCAATGAGACCGGCGTCACGCCGGTGGTGCAGGAAGTCAGCGACGGCTTCGTGTGGCAGGAGGACGGCGTCAAGGTGACAGCGATCAAAGTGTTCCACGGCGACAAGATCGACCCGGCGTTCGGCTATCGCGTCGACTATGACGGGCGCAGCACGGTTATCTCGGGCGACACGACGCCTTCGGAGAACCTGATAGCGCACGCCCAAGGTGTCGATCTGTTGGTCCATTCGGTCGCTGCGATGAAGCAGGCGCTGGCGGACAGCGCGCCGTTCTGGTCGCTGATCATCGCGCATCATTCGCAACCGGAGGACACAGGCCAAGTGTTCGCCAAGGTGCGCCCGAAGATGGCCGCCTACACCCACCTGGCACTGCTGACCAACGGCAAGATCAAACCAGTGAGCTTCGATGATCTGATGGCGCGAACACGCGCCGTTTATGACGGCCCACTCGTCGTCGGCCGCGACCTGATGACGTTCGACATCGGCGTCGACGCCGTCAAGGTCGAACAGCCGCCGGACAACTAGGCCACGACAGGGGAGGGTGAGGGGGCAGTGGCGAGGTTGTCCCCTTAGCTTCTCGTGCGCGCCCTCATCTGGCCTCGCGCAGCCAGGCCCGGGCCTTGAGCGACGGATCGATACCGGAGAACTGTCGCACCTCTTCCAGCATCCGGATCCGGTCATGGCGTTCGAACATCGCCTCGAGTTGCGTGACGACGCGGTCGAAGTCCGCACGGCCGATCCTGCCGTCCAGGCTGATCTCGACGATGCCGGCTGCGCGGTCTTCGCGGTAGTTCAGCATTGGGGGCCTCCTCGACTCACGGTTCGCATGTCGACCTCACGCACGGGTGCGCGAAAAGCAGATCACTGACCCGTCCATGGGGGACGCGCATTGATCTGACCCCGAGTACGTGTCCCGGGCCTCGCTCAGAGTCATGCTCGGCAAGCGCATACGTCCTTGGAGCCCCTGATCGATGGCAGTGAAGGCCGGCGGCATACCGCGATATCGCTCGCACGGCGGCGCGGCGCTGTTCGCGCATGGCTTTCGGCCGTTCTTCCTGGGCGCCGGCGTGTGGGCGGTTGTCGCGCTGGTGGTGTGGCTGGCGGCGTTCTTCGGTGGCGTCGGCATTCCGACGGTGCTGGGGCCGCTGGCGTGGCACGTGCACGAGATGCTGTTCGGCTATGTCGCCGCGGTGATCGCCGGCTTCGTGCTGACCGCGGTGCCGAACTGGACGGGGCGCCTGCCGCTGCAGGGCACGCCGCTGGCGCTGCTGTTCGGAGCGTGGCTCGTCGACCGCGTCGCGACCGGGGCGTCCACGGTGCTCGGCGCGCCGGCCGCGGCGGGGCTCGACCTGGCGTTCCTGACCGCACTCGTCGCGGTCGTCGGGCGCGAGATCCTGGCCGGACGCAACTGGCGCAACCTGCCGGTGCTGGCGGCGCTCACGGGGCTGCTCGCGGCCAACGCGCTGGTCCAGCTCGAGGCCGTGGGCGGGCCGGCGACGGCGGCGCTGGGCACGCGCCTGGGCCTCGCCGTGGTCGTCGCGCTGATCGCCCTGATCGGCGGGCGTGTCGTCCCGAGCTTCACGCGCAACTGGCTGCGCAAGCGCGAGCGCCAGGCCATGCCGGCGCCGTTCGGGTGCGGCTACCGGGTCGCGCTCGCGGTCCTGCTAGCGGCGCTCGTCGCCTGGGTCGCCGCGCCGGCCAGTCCCGTGGCCGGAATGCTGCTCGTCGCTGCCGGGGCCGGCAAGGCGTGGCGGTTGGCGCGCTGGCGCGGCTTACACACAGGCGCCGACGCGCTCGTCTGGAGCCTGCATGCCGGCTTCGCCTGGCTGCCCGTCGGGCTCGTGCTGCTGGGGCTGGCGGTGCTGTGGCCAGGCGTGCCGGCGAGCGCGGGGCTGCACGCGCTTACCGTCGGGGCCATGGGGGCGATGACGCTGGCCGTCATGACGCGAGCGACGCTCGGCCACCTCGGCCGGCCGCTGAGCGCCGATCGGGCGACGGCGGCGATCTATCTGGGCGTCGCCGCCGCGGCGGTACTGCGGGTCGCCGCGGCGCTCGCCGCCGCGACGAACGCCTATGTCGGGCTGCTGCTCGGCTCAGGCGCCTTGTGGGTCGCCGCGTTCGGGCTGTTCAGCCTGCACTACGGGCGGCTTCTGGTGCGGCGTCGCAACGACAGTCACTGACCGCACGACTGGCTGCCGCGCGGGCTGGCGGCCCGGGAACCTAGGCCGGTGGCTCGTCGAGGCCGATGAACACCATATCGGCGGCTTCCAGACGGTTCGGGATGAGCGCCTGATAGGCGGGCGAGTTGTACCAATTGGTGACGGCGGCCTGGTCGGGAAACGTGAACACCCCGGCCAACTGATGGCCGTGTTCGCCCTCCAGTACGCTGGCGACCTTGCCCCGCATCAGGAACTTGCCGCCAAACGCCGCGATCGTTGCCGGTGCGGCGGCCACGTATTCCTGGAACTTCGCCTGGTCCTTCACGGTCACATGCACGATCATGAACGCGCTCATCGGTCTTCGTCCCTCGGTAGTGGCTGTCGGGTCGACGCCAGCCTAGTGCACCGACTCAGTCAGAGCCGTCACAGTGGAAACCTGATTCTGAATACAAAACAACGGGTTGCTCCAGCGCACGGTGAATCATTTGTCTGGATCGGTGCACTAGCAACATCGCCCGCGCCGGCAACGCCCGCGCCGCATCACGATCGCGCGACGCCAGCGGCGGCCGGTGCGGCGTCCCTCATGCTTCGACAACCCCGGATTAAATCCGGCGATGAGGGCCTCATCCTGAGCTTGTCGAAGGGTGAGGCCCGTCTCACGGCCCGACGACCGTGGATCCTCAGCTCGCCTCCGTCGGCTGCTCCGTCGCTTTCGGCCGGCGGCTGGGCCAGGTGCGCGGGATCGGACGGCCGAACTCGTCGGTGAACTTGCCCCGCCACAAGACGATCAGGTCATAGAGCGTCCACAGCACCGTGACGCCGCCGGTCAGAAGGACGGCGATCAGTTGGAAGACCGCGGTGCGCGTGCGGCCGACATAGAACCGGTGGGCGCCGAACCAGCCGAGCAGCAGCGCAAAGACAAAGACGTTGCCCCAGTCCTGGTCGCTGACCACGCCCGGCGCGGCCGACGGCGCCGCCGGGCGCAGGCGCAGCGGCCGCTCACCCTTGCCGAGGACGCGGTAGACGCGCACGGGCTCGGCGAAGTTCTTGACCTCGCGCTCGCCGACATAGTCGAGGCCGTACTCGACCTTGCCGACGACCTGGTCGTAGAGGCTGGCGGAGACCAGGATACCGCCGGGCGGCGCCTGCTCCTGCAGCCGCGCCGCCAGGTTGACGCCGTCGCCGAAGATGTCGCGGCCCTCGACGATGATGTCGCCCAGGTTGAGGCCCATGCGTAACTGCATGCGCCGGTCTTCCGCAACGCCCTTGTTGCGCTCGCGCATGTCCGACTGCACGGCCATGGCGCAACGCACGGCCTCGACCGCGCTGTGAAACTCGACCAGGACGCTGTCGCCGGCGGTGTTGGCGATACGGCCGCCGTGGCCGCCGATCCGCGCCTCGATGGCGCCGCGGCTGGCGCGCAGCGCCGCCAGCGTGCCTTCCTCGTCGGCCCGCATCAGCCGGCTGTAGCCGACAACGTCGGCGGCGAGAATCGCCGCGAGCCGGCGCTTGACGCCTTCTGTTTCCATGCAACGCATCCTGGACTGCCTGGCCCGCACTTTCCAGCGGGATCGCTCCCGCGGCCGAGTTTCACAGCCAAATTAGCGCAAATCCGGCGGGTTATGCGTTGACTTACAGCCCATTCTTGTTATTTATGGCCTTGGTCCACGCTTGGCGGACCCGCGGAAATTGATTGGGCAGCTTGCGGCCGCGTCACCACCCGCTAAAGCGCCACGGGGATTGCTCCCGTGGGCCCGTAACGGAACCAAAGGAGCAATCGCCATGGACGCGTTCTCTCCCATCGATATCGCCACCCCAGCGGCGCCCTGTCCGCTCGACTGGCCGAGCACCGATCCCGCGGCGACGGCGCCACTGGCGACGGCCGCGGCGGTGGCGGCGACGCTCGGCCGCGAGTGCGCCGCCGACGACGCGCCGTCGCTCGTGCGCCGGGTGATTGAGGACGCCTTTCCCGGTGAGGTCGCGCTCGTCTCCTCGTTCGGCGCCGAGTCTGCGGTGCTCGTGCACATGGTGGCGGCGATCGACCAGGACGTGCCGGTGATCTTCCTCGATACCGGCAAGCTGTTCGCTGAGACGCTGCGCTATCGCGATCGGCTGATCGCCCGGCTTGGCCTGACGGACGTGCGCAGTGTTGGTCCCGAGCCGGCGCATCTGCGCGCGCTCGATCCCGCGGGCATGCTGTTCCGCGACGACGCCGACGCCTGCTGCTTCGTCCGCAAGGTCGAGCCGCTGCAGCGGGCCCTGCGTGGCTTCGCGGCCTGGATCAGCGGCCGCAAGGCACGCCACG
>CBDHDN010000016.1:0-140875 GCA_965261585.1 Alphaproteobacteria bacterium
GCACAGCCCCGCCAGCAGCGCGGCCGTGCCGGTACGCCCGATCGTGTTCCGTGTCATCGTCAGTCCTCCAGTTGCTCGAAGCGCAGCAGGCCGATGCGCCCGCCGTCGATGCGGAAGGCGAGCCGGTAGCGCCGGTCCGCCCGCGACACCTCCTCGCGCCCGATCCAGGTCACGAGTTCGCCCGCGATCTCGACCGTGAGCCGCTCGGTGTCGGCCTCGATCTTCTCGGGATAGAAGGCGGTGGCGAGGTCGCGCCCCGCCATGCGGCTCGCTTCCGCCTCGACCCAGGCGCCGATCGCGCCGCGCGCCGAGGCATGGCTCATGCGGGCGGCGGCCACGCGCACATGGCCCGCGTTCTCCGGCGTCAGCGTCAGCAGCGTCACCGCCGCGGTGCGCCCCATGTCCTCCAGATACCGGGCGCTTGCGCGGCCATCGCCCACTTCCCAGACCGGCCCCGCGACCGCGGGCAGCAGCACCGCCGACGCCTCGCGGCTCGCAAGCCCGACGCTGAGCGCCAGGTTGGCCGCCATCGAGAGCGCCAGCAGGGCCGACAGCGCGACCCGGATGTCGCGGGCGCGGCGGATGCCGGTCTCCATGAGCGCGCGTCTCACCGGTTTCCCCTCAGCCGACGAACCGCCGGAGATGGCTCGGCGGCGTCGCCTTGAGCCGCAGCACGAAGTCGGGCAGGAACCAGTAGAGGGCGTAGCGCGCGATGTTGGCGCCGCCGCCGCGCTTGACCCGGCGCAGCAGCAGCCAGCCGCCGACCCCCGCGATCAGCCCCGGCACGAACTGGTTGGCGGCAAGCCCGAGCAGGCCCGGGCCCATCAGCGCCGCCGCCTCGTCGACGGTCCAGAACAGCCAGCGTTCCGGATCGTCGAGGCGGCGCGGGATGGTGTGGCGGGCGGTGTCGTTCACGGTCCTGAATCCCCCGGGGCCTCAGACGATCGCCGTGCCGACCAGGCCGGTGACGATGCCGGTGCCGGCGCCCGCGGCGATGCCGACGCCGACCGCGCCCATCAGCTGCATGGCGTTGAAGCGCAGCACCGAGCCGACCAGCGCCGCGCCGACGGCCAAGGCCGCGGCGAGCTGCCCGCCGGTTCCGCCGACGATGTCCTGCACCGTATCCAGCGGATCGCCGAAGGTGTCGTCGGTGGTCGCGAGTGCCAGGTCCGTGCCGGCGAGCACCGCCGCGGCGGCGACTGCCGCGATCCGCACGGCGCCCGCGAGGCGGGCGCGCCGTTGCGTTGCCGCGCCCCTCATCGGGCCGCTCCCGGGCGCGCCTGGCCGGGGCGCCTGCGCGCCGGCGGGGGGCTCCCCCGGACCGGGGCAATCGCCGGTGCCGTCGTCCGAGGTGGACGCGCGGCGCCGGGTCAACGCCCAGGCGTCGAGGTCCGCCCGCAAGTACCGCACGCGGCCGCCGAAGCGGTGGAACACCGGCCCGCCGCCCCTCACCCGGTAGCGGTCCAGCGTGCGCGGCGAGACGCCGAGATAGTCGGCCGCCTGCCGCGTCGAGAAATAGGTCCGTTCTTCGTTCATGGTCGTCTCCTCAGGTCTCCTGCCCGTGCCCGCCGCCGGGCGGGCGCCCGGATCGCTCGGCGGTACGGACGCGATTGAACCGAAGGAAGACGCCCGGGGGGGAGGACGAATCCGGCCTACCCCTGAATCCGTCCGCCCCTTTGCCGACAGACGGCGCCAGACGACGACACACATGCCCGGCGGACACCGGCCCCCGGGCTTCGGAAACGCAGGAGAAGTGCGGCAATCGCCGCGCGGCCGGCCGCCCGGCGCCCCCGCCAACCCGAATCTCCCAATGCCGAATCGCCACGGCAGCCAGGCCACGCACCGGGCGCACCGTCCGGTCGGCGGGCAAGGGGAACGGAACCCGGAGCGCGCCGCCGCCTGAGAGAATGGGTGAATGGGTGCTATCCGGTGAGAACCGGTGACTGCGCCGGCCGGGAATCACCGGCTGTATCGGCGAGACTCCGTTGGCGGGATCGCGCACGCATCCTCGCGCGCCGCCCCGGCGCCGCCCGCGTGACGGCGTCACGGCCCTGCGCACGCCGCAGGCCGGCCGGAACCCCCGGAGCGGTGCACCGGATGCATCGGACGCCGGTCTTCGACGAGCGGGATCTCGCGGGCCTTGCCGGGCCTGCCGGACGCGCCGGGGGGGGGGTTGCAGGGAAGCGGACCGCCGGGACGGATGCCGGCGACAGGGCGCCCTAGGACCGGGCGGCGCGCTCTACCATTGCGCGGCGAGCTTCAGATAGCCGCCCTCCATGAGATCGCGGGCGCGGTAGATGCGCCGGCGCACCGTGCCGCGCAGCGGACAGCCCCGGTACCACTCATCGGCGACCTTGTCGGCGCCCCAGATCTCTTCCGCGATCTCGCGCGCCTCCTTCCCGGCCTTGTCCCCGTCAAGCGCTATCAGAAGTTCCCTGTCCCCGTCCCCCGGCCCGCAATAGGGGCCGGACCGCCGACCATCCTCCACAGCTCGCGCGCACGGCCGTTGAGGCGCGGCCAGTCGGGCCCGAAGCTCAGGCTGGGAACGAAGCTCCCGCCATGCGGGTCGAACCCGTCGCCGTCGGCGAAGCGCAGCTGCCTCGCGCGCCCGGCGCGCTCGACCTTGAGGATCAGCGCGCCGTCGGCGAGCCTGAGCCCCGAGAGCGCCGCGCCGCTCGCGCGCGCCATCTCCGCCAGGCCCGGTCCGTCCGCCGGCGCCGGCGCCACCTCGATCATCGGCGCCACCGCCCAGACCGGCGAGCACGGCCCGTTTGCGGCGAGCGGGTCCTCCCAGCCCAGAAGCCCCCAGGGGCCCGCCTCAAGGTCGGCCCCGGTCTGCCGTCGGATCGGAAAGGGCGCGTCCAGGAACGCCGGCGCGGGGTCCGCCAGCGCCCGGCACGCCTCCGCGTAGTGATCATTGCGTTTCAGGAACTGCCATCCGCGCGCACCGCCGCTCGTCGCCATGTCGCCACCAAGACCCCCACCCGGATGCCGCACCGCCGCCCGCCGCGGTTACCAGCGGATCGTGCCGCGGAGCGCGATGCCGTGCTCGGCATCGGCGTTGGCGGCCTCGCGCCGGGTGGCGTCGAGCCCGATCTCGAAGCCGGGATCACCGCGCCGCGCCGAGGTCAGGCGCCAGCCGAGCCGGTAGTCGCGCCCGGTGTCCGAGAGCCCGACGCCGAGATGCGACGTGCCGGTGAAGCCGCCGCTGAACATGGCGATGCCGTAGCCCAGCTCCGCCTCCAGACGGCCCGCGCTCGCGGTCGTGTCGCCGTTGTCGTTGGCAGCGAGGCCGGCCAGGGTCTCGCGGCCCAGCAGCGCGTCCATGCCGCCGGTCGGCGAGCCGCCCCAGGACTGGCGCAGCGTCAGCGCGAGCCCCCGGTCGGTCGACGGCCGCGGGTCCCAGGCGAGCGAGGCGCTCGCGCCCCATTCGCGGAAGCCCGCCGCCTCGTGGGCGACCAGCCCGCGCGCCTTCAGATCGAGCGCGATACCCTGCTTCGGCGCCGCGAAGGCGAGCCCGCCGCCGAGGTCGACGCCAAGGCCGGTCTCTGCGTCGCCGCCGTCCAGCCGCACGCCCAGCTCGAACGACGGCGTCAGCACCAGCCCCCCGGCAGCGCCGCCGGGCGCGAAACGCCGCGAGCCCTCGATCCCGGTGCGCACCAGCCACACGTCGGCGCTCGCCGCCGCGAGGTTGCCGACGCCTGCGGCGTCCTTCGTGGCCTCCGAGGCGGTGCGGGTGAAGCGCGCATCGCCCTTCAGCGCCAGCGCCAGCCCGCCCTCGGGCGGTGGCGTCAGCACCTCGCCCCGCATCCCGGCCGCGCCCATGGCCATCGTGAGGTCGGCCGTGAAGGGACTCTCGCCCCCGGGCGTCAGCTTGAGCTCGCCCGCGCCGTAGCCCGCCGCCGCCCAGGCCGAGAGCCGGTCGGTCAGCTTCAGCCCGGCATAGGGCCAGACACCGGTCAGCGTCGCCTCGACCTCGCCCACGCAGCGGCTGGGCCCGCGGTAGCCGGGGTCGCCGGCGTCTGGCTCGCAGTTTCCGCCCTCGCTGTAACCGCCCGTGCCGCGGGCATGGCCGATCGCCAGCCCCGCCGTCCACCGCTCTGTCGCCCAGTCCGCGCCCATCAGCCCCGTGGTGACCTCGCCGTCGAGCGTGAGGTCGCCCTCGCGGCCGTCGAAGCGGGAGATCGCGCCCCGGCCCCACAGCGCGGCGTAGCCGCCCGCCTCGGCCGAGCCGCCGGTCAGCGCGAACGACGTCCCGGTCAGGAAGTCGCGCCCGGTCAGCGCCCGCGACGGCACGAGGTCCGCGCCTTCCGGACCCTCGCCCGGAGCACGCCATGCGCCATCGGCCCCGGCATGCGCCATCCAGTCCCGGATCGCCGTCATCGCCTCCCGGTCCGAAGCGTCGGCGTTGTCGCCGGCGGCGGCCTTCGCGTTGTCGTTGGCGCCGTCCCAGGACGGCAGCGCCTGGCCCGCCAGCGTCGCCCGAACGCCCGCCGTGCGCGGCGCGGCCAGCCGCGCCTCCACCGCCTCCAGCACCTGGTCCGTCACCGTGCGCCCGAAACGCGCAAGCCACGCCGCCGGCATGCGGTCCGTGTTCTCGATGGTGCCCGTCGCGACCCCGTCCGCGATCACCGCACCCGTCGCCGCCGAGAGCCGCAGCGTCAGCGTCTCCTCGCCCTCGTCATGCGCGTCGTCGAGCACCGGCACCGAGACCGTCTTCGCCGTCTCGCCCGCGGCGAAGGTCAGCGTGCCGCTGGTGGCCGTGTAGTCCGAGCCCGCCGTCGCGCTGCCGTCGGCCGTCGCATAGGCCACCGCCACCGGCGCGCGCGACGCCCGGCTCAAGGTCACCGCGAAGTCCAGCGTCACGTCCGACGCCTCGCGCACCCGCGCGTCCGCCACCGAGAGCGCCACCGGTCCCAGCACCGTCGTCGAGATCGTCGACGACAGCGCCCGGCCGTCGCCGGTGCACACCGCCCCGGCGGTGCCGCAGGCGCGCCCGCCCGCGAGCGTCACCGTCACGTCGCCAAGCGAACCCGGCTTGACCGTCACCTCCCACAGGTCGTGGCGACCGTCCACCCGCTTCGCCTTCGTCACGCTCCCTCCGGACACCGACAACGCCTGGTCGCGGAACGTCCGGAAGCCGATCGAGATGCCCTCGCTGAACGCGATCCTGAGCTTGAACGCCGTCTTCCCGTCATGCTCATAGGGCGCCTGCACGAAGCTTGCCGTCAGCGGCACGACCACCGGTTCGACCGCGGGGCCGGCCACCGTGGCCGCCGGCGTGTTGGTCAACCGCCGCCGGTTCTCGCCCCGGGTGCAGATCGCCCCGGAGACCGCGCACTCGCGCCCGCCCGGCAGCGTGATCGTCACGTCTCCGTCCGAGTCGGGCTCGACCGTGATCTCCCACAGGTCGTGGCGCCCGTCGACCCGCCGCGCCCCGGTCACGGCGCCCCCGGACACCGTGAACGAGGCGTCGCGCAGCGACCGGTAGCCGATCCCGATCTCCTCGCTGAACGCCACCCGGAAGTGGAACGCTTCCTCGCCGTCATGCGCCTCCGGCAGGCCCTCGAAGCTCGCCGTCAGCACCGGCTCCTCCGGCGTTTGGGTCTCGGAACCCGGGCCGAGCACGATGTGCGCCGCCACCACCGACAGGGTTCTGCCGTCCGATGTGCAGACCGCGCCGTCCGCCTCGCAATCCTCCGCCGGGGCCAGAGTGATCGACAGCTCCTCGCGGCTGTCCGGCGTGACCGTGATCTCCCACACGCCGCTCTCCCTGTCGACGCGGGCCGCGCCGCTCACGACGCCGCCCGCCACCGTCAGGACGCGCGTGCGCATGGCCTCGCGCGTAACCGCGACCGCCTCGCTGAACGCGAGGCGGAAGCTGAACGCGGTCTCCCCGTCGTGCGCCTCCGGCAGCCCCTCGAACGCCGCCGTCAGCGGCTCCGCTACGCTGCCGGCTGACGAACCCCCGGCGGCGGTCACCGTGATCTTCGCCGTGTTCAGCTCCGGCTGGACGTCGTACAGGTGTACGTTGTCCGGATTGTACGGATTGCCCAGATTGTCCGAACCACCCAGGGGATACGACATCACCTCGACGGTGACGTCGCTGGCCCGCTCAGGCTCGTCGCCGTCGTTCACGGTTTCCAGGACCAGCGGGATCGTCTCGTTCCCGTCCCCGAAATGGACCTGCTGGTGCCAGAGTCCTTCGCGGCCGCGCCCTTCCGGCGGGAGCATGTCTTCGGTCTCGCTGATCCGCACGATCACCATCATCCGGCCGTGGGGCTGGTCGCGCGACACCGTGAAGCGCAGCGGCTCTCCTTCCGCCACCGAGCCGACATCCGCTTCGATCCAGACCGTTTGCCGGCCGGTCGCCGTCCCCAAGACCGCGACCGCCGCGCTGGTGCCGCCGTCCTTGTCCACCGAGCGCACCTGGAACTCGTAGGTCGTCCCCTCGGTCAACGCCTGCAGCAGGACCTTGTTGGCGTCTCTGATCTTGGTCGGCCACGGCTCGGGAAGCAGCGTCTGGTTCACGCTGGTCCAGTCCACCGTCCAGGTGCTCGCGTCGTGGACGCGGTACCGGTACTGATGGCGATCCACCAGGTCCTTCGAGGCGGCGTCGGGGTTTCTCGACCAGGTCAGGCGAATCTCTCCGGGCAGTTGGGGCACCGCCGACACGCTCGTCGGCACGGGGAGCGCGGAGTTCGTCCCGGCCGGACCCGCGGCAATGGTGGTGGCGGACGCGACGTTCGAGGGGCCCGACGTGCCCGCGGGGCTGATCGCCGACACCCGGTAGTGCCGCGTGTCGCCGGCCAACAGCCCGCCATGGCCCCAGCTGGGGCGGGTGTTGCGGGTGTCGGCGGCAACGACGATCCAGGGCCCGCCCGTGTTCTCGGAGGCCTCGACCCTGTAGCCCGTGATCGAAAAGCTGCCCACGTTCTCCGGGGCGATCCAGGAAAGCTGGATCACCGTCGGGCTCCTGGGCGTGGCCTTAAGGCCCGTGGGCCTGCCGGGAGCGATGGCGTCGTTGTCGCGGATCGTTATGGTGTGCGCGGGCGACCGGTCGTTACCGAGCGTGATCGTGAACACGATGGTCTCCGCCACCTCGGCTTTCTGGTCGTCGATGATGCCGATCGTGAAGGAAGGCTCCGCCACCCAGGCCGTGCCGGCGACGTTGGGAGAGAACGCCGAGGGCCGTACGGTGGCGAAGAACACGCCTGTCGCACCACCGAAGTCGCGGCCGGGCGGCGGCGTGTAGTCGGTTCCGCGCGTGGCGGTTTCGCCCCGCTTGCCGACATAGTACATGTCTATGTCGGCCACCGGCGCGCGGTTCTTCCGGGTCATGAGCGTGACGGTCACGGCCGCGGCCCCCGCGTCCTCGTCCAATGCCGCCGGGGCGCTGACCGCGACGTCGAAGCCTTCAGGATCTTCCGCCACCGTGACCGTGTAGGTGGCCGTCCCCTGGTTGTAGTCGTCGTTCGGCGCGGCGGTGACGGTGATCGCGCAGCTTCCCGCTCCCTCGAGCGTCAGGCCACCCGTGAACGAGTCGACCGTGCACACGTCCGAGGGCTTGGCCGAGTACGACAGCGTGGTCTGTGCCCCGCCCGGCGCCGTCACCGTCGGGGCGGTGTCGCCATAGGTCGCCGTGGCGGCGCTGTAGGCGAACCCCGTCAGGGTCTGGTTCCCCTTGGCCATCGCCGGGAAAGCGATCGACACGGTGGCGGGGTTGCCGACGGTGTCGGTCACCGTCACCGTGGCGCGCGCGGTGTTCGCGTCGGCCGTGCCCGGCGTGCCGCTGATCACGCCCGTCGTGTTGTCGATGCCGAGCCCCGGCGGCAGACCCGTGGCGCCGTATTCGGCGATGTCGGTGGCGGTGGTGCTCGGCGTCATGGCGCCGATGGCCACCCCCACCTGCAGCGACGAGGGCGCCGTGTAAGTCGCCGAAGGCGCCGTTAGGTCCACCGCGAGGGTGCGCGTCACGTCGCTCGGCGGCGTGTACCCGGTCTTGCTCGCGCTCACCGTCACCGCCACGCTCGTGCCGGTGAGGTAGGCCGCGTTCGCCGGCACGGCCACCGACCAGGCCCCGCCGGCGTCCGAGGTCGCGGTCAGCGGCGTGCTGCCCACCGTCACGGTGACACTCACCCCGCTCTCGGTGCCGGTGTCACCGCTGATCATGAACCCGGCGGCCTTCTCGGCGATGTTCACAGTGTCGTCACCGGCGATGGCGTCAAGGTTCAGCGCCAGAGCGCCCGCCGCCGCCGCCGTGACGGTGAACGCCGCGGTGGCCTCGTTGTAGTTGGCGGTGCCTAACGCGGTGGCGGTGATGTTGCAGTCGCCCACCCCCACCAGCGTCAGGGCGCCGGTGGACGCGTCCACCGTGCACACCGTGGCCGGCGTGGCCGAGTAGGACAGGGTGGTCTGCACCCCGCCCGGCGCCGTCACCGCCGGGGCGGCCCCGCCGAAGGTGACCGAGGCGGCGCTGTAGGCGAACCCCATCAGCGTCTGGTCCCCCTTGGCCACCGCCGGGAAGGCGATCGACACGGTGGCGGGGTTGCCGGCGGTGTCGGTCACCGTCACCGCCGCACTGGCGGTGTTGGCGTCGGCGGTGTCCGGCGTCCCGCTGATGACCCCGGTACCGGTGTCTATGCCCAGCCCCGACGGCAGGCCCGTGGCGCCGTAGGAGGCGATGTCGGTGGCGGTGGTGCTCGGCGTCATGGCGCTGACGGCCACCCCCACCTTCAGCGTGCCCGGCGCCGTGTAAGTCGCCGAAGGCGCGGCCAGATCCACCGCGAGGGCGCGCGTCACGTCGCTCGGCGCCGTGTACCCGGTCTTCGAGGCGGACACCGTCACCGTGACGCTCGTGCCGGTGAGGTAGGCCGCGTTCGCCGGCACGGCCACCGACCAGGCGCCGCCGCTGCCGGAGGTCGCCGTCAACTCCGTCCCGCCGACCGTCGCCGTCAACGACACCCCCGCCTCCGAGCCGGTGTCGCCGCCGATGGCGAACCCCGCCGCCTTCTCGGCGATGTTGACCGTGTCGTCCCCGGCAATGGCGTCGAGGTTCAGCGCCAGGGCGCCCGCCGCCGCCACCGTGACGGTGAACGCCGCGGTGGCCTCGTTGTAGTTGGCGCTGCCTAACGCGGTGGCGGTGATGTTGCAGTCGCCCACCCCCACCAGCGTCAGGGCGCCGGTTGACGCGTCCACCGTGCACACCGTGGCCGGCGTGGCCGAGTAGGACAGGGTGGTCTGTATCCCACTCGGCGCCGTCACCGTCGGAGCGGTGTCGCCATAGGTCACCGTGGCGGCGCTGTAGGCGAACCCCGTCACGGTCTGGTTCCCCTTGGCCACCGCGGGGAAAGTGATCGGGACGTCCACGGTGTTGCCGGCGCGGTCGGTCACCGTCACCGTGGCGCTCGCGGTGTTCGCGTCGGCCGTGCCCGGGGTGCCGCTGATCACGCCCATCGTGCTGTCGATGCCGAGCCCCGGCGGCAGGCCCGTGGCGCCGTATTCGGCGATGTCGGTGGCGGTGGTGCTCGGCGTCATGGCGCCGATGGCCACCCCCACCTGCAGCGACGAGGGCGCCGTGTAAGTCGCCGAAGGCGCCGTTAGGTCCACCGCGAGGGTGCGCGTCACGTCGCTCGGCGGCGTGTACCCGGTCTTGCTCGCGCTCACCGTCACCGCCACGCTCGTGCCGGTGAGGTAGGCCGCGTTCGCCGGCACGGCCACCGACCAGGCCCCGCCGGCGTCCGAGGTCGCGGTCAGCGGCGTGCTGCCCACCGTCACGGTGACACTCACCCCGCTCTCGGTGCCGGTGTCACCGCTGATCATGAACCCGGCGGCCTTCTCGGCGATGTTCACAGTGTCGTCACCGGCGATGGCGTCAAGGTTCAGCGCCAGAGCGCCCGCCGCCGCCGCCGTGACGGTGAACGCCGCGGTGGCCTCGTTGTAGTTGGCGGTGCCTAACGCGGTGGCGGTGATGTTGCAGTCGCCCACCCCCACCAGCGTCAGGGCGCCGGTGGACGCGTCCACCGTGCACACCGTGGCCGGCGTGGCCGAGTAGGACAGGGTGGTCTGCACCCCGCCCGGCGCCGTCACCGCCGGGGCGGCCCCGCCGAAGGTGACCGAGGCGGCGCTGTAGGCGAACCCCATCAGCGTCTGGTCCCCCTTGGCCACCGCCGGGAAGGCGATCGACACGGTGGCGGGGTTGCCGGCGGTGTCGGTCACCGTCACCGCCGCGCTGGCGGTGTTGGCGTCGGCGGTGTCCGGCGTCCCGCTGATGACCCCGGTGCCGGTATCTATGCCCAGCCCCGACGGCAGGCCCGTGGCGCCGTAGGAGGCGATATCGGTGGCGGTGGTGCTCGGCGTCATGGCGCTGACGGCCACCCCCACCTTCAGCGTGCCCGGCGCCGTGTAAGTCGCCGAAGGCGCGGCCAGATCCACCGCGAGGGCGCGCGTCACGTCGCTCGGCGCCGTGTACCCGGTCTTCGAGGCGGACACCGTCACCGTGACGCTCGTGCCGGTGAGGTAGGCCGCGTTCGCCGGCACGGCCACCGACCAGGCGCCGCCGCTGCCGGAGGTCGCCGTCAGCGGCGACTCCGTACCGATGGTGACGCTCACCGTCACACCCGCCTCCGAGCCCGTGTCGCTCGAGATCGTGAACCCGGCGGCCTTCTCGGCGATGTTGACCGTGTCGTCCCCGGCGATGACGTCGAGGTTCAGCGCCAGGGCGCCCGCCGCCGCCACCGTGACCGTGAACGTGGCCGTGGCCTGGTTCCAGTCGGCGGTGCCCGCCGCCGTGGCGGTAATCACGCAGGCGCCCACCTCCACCGGGGTCAGCGCCCCGGTGGACGCGTCCACCGTGCACACCGCAGCCGGGGCGGCCGCGTACGACAGCGTGGTCTGTACCCCACCCGGCGCCGTCAGCGTCGGGGCCGTGGAGCCGAACGTTACGGTACTGGAGCTGTAGGCGAACCCCGTCAGCGTCTGATCGCCCCTGGCCACCGCCGGGAACGCGATGTCAACCGTGTCGGTGTTGCCGGCGGTGTCGGTCACCGTCACCGTGGCGCTGGCGGTGTTCGCGTCGGCGGTGTCCGGCGTCCCGCTGATGACCCCGGTGCCGGTGTCGATGCCCAGCCCCGGCGGCAGGCCCGTGGCGCCGTATTTGGCGATGTCGGTGTCCGTGGTGCTCGGCGTCATGGCGCCGATGGCCACCCCTACCTGCAGCGACGAGGGCGTCGTGTAAGTCGCCGAAGGCACCGTCAGGTCCACCGCGAGGGCGCGCGTCACGTCGCTCGGCGGCGTGTACCCGGTCTTGCTCGCGCTCACCGTCACCGCCACGCTGGTGCCTGTGAGGTAGGCCGCGTCCGCCGGCACGGCCACCGACCAGGCCCCGCCGGCGTCCGAGGTCGCGGTCAGCGGCGTGCTGCCCACCGTCACGGTGAGACTCACCCCGCTCTCGGTGCCGGTGTCGCCGCCGATCATGAACCCGGCCGCCTTCTCGGCGATGTTCACAGTGTCGTCACCGGCGATGGTGTCGAGGTTCAGCGCCAGGGCGCCCGCCGCCGCCACCGCCACCGTGAACGTGGCCGTGGCCTGGTTCCAGTCGGCGGTGCCCGCCGCCGTGGCGGTAATCACGCAGCCGCCCACCTCCACCGGGGTCAGCGCCCCGGTGGACGCGTCCACCGTGCACACCGCAGCCGGGGCGGCCGCGTAGGTAAGCGTGGTTTGTACACCGGAAGGCGCCGTCACCGTCGGGGC
Organism: Alphaproteobacteria bacterium; assembly: GCA_965261585.1. GTDB lineage: Bacteria > Pseudomonadota > Alphaproteobacteria > UBA6615 > UBA6615 > CBDHDN01. The sequence continues at coordinate 11,752 of CBDHDN010000016.1, forward strand.
GGTGGCGCCGAACGTTACGGTACTGGAGCTGTACTGGAACCCGCTCAGCGTCTGATCGCCCTTGGCCACCGCCGGGAACGCGATGTCAACCGTGTCGGTGTTGCCGGCGGTGTCGGTCACCGTCACCGTGGCGCTCGCGGTGTTGGCGTCGGCGGTGCCCGGCGTCCCGCTGATGACCCCGGTGCCGGTGTCGATGCCCAGCCCCGGCGGCAGGCCCGTGGCGCCGTATTCGGCGATGTCGGTGGCGGTGGTGCTCGGCGTCATGGCGCCGATGGCCACCCCCACCTGCAGCGAGGAGGGCGCCGTGTAAGTCGCCGAAGGCGCCGTCAGGTCCACCGCGAGGGCGCGCGTCACGTCGCTCGGCGCCGTGTACCCCGTCTTGCTCGCGCTCACCGTCACCGCCACGCCGGTGCCGGTGAGGTACGAAGCCCTGGGCGGCAGGCTCACCGACCATGCGCCGCCGGCGGCGGAGGTCGCCGTCAGGTCCGTCGTGCCCACCGTCACGGTGACGCTCACCCCGCTCTCGGTGCCGGTGTCGCCGCCGATGGCGAACCCCGCCGCCTTCTCGGCGATGTTGACCGTGTCGTCCCCGGCAATGGCGTCGAGGTTCAGCGCCAGGGCGCCCGCCGCCGCCACCGTGACCGTGAACGTGGCCGTGGCCTGGTTCCAGTCGGCGGTGCCCGCCGCCGTGGCGGTAATCACGCAGGCGCCCACGTCCACCGGGGTCAGCGCCCCGGTGGACGCGTCCACCGTGCACACCGTGGCTGGCGTGGCCGCGTAGGACAGGGTGGTCTGCACCCCGCCCGGCGCCGTCACCGTCGGAGGCGTGGCGCCATAGGTCACCGTGGCGGCGCTGTAGGCGAACCCCGTCAGCGTCTGGTCCCCCCTGGCCACCGCCGGGAAGGCGATCGACACGGTGGCGGGATTGCCGGCGGTGTCGGTCACCGTCACCGTGGCGCTCGCGGTGTTGGCGTCGGCGGTGCCCGGCGTCCCGCTGATTACCCCGGTGCCGGTGTCGATGCCCAGCCCCGGCGGCAGGCCCGTGGCGCTGTATTCGGCGATGTCCGTGTCCGTGGTGCTCGGCGTCATGGCGCTGACGGCCACCCCCACCTGCAGCGACGAGGGCGCCGTGTAGCTCGCCGAAGGCGCCGTCAGGTCCACCGCGAGGGCGCGCGTCACGTCGCTCGGCGGCGTGTACCCGGTCTTCGAGGCGCTCACCGTCACCGCCACGCTCGTGCCGGTGAGGTAGGCCGCGTCCGCCGGCACGGCCACCGACCAGGCGCCGCCAGCGTCCGAGGTCGCGGTCAGCGGCGACTCCGTACCGATGGTGACGCTCACCGACACCCCCGCTTCCGAGCCCGTGTCGCCCGAGATCGTGAACCCGGCGGCCTTCTCGGCGATGTTGACCGTGTCGTCCCCGGCAATGGCGTCGAGGTTCAGCGCCAGGGCGCCCGCCGCCGCCACCGTGACGGTGAACGTGGCCGTGGCCTGGTTCCAGTCGGCGGTGGCCGCCGCCGTGGCGGTAATCACGCAGGCGCCCACCTCCACCGGGGTCAGGGCCCCCGTGGACGCGTGCACCGTGCACACCGCCGCCGGGGCGGCCGAGTAGCTCAAGGTGGTCTGTACCCCGCCCGGCGCCGTCAGCGTCGGGGCGGTGTCACCATAGGTCACCGTGGCGGAGCTGTAGGCGAACCCCGTCAGGGTCTGGTTCCCCCTGGCCACCGACGGGAAGGCGATCGACACGGTGGCGGGATTGCCGGCGGTGTCGGTCACCGTCACCGTGGCGCTCGCGGTGTTGGCGTCGGCGGTGCCCGGCGTCCCGCTGATTACCCCGGTGCCGGTGTCGATGCCGAGCCCCGGCGGCAGACCCGTGGCGCCGTATTCGGCGATGTCGGTGGCGGTGGTGCTCGGCGTCATGGCGCCGATGGCCACCCCCACCTGCAGCGTGCCCGGCGCCGTGTAGCTCGCCGCCGGCGCCGTCAGGTCCACCGCGAGGGCGCGCGTCACGTCGCTCGGCGCCGTGTACCCGGTCTTGCTCGCGCTCACCGTCACCGCCACGCCGGTGCCGGTGAGGTAGGCCGCCTTCGCCGGCACGGCCACCGACCAGGCCCCGCCGGCGTACGAGGTCGCGGTCAGCGTCGTGCTGCCCACCGTCACAGTGAGACTCACCCCGCTCTCGGTGCCGGTGTCGCCGCTGATCATGAACCCGGCCGCCTTCTCGGCGATGTTCACAGTGTCGTCACCGGCGATGGTGTCGAGGTTCAGCGCCAGGGCGCCCGCCGCCGCCACCGTGACCGTGAACGTGGCCTTGGCCTGGTTCCAGTCGGCGGTGCCCGCCGCCGTGGCGGTAATCACGCAGGCGCCCACCTCCACCGGGGTCAGCGCCCCGGTGGACGCGACCACCGTGCACACCGCAGCCGGGGCGGCCGCGTAGGTCAGCGTGGTCTGCACCCCGCCCGGCGCCGTCACCGTCGGGGCGGTGGCGCCATAGGTCACCGTGGCGGGGCTGTAGGCGAACCCCGTCAGCGTCTGATCGCCCTTGGCCACCGCCGGGAACGCGATGTCAACCGTGTCGGTGTTGCCGGCGGTGTCGGTCACCGTCACCGTGGCGCTCGCGGTGTTGGCGTCGGCGGTGCCCGGCGTCCCGCTGATGACCCCGGTGCCGGTGTCGATGCCCAGCCCCGGCGGCAGGCCCGTGGCGCCGTATTCGGCGATGTCGGTGGCGGTGGTGCTCGGCGTCATGGCGCCGATGGCCACCCCCACCTGCAGCGAGGAGGGCGCCGTGTAAGTCGCCGAAGGCGCCGTCAGGTCCACCGCGAGGGCGCGCGTCACGTCGCTCGGCGCCGTGTACCCCGTCTTGCTCGCGCTCACCGTCACCGCCACGCCGGTGCCGGTGAGGTACGAAGCCCTGGGCGGCAGGCTCACCGACCATGCGCCGCCGGCGGCGGAGGTCGCCGTCAGGTCCGTCGTGCCCACCGTCACGGTGACGCTCACCCCGCTCTCGGTGCCGGTGTCGCCGCCGATGGCGAACCCCGCCGCCTTCTCGGCGATGTTGACCGTGTCGTCCCCGGCAATGGCGTCGAGGTTCAGCGCCAGGGCGCCCGCCGCCGCCACCGTGACCGTGAACGTGGCCGTGGCCTGGTTCCAGTCGGCGGTGCCCGCCGCCGTGGCGGTAATCACGCAGGCGCCCACCTCCACCGGGGTCAGCGCCCCGGTGGACGCGTCCACCGTGCACACCGTGGCTGGCGTGGCCGCGTAGGACAGGGTGGTCTGCACCCCGCCCGGCGCCGTCACCGTCGGAGGCGTGGCGCCATAGGTCACCGTGGCGGCGCTGTAGGCGAACCCCGTCAGCGTCTGGTCCCCCCTGGCCACCGCCGGGAAGGCGATCGACACGGTGGCGGGATTGCCGGCGGTGTCGGTCACCGTCACCGTGGCGCTCGCGGTGTTGGCGTCGGCGGTGCCCGGCGTCCCGCTGATTACCCCGGTGCCGGTGTCGATGCCGAGCCCCGGCGGCAGACCCGTGGCGCCGTATTCGGCGATGTCGGTGGCGGTGGTGCTCGGCGTCATGGCGCCGATGGCCACCCCCACCTGCAGCGACGAGGGCGCCGTGTAAGTCGCCGAAGGCGCCGTCAGATCCACCGCGAGGGCGCGCGTCACGTCGCTCGGCGCCGTGTACCCGGTCTTGCTCACGCTCACCGTCACCGCCACGCTCGTGCCGGTGAGGTAGGCCGCGTCCGCCGGCACGGCCACCGACCAGGCGCCGCCAGCGTCCGAGGTCGCGGTCAGCGGCGACTCCGTACCGATGGTGACGCTCACCGACACCCCCGCTTCCGAGCCCGTGTCGCCCGAGATCGTGAACCCGGCGGCCTTCTCGGCGATGTTGACCGTGTCGTCCCCGGCAATGGCGTCGAGGTTCAGCGCCAGGGCGCCCGCCGCCGCCACCGTGACGGTGAACGTGGCCGTGGCCTGGTTCCAGTCGGCGGTGGCCGCCGCCGTGGCGGTAATCACGCAGGCGCCCACCTCCACCGGGGTCAGGGCCCCCGTGGACGCGTGCACCGTGCACACCGCCGCCGGGGCGGCCGAGTAGCTCAAGGTGGTCTGTACCCCGCCCGGCGCCGTCAGCGTCGGGGCGGTGTCATCATAGGTCACCGTGGCGGAGCTGTAGGCGAACCCCGTCAGGGTCTGGTTCCCCCTGGCCACCGCCGGGAACGCGATGTCAACCGTGTCGGTGTTGCCGGCGGTGTCGGTCACCGTCACCGTGGCGCGCGCGGTGTTCGCGTCGGCGGTGTCCGGCGTCCCGCTGATGACCCCGGTGCCGGTGTCGATGCCCAGCCCCGGCGGCAGGCCCGTGGCGCTGTATTCGGCGATGTCCGTGTCCGTGGTGCTCGGCGTCATGGCGCTGACGGCCACCCCCACCTGCAGCGACGAGGGCGCCGTGTAGCTCGCCGAAGGCGCCGTCAGGTCCACCGCGAGGGCGCGCGTCACGTCGCTCGGCGGCGTGTACCCGGTCTTCGAGGCGGACACCGTCACCGCCACGCTGGCGCCGGTGATGTAGGCCGCGTTCGCCGGCACGGCCACCGACCAGGCGCCGCCGGCGGCCAAGGTCGCGGTCAGCGGCGTGCTGCCCACCGTCACGGTGACACTCACCCCGCTCTCGGTGCCGGTGTCGCCGCTGATCGTGAACCCCGCCGCCTTCTCGGCAATGTTGACCGTGTCGTCACCGGCAATGGCGTCGAGGTTCAGCGCCAGCGACTCGTCGTCGACATTGGTCACCGACACCGCGGGCACGCTGATGCCGGCGTAGTCCGGGTCCCTGCTTTCAACCCTGAAGGTGATACTGAAGGTCTGCTCACCGTCCAGGTCCACATCGTCCACGCCGGTCACGGTCACCGTCCTGGCGGTGTTCCAGTTGGCCGTGGTGAAGGTCAGCGCCCCCGACACCGTGCCCTCGCCCGTGTCGCTGCTCGAAGGCGTCACGGTGACTTCGTTCGCCGGCGCGGCGGCGAGCCGCACCTGGAAAGTGGCGGTCGTGCCATCTTCACCGGTTTTGAGGCCGTCGGCGCCGCTGATGAGCACCGCCGGGGCCGGCACCACCGTCACCTTGGCGGTGTCGGTGGCGGGGTGAATGCCGTCTCCGCCTGTGCCGCGCCAGGTCACGGTGAGGGTGAAGGTAAGCTCGGTGTCCTCCGTCAGCGCCGGGATCGTCACCACCGGCTTGGCGCTCGCGTTATTGTCAAACGTCACCCCGCTCGCCGGATTGGTCAGCGCCCAGGAATAGGTGACATTCGTGCCCCACGCCCCGCCGCTACCGCTGCCGTCGAGCGTCACCGTGCCCCCGGCGGCGGAAATCGTTCCGTCATCGGGCCGGGCCGATGCGGTGGGGGCGAAGGGCGCCCCGTGATTCCCTGCCAGATACAAAATCCTCAGTGCGGTCAGCCTGTAGAACACCCCGGCGGGAAGCGTGATCAGGGAGTTTCTACTCAAGCCGAGGGCCTCGAGCGCGGTGAGGTCGTGGAAAACGCCCGCCGGCAGGTATCTCAGGGAGTTGCCGTCCAGGAAGAGTGCCCTGAGCGCGGTGAAGCCGTGGAAAACGCCCAACTGCAGGTCGCTCAAGGAGTTGTTGTGCAGGTAGAGTTCCGTGAGCGCGGTGAGGCCGCCGAAAACGCCCACCTGCAGGTCGCTCAAGGAGTTGTCGTGCAGGAAGAGTTTCGTGAGCGCGGTGAGGTCGCCGAAAACGCCCACCTGCAGGTCGCTCAAGGAGTTGTCGTCCAGGTAGAGTTCCGTGAGCGCGGTGAGGCCGCCGAAAACGTCCACCTGCAGGTCGCTCAGGGAGTTGTCGTCCAGGTAGAGTTTCGTGAGCGCGGTGAGGCCGTCGAAAACGCCCGCCGGCAGGTTGCTCAGGGAGTTGTCGGACAGGTAGAGGGTCTCGAGCGCGGTGAGGCCGGCTCAGAAGTCGCCCTCCTTCAGCGACGTGATGCCGGTAAAATTGAGTCCCAAAGCCGTGATCGCCGCCAGATCCGCGTCCGTCACCCCGCCGCAGGTGTGCAGCACCCCCGATATTCGCGACACTTCGGCCACGATCCGGTCCCGCACCTGCTCGGTGCGGTCGCAGACCGGCGGGGTCTGCGCCTCGGCGGTCGAGGGGAGGGCGAGCGCGCCGAAGAGCGCGAGGCACGCCGCGGCAGCCAGCGCGCGGGCGGAGCGGAGGAGCGCGCGCCGCGTGCCGCGCAGGCGCGCGAGACCCGCCGTTGCGGCAGCTATCGTCGCGCGCCCGCGTAGGGGCCGCGTGCCGCGCAGGCGCGCGAGACCCGCCGGCCGGCGTCGGACACGGTCTGAGATGAGGGACGGCCGCCCCGGCGATGGCGGGCGGCGTTGCTCCCGCGCCCGAGGCGCAGTCATGGCCTCGGCGCTCTTAATCAGGGTCGCACAGACAGCTTTCAACCACTTCGCACAAAGCAACCCCATCGTCGAACCTCAGAGTGGCATCCGCGCGGTCCGACGACGCATTCCCACCTGCCAGGCCCCGGGTCGGTGCGCGGGGCGCCCGATGGCCTGTTCACAAGTCGTTAAACACTGCGGCCGCTTTGGTGGATTGGGACAGGACATGCGCAGCCATGTCAAGAATGTGTGACACTAACTCTTTGGAGAGAAAGATTATTTCTATCATAGGTATATAATAATGTTATCACTTTCACCGCACACCGGCGGGCCTTGCCCCACGGTCCGGGCGCCCGCCGGCCCTGTGGCGCGGTCAAATCCTGACGAGGCCGTCGAAACCGCGGGGCCTGGGCGGCGCCCCGCCCCTCGCCGGGCCGGGTGTGTCTTCCGTCCAGTCGAGGGGGTCGGGCCGAACCGGCTTTTCCGGACCGGTCGCCGGTTCCGTCCGGTCTGCCCGGCCGCGCGCCGCGGACGGGGGTTCCCACTCATGCGAGCGGTCCCGCTGGCGGGCGTTGTCCGCCTCGTCCGGCAACGCAGCGGCGTCGCGCACCGCCACGTCGTCGAGATGGGCGTAGATGGCGGTGGTCGCCCGTCGCCGGTGCCCGAGGAGCTTGCCCACGGTGGCGAGCCCGACCCCGTTCGTCAGCCCCTGCGAGGCATAGGTGTGGCGGGCGTTCTGGATGCGTAGCCCCGGCAGTCCGGCCTCTTCGCGGACCCCGACCCAGAAGGTGTAGAGCAGAGCCGAATTGAGGTCTTCGGGAAAGACCCGCGCGGCGCCGTCACGGCGGGGGAGCGCCGCGACCAGCCTTGCCGCCTCCGGCCCGAGCCAGACGGTGCGCGGGCCGGTCTTGGAGTCTTCGAGGCGCACGCTGGCGCCGTCCTCGCCGATCTCGTCCCATCGCAGGCTTCGCCTTCGGTCGAGGCGGTGTCGGTGTGGCCGAGCAGGCGTCCCACGGTGTAGAGGTCGAGGCCGCGCAGCTTCTCCCAGCGCCGGGCGTCAGCGCGCAGCGAAGGCGCTAGGCCGTGCGGCTTGCGCGGGTAGGTCGCGCTGTGCAGCTCCCCGCCGCAGTGCGGACACCCCGCCGCGCGGCAGGTCTCCGCTTCGGTCGCGTCGACCTGCTTCAGGAAAGACCAGATTCGGTCATTGGATAAGCTGGAATCGCCGAAGAGCCTGTGCGACATTGGGAACCGTCTCAGTAGATTTCACCGTCACCGAGACAAGCCCCCTGGAGCGCTTCTTGCAAGCTATCCGGGGGGCACCCACCCCCGCACATCAGATAAATCGAGCGGAACCCGCCGGAAGCCCATCAGTTATCCTGAGCACACTCAACCGCCGGATTTTGCGACCAGCGTGCTCAGGTTCGGGCACCCGTAGGTGCGCGCGTCGAAGTCCGGCGCCGCACCGAGAATCCGGCTGCCGACGCCACCGAGATTCGCCCAACCGTCATCGTCGGAGTCCTCGATCGCCCTGGCGATGATCTTCACGGTCTTTGATGGAGGCTCCTTCTTCGCCGCAGCCGGAGACGCCACCTCGCCGTTCTCCTTGTCCGCTCCGGCCTCCATCAGGTTGTCGACATAGATGAACCGGTTGCAGGCGCTACGGAACGGCCTCCGGCGTCTTGCGCTCGCCGAAACCGTAGACCACGAGTCCGTCCTCCCTGAGACGCTGCGCCAGACGGGTGACGTCGCTGTCGGAACTGACGAGGCAGAAGCCGTCGAGCTTGCCCTTGTGCATCAGGTCCGTGGGCGGATGTGGAGGAAGGTCTACACGCATCCCATCTTCGCCCTGGTTGGTGCGGTTGCGACTGTGGTTGGCGTGCCCGAAACCATATTCGCGGTCCCCGGCATGATAGACGACTGGGGAGTATGGCAAGAATGGCAGCAGGGGGCGCCCTGGTGGTTCGGTTTTATCTCGGGCGTTGGGGCTACCATGCTCACGCTCTGGGCGCTTCATGTGTTCGGCCCGACTATGGCGATCATCTACAAATGGATTGTTGCGTTCAAGAGAGACCCATTAAGGCTTCTTTTGGTTAGAAAGGCTTATCGCGCCACAGGCAATGGCATCCATATAGCCAAACTAATTCAGAAGGCTCGCAGCGTCGAAACAGCAAGGGATATTTTAGATATTTTCGACGGAAGTCCGGGGAAAGAGAGGGTTGCGGACGCATATGCCTCATATGCTCAAGCACTTGTGCGTTTTGGATACAATATAGAAGCGGAAGCTATACTCAGGAATCTAGATGATGATCAGGATATTTCAGATATCGAAATAGCAGAGGCTATGGACCGTTTCCTCTATCCGAAAGACGATGGGGAAACTGTCGAAGACTTTGCGGATCGACTGCGCAAGGAGGCAAACTGATTTGGTCGATTGTCGCAATTTTGCTTCGACGAACGAGGCGATTCCCATCCCAAGATCGAAAAGGGGCTGACCGTGACGAATCACACAGAATGGATTGAATTTCTCAGTAAGCGGCTCGCCCAAGCCGATGCCCGCTAACTTCTCCAGCGGGACGGTCTGGACCGATGGCTCGCAGTACCGCTCGGGGAATCAATTTGAAGCCGCCGGTTTCGACGGTGCGTCGAACGACAGAATTCGATCCCGACATATCACGATCCTGTCCTTCGCAGTCAGTCGAACCTGCACAAAGATGATTCGGGAGAGTTTCTCGGCCAGCTTCTCGTCTCTGCTATTCTTCTTGTACCCGAAGTGAGAGAACCACAAGTCGACTTGAACGGGGAAGATTGTTTCAGCGGTTTGCTGATTGAGATGTTCTGGCGGCACGCCCATTAGACCTTGGATGAAGGAACGGCGGTGTTTATTACAATTCTCGTGAGTGCCAGGGTTGAAATTATCCACCACAAAGACATTTATGCCGATCTCGTTATTGTCCCAATCGTATCGCAGGACAGCAAACGCGCTGATCTTCATGTTTTGGGACATGGACGCGGTCGCATCCTTCGCCCTTTCTTGCATCCGCGACAGTCCCTGATCCCACAGGCTGACGGGCTGGTCCATGAGCCAGCGCCCAATCGGGCCGGGCTCGGCGAGCGACCGCGTCGCCAGCCCAAAGGCAAGAAACGAGACTGCCGCGGTGATCAGGAGTTTCGTCATCGTCGCCTCCGTTCGTCCCTGATAGGGTGCGAAGGTGGGCCAGACCTGTGAAAGGCGGGAACCATGTCAGACGAACCCACGATACGAGATGTATTGAACGCCATATCGGCTTCCGAAACGCGCTTGGGAGAACAGCTGCGGTCGATGGAGAAACGTCTCAAGAACGAGATTGACGGCTCCTTCCGCATCCACCATGAACAGATTCTTGATCTTCAAAGGTGCGTGAAAGACATTGAGAGTCATCTGTCTCGATCCCACTGAGGATGGAATGGCCAAATGGAGGGCCGCAAAATGACCGACGATGAAAAGACCAAGATCACCGGGCAGGTAGTGATCGAACTCGCAGAAACGAAGCGAATATTGGCTTGTCTCCTTGCCAAGGCCGAGCGGATGTCGCTGGAAGGCTGAGCGGATGTCGCTGAAATTCGGTCTGCTCGCCAATTGGCTGCGGGATCATTTTCCAAGCGGAGCCGCGCTCGACAGCGCGCTGTCGGTTCCCGACGCTCTCAAACTGGTCGAAGAGATCAAAGACACGAAGGATCGCGTCGAACGGCTGGAAGAACGACGCGCGCAGTTGGGGGTCTAGCATGACCCGAGGAGTCCCCGTGCTCGACCCGAAGCGCGACTTGAAGGGCGCGACCCCGGAGACGTTGGCCCGCGCTTTGCTGCGGCAACCGCATCTAGCTCCGCGCGCCCGACGGAAGCCCGTTGGGGCGGATGGGGTCGCGGTAGAGGAGGTTTCGCCCGACGAGACGGGCGACGGTATCCCGCATTTGGACGAGAGTTCCTGATTCGCGGATGTTGTGCTTGCCGGCAAACTCGGAGACGTAACGTTGCAGATGCTTCGGCGACATCTTGTGGAACGTGCCTTTGTGGGCGCGCTTCAGCATCGACCAGAACGACTCGATCCCGTTCGTGTGAGCCATGCCGTTCACGTACTCACCGACGCTATGACGGACGCTCTCGTGCTCAACGGACATGCCCTTGTAGGCAGCTGCATCGTCCGTGTAGACCTTGGCGTCGGACGCTGCGTGATCCGCGACGAACCCCTGCAATGTCTTGCCATCTGTGTCGTCAACGACGCGGGCAGTGACCTTGTTACTGTCGCGATCCTTCATGCCAACCACCGCCGTCTTGCCCGCTGCGCCGCGTCCAGTGCCCGCCAGTTCCTTACGCTTGGCGTTGCTCATGTTCCGGCGCTTGCCGCCGAAATATGTCTCGTCCACTTCAACCGGGCCGTCGAAGGGGCCGCCGGTGTTAATTGTCCAAGCCTCGCGGATGCGGTGGAGCATGAACCACGCAGTTTCCTGTTTGACGCCAATGTCACGAGACAGCTTCATCGACGAAACCGATTTCAAACTGGTCAGGCACAGGTAGATGGCAATAACCCACTTGCGCATCGGAACATTCGAACGAGCAAGCGGAGTGCCAGTGCGAACCGAGAAGTAGCCCCGGCAGTCTGTGCACCAATAAGGCATCGGTTTGGCGCTCGGAACCTCGCGGGTACGGATCGATCCGCACTTCCCGCAGTGCCTTTCGCCGTCCGGCCAGAGCACCGACTCAAACCACGCAACGGCGGCCGCTTCGGTCGGGAACATGTCCATCAACTGAACGATGGTCAGTCCCTCGCGGTAAGCTCGTCCGGGTCCTTTTTTCGCCATTTCCGATCTCCCTTCCAACAACTTGAATATAGGGACTCGGCATGATAATGTCAAGTAGGCCGGGTAAGACCCCATTTTTACACGTTGTGTTGCTGGGCTGCTGATGCTGCAGAATCGCGAGCGACTGTATCTGCTTGTCCCAGCCGGCAAGGCGTGTGCCCGAGAAATCGCCGTAGATACGCCGCACATTGGCTTCGCCCAGCTTGACGATCTCCTCGAAGATCGCGTGCGCATGGCGTGCGCTGGTATTGTCGGCGTCGATCAGGATCGCCAGGCTCTGCGATTGTGGTTTTTCCGGCATAGCTGCTCCCGGCAGGCGTCGGAATCATCGACTTTAGCGAATTTGTCCGATGGCCGGTGGCCGAAAGGCCGGTTACCGGGAAAGCAAGTCGTGAGCGAATACCGGTACTATGAGGTCCAGGCGATAGACCGCCCAATTGGCGAGGCGGACATGGAGGCGCTGCGGACATTAGTCGACGCGGGCGCGAATCACGGCCACGAGCTTCACCAATCACTACAAATGGGGCGACTTCAAGGGCGCCCCAAATCGGCTCATCGGCCGCTCCCGGCTCGACCCCTCCCGGCGCGGCTGCGACCTGGCGGAAGTCGTCGAATTGGGCGAGCACCTGATCCTCGACTGTTATTCGGCGCGGAAATTTGACCCCCCAGAATCAAGGAAACTCAACAGGCTGGCGGGCCGATCGCCTTCGACCCTGCGTACCAAATAACAGATCAGTGGCCGGAAGAGAGAGCAAGCCTGCTGCCTTCATCACCGATATCCGCTTCGCCGAGCCATTCATCCAGTTTCGACCAGCGGCGCCGTCCCGAGACATTCCGCACGGCGATGGCCACGGCCTTTTTTTGTCCGACCAGCACTACTAACCGCTTGCCGCGCGTCACACCGGTGTAGAGCAGGTTCCGCTGGAGCATGGCGTAGTGCTGCGTCAGGACGGGAATGACAACGGCAGGATACTCCGAGCCCTGGCTCTTGTGAATCGTCGCGGCGTATGCTGGAACCAGGGTGTCGAGTTCGCCGAAACCATAGGCGACGGCGCACCCGTCGAAACGCGCGGTCAGCTCGCCTTCATCGGGATCGACATCGTCGACATAGCCGATGTCGCCGTTATAGACCTCCTTGTCGTAATCGTTTTCGATCTGCATCACCTTGTCGCAAGGCGCGAAGGTCCAGCCGAAGCGCTCGACCTTGCGCTCGCCGGCGGGGTTCAGGGCGGCCTGCAGCTCGATGTTGAGCGAGCGGGCGCCCGCGCCGCCGCGGTTCATCGGGCATAGCACCTGGATGTCGCGCACCGGGTCGAACCCGAAGCGCTTCGGGATGCGCGTCTTCACCAACTCGATGATCGTAGGAACCGCGGTTTCCGGATCGTCCGCCTGCACGAAGTAGAAGTCGCTGTCGCCCTCGGGCTTGGAAAGATTGGGAATGTCGCCCCGGTTGATCCCGTGCGCGCTGGTGACGATCCGGCTTCGCGCCGCCTGACGGAATACCTCGGTCAGCCGCACGACAGGGACCGCACCGGAGGCGATGATATCGGCGAGCACCTGGCCCGGACCGACCGACCGTAGTTGGTCGATGTCGCCGACGATCAACAGAGCGGCTTCGTCGGGAACCGCTGTTCAGCGACATCGCACTTGAAGGGTCAGCGACATCGGAGATGACGGGTTGGGCGGAGCGGAGGCCGGGCGTAGCCCGGCTGTAGCTCCGCCCAACCCGGGCGCGGTTTAGACCTCGCCGTCGGCTGTGACTGCGGTCAGGAACAGGTCTTCAACGACCACGAAGAGGACCTGATGCCTGGCCGACCGATCACGGACCAACAGATGAGGTACTACATGACCCTACGAACGAGGCATACCCGGGCCACCGCGGCGGCGATGGCAGGGTTCAGCACCAGCACTGGCTACCGGGTAGAGAGAGACCCGCGCCTGCCGTCCCGGAAGAAGGCCTGCCACGGTCATGGTGGCGGTCGGCCCGATCCGCTGACGGACATCTGGGACAGCGAGATCGTCCCGCTGCTGGAGCGGACCCCTGACCTGCGCCCGATCACCATCTTTGAGGAGATGATACGCCGGCATCCGGAGCGGGATCTCGGTTCAGCCCGGCGGACACTCGAGCGCCGCGTGCGGCTCTGGAAGGCCCGGTTCGGGCCGCAGCAGGAAGTGATCTTCCGCCAGGAGCACCCGCCGGGGCGGCAGGGCATGTCGGACTTCTTCGACGCCAACTCTCTCGCTGTCACGATTGCCGGCGAGCCACTGGCGCACCGCATCTACCACTTCACCCTGGTCTATTCCGGCTGGGAACATGCCGAGGTGGTGTTGGGCGGCGAGAGCTTCACGGCCCTGGCCAGCGGCTTGCAGAACGCGCTTTGGTCTCTGGGCGGCACCCCGCGGGAGCATCGTACCGACAGCCTGTCCGCAGCTTTCGCCAATCTGGACAAGGCGGCGTGCGACGATCTGGTGCGCCAGGCGAACTGGCAGAAGGTAGGGGGTGCAAGTCCCCCGGAACGAAGGAGTAACCGAACCACGTTTCTCCGCGAGCCGTGCGTTGGCTCCCGTGAGGGGGCAGGCGAAGCGTCGGTAGCGGCATGGATGGGCAGGGCTATTGAGCACCGTAAAAGCGATGGTCCGGGGTGCCGAGGCTTTCAGATCGGTCGAAGGCAATATTGCAGGCGTCGTTTTGGTGAGATGTCGGCGAGCCCCGCGGTGTCAGAGAACCCATGCACGTTCGCACGCCTTCTGTTGGGACCCTGGGAGGTCTTCAAACTGCCCCGGTTGTCGTAAAGGGGCCGCGTAGGGAATGGAGAAAACCGAAGCCTATGATGAACGGTTTGAAGAAGTCGGATGAGGCCGTACGACCTGTGAGGGCGGCGAACAAGGGAGCGCGAGCTTCTGCGGAGTCGCCGGAGGAAAGGGCCTCAACCAAGGGGAATCCGGATTGCCAAAGCACGCGCCGAACCCAGTGTCGGGTGAGCGTGCCACAGGCGGCGGCCCGGATACGGAAAGCTGCAGAGAGAAACCCGAAGGAACGTCTCACTGCGCTCTTCCACCACATTACGCCGGACGCGCTCGGTGCGGCCTACTTCGCATTGAAGAAGGACGCAGCAGCCGGTGTCGACGGCGTTACGTGGGACATGTACGGCGAGGGTCTGGATGAGCGCCTGCTCGACCTGCACCGGCGCCTGCACAGAGGGGGAGCGTACCGGGCGCCGCCGGTTCGGCGGGTAGAGGTACCCAAGCCGGACGGGGGGACAGATCGCGGCGCTGGAGGACAAGGTCGTCCAGAAGGCGGTTGTGGATGTGATCCTGACACCGATCTACGAGGTGGTGTTTCTTGGCTTCAGCTACGGGTTCGGGTTCCAACACAAGCGGGATGCGGAGCGGTACCTCCGCGACGTTCGGGAGAGGCTGGCCCGGTTCGGTCTCAGCCTCCACCAGGACAAGACCCGCCTCGTGGAGTTTGGCCGGTTCGCGGATTTGAACCGGCGCCAGCGCGGGGTGGGCAAGCCGGAGACTTTCGACTTTCTGGGCCTCACGCACTATTGCACGACGACCCTGAGAGGACGCTTTCGGCTTGGTCGCAAACCGGTTGCCAAACGGGTCAACAGGACCCTGGCGCGCATCGACGAGGTGCTTCGCAAGCGCTGGCACCACGACATCTGGGAAGTTGGTAGGTGGCTGGGGAGAGTCTGCAATGGCTGGCTCAACTACTTTGCCGTCCCAGGGTCAGGCCGGTTCATCCGTGCGTTCCTCCGCAGGCTGCAACGCCGGTGGATGCGGGCGCTACGCCGCCGGTCCCAGCGAGCCCGATTTAGTTGGAAGCGACTGGAGCGCATGACCGAAATCCTGTGGCCACGCGCCTCCATCCGCCACCCATGGCCGGACCAGCGGTTCGCCGTCAAGCACCCGAGGTAGGAGCCGGATGGTTCAACGACCACGTCCGGATCTGCGCGGGGGGTGCGCAGCAATGCGCATTCCTACCGTAACCGCGAGCGCTACGACGCCTTGTGCCGGCACTACGGGATGGAGCCCAGCCGCAACAACCGTGGCCTGGCCCACGAGAACGGGGCGATCGAGAGCCGTCACGGCCATCTCAAGACCCGCCTCGGCCAAGCCCTTCTGCTGCGCCCATCGACGGACTTCGAGGACCTCGACGCTTATCGCCGCTTCGCCGCGCAGGTGGTGGCGCGCCACAACGCCAATCACCGCGATGCGCTGCACTGCGAGGCCGACCATCTTCAATCGCTGCCCAGGCAACGCAGCTGCGACTATGACGAGGCTACGGTCACCGTGACCTCATCGAGTGGTTTCGTCCTGCGCAAGGTCTTCTACACCGTGCCCTCCACCCTGATCGGGCATCGGCTCAAGGGGCGCATCTACGATGATCGCCTCGAGCTCTGGCTCGGCGCCAGCCCGATCCTGACCCTGCCACGCGGCCGCCCTCCTGCCGCGTGGGCGTGGCGGTCACGCCCATGTGGTGAACTACCACCACGTCATCCATAGCCTGCGCACCAAGCCCCAGGCCCTGGCCGGGCTGCGCTGTCGCGATCAGCTCTTTCCCCGTACCGCCTACCGGCGATGCTGGGACGCGCTGAGTGCGGCCCTCGATCAGCGGAGCGCCTGCACGATCATGGTCGGTCTCCTCTGGCTGGCTCATGACAGAGCCTGCGAAGCCGAGCTGGCCCAGCAGCTCGACGAGCTTCTCGCAGCGGACCGGCTTCCCGATCTCAAGCTGCTGGAGCAGCGCTTCGTCGCTCACCTCAACGACGTGCCGGTGGTCACGGTCGATATCCCCGGCGCCGACAGCTACGACGCGCTCTTCGCCGCGCGGGAGCTCGCCGCATGAGTGCCCCGACCAAGGTTACCGCCGATACCGCCAAGTTGCCGCTGATGCTGACCGCGCTGCGTCTGCCGACCTTTGCGAACCTGTGGCCGGAGTTCGCGGACAGGGCCGATCGTGAAGGGTGGCCGGCCGCCCGGTTCCTGGCCGCTCTGGCCGAGTTGGAGCTGGCCGAGCGTGATCGCCGCCGCATCCAGCGCCATCTCAGGGAGGCACGCCTGCCCATGGGCAAGACGCTCGAAAGCTTCGACTTCGCGGCCGTGCCAACGCTCAGCAAGGCCCATGTCATGGCCCTGGCCGAGGGCGACAGCTGGCTGGCCAAGGGCAACAACATCCTCGCCTTCGGCCCGCCCGGTGGCGGAAAGAGCCACTTGGCGGCCGCACTTGGCCATGCGCTCATCCAGAAGGGCTACAGGGTGCTGTTCACCCGAACCACGGATCTCGTCCAGCGGCTGCAAACGGCACGCCAGAACCTCACGCTTGCCCAGGACGTCGCCAAGCTCGACAAGTTCCACCTGCTGATCCTCGACGACCTGTCCTATGTCCAGAAAGATCACGCCGAGACCAGCGTCCTCCCTCGAGCGCGCGACATCGAAACGCGACACAGCCAGCGACATCCCAAACGCACAACCGAAAAAGGACACCTGATCCTCAGCCAAATCGGCCCCGGCGTGTCATCGAGCCTTGATCCCGAAACCACGCATGGGCATGCTCAAAACAATGCAGTCGACACGTCACCGACGATGTCGCTCACCATTCACCCGCGATGTCGCGCTACAAACCGCCATCAGCAACGCCCGCATCAGCATGACATCCACCATCGAGGTCTCGTCGACGACCAGAAGCCCGCAGTCGAGCGGATTATCGGCGTTGCGTTTGAACCCTCCGCCCCTGGGATCGACCTCAAGCAGCCGGTGGATCGTCGTGGCCTCGAACACGGTGGCCTCACAGCCATACTCAGCACAATGGGGATTGCAAACTATCTCGATAACTGGATTTCCTTGCTCCTCCGCTTTGAAACAATGATCAAAACAAACGACTTCCTGCAAAGTCTGGCCACCAATGTTGAAGGAGGGAATGGACCAAACTTCTTTGTTGGGTTATTCAATATAGGAATCGCAAAACTCAGCAATGTAAACCGACTTGAGAACATTACCGACCAACTCGAAGAAATCGACGAGAGCCGGAGGATTCTATTTCTTACTCCAATAGACGAGACGCAGTCCGACTACTCCACGTTCATCAATGGTCCCTGGGTTACTTCACGGCACAGCGAAGATTTCGACGCCGCAGACGTCGCGAAGCATTATAGGCGCATTGCTAAGAAGACGAAGAACTGAGGCATCCCCTCTCTTTCCCGTCAGTGTTCGGTAGCCCAAGCGATCATGCTAGTGCACCGATCCAGACAAATGATTCACCGTGCGCTCGAGCAACCCGTTGTTTTGTATTCAGAATCAGGTTTCCACTGTGACGGCTCTGACTGAGTCGGTGCACTAGATGAGTACCAAAACGACAAAGAGGGCGCCCTGACGATTCTTGAAAAAGCGTCCGCGCTGGCATGTTCACTTCACCCCGACCCCGCGTCGTCGCTCAATCAAGTCGAGCGCTTCTTCGCCGATCTCACGGAAAAGCAGATCCGGCGCGGGGTTCACCGGTCGACCGCCGATCTGGAACGGGCGATCACCGAATACATCGAGACCGTCAACGAGGACCCCAAGCCCTTCCGGTGGCACAAAACAGTCGATGAGATCCTGGCGTTCATCAAGCGCTTCTGCCTCAGGACCCTCAAAACTGCTGCGGCTACAGTAACATAACGGTCCGAACTTTGGAATCAGCTAGTGCACCGATCCAGACAAATGATTCACCGTGCGCTGGAGCAACCCGTTGTTTTGTATTCAGAATCAGGTTTCCACTGTGACGACTCTGACTGAGTCGGTGCACTAGGAGGAAGTCAGATGAGCAGCTTATGGAACTCTCTTCGGAAGAAGGCTCGCGCTGTGAATTGGTTTGGGCCGATACCCACGGCAACGGCGATTGCCAGTGTCATCATCCTGCTGCTTTGGGTTATCTCGGGCTGGTACGGTGGCGCCCCCGGTGAGATTTTCCGAGGCATCTACATCGAGGCAGGTGGGGCGGTCATGGATATCGTTATCTTCGGCGTCATCCTTGCGGTCCTTGCAGACATGACCTCCCGGCGTCGGGACGTCACCAGGCAGATGGAGCTGATCGACGACTACAAGAAATGGGACTCCGCCGAGGCGCGTTACCGGATCGCTGGCGCGATCAGGAGGCTGAACAAGTTGAACCGCACCGCGATCGACTTTTCCGGCATGGAGATAAGCGACTTCAGGTTCCGTTGGCTTGAAATCGAGAGCATCGCGGGGTCAACCTTCTATGATGGCAGTTGGGGAACTTGGAGCGGCAAGGACAGAGTGACTTTGGCGGATGTCGATTTCTCAGGGGTGGACTGCCGAAACGTCATGTTCTCCAAATCCAACCCCTTTCCCGGTCTCAAGGCACCGGGCCGTCTTGCCACGTTCAAGGATTGCAGTTTCCAGGAGGCCCAGTTGCAGGGTGCTGTTTTCCGAGGGGCATGCCTCGAATGGTCGGAAAATCCACCGGAAGAAATGGGAACGTGGGAGGATATGGAAGACGGAAATGTAGTTTTTCTCCAAACCTACTCCTCACCATTCCACGAGGCGGACCTGAAGGGGGCTTCATTCGAGGGTGTGCTGTTCCGGAATGCGGATTTTCGCGGCGCCGAAAATGTCGAGGAATGCTCATTCACTGGCGCCAAGGGCTTGGACGAATGCCTGTTCGACAGCGAGGAGGTGAAGGAAGAGATCTTGCGGAAGGCTAGCAGTTCCCCAGAACGGACATGACCGGCCATGGGGCATCCTCGCCGCGCCTTCCAGGCGCCGTCTTGCGTTTGGGCGTATCACCCTTTTCCTCGGCCATGCTAATCGTGCGATGCGCCACCGCTGCCGCTGTGCAAGAGGGTCGAGCAGTTGGGTTCGGCCGAAGTCATCAACGACAACGCACGGAGGACGCGAAGCGGCTGACAAAGCCTCAGCCGAGCGCCGGACCGCGCTCGCCCGCAACCCCTACTTTGATATCGGCGGGAACTGGTATCGCCTCGTCGTGCGTTTCGACTATGCACGTCGGATCGGGTTCGATGGGGGAACGGGTTCGGGGCGATCTACATGTGCAGACGGTGAACAGCCACCACAGTAGGTTGAAGGACTTCCTGCGCCCCCGCCGCGGCATCGCCACCCGCTATCTGGACAACTATCTGAGCTGGTTCCACCTCGTCGGCCTCGCCCCCGGCGCCAATGACCGGGCCTGCCTCGCGCCGCCATAACAAGGTGACGCATACGATTTACTAATTGAGCCTAAAAGTTTTCTATCTCTTTCCTCTTATCGACAACAGGGATTGAAATGCCGTCCGGAATCTCAGAGAAATACTCTTTCATACCCTTGCCCCTGAACATATATAGATCATAGCGCCCGAGATGGTCTGGCCCCCACAGGATTTCCAATCTATCACCAAGTTCATCCCATCCTTTGGAATTCATCCTGATAGTCAGCCAGTCGTTGTATTTATTCTTGCGCTCCACTCGCATTCGCAACGAAAGAGTGTATCGAGACGATTCGAATCGTCCGTTTCTCGCGTGTTCCACAATTCGAGTGCATCCAAACACGATCTCGTGCAAGTAATCAATGCTGACCGTTGGCATCACTTTGCTGCACTTTTCCTCAATGAGGAAATACCTCCAATCGAACGATCCAATATGGTCTCCTCGTTTGTTCTTGTCACCATCGAGATTTGCGAGAAAGTCGTCGAGCGCTTTGAATGGAAACGCTCCAATCAGCCCGCCCATTGTGGCCCGGTAGTCATCGTAGTAGTCGCGAAGAATCACCTTGTCACTATCTTCTAACAAGTTGAATAGAATAGATAGTGAATGTTTTGTTGGCACCTCCTTATTTCTCCTAACATGCAAAAGCGCCTTGAACGATTCTTCCACAAGGAAGTAACCTATGACAACATAGCCCCATCCCTGCGCAACTTCATGACCAGGAACCATGTCGGGGATTACGGGACATTTTCTGTATTTCTCTTTCTCCTTCGTCAAGGCTGTATCCAGCCACGCAACGATCCACAAGGGGTCCTTGAAGTCGATAGTTTGGTTTGCCGTCACGGTCACGCTCCCCTGCCTCATTTCAAGTGTACTGAAGTCCAGCGGGCTTGGTCCAATGTTTGAAAAACAACCTATTTTGTATCGGACCTTCTTCGCCGCCTTCGTTTCCTCTGCATTCCGAGTACCAGCGGCGCGCCCATCCTCTCATATAGCATGAACAGATGCTCCGCGGTACAGCCGGTCCACGGCGCGGTCAATCGTTTGATGCGCCCAGCGCAGGTTCGGCGGCATCAGGTCGGGATCGTAGAGATCGGCGAGCGTGGCGTTCGGATGGGCGGCCCGGGCATTGAGCACGGCCTGTGCCAGCGGCTCCAGCTTCGACAGGTCCGTGCCCTCGGGCGGCATCGGGAAAGTGTTGTAAACAACGCCGACGGAATACATGTAGTCGCTCTTCATACGTCCCGTCACGGTCCACATCCAGGCCATGTGCATGGCGGACGTGAGCAATGCAAAATCCGCAAGTGTAGCTTTGGGGAGAATTCGCAGCTTCTGATTGGCAATGACAATCGAATCCAGCCATCCGATTGGAACATACGAACGGCGCTCCGAGCTTGTGTTCGGGATTACCATATAATCGGCATCGAGACGTTCATCCACCCCAACCAGAGTCGGATAGTCAGCCATATGCTGTGTACTCGGACGCCGGGGGATGTCCCGGGCTCTGTTGAAAAGCTGAAGTAGGCGTCGTCCGCCTGGAGCCGCTAGGCTCTGGGTGCTGATTCCATCAAGGAGAACGACGCCATGACCAAGACTACACGCAACGACCGTTCCTCGGAACCATCCTGTCGGCTCTTGCCATCGATGCCGGAGGCCTTCGACGATCTGCGCATGAGCGTCGATCGCTTCTGCCTTTTGGCGGGCCTCGAGTCTTTGAACGAGATGATGTCGGCGGACGCGGAAGCCTTGTGCGGTTCGCGCCACGCCCGCTCGGGCGAGCGCAAGGGCCATCGATGGGGCACGACCCGGAGCGAGATCGCCTACCACGGCGGCAAAGTGAAGGTCGAGCGCCCTCGGGTGCGGGACTTCGCGGGTCGGGAGATGAGCCTGCCGAGTTGGGAGCTGCTGTCGGAACCCGAACTCTTGCAAGCCTGGGCGATGAATCTGATGGTGATCAACGTCTCGACCCGCAAGTATGCCCGCGCGGTGCGCCCGCCGGACGATGCGGGCGGCGATCTGCCGGCGGCATCGGGTGACGCAACCTCGAAGTCGGCGGTCTCGCGCCGTTTCGTGGCGTTGACGCGAAGCAAGCTGAAGGCCTGGCTGGCGAGCCCGCTCGACGATCTCGATCTCGTGGTGCTCCAGATCGACGGGCTCCATGTCGGCGATCACCTGATGGTGGCGGCGATCGGCATCGACACCGGCGGCGCGAAGCACGTGCTGGGCCTGGCCGAGGGCGCGACGGAGAACGCGGCCACGGTGCAAGCCATGCTCGACAACCTGATCGAGCGCGGTCTCGATCCCGAACGGCCTCGGCTCTACATCGTCGACGGCGCCAAGGCGCTCTCGAAGGCGATCCGGCGGACCTTCGGGCGGGCGGCGGCCCTCCAGCGCTGCCAGGTGCACAAGGGGCGCAACATCACGGACCGGCTGGACGAGAGCCTCCATGCCGGCGTCAGGAAGGTCTTGCGGCAGGCCTGGCAGCAGGACGACGCGGCCAAGGCCGAACGGCTCTTGCGCAACCTCGCCCGCCGTCTGGAGCATGACGCACCCGGCGTCTCGGGCTCGATCCTGGAGGGCCTGGACGAGATCCTGACGGTGATCCGGCTCGGCCTCCCGCCGCAACTTCGACGCTCGCTGGCTTGCACCAACGCCATCGAGAACGCGATCGGCACCGTCCGGACGGTGCAGCGGAACGTCAAGCGCTGGCGCAACGCCGAGATGGCGCTGCGTTGGACCGCCGCCGGCCTCTTGGAGGCGCAAAAGACCTTCCGCCGCCTCAAGGCCTACCGCCAGCTCCCCATCCTCGACGCCGCCCTGCGGGAGGCGGTGAGAAAGGCCGGAGCAAAGTCCGTCATTGAAGACATCGAGGTGGCCGCGTAGCCTCTCGATCAGAAGATGCCTATCTCGCACTTTTCAACATTGGGTGGGACATCGCCCGGACGCCGACTTGCCGCGCGGTAGGTACGTATCTGAGCGACCCTTTCCGCAACCTGCGGCATACGTCCCAATTCGGTCGGGTCGATATCTCTCAGCCCGCATTTCCCAGATAAGCCTATGGCTATGAACGTGATTCTGGTATAAGAATCAAAGCGTTATAGGGGGATTTGGTAACAGGGGCAAAAGTCCGGGCGACTTTTCATTTTAGGGATTCACAAGGCTTCCGAATTCTGATTCGATCCGGGCATGGCCGGATGTTTACCAGATATTGAGGCTCTGGCGCCTGATGACCTCAAGGGGCTGGTGTTACAGCTGCTTGAGGATGTTGTCGCGCTGAAGGCCGAGAACGCTGCGTTACGCGAAGAGATTGCGCGGCTGAAAGGGCTCAAGGGGCCGCCGAAGCTCAAACCGAGCGGCATGGAGAAGGCCACCGAGCCGGCGCGCGCGGAACGCAAGGCGGGCCGCCGGGGTGGCAAGATCGACCGGCTTGTGATCGACGAGGAGCGGGTGCTCAAGGCGGCCGTTCCCCCCGGCTCGCGGTTCAAGGGATACGAGACCTACGTGGTCCAGGAGCTGATCCTGCGTCCTCACGTGATCCGCTACCGCCGTGAACGCTGGATCACCCCTGATGGTCGGACGGTGGTGGCGGCTCTGCCCGCGGGGACGGTCGGCCACTTCGGCCCCGAGCTCAGGCGCTTCGTGCTCGCTCAGTATCACCCGGGCCAAGTGACGGTACCGCGGATCGTCGCGCAATTGCGCGACCTCGGGATGGCGATCTCCAAGCGCCAAGTCGTGCGTCTTCTCATCGCCGGCAAGGAGGACTTCCTGGCCGAGGCGGCCGGTGTGCTTAAGAGCGGGCTCGAGAGCGCGGCGTGGATCACGGTCGATGACACCGGCGCCCGCTACAAGGGCATGAACGGCGCCTGCACGCACATCGGCAACACTGATTTTGCCTGGTTCGCCACCACCCGCGCGAAGAGCCGGCTGAACTTCCTGGCGCTTTTGCGGGCTGGCGCCACCGACTACGTGATCAACGACGAGGCGCTGGCTTACATGCGCGGCCGGAGCCTCTCGGGGCTGGTGATCGCCCGGCTCGCTGGGCACAAAAGCAAGCGCCTCAAAGACCAGGAGGCGTGGATGGCCCATCTCGAGCGCCTCGGTGCATGCGGTCAGGTGCTGTCGTGTGTCCGGCCTCTCTATGCGGCAGATGACACGCCGCGGGCCCGTATGGAGATACGCGGATTGGGTCCAAATCGGTTACGCGAGCTTGAAAGCTCTCCGTTCGGATGCTGGTTTTCCCAACCCGGTCTCGTTGACCTTTGCCCTTACCTGTCCTCCGTCCTGCCCACATCCCCGACGGCTTCCCGCACTTCGCCGTTCTCTCAGGCGGTGGCGGGAGCCCGGTAGCTCTCCTTCTTCGTCAGTAGCGCCCAGACGATGCGCGCCATCCTGTTGGCCAGCGCCACCGCGACGAGCATCCTCGGCTTGCGCGCCAGCATCCCGGCCAGCCAGGGGTCCGTCGTCACGCCGCGCCGAACCGCCCAGCGGACGACAGTCATCGCGCCTGTGATCAGCAGCCGTCTCAGATCGCGCTGGCCCATCTTCGATATCTTGCCCAGCTTCGGCTTGCCGCCGGTCGTGTGCTGGCGCGGCACGAGGCCGAGCCAGGCGGAGAAGTCGCGGCCGCGCCGGAAACTCTCCATCGCCGGTGCGAAGGCCTGGATCGCCATCGCGCTGATCGGCCCGATCCCCGGCACGCTCATCAGGCGCCTCGCCTCCTCATCCTGCCGTGCACTCACGTGGACCTCCCTCTCCAGGCCCGCAATCTTCGCATTGAGGGCGGCGATCTGCTCAAGCAGAAGGCCACCCAGCTCGCGGACCGCTTCCGGCAACCCCGAAGCCGGTCCCTCAAGCGCCGAGGCCAGCCGGCCGACATGAGCCGGCCCCTGCGGGGCAACGACACCGAACTCCGCCAGATGGCCGCGTAGCGCATTGATCGTCTGGGTGCGCTGGCGCACCAGAAGATCGCGCGTCCGGAACAGCATGCCCCGAGCCTGCTGTTCCTCCGTCTTCACAGCCACAAAGCGCATGGTCGGCCGCGACGACGCCTCGCAGATCGCCTCCGCATCCGACGCGTCGTTCTTTTGCCGCTTGACGTACGCTTTGACGTAGATCGGTGGGACCAGTCGCACCGCATGGCCGAGACTGCCGATCTCCCGGCCCCAATGGTGCGCGCCGCCGCACGCCTCCATCGCCACCGTGCAGCGTGGCTGCGCAGCCACAAAGTCCAACAGCTTCGCCCGGCTCAGCTTCTTGCGGAACGCAACCGACCCATCCGCCCGCTCACCGTGCAGCTTAAAGCTGTTCTTCGCCAGATCGATCCCGATCATGTGAACCTGTTCCATGGACGCCCCCTTCCTCGCTTGGCGTTAACAACACCGCCAACCTGGCACATCGCGATGCCGTCGGGAGGGGCGTCCACCCCATCGGTTACCCACCGCCGCCCGGTCAGGCCGAATCTTTACCGCCGCAGTGACGACAGACATGCGCTGTGATTGTATTCCGCGTGATTCCCAATAGATTCCCAACATCCTATACTCGCTCTGTTGGCAGAATCAAAAACCCCCGAAAAAGTAGTATTTCCGGGGGTTTATGTTGGTTGCGGGGGTAGGATTTGAACCTACGACCTTCAGGTTATGAGCCTGACGAGCTACCAGACTGCTCCACCCCGCGGCAGTGATGAAATCGGTATCATCATTGACATTGCGATAGGTTGCATCGGCGCCAGGGGCGCCGTCCTGTACCGCTGCCTTGTGCTTGTTAGACCTGGCAGCGACCTACTCTCCCGCGCCTTCAGACGCAGTACCATCGGCGCTGAGGGTCTTCACGGCCGAGTTCGGAATGGGGTCGGGTGTTTCTCCCTCGCTATAACCACCAGGTCAAACAAGCACAAGGTTGCAAACCAGTTTCTGATGTTGTCGCGTGACGCCCCAGCGCCAGCGGCGCTTGCCGCTGTACGCGATGGCCCTAAGGTCCGCGAACGGACCTTGCGATCAAGCCAATCGAGCGATTAGTACCGGTTAGCTTCACACATTGCTGCGCTTCCACACCCGGCCTATCAACGTGGTGGTCTTCCACGGCTCTCAAGCGAGACCTCGTCTCGAGGCAGGCTTCCCGCTTAGATGCTTTCAGCGGTTATCCCTTCCGCACTTAGCTACCCGGCGGTGCCGCTGGCGCGACAACCGGTCCACCAGAGGTGCGTCCATCCCGGTCCTCTCGTACTAGGGACAGCTCCTCTCAAGTCTCGTACAGACATGGCAGATAGGGACCGAACTGTCTCACGACGTTCTAAACCCAGCTCACGTACCACTTTAATTGGCGAACAGCCAAACCCTTGGGACCTGCTCCAGCCCCAGGATGTGATGAGCCGACATCGAGGTGCCAAACACCCCCGTCGATGTGAACTCTTGGGGGGTATCAGCCTGTTATCCCCGGCGTACCTTTTATTCGTTGAGCGATGGCCCTTCCACGCGGAACCACCGGATCACTATGACCGACTTTCGTCTCTGCTCGACCTGTCAGTCTCGCAGTCAGGCAGGCTTATGCCATTGCACTCTACAGCTGATTTCCGACCAGCCTGAGCCCACCATCGCGCGCCTCCGTTACTCTTTAGGAGGCGACCGCCCCAGTCAAACTACCCACCACGCAGGGTCCCGGACCCGGGTTCACGGGCCGCGGTTAGATATCAGGGAATAGAAGGGTGGTATTTCAAGGTTGGCTCCACGAAAGCTGGCGCCTCCGCTTCAAAGCCTCCCACCTATCCTACACATCCACCTCCTAATACCACTGCGAAGCTGTAGTAAAGGTGCACGGGGTCTTTCCGTCTGACCACGCCTACTCCGCATCTTCACGGAGAATTCAATTTCGCTGAGTCGGTGTTGGAGACAGCGGGGCAGTCGTTACGCCATTCGTGCAGGTCGGAACTTACCCGACAAGGAATTTCGCTACCTTAGGACCGTTATAGTTACGGCCGCCGTTTACCGGGGCTTCGGTTCAGAGCTTGCACCCCTCTCCTTAACCTTCCGGCACCGGGCAGGCGTCAGACCCTATACGTCGTCTTGCGACTTCGCAGAGTCCTATGTTTTTAATAAACAGTCGCCACCCCCTGGTCTGTGCCCCCCGCACCTGGTTGCCCAAGCACGGGGCCCCCTTCTCCCGAAGTTACGGGGGTATTTTGCCGAGTTCCTTCAACACCGTTCTCTCAAGCGCCTTGGTATACTCTACCAGCCCACCTGTGTCGGTTTGGGGTACGGTCTATACGCTGGGGCTATTTCCTGGAACGCCTTCATTGCCCGGACAATCCGATAAGCCCGGACAATACACAGCATTCGTCACCACCAGCAGGCTCAGGAATATTAACCTGATTCCCATCGACTACGGCTTTCGCCCTCGTCTTAGGGGCCGGCTCACCCTGCGCGGATTAGCCTTGCGCAGGAACCCTTGGGCTTTCGGCGAGAGTGTTTCTCACACTCTTTATCGCTACTCATGTCAGCATTCTCACTTCCGATACCTCCAGCGTCCCTCACGGGACACCTTCACAGGCTTACGGAACGCTCCGCTACCGGTCCAGAGGACAGATGACAGAAGTCAGAGATTCAGATTCGCTGTCGCAGCGACTTCGCGAGACCCTGCAACATCTTCGAAATCTCCTGATACTCCGATCGCCAGTCTTCCCAACGCTCTTCGTCGATATAGCCCAGGTCAAAGCAATAGCGCGCCTATACGCGCATCTCGTCGCTCGACCCGAGCGCCATCATGACGAACCGCCGAAAGTCGGCGGGCGCGTTGCCTTGCCTGGCAAAGCCCTCGGCAAGGTTTGCGCAAATGGATTTGCTTGCCCGACGGACTTGATCCGCCATGGCGCGCTGTTCCACACGCGGGAACCGCAGACTGACACGGTACATCAAGGGAGATTCGATATGCCCGCTTGAACACGTCCAGGTCTTCAAACGAGGACGGACCTTCCCTTCTGTCCTCTGACATCTGACAACTGTCCTCTGAACCCCGCAGCTTCGGTGGATGGCTTGAGCCCCGGTACATCTTCGGCGCAGGACGGCTATTAGACCAGTGAGCTATTACGCTTTCTTTCAAGGATGGCTGCTTCTAAGCCAACCTCCTGGTTGTCTTGGCCTTCCCACATCCTTTCCCACTTAGCCATCACTTCGGGACCTTAGCTGGCGGTCTGGGCTGTTTCCCTCTCGTCCATGGACCTTAGCACCCATAGACTGTCTGCCGTATTATACTCACCGGTATTCGGAGTTTGGTTGGGTTTGGTAAGGCTCGCGCCCCCCTAGCCCATCCAGTGCTCTACCCCCGGCGGTAAACATACGACGCTCTACCTAAATAGATTTCGCGGAGAACCAGCTATTTCCGGGTTTGATTGGCCTTTCACCCCTAACCACAGGTCATCCCCCGACTTTTCAACGTCGGTGGGTTCGGTCCTCCAGTGGGTTTTACCCCACCTTCAACCTGCCCATGGCTAGATCACCCGGTTTCGGGTCTAGTCCGTGCAACTGAGCGCCCTATTCAGACTCGCTTTCGCTGCGCCTACACCTATCGGCTTAAGCTTGCTACACAGACTAAGTCGCTGACCCATTATACAAAAGGTACGCCGTCAGGATCGACGGCCCGAGGGCCGCTGTCCCTCCGACTGCTTGTAGGCATTCGGTTTCAGGGTCTATTTCACTCCCCTTATCGGGGTTCTTTTCACCTTTCCCTCACGGTACTGGTTCGCTATCGGTCACCGAGGAGTACTTAGGCTTGGAGGGTGGTCCCCCCACGTTCAGACAGGATTTCACGTGTCCCGCCCTACTCGAGGACACTTCCGCTTTCTACCCGTACGGGGCTATCACCCACTATGGCCCGCCTTTCCAGACGGTTCCGGTTCTTACGAAAGTGCCACTGGCCTGGTCCGCGTTCGCTCGCCACTACTAGCGGAGTCTCTGTTGATGTCCTTTCCTCCGGCTACTTAGATGTTTCAGTTCGCCGGGTTCGCTTCGCCACCCTATGTATTCAGGTGGCGATGACCCTAACGGGCCGGGTTTCCCCATTCGGAAATCCACGGATCAACGCTCGCTCGCAACTCCCCGTGGCTTATCGCAACGTGCTACGTCCTTCATCGCCTCTCGGTGCCAAGGCATCCACCAAATGCCCTTAAAACGCTTGATCGCAAAGCCATCGCGTACAGGGACAAGCCCCGCACGACGACAACGCTTCACGCAACATAACGAAACTGGCTTCCGCAGATCCACAAGCGCACAACTATGCGCCCGCACGGATCTGCGGGGTCAGGATTGCAACCTATTCACAATGTCAAAGAACGCCCGCACCGCCACCGGCGGCACGCGAATGAACAATTCCCTACGCCGTCCGAGATCCGTTCACGCCACCGGGCTCGCCGGCCGTCGCAACATGCGGCCTTGCAATACGCGCCATGCAAACGAGCGGACGTGGTGGAGGTGAACGGAATCGAACCGATGACCTCCTGCTTGCAAAGCAGGCGCTCTCCCAACTGAGCTACACCCCCGATCGGAGTTCAGGGATCAGGTATCGGGACAAACCTGCCCGCGGCGCGGCCTATGGTCCCTGATGCCTGGTACCTGATCCCTGACATCTGAAGGCTGGTGGGCCGGGGAGGATTTGAACCTCCGACCTCACGCTTATCAAGCGCGCGCTCTAACCAACTGAGCTACCAGCCCAGATACTCGTCGGAGTTCGTCGTCACTTCGGATCGGACGGGGAAGGGATGCACCGGCGGCGGCCCGCGCGGCCACGGGGTTGAAGTCCAAGAAGGCAAACAGCCCTCCGGGTCTTCCTTAGAAAGGAGGTGATCCAGCCGCAGGTTCCCCTACGGCTACCTTGTTACGACTTCACCCCAGTCGCTGACCTTACCGTGGACGGCTGCCTCCTTGCGGTTAGCGCACCGGCTTCGGGTAAAGCCAACTCCCATGGTGTGACGGGCGGTGTGTACAAGGCCCGGGAACGTATTCACCGTGGCATGCTGATCCACGATTACTAGCGATTCCGACTTCATGCACTCGAGTTGCAGAGTACAATCCGAACTGAGACGGCTTTTGGGGATTCGCTCCGAGTTGCCCTATTGCGTCCCTCTGTCGCCGCCATTGTAGCACGTGTGTAGCCCAGCCCATAAGGGCCATGAGGACTTGACGTCATCCCCGCCTTCCTCCGGCTTGTCACCGGCAGTTTCTCCAGAGTGCCCGGCCGAACCGATGGCAACTGAAGATGAGGGTTGCGCTCGTTGCGGGACTTAACCCAACATCTCACGACACGAGCTGACGACAGCCATGCAGCACCTGTGTTCCGTCCAGCCGAACTGAAGGCCCCAATCTCTCGGGGCCGCGACGGACATGTCAAGGGCTGGTAAGGTTCTTCGCGTTGCATCGAATTAAACCACATGCTCCACCGCTTGTGCGGGCCCCCGTCAATTCCTTTGAGTTTTAACCTTGCGGCCGTACTCCCCAGGCGGTGTGCTTAATGCGTTAACTGCGACACCGAACAGCAAGCTGCCCGACGTCTAGCACACATCGTTTACGGCGTGGACTACCAGGGTATCTAATCCTGTTTGCTCCCCACGCTTTCGCGCCTCAGCGTCAGTACCGGTCCAGGTGGCCGCCTTCGCCACCGGTGTTCTTCCCAATATCTACGAATTTCACCTCTACACTGGGAATTCCGCCACCCTCTCCCGGACTCTAGACCATCAGTATCAAGCGCAGTTCCCAGGTTGAGCCCGGGGCTTTCACGCCTGACTATATGATCCGCCTACGCGCCCTTTACGCCCAGTAATTCCGAGCAACGCTAGCCCCCTCCGTATTACCGCGGCTGCTGGCACGGAGTTAGCCGGGGCTTCTTCTGCGGGTACCGTCATCATCTTCCCCGCTGAAAGGGATTTACAACCCTAGGGCCTTCTTCACCCACGCGGCATGGCTGGATCAGGCTTGCGCCCATTGTCCAATATTCCCCACTGCTGCCTCCCGTAGGAGTCTGGGCCGTGTCTCAGTCCCAGTGTGGCTGATCATCCTCTCAGACCAGCTACCGATCGCAGCCTTGGTGAGCCGTTACCTCACCAACAAGCTAATCGGACGCGGGACCATCTCAAGGCGCCGAAGCTTTCCCCCGAAGGGCACATACGGTATTAGTCACAGTTTCCCGTGATTATTCCGTACCTTGAGGCAGGTTCCCACGCGTTACTCACCCGTGCGCCAGTTTCCACCGAACCGAAGTCCGGCTTCTCCTGCGACTTGCATGTGTTAGGCCTGCCGCCAGCGTTCGCTCTGAGCCAGGATCAAACTCTCAAGTTAACTTCCCCGCACGGATACAACGGCCGAGGCCGCCTGGCTCCCGCACGGGTCAGGGCATGCAAACGCTTGATGCGCACGCATGCGGACGTGACTACACGCACCGCCGCCTGCGCATCCCTTCCCTATTCACATTTCAAAGAGCGCATTGATCCCGCCCAGGCTACGCCAGCCGGCGGCGGGAGGGCGAGATGTACGCGCCCCGGCACAAGCAGTCAAACGCTTTTTTACGTTTCAGTGACCTTTGTCCACATGGCGTCTTCCGGTCAGCCGGACCGGCCAGCCAGCGACCGGCAAAACGCCTGTGGCTGCTGGATCTCCACGTCGACACCGCTGGGCGCCGCCGGCTCGATCCTGGCGCACATCGATCCCCAATCACGCCGCCTCGCGCCAGTGCGGCGGATAGGCCTCGTCGTAGCCGGGCAGCGTTGCCACCCGCTCGCGCCATGCCGCCAGCGCCGGGTACCGCTCGGCAAACGGCAGCAGACCCAGATCGAGCGGCTCGGCGGCGTCCTTGCCGGCGGCGCGCAGCAGCCCCTCGAGGTACGGATAGACGGCGATGTCGGCAGCGCTGACGCGGCCGCCCGCGAGCCAGCTGTCGCCGATCTCCAGCGCCGCCTCCAGGACCGCCAGCTCGTTGCGGGCGCCGGCCGCCGCGGCCCTCACCTCCGTGGCCTTTTCGTGTGCAGACCCGATGAAGATCGGCAGGATCACGCCCAATGCCGACGCCTGAAAGTAGCTCTCGCTGGCCGAGATGATCTCCCAGACCCGCCCCGCCTCCGCGGCCATACCGCCGAACAACGGCGGATCCGGATAGGCGCGGTCGAGGTAGACCATGATGGCCAGCGACTCCGTGAGCACGAAGTCGCCGTCGCGCAGCGCCGGCACCTTGCCGCGCGGGTTGATGGCCAGGAAGTAGGGCGTCTTGAGATCGCCCTGGGAGACGTTCAGCAGCCTGGAGTCATAGCGGACGCCCTTGATAGCCAGCGTCAGCAGCACGCGCCAGGACGGCGCGCTGCCGCTGAACCAATAAATTTCCATGACCCGTCCTCCTCCGGCTATGAGCCGACTTTCGCAAGCACGTCGGCCTTCAGAAACCGTTCGATGAACAGCATGAAGCCGACCGACGGCACCAGCAGGATCAAAGACGTGATCGAGGCGATCTGGTAGTTGCCCTCCATACTGGCGTTGAACAGCAACAACGGCATCGTGATGACGTCCGGGACGCCGACGAAAAACGTCCCGGTAAACTCGTCCAGCGAGATCAAGAAGACGAAAACGGCACTGGCCATGATGCCGGGCAGGGCCAGCGGCAGCGTCACGGTCAGGAAGGTCCGTAAGGGCGAGGCGCCGATGTTGCGGGCGGCCTCTTCCAACTCGCGATCGACGGCGGTGAAGGCTGCCGTGCTGAGCCAGACGGCAAAGACCAGGCCTTGTACGGTGTGGACCAGGACGACGCCGAGGAACGTGCCGGTCAGCCCAAAGCCGTAGAAGATGCGGGCGATATTGATCCCGCATTACCCAGATGATCATGTAATTTGACGACACCGCACCCGGATTCTGCTATAAGAATCATACAGTTGGAGCAGATATGGATCAGCGGATATGGCACACCCGATGGGTGAATCGAAACAGGGGTGCCTTCGGGTCGATTTTGACCGTCGACTCAAGCTTGAGTTCCACGGGTCCAAGGTCACTACTGACGCCGGTTTGCTCGCCTATCGAGAGCTTGATGCCTCCGTTGAACTTACTGAGCGTCGATTTCCCCGGCCTACGCCGGGGCGGGTCTTGGTCGCAGATCATCAATCAGGCTCAAGATTTTCCGGAACAGCTCCCTCGGCACCGCCACCTCGGCCAATTGGAACGTGACGTAGCGGCCATGGCTGACCACCTTGGCACCGATCTTTACCAACTTCTCCCGCAGCGTGGTCAGCGACCAGTACTCAACCTCCTTCGGCAAAGCCAGCGTCCGCATGAAGTTGGCGAGATTGTAGGCCAGGGCGTGAAGCTGCAGCCGGACGGCGTTATCGCGGAACCTGCGACACGACAGCCTCGTCCATTTGATCGCGTTCTTGCCTTCCTTGATGCATTGCTCCGCTTTGCCCCGCTGATTGTAGAACAATGTCACCCGCTCGGCCGGTCGCGACAGGTTGGTGACGATGAACCCGACCCGGGGAAACAGCTCGCTGGGGTGCCACTCCACCTTGGCGACGACGCGGCGGGCCTTATCCCAGCTTTTGGCCCGATAGCTGAAGCCGGCGTAATGGCGCCGCACATGGTTTGGCGGACGGCCAACGGGTCGCGTGAGCAGATGGCAGATGCTTTCCAGAAGAACTTGGTTCTTCGGCAAACGGATCGCGTACAGGAAGCCCTCGTCTTCCAGAAACTTATAGATGTCCGGTGAGGCGAAAGCCGCATCGCCCCGGAAATACCGACGCAAATCCCTTTCCTTGTAGCGTGCCACTACCGGCTCCAGCACCTTGCGCCAGCCATCGGCGCTGTGAACGTTGCCGGGACGCAGGGCGCACCGTTCCAAATCGCCGAACTGGTTGAACAGGAACAGGGGATGATAGCAGGTGCAACCGAAGTGCCCGTTGTAGGTCGAGCCTTCCTGAGCACCGTGGGTTGGGCTGACGCTGCTGTCCATGTCGAGAATGATCTTCTTCGGCGGGCAACGGTCATGAACGCGGTCGATCCATCGGCCGGAAAGATCACCAAGCGCGGCGAGGTTTTCCTCGGTGGCCAGAACCTCCGTCTCGAAGCGCCCCATCTGACTGCTCGAGGCCGCCTGTTTAGTGACGGCATGGCCGCCGACGATCCACCGCATGACCGGGTCGAGGCTGAGCCGGTCGGCATCGTTCACGTCGTCGTAGCCGCCAAGGCGTCCGAAAACGGACTGGCGGAACTGGCCGACCATGCCATGCCGCCCATTCATGCCGGTACGACTGTCGGCAAGAACATCGCCAACCATCTCAGTAAGTTCAACGGAGGCATCAAGCTCTCGATAGGCGAGCAAACCGGCGTCAGTAGTGACCTTGGACCCGTGGAACTCAAGCTTGAGTCGACGGTCAAAATCGACCCGAAGGCACCCCTGTTTCGATTCACCCATCGGGTGTGCCATATCCGCTGATCCATATCTGCTCCAACTGTATGATTCTTATAGCAGAATCCGGGTGCGGTGTCGTCAAATTACATGATCATCTGGGTAATGCGGGCTGAGATGGTTGGCGATGTTCTTGCCGACAGTCGTACCGGCATGAATGGGCGGCATGGCATGGTCGGCCAGTTCCGCCAGTCCGTTTTCGGACGCCTTGGCGGCTACGACGACGTGAACGATGCCGACCGGCTCAGCCTCGACCCGGTCATGCGGTGGATCGTCGGCGGCCATGCCGTCACTAAACAGGCGGCCTCGAGCAGTCAGATGGGGCGCTTCGAGACGGAGGTTCTGGCCACCGAGGAAAACCTCGCCGCGCTTGGTGATCTTTCCGGCCGATGGATCGACCGCGTTCATGACCGTTGCCCGCCGAAGAAGATCATTCTCGACATGGACAGCAGCGTCAGCCCAACCCACGGTGCTCAGGAAGGCTCGACCTACAACGGGCACTTCGGTTGCACCTGCTATCATCCCCTGTTCCTGTTCAACCAGTTCGGCGATTTGGAACGGTGCGCCCTGCGTCCCGGCAACGTTCACAGCGCCGATGGCTGGCGCAAGGTGCTGGAGCCGGTAGTGGCACGCTACAAGGAAAGGGATTTGCGTCGGTATTTCCGGGGCGATGCGGCTTTCGCCTCACCGGACATCTATAAGTTTCTGGAAGACGAGGGCTTCCTGTACGCGATCCGTTTGCCGAAGAACCAAGTTCTTCTGGAAAGCATCTGCCATCTGCTCACGCGACCCGTTGGCCGTCCGCCAAACCATGTGCGGCGCCATTACGCCGGCTTCAGCTATCGGGCCAAAAGCTGGGATAAGGCCCGCCGCGTCGTCGCCAAGGTGGAGTGGCACCCCAGCGAGCTGTTTCCCCGGGTCGGGTTCATCGTCACCAACCTGTCGCGACCGGCCGAGCGGGTGACATTGTTCTACAATCAGCGGGGCAAAGCGGAGCAATGCATCAAGGAAGGCAAGAACGCGATCAAATGGACGAGGCTGTCGTGTCGCAGGTTCCGCGATAACGCCGTCCGGCTGCAGCTTCACGCCCTGGCCTACAATCTCGCCAACTTCATGCGGACGCTGGCTTTGCCGAAGGAGGTTGAGTACTGGTCGCTGACCACGCTGCGGGAGAAGTTGGTAAAGATCGGTGCCAAGGTGGTCAGCCATGGCCGCTACGTCACGTTCCAATTGGCCGAGGTGGCGGTGCCGAGGGAGCTGTTCCGGAAAATCTTGAGCCTGATTGATGATCTGCGACCAAGACCCGCCCCGGCGTAGGCCGGGGAAATCGACGGCGAGGTGAAAACGACAGGAGGGGTGTGTCTGAATGGCGGCAAATCTGGCCAAATGGCCTTCCAACCGAGGGCTGATCTCCAAAATCAGGCCATCGGATGGCTGCAAAGGGAATACAGTTCCCTCGACGGTGGTACGGGGGTATGATCTCCGCAAACCTGGAAGTCATCTGGGTAATGTCGGATTGATATGGACGGCGACGGCCGGGAAAGCCTGCGGCACCAGGAAGGCGACCAATATCAGGCCGCGCCAGGGCAGACGGCCGCGGGCCAGGGCAAGCCCTGCCGGAATCGCCACCACCAGGCTGGCAAAGACCGTGAGCAGCGCGATCACCACGCTGTTGTAGAGGGAGAGCATGGCGTTGCCGCGCGGCTTGAAGACACGCTCCCAAAAACGGAAGCCCCACTCGAGGGGTAGCTTGTGTGGGAAATACCAGACCTCGGCAACCGCCCACAGCAGCATGTTGGCGAGCGGCCCGAAAATGGCGAAGGCGAACAGGCCGAGTATCAGGCCACGCGGAAGCCAAGCCAGCCAAGCGCGCTCTGCGGCCCCTCCGGGAAGCGCCGCATCCGATGCGGCGGTCACGGAGCACCCCCTTGCCGGACGCCCTGGCGCAGATAGATCCACGCAACAACGCCCGTCATCAGATAGGAGATGAAACCGAGCGCATTGGCGACGCCGTAGTCGCCGTACGCATTGATGCGAAACGCCATATCGACCGTCAGCATCGTCGGCGTCTGCGCGTTGATCATGATCGGCACCGACAGCACCGACATCATGACAACGAATGAGAGTATCAGGCCGACGGCTACCGTCTGCCGTACCTGCGGCAAGACGATCTCCAGCAGGATGCGCAAACGCCCCGCGCCCAGGTTGCGCGCCGCCTCGATGGTCGCCCGGTCAAGGGAGGCCATTGCGCCGGCGACCAACAACGCGACGAACGGCGTTTGCTTCCACACGAAGGTGATGACGATGCCGCGCCAATCTAGGAAGCTGGTTGTCTGGATCGGCTCGAGCAAGCCGGCGCCGACCAACAGATTGTTCATCAGGCCGTTCTTTGCCAGGAACGTGCGCATGAGCTGGCCGGCGACAACGAAGGGGATAAACAGCGGCCACCGATAGAGCCATTTGAGGATCACTACGGCGGTCGGGTTCTCGCCCAATGTCAGGTAACCGCCGATAGCGATTGCCAAGGTGCCGATCATTACGGTCGAGATCCCGACGATAACGACCGTGAACAAGATGTCGTTGGAGTAGAAGTCGAATGCCTTGATGAAGTTGGCGACCGTCCAGCTGCCCGGCACCTCGCCCTCGAACGCGGTCACCAGCGAGAAGCCAAGCGGATAGACGAACAGCAGCCCGACGACGGTGAGCGCCGGCGCAACCAACAGGAATGAGCTGATCCGATCGTCGCGGAGTAGTCGGGCGAGTTGCATTGGCTGGATGTCGCGGCCGAGACGCGCGCCGGGGACGTCGTCCCCGGCGCGCCTCATCGCAACAAGTATTAGTTCTGCACCAGTTTCTCGTAGGATTCCAGGATGTCGTCGAAGAACGGCCCGATCGGGAAAACCTTGCCCTTAGTGGCCAGATCGTCGGGGCTGACATCTGCGAACAGTGCGTCGAAGTCCGCCGGTTCCAGGGAACCCTCGACATGTTCGGCATCGATGCCCGGGTACCAGTTGAAGCGCTTGACGATGCCCTCGGCCTGCACTGCCGGGCTGGTCGCCAGCTCGATGAACTTGCGGGCCAGATCGGGGTTCGACGCCTTGGCCGGCGAGATGTAGTACATCGGCTGCCCCGGCATTCCCGGACCGATCAGATTGAGCTTGATGTTCGGCGCCACACGGCCATCGCCCTGCCACTAGCCCACGGCGAACGCGGTTGCAACCAGCTTTGCACGCGCGGCCATTCCTTGTGCAAAGACGTGCAAAGTGCTACAAATGGAGCTCACGATGCAAAGCCTACGGAGGGCGCGGCAGGTCGACGGCATGGATACGAGGTTCGAGGCCGCAAGAGCGATCGTCCGCAGCGCGGGAGCATTGGCGCGGCAACGGTATGAGCTGGCGCGCAACGTGAGCCGCGCCGATATGGAGCGGTTCAGGACCGCGAGCAGCGAGGCCGTCGAGCAGGCCATCGTTGCCGAAATCCGGGCTCAATTTCCCCGCGACACCGCCTACGGCGAGGAGTTTGGCGGGGATATCGGCGATCCTCTGTGGGTGATCGATCCGATCGACGGCGTCGTCAATTTCGGCCGCGGCATCCCCTACTTCTGCATCTCCGTCGCTGTCGTCAGCGCTGGCGTCACCGAGATCGGCATTGTCTACGACGTCATCGCCGACGAGCTGTTCGAGGCCCGCCGTGGCCACGGCGCCGCGGTCAATGGGCGGCCACTGCAGTGCAGTGAGGTTACCGACCCGCGGCGTAGCTGCATTGGCCTGGGCTTCGCCCACCGCACGCCGATCGCGGACTACGCCGAGACGGTGGGCCGGCTCATGGCCGCTGGGATCGACTATCGTCGGCTGAGCGCCGCCGCGTTGATGTTGGCGCACGTCGCGGACGGCCGGCTCGATGGTTTTTTCGAGGCGCGACTGCACAGCTGGGACGTGCTGGCCGGCTTGCTGCTTTGCGAGGAAGCGGGCGCCAGGGTGAGCGACTTCCGCCCGGCCCAGCGGCTGCGCTCGGGCGGCCCTGCCCTGGCCTGTGCCCCCGGTCTGTGGGACTGCATCAACGAAATGCTGCTCGTCGCTGAGCATGCTTGAGCGCCGCCGCCGCACCACGTCGGCCGACGTTGCCGCGCACGCCGGCGTCTCGCGCTCGGCCGTGTCGCGGACCTTCACGCCGGGCGCCAGTGTCTCGACCGAGACCCGCGAGCGCGTGCTGCGGTCCGCCAAGGAGCTGGGCTATCGGCGCAACGCCCTGGCGCGCAGCCTGACGACGAACAGCACGGACCTGGTCGCGGTGGTCATCGGTTATCTGTCGAGCCAATACGAGCCGTATTTCTTGAGTCGGCTGACCGCCGGCCTGCAGCGCATGCACAAACGCGCGCTGCTTGTGAACATCGAGGACGACGACGACGTCGACGTACCGCTTCTGGAGGCCCTCTCCTACCCCGTCGAAGCGGTTGTCGTGGCGGCCGGTAGCATCTCGCCGGGCACGGCCGAGGAGTGTCTGCGGCTTGGCATTCCTCTGGTGTTGTCGGGTCGGGCGCTGGCCGCCGACGGGGTCGATGCTGTCTGCTGCGACAATCGTCACGGTGCGCGCCTGGCGGCAGACGCCCTCGTAAAAGGCCGGCATGAGCGTATTGCCTATCTCGGCGGCCGGCAGTCCATTCCGGCCGAGATAGAGCGCTCGCAAGGCTTTGCCGAAGGCCTTGCCGCGAACGGTGCCCGCCTCGTCGCCAGCGAGCGCGGTGATTTCAGTTTCGAGAGCGGCTACAGCGCCGGCCTCGCCCTGTTGCGCGCCACCGCCCGGCCGGACGCCATTTTCTGCTGCAACGACGCGATGGCCCTGGGAGCCATTGACGCGGCCCGCCACACTTTGGATCTCAAGGTCCCGGACGACGTGTCGATCATTGGCTTTGACGATATCCCGATGGCGGCATGGCCCTGTTTCAGTCTGACGACCCTGCGCAATCCGGTCGACGATGCCGTCGAGAACATTCTCAATCTGCTGCGCCGGCGCATCGGTCATCCGCAGCTGCCACCTGAGATCCGCCTGCTGCGCCCGATCATGGTGCGGCGCAGCTCGGCGCGGTTGGCGCTTCCCTAGCCATCGGTCGTTGAAGTCGCGCGACGGATTCGTGACCATGTCACGCAGCGGACGCGGAGGCGCAGCATGGCCAGGACAACCGACTTTCTGATTATCGGCGCCGGTATCGCCGGCGCATCGGCAGCGGCCGAGCTGGCCAGTCACGGCACCGTGGTCCTCCTGGAGCGCGAATCGCGGCCGGGCTACCACAGCACCGGCCGGTCCTCCGCCCTGTTCACCGAGACCTACGGCAACCGCGTCGTCCGCGCGCTCAGCGCGTCGAGCCGGCAGTTTTTTACCGAGACGCCCGCCGGCTTCGCCGAGCATCCGCTGCTTGCACCGCGCGGCGTCATGATGATCGCCACGCCGGCGCAGGTTCCGGCGCTGGACCGCCAGATCGACGCGACGCGCGAGTTCAGCCCCGACCTGACACGGTTGACCGGAGAGGAAGCACGGTCTCTTGCGCCGATCCTGAAGCCGGGTCATGTCGCCGCCGCCAGTCTGGAACCACAGGCGTGCGACATCGACGTCGACGCCCTGCACAACGGCTTTCTGCGCCGGCTGACGGCGCGCGGTGGCCGCCTTGTCGTCGATGCCGAAGTCACGGCGATCGAGCGCGCCGGCGCTGCCTGGACCGTCCGGACGCGGGCCGGCGCCTGGGCAGCGGGCATCGTGGTCAATGCCGCCGGCGCCTGGGCCGATGCGGTAGCCGGCCTGGCCGGCGCCACGCCCGTCGGCCTGACGCCGAAACGCCGCACCGCAATCCTGATCGCCGCGCCCGATCTCTACGCACCGGAGGAACTGGCCCGCTGGCCGGCGACCGTCGATGCCGACGAGAGCTTTTATTTCAAGCCGGACGCCGGCCGGCTGCTGGTATCCCCAGCCGACGCGACGCCGAGCGAGCCGTGCGACGCGCAGCCCGAGGACCTCGATGTCGCCACAGCGGTCGACCGGCTGACCACGGCCGCCGACGTCACGGTGGAGCACATCCTGCACAAGCGCGCCGGCCTGCGGACTTTTGCCGACGACAACACGCCTGTAGTGGGCTACGACCCCAAACAGTCCGGTTTCTTCTGGCTGGCCGGTCAGGGGGGCTACGGCATTCAGACCTCGCCGGCCATGGCGCGCATCGCCGACGCCCTCGTGACGGGCACCGAGATGCCAGGCGACGTTGCCGCGCGTGGCGTCACGGTCGGCGATTTGTCGCCAGGACGGTTCGCCGCCTCGGGCCAGATGACGTAGGCTCGCCGCGGACGGACATCGGAAGGGGGGCGGCTCCTGTGTATATCGGCATCGACCTCGGCACGTCGGGCGTCAAGGCCGTGCTTGTCGGCGACGACCAGGTCATTGTTGGTCAGGCGACCGCGCCGCTCAGCGTCTCGACGCCACAACCGCTTTGGTCCGAGCAGGATCCCGTTGCATGGTGGGCCGCCACCGACGCGGCGATGACCGAGTTGCGAGCCGACCACGCCGCGGCGATGGGCGGCGTGCGGGCGATCGGCCTGTCGGGCCAAATGCACGGTGCGACGCTGCTCGACCGTGACGACCGGGTGCTGCGGCCATGCATCCTTTGGAACGACGGCCGCTCCGCCGCGCAGTGCGGCGAGCTGGAGCGCATGGTGCCGGACTCGCGTGGGATTACCGGCAACCTGGCGATGCCGGGATTCACGGCACCGAAGCTGCTGTGGGTCGCGCAGGAAGAGCCGGCGGTGTTCCGGCGCGTCGCGCGGGTGCTGCTGCCCAAGGATTATCTGCGCCTGCGGCTGACCGGGGAATATGTCTCCGAGATGTCCGACGCGGCCGGAACGCTGTGGCTCGACGTCGCCAAGCGGCAGTGGTCTGACGCGATGCTGGCGGCCACCGGACTGGATCGTACGGCGATGCCGGCCCTCGTCGAGGGCAGCCGGCCGACCGGAACGTTGCGGCCCGCCATCGCCGAGGCATGGGGCCTGTCGAGGGGTGTCGTCGTCGCCGGTGGCGCCGGGGACAACGCCGCCGGCGCCGCCGGGATCGGCACGGTCGTGCCGGGTCGTGCATTTCTGTCGCTCGGCACGTCCGGCGTCTATTTCGTGGCAAGTGCCACGTTCGCCCCCAATCCCGAGCGCGACGTGCATGCCTTCTGCCACTGCCTGCCCGGCATGTGGCACCAGATGTCCGTCATGTTGAGCGCCGCCAGCTGCCTCGGCTGGATCGCCGAGGTGACGCGCGCACCATCGGAAGCAGCGCTGCTGGACGAAATCGCTGCCGCCGGCGGCGACGATCCGCTGCCGCTGTTCCTGCCCTACCTGACGGGCGAACGCACACCGCACAACGATCCGCACGCCAAGGGCGTCTTCTTTGGTCTCACGAACACGACCGACCGGGCGTCGCTCGGCCGCGCCGTCCTGGAAGGT
Source organism: Alphaproteobacteria bacterium (assembly GCA_965261585.1). Lineage (GTDB taxonomy): Bacteria > Pseudomonadota > Alphaproteobacteria > UBA6615 > UBA6615 > CBDHDN01. The sequence continues at coordinate 53,061 of CBDHDN010000016.1, forward strand.
GTCGCGTTCGGCTTGGCCGACGGGCAGGACGCTCTCGTTGAAGCCGGCACGCGGATCGACGAGGTCTCGGTCATCGGCGGCGGCGCGCGCAGCCGCCTGTGGGGCGAGATCCTGGCCGCGGTGCTGCGGCGCCCCCTCACCTATCACCGCGGCGGCGAGGTTGGGCCCGCGTTCGGCGCGGCGCGTCTCGGCCGCCTGGCCGTGACGGACGAGGACCCCGCCGCCGTCTGCACACCGCCGCCCGTGGAGCACGTCGTCGATCCCGACGCCGAGCAAAGCGAACAGCTGCAATCGAGGCTGGCGCGTTGGCGTGACCTCTACGTGCGCCTCCGGCCCGCTTTTCAACAATCTTGAGGTTCAGGAGGCGTTGATGGAACCATTCTTCCCGACAATCGAAAAGGTCCGCTATGCCGGGCCGGACAGCGACAACCCGTTCCCCTATCGCCACTACGACAAGGACAAGCAGGTGCTGGGCCAAACCATGGCGGCACATCTGCGCTTCGCCGTGTGCTACTGGCATACGTTCTGTTGGCAGGGCAACGACCCGTTCGGCGCACCGACGCTGCTGCGGCCATGGTTCGGTGGCACCGACGCGAAGGCGGCGGCCGAGCACAAGCTCGACGTCGCGTTCGAGTTGTTCGAGAAGCTCGACGTCCCGTTCTTTACCTTCCACGACCGCGACGCCGCTCCCGAGGCCGCGACCCTGGCCGAAACCAACGCCAACCTGGACCGCATCGTCGAGCGCATGGAAAGCGCGATGGCGCGCACCGGTGTGAAGCTGCTGTGGGGCACGGCCAACCTGTTCAGCCATCGCCGCTATCAGGCCGGTGCGGCGACCAACCCGGATCCCGAGGTGTTTGCCTATGCGGCGGCCCAGGTGAGGGCGGCGATGGACGCGACCCACCGCCTCGGCGGCGCCAACTATGTGCTGTGGGGCGGTCGCGAAGGCTATGAGACGCTGCTGAACACGGACATCGGCCGCGAGCTGGACCAGCTCGGCCGCTTCATGGCGATGGTCGTCGACTACAAGCACAAGATCGGCTTCGGCGGCGCGATCCTGATCGAGCCGAAGCCACAGGAACCGACGAAGCATCAGTACGACTACGACACCGCCGCGGTGTTCGCGTTCCTGCAGAAGTACGGCCTCGACAAGGAGATCAAAGTGAACATCGAGGCCAACCATGCGACGCTGGCCGGCCACAGCTTCGAGCACGAGGTCGCCTACGCTGCCGCCAACGGCATTCTCGGCTCGATCGACATGAACCGCGGCGACCCCCAGCTGGGCTGGGACACAGACCAGTTTCCCAACAACGTGTCCGAGCTCGCGCTCGTGCTCTATCACATCCTGCGCGGCGGCGGCCTTGGCTCCGGCGGGCTCAACTTCGATGCCAAGATCCGCCGCCAGTCGATCGATCCGGAGGACTTGGTCCACGCCCATATCGGCGCCATCGACGCCTGCGCCCGCGCCCTCGAGGCGGCGGCGCGCATGATCGAGAAGGGCCGCCTCGACGGGCATGTCAGCGCCCGCTATCGGGGCTGGGACGACCAGCTGGGCCGGCGGATCCTGACCGGCGAAGCGAGCCTCGACGGCCTCGCCGACGATGTCGCGACAGCGGGCATCGCGCCGCAGCCGTGCTCTGGACAGCAGGAGCTGCTCGAGAACCTGGTCAACCGGTACGTCTAGACCCGTGCTTGCAAGTGAGCGCCGTCCATGGAGCCTCGGACGGCCGCTTTCTTTCCCGTGATTGCGCAAGCCGCGCCCACTCCCAATATTAAGGCGCGGGGGGAACTGCCAAAGCCCGCTCCTGCGGCCGGCGATGGGTCGCTGTCGTCGTGGCGCCATGATCGTTCGCCCCTGTCGCCGGCCAGGACGCGAGGCAGATTTGTCGGGACGATGAACAGGGTCGACAACAGCGGCAGTTGTGGCCGGCGCGGCCGGCAGCGGTCACCGGCCGTGGCGCCGAAGCGCCTGGCGGCCGCGGCATGAATGGCCTCGACACTCTTTTTGTCTTCGATTTGCCGTCGTTCGCGTCGATCATCCTGATCGACATCATCATGTCGGGCGACAACGCCATCATCATCGGCTTGGCCGCCAGCGGCCTGCCGCCGGCGCTGCGGCGCCGGGCCATCATCTTCGGCATCGCCGGCGCGGCGGCGCTGCGCATCCTGTTCGCCTCGCTCACGTTCCAGCTGCTGGAGATCCTCGGCCTGACCCTGGCCGGCGGCATCCTGCTGCTGTGGGTCGCCTATCGCATGTGGCGGGAGTTGTGCAGCCCGCGCGCCACCGACCGGCAACTCGCGCCGGAAGAGCGCTACCGTGGAACGCTCAAGAGCGCGCTGATCAGTATTGTCGTTGCCGACGTGACCATGTCGATCGACAACGTGCTGGCGGTTGCCGGCGCGTCCCACGGCTACCTGGGCATGCTGATCTTCGGCCTGATCCTGTCAATCGCACTGATGGGCTTTGCGGCCACGCGGATCGCCCGCTTGCTCGACCGCCACCATTGGATCGCCTATGTCGGCATCGCCGTCGTTACCTATGTGGCCGGCGACATGATCTGGCGCGGCTCGCGGGAGGTGATGACCGTCATGAGCTACGTCGCCCTGTAGCCGGATACGATGGCGGCGCCGACCACCCGCCCGTCTGCTACGATCGCCGCCGATGTCTGAGCGCAGCACCGCGAAGCGCGACGTCGGCGTCATCGCCCTGGTCGGCCTTGGCCATGGCTACAGCCATTTCTCGCACCTGGTTCTGCCGCCGCTGTTTCCGGTCTTGCGGGCCACGTTCGACGTGAGCTTCACCGAGCTCGGCGCGGTCATGACGCTGTTCTTCGTCGCGTCCGGCTTGGCGCAGACGCCGGCGGGGTTCCTGGCCGACCGTTTCGGCGCCCATCGCATATTGATTGCGGGCATCGCCCTCTTGGGTGCCGCGGTGGCGCTGTTCGGCCTCGTCGGCTCGTTCTGGGTGTTGTTCCCGCTTGCCGTGCTCGCCGGGTTCGGCAGCAGCGCCTTTCATCCGGCCGACTATTCCATTCTCACCGCCGTCGTCGGACGCCGGCGCCTCGGGCGCGCCTACGGCGTCCACACGTTCTGTGGCAATCTGGGCTGGGCCGCGGCGCCGGTCTTCGTGTTGGGGATGACCGGCCTATTCGGCTGGCGCGTCGCGCTGGTCGCCGCCGGCGCCGTCGGCATCGCGATCGCCATCACACTGGCCCGCTATCACCGACTGCTTGTCGCGGCGCCGGCGCCGGCCAGGACTGATCGCGCCGCGGCGATAGTCGACGCCACGCCGGCGCCGCTGTTCTCGCGGCCAGTCGTGGTGTGCTTTGTCTATTTTCTTCTGATCGCAATCGCCGGCGTTTCGATCCAGACGTTTCTGCCGGTGCTCCTCGACGTGCCGCACGACACGCCGCTGACCGTCGGCGGTGCGGCCCTGACCGGCTATCTGACCGGCGGCGCGGCGGGCATCCTCGCCGGCGGCCTGTTGGCGGATCGGAGCCAACCGCCACGATCTGGTCGTAACGTACGGCCTGATCGGCAGCGCGGCGTTGCTGCTGGTGATCGGTCCCGTGGCGATGACGGCACCGCTGTTGGTCGGTACGCTCGCTCTGGCCGGCTTCCTTGCCGGCGCCACGATGCCGCCGCGCGACATGTTGGTGCACGGCGCCACGCCGGCCGGCGCGACGGGCCGTGTCTTCGGCTTCGTCTATTCGGGGCTGGACGCCGGCTCGGCGACCGCGCCGCTGATCGTCGGAGCGCTGCTGGACGGTGGCCGCGCCATGACCGTGCTCTGGTTTGTCGCCGCCGCGCTGGCGCTCGCCGTGGCCTCGGTCGCCGTGCTGCGCCGCGCCTCGGCCTCGGCCTTCGAGCCGGCCGAGTAGACCGACCCAACGGGCCGTCCGATCAGGCCGGCGGCGGCGCCTTGATCACCGTAGTGGCCCGGACTCCACCGCACGCCTGCCCCACAGGGGGCACGGCGGCTCTTGCGGGGGGTTCCAAATCGACAAATCCGTCAATAGATTGTAAGGATCATTCTTGACGACCGATTCACTTTTTCCGGGGGGAAAGAAGAATGTCCAAGGACATAAAGCAGACCGTCACGTTCAACGCCAAGCCCGGCGTCATTTTTTCGGCGCTCATGGATGCCAAGAAACACAGCGCCTTCACCGGCGCGCCGGCGAAAATCGGCACCAAGGCGGGACAGCCGTTCTCATGCTATCGCGGCTATATCTCCGGCATCAATCTAGAGGTCGTCACGAACAAGTCGATCGTGCAGGCGTGGCGCGGCAAAGACTGGCCGAAGGGTGCCTACTCCATCGCCTCCTTCACGCTCGCCTCGGCCAAGGGCGGCAAGACGAAGCTCAGCTTCGTGCACACCGGCGTGCCCGACAGCAAGGCCAATGGCATCACCGCCGGCTGGAAGTCCCACTACTGGGACCCGTTGAAAGCCAGCTTGCAGGCCGCGAAGACCGGCGACGCGAAAACCGCGGCCAAGAAGACCGCCAAGAAACCCACCGCCAAGCGGCCGACTGCCCGCAAGGCCACCACGCGACGCACGACGACCAGACGCCGCGCCGCGTAAACCCGCACCCCCTATCCCGAGTGCCGGATCACAGCCCACGGTGCGGCCGCGGGTGTGGCTGGTGGGTTGCCGCACCCCCGCTTTACCGCTTGGCAACGTTCGCGCGCTACTGCTGGACGCTGCCCGAAGGCGCGTAGCTCAGCGGTAGAGTGCTGCTCCTACATGGCAGAGGTCGGGGGTTCGAATCCTACCCGCGCCTACCAAACAAAAGGGCTAGTCCCCGGCGCGGGCTAGCCCTTTTCCCGGTGCGGGCATCGCGGTCCGTCGCGGTCCGGCCAAGCTGTCGTACGGTCAGCCGGCCGCCACGATTCCGAGAACCGCCACCGCCCACACCAACAGACCGCTCAGAACGATCCATAGGTCGAGGTGGTCATGATCCTGTCCTCGGCGTTTGGGTTTTCTTCCTGCGTACTCATATGAGGTCTGCCGGCATGGTTAACAGTGACGGCGGTCACACCGGCGCGATTTTTCCGTGAGATTCTTGCCCACGCCAAGCGCCCACGCGCCGCGGGCTTCCGCCCGTCAATACAGCCCTCGTCGGCAGCCGAATTGTCCGCCTCGCCCTGGACGCCGAGGCTCCGCTACTATTGTGGCGGCTCGGGGGCGGCGTCGCGGCATCGTTGTGTCGGCGGCCGCGCGGGCGAGCGCGAAGTGGCGGAGCTTGCCATGGAGATCGGCGGGTGGGAGCGGTCCGTGTTCGACGAACGCAGCTTCTTTGTTCTGACGGGCGCTCCATGAAGCGCACCTCGCCGGCCCGGCGGGCGGCGCGTCGATAGGTCGGCCTGTTGCTGTCGCGGCGCAGCGTCATCGGCCTCGGCGCGCTGGCGGTCATCCTGCTGGCCGGCGGCACGACGGCGCAGGAGCCGCGGTCGCTCAGCCTGCACCTGCGCGATCCGGCGAACAGCCCGGCCCACCAGGGTGCGGCGCGGGCGGCGGCGATGCTGCGCACGCTGTCCAACGGGCGCCTGCAGCTGGCGGTCGCGCCCGGCCGCGGCGTCGGCACGTTCGATGGGCTGCTGCGCGGGCTCGACACCGGTGAGATCGACATCACGCTGTTCCCGGCCAGCGCGTTGGGGCCCTGGGTCGCCCGCGCGGCCATTCTGGAGACGCCGCTCGTCGCCCGCGACTACGCGCACCTGCTGGCGATCCTCGACAGCGCCTGGGGGCAGGCGCTGCGCGAAGAGTTGCGCACCCGCCACGGCTGGCGCGTGCTCGACAGCTGGTACGATCGCACGCGCCACATGACCGCGCGACAGCCGCTGCGAGCGCCCGCGGACTTCCAGGATCTACGGCTGCGGGTCCCGAGCACCCCGGCGATGCTGGCTTTCGCCGCGGCGCTGGGCGCCGTGCCCGATACGACGGTGCTGTTCGCGGTGCACGACGCGCTGGCCGGCGGTGCGGTCGGCGGCTTCGAAGGCACGCTCGACGCCGTCGACGCCCTCGCGCTCTACGAAGTGCAGGGACACCTGGCCCTGACCGGGCACCTCGTGCAGGACCAGCTCGTGCTGATCAGCGAGCGCGCCTGGCAGGCCCTGTCGGCCGCCGAGCGGCGGCTCGTGCGCATCGACATCCTGGCCGGCGGCGGCACCAACAACGCGGCCGCCGTTGCTCGCGAGGTCGCCCTGATCGAGGCGCTCGCGGCCAAGGGCATGGCCGTGACGCGGCCCGACCCGGCAGTGCTGCGGGCGGCCATGATGCCGGTCTACGACGCATTGGACGCGGAGTTCGGTGCCGACGTCAGTGCGTTGCTGGCGCTCGAGTAAGCCGGTTTGCGACTGCTACGACTGCGTTCCGTATGCGGCGATGGGTTGCAACGCCATACCCGAATCGCGGGAGTCGCCATCGCCTGCCGCGTCCGCTAACGTGCCGACAACGAGCGCGCGCGGGGGGCGTCCCCACGGGCGATGGATCGCGGAGCCAACCGATGTCGGGTGAGCCCGCCGGTGCCGCTGGCGGTGCCGGCCGCACGAGTATGCTGACCGCCAAGCCGCCGATGTGGCTGCTGATGGCGATGATGGCCAGCAGCCAATTGGCGATCACGATCTATCTGCCGTCGCTGGCGTCGCTGGCCGAGGCGCTGGACACGACGCAGACCGCCGTCCAGCTGACTATGACGCTGTATCTCGCGGCGTTCGCGGTGGCGCAGCTCATCGTCGGGCCGCTGGCCGACGCATTCGGCCGGCGCGCGGTCGCCCTCGGCGGCCTCGGCCTGTTCACCGTGGCAAGCGCGATCTGCGCGCTGGCGCCGACGATCGAGGTGCTGCTCGCCGGCCGGGCGCTGCAGGCGCTCGGCTCGGTCGCCGGCATCGTACTGAGCCGCGCGGTCATCCGCGACGTCGCCACCGACGCCGCCGACAGCGCCCGCGGCATGGCCCAGATCGGCGCCGCCATGGCGATCGCCCCGGCGCTCGCGCCGTTCGTCGGCGGGCTGCTCGACACCGCCTTCGGCTGGCGCTCGACGTTCTGGGCAACGGCGGTGGTGGGCGCGGCGGTGTTCGCTGCTACCGCCGTGCTGTTGCGCGAGACGCTGCCGGCGGGCGAGCGGCGGCCGACGCCGGGCATGGGCGCGTTGTTGGGCGCCTATGCCGGTCTCGTTCGGCTGCCCTCCTACCTCGGCAACACGCTCAACGTCGCCTTCCTGACCGGCGGCTTCCACGGCTTTTTGGCCGCCGCGCCGCTGGTCCTGATCACGGCGTTCGGCGTCTCGCCGGCGCTGTTCGGGCTCTACACGCTGTTCGCGCCGGCCGGCTTCCTGGCCGGCAACCTGCTCTGCACCGGCCTGTCCCGGCGTTTCGGCATGGTGCCGGTGACCCGGGCCGGCAACCTTCTGTCGATTGCCGGGGTCGGCGTCCTGTTATGGCTGGCTGTGGCCGGCATGGGCGGGCTGGCCGCCATTCTGGTGCCGATCTTCGTCGTTGGTTTCGGCAGCGGCCTGGTGCTGCCCAACTGTCTGGCCGGCGCCATGAACGCGGTGCAGCCCAGCTCCGCGGGCGCCGCGTCGGCATTCATCGGCTTCGCCCAGATGAGCCTCGGCACCGCGGCGACGCTTGCCGTGGCCGGACTCAAGCACACGTCGGCGGCGCCGATGGCGGCCATCATGGCCATCGGGATGGTCATGGCCTTCGTCAGCTACGTCGCGCTGACCCGGCCGCGCGCGCCGGCCGCCGCCCTCAGCGACGCCGATTGAGGCGCCCGGATCCGTCAATCGGTGGTGAAGCCCGCCGCCTCGAGGCCGGCAATGGCGCAGACCTCGTCCTTCTCCGAGGTATCGCCGCTGATGCCGACGGCGCCGAGCACGGCGCCGTCGCCGCCACGAATCAGGACGCCGCCGGCGACCGGCACGACCCGCCCGGCCGACGCCGTCAGCAGCGAGGCGATGAACGCCGGACGCTGCTCCGCCATCTTGGCCAGGCCGCGCGACGGCATGCCCATGCCGAGGGCGCCGTAGGCCTTGCCCGTGGCGATCTCGGGCCGCAGGATCGAGCTGCCGTCCTGGCGCTGCAACGCCACCACGTGCCCGCCCGCGTCGAGCACCGCGACGGTCAACGGCCGGCATTCCGTCTCGCTCCCTTTGGCCAGGGCCACGGCAACGATCTCGTTCGCTTTTGCAAGGGTCAACTGCGCCAAGTTCAATTCCTCCCGTTCGTCGTTGGTGGGGTCAGCGCCCCGTTTGTTGCTGCCCCAGCGCGCGCGCCCGGGCGAGCCCGGCCGCAACGTCGGCCGGCGGCAACGCGCCGGCCAACTGGGCCCGCAGCGTCGTCGCGGCGGCCAGGCCGTCGGCTGCCGCGAGCTCGACCCAGGCCAGTGCCTCGACCGGATCGGACGCGGTCCCGCTGCCATTGAGGTAGGCGACGGCGAGGTTGTACTGCGCCGGCGCGAGCCCGCCCTCGGCGGCCGCCTTGAACCAGCGAAATGCCGCCGCGTCGTCGCGCGCCAGGCTGCGCCCCTGTTGGTAGAACGTGCCCAGCTTGAACTGGGCCTCGGCATGGCCCTGCGCCGCGGCACGAGCGTACCATGCGGCAGCCCCCGCCAGGTCCGGCGCCGCCGCGACGCCGGTCTCAAGGCGAAACGCCAACAGGAACTGCGCCGCGGGGTCGCCGGCTTCGGCGGCGCGTTCATACCAGCGGATGGCGTCGCCGTAATTGCCGCCCGGCGGCACCTGCGCCGACGCCATCAACCCCGGCATCGCTATGAGGCTCAGAACCCAAAATGCGGTTCGGAAGGCCCTAAAATCCCACAAACAATATCCCCCGCCGCCAATTCGGCGACTCAGCCACGGCGTGGTCCGCAACAGCACAACAAAACCGGCGCACTTGCAAGGATGGCGACGTGCCGCGCGGGTCAGCGGGACGGCCCGGCTACCGGTCCGCTGTGGCCGATCAGGCGATCGCCTTCGTCAGCCGGCAGCGCATCGCCATGGCAGTCGGCGACACCGATCGTGCCGTAGCAGTAGAGCGCCGGCACCTGCGCCTCGCTGACGTCCTCGGTCAGCCAACCGCCGGCGAAGATCGACCCACGCGTCGGCGCGAAGGCCGCGAACGGATTCGTGCAGCCGGCGAGAGCCAACGCGAACGCGAGCATGAACGGGATGCGCAGTCGGTCGCGAAACGCGCACCGCATGCGCAGAGAACGGGTCAGCATACCTGCCGATGCCTCCGAACGTTTATCGGCGGGTGCGCATCAGCGATTGACGTCGACGACCGTGCGCCCCCGCAGCTTTCCGTCCAGTATAGCACGGGCGAGCGCCGGGACCTCGGCCAAAGGCACGACCGTCGTCATCGCCGCGAGCCGTTCGGCCGGCATGTCGCGGGCCAGGCGTGCCCAGGCCCGCTCACGCGCGGGCCTCGGCTGCATGACCGTGTCGATCCCCAGCAGATTGACGCCGCGCAGCAGGAACGGGATGACCGTGGTCGCGAGCTCGCTGCCGCCGGCCAGGCCGCAGGCGGCGACCGAGGCGGAATAGCGCAGCTGGCTCAGCACCGCCGCCAGGGTGGCACCGCCGACCGCGTCGACGCAGCCGCCCCAACGCTCGGTATCCAACGGCCGCGCCGGACCCTCGGCCAGGGCCGCCCGGTCGATGACATCCGCCGCGCCGAGGCCCTTGAGGTAGTCGGCCAGCGCCACCCGGCCGGTCGAGGCGACGACCCGGTGGCCGGCCTGCGCCAACAGGGCGACGGCCATGCTGCCGACGCCGCCCGCCGCGCCGGTGACCAGGACGTCGCCGGCCCCGGCGGCCAGGCCATGAGCCTCCAGCGCCTCGACGGCCAGCATGGCGGCGAGCCCGGCGGTGCCGATCGCCATCGCCTGCTCGGTGGTCAGCCCCGTCGGCAGCTTGACCAGCCAATCACCCTTGACCCGGGCCTGCTGGGCATAGCCGCCCCAGTGCCGCTCGCCGACACGCCACCCCGTCAGCACGACCTTGTCGCCCGGTGCAAACCGACGGTCGGCGGCGGTCACAGTGCCGGCGAAATCGACGCCCGGCACATGCGGATAACTGCGCACCAGGCGCCCGAGCCCATTGACGATCAGGCCGTCCTTGTAGTTGAGGGTCGAGTATTCGACCGCCACGGTCACGTCGCCGTCCGGCAACCGGTCGGTCGGCAGCGTCTCGATGGCGGCCTCAACCTTGCCGTCGGCCTCGCTCAGCACGAGAGCGCGGAACGTCTCGTTCATATACCGTTCCCCATGGTTGCAGCCCCATCGGCGCCGCGCGCCCAGTACGGGCGGTAGGTCGCGACGAACCGGGCGAAGAGGGCCCGGCCGCTCCCGCGTCGATACTAACGGCGGGCTCCCATTCCTCCGGCGCAGCGCCTTGGTAGCACCTCGTTCCGGCACGCCCACGCTTTTTCTGGTTCGACCCCATGCGTCGGATGACGTCTTCGCTAACATCGCGCCGGCCGCAGCAGAACGGCCCGCTTGACGGAGTGTAAGCACTGTCAAATTTCAGGCACGCAAAGGGGGATGTCCCGGGCTCTGTTGAAAAGCTGAAGTAGGCGTCGTCCGCCTGGAGCCGCTAGGCTCTGGGTGCTGATTCCATCAAGGAGAACGACGCCATGACCAAGACTACACGCAACGACCGTTCCTCGGAACCATCCTGTCGGCTCTTGCCATCGATGCCGGAGGCCTTCGACGATCTGCGCATGAGCGTCGATCGCTTCTGCCTTTTGGCGGGCCTCGAGTCTTTGAACGAGATGATGTCGGCGGACGCGGAAGCCTTGTGCGGTTCGCGCCACGCCCGCTCGGGCGAGCGCAAGGGCCATCGATGGGGCACGACCCGGAGCGAGATCGCCTACCACGGCGGCAAAGTGAAGGTCGAGCGCCCTCGGGTGCGGGACTTCGCGGGTCGGGAGATGAGCCTGCCGAGTTGGGAGCTGCTGTCGGAACCCGAACTCTTGCAAGCCTGGGCGATGAATCTGATGGTGATCAACGTCTCGACCCGCAAGTATGCCCGCGCGGTGCGCCCGCCGGACGATGCGGGCGGCGATCTGCCGGCGGCATCGGGTGACGCAACCTCGAAGTCGGCGGTCTCGCGCCGTTTCGTGGCGTTGACGCGAAGCAAGCTGAAGGCCTGGCTGGCGAGCCCGCTCGACGATCTCGATCTCGTGGTGCTCCAGATCGACGGGCTCCATGTCGGCGATCACCTGATGGTGGCGGCGATCGGCATCGACACCGGCGGCGCGAAGCACGTGCTGGGCCTGGCCGAGGGCGCGACGGAGAACGCGGCCACGGTGCAAGCCATGCTCGACAACCTGATCGAGCGCGGTCTCGATCCCGAACGGCCTCGGCTCTACATCGTCGACGGCGCCAAGGCGCTCTCGAAGGCGATCCGGCGGACCTTCGGGCGGGCGGCGGCCCTCCAGCGCTGCCAGGTGCACAAGGGGCGCAACATCACGGACCGGCTGGACGAGAGCCTCCATGCCGGCGTCAGGAAGGTCTTGCGGCAGGCCTGGCAGCAGGACGACGCGGCCAAGGCCGAACGGCTCTTGCGCAACCTCGCCCGCCGTCTGGAGCATGACGCACCCGGCGTCTCGGGCTCGATCCTGGAGGGCCTGGACGAGATCCTGACGGTGATCCGGCTCGGCCTCCCGCCGCAACTTCGACGCTCGCTGGCTTGCACCAACGCCATCGAGAACGCGATCGGCACCGTCCGGACGGTGCAGCGGAACGTCAAGCGCTGGCGCAACGCCGAGATGGCGCTGCGTTGGACCGCCGCCGGCCTCTTGGAGGCGCAAAAGACCTTCCGCCGCCTCAAGGCCTACCGCCAGCTCCCCATCCTCGACGCCGCCCTGCGGGAGGCGGTGAGAAAGGCCGGAGCAAAGTCCGTCATTGAAGACATCGAGGTGGCCGCGTAGCCTCTCGATCAGAAGATGCCTATCTCGCACTTTTCAACATTGGGTGGGACATCGCCGTCGATCCCGCCGATCGCTTTCTCACGCCACTGCTCAAGCCGGAAGATCTCTACGCCCAACTGGCGCGACAGAAGTTGCACCGGCTCGTCACGCAAAAGCCGCAGAACGACCTCACGCTTGCGCGCCACCGTCCATCGCTGGCCAAGTCCCAGCGGGCCTGCCGGCAAAGCCTGGCCTTGGGAAAACGTGGACGAGCCAAGCTCGCCCGCATTTACCACAGGCCCATCAACAGCAACTTTCTTCCCAAAATTATCGGTCATGTTCCGGTCCTCCTTGGACACTTCGATTAAGCCAATTCTGTGTCCAAGGAAATCGGGTCCGACTCAATTCTGCGTTTTCTGAAGGATACTGTGGAAACAAGTATAGCAATAGTGTCTCGGTTTACTGAAGCTATCCTGAAGCTGGGGGATCTCGTAGCACGCTGCGCCCTTTTCGAGATCTGTGTTACATCTGTAACAAGGATACTTCTTGCCGATGACGTCCCGTTTGGGCGTGCCGAGGGTGCTTCCGATTAGAGAAGGGGTTGGACCTCTAGGCTTTGCTCGCTTCATAGTCGGACTTGACCTTCCAGATTTGTCGGGCGAGTGCTTGGAGTACATCATCGAGATTATCCAGTACTTGCTTGAATTCTTCCGTGCTTGCCTGCGCACGATCTTTTCCAAGCCGCTTGTTGATCTCAGCATTTACCATCATGACGGCTGACACGTAGTTGTTCTTTCCCGAGATCTTCAACGACTTGTACTTGTAGGTCAGCTCTGTGCCTGTAATAGATAGGTCAAGTTGGTTTAGGAGCAATTTCGCCATGCGCTGAGCCTGCTCATAGAGCCGCTTTTTTGCTTCTTCCCATTCACGTTGTGGCTGGACGAGAAACGGCTCAGTCGGCGGGCGCTTCCGCAGGCGCGCGCCTTGCGCATTCTTGACCACCTCTTCCGCCTGGCCGGGATCGAGCCCGTAGAGTTTCAGGCGTTCACGCAAATCGTCGATGATCTGCTGATCCTCGACGGACGAGAAATCCTCTTCCCACAGGGATTCGACAATCTCGTTATGCACGACGACCCGTTCTCCGGTCGTGAGGCGCGCGGAGCCGTCGCGGACCGCTGCCGGTACTTCAGGCTCGTCACCACTGATGACCTTGTCCCAGAACGCTTGATCGTCGTTCTCGAACTGTTTGAACTCCTTCAGGCGCTCGTCGAGATTCATGCCGAGATGGGTGACGATGTGGCCGACGTTGTCTGGATGCATCGGGTCGTTCTGCACGATGACGCGCATTATCCTACCGACGAACTGGATGTAAGGCGCGAGAGTTCGGAATGGGCGGAAGACGGCGGCCACGCTCAACTTTGGGTGGTCGAAGCCCTCTCCCAGCATTTGAACCTGAAGAATGCAGTCTAGCGTGCCGTTGCGAAGGGCAGTGAGGATCACCTCCTGTTCGTCGGCGCTCTGCTTGCTGTGGATCACATCGGCGTTGAAGCCGCGCTCCTGGTAAAGCGACCGTATTTCCCGCGCGTGGTTGATCGAGCACGCAACCGCGATGAGCTGATGCCGTGTTCCGCTCTGCCGGAGTTCCTCTAGCTTCTCAAGGCTGCTATCGACGATGTGCTGATTGCAAGGCCGGGCAAGCGCGACGCCCCGGCTGAACCACTCCTCTTCCTTCAGCTTCAGCACCTCATCGAGGGTGTAGGTGCGCCCGCGCTCATCGCAAAAGCCAAGTTCTATCTGGGCGGGGGCGACGTAACTGGCCTTCAGCCGCTTGATGTAGCCCTTTAAGGTGGCGCTGCGGAACGGATACCGGAATACCAGCTCGCCGTCGATTTCCTGCCGGTCGCTACGGAACGGTGTCGCCGTCATGTGGATGACTTTGGCATTCGGGAAGTGCTCGATCACCTTCTGCCAGCTCGCCGCGGCACTGTGATGCGCCTCGTCGATGACGATCATGTCGAAGAAATTACCGGGGAACTGCGTCAGCCACTTATCGACACTGGTTGCGAGCTGCTGAATGTTCGCGATGACGATGTGCGACTTGGTGGCGACTGAGACGTTGCCGCTGTCGAGCGTACATGCGAGTGGCCCCGCAACCATCTGGTCCTGGGTCAACACGCCCAACTTCCGCCAGAAGCATTTCTGGCGGTTAGTGATGTCCATCGCGTCGTAAAGGCCATTCTTGATCGTGAGATTCGGCGCGATAACGATTACGCGCCCTTCAGCAAGACCAAGGGGAAGCAGGGCAGCGAGCCCGGTCTTCCCGCAGCCGACCGGAATCTGAAGGATCGCCTTGTTCTTGCCTGCGCGGAAGAATTCATAGGTGCGCAGGTAGCCGTCCCGCTGCGGCTCCCGCAGGGCGTCGTTCGCTTCAACGTTAAACTCCAGGTTGAGGAAGAAGGCTTCAAGCGGCTGGTTTGCGCGAATCCATGCGTCCACGCCAGATTTCTCGAAAGCCCACTTCTTGCCGATCTTGCGCGCTGGTATCCGCCCGTCGCGGGCAAGCGTGTAGAGCACGGTTTTCCCCATGCTCAAATAAGCTGCTGTCTCTTCCAGTGAAAGCCAGCCGCTATGCGCTTCCATTCTGCCGATTTCCCATCTAATGATGCCGGATGATATCAAATGACAGCGTTCCTGTCAATCGATAGATGAGTTTTTGGGCCGGAGCGCGGGTCGGAGGTGGGGCCTCGGCTAATGCCGGGGACGGACGGATGGGGTTGGCCAAGCCCCAGAACCCGGACAACTATCCGGGGTTCGCGCGTGGGAGCCTGCCGCTAGTCCACTTCGTCGTCGCGGGGGGCGAAGACCTTGCCGAAGCGGTTGGTGATGAAGGCCTCGTAGTCGGCGTCTTCCTGGCGGATGAAGCCGCGCTGGGGCAGCTGCCCCTCGCGCAACAGGTCGACCATGGCGCACAGGCCGGCCGCCGTGGTGATCTGGATGGCGGAGTAGCGGTGGCCGTTGACCGGCTGGCTGAAGACCTTGCGGGCGGCGCTCTCCTGGGTCAGCAGGCCGCGGCGCATGCCGGTCACCGTGGCAAACACCAAGACGACGTCCTGCTCGGTGATCGGCACGGCGGCCTCCAGCACCTCCTTGAACAGCTGCCGCCGCTCGCCGAGGCCCAAACCGCGGGTCAGGAAGCGGGCGAGGTCGCGGTGGCCGGGATAGCGCACGGTCTTGTAGTTCAGGTTCTCGACCCGGCCCTCCAGCGTATCGCACAGGGTGCCGAGGCCGCCCGACGTATTGAAGCACTCGTAGACGACGCCATCGAGGCTGAACGTCTCGAGGCCGTCGAGCGGCGGCACCGAGCGCCGCGTGCCGTCGATCACGGTCTCGCACGGATTGCAGTACTCGTTGATCAGGCCGTCGGTCGACCAGGTGAGGTTGTACTTCAGGTCGTTCGTCGGATAGCGGGGCAGGGCGCCGACGCGCAGCTGCACCGAGCGCAGGCTGTCGAAGCTCTTCGTCAGGTGATAGCCGATGATCTGGATGAAGCCCGGCGCCAGGCCGCATTGCGGCGCGAAGGCGACGCCGGCGTTGGCGGCGACGTGCTGGACCCGGCGGGTTGTCTCGACGTCCTCGGTCAGGTCGAAATAGTGGGTCTCGGTGCGCAGTGCCGCCGTCGCGATCTCGGCGTTCAGGTAATAGGGCAGGGCGCTGACGACGACGTCCTGGTCGACGAGCGCCGCGTCCAGCGCCCGCGCATCCTGGACATCGACGACGGACCGGCCGACCTCGGCTTGCTGGATGCGCTCCAGTGTGCTTGCATCATGGTCGGCCACCGTGACGCGGTAGTCGCCGGAGGTGTGGAGCAGATCGGTGATCGCGCTGCCGATCTTGCCGACGCCGAGCAGGAGAACGCGCATGGCGCTGCCATAGCACGGAGGCCTGCCGAAATGGTTAACGAGTTGCGACCGGGCCGACGCCGGCCCCGCCCGGCCCCGGTGGAGGAACAGACAGACGCCCATGCCAGACGCACCGATCAGCGAGGCACAGCTTGAAGCGCTGCGCAAATACGACACGCCAACCATCTGTAATGCCTTGGAGATTGTCGTGCCGGCACGGCGGACAGTCGGCTTCACCGTGGAGAACCTGGTGTGTGCCGCGCCGGCGCAGCCGCCGGTCGTCGGCTATGCCCGCACGGCGACGATCCGCAGCATGCAGGCGCCCGATTCGGCCGCCCAGCGGCAATTGCGGCTGGAATACTACCGCTACATCGACGCCGGGCCGCGACCCAGCGTCATCATCATCCAGGACATAGACGAGATCCCGGGCTACGGCGCGTTCTGGGGCGAGGTCAACTCCAACATCCACTGGGGGCTCGGTTGCAGCGGGCTGGTCACCGACGGCTCGGTCCGCGACCTCGACGTCATCGCGCCGGGCTTCCAGATGCTGGCGGCCAAGGTGGTGCCGAGCCATGCCTATGCCCAGCTCGTCGAGATCGCCGTCGATGTCGAGGTCTGCGGCATGGCGGTGAGCGACGGCGACCTCGTTCACATGGACCGGCACGGCGCCGTGGTGGTGCCGCGCGGCGCGGTCGCCGAGTTGCCGGCGGCGGCCGATCTGTTGATACGCCGCGAGACGGTCATCCTCGATGCGGCCAAGGCCCCCGGTTTCAACGCCGCGGCGTTGGCCAAGGCGCTGGGCGAGGCCGACGACATCCACTAGGCCCACAGCGAAGATGGAGGGCGGGCGATGAAGACGACGCCGGTGACGGCCGAGGACTTGGCGCGCTCGGTGCTCGCGGTGCCGCCGCTGGCGTTGAACGCCGATCTGACCGCGAGCGTCGCGGAGAACCGGCGCATGCTCGACCACCTGCGCAGCGGCGGCGTCTCCTCGGTCGTCTATGCCGGCAACGCCAACTTCTACAACGTGCCGGTCGGGCGGCTCGTCGACACACTCGAGATGCATGCAGGAAGGCGATGCACCGCTGATCGTCGTCGGCGACGTCTGCCCAACTGAGGCTGCCCTCCTGTGCAATGTCGCGTGCCGACAAAGCTGCATTTCCGAAAACAGGCCGCACGACTCCGGATAGAATTCCGGCGATCTCGCGCTTGCTCACGCTATCGCGGTCGACCGCTGCGCCAATTGTTATGGCGTCGTAGTACATGATCCCGTCCATGAACCCCTCCAGCAGCGCCCAAACCTCCCTGTAGATGCCCAACTTGCCTTCGGCATACTTGACGCTGTCAATCGATTCGATCAGGTCACGGCCGTCGCCAACGACCTTGAGGCGGCTCTTGCTCAGCTGGATGAACTACTTCTGCTCAGCGTGTTCCATGTTGCCTACAGATGCGTCCATTCAGGAACGCAATACGCTCTGTTCCCCAGCCCCCGCCCCCGTATTCGGACCTGACCATTAGGCGCTACATTGACGGCGTAGATCGAGCATATCAGGGTTACTGGGACAGGCATCATCTGAGGACGACACGGCATGGAATTGCGCGGTTTCGGTAAGACGGGTTTCGAGGTGTCTGCGCTTGGCTTCGGCGGTGCGCCGATTGGCTTCCTCGAAACTGATCGGCGCCAAGTGGCCGAGCTCCTCAACACGCTGCTCGATCGCGGTGTCAACCTGATCGACACGGCGGCCGCTTACAGCGGCTCCGAGGCGGCGATCGGAGAGGCCATCGGTCACCGCCGCGACGACTATGTGCTGGTCTCGAAATGCGGTCAGGCTTTCGACGACATCGAAGGTGCGGCCTGGTCGGCTGCGGCAATCGAGCAGACGGTGGAACGCGCGCTTCGGCGCCTCAACACCGACCATATCGATGTCGTGCTGCTGCATTCATGCGACCTGGAGACCCTGAAAACGGGCGAGGCCCTCGGCGCGCTGGTCAGAGCGCGCGATGCCGGTAAGGTCTGCTTTGTCGGCTATTCCGGCGACAACGAGGCCGCGGCCCACGCCGCCGGGCTCGACGAGGTCGCCGTTATCGAGACCTCCGTCAACATTTGCGACCAGGCCAACATCGACAACGTGCTGCCGGAGGCACGGCGGAACAATGTCGGCGTCCTGGCCAAACGGCCGATTGCCAACGCGGCCTGGAAGGACGCCTCCGAGCAGCGCGGCATCTATGTCAACTACGCTGAGACCTATGCCGGGCGGCTGGCTGCGATGGCGATCACACCGGCGGACCTGGGGTTCCCGGGTGAGGTCGGCGCGGCGTGGTCCGAGATCGCGCTGCGGTTCACCCTGTCGCAGCCCGGGGTCACCACGGCAATCGTCGGCACGACGAAGGCGTCAAACGTCGAACGCAACCTGGAGGCTCTGTCGAAGGGGGCGCTGCCGGAGAATGTCGTCACCGAACTGCGGGCGGCGTTTCGGCGCGCCGAGGCCGCCGCCGGTGAGCCCTGGCTGGCACAGACGTAGGTTCCGCAGCACACCCGGCCCACATGCGGGTCACCCGATGCGCGCCTTGGCCTCGGCTTCCAGTCGTTCGTAGTCGGGGTCGGGGTCGCGGACACTACGCTCGCCATGTGCCTCGGCCCCCTTGAGTAGGAGCGTCAGCGCCTCATTGTAAGGCACTGCTATCCCAAGGCGCGTCGCCTCCTCGACCAGTGCGCCGTTCAGGGCATCGATTTCCGTAGCCTTTCCGGCGTCGACGTGCTGCAGCATGGAGGGTCGACCGAACACCCTGCCCGTATGGTTTTTGATGAACTGGCGCGCGTTGGCTTCCGGCAGCTGCAGGCCTTTGGCTTCCACAACCGCAAAAATCTCGTCGAGTATCAGATCTTGAAACCGATCCACCGGCGGCGTGCGGGCTATTTCGCCGGGCCGCAGTCCGGTCACCGCACAGAGCGGGTTGCTCGCGCAGTTCAGCACGAACTTGCCCCAGATGTGAGCGATGACGTCTTCGACGATGATCGATTCATGACCCGCGCCACTCAGGACGCCATCGAGATGGCGCAGTCGCTCCGAGCGTGAACCATCCAGCTCACCAATCCAAATCGGACCAACATTGGTGTGGAGCGCGTGACCCGGCCCAGCCATCGCTGCACTGTGGTGGGTGACGCCGGCCACCACGCGCGCTTCCCCGACAGCCGCCGCGATCGTTTCGACATTGCCGATCCCATTCTGCAGCGTCAGCGCGTAACCCGAGGGCCGAAGCATCCGCGGCAAGAGTTCCGCCATGCTGGCGGTCTGATGGGCGCCGACAAAGACCAGCACCATGTCCGCCGGCTCGATGTCAGCCGGATCGCAAGTGGCGCGAGGATGCACCACGAAATCGCCGGACACCCCTGCAAGGCGCAACCCCTTTGCGGTCACCGCGTTCACGTGATCGCGCCACGTGTCGAACAGCGTGACGTTGTGATCCCGCCGCGCAAAAAGCGCGCCAAATGTTGACCCCATCGCACCTGCCCCAACCACACAAATGTCCATCAGCCCTCCCAGTGCCCACGAACTGCCCCACCTTATTATAGCTGAGATCCGTAGGAGCGGCCCACCGATTTGCTTGGTCTTGGTCTGAATCTAGGCGCCGGCACCGATCGTCTCTCGATGATCGACGAAGAAGCCGCGCGTCGCTTCGATAGTTTGTCGAATGTGATCCTCGGTATGAGCAGCGTTGATGTAGCCTCTAATGAAGAAATGGGGATGGATATAGATGCCCCGCTGCAGCATCCAGCGCTGGTATGCGGCGTGTATGGGGTGGTTCTTGACCCTCGCGAAATCGGCCATGTCGCGATAGCAGCGGATTGGCTTGCGCGTGAAATAGAGCGCCCATATCGAACCGAACTGACGGATTTGCGCTGCGATCCCGGTCTCGTCGATCGCTGCTTGAATTCCCGCCCGCAGCTGTTCGCCCAGCGCATTCAGCATGGTGTATGGCGGCTCAGCTTCGAGCAGGCTGGCGCAACCATTGGCAACGGCGACGTTCAGCACGTGGCCATAGAAAGTGCCACTGAAGAACGTCTCGCCCAGCGGCGCGAGGCCGTTCATTATCTCCGCCCTTCCGGCGACCACTGAGATCGGCATTCCGTTGGCAACGGCCTTTCCCATCGTGGTCAAGTCCGGCGTAACGCCAAGCAGCGCCTGGGCCCCGCCTAGGCCAAGACGAAAGCCGGTGATGACCTCATCGAAGATCAGCACAGCGCCGTTGGCCGTGCAGAGCCGGCGGCACTCTTCCAGGAACCCGGGCTCCGGCATCACCACGCCGGCGTTGAAGAAAATCGGTTCCATGATGACCGCGGCGAGGTCCTTGCCGTGGCGATCGAAGATTGCCCGCAACGTCGCAATGTCGTTGTAGCCGCAGGTGACGAGCCCGCGCTCGGCGCCGGGAAGCATGCCAGCTGATTCCGAAACGGCGATCGGCGCCTCCTGAGGTCCGGCCTCCGCCAGATCGAAGTGCACGCTCCACTGCACATAATCGTGCCAGCCGTGATAGCTGCCCTCGAATTTGAGAATGAGGGGCCGGCCCGTGTGTGCGCGCGCCAGCCGGATCGCGTGATAGGTCGCCTCGCTCCCGGTGCAGCAGAAAACGACGCGCTCGGCCGAGGGCACCGTACGAACGATCCGCTCGGCGAGATCAGACTCGAGCGGATGCGCGGCCGAGAAGGCGAGGCCGTGCTCATCCAGCGTTCGGTCGATCACGGCGCGCAGCCGCGGATCATTGTGACCGAGAAGGACTGCGCCGAAGGCGCAATGGAAGTCGATGTACTCGTTGCCGTCGACGTCCCACACAAGCGCACCCAGGGCCTTGGAGATGTAAACAGGGTAGGGATCGGCCATGCGGCCCTGTCCCATGACACCGCCAGGTATCAGCTTGCGCGCCCGCTCGAAGAGCTGTCGA
This sequence comes from Alphaproteobacteria bacterium, assembly GCA_965261585.1. Lineage (GTDB taxonomy): Bacteria > Pseudomonadota > Alphaproteobacteria > UBA6615 > UBA6615 > CBDHDN01. The sequence goes on from CBDHDN010000016.1 coordinate 73,814, forward strand.
GAGCGGGCGTGAGGAACCGGCCAATCACCATCATCAGACGGTTTGCGTGAGTTCAATCTTCCATCCTCCGGATTTTCAGAATCGAGGGACGCCTGTGATTCCATGCCGCGTCCTATCCAGCGCGCGATTTCGATCTTAACGACTCCGGATTGGATCACCACCCCGGGTCCGAAGCGGTTGGCCACCGGCATTGAAGAACCCAGCCGGAGTTGCTACCGATGAGCAGCTCGGGCTGCTCATCGCACCAGTCCCCTGCCGGACATCGGGAAATGACCGCCACCGTCATGGCCCCGTTCCTCGGTGGGAAAGAGGACGCAACCATGCCTAGAGAACTGCTCAACCTGTTCGACTACGAAGCCCGAGCCTGTGAGATCATGCCGAAGACCGCGTGGGATTATGGTCTATCACGGGGCCTTTGACGAGGTCACGACGAGGCGCATCCGGCCCGCTTTTGACTCCATTCTGCTGCGTCCCAAGATGCTACGCAACGTGGCACACCGGGAGACTTCAACAACAGTTCTGGGACAGAAAATCAGCCTTCCCGTCATGGCCGCCGCCGCGGGACAACACCAATACGCCCATCCCGACGATGAGCTCGCGACCGCCCGGGCGGCTGCGGCGGTGGGGACGGCTTTGGGCGCCAGAGCCTGCCTCATCGGCAAACCCCTGTTCTACGCGCTGGCAGTCGACGGGGAGAATGGCGTACGCCGCATTTTTGAGATCCTGAAAAACGAGCCCGACTTCGCCATGGCCATGTGTGGCGTCAGGACAATCGATGACATCGACCCGAGCCTCGTGACCCGGCCAGAGTTGGGTGCCTTCTAAGCGCCGACGCCACACCGATTGCAATCTGGAGGGAGCCCCATGTTCGAGGAACACGGTCTGCAGAACCTGCACGACTTTGAAGCCCGCGCCAGGGTTGTGATGCGCAAGGGCATCTTTGATTTCGTTGATGGAGGCTTCAACGACGAGACCACTTACAAGAGGACCCGGTATGTTTTCGACTCAATCGGCTTGGTCCCGCGCTACCTGGCGGACGTCAGCAATGTGGACACCTCCACCACCATCCTCGGGCACAAGATTAGCCTCCCCGTCCTGGCCGCACCCTCGGCACCCCAGATCGCAGCACACCCGGACGGAGACCTAGCCACGTGTCGGGCAGCCGGCGCCGCGGGCACTATCGAGATTCTCAGTCACAACGCCGACTTCACGATCGAGGAGGTCGCAGCAGCCGCCACCGGTCCGGTCTGGTGCAACATCTTCATGTTCAAGGATCGCGAGTATATGCGCCAGTACGTCAAGCGGGCTGAGGCGGCCGGGTGTACGGCATTTTGCTGGTCGGTGGACATGCCCCTCGACATGCCGAGGGAGCAGTTGTTGCGAAATCCCGACACCAACGTGGCATCACTACAGCGGTGGGCAAACCTAACTCGCAAGGACCCCAAGGGCAGAGAGGTCGTCCTGAACCTCAAGGAGCAGCTTGACCCCTCCGCAACGTGGGAAGATATGGACTGGCTCCGCTCCATTACGTCACTGCCCATTGTGGTCAAGGGCATCCTGCGCGGGGACGATGCCCAGCTGTGTGTCGAGCATGGGGCCAGCGGCATCGTGGTCTCCAACCATGGGGCACGGGTGTTCGACGGCACGATCCCGGCCATCGAGGCGCTCCCTGAGGTGGTAGACGCGGTGGCGGGACGATGTGAGGTGCTGATGGACGATGGCATCCGCAGGGGGATCGACGTCCTCAAGGCGCTCGCCATTGGCGCAACCGCAGTCCTTATCGGACGTCCCATCTGGTACGGCCTGGCGGCTGGAGGCGAGCCAGGCGTGCGCAAGGTGTTTGAGATCCTACAGCGTGAGTTGGCCTACGCCATGACCATGTGTGGCGTCGCGAAGACGGCCGACCTGAACCGGAGCCTACTGGTGAAAGTGCCAACCCTGTACGAGGCGGGCGGATTCGCTGCGAAGTGGACGACGGCGTAGGTCTTGTTCGAGTAGTCCAGCCTGCACTCACTGCGCTTTCTGCGGCAGCGTAAGCTCCCTGATCAACAGGACGCCGATCAATCCAATCAGCGTGGCAGCGGCAGGACTGGATGGTCGTCACCGGCGTCACGGGCGGCGGACCATTGCCGGCACCATTCCGAACAGAAGATGCGCGACTTGGCGTCCTGGCTGGCCGGCGTATCGTAGATCAGTACGCCGCAATTGGCGCATTTTATGTAGTCTTCGATATAGTAGCCTTTGTCGGCGAACCGCATCACCGATCCTCCCCGCGACGTTTCGGATAGTCCTCCGCTGCCCGATCGGCCGTAATCAAACCCTGACGCAAATCCTGCTCGACCAGTCGTCTCTCACGCGCAGCCGGGTCGCCCCAGCCACCCCCACCGCCATTCGTCAGCCAGATTTTGTCGCCGGGATGGACCGTCAGCCCGGCAAATTTGCTGGGGCTGATCCTGCCGCTGTCCTCGACCACCGATTGCCACCCATTGCCGCCCGCGCGCTTGATGCGGAACTTCGCCTTGCCGCCTTCATCGCCGCCTTGCAGGCCCCACGGCGCGGATTTGTGCCGATCGCCCATATGGCTGATGGTCATCGGCGTGTCCCGGCACACGAAACGCTTGGTCACGCCAAGACCGCCGCGATACTTCCCCGCACCGCCACTGTCGGGCACCAGCGAGAACTCCTCCACCAACCAGGGGTAGCGGACCTCGAACACCTCCGTCGGAATCATACGGCAGTTGCCGCTGATGCAGTTGACGGAGCTGTTGCCGTCGGCGAACGGCCGGCCGCCCCATCCCACCGACATGAAGTCGTAGCAGACATAGTACTCACCGGAACGAGGATCAGTGCCGCCGAATAGAAAGTTGCAGGAGGTCGCCGCATCGGTTGCCGGCGCCCGATCGGGCACGGCCTGAGCCAGCGCCCCGATGACCGCGTAGACTATGCGTGGATGGGTCTCCGTATTGCCGCCGACATTGGGCGCCGGATAGTCCACATTGACCACGGTCCCGGCCGGGGCCAGCACCTTGATCGGCCGGAAACACCCGGAGTTCTTCGGGATCGACGGATCGGTCAGATGGAGGATCGCGTTGTAGCTGGCCGACCAGGTCACGCCCAGGGTGGCATTGATTGGCCCCTTCGCCTGTTTGTCGGAGCCGGTGAAGTCGACGATGATTTCGTCGCCCTGAACGAAGCAGCTCACCCGGATATGGAACGGCCGATCATCGATGCCGTCATCTTCCATGAAGTCGGCAAAGCTGTATTTGCCGTCGGGGAAAGCCGCCAGCTCGGCCCGCATGCGCGCCTCGGAATAGTCCATAAGCGCACCGCAGGCCTGGCGGAACGTCTCCTTGCCGTACTTGCGGATCAGATCGGCAATACGCGCTTCGCCCAGATCGACGGCGCTTATGAGGGCCCGATAGTCACCGTAGTTCTGACGCGGTGTCCGCACATTGGCGAGCAACAGCTTCCAGATGTCGTCTATATCCTCCCCGCCACGCTTGATCTTGACTGGTGGCACCCGCAATCCCTCATGGAAAATCTCCGTCGCCTCGCAGGCGAAGCCGCCCGGCACCGAGCCGCCGGTTTCGGAGACATGTCCGATTGCGGCGGCATAGCCCATCAGTTCGTCGTCGACGAAGATCGGCTTGAAGAACGTATGCTCGGGCGTGTGCAGGCCGCCGCGGTACGGGTCGTTATGGACTATCACATCACCGGGGCGCATGTCCTCGGGCGGCAGTTCCTTGACCGATGATTCGATGAGTAGGGGCATACCGCCGATCTGCGACGGGACGTAATCGGCGACGCCCAACATCTCGCCGTCAGGCGCCGCGATGGCGCAGGTGAAGTCCAAGCCTTCGTTGAAGATCGTCGAATAGGACGTCTTCATCAGGACGATGCCCATCTCGCGACAGATCGCCACCATGGTCGAACCGATGATGTTTGTCGTCACCATGTCGACGTCGCTGGCCTGAACGCTCATGACACACGAATCTCCAGATTGCCGTAGCGGTCGACCTCAACGCGTTGGCCCGGCCGAATGACTGTCGTCGAAGCCGGTTCCTCGATGATCGCTGGCCCATCTATTTGCTGCGCGGCCAACAGATCGGCCCGCTCGAACACGGGCGCGTTATGCGATCCCGTCTCGTAGACGACACGGCGGTGGCCGGTCGGCGTCGGCGGCGCGGCGGCGGGCGCAAGGATAGGAATGTCCGGCTTGCCGGTGACCGACACCACTGTCACCAGGAAATTCACGACCTCGATGATGCTGTTCGGGGCATTGAAGCCAAAGCGACTCGCGTGCAGCTCATGAAACGAGTCCCATAAACGTGCCGTTGTCGCTTCGTCGAACTCGGTCAAGTCCAAAGGCAGTTCAAGCTCGTAGTTCTGCCCCAGATAGCGCATTTCCATGGCCCGGGAGACCTGAATATCGACGGTGTAGCCTTGCGCCGTCAGCTCATCGACACCGCTGGCGACGAGTTCGCGCAAGGCGGTGTTGGCGCGCCCGTGGTCGAAGTTTCGCGAGGTCAGCTGGACGGTTCGATGCCGGTCGACGCGGGCGTCGGTCATGATGAAGCCATACGCCGAGAACTGGCCCGGATGGTTGGGGATCAGGCCGCTGCTGATGCCCGCCTCGTGCATCAAGTCGCCGCAATGCAGCGGACCGGCACCGCCGAAGGCGAGCAGCGTGAAGTCACGGGGATCCAGCCCACGCTCGATCAGCACGGCCCGCAACGCGCCGACCATGTTGGTGTTGGCGATGCGGATGATCGACAGTGCGGTCTCTTCCAGCTCCTGACCAATCTCTTTGCCGAGAGCACCGACCGCGGTCCGTGCCGCGCCGACATCGAGGGACATGGCGCCGCCGAGGAAGCTCTCGGGATTGATCCGACCGAGGACGACATTGGCATCGGTCACCGTCGTTGCGGTACCGCCCTTGCCGTAGCACGCCGGACCCGGATCGGCCCCGGCACTTTGTGGACCAACCCGCAGCATGCCGCCCTTGTCGATCCAGGCGATCGAACCGCCACCGGCGCCGATCGTGCGGATGTCGATCATCGGTATCTGAATCGGCAGGCCCCATTCGACCTCGAAACTCGTGGTGAAATTCTCGGCGCCGTCGATCACCGTCGAGCAATCGGTCGAGGTGCCGCCCATGTCGATTGTGACCAGGTTCTTCAGCGACGCCAGTTGGGCTAGGTGCTTGGCGCCGATTACGCCGCCGCTCGGGCCCGAAACCGCCATGTGGATCGGCGCCACCGCCGCGCCGTCGAGCGTCATCTCGCCGCCGTTCGATTTGATCACAACCACTTTGTCGGCGAGTCCGGCGGTCGCCAGGCGCTCGCTCATGCGCTCCAGGTAGCGGCCGACACTCGGCCGCAGATACGCGTCGGCGATCGTCGTCGAGGCGCGTTCATACTCCTTCCAGCGTGGCAACACGTCGTAGGAGATCGAAACCGGGACGCCCGGCAGTTCCTCGTCCAGGATTTGCCGCGTCCGCTGCTCGTGCGCGGGGTTGAAGAAGGAGAACAGAAAGTTCACGGCCACCGCCTCGATCTCGCCGCCGGCGCGCAGAGCGCGGGCGAGTTCCCGCACTTGCCCCTCGTCCAAGGCCTGCACGACCTTGCCGTCTCGGTCCACCCGCTCCGTCACGTCGAGACAATGTCGGCGCTCGACCAACGGGTCCGGCTTGATCCAGGTTATGTCGTAGTGGCTTTTGCGGTTGCCGCGCTGAATGAACGGCACGTCGCGGAACCCCCGTGTCGCCAGGTAGCTGACCACCGCGCCTTTGCGCTCGAGGATCGTGTTGGTGGCGACGGTCGTCCCGAGGCGAACATTGGCAATGTCCGCCGTCGCTTCGATCCGGCCCAGACCCTCCAGCACGCCGTCCGTCGGGTCGGCTGGCGTCGACAGGTTCTTCCAGACCGTGACGGTTCGCGCCACCGAGTCAAAGGCGACGAAATCGGTGAAAGTTCCGCCGACGTCGACACCGACAAGATATCGCGGCATTTACGCCTCCGGGTCAGCCGAATGGCGTGAGATAGGAGAGCGCCAGTTCTTCACTGGTGATGAACTCCAGCAGCGCGGGCTTGCCCTCCTCGGTCGCCTGTCTGGCACGGCGGATGGCAGGTCTAACCTCGGCAGGGTCGCCAACTCGCTCGGACCATCCGCCCAACGCACGGGCAATATCGGCATAATTACCGCCCATGTCCCGCGACCGATACTTGTCGTGCGACAGCTCCATATGCTCGGTCTCGCACGACATGGTGCCGTTGTTCAGAACGATCGCACAAATCGGCAGCGACGCGCGCACGGCGGTCTCGAAGTCCAGTCCCGTCATGCCAAAGCCGGCGTCGCCCATAATGACAGCGCAGAACTTCTCCGGCGCGGCAAGCTTGGCACCCAGCGCCAAGCCTAACCCGGTTCCCAATTGATGAGATTTTCCCCACCCGAGATAGCTGCGGGGTCCATCGGAGGCGTAGAACGGCATCGTTTCGAAGCGCGGATTGCCGGAGTCATGGGTAACAATCGCCTGCGACGGGTCAATCTCGTGCATGAACTCCCAAATCACCCGATATGGATTGATCGGCACCTCATCGGACGTCAGCTTCGGCATCCACTCGGCAAGCCAGGATTCGCGCACGCGCTTGATCTCGGCGACGACGCCCTCACGCAGGCTGGCCAGCTGCGGGGCCGAGCCACAGCTTTCTATGAACTGGCGCAGCACCAGCTTGGCATCGCCAACGACGGGGAATTCCACGTGCTGCGTCTTGTGCAGATCGGCGGGCTCGTTGGTGACCTGAATGATGCGCTTGCCAGGCGGGATCGGCGTGACCAGCACGTGCCGTGTCAGGCTGGTCCCGATCGCCAGGACCAAATCCGCCTCTTTCAGGAAGTGATGGACCGTCCCGCTCATGACGCCCGAGCCGCTACCCAGGGCCAGCGCGTGCCACTTCTCCGAGATCGCGCTTTTCCCGCCCATGGTCGTCATGACCGGCAGCCGCAAGAGTTCTGCCAGCTCGGCGAGCTCCGCGCTGGCGCCGGCGTACAGGACACCCGCACCGGCGAGCACCACAGGCCGTTGCGCTGCAAGCAATGCCTCGGCGGCGGCTTCTATGTCTGCTGGATCCGCCTGCGACCGCGTCGACGGTACCGGCACGTAGCGATCGACAAGGCCCCGCTCGATATCGGCCTCCGCCACGTCGGCAGGGATTTCGACGAGGACCGGCCCCGGCCGACCCGTCTTCAGCGCCTTGAAGGCCCGGCGCATGGCATTGACGGTTCGCTCCGGTACGTTGATTTGTTCGGCCGACTTCGTGACGCTTCCCAGGGTACGAACCGCACTGAAGATTGGCGGAATACCGTCGCGCTCCCGCAGGTGTCCCATCGGCAGCAACAGCACCGGACTGGAATCGGAGAACGCCGTTGCTATGCCGGGCACCGCATTCTCGACCCCCGGACCAAACTGCATCGCAAATACGCCGGGTGGCCGGCCGTTGCGAACGCGGGCGAAACCATCCGCGATGCCCACGCCGATACGCTCCTGCCGGCAGATGATCGGACGGATATCGAGCGCCGCTGCAGTTTCGATCAGCGGCGTCGTGGGAAAACAGCTCAACGAGGTGATCCCTTCCCGCTGGAGAATTTGGGCAATCGCTTCAATTACTTTCATGTGAAGGCGCCTGTCATTGTGATCGCGATCATCTGCCGTGTCGGCAGCGTACCATTGGGCAGCGCATGCCCACAAGCCGAGGTCACGGGGCAAGCGGCTTGGTAGGCCGACAGTTATCGATGGACGTATCGGCACGTTTGGCTTCGCGCACTGCATTTAACAGTCCTTCCGACCCCACCTTTGGCGATATGGTGCCTCGGGGCTGACGTTCCGTCACCGAAGCGCTGGCGAGATGACCACAGACCAAGGCCGGACGCGATCCGGACGTACCACCCAGGTTGGCACCCGGCACGCGGTTGCGGCCGGTCATCATTTGTCGGCGGAAGCGGCCATCGACGTGCTCGAAGGGGGCGGGAACGCCGTCGACGCGGGCGTCGCCGCCGGGCTGGTCACGGGCGTCGTCGAGGCGTCCATGGTCAGCGTCGCCGGCGTCGCGCCGATCCTGATTCGCATGGCGGAGACCGGCGAGGTCGTCACCATCGATGGCCTCGGGACCTGGCCCAAGGCTGCAAGCTGCGCATATTTCCAGCAGAACTTCGACGGCGCGATCCCGCAGGGCCTGCCACGCGCGGTGATGCCTGCGGCGCCCGACGCGTGGCTGACGGCGCTCGAACGCTACGGCACCATGTCCTTTGCGGAGGTCGCCGAGGCCGCCATCCGCGCGGCCCGGGAGGGCTTTCCGGCCCATCGTCTGATGGTGCTGCAAATCGGCGAGCGACAAGAGACGATCCGCGCCATGCCGGACAACGCGGCCGTCTTCATGCCCAAGGGGCGGCCGCCGGAGGTGGGTGAGCCGCTGGTTCAGACGGACCTTGCAGGCACGCTGCAGTTCCTTGCCGACGAGGACATGGCGGGCGGCAAGCGAGGCCGCGTGGCCGGCCTCCAGGCGGTCCGCGAGGCGTTCTACAAGGGTGATATCGCGCGCGCCATCGCGCACTACCACGCCGACAACGGCGGGCTGATCACACGCGACGACCTCGCGGCCTTCCGGGTCAATGTCGAGGCGCCGCAATCGATCCGCCTCGGCAAGGTTGAGGTTTATACCTGCGGCCCTTGGTGTCAGGGGCCGATGCTGCTGCAAGCCCTCAACATCCTCGAAGGGATCGACCTCGGCAGGATGCGGGACGGCGACATGCCCGCCTACATCCACACCGTCACCGAGGCCATCAAGCTGGCGGCAGCCGACCGTGAGGCGTACTTCGGCGATCCCAAGTTCGTCGATGTACCCATCGAGACGCTGCTCAGCAAGGAGTACGCGGCACGACGGCGCGCGATGATCCGCGAGGACGAGGCCTGGCCCGACATGCCGCCCGCCGGCGACGCTGCCACGCGGCAGGCGGGAGCGGCGACACGCGCGACGGTGGCGGCGCGGGGGGCGGACGGCGGGCGCTGGAACACGTCCTACTTGTGCGCCGTCGACAAGTGGGGCAACGCGTTTTCGGCGACCCCGAGCGACGGCGCCGTGGACACGCCGATGATCCCAGGCACCGGATTGACGCCCTCGACCCGGGGATCGCAGTCGTGGACCGACCCCGATCACCCCAGTTCGGTCGAGGCCGGAAAACGGCCGCGGCTCACGCCCAACCCGGCGCTCGCGCTCGGCCCCGACGGCTGGGTGATGCCGTTCGGCAGCCCCGGCGGCGATGTCCAGACCCAGGCCATGCTCCAGGTCTTCTTGAATATCGTCGCCTTCGGCATGGACGTGCAGGCGGCCGTGGAAGCGCCCCGGTTCGCGTCCGCAAGCTTTCCATCCTCGTTCGAGCCACATGCCAACAGCCCGGGGCGGCTCGATCTCGAGGCTTCACTGGCCAGCGACCACGGCGCGGCGCTCGCCAGCCTCGGTCATGAAGTCGAGACATGGCCCGAGGTTGACTGGCAGGCGGGCTCGGTATGCGTCATCGTGGCGGACGCGAACGCGGGCGAGCTGCGCGCCGGCGCCGACCACCGTCGGGCCGCTCATGCCATTGCGGCTTGAGCGCCGGTGCTAGCCGGCAGACGCGTCGCGCGCTAGCGCGTCAACCTCCGCCCAATCCAGGGCAACAGATATATTCTGTTTTTCGCTGCGATCCGCGGCCTCGGCGAGAATCTGCGCCCGTAGCCCGTCGATGAGCGTTGCATTCGTCTGTGGTTTTCCTTCGAGCACATCGACGAACGCATCGAGCTCGTCCATGTACGTATGCTCCATCCGCGGGAACCAGTCGGCGACCCAGGGGCTGCCATGGCGGCCGGCCGCGTCGTAAACACGGAAATCGTGCAGCGGCTTGCACCCGGATTCCGCCATTGCCTTCGAGCCCTTCACCTCGATTCGCTCGTCGTACCCACACACGGCGTGAAAGCTCTGGCTGATGGTGACAAGCGCGCCACTCTGCATCTTCAGCAACACCGCTGCGATGTCCAACTCGCCCGCCGCGGCGATGGGCGGATCCCACGCGTTGCCGTACGCAACCAGTCGGGTCGGCAGCTCGCCGGCGATCCAGCATGCCAGATCGAAGAAGTGCGTTGAGCTGATCCGAAAGAATCCACCCGAGTCCACCAGCATCTCAGGCTCCGGCGGCTCCGCCGTCCGACACACGACGTGCATCGCCTCGATCTTGCCGAGCCGACCACCCGCGACGGCCTCCTTCAGCAAGGCGTGCTCGCGCGCGTAGCGGCGATTGAAACCCAATGCGTTCGGAACGCCGGCGGCAAGAGCAACACGCACGGCCTCCCATGCCGTGCTCGTCTCGTTGTGAATCGGCTTCTCACAGACGACGGCCTTGCCGGCTTTCGCGGAACGGATCAATTGCTCTGCGTGCGCCGAGGTGGACGACGCGATTATCACGGCATCCACCGGTTGGGCGAGCAGATCATCGGTTCCCGTGGCGACATGGGCCCCCGACCGGTCCGCGATCGCACGCGCCCGGTCCTCATCCGGATCATAGACGGCACCAAGAGCCGTCCGCGGGTTGGCGATAATGTTGTTGGCATGGACCGTTCCTATGAAACCAACACCGAACAGGCCAAAACGAATCATGTCAGCGGCTCCTTGTAAGGTTCACAGAGTGATCGCGCGCGTTGGTACGGTAGTGTGGCCGCCAGACACTAGCAACCGCGGGTCACGGAACCTGTCAACGACTTTGAGACACCGACGGTTTCTATTTACCGACTCGTTTCTCCTGTTGTGGAAGTGGCGGGTGGGTTGATCCAGACGGCTTCGGGAAGCGGGGCGGGTTTCGGGGTGCCGTGGACGAAGCGTTCGGGGTGAAGGGCCCAGGCGGCTTGCAGGGTACGTCCGCGCTGAGCCAGCACATCCGGTGCCCGGTGATGATGGACATCATCGGGGGTGAGCATCGCGATCCCGGCATGGCGGTGCTCGGTGTTGTACCAGGGGAAGAACGACCGGCAGAAGGCGATGGAGGCGGTAATGTCTTCGAAGCGCCCAGGGAAGCCGGGGTGATACTTCAGGGTCTTGAACTGCGCTTCGGAGAACGGGTTGTCATCGCTGACCTGGGGGCGGCTCAGAGAGCGGGTGACCCCGAGGTCGGCGAGGAGTTGGGCGATGTCCCACCCAATGTTGAAAAGTGCGAGATAGGCATCTTCTGATCGAGAGGCTACGCGGCCACCTCGATGTCTTCAATGACGGACTTTGCTCCGGCCTTTCTCACCGCCTCCCGCAGGGCGGCGTCGAGGATGGGGAGCTGGCGGTAGGCCTTGAGGCGGCGGAAGGTCTTTTGCGCCTCCAAGAGGCCGGCGCCGGTCCAACGCAGCGCCATCTCGGCGTTGCGCCAGCGCTTGACGTTCCGCTGCACCGTCCGGACGGTGCCGATCGCGTTCTCGATGGCGTTGGTGCAAGCCAGCGAGCGTCGAAGTTGCGGCGGGAGGCCGAGCCGGATCACCGTCAGGATCTCGTCCAGGCCCTCCAGGATCGAGCCCGAGACGCCGGGTGCGTCATGCTCCAGACGGCGGGCGAGGTTGCGCAAGAGCCGTTCGGCCTTGGCCGCGTCGTCCTGCTGCCAGGCCTGCCGCAAGACCTTCCTGACGCCGGCATGGAGGCTCTCGTCCAGCCGGTCCGTGATGTTGCGCCCCTTGTGCACCTGGCAGCGCTGGAGGGCCGCCGCCCGCCCGAAGGTCCGCCGGATCGCCTTCGAGAGCGCCTTGGCGCCGTCGACGATGTAGAGCCGAGGCCGTTCGGGATCGAGACCGCGCTCGATCAGGTTGTCGAGCATGGCTTGCACCGTGGCCGCGTTCTCCGTCGCGCCCTCGGCCAGGCCCAGCACGTGCTTCGCGCCGCCGGTGTCGATGCCGATCGCCGCCACCATCAGGTGATCGCCGACATGGAGCCCGTCGATCTGGAGCACCACGAGATCGAGATCGTCGAGCGGGCTCGCCAGCCAGGCCTTCAGCTTGCTTCGCGTCAACGCCACGAAACGGCGCGAGACCGCCGACTTCGAGGTTGCGTCACCCGATGCCGCCGGCAGATCGCCGCCCGCATCGTCCGGCGGGCGCACCGCGCGGGCATACTTGCGGGTCGAGACGTTGATCACCATCAGATTCATCGCCCAGGCTTGCAAGAGTTCGGGTTCCGACAGCAGCTCCCAACTCGGCAGGCTCATCTCCCGACCCGCGAAGTCCCGCACCCGAGGGCGCTCGACCTTCACTTTGCCGCCGTGGTAGGCGATCTCGCTCCGGGTCGTGCCCCATCGATGGCCCTTGCGCTCGCCCGAGCGGGCGTGGCGCGAACCGCACAAGGCTTCCGCGTCCGCCGACATCATCTCGTTCAAAGACTCGAGGCCCGCCAAAAGGCAGAAGCGATCGACGCTCATGCGCAGATCGTCGAAGGCCTCCGGCATCGATGGCAAGAGCCGACAGGATGGTTCCGAGGAACGGTCGTTGCGTGTAGTCTTGGTCATGGCGTCGTTCTCCTTGATGGAATCAGCACCCAGAGCCTAGCGGCTCCAGGCGGACGACGCCTACTTCAGCTTTTCAACAGAGCCCGGGACATCCCCGAGGAGTTGGGCGGTACACTTGCTGGTCATCGGCGCGCCGCGGTCCGAATGCAGGGTGAGCACCTGGGGCTCGATGCCTTGCTTGAGACAGGTTTCCTCGATCAGCGTCGCGGCGAGCGCGGCGTTCTCCCGATCGGCAACCATCCAGCCCACGACGCAGCGGCTGAAGATGTCGAGCAAGACATAGAGGTAGAAGGACGTCCAGCGTTTGGGCCCCCGGAGCCGGGTGATATCCCAGGACCAGGTCTGGTTGGGGCCCGTGGCCACCAGCTCGGGCTTGGTGTAGCAGGGATGACTGCGCTGATTGCGCCGCTCTCGCACCGGCTGGTTCGCGGCCAGGATCCGGTACATCGTGCGCTCGGCGCACAGATACTGGCCTTCATCGAGCAGCGTCGCGACGACCTCGGCCGGTGACCGGTCGACGAAGCGCGGGCTGGCGAGCACGTCGAGGACGTGCGCGCGTTCGGACGCACACAGGGCCCGGGCGGGCGTAGGACGGGGCTGCTGATGCCCGGGAGCGGGCCTCTGACGACGGTAGAAGGAAGCCCGTGGCACCCCCAGCGCTCGGCACGCCGGCGCCACGCCGACCTGCGATGCGAGCGGCTGGACGGCCATCAGCAGTCCTTCCCGTGTTCGAGGCTGAATCCCGGCAGCCCGGCAACTTTTCCCTGGACGTCCAGGATCGTATGGGCGGTGTGCAGCTCCTTCTCCAGCCGAGCCACTTTCGCCTCGAGCTCGTGCACCTTCGCGCTGAGGGGGTTGCGCTCGGCGGGCTTCCGACCGCGTTTGCTCGGGGTCAGGCCTTGAAGCGACCCCTCACGCCGCGCCCTGCGCCATTCCGTCAGATGGGAGCTGTACAGCCCCTCGCGGCGAAGCAGCCGGCCCACCTCGCCGGGCTGCGTGCAGCTCTCTGCCTCCTCCAGAATCCGCAGTCGATACTGCGCGGTGAACTTGCGCCTCTTCGGCTTGGCCACGACCTCCGGGTCCGGCGTTGGCCGCGCGTGGCTGGCTCCGGCCCCGGGGGCCTCGTCGCGACGCTCCTCGACCCCCAGGGCCGGAGCGTCCATCTCTTGCAATGTCATCGATCCTCTCTCTGCGGTCATTGGTATTCACCTCCACCGCCCTACAGTAATTCCAAGGGGGCCGGTGTCTCAGTGAGGTTGGCAGAGAGGGTCACGCGGTTCACGGCGGCTCTGCCGTCCCGACGGCGTCGGCGACGGATCGCCACGCATGTCCGGAACAGGACACAGGACTAAACCGCTCGCGCGGTAGGGAGCTGCGGTAGGCGGCGGCGCGGGCACCGTCACGGTAACGGTATTGGAGCGTCCTGTCTGAGGATCAGGGGTGTTGAACCTCACCTCAAGACAGGAGCGCTCCCATGACCGATAGAGCTATCAGCCCGTTGCGCCGGCGCATGATCGAGGACATGTGACGGTCCGCGGCTTCACGCTGGCCACCCAGCGAGGATACATCCGCGCGGTGATGGTTTTCACGGCCTTTCTCGGCCGCTCGCCGGACCAAGCGGGGGCTGAGGATGTGCGGCGCTATCAGCTGCACATGCGGTCCGGCGGGGCCTCGGCGACCAGCATGAACGCGGCCGTGTCGGCGTTGCGCTTTTTCTTCACGGTGACACTTGCGCGGCGCGAGGCGGCGGCGTGGATGACGACCGTTCGCGAGCCGCGCAAGCTGCCGGTGATCTTGAGCCCGCAGGAAGTTACGCGTCTGTTGGATGCGGCCCCGGGCCTCAAGTACCGGGCGGCGCTCAGCGCCGCCTATGGGGCTGGCCTGCGGGCCTCGGAGGTGGTCTCACCCAAGCTCTCGGACATCGACAGCAACCGCATGGTCATCCGCGTCGAGCAGGGCAAGGGCCGCAAGGACCGCTACGCCATGCTATCGGCGCCGCTGCTCGAGCTTCTGCGCGCCTGGTGGCTGGCCGCACGGGACCGGAGCGTGATGCTGCCCGGGGGCTGGCTGTTCCCCGGTCAGAACCCGGTCAACCCGCTGACGACACGCCAGCTCCGCCGCGCCTTCCACGGCGCCAGGGAGGCGGCCGGGATCGACAAGCGGGTCTCGTTGCACACGCTGCGGCATTGCTTTGCCACCCAGGTGCTGCTGGGCCACAAGAAGTTGGATACAACCGCCCGCTATAGCCAGGTTGCCAGCAGCATACTGCGGGCGGTCAAGAGCCCACTGGAGCATCTGCGTCCGGGACTGCCGCCGCCGGCCTGATCCGGCGGCGGCATGCCTCGGGAGAGTTTGGAGGTCGCGGATATTTTCCGCGCCCACGGCGCTGCTTGGCGGCGCGCCAACGCCGGTCACGTGAGCCTCGGCCAGCTCAAGGTCATGTCGGCCATCGAGCACTGCCGCACGGCGGCGCTCGGCGGTCACGTCGCGCGCTGCGCCGACTGCGCTCACACCCAGATCGCCTACAACTCCTGCCGCAACCGGCATTGCCCCAAGTGTCAGGGCGCGGCGGCCAAGGCCTGGCTCGCCGCGCGCCAGGCCGAGCTCTTGCCGGTGGCCTATTACTCACGTCGTCTTCACCCTGCCGGCGCCGATCAGCGATATCGCCTATCACAACAAGGCCGTGCTCTACGCCATCCTGTTCAGCGCCGCCGCCGAGACCCTGATCACCATCGCCGCCGACCCCAAGCACCTTGGCGCCCGCATCGGCCTCACCGCCGTGCTCCATACATGGGGTTCGGCGCTGACCCATCACCCGCATGCCCACTGCATCGTGCCGGGCGGCGGCATCTCGCTCGACGGCCAGCGTTGGCTATCCTGCCGGCCCGGCTTCTTCCTGCCGGTGCGCGTGCTCTCGCGGCTGTTCCGCCGCCTCGTCCTCGACAAGCTCGTGGCCGCCCATGCGACCGGCCGCCTGCGCTTCTTCGGCGATCACCGCCAGCTCGTCGAGGCGCCGGTCTTCGCGCGCTTTTGCGCCCCTTACGCAAGCTTGAATGGGTGGTCTACGCCAAGCGGCCCTTCGCCGGGCCTGAAGCGGTGCTCGCCTATCTCAGCCGCTACACCCACCGCGTCGCCATCGCCAACAGCCGCCTGATCCGCTTCGACGACCACGGCGTCACCTTCACCTGGAAGGATTACCGTGCAAAAGGCCGCGACCGCTACAAGGTCATGACCCTCGCAACGCCGGAGTTCATCCGCCGCTTCCTCCTCCACGTGCTGCCCCACGGCTTTCACCGCATCCGCCACTAAGGCCTCTTCGCCAACGGCGCTCGCGTCGAGAACCTCGCGCGCGCACGCCAGCTGCTCGCCGTCGAGACGCACCAAGACCAGCCCGACCCGAGCGCCGATGACCATGACCAGGAGCAAACGCTCACGCAGCCCTGCTCCAGCTGCGGCGGACGCATGATCATCATCGAGACCTTCGAGCCCAGCCACGCATGGCGAGACCACGCACCGCGCGCGCCGCCAAGCCGGGGCCAGCGCACATGACAAAGACCAGATCAGATGGCCCGCATCGGCCACGCCTCAGCCGGCTCTCGACCGGCAACGCCGCACCGTTAACCAATGCTGCCCCGACGCCGCCCAGCCGGCGCAACGCGCCGCCGCCGGCCACGGCAAGGCTCCCGACAATCCACCCCACCAACAACGCCGACGGCCAGACCAGCGCGCTCAATCAAAGCCAACCTTCCTCGATACACCCGGCGCCAGCCTCAAATCCCCATAGACCGAACAGCCCGTACCACCGAGCCTAACTCCCCCGCGGTTTCCTCCCCTGAGGCTTGTCAGACGCCTGCCGTCGGAGCAGATGGCACCGCCTAAGTGCGGCTGAGTCGGACCCGATTTCCTTGGACACAGAATTGGCTTAATCGAAGTGTCCAAGGAGGACCGGAACATGACCGATAATTTTGAGAAGAAAGTTGCTGTTGATGGGCCTGTGGTAAATGCGGGCGAGCTTGGCTCGTCCACGTTTTCCCCAGGCCAGGCTTTGTCGGCAGGCCCGCTGGGACTTGGCCAGCGATGGACGGTGGCGCGCAAGCGTGAGGTCGTTCTGCGGCTTTTGCGTGACGAGCCGGTGCAACTTCTGTCGCGCCAGTTGGGCGTAGAGATCTTCCGGCTCGAGCAGTGGCGTGAGAAAGCGATCGGCGGGATCGACGCCTCGCTCAAGCAACGCAAGGGCGATCCGGTGCAGGCGGAACTGGATAGCGCCATGAAGCGGATCGGAGAGTTGACCATGCAGGTGGAACTGCTGGAGGCCAAGACGGAGACCTTCGGCCCTTTGGGGCGGCGGAGGTCGCGGCGATGAGTGCCGCCACCTCGCCCGGCACGGGTCTGGCCTACGGCCTGCGGCGGGTCTGCGCCGCCTGGGGCATGGCCCGCTCCTCGTTCTACGCCATGACCTCCGGCCAGCACGCCGAGCAGCCGCCGGCAAAGCGTCGGGGACCGAAGCCCGCGATCTCGGACCAGGCGCTGCTGGTGGCGATCGAAGCCGACCTGGAGGCATCGCCCTGGGAGGGCGAGGGCTACCGCAAGGTCTGGGCTCGGCTTCGGGTCTGTCGCGACATCCGGGTTGCCCGCAAGCGGGTGCTCCGCCTGATGCGCGAGAACAATCTGCTCTCGCCCCATCGCTGCCGC
This sequence comes from Alphaproteobacteria bacterium, assembly GCA_965261585.1. Lineage (GTDB taxonomy): Bacteria > Pseudomonadota > Alphaproteobacteria > UBA6615 > UBA6615 > CBDHDN01. The sequence continues at coordinate 91,067 of CBDHDN010000016.1, forward strand.
CGCCGTGGCGGCAATCCCCATGACGGTGAGATCATCACTCATGCCCCGAACCTCATGTGGGGCACCGATGGCGTTCGGGTGTTCACGGTGGACGACGGCTGGGGCTGGATCTTCACCGCCGTCGAGCATTGGAACGCCGAGTGTGTCGGCGGGCATGTCTGCAAGCGCGGCGACCGCTTCGCCGCCCTGCAGCCGATCTCCATGGGGCTTGCCGGGCTGTATGGCTGACCGCGGCCGGCGCGGCTCGGGGGCTGGCCTTGCGGATGGATCACGGCTCCCAGTATCTGTCGGACCACTTCACCAACCAGATCAAGTTCTGGGGCATCCAGCCGTCCTACGCCTTCGTCGCCGAGCCCCAGACCAACGGCGTCGCCGAGCGGTTCAATCGCACGCTGAAGGAACAGATCATCCATGGTCGCATCTACCGCAACATCGCGGAGCTGCCGTCTCTGCCAACCTCACTGAGACACCGGCCCCCCTTGGAATTACTGTAGGGCGGTGGAGGTGAATACCAATGACCGCAGAGAGAGGATCGATGACATTGCAAGAGATGGACGCTCCGGCCCTGGGGGTCGAGGAGCGTCGCGACGAGGCCCCCGGGGCCGGAGCCAGCCACGCGCGGCCAACGCCGGACCCGGAGGTCGTGGCCAAGCCGAAGAGGCGCAAGTTCACCGCGCAGTATCGACTGCGGATTCTGGAGGAGGCAGAGAGCTGCACGCAGCCCGGCGAGGTGGGCCGGCTGCTTCGCCGCGAGGGGCTGTACAGCTCCCATCTGACGGAATGGCGCAGGGCGCGGCGTGAGGGGTCGCTTCAAGGCCTGACCCCGAGCAAACGCGGTCGGAAGCCCGCCGAGCGCAACCCCCTCAGCGCGAAGGTGCACGAGCTCGAGGCGAAAGTGGCTCGGCTGGAGAAGGAGCTGCATACCGCCCATACGATCCTGGACGTCCAGGGAAAAGTTGCCGGGCTGCTGGGATTCAGCCTCGAACACGGGAAGGACTGCTGATGGCCGTCCAGCCGCTCGCATCGCAGGTCGGCGTGGCGCCGGCGTGCCGAGCGCTGGGGGTGCCACGGGCTTCCTTCTACCGTCGTCAGAGGCCCGCTCCCGGGCATCAGCAGCCCCGTCCTACGCCCGCCCGGGCCCTGTGTGTCAATCCCAACCGAAAATTGCTCACTTTTGCCAATCGAAAATTGCTCACTTCGGGCTTGGATTCGTGCCCCCAGACGCGGTGTTGGGGGTGTCGGACTTGATGTAGCTGTGGGTTACCGGGTTGGCGCAGCGACCGCCACGAGTCTGGCGGCGACAACCCGGCAACCCACAGCGGGCGGGCGCCACCGTTGCTGCTTCCGTTTTGGCCGGCGGTCACGACGCACCCCTCTTGCGGCGCCGATCCGAGCCGGCCTGCAGAAGGTTCTGATGGTCCCGCATCCGGTAGCTGTTGCCCCGAATGTTGACGATGTGGCAGTGGTGCACCAGACGGTCGATGAGAGCGGCCGCCATCACCTCGTCGCCGAGCACGCCGCCCCAGTCCTCGAAGCCCTTGTTCGACGTCAGCACCGTCGACGCCCGCTCGTGCCGGGCGTTGATGAGCTGGAAGAAGAGCACGGCGCCGTCTTGGTTGACCGGCAGGTAGCCGATCTCGTCGACCACGAGCAGGGCCGGATGCGTCAGCACGCGGAGCCGGCGCGACAGGTTGCCGGCGGCCTTGGCCTCGGTCAGCGATTCGATCAATCCCGCGAGCGTGCCGTAGTAGACGCGCCGGCCGGATTGCGCCGCGGCGATCGCCAAGCTTATGGCCAAGTGAGTCTTCCCGACCCCGGGCGGGCCGAGATAGATCACGTTCTCCCCTCGGTCCAGGAAGCCGAGCTCGTGCAGGCTCTCGATCTGCTCGCGCTTGATGCTGGGCTGAAAGGCGAAGTCGAACTGGTCCAGCGTCTTCACCGCCGGCAGCCGCGAGGCGCGCATGGCGGTCTGGAGGCGACGGTTGTTGCGCAGCAGGATCTGGGCGTTGAGCAACTGCTCAATGGCCTCGGCCGCCGAGAGCGTGCCGCTGTCGGCCTCCGAGAGGATGCCGTCGACGGCTTCCAGCGCGCCGGGCATCTTGAGGTCCGCCAGCATCTCCCGCAGCCGGTCGCGCCGGGCCGGCGCCGGGGCCTTCATTGCAGTGCCTCCGCATAGACCGTGAGCGGTCGCCGCTCGACCTCCACGGTTGCCGGAAGGCGCCGCGGCCTCGGTTCTGGAGCCTGGCTGAGCCCGAGGCGCCGATAGGGGCAGTTGGCCAGGGGGAGAAGCGCCGACCGCTCGTCGCGCTCGAAGCTGGTCGACGGGGCGCTCCCCCGTCGTGGCGTGCCGGCGCAGGTTGGCCGTGCCCTCCAGCCAGCGCGAGGCCTGCTCGTTGAGGTCGTCGTCGTTCGCGAAGGTGCGCATCGTAGAAGAAGCTCTCGCGGATGTAGCGGATCGGGCGCTCCACCTTGCCCTTGGTCTGGGCCCGATAGGGTCGGCACGAGCGCGGCATGAACCCCCAGTGGGCGGCGAAGCGAAGGAACTCCGCGTTCAGCACCAGGCCGCCGCCGGCGGCGCGATCGTCGGACAGCACGACGGCGCGCATCTGGTCGAACAGCAGCTCCTCAGGAACCCCGCCGAAGCGATTGAAGGCGCTCTCCAGCGCTTCCGTCAGCACCGCCATGGTCTGCCGCGGATAGAAGCGCAGCCACAGCAACCGGGAGTAGCCCAGGACGATCACCAGCGCATGGCGCCGGCCCCAGGGAAGCGTGAACGTCCCGAAATCAACCTGGCCCTGGCGGCCTGCCGGCGTCTCGGAACCGTACCGCGGCCTCGACCGGCTCGCGCGGCCGCACCGTGTTCACGTAATGCCGCACGCGTTCATAGCCGCCCGGGTAGCCCGCGGCGCGGACCTCATCGAACAGGACGCTTCGCCGAGAGCTTCGGGAACGCCTCAAGGCGCGCGTCGATGATCCCCTTGTAAGGGTCCAGCTTGTGCGCCACTGGCGGACGCGGCGCATACCCTCTCGCACCGGCCGACATATCCCGGTCCAGTTGGCCCGTCTCGATCCAATAATGGATCGTTCGACGGTTCACCCCGAACCGCCGCGACAGCTCCGCCTTCGAGACGCCCTGCTCCAAGTAGTGCTTCAACAACATCCTGATCTCCCATCCGTACATCTGCACACCTTTCCCGCTCTGTTGGCAAAGCCAACATCGCGACCCGGTGCGCCGTCATCGACAAGCCAAAAAGTGAGCAATTTTGGGTTGGCACAAATGGGAGATTTACAGTTGGGACTAACACCTGTGTGCGTCCGAACGCGCGCACGTCCTCGACGTGCTCGCCAGCCCGCGCTTCGTCGACCGGTCACCGGCCGAGGTCGTCGCGACGCTGCTCGATGAAGGCCAGTATCTGTGCGCCGAGCGCACGATGTACCGGATCCTGGCCGCGAACCAGCCGGTGCGAGAGCGGCGCAATCAGCGCAGTCATCCCTGCTACACCAAGCCCGAGCTGGTGGCCACGGGCCCCAACCAGACCTGGTCCTGGGATATCACCCGGCTCCGGGGGCCCAAACGCTGGACGTCCTTCTACCTCTATGTCTTGCTCGACATCTTCAGCCGCTGCGTCGTGGGCTGGATGGTTGCCGATCGGGAGAACGCCGCGCTCGCCGCGACGCTGATCGAGGAAACCTGTCTCAAGCAAGGCATCGAGCCCCAGGTGCTCACCCTGCATTCGGACCGCGGCGCGCCGATGACCAGCAAGTGTACCGCCCAACTCCTCGCCGACCTCGGGGTCACCCGCTCTCTGAGCCGCCCCCAGGTCAGCGATGACAACCCGTTCTCCGAAGCGCAGTTCAAGACCCTGAAGTATCACCCCGGCTTCCCTGGGCGCTTCGAAGACATTACCGCCGCCATCGCCTTCTGCCGGTCGTTCCTCCCCTGGTACAACACCTAGCACCGCCATGCCGGGATCGCGATGCTCACCCCCGATGATGTCCATCATCACCGGGCACCGGATGTGCTGGCTCAGCGCGCACGTACCCTGCAAGCCGCCTGGGCCCTTCACCCCGAACGCTTCGTCCACGGCACCCCGAAACCCGCCCCGCTTCCCGAAGCCGTCTGGATCAACCCACCCGCCACTTCCACAACAGGAGAAACGAGTCAGTAAATAGAAACCGTCGGTGTCTCAAAGTCGTTGACAGGTTCCGCTGCGGGACGCCGTCCGCGACTTCGTCGAACTCTACAATGCCCAGTGGATCGTCGAAAAGAACGGCTACCTGAGCCCCGCTCAAGCTCGTCAGGCGTGGCACGCCGCGATCTCAATCAGGCCCGCCGCGTGAGACAAACTTGTGTCCAAGGAACCGGGTGCGCTACACGCCTAAGTGCGGCAGGCAGGGGATGTCCCGGGCTCTGTTGAAAAGCTGAAGTAGGCGTCGTCCGCCTGGAGCCGCTAGGCTCTGGGTGCTGATTCCATCAAGGAGAACGACGCCATGACCAAGACTACACGCAACGACCGTTCCTCGGAACCATCCTGTCGGCTCTTGCCATCGATGCCGGAGGCCTTCGACGATCTGCGCATGAGCGTCGATCGCTTCTGCCTTTTGGCGGGCCTCGAGTCTTTGAACGAGATGATGTCGGCGGACGCGGAAGCCTTGTGCGGTTCGCGCCACGCCCGCTCGGGCGAGCGCAAGGGCCATCGATGGGGCACGACCCGGAGCGAGATCGCCTACCACGGCGGCAAAGTGAAGGTCGAGCGCCCTCGGGTGCGGGACTTCGCGGGTCGGGAGATGAGCCTGCCGAGTTGGGAGCTGCTGTCGGAACCCGAACTCTTGCAAGCCTGGGCGATGAATCTGATGGTGATCAACGTCTCGACCCGCAAGTATGCCCGCGCGGTGCGCCCGCCGGACGATGCGGGCGGCGATCTGCCGGCGGCATCGGGTGACGCAACCTCGAAGTCGGCGGTCTCGCGCCGTTTCGTGGCGTTGACGCGAAGCAAGCTGAAGGCCTGGCTGGCGAGCCCGCTCGACGATCTCGATCTCGTGGTGCTCCAGATCGACGGGCTCCATGTCGGCGATCACCTGATGGTGGCGGCGATCGGCATCGACACCGGCGGCGCGAAGCACGTGCTGGGCCTGGCCGAGGGCGCGACGGAGAACGCGGCCACGGTGCAAGCCATGCTCGACAACCTGATCGAGCGCGGTCTCGATCCCGAACGGCCTCGGCTCTACATCGTCGACGGCGCCAAGGCGCTCTCGAAGGCGATCCGGCGGACCTTCGGGCGGGCGGCGGCCCTCCAGCGCTGCCAGGTGCACAAGGGGCGCAACATCACGGACCGGCTGGACGAGAGCCTCCATGCCGGCGTCAGGAAGGTCTTGCGGCAGGCCTGGCAGCAGGACGACGCGGCCAAGGCCGAACGGCTCTTGCGCAACCTCGCCCGCCGTCTGGAGCATGACGCACCCGGCGTCTCGGGTTCGATCCTGGAGGGCCTGGACGAGATCCTGACGGTGATCCGGCTCGGCCTCCCGCCGCAACTTCGACGCTCGCTGGCTTGCACCAACGCCATCGAGAACGCGATCGGCACCGTCCGGACGGTGCAGCGGAACGTCAAGCGCTGGCGCAACGCCGAGATGGCGCTGCGTTGGACCGCCGCCGGCCTCTTGGAGGCGCAAAAGACCTTCCGCCGCCTCAAGGCCTACCGCCAGCTCCCCATCCTCGACGCCGCCCTGCGGGAGGCGGTGAGAAAGGCCGGAGCAAAGTCCGTCATTGAAGACATCGAGGTGGCCGCGTAGCCTCTCGATCAGAAGATGCCTATCTCGCACTTTTCAACATTGGGTGGGACATCGCCGGCAGGCATCTGACAACCCTTAACACTACTCGCCCGCTACAACCGAGTTGTGCTACCGTTCTTCGAGCGCCGGGACGTATCCGGGATTCTTCGAGCGCCGGGACGTATCCGGGATCTCGGTTTCTTGGGTTCAGGTCTCGCGGCTGACGGGGTGAGGAGGTCCGCAAATGTCCCAGGGCAGCGACGTTGCGACGGCCAAACTGGGCCGGACGAAGGTTGTCGCGTCGACAGTCTGTTTCGGTACCGGACCGCTTGGCGATATGCCGTTGACCTACGGCTACAGCGTCGATGAGGAGCGCGCGCGGGAGACGATACGGGCGATCTTCGACGGTCCCGCCAAGTTCATCGACACCGGCCGTAACTATGGCTCGGGACGCGCCGAGCAGCGGATTGGCGATGTCATTCGCGAGCGTGGCGGCCTACCAGAGGGCGTCGTCATCTCGACCAAGCTCGACCGCGACATGGAGACAAATCGCTTCGATGCCGCACAGGCACGACGCTCCCTCGAGGAGAGCCTGGAGATCCTGGGGCTCGACCGTATTCAGCTGTTGCATCTGCACGATCCCGAATACGCCTCCTCGCTGGAAGACGTCACGGGTGCCAACGGCGCCGTCGCCGAACTGTTCAAGATGAAGGAAGAAGGTCTGGCCGAGGCTGTTGGTCTGGCCGCCGGCGATGTGGACGTCATGATGCCGATCCTGCGCGACTGGGACTTCGACGCCCTGATCACGCACAATCGCTTCACCCTCTTGAACCGCAATGCCGTGCCAATGATCGAACTGGCGCGCGCGAAGGGTACGGCGATCCTCAACGCCGCGCCCTATTGCGGCGGCGTCCTGGCCAAGGGCACGGCGGCGCATCAGCGCTACGTCTATCAAGAGGCGACGGGCGAGACGCTGGCGCCGGTGCGGCGGGTCGAGGCGATCTGCGCCAAGCGCGGCATTCCGCTGGGCGCGGCGGCGTTGCAATTCTCCATGCGCGACCCACGGATCGCCTCGACGGTCGTCGGGGTCAGCAAGCCCGAGCGGGTCCAACAGACAATCGAATGGGCCCAGTGGCCGATTCCGGAGGACGCGTGGGCGGAACTGGACGCGCTGCCCTACGCCACCGACGACCCCGAGGCGACCCGCGAGTACGTCCCGGACTGACGCCGGCGCGCAGTCTGCGAACCTAGTACTCAGTCTCGTGGAAGGCTGATTCTCCCACAAGGACCGACAATGGGGGAGAGAGTAACTGCTACCGCTACTGGGAATGCCCTTTCAAATGCCGTTCCGTGTCGACGCGGGCCGCTGTTCCGCCATCAAAGTCGCCTAACAATATTAGGAAGGGGCCCGCAAGTGCGTTCACGCCCAGCTGAGCAGCCACCACGTGATCTAGACGTCGCCGTCATAGGTGGTGGTATCGCCGGCGTCTACGCGGCCTGGCGGCTCCGGACGCTCGGAGCGGCCAGTCCGGTCCTCGCAGGTTTGGCGAAAAGACGGTCGGACAACAAGCTGCGCGTCGGGCTGTTTGAGTACACGGACCGCATCGGCGGACGGCTGTATTCCGTGCCCATTCCTGGCGTGGACGGCCCGCCGGCTGAGCTGGGCGGTATGCGATTCCTCGGCAGCCACAAGCGCGTGACTGGTCTTCTAGGGAAGCTTGGGTACGATCCGGACCGTCACTTTCGGGTGCTGCCCGTCAAGGACGAGCGGAACATGTACTATGTCCGCGGCCAGCACTTCACCGAGGCCGACTGGGGGCGGCAAGGTTTCATACCGCCGTATCGGCTGGAGCAACACGAACAGGGCAAGTCCCCGAGCGACGTGTTGATGGAGGTTGTTCAACGCCATCGGAAACGGGCCGAAACGCTGCGCGACCGCGGCTTCTGGAACCTCTTGACCGACGAGCTCAGCACCGAGGCGTACCTGCTGCTCCGCGAAGCAGGCGGATATGACAACATCTTCAACAACTGGAACGCGGCCGAAGCGATCCCGTTCTTTCTCGCAAACTTCGCGCCTGGGCTGGTCTACTACGCCTTGAACGACGGTTTTCAGTCACTCCCGCTACGCACGGCTGAGGCGTTCCGTGAGGACGGCGGCTATGTCGCTTGTAACTACCGGCTACATCGGCTCGATCTTGACGGGGACCGAATCCGCCTGACCTTCGACGCCGGCGACCCGACCAAGTTCCGATACCGTCGGCTACAGCCAGGAAACGCCGCGAGAACCCACAGCGCTGCCCACGCGGTGCTGGCGATGCCCCGCCGGTCCATCGAGTTGCTGGATCCTGGCAGTTTCCTGTTCGACGACACGCCGTTTCAGGAAAACCTACGAACCGTGCTGCCCCAGCCGGCATTCAAGATCTTCGCCGCCTATCGCCAGCCGTGGTGGGCCGAATCCCACCGTGTCGGCGCGGGCCGATCCCTGACCGACCTACCGATAAGGCGGTGCACCTATTGGCACACGGCCGCGCACAAGGATGCCAATACGAACTCGGTCCTGATGGTCACCTACAACGACAGTGTGTCGGTCGAGTTCTGGGCTGGGCTGGCACGGCATTGGGAACGGTATGAGCCGCCGTTGCACGCCTGTCCTCCCGGAGTTCCGATCTCGGATGAGGTAAGGGGCCTGTCGGCGCCGGCAGCGATGGTCGCCGAATTACAGGACCAGTTGCGCGAGTTGCACGGCTTGGGCGGGCTCGCGGACCCAGCTACAGGTCAGATTATCCCGCCTTACCTCACCCTCTATCAGGACTGGACGGAGGAGCCATTCGGAGGCGGCTGGCATTTCTGGAAGATTGGAGCGCACTCGGGCCGCGTCATGCAAGCGATGCGCCGCCCGATCCCAAGTGCGCCGCTTTACGTGTGTGGCGAGGCTTGGTCCCGGCAGCAGGGCTGGGTTGAGGGTGCTCTGGAGAGCGCCGATGACGTATTAGAGAACGCGCTGCACCTGCCGCGACCCGAATGGATGCATGCGGAATGAGTCGCGCTCCGTTTCGAAGCTAGCGAGGCGATTGATGGCTGGCGGAGCTACGCGCGTGAGAGGCTTGGCGGGCCAGAAGAGCGCCAGCGCACCGGAACCTGTCAACGACTTTGAGACACCGACGGTTTCTATTTACTGACTCGTTTCTCCTGTTGTGGAAGTGGCGGGTGGGTTGATCCAGACGGCTTCGGGAAGCGGGGCGGGTTTCGGGGTGCCGTGGACGAAGCGTTCGGGGTGAAGGGCCCAGGCGGCTTGCAGGGTACGTCCGCGCTGAGCCAGCACATCCGGTGCCCGGTGATGATGGACATCATCGGGGTGAGCATCGCGATCCCGGCATGGCGGTGCTCGGTGTTGTACCAGGGGAGGAACGACCGGCAGAAGGCGATGGCGGCGGTAATGTCTTCGAAGCGCCCAGGGAAGCCGGGGTGATACTTCAGGGTCTTGAACTGCGCTTCGGAGAACGGGTTGTCATCGGGTGACCCCGAGGTCGGCGAGGAGTTGGGCGGTGCACTTGCTGGTCATCGGCGCGCCGCGGTCCGAATGCAGGGTGAGCACATGGGGCTCGATGCCTTGCTTGAGACAGGTTTCCTCGATCAGCGTCGCGGCGAGCGCGGCGTTCTCCCGATCGGCAACCATCCAGCCCACGACGCAGCGGCTGAAGATGTCGAGCAAGACATAGAGGTAGAAGGACGTCCAGCGTTTGGGCCCCCGGAGCCGGGTGATATCCCAGGACCAGGTCTGGTTGGGGCCCGTGGCCACCAGCTCGGGCTTGGTGTAGCAGGGATGACTGCGCTGATTGCGCCGCTCTCGCACCGGCTGGTTCGCGGCCAGGATCCGGTACATCGTGCGCTCGGCGCACAGATACTGGCCTTCATCGAGCAGCGTCGCGACGACCTCGGCCGGTGACCGGTCGACGAAGCGCGGGCTGGCGAGCACGTCGAGGACGTGCGCGCGTTCGGACGCACACAGGGCCCGGGCGGGCGTAGGACGGGGCTGCTGATGCCCGGGAGCGGGCCTCTGACGACGGTAGAAGGAAGCCCGTGGCACCCCCAGCGCTCGGCACGCCGGCGCCACGCCGACCTGCGATGCGAGCGGCGGTGTGCAGCTCCTTCTCCAGCCGAGCCACTTTCGCCTCGAGCTCGTGCACCTTCGCGCTGAGGGGGTTGCGCTCGGCGGGCTTCCGACCGCGTTTGCTCGGGGTCAGGCCCTGAAGCGACCCCTCACGCCGCGCCCTGCGCCATTCCGTCAGATGGGAGCTGTACAGCCCCTCGCGGCGAAGCAGCCGGCCCACCTCGCCGGGCTGCGTGCAGCTCTCTGCCTCCTCCAGAATCCGCAGTCGATACTGCGCGGTGAACTTGCGCCTCTTCGGCTTGGCCACGACCTCCGGGTCCGGCGTTGGCCGCGCGTGGCTGGCTCCGGCCCCGGGGGCCTCGTCGCGACGCTCCTCGACCCCCAGGGCCGGAGCGTCCATCTCTTGCAATGTCATCGATTCTCTCTCTGCGGTCATTGGTATTCACCTCCACCGCCCTACAGTAATTCCAAGGGGGCCGGTGTCTCAGTGAGGTTGGCAGAGAGGGCACCGGCCCGAGGCCGAAGTAGTGGAAGCGGATACTAGTTCAGTGTTTCCGAGGATCGAATCATATCAGGCGGCCTCGTTTAGTTTGTAGGACCAGGTGTGGACGACGGGATGTCGGTTGATGTCGTCGATGGCGGCGATGATGCGGTCCTTGAGTTCCTGCTTGGAGGCGACGCGGATGTGCCGGAGCACCGAGCGAGCGAGCTTGGAGAAGAAGCCCTCGATGAGGTTGAGCCAGGAGCCGTGCTTGGGAGTGAAGACGAAACTGAAGCGGCCCTCTCGCTGGTCGGCGAGCCAGCCTCGGGTTTCCTTGGAGATATGCGCGGAGTGATTGTCGAGGATCAGCGTGATCGCGGTGCTCGGTGGATAGGCCGCGTCGAGGCGTTTGAGAAACGCGACGAACTCGCGCGAGCGATGGCGATCCTCGACGCTGGCGTGAACCTTGCCGGTCAGCAGATCGATGCCGGCGAGCAGGCTGATCGTCCCGTGGCGGACATATTCGTGATCACGCCCGAAGCCGGCATGGCGACCGGGCGCAGGCGGCAGGTCGGGCGCCGTCGTCCCGATCGCCTGCATGCCCGGCTTCTCGTCGTAGGAGATGATCGCCACCGCCTCGATCGGCGCCTGCGGGTTCGCCGCGGCGGCTCGCTTGAGCATTTCGACCTCGCGGTAGACACACAACACCTCGGCCATCTTCTGCTCGAACTCGGGGTCGCGGCGCTCCAGGTAGTAGCGCACCTTGTGCGGCTTCACCGCGTGCTGGTCGAGCAGCTTGCACACCGTGCCCTGGGCCAGCTTGGCAAGACACCCATGGCCTGCCGCCGGGCCGTGGGAGCGCGCATGCCGCGCCAGCAGCCGCGTCGTCCACAGCTCATGCGGATAACCCAAGTCCTTCGCCTTGCGGCAGGCCAGATCGACCAGCCAGGCGCGCGCCGCCTCGGTGATCCGCGGCTCGCGTCCGGGCCGCGGACTGTCCGCCAAGGCCGCCATCAAGCCATGGCGCAGCGCTCGCTCGACGCAGCGCTGCACCGTCTGATGGTGAACGCCCAGCGCCCGGCCAACCGCGAAGTACGACGCATCATCGCGATAGCGCAGCAGCATGCGCGCCCGCGTCACCCGGCATGCCGCTTCCGTGCGCGACCGGGCGATCGCCCGAAGCTGCTCAACCTCTTCTTCCGTCATCCGCAAATCAACAGACCGCCGAGGCGCCGCCATGACATGTCTCCCTGCCCATACACGCCTTCACCCTACCAAATCTGGTAGGCAGTCAGGAACCCCACACAAAATGATCCGTTTCATGGAATCGATGTACTAGTTTGCTCCCGGCTTGTGAGCGGCGGCGGTCGCTGCGGCGGTCGCGGCGCCGGCCTCCAGCGACGATGCGCCGGGACCGGACCCGTCGGTGTGCTCGAACTCCTCGAGCTCCGATGTCAGTGCATCGAGCTCCTTGCCGCCAGCCATCATCTCCAGCACCTCCTCGCGGCTGATCTCGGACTTCTCAAATGTGCCGAGGCTGTGGCCACGGTTGAGCATGGTGAAACGATCACCGACCGGGTAGGCGTGGTGGACGTTGTGGCTGATGAATATGACCCCCAGGCCGCGTGCCTTCGCCTGCATCACATAGCGCAGCACCGTCGATGCCTGATGGACACCAAGCGCCGACGTCGGCTCGTCGAGAATCAGCACCTTGGCGCCGAAATGAACCGCGCGCGAGATCGCCAGGCACTGGCGCTCGCCGCCGGACAGCGTGCCAACCGCCTGGCCCGGGTCGCGGACATCGATGCCGATCCGTTGCATTTCACTTTTTGCGACGCTGTCCGCTTCGTCCATCTTGATCCGCTGGAACGGCCCCCAGCCGATCACCGGTTCACGGCCCATGAAGAAGTTCCGCGTGATGCTCATCAGCGGCACCGTCGCCAGGTCCTGGTAGACGGTGGCGATGCCGCGGTCGAGGGCGTTGCGCGGCGATTCGAACACCACCGGCTGGCCGTCGAGCAGGATCTCGCCTTCGTCGGGCTTGTGGACGCCGGACAAGGTCTTGATCAGCGTCGACTTGCCGGCGCCATTGTCACCGAGCAGGCACATCACCTCGCCCGGGTAGCAGATCATCGAGATGTCTTTCAGCGCGATGACGGAGCCGAAGTACTTGCTGATCGAGCGAACTTCGATGAGGGCTTCGACGGCCATTACCGTGCCTCCGTCACGCGTTTGCGAATGTAATTGTTGACCAACACCGCGATCAGCACCATCACGCCGACGAACACCTTGAACCAGTCGGTGTTTACCCCGGTGAAGAAGATGCCCATCTGCACGGTGCCGAAGATCAACGCGCCGAACGCGGCACCGATCGCCGAGCCGTAGCCGCCGGTCAACAGGGTGCCGCCGACGACCGTGGCGATAATCGCCTCGAACTCCTTGAGCAGGCCCCGCTGGGTGTCGGCCGAGCCGGCATCGAGCACCTGGATCGCCGCAAATATGGTTGCGGCGCAGGCCGTGCCGATGAACAGCAGGATCTTTACCCGCGCCACCGGCACACCGACATTGCGTGCCGCCACCGGATCGCCGCCGGTGGCAAAGATCCAGTTGCCGAAGCGGGTCCGCAGCAACACCCAGGTGGCGAGCGCCGTCAGCACGAACCACCAGATAACCGACACCGGAATGCCCCTGACCAGCGGCGAGCCGTCGGTCCGCGTCTGGATCCAACCGGCTTCGGCCAGCCAACGGAACGCGAAACCGAACACCTCGCTGGCGAACAACGGCGCCAGGAAGTCGCCCTCGATCATCGGCCGCAGGCCGGGGATCTGCGTCCGGCTGGTGATCGCCCGGGTGATGCCGATGGTCAGGCCGCGCAGGACGAACAGGCCGGCCAACGTGACAATGAACGACGGTAGTCCGGTTTTGACGACGATTTGACCATTGACGTAGCCGACCACTACGGCCAGCCCAAACGCGAACACGATCGCCGCCCAGATCGGCCATCCGAACTCGCTCACCGGTATTGCGATTGCGACGCCTGCAAAACCGATCATCGAGCCGACGGAAAGGTCGAACTCGCCGGCAATCATCAACAGCGAGGCGAACACGGCCAGGATACCCAACTGCGCAGACACTTCGAGAAAGGTGATGATGCCCTTCGAGCCGAACATGCCGCTGTTGCCGGCGACGATGCCGAAGAAGGCGAAGACCAGGATCGTCCCGGCAACCGCGCCGAGCTCGGGACGCGTCATCAGTTTGCTGATGAACGAGACCTTGCGAACGCGCTCGTCCGCGGGGCCCGTTCCGCCCGAACTCTGTGCTGCGTCAGCCATGGTCTTTCCCCTAGGCCTGCCCTGGCACCGCAGTCAGTCCAGCCTGTTCAACGCCGAAGTCGGTGAGGCGTCTCGATGACTTAGCGGTAGCGTAGTGCTGGGCAGCCTTCCAAGCTCTTGCGACTACCGCAGACGTGCAGCAGCCCATCTCCAGAGTACCCCAGCGGCGCAAGGAGCCGCAAGCGGCGGCGGCAGTTGCTACTGGGAGCTATGCCCAAAAGTTGGTGACGGGCTGATCAGGCGTCGTTTTGGATTTGCTGGGAACGTCACTCCCTGGATGACCTCGGCGAGATGGTCTGATCCGTCGAGCCTGCGCCATTTTCTCCTGGCGCTCAACAGCAGCTTGAACACCATGGTAAGCGCCGTCTTGCGCGACAAGCATCCCTTGGTCTTGGCGGTCCTGAGGCGGACCGGCAGCGAAGGTGCTCTCGACGGGGTTGGTCGAGCGCACGTGCTTCCAGTGCTCGGCCGCCTTGTCATACTTGGCGCCGTAGGCATCGACGAAGAAGTCGAAGGCCTTGTCGGCATCGGTAACTTGCAGCCATTAGCTCTGCTACTGGTGTAGCTGCCGCGTCAAGTTGTCCGCTTTATGTAGCGCATGATTTGTCCGCTGTTGTGGTGGTTGGCCCTGTGGGGTTGTGGGCAAGGCGGCAGCCTTGTCCCCAAACCCACAGGGCTTGCCGCGTCGCGGTCATTCACGCGGCCTGTTCGATCGGTGCGCTCGCCTGCGGCGGCGCGAGCTCGGCGATACGGTGCGGTCCCCAGAACAGGGCGAGCGCTCCGTCGGGGTATTCATGCACGCACACCTTAGGCGCGCACGAAGTGCGGGCGCAGCCGTGAAGGCGGTATCTGCAAGCTCCGGCCGCGCCAGCGCACGGTGTTGTCGTTGCCGACCTGGCGGTTCTCGCGCACGCACAGCACCTCGCGCCACTGCTCGGGCCGGCACGGCACGAAGGCCGAGCCCGTCTCCTCGGCCGCCACCGCGAAGCGGGCGTTGTGCTCGGGCAAGTAGACCTCGGCGATGAACCGGTTGGCGGCGGCCACGGTCGCGATCCCGGCCAGCGCCAGCTCCTTGACCAGGCGGTCCTGGAGCGTGCGGAAGGCGCGCTCCGAGCGGCCGCGCGCCTCCGGCGAGTACGCCGCGATGTGCTCGATGCCGAGTTCGGCCAGCGCCCGGCCGACCTGGGTCAGCCGCTCCTTCGAGACCTTGCCGCCGGCCTCCGGCGTGTGGAAGTAGTGGCTGCCGCGGTCGGTATAGAGCGCGCAGAACAGACCCTCGGCGGAGATCGTCTCGGCAAGCCCGTGGAAGCTCGAGGCGGTCCCTTCCTCGGCCACCAGGAACGCCGAGTAGAGCTCGCTCGTCGCATCGTCCAGTGTCGCCACCAGGTCGAGCGGCGCATGGCCGGCCAGCCAGGCGTGGCGCGAGGCGTCCTGGTGCACCAGCATGCCCGCCATCGGCCGGCGCGGCCGCTTGCGCCGGTGCGCGCCACGCCGCGGCGCCGCACGCACCAAGCCCGCCGACTGCAGCGCAAGACGCGTCACCGTGTAGCCCAGCTTGTACCCATGCCGCTTGACCAGCTTCTCGTGGAAATGCTTCACGGTGAAGTCGCCGTACAGCTCCTCATACAGCCCCCGCATTCGCGATAGCTCGCTCGCCGCCGCACGGTGGGCGACGGCTTGCCAACACGCCTGTCCGCAAGCCCGGGCACACCCTCCTCGCGATACCGTTCACGCCAACGCCGGAACGTCCGACCGCTCATCCCGAGTAACTCTCCCGTCTCCTCCTGCGTCAACTCCCCGCGTTCGTGCCGCTCCAATAGCTCCCCTCTCTGCCAACCTCACTGAGACACCGGCCCCCTTGGAATTACTGTAGGGCGGTGGAGGTGAATACCAATGACCGCAGAGAGAGAATCGATGACATTGCAAGAGATGGACGCTCCGGCCCTGGGGGTCGAGGAGCGTCGCGACGAGGCCCCCGGGGCCGGAGCCAGCCACGCGCGGCCAACGCCGGACCCGGAGGTCGTGGCCAAGCCGAAGAGGCGCAAGTTCACCGCGCAGTATCGACTGCGGATTCTGGAGGAGGCAGAGAGCTGCACGCAGCCCGGCGAGGTGGGCCGGCTGCTTCGCCGCGAGGGGCTGTACAGCTCCCATCTGACGGAATGGCGCAGGGCGCGGCGTGAGGGGTCGCTTCAAGGCCTGACCCCGAGCAAACGCGGTCGGAAGCCCGCCGAGCGCAACCCCCTCAGCGCGAAGGTGCACGAGCTCGAGGCGAAAGTGGCTCGGCTGGAGAAGGAGCTGCACACCGCCCATACGATCCTGGACGTCCAGGGAAAAGTTGCCGGGCTGCTGGGATTCAGCCTCGAACACGGGAAGGACTGCTGATGGCCGTCCAGCCGCTCGCATCGCAGGTCGGCGTGGCGCCGGCGTGCCGAGCGCTGGGGGTGCCACGGGCTTCCTTCTACCGTCGTCAGAGGCCCGCTCCCGGGCATCAGCAGCCCCGTCCTACGCCCGCCCGGGCCCTGTGTGCGTCCGAACGCGCGCACGTCCTCGACGTGCTCGCCAGCCCGCGCTTCGTCGACCGGTCACCGGCCGAGGTCGTCGCGACGCTGCTCGATGAAGGCCAGTATCTGTGCGCCGAGCGCACGATGTACCGGATCCTGGCCGCGAACCAGCCGGTGCGAGAGCGGCGCAATCAGCGCAGTCATCCCTGCTACACCAAGCCCGAGCTGGTGGCCACGGGCCCCAACCAGACCTGGTCCTGGGATATCACCCGGCTCCGGGGGCCCAAACGCTGGACGTCCTTCTACCTCTATGTCTTGCTCGACATCTTCAGCCGCTGCGTCGTGGGCTGGATGGTTGCCGATCGGGAGAACGCCGCGCTCGCCGCGACGCTGATCGAGGAAACCTGTCTCAAGCAAGGCATCGAGCCCCAGGTGCTCACCCTGCATTCGGACCGCGGCGCGCCGATGACCAGCAAGTGTACCGCCCAACTCCTCGCCGACCTCGGGGTCACCCGCTCTCTGAGCCGCCCCCAGGTCAGCGATGACAACCCGTTCTCCGAAGCGCAGTTCAAGACCCTGAAGTATCACCCCGGCTTCCCTGGGCGCTTCGAAGACATTACCGCCGCCATCGCCTTCTGCCGGTCGTTCTTCCCCTGGTACAACACCGAGCACCGCCATGCCGGGATCGCGATGCTCACCCCCGATGATGTCCATCATCACCGGGCACCGGATGTGCTGGCTCAGCGCGGACGTACCCTGCAAGCCGCCTGGGCCCTTCACCCCGAACGCTTCGTCCACGGCACCCCGAAACCCGCCCCGCTTCCCGAAGCCGTCTGGATCAACCCACCCGCCACTTCCACAACAGGAGAAACGAGTCGGTAAATAGAAACCGTCGGTGTCTCAAAGTCGTTGACAGGTTCCGTAGCACCTGCGCCCGCCCCATCCTCGCCCCCGCAAAAAACCTCCTTGGAGCGATTCCAGAAACGGTCACTTCGCGCGCTACATAATCCGGACAACTCACACGCTATCTACAATTAGCTCTGCTACTGGTTGCTGCGGGGCGAATACCGTCGTACAGTTAGGATCTGACATAACAACGCACCTACATAACAACGCATCTAGGGAGGAACATATGAAGAAGCTAACACTTGCACTGGCCGCGGTGGTCCTGGCCGTCGGCATGACCAGTACGGCAATGGCCCAGCGCATCATCGTCGTGGTGCACGGCCAGGCGGCCGACCCCTTCTGGTCCGTCGTGAAGAATGGCGTTGATGCCGCGGCGGCTGATATGGGTGTCACCGTTGAATACCGGGCGCCCGGCACGTTTGACATGGTGGCTATGGCCCAGATGATTGATGCCGCTGTCGCGTCGAACCCGGATGGGATCGCCGTGTCGCTGCCCGACGCCGATGCCCTTGGTACCGCGATTCGTGATGCCGTCGCCGCCGGTATTCCGGTGGTGTCCATGAATTCGGGGAGCGACGATTTCAAGGCTCTCGGCGTCATGGCGCATGTTGGCCAAACGGAGTATGAGGCCGGTGTGGGCGGCGGCGAGCGGATGAAGGCCGCCGGCGTCACAAACGCGATCTGCTTCAACCAGGAGGTCGGTAACGTTGCGCTCGACCGGCGCTGCGCAGGCTTCGCCGAAGGCCTCGGCGAGGGCTCCAAGGTCACGGTATTGACCGGACCAGCCATCGGCGACCCGACGGCGGCGCGCAATGCAATCACCGCGGCGTTGAATCGGAATCCCGATCTCGACGGCCTCCTGACGCTTGGTCCGACGGGTGCAGACCCGGCCCTCGCGGCGCTCGAGGAAGCCGAAAAGCTGGATGAGATCGTCTTCGGCACGTTTGACTTGTCGCCGTCTGTGCTCGAGGCGCTGCGGGACGGTAAGATGGCTTTCGCCATCGACCAACAGCAGTTCCTCCAGGGCTACCTCTCCGTCGTCATGCTGACGCAATTCGCCAAGTTCGGCGTGATGCCGGCCAACGTTGTGCAGACCGGACCGGGATTTGTAACGCAAGACAATGCCGCTCAGGTCATCGACTTAGCCAAACAAGGCATTCGTTAGCCTAACCGGCGGGAGTTATGGGGGGCCCGGGGGTGGGCGGGCCCCTCTTCCCGCCCACTCCACGTTCGTATGCGCGGCGCCGAGAGACGGCATTGTCGGTGCCGGCCGTGCGAGACGGCGTGAGTTGCTCTTCTCCCTGGATCCCGCGAACGCCGCTGGGTCCAGTGCCTGAGCAGAGGAAGTCCGCCCTTGCGCCGGCGCCGGCCAAGACGCCGCCCACCCTCGTGGCTGTCAGGGAGGGTTCGAAATGAACGACAGCGCTCGCAATCGACCCAGTCAGGACGTTGGCAACGTCCTGCTGCTGGAACACGTCAACGTCACGATACCCGACCAGGAGACGGCAACGACCTTCTACGTCACCGGGCTCGGATTTACGCGCGATCCCTACATGATGGTCGGATCGGACAACATGTGGGTCAACGTCGGCCGGCAGCAGTTCCACATGCCGAAGGGGCCGCCGCAACGGTTCAGGGGCGTGGTCGGCCTGGTCGTACCCGACATCGAGGCACTGGAGGAGAGGCTGTCCGGCGTGGCCGGCGCCCTCGAGGGCACCCTGTTCGAGTTCCGTTCGCACAAGGACGTCATCGACGTGACCGGTCCGTGGGGTAACACATTTCGGCTGCACGCGTCGGTCGCTGGATTTCCCGGCGCGCTCGGCCTGGCCTATCTGGAGATCGCCGTACCGGCGGGGACGGCAAACGACATCGCGGCGTTTTATGAGCAAGCGCTGCGCGCCCCGGCACGGGTGCGCGACGTTGGATCGGGCAGCGCGCGCGCCGAGGTCTGCGTTGGCCCCGGGCAGCGGCTCATCTATCGGGAGTCGGCGGGTGCCGCAGCCGACTACGACGGACACCACATCGCGATCTACGTGGCGGATTTCTCGGGACCCTACGATTGGTTGAACGAGAGAGGACTCGTGACGGTGGAAGACAATGACCATCAATACAGGTGCCAGGACCTCGTGCCGCCGCACGGCGGACGCGCCATCTGGACCCTGGAGCACGAGATCAGGAGCCTGCATCATCCCCACTGGAATCGCTGGCTTGTCAACCGAGCCGGCCCCGATCAGCTCGGCGGTTTGCGTCTATCGCCTTAGCCTGAGGACCTTGCAGCCAAAGCTTGCGCCCGCTGAGCGCTCGCCGCCGCGACCTCACTCTGGTCGAGCAGTCTCTCGATTACGCAGAAGCCTTCTCCCTTTGTTAGCTGGTGGACGATCCGGTCGACGTCGCCGGATATGCAAAAAGTAACGTATTCACATCAGCTGAAGGCCATTCAGCGTCACCATGGCGTGACGGAATCCGGCGGCGACAAGCACCGAGTCTAGACCAGCCTGCACTCACCATTCACTTACAAGGCGACTCCAGCTTATCGCGCTCGTCATAAGCCGTTGAAAAAATGGTGGGCCCGGCAGGATTCGAACCTGCGACATGACCGTATGAGTGACGGTCCGACCACCCAACGGATCGACCTTGTCTGCGTTTCGCCGCAATTTCACGACACCCGTTGACACTATGTTGATACCAAGAAGCTTGGCGAATATCTCCTCTGTATTTCAACAAGATAATGGTGGGCGCGGCTGGGATTGAACCAGCGACTTCTCGCATGTGAAACGAGCGCTCTACCGCTGAGCTACGCGCCCCCGCTGACGGTCGGTTGATTGCTATAGGAGCGCCGCAGGGGCGCTGTCAAGAAAGCCCCTATCTCCGACTCTGGGCCTCGTATAGGGTGCCGGCCGGCCGCTGCGCCGGGACTTGCCGGCGGGCGGCCGCCCGGCGAGTCCAGCGGGGATTCTTGCGACATGCGATACCTGGCGCGGACGGCGGCGATTGCGGCGGCGGCGATGCTTGCCGGCGAGCCGGTGGCCGGGGCGGCCGAGCCGCCGACCGGCTACACGGCGTCTTACAAGGTCTATACCGCCGGGCTTCATGCCCTCGACTTCGAATTGGCCGCGACCGTTGCGGCCGAGCGCTTCGTGGCACGCATGTCGGCGAGCCCGTACGGCATCATCGCCAAGTTCATCCCGTGGGCGCTGGAGGCGTCGAGCGCCGGCGTGTTGGCGGCTGGCGAGCTAAGACCGCGGCGCCACCGCAGCGCCACTTGGTGGCGCGGCGAGCAGCGCTGGGTCGAGATCGACTTCGACGGCGAGGGTCCCGTGGACCTGCGGGCCGAGCCGGCCAGCGAAGGCGACGGCATGGGCGCGATCGCGGCCGCCATGCTGGTCGGCGCCATCGATCCGGTCAGCGCCATCAACGGTATTATCCTGAGCAACGCCGACGGCGTGCTGTGCCCGCCGCGCACCCCGGTCTTCGACGGCCGCCGGCGTTACGACATGGTGATGGAGCGCCTGCCGGCACGCACTCTCAAGGGGCGCGGCGATCGCTATGGCGGTGTCGTGGAGGGCTGCCGCCTGACCCTCGAGCCGGTGGCCGGCAAGCGCGACGACGACGAGGCGCGCACGTTCCCCATCATCGCCTGGTTCGCCGCCCTGCCGGGCGGCGGGCCGATGGTGCCGGTGCGCCTGGAGCTGCGGACGAAGTACGGCCAGACGCTTGCGCATCTGCGCCGCCTGCGCCTGGCCGACGGCCGGGTCGTCTTCGGTGACCAAGACGACGAGCGACAGGCCGCGCAACGGCGCTAGCACCCGGATTTCCGTCAGCGTCGACCCACTACACCGGCAGCGCCCGCAGCGCCGCGGGCAGCGCGTGGAAGTAGGAGAGCACGGCGTCGGCGCCGAGTTCGGCCACGGGCACGCGGCTGTAGCCGTAGGCCATGATGATGACCGGCAGGCCGGCGCGGTGCGCGGCGGCGACGTCGTGTTCGTTGTCGCCGACCATGACGGCCGACATGGTGCCGGTGCCGAGCGTCTCGAGCGCCCCCAACAAGTGTCCGGGATCGGGCTTGCGGACGGCCAGGCTGTTGCCGCCGACGACCACCTCGAAAAAGTCGGCGAGGTCCAGGGCCGCCAGCAGGCGGTGCGTCGGCTCGACGAACTTGTTCGTGCAGACCGCCATCCGCAGCCCATCGGCGCGCAGGTCCTGCAGGACCTCCGGCACGCCGGGAAAAGGCTGCGACGTGTCGGCGAGGACACGATCGTAGCTCTCCAGATAGCGGGCCTGTTGGGCCGCCATTGCGTCGCGTTCAGGCACTGCGCCGGTGGCCGCGAAGGCGCGTTCGACCAACTTTGCCGTGCTGTCGCCGATCATGCGCTTGGTCTCGGCGAGGTCGACCGGACGGCGCCCGTTCTCGGCCAGAACCGCGTTGAGCGCGCTGCGGATGTCGGGCGCGCTGTCGACGAGCGTGCCGTCGAGGTCGAACAGGACGGCCTTCGGTAATGGCGGCATGGGAGTGCTCCGGGGTTTCTCGCTTGTCCGGCGTGGCGGCGCGGAAGTCAAGGCGTACCAAGGCGTTTCCGGCGGCGTAAGCGAAAAATCAGGAAATCAGTGCTTGGAGGGCTGCGCGCCGTTGTGGCACAGTCCCGCTGCATCTCAGGGGGGGGGTGTTTGTCCACGACCGTCGGTTGAGGCCATGGCCAATACCTCCTATTCCATCGTCATGCTGGCCGCCGGCCAGGGTACTCGGATGAAATCCGACAAGCCCAAGGTCATGCATCCGCTGGCCGGCCGGCCGATGATCCAGCACGGGCTGGCGACCCTGACCGCCCTGGCGCCGGCACCGGCGCAGATCGCCATCGTGATCGGCCCCGGCATGGCAGCCGTCGCCAAGGCCGTGGCGCCCTGGCCCACGGCCGTGCAGGCCGAGCGCCTGGGCACGGCGCACGCGGTCAACGCCGCGCGCGAGGTGATACCGCACAACGGCACCGTGCTCGTGCTCTATGGCGACACGCCGCTGGTCACGCCACAGACCTACCAGCGACTGTTGGCCGCCCGCGACGATGGCACGGCGGTCGTCGTGATGGGCTTCCGGCCGGCCGACCCGAGCCGCTATGGACGCCTCATCATCAATGGCGGCGGCGCCCTGGAGGCGATCGTCGAGGCGCGCGACGCGACGCCCGCGCAACAGGCGATCGGCCTGTGCAACGCTGGCATCATGGCGATCGACGGGGCGTGCCTGTTCGCGCTGATCGACCGCGTCGGCAACGCCAACGCCAAGGGCGAGTACTATCTGACGGACATCGTCGCGCTGGCCCGCGGCGACGGGCTGCGCTGTACCGTCGTCGAGGCCGACGTGACGGAGCTGATGGGCATCGACAGCCGCGCCGGCCTGGCCGCCGCCGAGGCGATCGTGCAGGACCGAGTTGCGGGCCCGGGCCATGGTGGCGGGCGTCACGCTGATCGACCCGGCAAGCGTCTGGTTCAGCCATGACACCATGCTGGCACGCGACGTCGTCGTCCAGCCGAACGTCTTCTTCGGGCCCGGCGTGCGCGTCGGCGAGGGCGCCGAGATCCGCGTGTTCAGCCATCTCGAGGGCGCGACGGTCGCCGCCGGCGCCCAGATCGGCCCCTACGCGCGGCTGCGCCCGGGCGCCGTGATCGGCCCGCAGGCCCGCGTCGGCAACTTCGTCGAGGTCAAGAACGCCACCCTGGGCGACGGCGCCAAGGCCAACCACCTGAGCTATATCGGCGATGCCACGATCGGTGCGGCGGCCAACATCGGCGCCGGCACGATCACCTGCAACTACGACGGCTATGGCAAGTTCCACACCGACATCGGCGCCGGCGCCTTCATCGGCTCCAACTCGACCCTGATGGCGCCGCTCAATATCGGTGCCGGTGCGTTCGTTGCCGGCGGCAGCGCCATCAGCAAGGACGTGCCGGCCGACGCCCTGGCGGTCGGCCGCGGCCGGCAGGCGACGAAGGACGGCTGGGCGGCGCGCCGGCGCGCGCTCAAGGAAGCGGCAATGGCGAGCAAAAAGAAGACCTAACCATGTGCGGTATTATCGGCATTCTCGGGCGCGAGGACGTGGCGCCGCTGTTGCTCGACGGGCTCAAGCGGCTGGAGTATCGCGGCTACGATTCGGCCGGGATCGCGACCCTGGTGAACGGCCGCATCGACCGGCGCCGGGCCGAGGGCAAGCTCGTCAACCTGGCGAAGCGCCTGGAGGGCAGCCCGTTGCCGGGCTCGACCGGGATCGGCCACACGCGCTGGGCGACCCACGGCGTGCCCAACGAGGTCAACGCGCACCCGCACGCGACCGACCGTGTCGCCCTGGTGCACAACGGCATCATCGAGAATTTCCAGGAGCTGCGCGACGAGCTGGAGGCCAAGGGCCACACCTTCGTCACCGACACCGATACCGAGGTCCTCGCCGCCCTCATCACCGACTATCTGCAGGGCGGCCAGCCGCCGGACAAGGCCGTCGCGGCCTCTCTGGCGCGGATCGACGGTGCGTTCGCGTTGGCCATCGTGTTCGCCGGCGCCCACGATTTGATGATCGGTGCGCGGCGCGGCAGCCCGCTGGCCATCGGCTATGGCGACGGTGAGATGTTCCTCGGCTCCGACGCCATGGCGCTGGCGCCGCTGACCAAGCGCATCAGTTACCTGGAGGAGGGCGACTGGGTCGTCATCACCCGTGACGGTGCCGTCGTGCACGACGCGCGGGGCGAGATCGTCGAGCGCGAGATCCGCACGACCCAGGCATCGGGCGCGCTGATCGGCAAGGGCAACTTCCGCCATTTCATACAGAAGGAGATCTTCGAGCAGCCGGCGGTCGTCGGCGACACGCTGCACGCCTTCGTCAATCCGAAGTCGCGCACGGTGCACATCCCGCCGCTGCCGTTCGAGCTGGCCGACGTGCCGAAGTTCACGATCATCGCCTGCGGCACGGCGAGCTATGCCGGCCACGTCGCCAAATACTGGCTGGAGCAGCTGGCCCGTGTGCCGGTCGAGCTCGACATCGCCTCGGAGTTCCGCTACCGCGAGGCGCCGCTGCCGAAAGGCGGGGTCGCGCTGTTCATCAGCCAGTCCGGCGAGACCGCGGATACGCTCGCGGCGCTGCGCCACTGCCGCGCCCAGGGCCAGCGCATCGTCTCCGTCGTCAACGTGCCGGAGAGCACGATCGCGCGCGAAAGCGACATCATGCTGCAGACCTTCGCCGGGCCGGAGATCGGCGTCGCCTCGACGAAGGCGTTCACGACCCAGCTGACGACGCTGGCCTGTCTGGCGATCGCGACGGCGCGGGCGCGCCGGGCGATCGACCACACACGCGAGGCCGAGCTGGCTGTGGCGCTGACCGAGGTGCCGTCGCGCATGGCCGAAGTGCTGAACCATGACGAGCGGCTGCGCGAGATCGCCCATACGATCGCCGAGGCGCGCGACGTGCTCTATCTCGGCCGCGGCACGGCCTATCCGATGGCGCTGGAGGGCGCGCTGAAGCTGAAGGAGATCTCCTACATCCACGCCGAGGGCTATGCCGCCGGCGAGATGAAGCACGGGCCGATCGCACTGATCGACGAAAGCGTGCCGGTGATCGTCCTGGCGCCGTCCGACGCGTTGTTCGAGAAGACCGCATCGAACGTGCAGGAGGTGATCGCCCGCGGTGGCAAGGTGATCTTCCTGTCCGACGCACCCGGCATCGCCAGGCTGGGTGCCCAGGCCCACGCGGCGATCGAGATGCCGCGGGTCGACCCGTTCGTGGCGCCGCTGCTGTACGCCATCCCGGTGCAGCTGCTGGCCTACCACACCGCGGTCGTCAAGGGCACCGACGTCGACCAGCCCCGCAACCTGGCGAAGAGCGTCACGGTCGAGTAGGGGCGGCGGGCCTCTCCATACTCGTCATCCTCGGCCTTGTGCCGAGGACCCATTCTGCAACCTCCGCAAGCCGCCCGCGCCGTAGCTGCTCCGCGACCGGGTCGACCGCGCCATATCGTAGCACCCGCCTGCCCGCGGGGGCGGACGGTAGAGCTTGACGACATTCGCATGAGCGCGGAGAACTGGAACTCCAGGAGAGGAAAGGTGCGAGATGAAGCTGCGCGATCTGTTCGGAGGCGGCGGCGGCGGCGCGGCCGCCGAGGTTTCGCCGAGCGCGTTTCCGGATCCAGAGGTCGATATCGAGGCGGGCGCGGCGGACGGCGCGCAGACGACGGTGCTGGCCGGCGGCTGCTTCTGGTGCGTCGAGGCGGTCTACCGGGAGCTCGACGGCGTCATCGAGGTGACGTCCGGCTATTCCGCGCGGGACGGCGGAGACGGCGACCTACGGGCGCGTCTGCAGCGCTACGACCGATCACGCCGAGGTCGTGCAGATCCGCTTCGATCCGCGCCGGACGACGTTCGGCGAGCTGTTGAAGGTGTTCTTCTCGGTCGCCCACGACCCGACACAGGTCGACCGGCAGGGCGCGGATGTCGGCCGTCAGTACCGGTCGGCCATCTTCTATGCCGACGCCGAGCAGAAACGCGTCGCCGAGGCCTATATCGCCCAGTTGGATGGGGCCGGTGTGTTCGGCGCGCCGATCGCGACGCAACTCGAGCCGATCGAGGCCTTTTACGAGGCCGAGGCCGAGCACCAGGACTATGCGGCGCGCAATCCGGCCCAGCCCTACATCGCGTTCAACGCCATGCCCAAACTCGCGAAGCTGCGCCAGCATTTCGGCGCCCGCCTGAAGGGCGGCAAGGCGTAGCGATCACGCCTGGCCTGGGTGCTGGCCCATCGCAAAGGACATTGGGCCTGGATGCGGGCACCAGGCATACTAAGCTCGCAGTCCATTGTTTCACCACGAGAAGCCGTCCAAAGGAGCCTCATGAACAGCAGGATGCGTTTGGCGCGGCCTGTTTCTTAGCCCAACCAAAAAAACTACACCATGTGGAGGAAAAGTTGATGCGACACACTACAATGCTCAGCCTGGCAGCCGCAGCGGCGATGGTCGTCAGCGGTGCTGCAAACGCACAGACGATCAAGGCGCAGATGGGACAGTCGGCCGACCTCGTCCTGCTGCCGAAGTTCCTGGGGATTCTGCCTTTCGATCAAGCCAACCAGGGCGCGCAAGAAGCCCATGCCGAGTTGGGCAACCCGGGCAAGCTCCTGTACATCGGCCCGACGCCGGAGAACAGCGTCGCCGGGCAGATCGAGATCATGACCACGGCGGCGACCCAAGGTCAGTCCGCCGTCATGCTGTCGAACAATTCCGGCGATCAGATCGTACCGTCGGCCCTGGCCGCGGCGAAGGCCGGCGTCAAGGTCGTGACGTGGGATTCGCCGATTCCGTCCTCCGAAGGTGAGGTCGTGTTCGTTGCCCAGGTCGACTTCAACGATATCGGCGTCGTCATGGCCGACATGGCGCACAGCATCCTCGGCGGGTCGGGCAAGTTCGCGGTCCTGTCGGCGACCCCCGACGCGGCGAACCAGAACGCCTGGATCGCGGCGATGAACGTCGCTCTGCAGGAACCGAAATACGCCGACCTTGAGCTGTTGGATACGGTCTACGGCGATGATCAGTCGGAGAAGAGCTACAACCGGGCGTTGGCTCTGGTCGACAAGTACTCCGACATCGGGCTGATCATGGCGCCGACATCGGTCGGCATTCAGGCGGCTGCGAAGGCGATGCAGGACGAGGGCCTGTGCGACACGGTCAAGATCAGCGGTCTTGGCGTGCCGGCCGAAATGGTGTCCTACACCCTGAACGGCTGTGCGCCGGAGTTCGCCCTGTGGGACTTCGTCGACCTCGGCTACCTGACCTATTACACCACGTATCTGATCGCGACCGGTCAGATGGAAGGCAAGGTCGGCGAGACGTTCGAGGCCGGCCGCATGGGCGCCTACACGATCGAGAAGGACCCGACCCGCGAAGCCGGCAGCCGCGTCCTGATGGGCCCGTTCACCGTCTACACGAAGGACAATGTAGAGGCGGCCGCCCAGTAGGGACCGGCGGGAGCCTGCACTGTCACCTGCGGGTTGTTGAATCGGGCGAGCGAGCCGGCATTCGACAACCCGCCTTTATCTCCCAAATTTCGGCCAGGTCTCCAAAATGACAGCGCCTGTCATGGAAATGGCAAATATTTCCAAGAACTTTGCCATGACGGAGGCGTTGCGCGACGTGTCGATCTCGCTCTACCCGGGCGGAGGTTCACGCCTTGGTTGGCGAGAACGGCGCCGGCAAGTCGACGCTCATAAAAATCATGACCGGCATCTATCACGCGACCGCGGGCGATATCCGGCTCGATGGCGGAAGCGTCACCATCCCAAACCCCCAGCAGGCGCAGGCGCACGGGATCGCCGCGATCTACCAAGAGCCGATGGTGTTTCCCGACTTGGACGTGGCAGAGAACATTTTCATCAGCCACCAGGATCTCGGGGCGGTCGTGCACTGGCGGGCGATGTACGACAACGCCCGGGAGATCATCCGCACCCTGGGCATGACGCTTGATGTCCGCGCGCCGGCCAGCGGGCTGACGCTTGCCGAGCAACAGACCGTCGAGATCGCGCGGGCCATTTCGCTCAATGTGCGCGTGCTGATCATGGATGAGCCGACCGCGTCGCTGTCGGCCCATGAGGTCGAACAATTGATGAAGGTCGTGAACACGCTGCGCGACAACGGCGTCGCGATCCTCTACATCAGCCACCGCCTGGAGGAGGTCTTCGTGATCGCCGACCGCGTGACGGTCCTGCGCGATGGCAAGCATATCTCCACCAACCCGGTCGCCGACGTGACCAGCAAGAGCCTGATCGCCGACATGGTCGGGCGCGAGATCGAGGAATTCTTCGGCGAAAAGGTGAGGCAGGCACACACCGACGTGCTGCTGTCGGTACGCGGGCTGTCGAAGGAGAATGCATTCGCGGACGTGACGTTCGACGTCTATCGCGGCGAGGTGCTGTGCTTCGCCGGCCTGATCGGGGCCCGCCGCACGGATGTCGGTCTGGCCCTTGCGGGCATTGAACCCGCCGATTCCGGCGCCATCGTGTTCGAGGGCGATAGCACGGCGATCGCGACGCCGGCGCAGGCGCTGGCGCTCGGCATCGCCTACTCGTCGGAGGACCGGCGCAAGCTGGGGCTGGCGATGACGATGTCCATCACCGCCAATGTCTCGTTGCCGACGTTGCGAAAATACCTATCGCGGTTCGGCCTGGCAAAACGCGGCGAAGAGCGCGCGATGGCCGAGGACTACCGACGCAAGCTCAACATCCGCACGCCGACGGTGCACGACCCCGTCGGCAAGCTGTCGGGCGGCAATCAGCAGAAGGTCATGTTGAGCAAGTGGCTTAACGTTCAGCCGAAACTGCTGATCCTCGATGAGCCGACGCGCGGTATCGATGTCGGCGCCAAGGCGGAGGTGCACCAGCTCGTCAACGAGCTGGCGGCGCAGGGCGTCGCCATCATCTTCATCTCCTCCGAGCTGCCGGAGGTCCTGGCCATGGCCGACCGCATTCTTGTCATGCGCGAGGGCCGACAGATGGGCCATCTTCGATGCGCAGAGCGCGACGCCGGAGAGCATCATGGGCCTCGCGACCGGCCAGACCGCGAGCGCCGCGTAGCGCCCTATGAAATTCCACCCCGGGCAATTCCACCTCTGCAGAATCCAACCTCAGACGCTCCGGGTTCTCGCCCTGGTGTTCGTCCTGTTCGTCGTCGTTCTGTTCTTCAGCTCGGTGGTCAACAACTACTTCAATGCCCGGCTGTTCAACCGCATCTCGACGAGCGTCGCCATCATCGCGCTGATCGCGGTCGGTCAGACACTGGTCGTGCTGACCCGGAACATCGATCTGTCCGTCGGCTCGATCGTCGGGTTCACGGCGTACTTCGTTGGGCAATTGCTGGCCGACCATGGCGACTTACACCCTCTCCTCGCGGTCTTGGCCGCGATTGGGCTGGGCGCGGCGTTTCGGTGCGTTCAACGGGGCGATCGTGGGCTACGGCAAGGTGCCGGCGATCATTGTCACGCTCGGGACCCTTGCCCTGTTCCGAACGATGCTCGTTGAATTGTCGGACGCCGCCTCCATCACGACGATCATGCTGCCGCCGTGGATCCTTGAATTGCCGCGCACGAACATCGTCAGCATCGGCGGACTCGACTTGCGCCTGACGGTGGGGATAACGCTCGCTGTCGTCGTCGTGTTTCACCTGATCCTGACGCGGCTGCGGTTTGGCCGCCGGCTCTATGCCGTCGGCTCGAACCCGGAAGCGGCGATCGTGGCGGGCATTCCCGCGCGGCACGTGACGTTTTTCGCGTTCGTGCTGTGCGGCGCGCTGTCGGGTCTGGCCGGCTTCATGTTCCTTGCCAAGTTCGGCAACATCACGGTCGTCGCGGGCTTGGGGCTCGAGCTCAGATCGGTCGCCGCGGTCGTTGTCGGCGGCGTCAACATATTCGGCGGGTCGGGTACCGTGATCGGCGTTCTGTTGGGCGCCGTGTTGGTCGACTTGATCGACAACAGCCTCATCCGCTGGGCGGCCATCAGTGAGTTCTGGCGCGATGCTTTGCTCGGCCTCCTCATCCTGTTGGCGGTGGCTACCGACACCGTTGTCATGCGGCAGTTGAACAAGCTGCGCCGCCGCGAGGCGCCCGTGCAGGAACTGCCCAGCGAACAGGCCATGGCGGTCCCGGAGAGCACTGGAGACCGCGGCCAATGACCCCGGCAAAGCAGCTCATGAGCGTCGCGGCGAGGCTGCGCAGCTGGGAGGGTTTCCTGCTGGTCATCCTGGTCGTGACCATTGTCGGCAACGCGATTCAGTCGCCGGTCTTTCTGACGGTCGGCAACCAGATCAATCTCTTCCAGCTCTCCATCGAGAAGATCATTGTCGCGTTGATCATGGCCCTGGTCATCATCAACGCGGAAATCGATCTGTCGGTCGCGTCGATGATGGGGCTGTCGGCGTGTGCGTTTCGGTTGGCTGTTCCTGCAGGGTGCACCGGTTCCCCTGGCGTTTGTCGCGGCCTTGGTGGTCGGTGCCCTTGGCGGCGCGTTCAATGCGTTCTGGATAACGAAGATCAAGCTGCCGTCCCTGGTGGTGACGCTGGCAATGTTGATCGGGTTTCGGGGATTGGCGCGTGTCCTGGTCGAGGATCGCGGCATCACGGATTTCCCGGAGTGGTTCGACGCGCTGGGCCAGCAGCCCATACTCGGTCCGTTCCCGCTCTCGCTCATCATATTCTTCGTGCTGGTGGTGGTGCTGGCCATCGTACTGCACGGGACCGGGTTCGGCCGCTATGTATACGTCGTCGGCAACAACGCGGAGATGGCGCGCTATTCCGGCGTTAACGTGCAGCGCGTAAAGGCGATCCTGTTTATCATGTCGGGGGCGATTTCAGGGCTCGCCGGTTTGCTGTTCGCGGCACGCGTGGGGGCCGTGCGCGGCGACGTCGCGCTGGGTTTCGAGCTCGATATCATCACCATGGTCCTGCTCGGCGGGGTCAGTATCTTCGGCGGATCGGGATCGCTGTTCGGCGTGCTGCTGGCGATCCTGATCGTCTTGAACCTGCGCAACGGGATGGCTCTGGCCAACATCACCGGGCATCTTCAGACCGGCGTCATTGGCCTGCTGCTGATCCTGTCGGTGTTGATCCCGAACGCTCAGCAGTTCCTGCGCACGCTCTGGGACCGCCGCCGCAGCGCGGCTCCGTGATGGTTCGCTGGGCGCCACCGCTCCGGCACAGCCGTTAGTGCCCACTATCGTAGAAGCGGGCGACGGCACTCACCCTTCGACAAGCTCAGGGTGAGGCCCTCATGCTGAGCCTGTCGAAGTATGCGGGCCGGGGTGCTCGGCGACTCAGTCTCTAGTGAAAGCAAGTACTAGCCGCCGTCCCGCGCGCTTTTACGCGTCGGTAGGGTCGAAGTAGCGTAGGCTCGGCGGGGCGACGAGCGCGTCACCGAGCTGCGCCATGGCCCCGGTTTCCTCGCGCCAGGCGAAGTACTTCTCATAGTGTGCTCGGCTCTGCCATTGCTCGACGAGTACGACGACATCCGTATCGTCCTGGTCCTAGTTCAGTGTTTCCGAGGATCGAATCATATCAGGCGGCCTCGTTTAGTTTGTAGGACCAGGTGTGGACGACGGGATGTCGGTTGATGTCGTCGATGGCGGCGATGATGCGGTCCTTGAGTTCCTGCTTGGTGGCGACGCGGATGTGCCGGAGCACCGAGCGAGCGAGCTTGGAGAAGAAGCCCTCGGTGAGGTTGAGCCAGGAGCCGTGCTTGGGAGTGAAGACGAAACTGAAGCGGCCCTCTCGCTGGTCGGCGAGCCAGCCTCGGGTTTCCTTGGAGATATGCGCGGAGTGATTGTCGAGGATCAGCGTGATCGCGGTGCTCGGTGGATAGGCCGCGTCGAGGCGTTTGAGAAAAACGCGACGAACTCGCGCGAGCGATGGCGATCCTCGACGCTGGCGTGAACCTTGCCGGTCAGCAGATCGATGCCGGCGAGCAGGCTGATCGTCCCGTGGCGGACATATTCGTGATCACGCCCGAAGCCGGCATGGCGACCGGGCGCAGGCGGCAGGTCGGGCGCCGTCGTCCCGATCGCCTGCATGCCCGGCTTCTCGTCGTAGGAGATGATCGCCACCGCCTCGATCGGCGCCTGCGGGTTCGCCGCGGCGGCTCGCTTGAGCATTTCGACCTCGCGGTAGACACACAACACCTCGGCCATCTTCTGCTCGAACTCGGGGTCGCGGCGCTCCAGGTAGTAGCGCACCTTGTGCGGCTTCACCGCGTGCTGGTCGAGCAGCTTGCACACAGTGCCCTGGGCCAGTTTGGCAAGACACCCATGGCCTGCCGCCGGGCCGTGGGAGCGCGCATGCCGCGCCAGCAGCCGCGTCGTCCACAGCTCATGCGGATAACCCAAGTCCTTCGCCTTGCGGCAGGCCAGATCGACCAGCCAGGCGCGCGCCGCCTCGGTGATCCGCGGCTCGCGTCCGGGCCGCGGACTGTCCGCCAAGGCCGCCATCAAGCCATGGCGCAGCGCTCGCTCGACGCAGCGCTGCACCGTCTGATGGTGAACGCCCAGCGCCCGGCCAACCGCGAAGTACGACGCATCATCGCGATAGCGCAGCAGCATGCGCGCCCGCGTCACCCGGCATGCCGCTTCCGTGCGCGACCGGGCGATCGCCCCAAGCTGCTCAACCTCTTCTTCCGTCATCCGCAAATCAACCGACCGCCGAGGCGCCGCCATGACATGTCTCCCTGCCCATACACGCCTTCACCCTACCAGATCTGGTAGGTGGTCAGGAACCCCACACAAAATGATCCGTTTCATGGAATCGATGTACTAGTGCACCGACTCAGTCAGAGTCGTCACAGTGGAAACCTGATTCTGAATACAAAACAACGGGTTGCTCCAGCGCACGGTGAATCATTTGTCTGGATCGGTGCACTAGGGCCTGTTTACAATTAACGCAGCCAGATTATGGCAGCGCACAGACATAGCATGGACAGGAAAGAGGCTGCGGTTTTGTCGTAGCGGGTGGCGAGCCTTCGGAACTGCTTGATCTTGTTGATGAAGCATTCGACGAGGTGGCGTTCTTTGTAGAGGTGTTTGTCGTAGGGGATCGCCATCGACCGGGAGCGGTTGGACGGGATCACGGCGACCATGCCGTGCTCGGCGATGACGTCGCGGAACTCGTTGGAGTCATAGGCCTTGTCGGCGAGCAGGTAGGCGCCGGTCAGGCCCTCGACGAGCGCTCTTGCCTGGGTGCTGTCATGCACTTGGCCGGCGGTGAGAACGAAGCGCAGGGGATTGCCAAGCCCGTCCACGACGATATGGATTTTGCTGCTTAGCCCGCCGCGCGAGCGTCCGATGGCCTGATTTTGAGTCCCCCTTTTGCGCCGGCGGCGTGGTGATGCGCCCGCACGATGGTGGAGTCGATGATCAGGTATTCGAAATCCGGGTCGTCGGCCAGGGCCTTGAACACCTGCTTCCAGACCCCGTGCCGCGACCAGCGCCAGAAGCGGGTGTAGACGGTGTACCAGGGACCGAACGCATCGGGCAGATCGCGCCATGGCGAACCAGTGCGGGCCACCCAAAGCACGGCCTCGACAAACCGCCGGTTGTTGCGGCCGGTCACGCCGCGGTCCGTCGCCTTGCCAGGCACCAGATCCTTGATCCGATCCCACTGCGGGTCTGAAAGAATCGTGCGAATCAAGACTGCCTCCCCCCAAAAACAGAAGGCCTATTTTCCTGCCCCGCCGGTGCGCCACTGTGACACGGTCAGGGGCGGCCGTTATACTGCCGGCAACGACCAACCTGCGGAAAGCGAGAATACGATGGTGCAACTCAAGGATCCGCGACTGCTGCGTCAGCAGTGCTTTGTCGGCGGCGAATGGATCGACGCCGACAGCGGTGCCGTGATCGAAGTCACGAACCCGGCGACGAACGACGTCATCGGCACCGTGCCGAAACTGGGCACCGCCGAGACCCAGCGCGCGATCGAGTCGGCCGGGCAGGCCTACCCGGGCTGGCGCGCGCTGCTGGCCAAGGAACGCGCGGCGATCCTGCTGCGCCTCAAGCAGCTGATGCTGGACAACGCCGACGACTTGGCCGTGCTGATGACGGCCGAGCAAGGCAAGCCGTTGGCCGAGGCCAAGGGCGAGGTCGGCTATGCCGCGTCGTTCATCGAATGGTTCGCCGAGGAAGGCAAGCGCGTCTACGGCGACACGATCCCGCAGCACCAACCCGACAAGCGCATCGTCGTGACCAAGGAGCCGGTCGGCGTCTGCGCCGCGGTCACGCCCTGGAACTTTCCCTCGGCGATGATCACACGCAAGTCCGGTCCGGCCTGGGCCGTCGGCTGCCCGATGGTGATCAAGCCGGCCTCGGCGACGCCCTATTCGGCGCTGGCGCTGGCCGAGCTGGCGACCCGCGCCGGCATGCCGTCGGGCGTCATGAATGTCGTGACCGGGGCGTCTGGCGAGATCGGGGCTGAGCTGACAGGCAACCCGATTGTACGCAAGCTGACGTTCACCGGCTCGACCGCCGTCGGCAAGACGCTGATGGCCCAGGCCGCGGCGACGATGAAGAAGGTGTCGCTGGAGCTCGGCGGCAACGCGCCGTTCATCGTCTTCGACGATGCCGATCTGGACGAGGCGGTCGCCGGCGCGATCGCGTCCAAGTACCGCAACACCGGGCAGACCTGCGTCTGCGCGAACCGCATGCTGGTGCAGGCCGGCATCTATGACGCCTTCGTCGACAAGCTCGCCGCCGCGGCCTCGAACCTGAAGGTCGGCAACGGCCTCGAAGACGGTGTCATGCAGGGCCCGCTGATCGACGTTGCCGCGGTCGAGAAGGTGGAGGAGCAGATCGCCGATGCCGTCGCCAAGGGCGGCCGCCTGGTCGTCGGCGGGTCGCGCCACGCGCTCGGCGGCACGTTCTTCGAGCCGACCGTGATCGCCGACGCGACGACCGACATGGCTGTCAGCCGCGAGGAGACGTTCGGGCCGATGGCGCCGGTCTACAAGTTCGCAACCGAGGCACAGGCGATCCAGATGGCCAACGACACCGAGTTCGGGCTCGCCGCGTACTTCTATACGCGCGACGTCGGCCGCTGCTGGCGCGTGTCCGAGGGCCTGGAATACGGCCTCGTCGGTGTCAACGCCGGGGTCATCGCGACCGAAGTGGCGCCGTTCGGCGGCATGAAGGAATCGGGCATCGGCCGCGAGGGCTCCAAGTACGGCATCGACGAGTATCTGGAGATCAAGTACGTCTGCTTCGGCGGCGTCTGACACGCCGGCGTGATGTGCCGGATCGGCCGGCACAATGCCCTTTTCGTCATTCGCGGGCTTGGCCCGCGAATCCATGCGGTCCCCTGAACCTGCCTGGATTGCCGGCTCAGGGCCGGCAATGACGGCCTTGGTGAGCGGCACGGAGACCGGCCAGTGACACAGTACGACTACGACCTCTTCGTCATCGGTGGCGGCTCGGGCGGCGTGCGGGCGAGCCGCATTGCGGCGTCCTACGGCGCCCGCGCCGCGGTGGCCGAGAGCACCCATCTGGGCGGCACCTGCGTCAACGTCGGCTGCATCCCGAAAAAGCTGCTGGCCTATGCGGCCCACTTCGCCGAGGACTTCGAGGACGCGGCCAATTTCGGCTGGACGGTGGCTGCGCCGACGTTCGACTGGCCGACGCTGATCGCCAACAAGGACGCCGAGATCGCCCGGCTCAACGGCGTCTACGAGCACATCCTGACGAACGCCGGGGTCGAGGTCTTCCGTGCCCGGGCGACGGTCGTCGATCCCCATACCGTCGCCATGGACGACAAGCGGGTGACGGCGCGCACCATCCTGGTGGCGTCCGGCGGTTGGCCCACCGTGCCCGAGTTTCCCGGCCGCGAGCACGTCGTCACGTCGAACGAGGCGTTTCACCTGGAGGCGCTGCCGCGGCGGGTCATCGTCGTTGGCGGCGGCTACGTCGCCGTCGAGTTCGCTGGCATCTTCAACGGCCTCGGCGCCGCGACGACCCAGGTCTATCGCGGGCCCTTGTTCATGCGCGGCTTCGACGACGACGTGCGCGCCCACCTGGCGCGGGAGATGACGAAGAAGGCCGTGCGCCTGGTCTTCGATACGACGATCAGCGCGGTCGAGAAAACGAGCGATGGTCTGGTCGCGACGTTCGGCGACGCCACGACCCAGGTGGCCGACCTCGTCATGTATGCCACCGGCCGGGCACCGAACACGGCCGGGCTGGGCCTCGAGGAGGCCGGCGTCAACGTGAACGCGCGCGGCGCCGTCGTCGTCGACGAGCATTTCCAGAGCTCGGTCGATTCGATTTACGCGATCGGCGACGTCATCGACCGGCTGCAGCTGACGCCGGTGGCGCTGGCCGAAGGCATGGCGGTCGCGCGCACGCTGTTCAAGAGCGAGCCGACGACCGCCGACTATGCCGGCGTGCCGACCGCCGTGTTCAGCCAGCCCGCCGTCGGCACGGTCGGCCTGACCGAGGCCGCGGCGCGCGAGCGGTACGCTGCGGTCGACATCTACCGCAGCACGTTCCGGGCGCTGAAGCACACGATCAGCGGCCGCGACGAGCAGACGCTGATGAAGTTGATCGTCGACCGCGCCAGCGACCGCGTCGTCGGCGTGCACATGGTCGGTCCCGAGGCCGGCGAGATCGTCCAGGGCATCGCCATCGCCCTCAAGGCCGGCGCGACCAAGGCGACGTTCGACGCCACGATCGGCATCCACCCGACCTCGGCCGAGGAGTTCGTCACCATGCGCGAGCCGGTGGCCGAGGCGGCGGAGTAACCCAAACGAATGAACCACAGAGACACAGAGGCACAGAGGCACAGAGGCACAGAGGCACAGAGGCACAGAGGCACAGAGGCACAGAGGCACAGAGGCACAGAGGCACAGAGGCACAGAGAAGAATTTCCGACTGGCCTAGTGAGGCCTTTTTCTCTGTGTCTCTGTGCCTCTGTGGATTTCTGCTTTTTCGGTAGCGACGCGCGAGCTTCCGCGTATAGGCTCCGGCGCGCATAATGGGTCCGGCGCGGGGCGCGCGCAGCGGACCAGGGAGGGCCGAGGCATGGGCGCGGATTGGAGCATCGAGAGCTGGCGTGAGCGGGCCGTCCGGCAGGCGCCGGATTATCCCGACGCGGCGCATCTGGGGCGGGTCGTCGACACGCTGCGCCACTATCCGCCGTTGGTGTTCGCCGGCGAGGCGCGGCGGCTGCGCGCGCAGCTGGGTCGGGTGGCGGACGGCCAGGCGTTCCTGCTGCAGGGCGGCGACTGCGCCGAGAGCTTTGCCGAGTTCCACCCCGACAACATCCGCGACACCTTCAAGGTGCTGCTGCAGATGGCCGTCGTGCTGACGTTCGGCGGCGGCATCCCGGTCATCAAGGTCGGCCGGTTGGCCGGCCAGTTCGCGAAGCCGCGCTCGGCGCCGACGGAGGTGCGCGACGGCGTCGAGCTGCCGAGCTATCGCGGCGACATCGTCAACGACATGGCGTTCAACGACACGGCGCGGCGGCCCAATCCGGACCGGCTGATCCAGGCCTACAATCAGGCCGCGGCGACGCTCAACCTGCTGCGCGCGTTCGCCCAGGGCGGCTTCGCCGATTTGCACAGCCTGCACAAGTGGAACCTGGATTTCGTCGGCGCCAGCCCACAGGGGCAGCGCTACGAGGAGATGTCGACGCGCATCGACGAGGCGCTGGGCTTCATGGCGGCCTGCGGGCTGACCGCCGAGTCCGTGCCGCAGCTGCGCGAGACCGACTTCTACACGAGCCACGAGGCGCTGCTGCTGCCCTACGAGACGGCGCTGACGCGCCAGGACAGCCTGACCGGCGACTGGTACGACGTGTCGGCCCACCTGTTGTGGATCGGCGACCGCACGCGCCAGCCCGACAGCGCCCATGTCGAGTTCCTGCGCGGCGTCGAGAACCCGATCGGCATGAAGGCCGGGCCGTCGCTGGCACCGGACGAGCTGTTGCGGCTGATCGACACGCTCAACCCTGCGAACGAGGCCGGGCGCCTGACGGTGATCTGCCGCATGGGCGCCGATGAGGTCGAGGCCAAGCTGCCGCCGCTCGTCCACGCGGTCGAGCGTGAGGGGCGGCGTGTCGTCTGGTCGTGCGACCCGATGCACGGCAACACGGTCAAGGCGGCGAACGGCTACAAGACGCGGGCGTTCGACCGCATCCTGCTGGAGGTGCGGCGCTTCTTCGGCGTCCACCGGGCCGAGGGCACCCACGCCGGCGGCGTGCATTTCGAGATGACCGGCCAGGACGTGACGGAGTGCATCGGCGGCGCCCAGGCGATCACCGAGGAGCGGCTGTCGGACCGCTATCACACCCATTGCGACCCGCGGCTGAATGCCAGCCAGGCGCTCGAGCTCGCCTTCCAGATCGCCGAGAGCCTGAAGCAGCAGCGCGACGAGGACGTGGCCGGGATCGCCGCGGCGTCCTAGCGACGAGCCGTGGGGTGACGAGGAGCGACAGATGCCCGATGCCCCCGACGCAGGCGATGTGCTGAACGGCGCCACGGGGCCCGACCCCGAGGCGGTGCCGCGGCTGACCGACCACTACTTCAACCGCACGAAGGAGGTGGTCGGCCACTTCGGCGACAAGCGCGTCACTTACGCGGTGTTCATGCGCCGCCCGGTCATCGCGGCCCCGAAGCTGGCGATCGACTGGCTGGAGCGCGTGGCCAAGGCGCGCGCGACCAAGTTCGATATCGAGCTGCGCTATGCCGAGGGCCGCTGGGTCGGCGCCGGTGAGCCGCTGCTCTACATCAGCGGGCCGCTCTATCACCTGGTCGACCTCGAGACGCTGTATCTGCAGAAGCTGGGCGCCGCCTGCGTCGCCGCCTACAACGCCTCGGCCATGTGCGTCGACCTGCCGCGCGCGGCGTTCCTCGCGTTCGATGCGCGCCACTGCGCCGGGCCGGACATGGCGGAGATCATGGCCTATGCCGCCGCCGTCGGCTCGCGGCGGGCCCAGCGCAAGGTCGGCGCCGTCGGCTTCGTCGGCAACGCGACCGAGGCGACGGCGCACTATTTCGGCCAGCAGCGCGGCTTCGGCACCATGCCCCATGCGCTGATCGGCTACGCCGGCTCGACCGTGCGTGCGGCCGAGATGTACCACGAGACGTTCCCCGACGAACCGCTGACCGTGCTGGTCGACTATTTCGGCCTCGAGGTCACGGACAGCATCGCCGTCTGTAGCCGCTTTGCCGAGCTCGCAGCGGCGGGCCGCGTGTCCGTGCGCATCGACACGCCCGGCGGCCGCTATGTCGAGGGGCTCGACGTGCCGGCCTCCTACGCCGTGCTGGAGCGCAACGCGCCGGACGCGATCCGCGGCTATCGCACAGACGACGAGCTGCGCTACCTGATCGGCGGCGGCGTCTCGGCGGCGGCGCTGTGGCACCTGCGCGAGCAGCTCGACAAGGCCGGGTTCGCGCAGGCGAAGATCGTCGCCTCGTCCGGCTTCGGCCCGGCCAAGTGCAAGGCCATGGCCATCGCCAACGCGCCGATCGACCTCGTTGGCACCGGTTCCTTCCTGCCGACCGACTGGCACGAGACTTACGCCACCGCCGACATAGTCGCCTACAACGGCGAGCTCCGCGTCAAGGTCGGCCGCGAGTTCCTGCTGCGCAAGAACCACGCCGAAACGTCGCCCGGCTGAGCTAGGACCGAGCAGGCGTTGGCCAAAGCAGAAGAGGGAGTTGCTTCGCAACCGCGACGTCCGCGCGGCCGACGATGACCTGGCGCTGGAGTATGCGATTGCCCGCGCCGTCATCAAAGTCCGCTCGGCGGCCGGCCTCACCCAGGCGGAACTTGCGGAACGCATGGGCTCCACTCAACCATACGTGGCCCGGCTGGAGAGCGGGCGCGTGCTGCCGACGATGCGGACCTTCCTGCGCGTGGCCAAGGCCACCGGAACGCTGCCGACGTTCGGCTTTGAAGCGGTCGGCGAATAGTCTTCCTGCCTCGCGAGATATGCACGGCAAGGAGCAAGCCCGCTATGGACAAGAAGCGTAGACCCATTCCCGACTTCAGAAGCGAAGCGGAGGAACGGGCCTTCTGGGAAACCCACGACTCCGCCGACTATGTCGACTGGACGAAGGCGGAACGCGCCCGTTTCGCCAGCCTCAAGCCGTCGACCAAGGCGATCTCCCTAAGGCTGCCGGTCGATCTGCTGGAGCGGATCAAGATCGCCGCCAACAAGCGGGATGTGCCCTACCAGTCGCTGATCAAGATCTGGCTGTCCGAGAAGATCGACGCCGCTTGAGGTCGACCGCTACTCCGCCGGCTGTGGCGCCGGCGTGCGAAGGTGGACCACCTCGTGGCCGGGTTCGGGCGCCGGCGGCACCAGGCGGGCGCAGATGAGGCTCGCGGCGGCCATGGCGGCGCCGGCCAGGAAGACGGTGGCCGGGCTGGTCAGCCAGACGATGCCGAAGGCGACGGGAATGACGACCGCGGCGATGTGGTTGATCGTGAAGGCGACGCCGGCGGTCGGCGCGATGTCGGCGGGATCGGCGATCTTCTGGAAATAGGTCTTGATGGCGATCGCCAGCGCGAAGAACGCGTGGTCGACGATGTAGAGGCCGGCCGCGACCGTCGCGTTCTGGACGAAGGCATAGCCGGCGAAGACGCCGATCAGGCCGACATACTCGAACGTCAGCGCCCGGCGCTCGCCCCACTTGCCGATCAGCTTGCCGATGCGCGGTGCCAGCGGCACGCTGAGCGCGTGGTTGACGAGCAGCAGCAGGCTGATCTGGGCGACCGAGTAGCCGAACTTCTCCACCAGCAGGAAGCCGGCGAAGACGATGAAGATCTGGCGCCGCGCGCCGCTCAGGAACGTCAGGGCGTAGTAGAGCCAGTAGCGCCGCCGCAGCACCAGGGAACGGCGCTGTTCGACGTGCGCCGGGAACGTGGGAAAGGCGCCCCAGGCGAACAACACGAAGGCGACCGTGACGCCGCCGCCGATCGCATAGACCCAGGCGAAATCGAGGCCAAGCCGCTCGAACGCCAACCAGACGAAGCCGAAGGCGATCAGCGAAGCGACGGCGCGGGCCGCGACAATGCGGCCGAGCACGTGGGCGGCGCGGTCCTTGTCGATCCACTGCAGGGTCAGGCTCTGGTGCGCCGTCTCGAAATAGTGGAAGCCGACGGACATGACGGTCGTCGTGAACACGAGCCCGACGAGTGTCGGGAACGCGCCCGTCACGGCGACGCCGATGCCGAGTACGCCCAGGAACAAGATGGCCAGGCGCTGCTCGCGCAGGAACAACAGCAGGAAGACGAACGTGAAGGCGAGAAAGCCCGGGACCTCGCGAATGCTCTGCAGCAGCCCCATGTCGGCGCCGTCGAAGGCGGCCCGCTCGATCGCGAAGTTGTTGAGCAGCGCCGACCACACGGAGAACGACAGCGCCATGGCGCCGGCCATCACGAGCAACAGGACCTCGGGGCGGCGCCAGGCCGTGCGGGTCGGTTCGTCATGGGGCATGAGTAGGACATAGACCTGGACGCCCTGGCGGTCTATCGACATAGTGTCAAGCTATGTCGAGAACCGGCCAACCGGCCCGCGGCCAAACGGCCCTTGGTCAATCGGTCGGCGGCCGAATGGCCCGCGGCCAAACCGTGCCGGGCAGCGCCGACCGGCAGCCGACCGCCGCACGGCCGCTGGTGGCGCTGTCCAGCGCCCATGGCGCCGGCCTCATCATCGCCTGGCACCGCCACGACTTCGCCCAGCTCGTCTACCCCGAGAGCGGGCTGATCCGGGTCAGCACCTCGGTCGGCACGTGGGTCGTGCCGGCGCACCGCGCGGTCTGGATCCCGACCGGCATTGACCACGAGATCACCGCGGTCGGCGCCGTCAACCAGCGCATCGTCCACGTGCTCCAGGGCGTCGTGCCGCAGATGCCGGCGGAGTGCTGCGTCATGGCCGTATCGCCGCTGTTGCGCGAGCTCGTCAACGCGGCCATCGCGCTGCCGGCGGATTATGCGCTCGACGGGCCCGGCGTGCGGCTGGTCGGCGTGCTGATGGATCAGCTGCGGGCCGAGCCGCTGCCGCAGCTGCACCTGCCGATGCCCCGGAACAAGCGGTTGCGCGCCGTCGTCGACGGGCTGATCGCCAATCCGGCCGATCCCCGCGGCCTGGCCGCCTGGGCCGCGGCGAGCGGCGCCAGCGTGCGCACGCTGGCCCGCCTGTTCCGGGGCGAGACCGGCATGGGCTTCCGCGCCTGGCGCCAGCAGCTGCGGCTGCACGAGGCGCTGGCGCGGCTCGCCGCGGGCGAGCCGGTGACCCAAGTCGCCTACGCCGTCGGCTATGACAGTCCGTCGGCCTTCATCGCCATGTTCCGCGCCGCCATGGGCGAAAGCCCGCGGCGCTACCTGCGGCCAGCGCCATCGTTGACAGGGCGACGAAGCGCCGCATAGTGGTTCGATGCTGGCGGCTGGTTCCCAGCCCGGTCCCACCGAACCCCGGGGCACGGCGGCGCATGACGGACACGCTGACAATCGCCCTGGCCCAACTCAACCCCACGGTCGGCGACATCGACGGCAACGTGGCGCGGCTCAAGGCGGCGCGCGCGGAAGCAGCGGCGGCGAGAGCCGATCTGGTCGTCGGCACGGAGCTCGTCGTCTCGGGCTACCCGCCGGAGGATCTGGTCGTGAAGCCGGCATTCCTCGACGCCGTCGCCGACGGCGTCGAGCGGCTGGCCGCCGAGACCGCGGATGGCGGGCCGGCGCTGCTGGTCGGCGCGCCGTGGCGCGACGGCGGCAAGCGCTAC
Source organism: Alphaproteobacteria bacterium (assembly GCA_965261585.1). Lineage (GTDB taxonomy): Bacteria > Pseudomonadota > Alphaproteobacteria > UBA6615 > UBA6615 > CBDHDN01. The sequence continues at coordinate 133,429 of CBDHDN010000016.1, forward strand.
AACGCGGCGCTGCTGCTCGCCGGGGGGCGCATCGCCGCGACCCGCTACAAGCACGAGCTGCCGAACTATGGCGTGTTCGACGAGGTCCGCGTGTTCGACGCCGGCCCGCTGCCGGGCCCGATCAACTTCCGCGACGTGCGCCTGGGCGTCTGCGTCTGCGAGGACATGTGGCAGCCCGACGTCTGCGAGACGCTGCAGGAGTCCGGTGCCGAGATCCTGGTCGTGCCCAACGGCAGCCCGTTCGACCGCGACAAGCCGGACATGCGCCTCAATCACGCCGTGGCGCGGGTGACCGAGACCGGGCTGCCGCTCATCTATGTCAACCAGGTCTGCGGCCAGGACGAGCTGGTGTTCGACGGCGCGTCCTTCGTGCTGAACACCGACTGCCGGCCGGCGGTACAGGCGCCGGCATTCAAAGAGGCCGTCGTCGTCACCCAATGGCAGCGCCAGAGCGGCGGCTGGGTCTGCGCCCCCGGCGAGATTATCGCGCCGCTCGAGCCCTATGCGGCGATCTATCAGGCGATGATGCTGGGCCTGCGCGACTACGTGGACAAGAACGCGTTCCCCGGCGTCGTGCTTGGCCTGTCGGGCGGCATCGATTCCGCACTGACGGCCGTTGTCGCCACGGACGCACTGGGGCCGCAGCGGGTCGGTTGCATCATGCTGCCGTCGCCGTTCACCAGCCAGGCGAGCCTGGACGATGCGGCGGCGCTGGCCGCGAACCTCGGCGTCCGCCTGGACGACGTGCCGATCGAGCCGGCGATGGCGGCGTTCGACGCCATGCTGTCGCGTGCCTTCAACCGGCCGAGCGCAGGCGTCACCCAGGAGAACATCCAATCGCGCGCGCGCGGCCTGACCCTGATGGCGATCTCGAACGAGACCGGCGCGATGCTCGTGACGACCGGCAACAAGTCGGAGATGTCGGTCGGCTACGCAACGATCTATGGTGACATGGCGGGCGGCTATTCGGTCCTCAAGGACGTTTACAAGACCGACGTGTTCGCGCTCTGCCGCTGGCGCAACGCGCACCATTCCGATGGCGCCCGCGGACCGGCGGGACAGGTGATCCCGGAGCGCATCATCACGAAGCCACCGTCGGCCGAGCTGCGGCCCGACCAGAAGGACGAGGACACGCTGCCGCCCTATGACGAGCTCGACCGGATCCTGCGCGGCCTGATCGAGGAGGATCTGGGGATCGACGCGCTGGTGGCACGCGGCCACGATGCGGCGACGTGCGCGCGCGTCTGGCGCATGCTGGAGCTCGCCGAATACAAGCGCCGCCAGGCGCCGCCGGGGGTCAAGGTGACCGAACGCGCGTTCGGCCGCGACCGCCGCTACCCCATCACGAATGCCTTCAAGGCCGGGCCGTAGGCCGGATGTTCGCGTCCCCGAAGGACTGACTTCGCACCATCCCGTGGGACATCGTTAGTCCAGCAATGCCCTAGTCACCGTTCGGTAGAGGATTGTCGAGGTCGGCGAACAGCCCATTGTCGTTCGGCCCGTCGTTGCGATCACGATAGGTCGACCAGGCAAAATAGGGAAAATTCAGGGCGGCCTTGATTGCGTTTCGGCCTAGCGAGACCAGGTCGGTCGCGTCCAAACCGGCAAACATCACAGCGTTCGCAAAACGGAAATCCTCCTTTCGGGCACCCCGTCCGTCCAACAGCTGCCAGGCAATGAACAGAAAATCGTGGACGATCGAGGCCTCGAGGTGCGGACCGACCTTGCCAACTATGCCGCGGGCAACCCGCGGGACGGACGCGAGATCGGTCAGCATCCCACGCGGCACTGTCAGTGTCTTTTCGACATGTAGCGCACCCGGTTCCTTGGACACAAGTTTGTCTCATGCGGCGGGCCTGATTGAGATCGCGGCGTGCCACGCCTGACGAGCTTGAGCGGGGCTCAGGTAGCCGTTCTTTTCGACGATCCACTGGGCATTGTAGAGTTCGACGAAGTCGCGGACGGCGTCCCGCAGCTCCGCGATGTTGCGGTAGATGCGACCATGGATGATCTGTTCCTTCAGCGTGCGATTGAACCGCTCGGCGACGCCGTTGGTCTGGGGCTCGGCGACGAAGGCGTAGGACGGCTGGATGCCCCAGAACTTGATCTGGTTGGTGAAGTGGTCCGACAGATACTGGGAGCCGTGATCCATCCGCAAGGCCAGCCCCCGAGCCGCGCCGGCCGCGGTCGAGCCATACAGCCCGGCAAGCCCCATGGAGATCGGCTGCAGGGCGGCGAAGCGGTCGCCGCGCTTGCAGACATGCCAGCCGACACACTCGGCGTTCCAATGCTCGACGGCGGTGAAGATCCAGCCCCAGCCGTCGTCCACCGTGAACACCCGAACGCCATCGGTGCCCCACGTGAGGTTCGGGGCATGAGTGATGATCTCACCGTCATGGGGATTGCCGCCACGGCGGCGGCAGCGATGGGGCGAGAGCAGATTGTTCTCGCGCATCAGGCGGAGCACCCGCTTGCGGGCAACCCGGATGTCGCGACAGACCCGAAGCCGAGCCCAGACCTTGCGGTAGCCCTCGCCCTCCCTGGGCGATGCCTCCAGGTCGGCTTCGATCGCCACCAGCAGCGCCTGGTCCGAGATCGCGGGCTTCGGTCCCCGACGCTTTGCCGGCGGCTGCTCGGCGTGCTGGCCGGAGGTCATGGCGTAGAACGAGGAGCGGGCCATGCCCCAGGCGGCGCAGACCCGCCGCAGGCCGTAGGCCAGACCCGTGCCGGGCGAGGTGGCGGCACTCATCGCCGCGACCTCCGCCGCCCCAAAGGGCCGAAGGTCTCCGTCTTGGCCTCCAGCAGTTCCACCTGCATGGTCAACTCTCCGATCCGCTTCATGGCGCTATCCAGTTCCGCCTGCACCGGATCGCCCTTGCGTTGCTTGAGCGAGGCGTCGATCCCGCCGATCGCTTTTTCACGCCACTGCTCGAGCCGGAAGATCTCTACGCCCAACTGGCGCGACAGAAGTTGCACCGGCTCGTCACGCAAAAGCCGCAGAACGACCTCACGCTTGCGCGCCACCGTCCATCGCTGGCCAAGTCCCAGCGGGCCTGCCGGCAAAGCCTGGCCTGGGGAAAACGTGGACGAGCCAAGCTCGCCCGCATTTACCACAGGCCCATCAACAGCAACTTTCTTCTCAAAATTATCGGTCATGTTCCGGTCCTCCTTGGACACTTCGATTAAGCCAATTCTGTGTCCAAGGAAATCGGGTCCGACTCAGTGTCTTTTCGACATCATCCACATCGAAGGACACGGTGTAGTCCTGATCGACAATATATGAAACGCTGGCTTGTTCGCGCATCAGCAGCACGTCCGGCTCGCGGGCAAGAACCAGACGTGTCTGGTACCGGAAATCCGAAACCCGCTCAAATGGGCCGGGATACGGATTTTCAATCGGCGGTTCAATGCGAGGGTATCTAGAGCACATCCGGTTTAGACGGAATATCCTGCATTGACGAGGTAGTTTCTGCATTCGGTTGGAGAGAATTCATCGAGGGCGTTTCCAATTGCCCGCCAGAGGTCATCGACGGTTCTGGCGCCGACCTTGCGGAGAATGGCTTTGAGCTTGGCGAAGACCTGTTCGATGGGATTGAGATCGGGGCTGTAGGGCGGCAGGTAGAGCGGGGTTGCGCCGACCGCCTCAATGGCCTCGTGTACGCCGGCGACCTTGTGGGAGGAGAGGTTGTCCATGATGACGATGTCGCCCGCGGACAGGGTCGGGACCAGGGCTTGCTGGACCCAGGCAAGGAAGCTTGCGCCGTTGATCGGGCCATCGAAAACGCAGGGCGCGGTGATCCGGTCGTGACGCAGGGCGGCAATGAACGTGGTTGTCTTCCAGTGGCCATGGGGAATGGCCGCCACCACCCGTTCGCCGCGCGGTGCCCGGCCATAACGCCGGGCCATGTTCGTCGCGCCCAGGTCTCGTCGAGAAAGACCAGCCGTTCGGCAATCAGCCCAGGTTGCTCGTTGCGCCAAGTGGCTCGCGCCGCCGCGACGTCAGGGCGCTCCTGCTCGGCGGCGTGGGCTGTCTTTTTTTGCGACTCAGCCCCTGAGCCAGAAGAAAGTCGCCAAGCGTCGAGCGCTTCGCCTCGATCCCCTCGGCGGCCAGCAAGACGCAAAGCTCGTCAATGGTGATGTCGCAATTCTCCATCACCAGAGCCCGAATGCGATCGCCATGGGGAGCCAGTTTCGATTTCTTCCAGCCACCGTATTTGTCGGCTTTGATCGTGCCCCGCTGCTTCCAACGCTGCATCAGCTTCACAACAAAGCTGATGCTCACATCAAATTGCTTCGCCGCCGCATTGCGAGAGGTCCCCGATTCAACAACTCGAACAACTCGTTCACGAAGATCTTCCGAATAAGGTCGTGTCATCCATGGCTGGCCTCCTTTAACCCAGCTCATAGCTTGAATCACTTTTTGCGACCCTTGGGAATCCCCTTTTTGATTCTGTCTATGCCGGACCCGCTCTAGCCATGGATGCACTCCCAGACGATCTGCAGCCCATGTACGCGATTATCCCGCCTGTCACGCGGTTTTGGCAGCCTTTGCACCGAGTGTTTGTGAGGTATTTCACAGATTGGCCAGTCGCCCGGCTGCCTGGTTACGGCTGTCTCTCACACTGCCGTTTCTGCCTGGGTCGTCGAGCTGCGGTGGAACCAGTAGGTGAGCCGGACCACGCCGTCGGCGTAGGGATGAGCGGCCTTGAGTTGCGCCGTGTTGCGGACCGGCGACCGCTCGAACAATGAAATACCGTCGCCGAGCAGCCGCGGAATAATGAACAGGTCCCACCGGTCGACGAGGCCGCGGTCCAGCAGGGCGCGCACGAGCCGCGCGCCGCCGACGATCCAGACGTCGCCCGCAGCTCGGCGCCCAGCGCGTCCACGCCGTCGGGCCACGCCTCGACGCCCGCCGGCACGTTGTCGCCGAGCGGCCGCGACGTCACGACGAGGATGCGCTTGCCGCCGTGCGGCCAGTCGCCGAAGCCGCGCATCTGGTCGTAGGTCGCGCCGCCCATGACCAGCGTATGGACCGATGCGATGAACGCATCGTAGCCGTAGTCGGCCTGGTAGGGTGCCAGCCAGTCGACGCCGCCGTCCGGCGTCGCGATGAAGCCGTCGAGGCTGGCGGCGATGTAGACGATGATGGTGGGTGATCGCCCCATGCCTCGACCACGATTGTCGCGCGCAGCGCGCCCGAGTAGCTATCCCTCGGCGGTCTCGTACTGTCTTATCAGGATATCAGCGGGGATGCCCATGGCCACGGCGATCCGCCGAATCATGTTGATCGTAAGAGGCCGTTTTCGCGACAGGACCTCCGAAACACGCGCGCGCGTTCCGATCAGCGGCTCGAGATCCTTCCGCCTCATGCCAAGGGCGTCCATCCGGTGGAGAATCGCCTCGATAGGATCAGGCGCCTCTATCGCATGATGCTTCTCCTCGTAGGCTTCGACGAGCGTGGTCAAGACGTCGAGACGGTCGCCCTCGAGGGTCTTCAGGGCTGCGTCCATCAGCTGATCGATCTCGTCGAGGGCTGCGCGGTGATCCGCTTCCGTCTTGATCGGTCGGATATCCATCGTCTTGTTAGATCGTTGTGGCATTGATCTTGTCATACTCTGCGTGCGTTCCGATGAAGCGGATGTAGGCGACACGGTATTGGTAGTTGACCTTCACGACGAGCCGATACTTGTTCCCGCTAATGTTGAAACAAATACGATTGCCTTGCAGGATGCTGGCGCTGCGATAGTCCTCTTTGATGTGCGCCGGCTGTTGCCAGTCGGCGGCGCTGACAAATGTGTACCAGGACCTCAGTGGCTGCTCGGCGTCGGCATGGCGGACCCAGAACTCCCGCAACGGCCGACGTGCAATGATCCTCATGGCAAAGTCTATCATGATCCCAAAACGGGATCAAGGTTGATCACTCGAAACGGCGTCGGTCCATTCGCCCTTCCTAGCAATGCCGTAGTTCTGTAAAGACCTCGCCGGTGGTTCGACCCCGGCGCAACCGGTTGCGACATGACACAGGCGCTCAAACTGTACAACACGCTGACGCGGCGGAAGGGCGTGTTCCGGCCGCTCGATCCGGCGCATGTGCACATGTATGTCTGTGGGCCGACGGTCTATGGCGACATCCATATCGGCAATGCGCGCCCGATCGTCGTGTTTGACGTGCTCTATCGCCTGCTCGAGCAGCGCTACCCGCGTGTCACCTACGTCCGCAACATCACCGACGTCGACGACAAGATCATCGACCGGGCGGCCGAGCTGGGCGAGCCCATCGCGTCCCTGACCGCGCGCACGACGGCGGATTTCCACCGCGTCATCGCGGCGCTGGGGGCGCTGCCGCCAGACATCGAGCCGAAGGCGACCGAGCACATCGCGCAGATGGTTGCCATGATCGCGGTGCTGATCGAACGCGGCCACGCCTACGCCGCCGACTGCCACGTGCTGTTCCACGTGCCGTCGATGGCCGACTACGGGCGGCTGGCGCGGCGCAACCGGGACGAGATGATCGCCGGGGCGCGCGTCGACGTCGCGCCTTACAAGAAGGACCCGGCCGACTTCGTGCTGTGGAAGCCGAGCGCGCCGGACCTGCCGGGCTGGGACAGCCCGTGGGGGCGCGGCCGGCCGGGCTGGCACATCGAGTGCTCGGCGATGAGCGAGGCCCATCTCGGCCAGTCCTTCGATATCCATGGCGGCGGGGTCGACCTGGTGTTTCCCCACCATGAGAACGAGATCGCCCAGTCGCTGTGCGCCCACCCCGACGCCGCGTTCGCGCGTGTCTGGGTGCACAACGGCTATCTGCTGGCCGAGGGCGAGAAGATGTCCAAGTCGCTGGGCAACTTCTACACGGTGACGGATCTGTTGACGCAATTTCCGGGGGAGGCCCTGCGGCTGGCCCTGCTGATGACCCACTACCGGCAGCCGCTGGACTTTACGCGCGATGGCGTCGGTACGGCGAAGCAGCTGCTCGACCGGCTCTACACGCCGCTGCGCGAGGCGGCGGCGGTGGCCGCCGACGCCGGCGAGCCGCCGCCGGACGTCGCGGTGGCGCTCGCCGACGACCTCAACACGCCGCGCGCCATCCGTGCCATGCGCGACCTGGCCGGGGCGCTGAACAAGGCGGTGAGCGCCGGCGACCGGGCGGAGCAGGCACGACTGAAGGGCGCGCTCGTGGCCGGCGGCGCGCTGTTGGGGCTGGTCCAGGCGGACCCGGCGGCCTGGTTCCATGCCGACCCCCAGGCGGCGGCAGGCGGCGGGATCGAAGACCTGATCGCCCGCCGCGAGGCGGCGCGCCAGGCCAAGATTTTGCCGCGGCCGACAGGATTCGTGACGAGCTGGCCGGGCAGGGTATCATTCTCGAGGACCGGCCGGACGGCAGTACGATCTGGCGCCGCGCCGGCTGACACGAGAGTGGGACCAATGGCCGGCGACAACCGCATCTATC
>CBDHDN010000017.1:0-16880 GCA_965261585.1 Alphaproteobacteria bacterium
TAAACGCGGAACCCGGCGCCCTGCGGCTGGATCCTGGTGACCCAGGCCGCCGTATAGTCGAAGACGAGGGCGACCCGGGCCCAGCTGGCCGGCGATGGCGCCAGATCCAGCGCCTTGAGCTCTGCCGCCACCTGCGATGCCTCGGCCGCGCCGATATCATCGGCGCCATCCGGCCGCAGCAACCCGGCGTGCATCTGTTCCTGGGCGAACGGCGCCTGGCGCCAGCGGAAGTACGACACGACCTCCGCCCCGTGGCTCAGCGCCTCCAGCGTCCACAGCCGCACCATGCCCGGCATCGGCGCCGGATTGTTGGCGGCCCAGTTGACGGGCCCCGGCTGCTGCTCCATCACCCACCAGCGCCCGTTGCCGACCCCGCGATAGAGGTCGTGATGGAACGGCGCGACATCGGGATGGCCGGTTCGGGCGAACCGGGCCTTCACGTCGTCGGGGGCATCGAGACGCTGGTCGGTGTGCCCTAGCGGATAGCTGTCCCAAGTGAAGACGTCCAGGTCGCCGGCCACGGCAAAATGGTCATAGCCGTCGAAGAAGCCCATGCCGTTGTGGGAGATGAACCGTCCGGGCGACCGGGCCCGCACGACCTCGACCTGCAGCCGGTTATAGGCAACCACCATGTCCGAGGCGAAGCGCCGGTAGTCCAGCCGATGCGCCGGATTGGCCTCGGTGACCGTCAGGTTCGGCAAACCGACTTCGTCGAACGTTCCGAACGCCTGGCTCCAGAACACGTTGCCCCAGGCGGCGTTCAGCGCCTCCGGCGTGCCGTAGCGCTGAGCCAGCCATTCGCGGAACGCGGTGCGACAATGGGGCGCGTAGGACAGCACGGTATCGTGGCAGCCATACTCGTTGTCGAGCTGCCAGCCGACGACGGCATCGTGCTCGCCGTAGCGGTCGGCGACGATCTCGCAGATGCGCCCGGTCTCCTCCCGCCAAGCTGGGCTGGCGAAGCAGTAGTGCCGGCGCGAGCCGAAGCCGCGCGGCCGGCCGGCCTCGTCCCAGGCCAGGATCTCCGGGCGTTCGTCGATCAGCCACTTCGGCGGCGTCGCCGTGGGCGTACACATGACGACGTGCAACCCGGCGTCGCCCAGGATGCCGATCGCCTCGTCGAGCCACGCCCACGCGAAGCGCCCGCGCGCCGGCTCGATACGCGCCCACGCGAACTCGGCGACGCGGACGTGCGAAATGCCGACATCCACCATGCGCCTGGCATCATCGCGCCAGTCGGATTGTGGCCATTGTTCCGGGTAGTAGCAGACGCCAAGCATCAGATCCGTCGCAAGTGAAGCAGCAGGGTCGTTTCCGGATGCAACGGCAGGCGCACACCGGCCTCGGCCAACGTCACGCCGTCCATGACCAAACCGTCGGCCAGCCATACCGGCCGCCGATTAAGGTCCTGCAGCTGACGTTGCGTCAATGGCGGAACGAGCGTCACGCGGTAGCGCGCCGATGGGTCGAGGCCCGGGATCCGCACCGGGGCCGGGCTCGAATGAGGCAAGGCGCCGATCTGCTGAACGAGGACGAGCGCCTCGCTTCGATCGGTCGCGACGACGGCGGTGTCGGTGTCGCCGCCGGGACCGTGCGACAGGCGATAAAGGCGCCCCGTGTGGAGCAGGCGCCGGTGCTGCTTGTAGGCCTCGATGCACTGCCTCAGCTCGGTCCGCTCGGCCTCGCTCAACACGGTGATGTCGAACTCCAGACCCATGTGGCCGAACATGGCCGTGTGCGCCCGAAAACCTATGGGCAGGGTGCGGCCGGTCGTGTGGTCCGGCGAGGCACCGACGTGGGTCCCCATGACCTCCAGCGGCACGAACAGGCTGCAGTCGCGCTGGATGGCCTGACGCGCGATCGCGTCGTTGTTGTCGCTGACCCACACCCGCTCGGTGCGGCGCAGCACCTCATAGTCGATGCGGCCGCCGCCGCCGGCGCAGCTCTCGATCTCGACGCCGGGATGGGCCTCGCGCAGCCGATCGAGCAGCGCGTAGAAGGCCAGCGTCTGGCGCCGCGCAGCCGGCCGGCCATGCTGGTCGCCGGCCGGTGCCAGGTCGCGGTTGTGGTCCCACTTCAGATAGTCGATCGCATGGGCGCTCAACAGGCCGTCGAGCCTCTCGTAGACGAACGCCGCGACTTCGGGCCGGGTAAGATCGAGCACCAGCTGGCCGCGCTGCTCCAAGCGTGGCCGCGCCGGTACGCCCAGCACCCAATCCGGATGGGCCCGGCATAGGACGCTTTGCGGGTTGACCATTTCCGGCTCGACCCAAATGCCAAACTCCATGCCGATGCTGTTGACGTGGCGGATCAGCGGCTCGAGGCCATTCGGATACTTGGCCGGGTCGACATCCCAATCGCCCAGGCCGGCCGTGTCGTCGTTGCGGCCGACGAACCAGCCATCGTCGAGTACGTAGCGCTCGACACCGAGTTCGGCGGCCATCGTTGCGAGCGATTTGAGGCGCTCGACGTCGTGATCGAAATAGACTGCCTCCCAGGTGTTCAGGTGCACCGGACGCGGCTTCTCGGCCACGCGCGCGGGTAGGATCTCGCTGCGTGCAAAGCCGTGGAACTGGTGCGACAGGTCGCCGAGGCCCGCCGGCGCCGTCGCGTAAACCCACGGGTTGGTGTAGGACTCACCCGGCGCCAGCACGACCTCGCCGGGGAACAACAGCTCGCCGAGCTGCACTTGGCGCCGGCCATCCTCCTGCACCTCGACGAGCATGCGGTTGTTGCCGCTCCAGCCGAGGTGAAAACCGTAGACTGGGCCGCGGTCCTCGTCGAAGCCCCGGCCCCCGGCGACCAGCCCCGGGAAGCAATCGCGGCTGGTCTTGCCGCGACGGTTCTCGCGCAGCCATACACCGACGTCGACCGGGACGCGCCGGCTCTGAAACTCCGCCGCCCAGCCGCCATGGAACGATAGGATCTCGTCGCAGGCCTCGGGCAAGGCAAAGGCGCCACTCGCAAGCCAGCGCACGTCATAGTCGGCGCTGCCGGTATTCGTGATCGTTGCGCATCGGCGCAGGACGTCGCTTTTCGGATCGATCGCCAGCTCCAACCGCAGCTCGAGGGCGGCCGGCTCGTCGACACACGTGACGCGGACGGCATCGGCCTCGACGGCGACGTCGACGCACTGAAATTGGGTCGTCCAGTCGAGCGACCCACGGGCCCCGAGAATTGCCGGCTGGCCATAGAAGCCGATGCCATGCTCCGGCATCAGATTCTGTGCCGCCGGCTCACCCAGCGAGCGGCGCCACCACCCCGCAAGCGCCGCCGCCAGGGCACCCTCGTCAGCAAGCCGAGAGCCCCAATTGAGTCGGACCCGATTTCCTTGGACACAGAATTGGCTTAATCGAAGTGTCCAAGGAGGACCGGAACATGACCGATAATTTTGAGGAGAAAGTTGCTGTTGATGGGCCTGTGGTAAATGCGGGCGAGCTTGGCTCGTCCACGTTTTCCCCAGGCCAGGCTTTGCCGGCAGGCCCGCTGGGACTTGGCCAGCGATGGACGGTGGCGCGCAAGCGTGAGGTCGTTCTGCGGCTTTTGCGTGACGAGCCGGTGCAACTTCTGTCGCGCCAGTTGGGCGTAGAGATCTTCCGGCTCGAGCAGTGGCGTGAGAAAGCGATCGGCGGGATCGACGCCTCGCTCAAGCAACGCAAGGGCGATCCGGTGCAGGCGGAACTGGATAGCGCCATGAAGCGGATCGGAGAGTTGACCATGCAGGTGGAACTGCTGGAGGCCAAGACGGAGACCTTCGGCCCTTTGGGGCGGCGGAGGTCGCGGCGATGAGTGCCGCCACCTCGCCCGGCACGGGTCTGGCCTACGGCCTGCGGCGGGTCTGCGCCGCCTGGGGCATGGCCCGCTCCTCGTTCTACGCCATGACCTCCGGCCAGCACGCCGGGCAGCCGCCGGCAAAGCGTCGGGGACCGAAGCCCGCGATCTCGGACCAGGCGCTGCTGGTGGCGATCGAAGCCGACCTGGAGGCATCGCCCTGGGAGGGCGAGGGCTACCGCAAGGTCTGGGCTCGGCTTCGGGTCTGTCGCGACATCCGGGTTGCCCGCAAGCGGGTGCTCCCCCTGATGCGCGAGAACAATCTGCTCTCGCCCCATCGCTGCCGCCGCCGTGGCGGCAATCCCCATGACGGTGAGATCATCACTCATGCCCCGAACCTCATGTGGGGCACCGATGGCGTTAGGGTGTTCACGGTGGACGACGGCTGGGGCTGGATCTTCACCGCCGTCGAGCATTGGAACGCCGAGTGTGTCGGCTGGCATGTCTGCAAGCGCGGCGACCGCTTCGCCGCCCTGCAGCCGATCTCCATGGGGCTTGCCGGGCTGTATGGCTCGACCGCGGCCGGCGCGGCTCGGGGGCTGGCCTTGCGGATGGAGCACGGCTCCCAGTATCTGTCGGACCACTTCACCAACCAGATCAAGTTCTGGGGCATCCAGCCGTCCTACGCCTTCGTCGCCGAGCCCCAGACCAACGGCGTCGCCGAGCGGTTCAATCGCACGCTGAAGGAACAGATCATCCATGGTCGCATCTACCGCAACATCGCGGAGCTGCGGGACGCCGTCCGCGACTTCGTCGAACTCTACAATGCCCAGTGGATCGTCGAAAAGAACGGCTACCTGAGCCCCGCTCAAGCTCGTCAGGCGTGGCACGCCCGCGATCTCAATCAGGCCCGCCGCGTGAGACAAACTTGTGTCCAAGGAACCGGGTGCGCTACAGTCAAGATTCAAACGACGTGGTGCGGTGCAGCATCAATATGTCGTTATCCCCGGCGGCTTCACTGTGGAATTCCGCCGGTGGGCCTGTCAGTATTCGCGTCTACTTGCTGCCTTACTGGTGCCGCGCCGGATTCGACTTTGACCCAAGGTCTACGAGACGGGTGTCCGCCATGCCCCAGCAACTGAAGCGAGCCTTGATCATCGGCGGCTCCACGATCGCGCTGATCGTCGTGCTGGTCGGATTGCTCGTCGGCATCTCGAACGTCTTCGACCTCATGCTGTACTAGCGCGCCGGCTCAGCTAGTGCACCGACTCAGTCAGAGCCGTCACAGTGGAAACCTGATTCTGAATACAAAACAACGGGTTGCTCCAGCGCACGGTGAATCATTTGTCTGGATCGGTGCACTAGGGCCCGTTTACAATTAGGGGATTCCCCTTAACCAGTGAGTTGTGATTCAAGACTGTTTTTGGGGGGAGGCAGTCTTGATTCGCACGATTCTTTCAGACCCGCAGTGGGATCGGATCAAGGATCTGGTGCCTGGCAAGGCGACGGACCGCGGCGTGACCGGCCGCAACAACCGGCGGTTTGTCGAGGCCGTGCTTTGGGTGGCCCGCACTGGTTCGCCATGGCGCGATCTGCCCGATGCGTTCGGTCCCTGGTACACCGTCTACACCCGCTTCTGGCGCTGGTCGCGGCACGGGGTCTGGAAGCAGGTGTTCAAGGCCCTGGCCGACGACCCGGATTTCGAATACCTGATCATCGACTCCACCATCGTGCGGGCGCATCACCACGCCGCCGGTGCAAAAGGGGGACTCAAAATCAGGCCATCGGACGCTCGCGCGGCGGGCTAAGCAGCAAAATCCATATCGTCGTGGACGGGCTTGGCAATCCCCTGCGCTTCGTTCTCACCGCCGGCCAAGTGCATGACAGCACCCAGGCAAGAGCGCTCGTCGAGGGCCTGACCGGCGCCTACCTGCTCGCCGACAAGGCCTATGACTCCAACGAGTTCCGCGACGTCATCGCCGAGCACGGCATGGTCGCCGTGATCCCGTCCAACCGCTCCCGGTCGATGGCGATCCCCTACGACAAACACCTCTACAAAGAACGCCACCTCGTCGAATGCTTCATCAACAAGATCAAGCAGTTCCGAAGGCTCGCCACCCGCTACGACAAAACCTCAGCCTCTTTCCTGTCCATGCTATGTCTGTGCGCTGCCATAATCTGGCTGCGTTAATTGTAAACAGGCCCTAGCCCGGATTTCTCACACGGAGTAGTGCATCGGGGCCCCGAATCAGCGAAAGTGATTGTTGCAACAAGAACTTAAGCTGAGACGGAGGATCTCCCCGATGCCAACAGAGTGTATCTCGGATCTGTTCGGATTTGCACGCGTTGAGAGCCGGCGCGTTGAGGCAGCGTTTGACGGCGGTGCGGTGACGTCGAACGGCGGCGCGCTTTTGCTGGGGGCCACGGAGCGGGCGATTGGCCTGGTCGCGGGGTTTGCGCGATGTTTCCAGGACGGCCGCGATCCGGCGTTGACGGAGCACAGCGTCGCGACGCTGGTCGGCCAACGTGTGTTCGCCCTGGCGCTGGGTTATGAGGACCTGATCGACCACGACGAGCTGCGCCATGATCCGGTGATGGCGGTGCTCGCCGGCAAGCTCGAGGCGCGGCGGGCGGACTGCGCGCCGCTCGCCGGCAAGTCGACGCTGAACCGGCTGGAGCACGCGCCGTCGGGGGCGCCGTCGCGCTATCACAAGATCGGCCACGACGCGGCGGCGATCGGGCGCCAGTTCGTCGCGCTGTTCTTGGCCGCGCACCGGCGGCCGGCGAAGCAGATCATCATCGACCTCGACGCGACCGACGATCCGTTGCACGGCGAGCAGGAGGATCGGTTCTTCCACGGTTACTACGATTGTTACTGCTATCTGCCGCTGTACATCTTCTGTGGCCGGCATCTGCTGGCGGCGAAGCTGCGGCCGGCCAATATCGACGGCGCCGCCGGCGCGATCGAGGAGCTCGCCCGGATCGTCGAGCAGATCCGCGACGACTGGCCGGACGTGCGTATTCTGGTGCGCGCTGATTCCGGCTTCGCCCGCGAGGCGCTGATGGCGTGGTGCGAAGCCAACCGGGTCGACTACGTCTTTGGGCTGGCCAGGAACAAGCGGCTCAGCGGCGCGATCGAGAACGCTCTCGCCGCCGCCGCCGCCGACAGCCGGCGCACCGGCAAGCCGGCCCGCCGCTACCAGGAGCTGGTGTGGACGACGCGTAAGAGCTGGAGCCGTGAACGCCGCGTCGTCGCCAAGGCCGAATGGACCCACGGTAAGGCCAATCCGCGCTTCGTCGTCACCTCGCTCGGCACCGGCGAGGTCAAGGCCCGCCGGCTCTATGAAAAGGTCTATTGCGCCCGCGGCGACATGGAGAACCGCATCAAGGAATGCCAGGCCGATCTGTTCGCCGACCGCACTTCGGCTGCCACCATGCGGGCCAACCAGCTGCGCTTGTGGTTCGCCGCCATGGCCTATGCGCTGCTCTGCGCGCTGCGCCGCATCGCCCTCAAGCACACCCGCTTCGCCCGCGCCACCTGCGGCACCATCCGCTTGAAGCTGTTGAAGATCGGCGCCCAGGTGCGCCGCTCCGTCCGCCGCGTCAAGTTCGCAATGGCGTCTTCGTTCCCCTACCAGCAGGAATACCGCCTGGCTCACCATCGATTATGCAACGCCACCGGCTGACCCCAGCAGCCGGCCTCCGCCCGTCCCGTCAACCACACAGGATCAACTCCAGCCTCAGACCACCGCCAGCAGCCGGCGGAACCCCCCAGACTGCCTGCTTCACAGCAACCCATCAACAGTGCCCAAGATAAACTGGCTCTCGGCCACCACCAATCCCGCTGTGAGAAATCCGGGCTAGAACGTTTCCCACTTGCGTGGAATCGCTCCGGCCCGCTCCCCCACCCGGCCACCCACGGGATCGTATGCTATGGGTGGCCGGGTGGGAGAGTGGGCCGGAGCCGAATGAACTGGAAACGCTCTAGAACCCAGCGGCGATCGTCAGGCCGCCGTCGACCGTAATCACCTGACCGGTCAGGTAGCGCGCACCGGCCGAAGCCAGAAACACCGCGACGTCGGCAATATCCTCCGGCGTGCCGATCCGGCCCAGGGGAACGGCGCGCTCGGCCGGCTTGATGCCGCTCTCGCCCACCGAGTGATAGGGATCGAGCAGCTGGGCCGTGCGGATCAGCCCTGGGGCGATGCCGTTTACCCGTATGCCCTCGCCCGCCAGCTCGACCGCCAGGCCGCGGACCAGGCCGACGACGCCGCCCTTGGCCGCGGAATACGGCACGTGGTCGGCCCAGCCCTGCACACCGCCGGCGATCGAGGCGAGGCAGACGATGGCGCCACGCCGCTGCTTGCGCATCCGTGGCAGGGCCGCCCGGGCGACCCGCATCATGCCCTTCAGGTCGACGTCGAGGGTCGTGTCCCACTGGCTGTCGGTAAGGCCGCGCATCGGCGTCTTCTTGGCGATGCCGGCATTGTTGATCAGCACATCGAGGCCGCGCCGATGCTTGCGCTCGACCGCCGCGACGACAGCGGCCACCTGCTCCGTGTCGGTCACGTCCATGAAATGGAACTCGGCCGCGCCCTTGCCGGCCTTGATGCGGCGCACGACGGCCTTCGCTTCCTTCTCCAGCACGTCGGTAACGATGACCCGGTGCCGGCCTTGGCCAGCGCCAATGCGGTGGCCTTGCCGATACCGATCCCGGCACCGGTCACGAGCGCGAGTGGTCGTGCCATCGGGGTTCCCTCCCCTCGGTTCGTGATTCCGTGCGGCGAGCGCGGCGCCAACCCGCTACGCGGGAGCGTGGTGGGTGTGCCAGTGACGGGCGATGTCGATGCGGCGGGCGAGCCAGACCTTGTCGCGGGCCTGGACATAGTCGGCGAACCGGGCCAGCGCTGCGGCGCGCCCGGGGCGGCCGGCGAGCCGGCAGTGCAGCCCAATCGACAGCATCTTCGGCGCATCCGCGCCCTCCTCGTAGAGCACGTCGAGGGCGTCGCGCAGATAGGCGAAGAACTGGTCGCCCGAGTTGAAGCCCTGGGCCGTCGCGAAGCGCATGTCGTTGTTGTCGAGGGTGTAGGGCACGATCAGGTGCGGCCGGCCATACTCGGTCGTCCAGTACGGCAGGTCGTCGGCGTAGCTGTCGGCGTCGTAGAGGAAGCCGCCGTCCTCGACGACGAGCCGGCGCGTCTGCGGGCTCCTGCGGCCGGTGTACCAGCCGAGCGGCCGCTCGCCAAGCACCCGGGTCTGGATCTCGAGCGCCCGGCGCATGTGATCGCGCTCGGTCGCCTCGTCGACATACTGGTAATCGATCCAGCGATAGCCGTGGCTCGCAACCTCCCAGCCGGCCTCGGTCATCGCCGCCACGGCCTCGGCGTTGCGCTCCGGCGCCATGGCGACGGCATAGACCGTGACCAGAATGCCGCGCGTCGTGAACAGGCGGTGGAGCCGCCAGAAACCGGCGCGGCTACCGTACTCGTAGATCGACTCCATGTTCATGTGCCGCACGCCCGGCAGCGCCGCGGCACCGACGATCTCCGACAGGAACGCCTCGGACGCGGCGTCGCCATGGAGAATGTTGTTCTCGCCGCCTTCCTCGTAGTTGATGACGAACTGCACGGCGATGCGCGCGCCGTCGGGCCAGCGCGGATCCGGCGGCGTGCGGCCATAGCCGACCATGTCTCTCGGGTACATCGCTCCCCCCAACGGACTGCCGTGACCCAGGCATTTGGCGGAGCGTACCAGACTTTCCCGCGTCATCATTGCCGCGATCGACCCGGCGATCCAGCGGGCAGCATCGGCCCGAGTTGCGGCGGGCCACGCACGCTGATAACTGTGGCGACCGGGACATCGATCGGGTGGGAGGATCGAAATGGACGACGCCGCGCTGGCCGCAGAACCGACGGCGATCCTCGCCGATTTGATCGCCATGCCCTCCCCCTACCCGCCCGGCGACACGGTCGCGATCTGCACCTACGCCGCCGAGCGGTTGCGCACGGCCGGCTGTGCGGTCGAGGTGGCGGGCCGCGCCGCGGGCATCGACAACGTCGTCGCGCGGCTCGGCAGCGGCCGGCCGTCCCTCGTGTTCAACGCCCATGTCGACACCGTCGGCGTCGGCGAGCGCGCCGACTGGCGCAGCGACCCGTTCGAGGCGGTCGTCGCCGACGGTCAGGTGACGGGCCTGGGTGCCGGCAACTGCAAGGGCTCGATGGCCGTACAGCTGTGGCTGGCGGCCGAGCTCGCCCGCCGCGGCGGCCCGCGCGCGGGCGAGGTCGTGTTCACGTTCGTCGGCGACGAGGAGCGCCTCGGCCACGACGGGCTCTATTACCTGCGCGAGACCGGCGCGGCCCACCCCGACATGCTCGTGCTGGGCGCCCAGACCGAGAACCAGCTGATCACCGAAGAACGCGGCGTCGTGTGGGCGCGCCTGACGACCCACGGCCGCGCCGCCCATGCCGGCAACCCGGCCGCCGGCGACAACGCGATCGGCCGCATGGTGCGCCTGCTCGCGCACCTGGACGCGAAGCTGGCGCCGCAGCTGGCCAAACGCCGGGCCGGCGACAAGCTCTCGACGATGAGTGTCGGGCTGATCCGCGGCGGCCACAACACGAACGTCGTGCCGGCGGCATGCCTGGCCGAGATCGACCGCCGCCTGCTGCCGGACGAGAACGTCGATACCGCGTTCGCCGAGCTGGAGCGCATCATTGCCGACGCCGGCGAGCCGTCCGACCGCTACGCCGTCGAGTTCCTGACCGGCACGAACGGCTTCTCGGCGCCGGCCGACGGTGCCTGCGTCAGCGCCTTTGCAGCAGCGATCGAGGCGCGCACCGGCCGGCCGGCGCGCTTCCTCAACGCCACCGGCGTCAGCGACGGCCGCTACTTCGCCGACGACGGGATCGAGATCGTCAACTTCGGCCCCGGCGCCGGCACGCAAGGCCACGCCGCCAACGAATCCGTGCCGATCGCCCAGCTCGTCGACGCCGCGCATATCCAGCTCGACATGGTGGAGCGGGTGCTGGGGTTTGGCGAAGCCTAGAAGGAAAATGAACCACAGAGACACAGCGGCACAGAGAAAGTTCGATTGACGGGGTTCCTCTGTGTCTCTGTGCCTCTGTGCCTCTGTGGTTCAAAAGATCCCTTGTTAGCTTCCAAGCGGACCCGCGCCGTGTTCTGATTAGGACCGCAGGCAGCGTTGGGAGGCGACATGGCGAAGAGCAACAAGGTCATCATCTCGTGCGCGGTGACGGGTGCGATCCATACGCCGACGATGTCGGACGCGCTGCCGGTGACGCCCGACGAGATCGCCGCGCAGTCGATCGCCGCGGCCGAGGCCGGTGCGGCGATCCTGCACCTGCACGCGCGCGACCCCGCCGACGGCCGCCCGACGCCCGACCCGGCCGTGTTCATGCAGTTCCTGCCGCGCATCAAGCAGTCCACCGACGCCGTCATCAACGTGACGACCGGCGGCGGCCTGGGCATGACCCTGGAGGAACGGCTGGCGGCGGCGCTCGCGGCGAAGCCCGAGATGGCCTCGCTCAACATGGGCTCGATGAACTTCGGCATCTTCCAGGCCGCCGACAAATACGCGGACTGGAAATACGATTGGGAAGAGCCCTATCTGCGCATGACGGACGATTTCATTTTCCGCAATACATTCAAAGATATCGAGTACATTCTGAAAGAATTAGGCGAAGGCGCTGGCACGAAGTTCGAGCACGAGTGCTACGACATCGGCCACCTCTACAACACGGCGCATTTCCTCGACCGCGGGCTGCTGAAGCCGCCGATCTTCATCCAGTCGATCTTCGGCATCCTCGGCGGCATCGGCGCCGAGCCCGACAACCTGATATTCATGCGGCGCACCGCCGACCGCCTGTTCGGCGATGACTATGTCTGGTCGGTGCTGGCCGCCGGGCGCCATCAGATGGCGTTCACGACCCAGGCGGCGATGCTGGGCGGCAATGTGCGCGTCGGCCTGGAGGACAGCCTCTACGCCGCCAAGGGCAAGCTCGCCACCAGCAACGCCGAGCAGGTCACCAAGATCCGCCGCATCCTGGGGAGCTGTCCCTCGACATCGCGACCCCCGGCGAGGCCCGCGACATGCTGCATCTCAAGGGCGGCGACCGGGTCGCGTTCTAAGCGCGCCAAAGTTCCAATCGGCAAGTACTCAGCCGCTGCCAGCGGCCACCGCCCGGCAGCGTTCGCACTGGCACCACCGCCAGGGACATGCCCGCAGCGGTTGCACGTTAATCCTCCATTAGCCGTCTTTCGCTATCTAGGGAGGAGAACCCTACCGTACCAATGCACCCCGCAAGATATTCGGATGGTACGCATGCGAATTCCACTCCTGCTCGCCATCGCCACGATTTCGCTCGTGCCTGGCCTCACCACCGCTCGCGCGGACGGACCCGCCATCGCGTTCGGTCCACAGATCAGCACCCTGGGCCTCGGCGGCGAGGCTGGCCTCCGGTTCAACGATTTCGTGGGGCTGCACGGCGGCGGCAACTATTTCACGCTCGACTTCGACAACAACGTCAACAGCACGAACTATGCCTTCGAGCTCGACCTGGTTTCGGCCGGCGGGGTCGTCGACCTGCATCCGTTCGGCGGCGGCTTTCGCGTCAGCGGCGGCGTGCGCTGGAACGGCAACAACGCCTCGCTGCGGGCGACGCCCAACGGCACCATCCTGATCGGCGACACGACGTTCACCGCGGCGCAGGCCGGCTCACTGTCGGGCGATCTCGATTTCGAGACGTTCGCGCCGCTTGCCAGCGTCGGCTATCAGGGCAGTTTTTTCGCCGACCGGGTGCAGCTTTCCTTCGATCTGGGCGTGCTGTTCCAGGGCGACCCGAACGTCACCCTGAACGCCAGTGGCACCCTGGCCAACGACCCCACCCCAATACCAATGGCTCGGAAAACGACATCCGCGCCATGGTCACCCGGCGAAAACTCTCCGCCGGCACCCGCTCGCAATCCGGCAAGCAGGCCCGCGACACCTTCATCGGGCTGATGAAGACCTGCCGAAAGCTCGGGATCTCATATTGGCATTATCTCGGCGACCGTCTCCAGGTCCCGAACGCAACACCGGTGCCATCTCTACCCGGCCTCGTCAGACAACGATGCATGGAAATGGCCTAGCCGCCCGGTCTTTTGCCCCGGTTACGTGCGAACGGCATCGGCCGCACCGGCCTGGGCGACGCCGCGCAGTTCGTCCAGGACGTGTTCGTGGATTCCTACACCGACATGATGGTGCTGTCGTTTATCCCGTCGCGGCGCGAGCGCGAGCTCCTGACGATTCAGGAGGCGGACGCGACGCGGCGGATCATCGATCAGATGGCGGGCACGCGGCGCCTGCTGCTGCACGCCGCGTCAACCCGAACCAGCCCGGCGATTTTGGACGGCATGGACGAGCTCGCCGAGGTCTGGGGCGTGCGGGCCTGGAAGTGTTACACCCAGTGGGGCCCGGACGGGCGCGGCTTCTCCCTGCATGACGAGGCGACAGGCCCTGAAACTCATCGAGAAGGCGCGCGCCCTGGGCGTCAAGACCATCTGCGTGCACAAGGGCCTGCCGTTCGGCCGCCGCTCCTACAAGCACTCGATCGCCGGCGACGTCGGCATCGTCGCCCGCGCCTTCCCCGACGTGAATTTCCTGGTCTATCACTCGGGCTTCATCACGGCGCAGGCCGAAGGGCCGTATGACCCGAACCGCGGCGAAGGCGTCGACGCTCTGATCCGCTCGGTCGAGGACAACGGCATCGGGCCAACGCCAACGTCTATGCCGAGCTTGGCAGCACCTGGCGGTTCGCCTCGCGCAACCCGGAGATGGCGGCCCACATCATCGGCAAGCTGGTCAAGCATATCGGCGAGCAAAACGTGCTCTACGGCTCCGAGTCGATCTGGTTCGGCTCGCCCCAGGACCAGATCCAGGGCTTGCGCACGTTCCAGATCTCCGCCGAATTCCAGGACCGCTACGGCTATCCCGAGATGACGCCGCGGCTGCGCGCCCAGATCTTCGGCCTCAACGCCGCCCGCCCCTACGGCATCGACGTGGACGAGGGCTTGCGCCGCGCCCGCGACGACCCCATCCAACACCGCCGTGCCCAATACCGCGCCGCCCCGGATCCGCATTTCCTGACCTACGGCCCCAAGACGCGCCACGAATTCCTCGCCAACCGGCGCGCGCGAGGGGGTTCACCGGTCTAATTCGCCAGAGTACCGGTCGGACGGTGCGATCGGATAAACAGACACGCCCCCTGCTTCAATCGTTCGCGACTGTCCGCGCTGCGGATCGTGCTGCGGCGCGATTTTCGCTGACATCGTCGTCGACCGTCATGAACGCCTGGTCGGCCGTGAAACCGCGATGACCATAGGCCCTGACCGCCGCGTCAGGACGGTGGTCAAGGGCGTGTAACCCGGATGCTGACTTGCCTTGTAAGGATCATTTCGCCTGGCGTTGTAACAGCAGATCAACGTCCAGCGTGGGTTGGGCGATCGGTTCTGGCCGGAACAATGCAGCAGGTTGCAATGGAAAAAAGCCGCGTCGCCCGGGCTCATTTCCAGATGAACGCGTTCGTGCCGCTGCAAGGCTGCCTCCACGTGCTCCGGATCGGCCTGCAGCTGGCCGGCCTCGACCCGATGCTCGAGCCGTCCCAGCAGATGCGAGCCCTCGATCACCTGGAGGCAGCCGTTCTCACGAGCCGCCTGGTCGACGGCGATGAAGCAGCTCGCCATCATCGGGTATAGACAACCGTTTTGGTACCAGTAGCCATAATCCTGATGCCAGACCCAGGCGCCGCCGACTTTCCGGCTCCTTCAGCATCAGCTTCGAGTGATAGTGGTAGACCTCGTCGCCGACCAGTCGCGTCACGGACTCGACGATTCGTTCGGACCGCGCGATCACTCCATAGATATTGTCGCCGGGATGATTCCATAACGTGATCTTGCTGAGGCCCCCCTTGCCGTCGGGCCAGCCCATCGCGTTGTCGGTGATCCGCAGATCACTCTTGACCGTACCGAACAGCAGGTCCGCCTCCACCCGGTCGAACATGCCCCTGGCGACGACATAGCCCGTCGCGGTGGTAGGCCCGGATCTGTTCGTCCCTCAGCGCCCTGTCGCTCGCCATGTCAGCCTCCCTTGACCGTGCCGACGGTCAGGCCGCGGATCAGGCTTTTCTGGAAAATCCAAAGCAGGATGATCGGCGGCGCCGATGCCAGGCTGGCCGCCGCCGTGATGAAGCCCCACTGGATGCCCTTGTCCGTGATGAAGCTGGCAATGCCGACGGGCAGCGTCACGGCGTTTCGCCGGGTGAAGATGTTCGCCAGCAAGAACTCGTTCCACGCGAGAATAAAAACGAACACGCCGGTCGCCAACAGGCCGGCCCCCAACAGCGGCAGGATGATCCGCCAGATGACGGAGACCCTCGAACATCCGTCGATCAGCGCGCTTTCGTCTATTTCGCGCGGAATCTCATCGATGAACAATTTGAGCATCCAGACCGCAAAGGGCAGATTGATAATCAAATAGAGGCCCGGCAGGACGACGAGTGTATCGACCAGCCGAAACTTGGCCGCGATGAGGAAGAGCGGGATGGCGCCGACGATCGGCGGGATCATGCGAATGCTGAGGAACCAGAACAGCAGATCCTTACCGCCGGTCTTGTAGCGCGACATGCTGTAGGCCGCCGGGAGCGCCAGAGTCATCGTCAGGATGACATTGGTAATGGCGACGATTACCGAGTTTTTGGTCTGTTCGAGGAACGCCGTCTCAACGAGAACCTTCCGGTAATTCTCCAGATTTATCTCGAACAGCCACTTCGGCGGCTGGCGAAGGCGTCGACCTCGAACTTCAGCGAGGTGACGACCATCCAGTAGAACGGAAACATGAAGAACAGGAAGAACGCGGTAAGAATGACGTACCGCCCGACCAGTTCGGCGCGCGAGATCTTGGCGTACATCACGCGACCCCGCGGCGCGCCATCAGGCGGATCAGCAGCATCGCGAGCCCGGTCGCGATAACGATCATGATGACGGAAAGCGCGGCGGCGTAACCGAGCTGATTTTCGAAGAAACCCTTGCGCCAGATGTTGAGCGCCAGCACGTTCGTCGCGTCGCCCGGGCCGCCGCGCGTCAGGATGAAGACGACGTCGAACATCTTGAAGGCGTCGAGGACACGGAACAGAAGCACGACAGTGAACACCGGCATCAGCATCGGCACCGTCAGATAGCGGATCCTTTGGGGGCTTACCCGGCCTACTTGACAGCGGTGGAGCATCCGTCATGATGGGCGGGTGCCTTTCGAAGTCCCCATCAGTTTGGTTGGTGTCTTTTCTCCGGCAGCGCGCGTCGGGTTGAGCGTAATGCCGCAAAGAATTCGCGCGTTTCAGTGGGTTGCCGATCTGGAATGCAGACTGAACGCTCAACCGTTGCGGCAGCAATTCAACGCCATACGGGAAGAGGGGGACCGACATGGCCAATGGCTGGCCATAAGAGGGGCGGCTGCTCTACTTGACCGTCTCGATATTCCTCATATTGGAACGGAAGCTGGCCCCGATGCATGGCGGGGCTTCCTTGCTCTTGTCATAGATGCCGCCGAAGACAAGGATATGAGACGAGCGAGGGCAGTGAAAGAGACGTTCATGCCCGAAAATCAATCCGGTGGCTTTAGCGCCCCTTCTGGGGGGACGTCACCGACGGGGCAGATTCAAGGGCCGACCGGGGTAAGCATCACTCCCCCGCAAGATCTGATTGCTGATGCACATCAGAACCCTGGAGCTGGCATCCATATTGCGAAACTTCTTGAGAAGGCAACGAATCGCTCCGAGGCAGATGAGTTATTGGATATTTTCGCGGATGCCGAGACCCAGAGAAACAAGGGAGCCGTTTACGCCGCGTATGCGGGCGCCTTGGTTCGTTTCGGCGACTTGGTGAATGCAGGGGGAATGCTGATCTCGGCAGATCGCGCAGAGGGGCTGTCGAAAGAGGAACTGGACGCTTATATGGACCGTTTTCTCTACTCGAAAGAGGATGGGGGGACTGTCGAAGATTTTGTGGATCGACTGAAGGAAGAGGGGTCTTAGCAATGACCCGCGGCGTCCCTGTGC
>CBDHDN010000018.1:0-18059 GCA_965261585.1 Alphaproteobacteria bacterium
GCGCGCCCATAGGCGATCACCAGCTGCCGCCAGGCGCCGCCCAGGTCGGGGTCGTCGCGCAGGGCCTGCTCCAGATGCGCCGTCGCCTCGGGCATCAGGGCCGAGTCGTTGAGCTCGAGCTGCACGCGCGCCAGATCGGTCCGCAGCAGCGCCTCGTCGGGCGCCAGCTGGACGGCCATCGCATAGGGGCCCAGGGCCTCGGCGACCCGGCCGTTTTCGAACAGCATCTGGCCCTTGATCTCGTGGAAGTAGGGATTGCGCGGCTCCTCGGCGAGCAGGCCGTCGATCAGCACCAGGGCCTCGTCCAGGCGGGCCCGGCGAAACAGGGCGACGGCGCGGGCGTAGCGGCCGGCGACGGAGACGTCGCTCTCGGGATAGGCGCGCATGGCACTGTCGAACGGCCGCAGGAAGCCGATGAGCTTCGCCCGCATCCGCGCCTGCTGCTCAACCTGCAAGGGCGGATCGGGCACATTGGCGTAGGCCGACAGCGCCAGATGGCCGGCGACGCCGTTGATCCGATCCGCCGTCAGGGGGTGGGTGCTGAGGTAGGGAGACGGCCCGCCGACGGCGAGCAGGTTCTGGTCGGCCAGGATCTCGAGGAACTCGAGCAGGCCCCGCGCGGACTGCCCGGTGGCGTCCAGGTACTTGAGCGCCGCCGCGTCGGCCGCCGACTCCTGGGTCCGGGAATACTGCAGGAATCCGTTGACCGCGGCCTGCTGGCCGCCGGCGATGACCGCCGCGGCCGCGCGGCCGTCGCCCGTCGCCAGGGCCGCCACGGCGCCGAGGACGAAGGCCGCAATCGACTGGGCCGAGGCGCTGCGCAACTCGTCCTGAACCCGCACCAGATGGGCGCCGGCGATATGCCCGGCCTCGTGGGCGATCACGCCGGTCACCTGGCCGGGGTGCTGCGTGCGCATCAAGAGGCCGGTATGTATGAACAGCCGCTGGCCGCCGGCGACAAACGCATTCAGCGCGTCATCGTTGACCAGATGGATGGTGACGGAGCTCGGGTCCAGGCCGGCGGCGCTGAAAATTGGCGCCGCATAGCCGCGGATGATACACTCGGTCTCGGCGTCGCGGATCAGCGAGACACCCCGTTCCTGCCCCACGGCGGGCGCCAGATAGCCGACAGCTACCAGCGCCGCCACGGCGGTTGTTCGAATGGTCCTGATGAGACGCATCTCTCCTGCCCCTGCTTCGCAACGTAGGATTCCACCGGTGCCTCGTCAATCGGGCCGGCGCCGCTGGCCGCCCGGCGCCGCGGCGGCCGCCATGCTGACCCTCGCCGCCTGCGGCGTGCTGCCGCGCCCGGTCGGCGAAATTGGTTTCATTGACGGTTTCGCCGGCGGCGTCGTCGCCGATGAGCCGCGGGCGGCCCTGGTCGGGCGCGACGTCTTGTCCGCCGGCGGCAGCGCCGCGGATGCCGTCGTCGCCGCCTACTTCACGATGGCCGTCACGATGCCGGGCGCGGCCGGGCTCGGCAGCGGCGGCGTCTGCCTCGGCTACGACCCCGAGCTGCGGCGGGTCGACAGCCTCGAGTTCCTGCCGGCGCCGACGATCGCCACGGGCTCTCTCGGGGTCGCCGTACCGGGCAGCATCCGCGGCATGTTCGCCCTGCACGCGCGCTACGGACGCCTGCCCTGGGGCAGCTTGCTGCAGCCCGCCGAGACCCTGGCGAGGCAGGGCCATACCGTGTCGCGCGCATTCGCGACCGAGCTCCGGAAGGTCGGGTCGGTGATCGCGGCCGACCCGGCGACGCAGGCGATCTTCGGCCGCGCCGACGGCGGCATCGTCGGCGAGGGCCGCCAGATCCAGCAGGTCGAGCTGGCGGCCGTCCTCTCGGTGTTGCGCCTGCGCGGTCCTGGCGAGTTCTATGGCGGAGCGTTGGGCCGCCAGTTCGCGGAAGCCGTCGCATCCCTGGGCGGCGCCATGACGGTGGCGGATCTGCGCCGCTACCGGCCCCGCTTGGGCCCGACGATCCAGATCCCGGCCGGCAACTCCGTCTTGCATTTCTCGCCGCTGCCGACGCTCGGCGGGGCGACCGCCGCCCAGTTGTGGGCCGCGCTGGCGCAAGGCGGTGCCTATGACCGGGCGAGCCGCGCGACGCGGCCGCATCTGTTCGCCGAGGCCAGCCTCCGCGCCTTTGCCGACCGCTCGGCATGGCTGCAGAACGCCGCGCCCACCGAGCCGCAGGAGCTGGTCGCGCCGGCGCGCATCGATGCGCTGCTGGCAAGTTACGACAAGGACCGTCACGTGCCGGCGGCAGACCTCGACCCGGCGCCGGTCGCCCACCCGCAACCGCCCGGCGCTGCCGCCGTCGTCGCCGTCGATCGCAACGGTCAGGCCATGGCCTGCGCGTTCACGCTCAACCAACCGTTCGGCATCGGGCGGGTCGCGCCCGGCACCGGGATCCTGGTGGCGGCCCCGTCGCCGGCGGCGCGCCCCTCGACTCCGATCGCCCTGGTGCTCGGCGTCAACCAGAACGTCGACACCCTGACCCTGGCTGCCGCCGCAGTCGGCGGTGCGCCGGCCGCCCCGGCGCTGGCAGCTGTGCTGCTGCACACGCTGGAACGAGGCGAGCCGCTGGCGCAGGCCCTGGCTGAGCCACGGCTCCACCACGGTGGTGCGCCGGACGTGGTGCTCCACGAGGCAACGTTCGACGCCGCCGGCGTCGAGGCCCTCAAGGCGCGCGGGCATCAGACGCGCGGCCTGGCCGCGCTGGGCCGGGTCTCGGTGCTGTATTGCCCCGGAGGCCTGCCGCGCCAGCCGCTCTGCCAGTTCGCCACGGATCCACGTGGCTTTGGCCTGGCCGCGGCAACGAACTAGACTCTATTACCCACTTTCCCAACAGAGTGAATCGCGTGGCCCGCGGCCCTCATACTTAGACAGGCTCAGCACGAGGGCCTCACCCTGAGCTTGTCGAAGGGTGGGGGCCGTCGCACGCTTCTACGATAGTGGGCACTAAGTTCCGTCGCCCGACGCCAGCCGCTCGGCCAGGCGCGCCAGGCAGTCCTTGCGGGTGGCCTTAAAGTCGCCGTCGACCCACCACGCTTCAACCGCCGCCAGCTGCTCGCCCACCTGGGGTCCCGGCTTCGCACCCAGGCGCAATGCGTCGTGACCGCCAAGCGAAAACCGCGGCGGCGGCCACGTCGCCGCCAGATCCACCAGCATACGCCACGCCGCCGTGGCTTGGCGGTCCTCGGCCTCCCCGGCCGCGACCGCCTCGGCCCAGGCGAGCAACACCAGGTCGCGATAGACCGCCGCGCCGAGCCGGTAGAGCCGTCGGCGACGCTCTGGCATCGGCGTATCCGGGCCGAATACCGCGCCGCCGGGACCGCCGGGGCCGCCGGCCATGGCAATCAGGCGAGCCCGTGCGGCGTTCGACAGTCGCAGGCGATCGGCGACGGCCGCCGTGCCCGCAGCGTCGGCGGCCAGCAGCGCCGCCAATCGGCGCAGCGGATCGGCGCCGACGCTGAGGCCTTCGACCGTGACCAGGCCGGCCAGGCGGTCGATCCGGGTCGCCGCGGGCAAGTAGTGGGCGAGGACGCCGTCGGCGGCCATCAGGCGCAGCGCGCTCGCCGGGTCCGCCGCGTCCAGCAGCCGCAGCGTTTCCTGCGCCAACCGCTCGCCAGACAACGTCGGCAGCAGTGGCGCCAGCTTCGCGCACGCCGCGCGCGCCGCCGCGTCCGGCGCCGTACGGCCGTAATAGGCCTGGAACCGATAGAACCGCAGCAGCCGCAGCACGTCCTCGCGGATCCGCTCCGCCGGCTCGCCGACGAACGTGACGCGGCCGGCCCGCAGATCCGCGATGCCGCCAAACGGGTCATAGACCTCGCCGTCCGGGCTGCATGACAGCGCGTTCATCGTGAAGTCGCGGCGCGCCGCATCGGCCGTCCAGTCGTCCGTGAACGCGACCTTGGCGCGCCGGCCGTAGGTCTCGACGTCGACGCGCAGCGTCGTGACCTCGAAATGGGCGCCGTCGACCACCGCCATCACCGTGCCGTGCTCGACGCCCGTCGGCACGACGCGCACACCGTCGCGCTGCAACAATCGCGTGACATCTTGCGGCGGCAGCGGCGTGGCGATGTCCACATCCTTGACCGGCCGGCCGAGCAGCGCGTCGCGCACGCAGCCGCCGACGAAGCGCGCCGGCACGCCGGTCGACCGCAGGCTCGCCATCACGCGCGTCGTCGCGGGCGACGTCATCCAGGGCTGGCGATCGATCTTGGTGACGGGATCCATATGCGTCTGCAGCCGCAGGACCGACCCCGGGGCGCGGCCGGTCGGTGGATGCGCTACTGTTCGGGTGCCCGGTGTGCCGGTTCGATCTTGCCGTCGACGACCCGCGGCGGCACGAACTGCCCCTGTGGAATACGCTCGCCGAGCAAGGCCGACGCAACCAGGGTCGCGATGACCAAGCCAACACCGGTAAAGGCCAGCCAGCCCCAGGGGCCGTCGGCCAACTCGGAGACCGTCGGCCCGCCGGGCACCAGTCGCTGGACGACGGTGCGCCACACGATATACAGGACCGCCGGCAGCAGCAGGGGCAGCAAGATTTGGATCAGAATGCGGGTCATCGCCCGGTGAGCACCTCGTAGAGGTTTATCAGCATGCCGGCGGTGGCACCCCAGATATAGCGGTCTTCGTAGCGCAGAACATAGAAGTGCCGCAACCGGCCACGAAACTCCGCACTGCGCTGTTTGTGGTTCGCGGCGTCGAGCACGAAGGCGAGCGGCAGCTCGAAGACGTCGGCGACTTCGAACGGATCGCGCTTCACGCTGTACAACGGATCGACCAGACCGACGACCGGCGTGACTTCGAAGCCGGTGCGGGTGTTGTAGACCTCGAGCCGTCCGACGACCTCGACCTCGCTCGCCAGCAGACCGATCTCCTCGTTGGCCTCGCGCAGCGCCGCCGCCTCGGCGGAGGCGTCGCCGGCTTCGATCCGGCCGCCGGGAAAGCTGATCTGGCCGGCGTGATCACGCAGATGCGCCGTGCGTTCGGTCAGCACGATCGTCAGGCCCGTCGGGCGGTCGACCAGCGGCACCAGGACGGCCGCCTGGGTCAGTGGCCCATCGGGCTCCATGTCCGGGTTCAGGTCGTGATCGCCGCGCCCGCCGGAGCGACGTCCCGGGCCCCGGCGCACGTTCTCGTGAACCGCGAGCATGCACTCGATGACGTCGCCTCGCTTCATACAAGCCGATCGAGGGGAAAGAATTCGCCACGGCTCCACACGCCCAGCGTTTCGGGCACCGCCTCCGGCCCATCGACCGTGGCGGCCTGGGGGGCGGCCTGCGCCGCCGCCGGGGGCACGGCGATTTCGGCGAGTTCGTAGAAAACGGATCGGACAATCAAGGCGTCGAGGCCGTCGCGCACGTGCACATACGGCCTTGGGCCACGGGTTGCCGGGTCCGCTTCGATGCGGATTGGATGGGCCGCATCCGCCGTCACGACGTCGTCGACGTTCGTGCGGAACGTCAGCACCTGCATTTCACCGCGACCGTCGATCGCAACCTCGACGGCCGTGAAGGGTGCATCGTCGACGTCGATCCGCCCCTTCTCCGCCGGCGTCTCCAACCAGTAGCCACCGGCGGCGTCACGCATCAAAACCGTTGAAAACAACTTTATCAAGGGTTTACGCGTTATCGGCGAGCCGTGATAGCACCAAGTGCCATCATGACCGATTCGAATATCGAAGTGTCCGCAGTCGTGTTGGCGACCGCGCACACTGGTACCGCCAGCGATTTGCGCGGCGAAGTCTACGGGATTCCGAGGGCGTGTTTTCATGCTTGTCGATATGGCCGCGCCGACTTGTAGAATCCAGTCACTGGAGTTGTGCTTTTGACCAGCAATGAAACGCTAACGCTAACGTCCGACCCGGCGAGCGCCGCTACAATGATAGCCGAGGTGGAGGCCGTGGGCGAGCGCCTGTCTGCCGTGCGGGACGCCATCGGTCGCGTCATCTTCGGCCAGAAAGAGGTGGTGGACGAGGCGCTGATCACGCTGCTCGCCGGTGGTCATGCCCTGCTGGTCGGCGTCCCCGGGCTCGCCAAGACGCGTCTCGTCGAAACCCTCGGCGTCGTGCTCGGCCTGGGGGATCGGCGTATTCAGTGCACGCCCGATTTGATGCCGGCCGACATCCTCGGCTCGGAGGTTCTCGAGGAGACCGAGGGCGGCCGCCGGTCGTTCCGCTTTATCAGGGGCCCGGTCTTCACCCAGCTTCTGATGGCCGACGAGATCAACCGGGCCAGCCCGCGCACCCAATCGGCACTGCTGCAGGCGATGCAGGAGCACCGCATAACCATCGCCGGCCGGTATCACGCCCTGCCGGAGCCATTTCACGTTCTGGCGACGCAGAACCCGCTGGAACAGGAAGGCACCTATCCCCTGCCCGAGGCCCAGCTCGACCGCTTTTTCCTGCAGATCGACATCGGCTATCCCGACGCCGCGGCGGAGCGCCAGATGCTGCTGGCAACGACCGGCGTCACCGAAGGCAAGCTCGATCGGATCCTCGACCCGGCCGAGTTGATGGCCGCCCAGAAGCTGGTCCGCCGCATGCCGGTCGGCGACAGCGTCCTCCAGGCGATCCTGGACCTCGTGCGGACCGGCCGGCCGGGCGTGTCCACGAACGAGGACATTGCCCGCCACATCGCCTGGGCCCCGGGGCCGCGGGCGAGCCAGGCCCTGATGCTGGCGACCCGCGCGCGCGCCCTGCTCGAAGGTCGGCTGGCACCGTCGATAGACGACGTCATCGCCCTCGCCGCACCGGTGTTGCGACATCGCATGGCGCTCAATTTCAGCGCCCGCGCGGACGGCATTACGTTGGACCAGGTCATCTCACAGCTGTGCGAGCCGTTGCGTTAGGGTGTCGATCGATTGGCGCTTCCGGTGACAAGCCCGGCCACGGCCCTGAACATGCGCCGGCACGCCGAGGCGCTGGCGGCGCGGCTGCCGCCGCTGCTTGTGGCGGCGGAGCGCGTCGCGGCGACGGTGGCGCAGGGCGTCCATGGCCGCCGCCGTGTCGGGCAGGGCGAGACATTCTGGCAATTCCGGCACTACGAGCCCGGCGACGCCAGGCCCAGCATCGATTGGCGCCGCTCGGCGCGCTCGGACCAGCTGTTCGTCCGCGAGACGGAGTGGGAGGCCGCACAGAGCGTCTGGCTGTGGCGCGACGCGTCGGCGTCCATGCACTATCGCTCCGATCCCAACCTGCCGACGAAGGCCGAACGAGCCGATCTGCTGGTGCTGGCGGCGATGGCGCTGCTCGTCCGCGGCGGCGAACGGATCGCCCTCCTGGGCAGCGGCGGGCGGCCGGCAACCGGCCGGGCGGCGCTGAACCGCCTTGCCGAAACGATTGTGCGCGAGGCGCACAGCGGCGCCGCGGACGGAGACGCCGCCGGCCTGCCGCCGCACGCGACGTTGCCGCGCCATGCCAGCGTGGTTCTCATCGGCGACTTCCTGTCGCCGCGGCCGGCCGTCGAGGCGGCGCTGCGCGCACTGGCGGAACACGGTGTCAATGGCCATATCCTACAGGTGTTGGACCCGGCGGAGGTGACGATGCCGTTCATGGGGCGCAGCCGCTTCCGCGGGCTCGAGCTGGAGGGCGAGTTGCTGGTCGGCCGCGCCGAATCGCTGCGCGACCGCTACCTCCGGCGCCTGGCCGACCACCAGGGCCTGCTGGCGCAACTGGCCCGCGCCTTCGGCTGGACGTTCGCGACCCACGGCACGGATCGCCCGGCGGCGCCGGCGCTGCTGTCGCTCTATTCCGCCATGACGGCCGAGCCGGGGCTGTGACGCGATGCTGACCCTCGGCCCGCTCGGCTTTGCCGCCCCCTGGCTGCTGACCGCGTTGACGGTGCTGCCGGTGCTCTGGTGGCTGCTGCGGGCGATGCCGCCGTCGCCGCGGCTGGTGCCGTTCCCGGCGATCCGCTTGTTGTTCGACCTCGAGCAGACCGAGGAGACGCCGCATCGAACGCCCTGGTGGCTGTTGGCGTTGCGCCTGGTCTTGGCGGCCCTGGTCATCCTCGGCCTCGCCCAGCCGCTGCTGAACCCGGGTGCCCAACTGCGCGGCAGTGGGCCGCTGCTGCTCGTCATCGACGACGACTGGGCGGCGGCGAAGAATTGGCCGGCGCGCCAGGCCGCCCTGAACCGCCTGATCACTCAGGCCAACCGCGACGGCAAGCCGGTGATGGTCCTGACGACGGCGCCGGCCGCCAATGGCGAGCCGATCGTGCCGAGCAAGCTGGTCCGTGCCGCCGACGCCCGCCGCCTGGTGCAGGGCCTGGAGCCCAAGCCCTGGCCGGCCGACCGGGCCGCCGCCGGCGCTGCCCTGGCGACGACGGCGCTGAGCGGCTCCGCCAACGTCGTCTGGCTCGCCAACGGCCTCGACGACGGCCAGGTGACGGCGCTGGCCGAGCAGCTGCAGCCGTTGGGCTCGCTGCGGATCATGACCGACCCGGACGATCGGCTGCCCACCCTGCTGCTGCCGCCCGAGGCGGAGCCGACGGCCCTGATCGCCCGCGGCGTCCGGCCGGTCAGCGGCGGCGCGGCCGTCGCCACGGTCGTTGCCACGGCGGAGGATGGCCGACAACTCGCGCAGCAGACCCTGCGCTTCGCCGAGGGCGAGAGCACGGCCATCGCCCGCATTGCGCTGCCCAGCGAGCTGCGCAATCGGGTCGCTCGCCTGCAGCTCGCCGGCGAGTCCTCCATCGGCGCCACGGTGCTGCTGGACGAGCGGTTCCGGCGCCGCCCGGTCGGCATCATCTCTGGCGACACGCTCGATCTGGATCAGCCGCTGCTCGGCGACCTCTATTATCTGGACCGCGCGCTGGCGCCGTTCGCCGAGGTCCGGCGCGGCGCCCTCGCCGATCTGCTGACCCGTCAGCTCGCCGTCCTCGTATTGGCCGACATCGGCACGCTGACGCCCGATGAGTCGGCGCCGCTGACCCGCTGGCTCGAGGCCGGCGGCGTCCTCGTGCGGTTCGCCGGGCCGCGCCTCGCCGAAGGCGGGGACACGTTGCTGCCGGTGACGCTGCGCCGTGGCGGCCGCGCCTTCGGCGGCGTCATGACCTGGGGCAACCCGGCCCGCCTGGCCGCGTTCGACGAGGCGGGTCCGTTCGCCGGCCTCGCCATCCCGGACGACGTCATCGTCACGAAGCAGGTGCTGGCCGAGCCGACGCCGGACCTGGGCAGCCGCACCTGGGCGCGCCTCAGCGACGGCACGCCCCTGGTCACCGCGGAGCGCCGCGACAATGGCTGGTTGATCCTCGTCCACACGACGGCCAACGCAGCCTGGTCCAACTTGGCGTTGTCCGGCCTTTACGTCGACATGCTGCGTCGCTTCGTCGCCCTCAGCCAAGGCGTGGCGGCCGCCGACGGCTCGCTCCCGCTGCCGCCGCTGACGACGCTGGACGCCTTCGCCGTCGCCGGCGAGCCGCCGGCCCTGGCCGCGCCGATACCGGCCGGCGGTTTCGCCGAGGCCCGGGTCACGCCGCGCACGCCGCCGGGCTTCTATGGCAGCGACATCGCGCGCCGGGCGTTGAACCTGACCGCGGCCCTCGACACGATCGCGGGGCTGCCGCCGCTGCCCGCCGGCGTCTCCCGGACCACCTTCGGCACCGACACCCAGGTCGACCTCAAGCCCTGGCTGTTGCTGGCGGCGCTGGCGCTGCTGCTCGGCGATTTCGTCCTGGCGCTGGCCCTGCGCGGGCTGCTGCCCGGTATCGGGCAGCGCCGGATGCGCCCGCGCGGCGACGCCACGGCGACGGCGATCGCATTCGTCGTGCTCGGAGCCGGTGCGCTTCTCGTGACCGATGCGCGCGCCCAGAGCACCGACGAGCTGGTGCGCCGCAGCGCCGCCGGCGACGACGCCGTGGCGATCGCGGCGACCACCTCGACGCGTCTGGCCTATGTGCTGACCGGCGACCAGGACGTCGACACGGTCAGTGCCGCCGGCCTGACCGGGCTCAGCGAGATCCTGCGCCGCCGTACGTCGGTCGAACCGGGCGATCCGGTCGGCGTCGACGTCAAGACCACCGAACTGGCGTTCTTCCCGCTGCTCTACTGGCCGATAACGGCCGATCAGCCGGCCCTGTCGAACGACGTCCGCCAGCGCCTCAACAGCTACATGCGCCAAGGCGGCACGATCCTGTTCGATACGCGCGATCAGCAGGTCGCCGGCATCGGCGGCGTCGGGCCGGGGACACTGAAGCTGCGCGAGCTGGTCGCCGGTCTGGACGTGCCGCCGCTGGTTCCCGTGCCGCCCGATCACGTGCTGACGAAGTCGTTCTATCTGCTGCAGGATTTCCCGGGCCGCTGGACCGGCGGCAATCTGTGGGTGCAGCAGCCCGACAGCCGCGTCAATGACGGCGTCTCACCGTTCATCGTCGGCGCCAATGACTGGGCCGCCGCCTGGGCCAACGACGAGTTCGGCCGGCCGATGTTCCCGGTTGTGCCCGGCGGCGAGCGCCAGCGCGAGATGGCCATTCGGTTCGGCGTCAACCTGGTGATGTACGCCCTGACCGGCAACTACAAGGCCGATCAGGTCCACGTCCCGGCGATCCTGGAGCGCCTCGGCCAATGAATACGGTTTCACTCGGCTGGAGTCCGCTCGTGCCCGCGGCCGTGCTGCACGGCCTGGTCGCGCTCAGCGCCGCCGTCCTGGCCGTCGGCCTGGTCCGCCAGGCGCCCGGCCTGGGTTGGCGCATGCTCGCCGCCGTCGCTCAGCTCGTGGCGCTGGCCAACCCGGCGCTCGTGCTGGAAGAGCGCGAGCCGCTCAGCGACATCGCCGTCGCCGTCGTCGATGAGACGGCCAGCCAGGACATCGGCGAGCGCCGGGCCCGCACCGCGGCGGCCATCGAGGCGATTCGCGAGCGCCTCGGCGAGGCGCGCGACGTGGAGCTGCGGGTCGTCAGGGTCGGGCCCGGCGGCGGCGCTGGTGGGCCGGTTGACGGTACCCGGCTGTTCACGGCGCTCGAACGGGCCATGGCCGACATACCGCGGCGCCGCTTTGCCGGCGCGTTCATGTTGACCGACGGCCAGGTCCATGACCTGCCGGAGGCGGCGCGGGCGTTCGATCTGGGCGGCCCGCTGCACGTGATGCTCTCCGGCGACCGCGACGAGGGCGACCGCCGGCTGTCGGTCGTTCGGGCACCGACGTTCGGCATCGTCGGCCAGTCGGCGCGGCTGACGATCCGCGTCGCCGACCCGCCCGGCGCCGGCATCCGCCAGGCGCGCCTGACCCTGCGGCGCGACGGCGCCGACCCCGGCCGGACTCTGCTGGCCCCGGTCGGCACCGACCACACGATCAATCTGATCATCGACCGCGGTGGCCCCAGCGTCTACGAGCTGACCGTCGAGGACGGGCCGCGCGAACTGACGCGCGCCAACAACCGTACCGTCATCGTTGTCAACGGCGTGCGCGATCGTCTGCGCGTGCTGCTGGTCTCGGGCGAGCCCCATCCGGGCGAACGCACCTGGCGCAACCTGTTGAAGGCCGACCCGTCGGTCGACCTGGTCCATTTCACGATCCTGCGGCCGCCGGAAAAGCAGGACGGCACGCCGGTGCGCGAGCTCAGCCTGATCGCCTTCCCGATCCGCGAGCTGTTCGAGATCAACCTGCACGACTTCGACCTCGTTATCTTCGACCGCTATCAGCGGCGCGGCGTGCTGCCGAAGCTCTACCTCGGCAATATCGCCAGCTACGTCGCCGCCGGCGGGGCGCTGCTCGAGGCGGCGGGTCCCAACTTCGCCTCGGCGCGCAGCCTGTACCGCACGCCGCTGGCCAGCGTCCTGCCGGCCGAACCGACGGGCACAGTGTTCGAGGAAAGCTTCCGCGCCCGCGTCACCGACGCCGGACGGCGCCATCCCGTGACCGCCTCCCTGCCCGACGCCGGCAGCGACACGCCGTCCTGGGGCCGCTGGTTCCGCCATATCGAGGCCGAGCCCCGCTCCGGCACCGTCATCATGGACGGCGCCCGCGACCGGCCGCTGTTGGTGCTCGACCGGGTCGGCGAGGGCCGCGTCGCCCAGCTGATGAGCGACCACATCTGGTTATGGGCGCGCGGCTATGAGGGCGGCGGGCCGCACGCCGAGTTGCTGCGCCGGCTGTCCCACTGGCTGATGAAGGAGCCGGAGCTCGAGGAGGACAGCCTGCGGGCCGAGCTCCGCGGCGACCAGCTGACGATCACCCGGCGCAGCCTCGAGGCCGACGAGCGCGCCGTCACCGTCACGTTCCCGTCCGGCCGCACGGCCGACGTCGTCCTGGAGGAGGTCGGTCAGGGCCGCGCGGTCGGCACGCTGCCGGTCGACGAGGCCGGCCTGTACAGTCTGGGCGATGGCGAACGCACGACCCTGGCCGCCGTCGGCGCACTCAATCCGCGCGAGTTCAGCGACGTCAGGACGACGCCGGCGCACCTGGTGCCGTTCGCGGCGGCGAGCGGCGGCGGCGTTGCATGGCTCGCCGACAACACGAGGCCCGACATCCGGCTGCTGGCGCCCGAGCGCACGATGTTCGGCGCCGCCGCGGGCGGCAGCCGGCCGTGGTTCGGCCTGCAGCGCAACGGCGACTTCACGGTCACCGGCGTCTCGGAGCTGCCGCTTTGGCCGGCCGTCGTGATCCTGCTGCTCGGCCTCGGCGGCCTCCTGCTCGCCTGGCGCCGCGAGGGTCGTTAGGGCTCTGATCCCGACGCTTGGTACCCCAAGCGTCGGGACTGGCCTGAACGCCAAGCTTGAAGGCCTACGGCACCGAGACCAAACACGAGCGCCAGGGCCAAGACGAAGGTGCCGACGACTGGAATAAGCCCGACAACGGCCAAGAAGAGAAGTCCAGCGGCGAGCGCGGCCACTCGAGCCCAGAATGAGATGTCGGCATCCCGACCGACAAGTCGTGCAAAAACGCGGCCCAGGGTGCCAGCAGCGACAAGAAAGCCCAACAAGAGCGCTACTACGAACAACGCCGCAAGGACGATTGTGATGGGAATCCCAATGACCGTGATCCCGATCAGAAACATCGCAATTGGACCAACGGCGAGGAGCGCAAGGCCTACGCCGAGTGTCCCCCATGGGCGGTTTAGCCTTCTCAGCGCTGCCGTAAACGAATTCGGAAAGAGGAGAGTTTGCAGTGAGCCAAGTAAAAACAGCCCGACGAAAAAGGCCAATCCAAGCGCACTACCAACGGCGAACATGCGGTCGGCCATTTATTCTTGGACCATCGGAGCGAATGAAGATAGTGTCTCTCAGGATTTCAGCGCCCGGCTCTATTTCGGCTTCGTCTATACTGTGGATAATTAAATCTCCGCTGATATGAGCCGATGATGAGATGGATATTGCCTCGCCAGCCAGGTCGGCGTCACCGGCAATCCTGCCCGAGACGGTTATTGTCCGCCCGCGCGCCGTCAGGTCCCTACCGATCGAGCCGCCGACTCTAATCCGTTCACCGGCAACCCCTCCACGGTGATCGTCCGGCCCGCTGCTAGTATGTCGCCCACAACAAGGCCCGCTATTACCACGTTTTCGCCAAACGAAACGACATCTCCCTCAACCTGTGCATCGACGGATATGCTCCGTCCCGCCACAAAGATGTTGTCATCGAACTGTCCGTGCTTATTCACTACCTCTGCAAAGTCTTGGGCGGAGGGTTGTGAATACGGGAGCAGGACCACTAGGCCCATCAGAATTGGCAATAGGTAGGTCCGTAGTTCGGTCATCATATAGGCTCCAGTGTTGGACGTCCCTACGATTCGGGCGTCGGCTCCACCCCAAACAGATTCGATGAGAACGTAAGAGTACGCTCGGCGAGCCTTCCGAGCGCCGCTAAACCCATGACAAAAACTGACTGACCTCTGGGACTCGCGAGGCGGTCCGCTTCCGACACCAAAAGTTTGTCCGCGAGTGATGCAACGATCTTTTGGGCAACTTCATCCTGTACGACCAGAGTGTCGCGCGCTTCTCTGTCATATCGTCCGCCCCAAAGATGGAACCCGCTCTCAACCGAGATCAGAGACGCAGTAATCCGAATCTGTTCGCCTACCTGGCGGACGCTCCCTCTAGCCGATAGTGTGCATCACGATCAGACCGACCGGTGGCGATATCACCACTCTCCGCACGACCACTAGAAATAATGCGTAGGTCGGTCTTGGCGGATAACGCTATCACTAGATCCTCTGTGAGACCCTCACTGAAGGCCGTTTGCTCATCACCGCCGCCAATGCTGCTAAACTGAGCGACGGCCACGGTGGGAACGCCATGTTGTTCGTCGTTTGGCGTCTTGAGGAGCAAAGCAACAAATGCTCCGCCCCCCACAAATAGGATCAGGATTGTGCTAACTGTAGTCCGGCGCCCATGCCTCGAACGTTTTTTTCTGAGTCGGACCCGATTTCCTTGGACACAGAATTGGCTTAATCGAAGTGTCCAAGGATGACCGGAACATGACCGATAATTTTGAGAAGAAAGTTGCTGTTGATGGGCCTGTGGTAAATGCGGGCGAGCTTGGCTCGTCCACGTTTTCCCCAGGCCAGGCTTTGCCGGCAGGCCCGCTGGGACTTGGCCAGCGATGGACGGTGGCGCGCAAGCGTGAGGTCGTTCTGCGGCTTTTGCGTGACGAGCCGGTGCAACTTCTGTCGCGCCAGTTGGGCGTAGAGATCTTCCGGCTCGAGCAGTGGCGTGAGAAAGCGATCGGCGGGATCGACGCCTCGCTCAAGCAACGCAAGGGCGATCCGGTGCAGGCGGAACTGGATAGCGCCATGAAGCGGATCGGAGAGTTGACCATGCAGGTGGAACTGCTGGAGGCCAAGACGGAGACCTTCGGCCCTTTGGGGCGGCGGAGGTCGCGGCGACGAGTGCCGCCACCTCGCCCGGCACGGGTCTGGCCTACGGCCTGCGGCGGGTCTGCACCGCCTGGGGCATGGCCCGCTCCTCGTTCTACGCCATGACCTCCGGCCAGCACGCCGAGCAGCCGCCGGCAAAGCGTCGGGGACCGAAGCCCGCGATCTCGGACCAGGCGCTGCTGGTGGCGATCGAAGCCGACCTGGAGGCATCGCCCTGGGAGGGCGAGGGCTACCGCAAGGTCTGGGCTCGGCTTCGGGTCTGTCGCGACATCCGGGTTGCCCGCAAGCGGGTGCTCCGCCTGATGCGCGAGAACAATCTGCTCTCGCCCCATCGCTGCCGCCGCCGTGGCGGCAATCCCCATGACGGTGAGATCATCACTCATGCCCCGAACCTCATGTGGGGCACCGATGGCGTTCGGGTGTTCACGGTGGACGACGGCTGGGGCTGGATCTTCACCGCCGTCGAGCATTGGAACGCCGAGTGTGTCGGCTGGCATGTCTGCAAGCGCGGCGACCGCTTCGCCGCCCTGCAGCCGATCTCCATGGGGCTTGCCGGGCTGTATGGCTCGACCGCGGCCGGCGCGGCTCGGGGGCTGGCCTTGCGGATGGATCACGGCTCCCAGTATCTGTCGGACCACTTCACCAACCAGATCAAGTTCTGGGGCATCCAGCCGTCCTACGCCTTCGTCGCCGAGCCCCAGACCAACGGCGTCGCCGAGCGGTTCAATCGCACGCTGAAGGAACAGATCATCCATGGTCGCATCTACCGCAACATCGCGGAGCTGCGGGACGCCGTCCGCGACTTCGTCGAACTCTACAATGCCCAGTGGATCGTCGAAAAGAACGGCTACCTGAGCCCCGCTCAAGCTCGTCAGGCGTGGCACGCCGCGATCTCAATCAGGCCCGCCGCGTGAGACAAACTTGTGTCCAAGGAACCGGGTGCGCTACACGAACGTTTTTTTCGATATCGTTTCGAACCGTCGATCCGAACGCGGTATGCGTGCACCGGCCTGTCGATATTCTTGACTGACTGGTTGCCCAAGTCGTCGAAAACGAGTTGAAGCTTTTCGTGGACAAGTTCGTGCACGGTTCGAGAGATGCAGACGCCTCCAGGCTCAGAAAGCGCTTCGAGCCTCGCCGCAACGTTCACGCCATCACCGTAGAGGTTAGCGTGTTCAACGATGACATCGCCCAGGTTGACGCCGATGCGAAAGTACATGCGCTGAGCGGCGTTTAGTTGGTTGTTGCGATGACCAAGTTCTCTTTGGGCGGCTATAGCGCAGCGAACAGCTTCGACCGGGCTCGGGAACTCGGCGATGACACTGTCGCCTGCACTCCCGAACACGCGCCCCTTGTGACGCTCGACTAGCCCATCAATTACCTGGCGGTAGGCCTTAAGGGTGACGAGCGTCGCCTCTTCGTCCTCGCCCATGAGCCGCGAGTACCCGACCACATCGGCGGCAAGGATAGCTGCAAGTCTGCGCTGAACGTCCTCGACCATGCCTGCCCTCAGGGACATGTCCCACCGCATTCTACGCAATGCGACGCCTGATAGGGAGCGCCGGCTTCCACCGAGGAGAAGGGCGCTCCGGGTCGAGACTGTTGATAAACCCGGTCTTGGGCGACAATTGCATACATCGCGGCGGTTTCCCCGCGTCCACGGAGCGGCCGTGGCTCAACTTCCCGAAAACCGGCGAGCAACTCATCCGACTGGCCGGCTGCCTGGTTGCGAACGCCTCTCACGACGTCGTTGCCTACGACAACATGACAGTCTAGTTCGCGTGTTAGTCGCCCCAGTCGGCTCGCCACGTTCGCCGTGTCGCCCCGCACCGCGGATTCCAAGCGGCGCGCCGAGCCGATGCCACCAAGCACGACCTCGCCGTAATGGATACCGATGGCCAGGCGAATGTCCCTCTCCCCTCGAAGCTGTGTCCAGCGACGATCTCTGAATGGAAAACGTGCCTGCGCCATCACCATTGCCAGGCCCCAGGCCGGCCAAATTCGCCGTGGGCACGCCATGATAGAGTGACCCTCCAACAGCAGCCTTGAGAGCGGGACACGGGTCGCGCAAATTTTCGCTGCCATGCCCTGCACGCGCGGTGACGGCCATCACACCCCTTCTCAATTGGTGAGCTAAACTATCAGCTGGCGACCTCGGCCCCACGGCGGCACCGGCCGGAAGCAGCCGACGAGGTAGTCGACGAAGGCCCAAGTCGCCGGGCCGCCTGACGACAACCGCGCGGGGCCGCGCACCGGAGGGACCGACATGGGCAGACTCGTTGACGGCGTCTGGCGCGCCGCCGGCTACGACCCGAAGCGCAGCGGCGGCCGCTTCATCCGGGCCGCCAGCCAGCTGCGCGACTGGGTCACCGCCGACGGCAGCCCCGGGCCGTCGGGCCGCGGCGGCTTCAAGGCGGCGCCGGGGCGCTATCACCTGTATGTCTCGTACGCCTGCCCGTGGGCGCACCGGACCCTGATCTTCCGCCGCCTCAAGGGCCTCGAAGATCTGATCACGGTCTCCGTCACGCACTGGTTCATGGGCGACGAAGGCTGGACGTTCGCACCGGGCGACGGCGTCGTCGCCGACCCGATCAACAACGCCAGCCATCTGCACCAAGTCTACACGGCCGCCGTGCCCAACTACTCGGGCCGGGTCTCGGTCCCGGTGCTCTGGGACAAGCAAACCGGCACGACCGTCAGCAACGAATCGTCGGAAATCATCCGCATGTTCAACAGCGCCTTCGACGAATGGGGCAACGCCGAGGCTGATTTCTACTCGGCGGAGGCGCGCGAGGAGATCGATGCCGTCAACGACGAGGTCTACGA
This sequence comes from Alphaproteobacteria bacterium, assembly GCA_965261585.1. Classification (GTDB taxonomy): domain Bacteria; phylum Pseudomonadota; class Alphaproteobacteria; order UBA6615; family UBA6615; genus CBDHDN01. Next base: position 17,652 of record CBDHDN010000018.1, read on the forward strand.
CAACCTCAACAACGGGGTGTACAAGTCAGGCTTCGCCGGCACGCAAGTGGCCTACGAGGAAGCAGTGATGGCGCTGTTCGGCACCCTCGACGGCCTCGAGGCGCGGCTCGGCCGGCACCGCTACGTCACCGGCAATCGCATCACCGAGGCCGACTGGCGCCTGTTCCCGACCCTGGTGCGCTTCGATCCGGTCTATCACGGGCACTTCAAGTGCAACCTGCGACGGCTCAGGGACTACCCGAACCTGTGGAACTACACGCTCGAGCTCTACCAGACCCCGGGCGTCGCCGAGACGGTGAACCTATCCCATATTAAGCAGCACTATTACGGCAGCCACGAATCGATCAACCCGACGCGAATCGTGCCGCGCGGGCCGGACATCGACTATGCCGCGCCGCACGATCGCGG
>CBDHDN010000019.1:0-70607 GCA_965261585.1 Alphaproteobacteria bacterium
ACGGACTGGCCATCCGTGCTGACCCCGGCGTAGATCGCCACCCGTGTCCTGGCCATCGTCGCCTCCGTGGCTGCCCTTTATCGGGCTGTCCGGCGGCAACGCAAACGCTCGGCCATCGATAGTCATCGGACTTTCAACGAACCCCCGGTCGTTGTAAAAAAGAACCAGCCGGGGGGCGTCTCAAAGTGCTCAGCTATCCCATTAGGGTCTCCAAGAGGGCGGACGCCGTCGTGGCGACCTGTCCCGATTTTCCAGAAGTGACCATTGACTGTACCGGCCGACAGGATGCTCTGGCCCGGGCAAGCGATATTCTCGAAGCGGCGATCGCCGTCCGCATTGCGCAGCGCGACGATGTGCCGGAGCCGTCCGCCGGCCGCCGCCGCGTGGTGCTGCCGACCCAGATCGCCATCAAGGTCCGTCTGTACCAGGCGGCCCGTAAGGACGGCATCAGCAAGCGCGAGCTTGGCCGCCGCCTGAAATGGCACGGGCCCCAGGTGGATCGACTGTTCAACGTGAAGCATACGTCACGGCTCGATCAGCTCGACGCCGCGTTTCGCGCCCTCGGCCTGCGGCTCGGCATCGACGCGGACACGGTGCCCGAGCCGCGTCAGACTGCCGGCGCGAAGTCGACCCAAGCGCCCTCGCGGTCGCGCGGGGCAAAGACCTTGTCGACGAGGGGAACGTCGCGAGTGCGCCGGTCGGCAGCACCACCAACGACGCGTAACACGAATTAGTAGCGGTTGTCGAACGCCCTAGCCTGCAGACTGTCGAGAGTTCGACGGGCGCTGGGTCAGCATGAAGCTTGCCGTGAGGCGGGGGCAGGACGGCAGCGCGACCGTGACGGTCTGCTCTGACGCCGGCAACTTTACCGGCGAGCTCGAATTCTGGTCCGGTGTTTTCCCAACCGAAGATCAGATCTGGGAGACGGTTCGCGACGCGCTATTGCGCTCCGATGCGGTGGAAACTGTCAGCGTGCATTAAGGCCCTGGTTGGGGCAGGACCAAGCATTAGCAAGCTGTTAGGGGCCACCCACGTAGCTTCGGCCGGGCCGACGCCGGGTGGCGTTTCTCCTCGGATCCGTGGGCAGTTACCCCTGTCCAGGCCTGGTGTCGGCAGTTCTCCCCAGGCACTTGTTTATGACCGGGCCTGTTCCAGTAGCCCCGAATGGGGCCGTGCCCGATAGAAGATTGATCCGCGACCGGCGCTTCGGTATGGCGCGGTTCGCCGGCTACTTGACCGCTCGTGAAAAACCGTATTCGTTTTCGCCTTGTGTCGCAGCACACCGGGTTCGTGGCTCTTGGCGTTCAACGAAGCTGACATAGACCGCGCCGCGAAGGAACTCGTCGAACGGCATGGCTCCAACGCCGTGACGGTGGCGCGGGAGCGGGTGGACGGCCTCTCGAAGACTCACCATGATTCAGGGTTGGATGTGGCGCTCCGGATTCTTTCGGCGTGCGAACGACTGGTGCAGACCTCGTAGGCCCTGCCTGCGCGAGATGGTCGAGCGTGATCTTCCGGCCGGTGACTTTACTAATCCCTGTTGGCTCAACTTTCCTGTTGTGCCTGGCTGTGGTTTGGGCCTAGTCCAGTGCCCATCCATAAACGACTAGATTTAGTGTAAGGCTGCGCGTTTGAGCGACGTGTTTTGTGGGTACGGGGGCTGTAGATGCGTTCCAGAGTCCAGTGACGGGGTGCCGGTGACGAGCGGCGCGTGATCGAGGCAGGCCGGCGGGATCGGCGGCCGTCGGTGCTGGTGGATCGGACGTGTCGGGTTGGCGGCTATGCCGGTTTGAGGCGGGCCAGCACGGCGAGGTTGTGGGCGACGACGGCGGCCCAGACGTAGGACTTGAAGTGTTCGAGCCCCTTCCAGGTGCAGCGGCCCAGACCGTAGGCGCGCTTGAGGCATGAGATGGCGGCCTCGATGCCGGCGCGGAAGTTGCGCAGTCGGCGGTAGACCCAGCGGCTCTTGACCATGTCGGTGATGGCAAGGCCGCATTTCTTGTGGAAGGCGACGTCCTCGACGCCCTTGTTCTTGGCGGCGGCGAGGTTGCCGGTGCTGGCGCAGCCGCCGTCGGCGGCGAGTTGCCTGGGCGGCCGGCCGTAGATCGCGATCTGGCGGTCGACCATGGGTACGAAGCGCTCGGCATCGGCCGGGTTGCCCTGCTCGACGACGATGTCGAGGATGAGACCGCTGGCGCCGCTGGCCAGGTTGAGCTTGTGGCCGTAGGAGACCTGGCGGCGGCTCTTGACGATGATGTCGCTATGGGGCTCGAACAGACTGACGAGCTTGTCGGCGGCCGGCACCTTCTCGCCATGCAAGACACGGCGCTCGGTCTGGTCGATGATGCGTTCGATCAGCGGCACGAAGTGTTCGGCCTCGGCGCGCCAGGCCGCGGCCACCGGCGCGGGATCGTCGGCCAGCCGCGCCATGGCGTCGTGCAGATAGGCGAGCGTCGCGCGGGTCTTGGCGAGCAGCTCGCGGTACAGCCGCTGCCGGTTGTTGCCACGACTGTACTCGATGGCGCGGGCGCGCTTCTTGGCCAGGCGCGCGTGGTCGCGCCAGGGCCAGGCGGGTAGCACGACGTCGGCTTGACGCAACAGCCGCACCATGACCCGCACGGCATCCCACAACAGGCTGGAGTCGGTGGGCGCATGGATGGCGGTCTCGGCGACCGTGCTGTCGAACCGGACCTTGGCGCCGCTCTCCAGCTTGGCCGTCGCGGCGCGCGCCAGCAGCATCCGGTTGAGGCACTCGAAGGTGGCGGCGGCGATGGCGCCGATGGCGCTGTGCAGCGCCGACTTCTTCGGCGACCAGCCGAACGGCAGTCGAGCGAACGCGCGCAGCGATGCCGAATCCGACAGCAGAAAGGCCAGCTCCTCGTAGCTCAGCTGGAAGTACTGCTTGAGCAGCGCGCAGCGCAACGCCGCATCGGCGCTCAGCCCGTGGCGCCCGGTCTGCCTGACCCGACCGATGCCGAGGTCTGCGGCGACCAGGCGCACCACCGCGGCCTCGCCGTCGAGCCAGGCAGACATCGCCGCGAGTTCACGACCGATCTCGTGCGGCGAAAACAGATCGAATATACTGCCCTGGACGGTGCGCTCTTCGCGCATGGTCACCTCCGGCGGTTTGGTGTTTGCCTTTGGGTACAGTGGCTTGTTCCCAACAGCATAGCCGAAACCGCCGGAGCCTGGCTCCGAAAATAGACGATTCACTCAGTTATTTCAGTGTTTTAGCGTTTCCGGATGGGCACTAGCTAGTGCCCATCCATAAACGACTAGATTTAGTGTAAGGCTGCGCGTTTGAGCGACGTGTTTTGTGGGTACGGGGGCTGTAGATGCGTTCCAGAGTCCAGTGACGGGGTGCCGGTGACGAGCGGCGCGTGATCGAGGCAGGCCGGCGGGATCGGCGGCCGTCGGTGCTGGTGGATCGGACGTGTCGGGTTGGCGGCTATGCCGGTTTGAGGCGGGCCAGCACGGCGAGGTTGTGGGCGACGACGGCGGCCCAGACGTAGGACTTGAAGTGTTCGAGCCCCTTCCAGGTGCAGCGGCCCAGACCGTAGGCGCGCTTGAGGCATGAGATGGCGGCCTCGATGCCGGCGCGGAAGTTGCGCAGTCGGCGGTAGACCCAGCGGCTCTTGACCATGTCGGTGATGGCAAGGCCGCATTTCTTGTGGAAGGCGACGTCCTCGACGCCCTTGTTCTTGGCGGCGGCGAGGTTGCCGGTGCTGGCGCAGCCGCCGTCGGCGGCGAGTTGCCTGGGCGGCCGGCCGTAGATCGCGATCTGGCGGTCGACCATGGGTACGAAGCGCTCGGCATCGGCCGGGTTGCCCTGCTCGACGACGATGTCGAGGATGAGACCGCTGGCGCCGCTGGCCAGGTTGAGCTTGTGGCCGTAGGAGACCTGGCGGCGGCTCTTGACGATGATGTCGCTATGGGGCTCGAACAGACTGACGAGCTTGTCGGCGGCCGGCACCTTCTCGCCATGCAAGACACGGCGCTCGGTCTGGTCGATGATGCGTTCGATCAGCGGCACGAAGTGTTCGGCCTCGGCGCGCCAGGCCGCGGCCACCGGCGCGGGATCGTCGGCCAGCCGCGCCATGGCGTCGTGCAGATAGGCGAGCGTCGCGCGGGTCTTGGCGAGCAGCTCGCGGTACAGCCGCTGCCGGTTGTTGCCACGACTGTACTCGATGGCGCGGGCGCGCTTCTTGGCCAGGCGCGTGTGGTCGCGCCAGGGCCAGGCGGGTAGCACGACGTCGGCTTGACGCAACAGCCGCACCATGACCCGCACGGCATCCCACAACAGGCTGGAGTCGGTGGGCGCATGGATGGCGGTCTCGGCGACCGTGCTGTCGAACCGGACCTTGGCGCCGCTCTCCAGCTTGGCCGTCGCGGCGCGCGCCAGCAGCATCCGGTTGAGGCACTCGAAGGTGGCGGCGGCGATGGCGCCGATGGCGCTGTGCAGCGCCGACTTCTTCGGCGACCAGCCGAACGGCAGTCGAGCGAACGCGCGCAGCGATGCCGAATCCGACAGCAGAAAGGCCAGCTCCTCGTAGCTCAGCTGGAAGTACTGCTTGAGCAGCGCGCAGCGCAACGCCGCATCGGCGCTCAGCCCGTGGCGCCCGGTCTGCCTGACCCGACCGATGCCGAGGTCTGCGGCGACCAGGCGCACCACCGCGGCCTCGCCGTCGAGCCAGGCAGACATCGCCGCGAGTTCACGACCGATCTCGTGCGGCGAAAACAGATCGAATATACTGCCCTGGACGGTGCGCTCTTCGCGCATGGTCACCTCCGGCGGTTTGGTGTTTGCCTTTGGGTACAGTGGCTTGTTCCCAACAGCATAGCCGAAACCGCCGGAGCCTGGCTCCAAAAATAGACGATTCACTCAGTTATTTCAGTGTTTTAGCGTTTTCGGATGGGCACTAGCCTAGGAGCCTTGCGCCCCGGGGTGACGCGGGGCACAGTGGCGCCGCGACCGGCACCAACGAGGGTTCTATGGGACTGGAGACCGCGACTTCGGCGCCTGTCGAAGCCGCGCCGTATTTATTGCGCGAGGACGTGGACGGCGTCGCGGCGCTGACGCTGAACCGTCCGAAGTCGCTGAACGCGCTGTCGGTGGAGATGCTTGCCGCGCTGCAGCAGGTGCTCGACGCGATCGCCGGCGACACAACCGTGCGCGTCGTCGTCGTCGGCGGGGCCGGCCGCGCATTCTGTGCCGGCCATGACCTGAAGCAGATGCGCGCGAATCCCGACCACGGCTATCAGCAGGCGCTGTTCGCGGCCTGCAGCCGCCTGATGCTGACCCTGACGCGGCTGCCGCAGCCGGTGATCGCCCGAGTCCACGGCATCGCCACCGCGGCCGGCTGCCAGCTCGTCGCGACATGCGATCTGGCGGTTGCCGCGGCGGACGCGCGGTTCGCGACCTCGGGCATCAATGTCGGCCTGTTCTGCTCGACGCCGGGGGTCGCGCTGGGCCGTAACCTGGCCCGCAAGCACGCGATGGAGATGCTGCTGACCGGCGCGTTCATCGATGCCGCGCGGGCGGCCGAGATCGGCCTCGTCAACCGCGTCGTGCCGGCCGACCGGCTGGACGCGGCGGCGCGCGCGCTGGCCGACGTTCTGGCGGCGAAGAGCGCCTACGCGCTGGCGCTCGGCAAGCAGGCCACCTATCGGCAGCTCGAAATGGGGCTCGAGGACGCCTACGCGTTCGCCGGCGAGGAGATGGCGCGCAACATGATGGACCGGGACGCCGCCGAAGGGATCGACGCCTTCATCGAGAAGCGCCCGCCGAAGTGGCGGACATGATGAACGACCTCTATTACCCGGACTGGCTGATCCGCCGCATCCTCGCCGAGACCGACACGATCGCCATGGTCGGGATCAGCCCGCATTGGAACCGGCCGAGCTATTTCGCGATGAAGTATCTGCAGGAAAAGGGCTATCGCGTGGTCCCGGTGAACCCGCGCGCGGCCGGCCAGGAGATTCTGGGCGAGACCGCATACGCCACGCTCAAGGACGTGCCCGTCAAGGTCGACATGGTCGACATCTTCCGCCGCGCCGACCAGGTCGGGCCGATCGTCGAGGAAGCGGTCGCGATCGATGCGCCGGTCGTCTGGATGCAGCTGGGCATCCGCAACGACGCTGCTGCCGCCGTCGGCGAAGCGGCCGGCCGCACGGTCATCATGAACCGCTGTCCGAAGATCGAGTACGGGCGGCTGTCCGGCGAGCTCGGCTGGAGCGGCGTCAACACCCGCGTCATCACGAGCCGCCGCAGCAAACGGATCCGCGCATGAGCACGCACGATGCCGCCAAGTACAAGCCGCCGGGTTTCGAAACGCTGGCACTGCACGCCGGCGCCGCGCCGGACCCGACGACCGGCGCGCGCAATGTGCCGATCTATCAGACGAACGCGTACGTGTTCGACGACGTCGACCACGCGGCGTCGCTGTTCAACCTGCAGACCTTCGGCTACATCTACTCGCGGCTGACCAACCCCACGGTCTCGGCGCTCGAGGAGAAGGTCGCGGCGCTGGAGCACGGCCGGGCCGCGGTGGCAGCGGCGAGCGGCCACGCCGCGCAGCTGCTGGCGTTCTTCGTCCTGCTCGAGCCGGGCGACGAGTTCGTCACATCCCGCAACCTATATGGCGGGTCGATCACCCAGTTCACGCACACGTTCAAGAAGTTCGGCTGGACCGCCCATTTCGTCGACCCGACGGACCCGGAGAACTTCCGCGCCGCGCTGACGCCGCGCACCAAGGCGATCTTTGCCGAGAACCTGGCCAATCCCGGCGGCATCGTCGTCGACATCGAACCGCTGGGCGCGCTGGCGCGCGAGGCCGGCATCCCGCTGATCGTCGACAACACGATGGCGACGCCCTATCTGTGCCAGCCGTTCGACTGGGGCGCCGACATCATCGTGCACTCGATGACCAAGTTCCTCGGCGGCCACGGCACGGCGATGGGCGGCGCCGTCGTCGAAAGCGGCCGCTTCGATTGGGGCCAGAACGACAAGTTCCCATCGATGACCCAGCCGGACCCGGCCTATCACGGCCTCACGTTCTACGAGACCTTCGGCGACTTCGGCTTCTCGACGAAGGTCAAGGCCGTGGCGCTGCGCGACCTCGGCCCGACGCTGTCGCCGATGAACGCTTTCCAGATCCTCACCGGCATCGAGACGCTGCCGTTGCGCATGCAGCGCCACGTCGAAAACGCCCAGGCCGTGGCCGAGCACCTGGAAGGCCACCCCGCCGTCGCATGGGTCTCCTACGCCGGCCTCAAGTCGAGCCCGTTCAACGCGCTGGCGGCGAAGTACCTGCCGAAGGGCGCCGGCTCGGTCTTCACGATCGGCGTCAAGGGCGGCTACGAGACCGGCGTCGGCATGGTCGAGAGCGTCGAGCTGTTGAGCCACCTCGCCAACGTCGGCGACACGCGCTCGCTGATCATCCACCCGGCCTCGACGATCCACCGCCAACTGACCGAGGAACAACGCATCGCGGCCGGCGTCGGTCCCGACGTCGTGCGCTTGTCGATCGGCATCGAGACGATCGACGACATCATCGCCGACCTCGACCAGGCGCTGGACCGCGCGGTGCGTAGGGCGACCTCGGTGAGCGCCGCGGACTAGGTCCGGCAAGCGGAACATTCATGTTCTACGGACTGGACGAGAGCAGGCACAAGATCCTTATGCACGCGATCGGCGTGATCGATACGCTCTATAAGCGGGTCTTTCATGCCGACCACCTGATCGCGATCGAGCGCTGCGTCGGCTTTGTCGACGATCCCCGGTTCAAGGCCGCCCTCAAGAAATGCGCCACGACGGCGCAGGAGCGCAGCCTGGTCTGGCGGCTGCATACCCAGGCGTGGGCCGCCGGGCACTGTCTCGACATCCCCGGCGACTTCGTCGAATGCGGCGTCTACAAGGGGTTCTGCAGCGATTTCGTGATCAACTATCTCGACTTCGCCGACCGCCGGAAGACGTTCTTTCTGTACGACACGTTCGCCGGCATTCCAGAGGCCCATCGTGCCGACTCTCCCGTCCGGCCCGGCGGCTATCAGGAAGCCGGGCTCTACGAGGCGGCGCTGGCCCGGTTTGCGCCCTATGCCAACGTCCGGGTCGTCAAGGGCGTGGTGCCGGACGTCTTCGCGGACGTCTGCCCGGAGGCGGTCGCCTATCTGCACCTGGATATGAACTCGGCCTCGGCCGAAATCGGCGCCCTCGAGGTGCTGTTCGACCGCGTCCAACCCGGCGGCATGATCGTGCTCGACGACTATGGCTGGCAGTGGTACCGCGCCCAGAAGGAGGCCGAGGACAAGTTCTTCGGCGCCCACGGCCACGGGGTCCTGGAGCTGCCGACCGGCCAGGGCCTCGTCGTCAAGCGGGGCTGAGCCGGGCGCACGAGGCCGCGCCTTGATCTAGATCAAGGCGTGCCGACGCCGTTGCCCCCAGTCTGGTGGGACCAGATTGGAGGTTCGCGATGACCGAGGGCGAAATTGCCGTCCTGGCGATCGTGATAGCCGCGGCGGCCGCGTTCTGCGCCGTTGTCGGCTGGCTGTCGGTGGCGACGCGCAGGAAAACCTGAGCCACTCCCTCGCTGCAATCCCCCAATTGCAGTGGTGGCTTGGGCAAGATCCCGGGGCCGGCTGTCCCCTCCCCGGCCCCGGGTTTTGTCACTCGGCGGCGGCGCGGGCCGGCGGCGCCAGCTCGCCGGTGATGGCGTAGCCGAGGGCGGCAACGACCTGCTCGGGCGTCTCGGCCACGGCCAGGGAAGCGGCGTCGACCTCCTTCAAGGCATGGTTCAGATCGGCCGCGTGCAGCGTGATCAGCGGCGTGCCGCGCGCGGCGGCATAGCCGGCATCGACGGCCGCGTTCCATTGCCGGTAGCGGTCGCCGAAGCGGACAACAACGACGTCGGCACGCTCGATCAGCGTGCGCGTGCGGATCGCGTTCAGCTTGGCGCCCTTGTGGTCGTGCCAGAACGACCGGTCCTCGGCACCGAAGATCGCCGCGGCGCAGTCGTCGCTCGTGGCATGGTCGGTGACCGGCGCCAGCAGCTCGACCGGCAGCTCGGAGGCGGCGACGCCGGCGGCTATGCGTTCGCGCCAGTCCGAGTGGATCTCACCGGACAGATAGACGCGCCAACTCGTTCGATCGGTCATCTCAGTCTCCTTGCTATTCGGCCGTCTGCGGCTGCGGGCCATTCGGCCGCCTGCGGCTGTGGGCTATTCGGCCGCCTGCGGCTGCGGGCCATTCGGCCGCCTGCGGCTGCGGGCCATTCGGCCGCCTGCGGCTGCGGGCTATTCGGCCGCCAGCGGCAACGGCGCGGCCATTGGCCGGTCGCGCGGCAACAGCATAGCCGCGGCGACGACGACAATGGCGGCGGCGCCCATAGCGCCGAGCAACCAGACGAACTCTCCCGTCGCCGCCTGAATGCGGGCAACCAGCTGGATCGCCAGCGGCCCGGCGCCGAACGCCAGCACGAACTTCAGCCCGAAGGCGAGGCCGTGGCGGTGCGCCGGCACGTAGCGCGCCAGCAGCAAATTCTCGGCCGGCAGCGAGCTCGAGTTGAGCGAGACCAGCAGCACGGCAAGGGCGACCAGCGGCGGGCCGCCGATCGCGGCGGCCGCGAACAGCACCGGCACCTGCAACAGCCAGCTGATGACGTAGACCGTCTTCAGCGGCATGCGGTCGGCCAGATGGCCCCCCAGCACCTGGGCAAAGGCGCTAACCCCGTAGACCAGCCCGACCAACAGGCCGACGCCCAGCGTGCCGTCGCCGACGATGTCGGCCAGGCGCAGGTCGAACAGCTTCGGCATCGCCGCCTGGGTCGCCTGAAAGATGATGCCCGAGACGAACATCGTCAGCAGCAGGATCGCGAAGGTCTTCATGCGATCGTCGCGGCTCGGCAGCGCCGCCGCCGGCTTCTCCGGCCCCTGCTCGGTGATGCGCCCGCTGACGAGGCACGCCAGCATGGCGACGCCGGTCGCAACCGTGACCAGGCCCGGCACGATGAACGCGGCGCGCCAGCCCACGCCATCGGCGAGGCCGCCGGCGACGATCCCGGCCATGGCGATGCCGAGGCCGCCGAAGATGCCGTTGAAGGCGAGGATCTTGCCGCCGCTGCCGATCGAGTTGCGGATGACCCAGGGGATGCCGACCGGATGATAGATGGCGGCGAACGCGCCGATGCCGGCCAACGCCCAGACCAGGCTCGACGAGCCGCCGGCGAGCCCGGCGGCGACGGAAGAGCCGCCCATGCCGATGAAGAAGATGACCATCATGCCGGTCATCGACCAGCGGTTGGCGAGCCAGCCGGCCGGCAGCGCCACGGCACCAACGAGGATCGCGCCCAGCGTCCACAGCGCGATCAGCTCATGATTCGGCATCGCCCAGACATCTTCCAGCGTCAGGGCGATCGTGAAGTAGAACGCCGTGAACATGTGGATGTAGCTGTGGCCAATCGCCGAGAACAACAGTGACAGGCGCGCCGAGCTCATGGTCCGTACAATGCCAGCGGCGCGGCTGCGCGGCAACCGCGGGCGCCCGCATGGCTGCCATGCGTGTGGGCTGGATGCGCTCGCCCGCCTTGAGCTGCCCCCCAACTTGCAACTCAGCGTGAGAGTCCGGTTGGTCGACTGTGCCCTGGTGGGTGCTCGTCGTCATCTGTCCGGGGAAACGTCCCTGGACAAACAGAAGAGGTGTCAGTCGAAAAATTTGTCGATATCGTCCTGCAAAAGACCCCTGCCCTTCAGTTGCGGGCCACTGAGGAGCTTCTCGTCTGCGGTCTTCTCCCGGTCCGCCCGCACCACGACCTCGGCCAGCTGCTCCTTGCCCCAGAGATCGACAAGCGCGTTAACCCGCTCTTCGACGTAGGTGATGGACCTGACCACCTTGTTGATCCGCTGGCCGGTGATGTCCTGGAAAGAGCAGGCCTTGAACACCTCGTTGCCGTTGGCGGCGATCTGGTCAAGCAGCGCCACCTGGTCGGGATCGCTGATCCGCTTGCGCAGATTACCGATGGCGTCTTCATTGCTCTCCATACATTCCATGCTCGTGTTGGTGGCCTCTTCCGTGGCCTCGACGATGGCGTCCAACTGATCGCCCGTGCTGTCGAATTTGTGCTCCTCGTCGGCCGGCCGGTCGATGGCGGCAATCTCCTGACGGACGCGCTGGACATAGCGCCACAGGCCTTCGAACTCCTGCCTCAACAGGTCCATCGATGTAATCTCCATAGCCGACGCAACCTTTGACTTCGGACTGACAAGGGACGGCTGGGGAATCGGACGATACCGGCTCCCTGAGTCGGACCCGATTTCCTTGGACACAGAATTGGCTTAATCGAAGTGTCCAAGGAGGACCGGAACATGACCGATAATTTTGAGAAGAAAGTTGCTGTTGATGGGCCTGTGGTAAATGCGGGCGAGCTTGGCTCGTCCACGTTTTCCCCAGGCCAGGCTTTGCCGGCAGGCCCGCTGGGACTTGGCCAGCGATGGACGGTGGCGCGCAAGCGTGAGGTCGTTCTGCGGCTTTTGCGTGACGAGCCGGTGCAACTTCTGTCGCGCCAGTTGGGCGTAGAGATCTTCCGGCTCGAGCAGTGGCGTGAGAAAGCGATCGGCGGGATCGACGCCTCGCTCAAGCAACGCAAGGGCGATCCGGTGCAGGCGGAACTGGATAGCGCCATGAAGCGGATCGGAGAGTTGACCATGCAGGTGGAACTGCTGGAGGCCAAGACGGAGACCTTCGGCCCTTTGGGGCGGCGGAGGTCGCGGCGATGAGTGCCGCCACCTCGCCCGGCACGGGTCTGGCCTACGGCCTGCGGCGGGTCTGCGCCGCCTGGGGCATGGCCCGCTCCTCGTTCTACGCCATGACCTCCGGCCAGCACGCCGAGCAGCCGCCGGCAAAGCGTCGGGGACCGAAGCCCGCGATCTCGGACCAGGCGCTGCTGGTGGCGATCGAAGCCGACCTGGAGGCATCGCCCAGGGAGGGCGAGGGCTACCGCAAGGTCTGGGCTCGGCTTCGGGTCTGTCGCGACATCCGGGTTGCCCGCAAGCGGGTGCTCCGCCTGATGCGCGAGAACAATCTGCTCTCGCCCCATCGCTGCCGCCGCCGTGGCGGCAATCCCCATGACGGTGAGATCATCACTCATGCCCCGAACCTCATGTGGGGCACCGATGGCGTTCGGGTGTTCACGGTGGACGACGGCTGGGGCTGGATCTTCACCGCCGTCGAGCATTGGAACGCCGAGTGTGTCGGCTGGCATGTCTGCAAGCGCGGCGACCGCTTCGCCGCCCTGCAGCCGATCTCCATGGGGCTTGCCGGGCTGTATGGCTCGACCGCGGCCGGCGCGGCTCGGGGGCTGGCCTTGCGGATGGATCACGGCTCCCAGTATCTGTCGGACCACTTCACCAACCAGATCAAGTTCTGGGGCATCCAGCCGTCCTACGCCTTCGTCGCCGAGCCCCAGACCAACGGCGTCGCCGAGCGGTTCAATCGCACGCTGAAGGAACAGATCATCCATGGTCGCATCTACCGCAACATCGCGGAGCTGCGGGACGCCGTCCGCGACTTCGTCGAACTCTACAATGCCCAGTGGATCGTCGAAAAGAACGGCTACCTGAGCCCCGCTCAAGCTCGTCAGGCGTGGCACGCCGCGATCTCAATCAGGCCCGCCGCGTGAGACAAACTTGTGTCCAAGGAACCGGGTGCGCTACACGATACCGGCTCCCAATAGCGCCCATGCCGTACCAACGAGCGACCCGCGAGGGGATGCCGAGGTACTGGGACAGTGAGCCTAGTGCACCGACTCAGTCAGAGCCGTCACAGTGGAAACCTGATTCTGAATACAAAACAACGGGTTGCTCCAGCGCACGGTGAATCATTTGTCTGGATCGGTGCACTAGTGCACCGACTCAGTCAGAGCCGTCACAGTGGAAACCTGATTCTGAATACAAAACAACGGGTTGCTCCAGCGCACGGTGAATCATTTGTCTGGATCGGTGCACTAGTATCTCTGCCCTACTAAGCAGTGGTTAACGGGCTTGACTTGGTTTCCGCCAGCATATGGCCGGCTCGGCGCTGCGCGGAGGTATAGCTGAATCTTGTGTACGGCGTTGGAAAGAGGGCGGCGTATCCTGGTGATTGTTGCAGTCACCACTTGACCTAAGCCAAGGAAGGATACGCCATGGAAGAGAATACCGTTGTTGCCTTTCGGAACCCATCGAATTTTCAGGATGACCCGTTGACGGAAGTCCTACGAGCTGGGGCGCGTGAGTTGCTGGCTCAAGCCGTGGAAGCTGAAGTTGCCGAGTTTCTGGAAGGTCATGCGACGCTGGTTGATGACCGGGGCCGTCGCCGGATTGTACGCAATGGCCACTTGCCGGAACGGCTGATACAGACCGGGATCGGCCCGGTGGACGTGCGTCAGCCGCGTGTCCGGGATCGGAGAGCCGGCGAGGGTGCCGGCGCCATCCGGTTCACGTCGGCGATCCTGCCGCGCTATCTGCGCCGCACCAAGAGCCTGGAGGATTTGCTGCCGTGGCTATACTTGAGGGGCATCTCCAGCGGCGATTTCTCGGAAGCGTTGGCGGCGTTGCTGGGGGCACAGGCCCCGGGTCTGTCGGCCTCCACGATCGGGCGACTGAAGGAAGTTTGGCAAGACGAGATGGAGCGCTGGCAACGGCGTGATTTATCGGCCAAGCGCTACGTCTACTTCTGGGTCGACGGCATCTATTTTGGCGCCCGCCTGGAAGAGGAGAAGCAATGCATCCTGGTTATCATCGGCGCCACGGATCACGGAACCAAGGAGTTGATCGCCATCACCGACGGCTACCGCGAGAGCGAACAATCCTGGCGCGAGGTGCTGCTCGATCTCAAGCGGCGTGGTCTCGGCATCGGCCCGGAACTGGTGACCGGCGATGGCGCGCTCGGCTTCTGGAAGGCGCTCCGCCAAGTCTACGGGGCCGCCCGCGAGCAGCGCTGCTGGGTGCATAAGACGGGCAATATCTTGAACAAGCTACCCAAGGGTCGGCAGAACAAGGCCAAGGGTCACTTGCAGGATATCTGGATGGCCGAAACCAGGAAGGACGCGGAGACCGCCTTCGACTTCTTCCTGGAAGCCTACGGACCGAAGTACGAAAAGGCCACGGCCTGCCTGGCCAAGGACCGGGACGCCTTGCTGAGCTTCTACGACTTCCCCGCCGAGCATTGGAAGCATGTGCGGACGACGAACCCCATCGAGAGCACCTTCGCCACGGTTCGCCTTCGCACCTATCGGACCAAGGGTTGCCTGTCACGCAAGACGGCGATGGCCATGGTCTTCAAGCTTTGCCAGGGGGCCAGCAAGAAATGGCGGAGGCTCAATGGATCAGATCAGTTCGCCGAGATCATTCGAGGCGTCAAATTCGTGAATGGAGAACGCCAGGATCGCGCCGCCGCATGACAAACCCATACACAACTTTTGACAATAGCTCAGCTGCGCGCGCTGGTCCATAAACGCGCCGGGCCTCATAGACTCCGCATCAGGAGAGCTTCAAGCACCTGCTTATCGGCAGTATTCCTCTTGAAGACCTCGAGCGACTCGGCCATCTGACCTATCTCGTCCCTTCGGCCAACTCCAGGCACTTCGACTTGTGCTTCGCCCTTTGCCAAGCGCTGCATGACCGTGGTCAATTTTGCGATCTGGCGCGCGACGCCCTGTTTCAGCAGGTATCCCGTGACTGCGGCGAAGAGCAGTGACGCAGCTGCGCCGATGGCCAGCGCCAGGTTCGCCGTCTTAAGGGCTCTTTCCTGATCGGTGGCGCGGGTCGCCAGAAGATCCCGTTCAATATTACCGATCTCGTTGACCAAGGCGCGAATACTGTCCATGGACTGCTTGCCGACGCCGCTTGCTTCTATCCGTCGGGCCTGTTCCTGGGTCGAGACCTGCGACATCAGGGAAATTTCCCTCTGTGCAACGGCCTCATTCCACCGACTAACCAACACGTCCAGGCGGTCGAGGCGCTTCTGCTGCGCGGGGTTGTCAAGCGTGAGATTCTTGCTGTTTGCTAACGCGGCCTCATAAGCCTTGAGGCCGACGCGATAGGGTCCCAGAAATCGATCTTCACCGGAGAGCAGGTAGCCGCGTACACCAGTTTCCTGATCGACCAAGGCAGCCATAACATCTTGGATCTCCTCAAGAACCTCATAGGTATGCGTCGTCCAGCCGTTGCTCTTCTCAATGAACGCGAGTTTCTGGTGGGTGATAGCGTCGGAGACGAGTGTCACCGCGACAATCACGGCAACGGATACCACTAGTGCACCGACTCAGTCAGAGCCGTCACCGTGAAAATCTGATTCCGAATACAAAACAACGGGTTGCTCCAGCGCACGGTGAATCATTTGTCTGGATCTGTGCACTAGTTTGGATGAGATCGTCAGGTTCGCAACGTACGACATTGCGGATGCCCCTTCCTGGAGGTTCCACTACAAAACGGCGCGCCATGCTTGATCCGGGATTTCCCATGTGAGGCCGCGATACAGTTCATGATGCGCCAATCTCGCTTCACGTACAACCAGATCGGGGTTGGGTCGGCGGCTGACCTGCCGCCTCATCGGGTCTCGGCCCCGTTGGTTTCCGCCTCGATCCAGGCGAAGTAGTCGGCGTTGCCGCCGGTCAGCGGCAGCGCGACGACGCACGGCACGTCGTAGCTGTGCAGCGCCTTGACGCGCGCCGTCAGCGCCGCGACCCGCTCGGCGCGGGTCTTGGCGATCAAGACCACCTCACCGGCCTCCTGCACCGCACCGTCCCACCAGTAGAGCGAGCGCATGCCCGGAATGATGTTGGCGCACGCGGCCAGGCGCTCCTCGACGACGGCGCGGCCGATGCGGCCGGCCTCGGCCTCATCCGAACAGGTGACGTAGATCATCGTGGCGGCCATGGCTCACCCGAATGGTGGTCGTCCGAGCCGCGCGAGCTTGGCGCAGACTCCCTTCTAGCCTACCATAGGCTCAGCAGCGGGTGTCGCTGCGCTTGGCCCTGGGGGGAAGACATGCCGGCTCAAGCTGCCAGCAATGTGATTGCGTTGCCGATCGTACGCGTGGCGCCGCCGCGGCGCGACCTCCGTGGGCGCCTCAGCGGCTCGCAACGCCGCTGGCTGGCGCGCGGCCTCGCCCAGGCCGGCGGCAAACTGCCGCTGTTCGACAACCACGGCCGGCGCGTCAACGACCGGACCGTCAAGAGCTGCATTCGCCAAGGCTGGGCAGAGCCCTGGTTCAACAATCCTACCAAGGCCGACTGGCTGGTCTGCAAGCTGACCGACGATGGCCGCAAGGTGCTCGTCGGCGACGACTGAGCGTGGCCCGGCGCCGGGCGCCGGCTGCCGCGACGTGTCATCCGAAAAGCGTTGGCATCAACCACGACGCTCCGCCGTCGTGGTGACACCTGATGCGCCGAGCCCTGGCCCACATACTTCGACAAGCTCAGTATGAGGGCCTCACCCTGAGCTTGTCGAAGGGCGAGGCCCGTCGCACGTACGATACCTGGTACTTAGAGATTGCCCTTGCCGGCCGGCGGTGCGGCCCATAAGTAGGGGCTGTCCTCGCCATGCCGACAAGGAACCCCCCATGGAGACCGCTCGCCAGAATGCGCCCAAGCCGCTCGAGCTGCTCGACGACCTGATCCGCAAGGCGCGGGCGCGCGGCGCCGATGCCGCGGATGCCCTGTTGGTCAACAGCGCCTCGCTGTCCCATACCCAGCGGCTGGGCAAGATCGAGAAGCTGGAGCGCGAGGAGAGCAGCGACCTCGGGCTGCGTGTGCTCATCGGCAAGAAACAAGCGATTGTCTCGTCGACCGACCACAGCGGACAGGCGCTCGACGAGCTGGTCGAGCGGGCGATCGCGATGGCGCGGACGGTGCCCGAGGATCCCTATTGCGGCCTCGCCGAGCCGGACCAGCTGAGCCGCAAGACGCCCGAGCTCGATATCGCCGACGCGACGGTGCCGACACAGAAATCGCTGACCGAGCGGGCACGGGCTTGCGAGGATGCGGCCCTGGCGGTTGCCGGCGTGACCAACTCGGAAGGCGCGGAGGCCAGCTGGGGCAGGAGCGAAGTGGCGCTTGCCGCCTCCAACGGCTTTGCCGGCAGCTACTCCGTTTCGCATCAGGGCGTCGCCGCGTCGGTCATCGCCGGTGAAGGCACCGCGATGGAAAGCGACTATGACTATACGAGCGCCGTCTATGGCGCCGATCTGGAGGACGCTGCCGCGGTCGGCAAGCGCGCCGGCGAGCGCGCCGTGCGCCGCCTCAATCCACGCAAGGTCCCGACGGCGCAGGTGCCGGTCGTCTACGACCCGCGTGTCGCCGGTGGTCTGCTGCGTCACCTAATCGCCGCAATCAGCGGCCCGGCGGTGGCCCGCGGCACCAGCTTTCTGAAGGACCGCCTGGGCGAAGCGGTGTTCCAGGGCGGCATCACGATCGTCGACGATCCGCATCGCCGCCGCGGCCTGCGCTCGAAGCCGTTCGATGGCGAAGGCGTCGCCAATGGGCGTTGCGAGATCGTCGCCGACGGCACGTTGACGACATGGCTGATGGACCTGGCCTCGGCCCGCCAGCTTGGCCTGACGACGACCGGTCACGCCTCGCGCGGCACCTCGGGCCCGCCGGGCCCGTCGCCGACCAACCTCTATCTGGAGCCAAGCGCGGTCGACCCGACGGCGCTGATCGCCGACATCAGAAGCGGCTTCTACGTCACGTCGTTGATGGGCATGGGCGTCAACGGCGTGACCGGCGACTATAGCCGCGGTGCGTCCGGCTTCTGGATCGAGGACGGAGAGATCACCTACCCCGTCTCGGAGCTTACGGTCGCCGGCAATCTGAAGGACATCTACCGCAACCTGACCCCAGCCAACGACCTGACGTTCCGCTTCGGCGTCGACAGCCCGACCGTGCGCATCGAGGCCATGACGGTCGCCGGCGCCGCGGCCTGAACCGACAGCCGACCGGCGCCTCCGGCGCCCGCGCCATCCGGCCGCCCCATCTGGCCCGGCCGGGCTCGGGCATGCTATAGGGGGCGATGGAAAACGATAGGGATTCCGGCGGCTTTGGACGAGAGCGCGACCGCTAAGCTGCGGCTCGATGCGTCGACGCGCGCGCTGGTCGAGCGCCTGTGGCGCGATTGGATGCGCGTCCATCTCAGCCGCATGCTTCTGGGTTTTTCGCTGATGGGCGTCGTCGCGGCGGCGGCGGGCGCCTACCCGGTGCTGATCGGCCAGGCCGTCGACCTGCTTGGCGAGCGCGATCTGACGGCGTTGCTGGTGCTGCCGCCGGCGATCATCGTCGCCGCCGCGATCAAGGGCGGCGCCAGCTATGGCCAGAGCGTCATCACGATGTCCGTCGCCTTCCGCATGATCGCGGAAATGCAGAAGGCCATGTTCGCGCATCTGATGCACGCCGACATCGCGCTGTTCCAGGACACCGCGACCGGCAAGCTGATCTCGCGCTTCACCAACGACACCAACATGCTGCGCGACGCGATCGCGAAGGCCATGACGAGCATGGTCATGGACGTGCTGATCGGTGCGGTCATGCTCGGCGTCATGTTCTGGCAGGACTGGGTGCTGGCACTCCTCGTCGTGCTGATCCTGCCGCTCGCCGGGCGGCCGGTGATCCGCATCGGCCGGCGGCTGCGGCGCGTATCGGGCGACACCCAGGTAGAGTTTGGCGAGCTGACGGCGCTGGTCGGCGAATCGCTGAGCGGGATCCGGCTGATCAAGTCCTACCGGCTGGAGAGCCGGGCGTTCGGCCGCGCCAGCGGCACGTTCGAGAACATCTACACCCTGGTCATGAAGCTGGTGAAGGGCCGTGCCCGCACCTATCCGATCCTCGAGACGCTGAGCGGCGTCGCCGTCGCCGTCGTCATCGTCTACGGCGGCTACCGCATCATTTTCGCGAACGCGACGCTCGGCGAGTTCGTGACGTTCCTGACGGCGCTGGCCATGGCGCTGCGGCCGCTGCGCAGCCTCGGCAACCTCAACGCCGCCCTGCAGCAAGGGCTGGCCGCGGCGCAACGCATCTTCGAGTTGCTGGACAGCCAGCCGGAGATCGTCGAGCGACCGGACGCCCAGCCGCTGAAGATCGACGGTGGCGCGATCCGGCTGGACACTGTGACGTTCGGCTACACGCCGCACAAATTGGCCCTGGACCAGGTCAGCCTGGATGTGCCGCCCGGCAAGACGGCCGCGCTGGTCGGGCCGAGCGGCGCCGGCAAGTCGACGGTGTTCAATCTGATCCCGCGCTTCTACGGCGTCGATAGCGGCCGCATCACGATCGACGGCCAGGACATCCGCGACGTAACCATGGACAGCCTGCGCTCGCAGATCGGCATGGTCAGCCAGGATGTCATCCTGTTCAACGATACCATTCGCGCGAACATCGCGCTGGGCCGGCCCGACGCGAGCGACGAACAGATCGCCGCGGCGGCGGAGGCGGCGGCCGCCGCCACGTTCATCGCGGCGCTGCCGGAGGGCTACAACACGGTGGTCGGCGAGCGCGGGCTCAAGCTCTCGGGCGGCGAACGGCAGCGTATCGCGATCGCGCGGGCGATGCTGAAGGACGCGCCGATCCTGTTGCTCGACGAGGCGACGAGCGCGCTGGATACGGAATCCGAACGCCTGGTCCAGGCAGCACTCGGCCGCCTGACCACCGGACGCACGACGCTGGTCATCGCCCACCGGCTGTCGACCTTCGTCGGGGCCGATCTGATCTACGTCATGGATCGCAGCCATATCGTCGAGTCCGGCAGCCATGCTCAACTGCTGGCCGCCGGCGGGCTCTACGCCCGGCTGTGCCGGCTGCAGTTCCGCGCCGATATGTCGGCGCTCGCCCCGACGGCGGATGACGCCGACGCGTCCGATGCGCCGGCGAGCGCCAGCGTTTAGCCGATGACGGTGCTGGCGGCCTATCGCGGCCTGACCCGGGCGGGGCTGCCCCTGATCACCGCCCTGCTGGCCCATCGTGCCGGCCGCGGCAAGGAGGACCGCGCCCGGCTGGGCGAGCGCCGCGGCGAAGCATCGGCGCCACGCCCGGCCGGCCCGCTCGTTTGGATCCACGCCGCCAGCGTCGGCGAGGCGCAATCGATCCTGACATTGGCGGACCGCCTGCTGGGCCTGCGGCCGGATCTGTCGCTGCTGGTGACGACCGGCACGGTTTCGTCGGCGACGTTTCTGGCCGGGCGGCTGCCGGCGCGGGCGGTCCATCAGTACGTTCCGGTCGACCGGCCGGCCTGGGTGTGCCGGTTCCTCGATCACTGGCGGCCCGATCTGGCATTGTGGGTCGAATCCGAGCTGTGGCCGAATCTGCTCACGTCGGCGCGCGACCGCGGCGTGCCGATGGTGTTGATCAACGGCCGGCTGTCGGCCCGCTCGTACGCCAACTGGCGGCGCCTCGGCGGCGTCTCGGCCCGGCTGCTCGGCTGCTTCGACGTTGTGTTGGCGCAGGACGAAGCTAACGGCGAGCGCCTGCGCGGCCTCGGGGCGGCGCCCGTCGAGGTCACGGGGAGCCTGAAATACTCCGACGCACCCCTGGCCGCCGACGCCGACACGCTCGCCGTGCTGCGCCGGCAGATCGGCGACCGCCCGGTGTGGCTGGCCGCTAGCACCCACGGCGGCGAGGAGGCGATCGCCGGCCGCGCCCATCGCCGGATCGCCGAGCATCAGGCCGGCCTGTTGAGCGTGGTCGTGCCGCGCCATCCGCCGCGCGGCGACGCGATCGCAGCCGAGCTGCGGGCGATCGGCCTCACCGTGGCGCAGCGGTCCCGCGGCGAGGCGGTCAGCGACGCCTGCCAGGTCTACCTCGCCGACGTCCTGGGTGAGCTCGGCCTGTTCTACCGGCTGGCGCCCGTCGTCTTCGTCGGTAAGTCGCTGATCGAGGATGGCGGCCACAATCCGCTCGAGCCGGCGCGCCTGGACTGCGCCATCGTGCACGGGCCGGGCAT
Source organism: Alphaproteobacteria bacterium (assembly GCA_965261585.1). Classification (GTDB taxonomy): domain Bacteria; phylum Pseudomonadota; class Alphaproteobacteria; order UBA6615; family UBA6615; genus CBDHDN01. The sequence continues at coordinate 20,962 of CBDHDN010000019.1, forward strand.
GACCAACTTCCGGCCGATCGCCGACGATCTGCGCGCCGCCGGCGGTGCCTTGACGGTCGACGACGAGGATGGCCTGGTTGCGGCGGTGACGCGGCTGCTCGCCGACCCGACCCAGCGTGACGCCATCGCCGCGGCCGCCGCGCGCGTGGCGACGGCGAAGGCGGAGATCCTCGACCGTGTCGTCGCGACGATCGAGCCGCTGCTGGCACGCCTGCCGGTGCACGACGGCGCCGAGGCGCCGCAGCATGCGCACGCCTGAGTTCTGGTACGACCGGCCCGATGGGGCATGGCCCGCCCTGCTCGGCCCCGCGGCGGCGCTCTATGCCGCCGCCGGCATCCTGCGCCAGGCGCTGACCTGGGAGCGGCCGGCCCCGGTGCCGGTCGTCTGTGTCGGCAACCTGGTCGTCGGCGGCGCCGGCAAGACGCCGGTGGCGCTGGCCGTGGCGGGGCTGGCGCGCGCCGCCGGGGCGGCGCCGGTGTTCCTCACCCGCGGCTATGGCGGGCGCGGGCGCGGCCCCGTGCGCGTCGACCCGGCGGCGCATACGGCGGCGGACGTCGGCGACGAGCCGCTGCTGCTGGCCGCGGCGGCGCCGACCTGGGTGGCGCCCGACCGGGTCGCCGGCGCCAACGCGGCCGGCGGCGATGGCACCCTGATCATCATGGACGACGGTTTCCAGAACCCGACGCTGAAGAAGGACCTGAGCTTCGTCGTCATCGACGGCGCGACCGGCCTGGGCAACGGGCGGGTGATGCCGGCGGGGCCCCTGCGCGAGCCGGTCGGCCACGGCTTGATGCGCGCCGACGCCGTCATCTTGTTGGGCAAGGACACCAGCGGCACGGCGGCGCGGCTGCATACGACGCTGCCGGTGCTGCACGCGCGGCTCGCCGCGGTCGCCGGCGCCACGCTCGCCGGCCGCCGCGTCTTCGCGTTCGCCGGGATCGGCCGGCCGGCCAAGTTCTTCGCGACCCTGGCCGAGGCCGGCGCCGAGGTCGTCGGCGAGCGATCCTTCGCCGACCACCATCCGTACACCGCGGCGGACCTGGTGGCGCTCGAAGAGGTGGCGGCCGAGGCCGACGCGACCCTGATCACGACCGCCAAGGACGCCGTGCGCCTGCCGCCGGACGCCGGCGACGTCGCGGTGCTGATCGTGCGCCTCGAATGGGACGACGAGGCTGCCGTGATGCGGCTGCTGGAACCGCTGCTGTAGGCTTAGGCCAAGTCCATCCGCCGGCGCCCATGACCGCACACCCTAGCCGCCCCCCGGCATCGGGCCGACGACGAGGGCCGGGTCGAGGCGGGTCTGGAACCAATTGATGCGCCAGTCGAGGTGCGGGCCGGTGGCGCGGCCGGTCGCGCCGATGGTGCCGATGACGTCGCCGTGGCCAACGGCCGCGCCGATGGCGACGTCGACTGACGCCAGGTGTGAGTAGATCGTCGTCAGCCCGTGGCCGTGATCGACGACGATCGTGCCGCCGGTGAAGAACAGGTCCGCCTCGGCCATGGTCACGGTGCCCGGGGCGGCGGTCCTGACCGGCGTGCCGACGGGCGCGGCGATGTCGAGGCCGAGATGGGGCCGCCGCGGCTCGCCGTTGAGGATGCGCTGGCTGCCGTAGACGCCGCTGATACGCCCGGTCGCCGGCCACCGGAAGCCGGCGAGAAACGCGGTCTCGGCACCGTCGCGGGCCCGCGCGGCGCGGATCAGCGCGCCCTCGCGCCGGATGCGCTCCATGTCGAGCGTGCTCGGCGTGACCTGGCGCGGCGGCAGGCCGTCGATCCGCTGAATGTCGTAAGTGCGCGGGGCGATCGCCAGTGCCTCGACCTCCTCGCGCCCGTCGGGCAGGCGCACCGTAAGCGCGGCGCTGGGCCCATGGTCGCGGCCGAAGCCGATGACGAAGGTGCCGCTCGCCGCGTCGACGCGTACCGCTTCGCCGTCGAGCGTAACCGTTGCCCCCGGTGCCGTGCGGCCGACGACGAGCCCGCCCTGGGCGAGTTGGCCGTCCAGCTCGACCGCCACCGCCGGCGCGGCGGCCACCAACACAACGGCCATGAGCGGCCACGGAATCGAGAAAAGCCTCATAGCAACGAGCCCTGCTTGTCGCCGGGCTTGGCCGGCGGTGGCTGCGACTTGCCGCGGTCGGCGACGTGCTCTCGCACGCGCGGCCCCGGCGTGATGACGGCGCCGACCTCGCCGTCGTGAAAGCGCAGGCCGACGCCGCGCCCCTTGCGGGCCCGCGCGACCGTCGTCAGCGGCGTGCCCACATCGTCCTTGACCAGCACGAAGCCACGCTCCAGCACGCGTTGGTAGGAGAAGCTTTCGAGCAACCCATCGAGGCGCATGAGCCGGCTCTCGCCGTCGGCGGCGGCGCGTTGCCAGCCGTGGCCGAGGCGCTCGGCCAGGCCGGCGAGCGCAATGCCCTGGCGCCCAATCGTCTCGATCGTCTGGCCGCGCTGGACGCGCAGCGCCTGCACGGCGGCGCCGAGCCGCGCGGCCTCCTGATCGAGGTGCTGGCGTGGCGTCGGCAGGCGAAAGCCGAGCTCGCTGAGCTGGCGGCCGCGCTGATCGAGCCAGCGGTCGATGCCCGGGCGCAGGCGCTCGCCCCACTCGTCGGCACGCTGCATGGCGGTCTGCAGCAGCGCCTGGGGCTTGGGCAGGCCACGGCCGAGCCCGGCGACCTCGCGCGCCTGCTCGCGCAGCGTGCGCGCCATCGAGGCGATAAGGCGCGCGCCGTCTCCCGTCACCCGGGCCAGCAATTCGGTGCGCACCGGCACGGCCATCTCGGCCGCGGCGGTCGGCGTCGGTGCGCGCCGGTCGGCAGCTAAGTCGATGAGCGTCGTGTCGGTCTCATGGCCGACCGCGGAGATCAGCGGGATCGTGCCGGCGGCAACGGCGCGCACGACGGCCTCGTCGTTGAACGCGATCAGGTCCTCGAGGCTGCCGCCGCCACGGGCGACGATGATGAGGTCGGGCCGCGGCACCGGCTCGCCGGCGACCGGCCCGGCGTTGGCGAGCCCCCCAGGGGCGATGGCGTTGAAGCCGGCGATGGCGGCGGCGACCTGGGTCGCCGCGGTCTCGCCCTGCACGGCCACCGGCCAAATGATGACCCGGCGCGGGAAGCGGTCGGCCAGGCGGTGCAGGATGTCGCGGATGACGGCGCCGGTCGGCGAGGTGACGACGCCGATGACCTCGGGCAGGAACGGCAGCGGCCGCTTCGCCGCGTCGTCGAACAGGCCCTCGGCGGCGAGCCGGCGGCGGCGCTCCTCGATCATGCGCAGGAGCGCGCCCTCGCCGGCGAGCTCCATCTGTTCGATGACGATCTGGTAGGTCGAGCGGCCGGGGTAGGTGCTGAGCCGGCCGGTGCAGATGACCTCCAGCCCCTCCTCCGGGTGCAACGCCAGCCGCCGCATGGCGCCGCGCCAGACGACGCCGTCGAGCACCGCGTCGGCGTCCTTGAGCCGCAGGTAGCAGTGGCCCGAGCCGGCGACCTTCGGCTGCGAAATCTCGCCGCGCACGCGGACGATGGCGAATTTGTCCTCGACCGTGCGCTTCAGCGCCAGGCTGAGCTCGGTCACGCTCAGCACCGTCGGCAGGTTGTGATCGCTATCCGGCGGCGGCTCGGTCATGTGGGCGCTGTCGCTGGGGCGAGCCGCAAACGCGTCGTCCTCGGCACAAAGCCACTGCTGTCCGGTTTGGCCGATCGCCGGATGAACCCGAGCCTTCTCCTGGTGTCATTGCCGGACCTGATCCGGCAATCCAGTGCGGCGTCGCGGCAATTCTGGATTCGCGGGTCAAGCCCGCGAATGACCCAGATGAAGAGGCCGAGGATGACGGTCGGAGTGTCCGGCGGTCGCATGCTTACATCCGTCGTTCCGGGCCCTCGTCGCCCAAACCTGCACAGCCGTGGCGAAGCGGCGCGTATGATACTCACGCGCCCGATTCGAACAAGAACGGCTGTATCCCGGCGCGCGTTAAGGTGAGGTCAAGCATGCGCATCCTGGTGGTCGGCGGCGGCGGGCGCGAGCATGCGCTGTGCTGGGCGATCGAGGCATCGCCGCTGTGCGACGCCCTGTACTGCGCGCCCGGCAATCCCGGCATCGCCGACGTCGCCAAATGCCTGCCGATCGCCGCCGACGATGTCGACGGGCTCGTCGTGGCCGCGGTCGAGCGGCGCATCGATTATGTCGTCGTCGGGCCGGAGGCGCCGCTCGTCGCCGGCCTCGTCGACCGGCTGGCCGATGCCGGCATCAAGGCGTTCGGGCCGACGGCCGCGGCCGCGGCACTGGAAGGCTCGAAGGGCTTCATGAAGGATCTGTGCGCGCGCCACGGCATCCCGACGGCCGCCTACCGCCGCTGCACCGACGCCGATGCCGCGATCGCCTGGGCGGCCGAGCGGCTGGCCGCCACCGGCGGCGTCGTCGTCAAGGCCGACGGGCTTACCGCCGGCAAGGGCGTGACCGTGGCGACGGATCCGGCGACGGCAAATGCCGCCATCGACGCGGCGCTGACCGGGGGCGCGTTTGGCGCCGCCGGGGCCGCGCTCGTGCTGGAAGAGTTGCTGGTCGGCGAGGAGCTGAGCTTCTTCGCCCTCGTCGACGGCACGACGGCGCTGCCGCTGGCCGGCGCCCGCGACTACAAGCGCGCCCACGACGGCGACGCCGGCCCCAACACCGGCGGCATGGGCGCGCTTTCGCCGGCGGACACGCTGACCCCGGCGCTCGAGGCGACGATCATGGCGACAATCGTCGAGCCGCTGGTCGCCGCCATGGCCGGCGCCGGCGCGCCCTACAAGGGCGTGCTCTATGCCGGCCTGATGCTGACCGACGACGGGCCGCAGCTGCTCGAGGTGAACGTGCGTTTCGGCGACCCGGAATGCCAGGCGCTCGTGCCGCGGCTCAAGTCCGACCTCGTGCCGGCCCTGATTGCGACGACGGATGGGGTGCTGAACGCGTTCGACCTGCGCTGGTACGACGAGGCGGCGGTCACGATCGTCATGGCGACGCGCGGCTATCCCGGCACCTACGCGAAGGGCAGCGAGATCCGCGGCCTCGCCGCGGCGGCCGACATGGAGGACGTGTTCGTGTTCCAGGCCGGCACCGCGCGCGACGGCGACCGGCTCGTCGCGGCGGGCGGCCGGGTGCTGGCGGTCACGGCGCTGGGCGCCGACACGGCGGCGGCCAGGGCACGCGCCTACGCCGCGATCGACCGCATCGACTGGCCCGATGGCTTTTGCCGCCGCGACATCGGCGGGCCGCCGCTGGAGCAGCGCCCAGTATCGTAGACAGCCGTTTCACCCCCCACCTCGTCCCTCCCCCACAAGGGGGGAGGGGGAATTTCGCCTCACGGGATGGACGATTCGACCTTTATCCACTCGGCCGCCCGAGCGTCGTCGGGGCCGGTGAACTTGACCTCGACCATCGCGCCCGCCGTAAGGTCGGTGAACGTGCCGTTCAGACTGGCTTGCCTGAGCTTCGATCGGTCGAGCCAGATGCGTGTCATATCGGTCAGCGGGACGACGATCGGGCCGCTCGGTGCCGCGAGGGTGATCGTGCGCGCCGCCGGATCGACGGCTTCGACGACACCGACGGTCGTCTGCTTGTAGGACACGCCGGGCGACTGGCCGAGCGGGATGTAGCGCTCCGTCGCCGGGTGACCATGGGCAATCGAGGCGGCGAACAGCGCCGCAAACATGACAGCCGCGCCCATCAGGAGGTGGCGGCGCTTGCGGGTTCGCTTTCTCATCGGGCACCTTCCGCGTTGGTCACGAGCTCGGCCCGGGCCTGCTCCAGCGCGCGGATCGCGCGCCGCACGGAGCGCCGCCGCGCGAACGAACGAGACGACCGTCCGATGATCGCCTCGGCCCCCTCGAGATGGGCGACCGCCGCGGGATGCAGGCCGGCGCCGGCCAGCACCTGGATCGCGTCGCCGGTCTCGAAGAACGCCTGCCCGGGGTCGCCGGGGCGGCTGCTCTCGAGCAGCGCGATGCTGGCGCGAATGTTCTCCAGCGCATTGATCACGCGCAGGAACGCCGCGACCTCGACGACCTGGGTGGCGTCGAGCCGGATGCCGATGCCGTTGGCACCGGGCAGGTTCGCCAGAAACTGGCCCGCCGGCGAGGCGTTGAACGCGTCGCCATTGTAGAACGCGACCGCGCCCTCGATGGTCTCGATCGCGTTGTTGTGGAAGAACGGGCCGGTATCGGCGGCCTCGACGAGCGTCGGCGTGTTGAACGTGCCGAAATTGCGGTCATTGGGGTCGAGGCCGATGCCAAAGCCGTCGTCGGGCGGGACCAGCTCGTCGGTGAGGTCCTGGGGCTGGTCCGGCAGGGCCACGACGCCGGTGTTGAAGTTCATGTTGTTGCCTGGCGCGACGTTGGCGCCGGCGTTGGCGTGGCAGACGTTGCACTTGCCGAGTGTGTTGTCGAGGAAGATCGCCTGACCGCGGCCGGCGACGATGCCGCGCAGCGGCAACGGCAGCGGCAGCTCCTCGCGGCGGCCGAGGGAGAGCTGGAAGACCTCGAGCGCGTCGAGCTCCGCCTCCGTCGGCATTCGAAAGTCGTAACCGGCGATGCGCTCCAACGTCTTCGGGAAATGCTGGATGACGGCGCCGATGGCAAACGAGCGCAACGTCCCGTCGCCTGGCGCGCCGTCGCCCGACCAGCCGGTGCGCGGCCCCTGGGGACTGTCGATCGACGTCGGCAGCGCTAGCCCGGATTTCTCACAGCGGGATTGGTGGTGGCCGAGAGCCAGTTCATCTTCGGCGCTGTTGATGGGTTGCTGTGAAGCAGGCAGGCTGGAGGGTTCCGCCGGCTGCTGGCGGTGGTCTGAGGCTGGAGTTGATCCTGTGTGGTTGACGGGACGGGCGGAGGCCGGCTGCTGGGGTCAGCCGGTGGCGTTGCATAATCGATGGTGAGCCAGGCGGTATTCCTGCTGGTAGGGGAACGAAGACGCCATTGCGAACTTGACGCGGCGGACGGAGCGGCGCACCTGGGCGCCGATCTTCAACAGCTTCAAGCGGATGGTGCCGCAGGTGGCGCGGGCGAAGCGGGTGTGCTTGAGGGCGATGCGGCGCAGCGCGCAGAGCAGCGCATAGGCCATGGCGGCGAACCACAAGCGCAGCTGGTTGGCCCGCATGGTGGCAGCCGAAGTGCGGTCGGCGAACAGATCGGCCTGGCATTCCTTGATGCGGTTCTCCATGTCGCCGCGGGCGCAATAGACCTTTTCATAGAGCCGGCGGGCCTTGACCTCGCCGGTGCCGAGCGAGGTGACGACGAAGCGCGGATTGGCCTTACCGTGGGTCCATTCGGCCTTGGCGACGACGCGGCGTTCGCGGCTCCAGCTCTTACGCGTCGTCCACACCAGCTCCTGGTAGCGGCGGGCCGGCTTGCCGGTGCGCCGGCTGTCGGCGGCGGCGGCGGCGAGAGCGTTCTCGATCGCGCCGCTGAGCCGCTTGTTCCTGGCCAGCCCAAAGACGTAGTCGACCCGGTTGGCTTCGCACCACGCCATCAGCGCCTCGCGGGCGAAGCCGGAATCAGCGCGCACCAGAATACGCACGTCCGGCCAGTCGTCGCGGATCTGCTCGACGATCCGGGCGAGCTCCTCGATCGCGCCGGCGGCGCCGTCGATATTGGCCGGCCGCAGCTTCGCCGCCAGCAGATGCCGGCCACAGAAGATGTACAGCGGCAGATAGCAGTAACAATCGTAGTAACCGTGGAAGAACCGATCCTCCTGCTCGCCGTGCAACGGATCGTCGGTCGCGTCGAGGTCGATGATGATCTGCTTCGCCGGCCGCCGGTGCGCGGCCAAGAACAGCGCGACGAACTGGCGCTCGATCGCCGCCGCGTCGTGGCCGATCTTGTGATAGCGCGACGGCGCCCCCGACGGCGCGTGCTCCAGCCGGTTCAGCGTCGACTTGCCGGCGAGCGGCGCGCAGTCCGCCCGCCGCGCCTCGAGCTTGCCGGCGAGCACCGCCATCACCGGATCATGGCGCAGCTCGTCGTGGTCGATCAGGTCCTCGTAACCCAGCGCCAGGGCGAACACACGTTGGCCGACCAGCGTCGCGACGCTGTGCTCCGTCAACGCCGGATCGCGGCCGTCCTGGAAACATCGCGCAAACCCCGCGACCAGGCCAATCGCCCGCTCCGTGGCCCCCAGCAAAAGCGCGCCGCCGTTCGACGTCACCGCACCGCCGTCAAACGCTGCCTCAACGCGCCGGCTCTCAACGCGTGCAAATCCGAACAGATCCGAGATACACTCTGTTGGCATTGGGGAGATCCTCCGTCTCAGCTTAAGTTCTTGTTGCAACAATCACTTTCGCTGATTCGGGGCCCCGATGCACTACTCCGTGCGAGAAATCCGGGCTAGGGTGTGGGGCACGCCGCGCATGTTGAAGTTCGTCGCGAGGTCGTCGAAGCCGTCCTGATTCTCCAGGATCAGCCCGAACTGGCGCATCAGCACCGGGTTCTCGAAATTCTCCGCCAAGTCGGGGTTGGTCTCGGCGACGAACAGCGGGTCGTCCAGGGGCAACGTCGCGATGAAGGCCGGCGACAGCGCGAAGTTGTCCGCGGCCCTGTGGCAGGTGCCGCAGGTCCGGCCGTTGCCGTCGAAGGTTTCGTTGAAAAAGATCTGGCGACCCTGCTCCACGAGATCGATCGGCTCGTCCGGTAGCGGCCCGGCGACCTGACACGCCGCCACCAGGCCGGCGACGGACAACATCGCCGCGGCCATGGTCCGGCGCTTTCGTGATGCGTTCATCGCAACGCTCCTCCAGAAAGCACACGACCCGCGCGAATTAAGTTTTCGTCAGGCGACGTGAAGATACTGTTAACGCGTTAGATTTATTTACATTTGCCGGCCACGGCGGATCAGGCGCGGGGGCGCCTGGCCTGGAAGAAATCGGCAAGCAGCGCGGCGCAGCGGCGCTCGGCGACGCCGCCATAGACCTCGGGCCGGTGGTGGCAGGTCGGCTGGCCGAAGATGCGCGGCCCATGGTCGACGCCGCCGCCCTTGGGGTCGTAAGCACCGAAATAGAGCCGGCGGATGCGCGCGAAAGCGATCGCCTGGGCACACATGGGACAGGGCTCCAGCGTCACGTAGAGGTCGCAGTCGGGCAGCCGCGGCACACCGCGCGCGGCGGCCGCGGCACGCAGGACGACGAGCTCGGCATGAGCCGTCGGGTCGGCGGTGGCCTCGATGCGATTACCGGCACGGGCCAAGACGGTGCCCGTGGCGCCGTCGACGACGACAGCACCGACCGGCACGTCGCCGGCGGCGGCCGCCGCCGCGGCTTCGGCGAGCGCGACGTCCATGGGATCGGGGGACGGCATGGTGTCGGCGACCCTGCCGGGGCACGAGCCATGGCGTCAAGCGCCGCTTGGCGGTTTGGTAAGCCCGATCCGGCACGCTGGGCCGCGATCCGGCGGCGAATTGCGTCGTCAAACCATGACGCCTAGTGGTTCGATGCTGACGGATGGTATCCATCCGTCAGCTGAATCGAACCACGCCGCTTATTGATTCTGTGGGCTGATTCACCTAACGCTTGGGGTACCAAGCGTTAGGTATAGCTGAATCTTGTGTACGGCGTTGGAAAGAGGGCGGCGTATCCTGGTGATTGTTGCAGTCACCACTTGACCTAAGCCAAGGAAGGATACGCCATGGAAGAGAATACCGTTGTTGCCTTTCGGAACCCATCGAATTTTCAGGATGACCCGTTGACGGAAGTCCTACGAGCTGGGGCGCGTGAGTTGCTGGCTCAAGCCGTGGAAGCTGAAGTTGCCGAGTTTCTGGAAGGTCATGCGACGCTGGTTGATGACCGGGGCCGTCGCCGGATTGTACGCAATGGCCACTTGCCGGAACGGCTGATACAGACCGGGATCGGCCCGGTGGACGTGCGTCAGCCGCGTGTCCGGGATCGGAGAGCCGGCGAGGGTGCCGGCGCCATCCGGTTCACGTCGGCGATCCTGCCGCGCTATCTGCGCCGCACCAAGAGCCTGGAGGATTTGCTGCCGTGGCTATACTTGAGGGGCATCTCCAGCGGCGATTTCTCGGAAGCGTTGGCGGCGTTGCTGGGGGCACAGGCCCCGGGTCTGTCGGCCTCCACGATCGGGCGACTGAAGGAAGTTTGGCAAGACGAGATGGAGCGCTGGCAACGGCGTGATTTATCGGCCAAGCGCTACGTCTACTTCTGGGTCGACGGCATCTATTTTGGCGCCCGCCTGGAAGAGGAGAAGCAATGCATCCTGGTTATCATCGGCGCCACGGATCACGGAACCAAGGAGTTGATCGCCATCACCGACGGCTACCGCGAGAGCGAACAATCCTGGCGCGAGGTGCTGCTCGATCTCAAGCGGCGTGGTCTCGGCATCGGCCCGGAACTGGTGACCGGCGATGGCGCGCTCGGCTTCTGGAAGGCGCTCCGCCAAGTCTACGGGGCCGCCCGCGAGCAGCGCTGCTGGGTGCATAAGACGGGCAATATCTTGAACAAGCTACCCAAGGGTCGGCAGAACAAGGCCAAGGGTCACTTGCAGGATATCTGGATGGCCGAAACCAGGAAGGACGCGGAGACCGCCTTCGACTTCTTCCTGGAAGCCTACGGACCGAAGTACGAAAAGGCCACGGCCTGCCTGGCCAAGGACCGGGACGCCTTGCTGAGCTTCTACGACTTCCCCGCCGAGCATTGGAAGCATGTGCGGACGACGAACCCCATCGAGAGCACCTTCGCCACGGTTCGCCTTCGCACCTATCGGACCAAGGGTTGCCTGTCACGCAAGACGGCGATGGCCATGGTCTTCAAGCTTTGCCAGGGGGCCAGCAAGAAATGGCGGAGGCTCAATGGATCAGATCAGTTCGCCGAGATCATTCGAGGCGTCAAATTCGTGAATGGAGAACGCCAGGATCGCGCCGCCGCATGACAAACCCATACACAACTTTTGACAATAGCTCCCAAGCGTTAGGATCAGACCACTAGAGTGCCCGCCATGAGCCTGCCCATGATCGGTGTGACCCTCGATAGCGAAGCCGCCGGCGGCTATTCGAACCTGCCGTGGTACGCCCTGCGCGAGAACTATTGCGCGGCGATCGCCGCTGCCGGCGGCCTGCCGGTCGCCTTGCCCCACGAGCCGGAGCAGGCCCACGCCTATCTCGACCGGCTGGACGGGCTGGTCGTGACGGGCGGCGCCTTCGACGTCGATCCGGCGATCTTCGGCGCCGCGTCGCGCCACCCCAAGGTGACGACCAAGGACCGGCGCACGGCGTTTGAGCTGGCGGCGACGCGTGGCGCGGTCGCGCGCGATATACCGGTGCTGGGCATCTGCGGCGGCCAGCAGCTGCTGCACGTGGTGCTGGGCGGGGCGCTGATCCAGCACATCCCCGACGAGGTGGCCGACGCCCTGGCGCACGAGCAGCCGAACCCGCGCGACGAGCCCGGCCATGCCGTGACGGTCGCCACCGGCACGCTGCTGCACACCATCGTCGGCACGGGCGCGCTCGAGGTGAACAGCGCCCACCATCAGGCGGCGAAGGGCGAGCCGGCCGGCGTGCGCGTAAACGCGGTGGCGCCGGACGGCGTCATCGAAGGCATCGAAGCGGTCGGCAAGCGCTTCTGCCTCGGCGTGCAGTGGCACCCGGAATACGGCGTGTCCGCGGGGGATGGGAAGATCTTCCAGGCGTTCGTGCAAGCCGCGGCGGGCTGAGAAGCGATTCTCAAGCAGATGGCATTGCCGGCCCACACCCGACCCGACCGCCGTCCAAGTCTCCAAGTGACGGCCAAGGCGCCCCCGCGATGACCGACGTCCTGAGCCAATTCCGGCTCGACGACGCGGTCGCGCTGGTCACCGGCGCCGCGAGCGGCTTCGGCCGGGCGACGGCCGAGGCGCTGGCCGCCGCGGGCGCCACGGTCGCGGTGACCGATGTGGACGGCGCGGCGGCGGAGCGGGCCGCGGCGGCGCTCGGCGGCAGCGCGTTCGCGGCGGCGCTGGATATCGGCGACGAGGCGCAAATCGTAGACGTCGTCGCGGCCGTCGCGGCCGTCGCGGCGCAGCGCGGGCGCCTCGACGTCCTGGTCAACAACGCCGGCATCGGCGCCCGCATGGCGGCCGAGGACATGCCAACGGCGACCTGGGAGCGGGTCGTCGCGGTCAACCTGACCGGCACGTTCGTCGCCACGCGCGAGGCCGGCCGCCACATGCTGGCGCGCGGCAAGGGCGCGATCGTCAACGTCGCCTCGATCATGGGGCTGGTCGGCGGCGGGCTCTACCCGAACCCGGCCTACCAGGCGACGAAGGGCGCGATCGTCAACCTGACGCGCGAGCTGGCGCTGGAATGGGCCGACCGCGGCGTGCGGGTCAACGCCGTGGCGCCGACATTCGCGCGCACGCCGCTGACGGAAAAACTGCTGGCCGAGCCGGGGATGGAGCGCCGCATAATCGAGAACACGCCCATGGGCCGCCTCGTCGAGCCGGCGGAGGTGGCCGCCGCCGTCTTGTTCCTGGCGAGCGACGCGGCGGCCATGATCACCGGCCACACGCTGCCGGTCGACGGCGGCTGGCTGGCCCGATGACGACGGCGGCGGCCGCCGGAAACGGCACAAGCACCGAGGGCGGCGACCAGAGGGCCGGCGACCAGCGCGCTGGCGAGCGGATCGCCAAGGTGATGGCGCGGGCCGGCCTGTGCTCACGCCGCGAGGCCGAGCGCTGGATCGGCGCCGGCCGCGTCGCCGTCGACGGCAAGATCCTGACCAGCCCGGGCGTCGTCGTCACGCCGGCCTCGCGCATCGTCGTCGATGGGCGGCCGCTGCCGGCGGCGGCACCGCCACGGCTGTGGCGCTATCACAAGCCGCCGGGCCTGTTGACGACCCGGCACGACCCGCAGGGCCGGCCGACCGTGTTCGCGGCGTTGCCGCCGGCGCTGCCGCGCATCGTCACCGTCGGCCGCCTCGACATGACGTCCGAGGGCCTGCTGCTGCTGACCAACGACGGCGCGATCGCGCGGGCGCTGGAGCTGCCGTCGACGGGCTGGACGCGGCGCTATCGGGTCCGCGTGTTCGGCCGTGTCGACGCGGCGGCGCTGGCCGCGCTGGCCCGCGGCGTCACGGTCAGCGGCGTGCGCTACGGGCCGATCGAGGCGGCGCTGGAACGCCAGGCCGGCGCCAATGCCTGGCTCACGGTGGCGCTGAGCGAGGGCAAGAACCGCGAGGTGCGGATCGTGCTGGAGCATCTGGGCTATGTCGTCAACCGGCTGATCCGCATCGCCTACGGCCCGTTCCAGCTCGGCAACCTGAAGCGCGGCGCCGTCGACGAGATCAAGCACCGGGTGCTGCACGACCAGCTGCCGGCATTCTTTGCCAAGGCCCCACGCCGGCGCGATGCGCATCGTCGGCGGTAGCTACCGGGGCCGCCGCCTGGCCGTGCCCGAGGGCGCGCCGGTGCGGCCGACGCGCGAACGGGTGCGCGAGGCGCTGTTCGATATCCTGGCGCACGGCATCGGCGTGACGCTCAGCGGCGCCCACGTCGTCGACGCGTTCGCCGGCACCGGCGCCCTCGGCTTCGAGGCGCTGTCGCGCGGCGCCGCGGCCGTGACGTTCATGGAGACCGACCGGGCGGCGCGCCAGGCGATCCGCGCTGCCGCGGCGGCGCTGGACGCGGCGGACCGGGCGCACGTCCTGGCCGCCGATGCGCTGCGGCCGCCGGCGGCGGACGCCGCCTGCACCCTCGCCCTCATGGACCCGCCCTACGGTAGCGGCCTGGCGGCCCCGGCCCTGACCGCCCTCGCCGCCGGCGGCTGGCTGGCCGACGGTGCCGTCGCCGTCGTCGAGCAGGGCGCGCGCGCGACGCTCGACCCACCGAGGGGCTTCACGCCCATGGATGAACGCCGCTACGGGACGACCCGGCTGGTGTTCCTGGGGTACGCGGCGTCGGCGGGCGGGTAGCCCGGCGCGGGCCATACAGATAACTGTCATCCCGGACCCGATCCGGGATCCATTCAACGATCAGGCGCGTTGCCGCAGTGCGAGGCGCCATCGCACGATCACGCCTGAATGTGCCATGGGCCCGGCTCAAGACCGGGGTGACGAGCCTTGTTTTCGTTGGTCCAATCGGCCAACGGTGCCGCCATGCCGGCGCGATAGGGCGCGGCTGTCACCGCCGGCCGAACAGGCGCTCGATGTCGGCGAGCTTGAGCTCGACGTAGGTCGGGCGGCCGTGGTTGCATTGGCCGGCGTGGGGCGTCGCCTCCATCTGGCGCAGAAGCGCGTTCATCTCGTCGGCATTGAGGGCGCGGCCGGCGCGGACGCTGCCGTGGCAGGCCATGGTGCCACAGACCGCCTCGAGGCGCTCCTTGAGCGACAGGGCGGCGTCGAATTCGGCGAGGTCGTCGGCGAGGTCGCGGACGAGCGCGGCGGCGTCGGGGTTGCCCAACAGCGCCGGCACCTCGCGGACGACGACGGCGCCCCGGCCGAACGGCTCGAGGACGAGGCCGAGCTCGGCGAGTTCGGCGGCGCGCGCGGCGAGGCGGTCGGCGGCGGCCTCGTCGAGCTCGACAACCTCGGGCAGCAGCAGGCCCTGGCGGGCGACGCCGCCATTGGCGAGCGCCGCCTTCATGCCCTCGTAGACGAGGCGCTCATGGGCCGCGTGCTGATCGACGATGACTATGCCGTCGCCGGTCTGGGCGACGATGTAGGTGCCGTGGACCTGGGCCCGGGCGGCGCCGAGGGGATAGTCGGTCGCAGCGGAGTCGGGTGCCGCGGCGGGCGCAGCCAGCGCGGCACCCAGGCCCGGCAAGGCCGAATCGTCCATACCCGGCGGCGCGAAGTAGCGCGCGGCGGTTTCGGCGAGGCCACGCGGCACGGCGCTGCCGGGGTGCGCGGCGTAGCCGCCGCCACCGTGGCTGCGGAACGCGCCCAGCGCGGCCGCCGCGACGGTCGTCGAGGCGCGGTGGCCGGCGGCGGCGAGCGCGGCCTTGAGGGCACCGACGATGAGGCCGCGGACATGACCGGCGTCGCGGAAGCGCACCTCGGCCTTGGCCGGATGCACGTTGACGTCGACCGCGGCCGGGTCGACGTCGAGGAACAGGGCGACGACGGGGTGACGGTCGCGCGCCAGGAAGTCCTGATAGGCGCCGCGCACGGCGCCGTGCAGCAGGCGGTCGCGCACCGGCCGGCCATTGACGAACAGGTACTGGTGGCGGGCCTGGCCGCGGTTCAGAGTCGGCACGCCGGCGAAGCCGGCCAGGCGCAGTGTCTCGCGGGCGGCCTCGATGGGCAGCGCGTTGTCGGCGAAGTCGCGGCCGAGCACGGCGGCCAGGCGGTCGAGCCGGCCATCCAACAGGTCCCCCTGGGCCGCCGCGACCTTGAGCTTGGTCGCATCGTCGGCGACCAGCGTGAAGGCGACGCCGGGGTGGGCCATGGCGAGGCGCTGCACGGCGTCGACGGCGTGCTCGGCCTCGGTGCGCGGCGTCTTGAGGAACTTGAGGCGCGCCGGCGTCGCGAAGAACAGATCGCGGACCTCGACGCGGGTGCCCGGCGGGTGGGCCGCCGGCGCGACGGTGCCGACGACGCCGCCCTCGACCGCCAGGCGCCAGGCGGTGTCGGCGCCGAGCGGGCGCGTCGTCAGCGTGAGTCGGCTGACGGCGCCGATCGACGGCAGCGCCTCGCCACGGAAGCCGAGGGTGGTGATGCGCGCGAGGTCGTCGTCGGGCAGCTTCGAGGTGGCGTGGCGCTCGACCGCCAGCGGCAGCGCGGCGGCGTCCATGCCGGCGCCGTCATCGGTGACGGCGATCAGCGTGCGGCCGCCGTCGCACAGCACAATTTCGATGCGCCGGGCGCCGGCGTCGAGGGCGTTCTCGACGATCTCCTTGACCGCCGCGGCCGGACGCTCGACGACCTCGCCGGCGGCGATGCGGTTGACCAGGCTGTCGGGAAGACGACGAATCTTCATGGCCGCGCGAGTGTGCGCCGATGGCCGGACGGGTGCAAGCGCACACCATACAAATGCCAGTCATCCCGGACCGGACCTAGTTATTTGCCTGGTGAAACCGTGAGCACATGGCAGAAGCGATGGCCTACCCTTGGCTTTGACGATCCGCCGAAGGTGAGGCCAGGAACAACGATCTGAATCCCCGACCTTGAGCCGGGGCCCATGAACACGGAGCGAGCTGAGTCTGCGAAGCAACGCGGATCACATCGGGGGGTCGTTGGATCGGAAGAACGCCGGTCCGCGCCCGCTTCACCCAACGTTCCGTGTTCCTGGGCCCCGGCTCAGGGCCGGGGATTCAAACCAGTGTGGCCTGCTGGAACCTAACCGCCGCCTTGCGCGGACGTCGGCGCGACGCCCTCGGGGCGGCCGACGACGACGACGGTGAGGGCATCGGGGTCGAGGAAGCGGCGGGCGACGCGTTCCAAATCGGCGCTCCCAACGGCTTCGATGAAGCCGTTGCGGCGGTCGATGTAGTCGATGCCGAGATCCTCGAGCTGCATGCCGACGAGGGTGCGGGCGATCGAGCGGCTGTCGCTGAAGCGCAGGGCAAAGCCGCCGGTCAGATTGGTCTTGGCGTCGGTCAGCTCGGCGGCGCTTACGCCGTCGTCGCGGATGCGGCGCCACTCCTCGCGGATAATGCCGAGGGACTGGCCGACCGTGGCGTTGTCGGTGCCGACGCCGCCCATCCACATCGCCGCATGATCGAGCGGGTTCAGGTAGCTGTACACGGAATAGGCGAGCCCGCGCTCCTCCCGGACCTCTTGGTAGAGCCGTGAGGTGAAGCTGCCGCCGCCGAGCACGTGGTTCAGCACATAGGCGGCGTAGTAGTCGGGGTCGGCGCGCTTGAGGCCGGGCTGGCCGAACACGACCGTGCTCTGGGGCACGTCCTGGGCGACGACGATGACCTCGCCAGCGGCGCCGGCGGAGACCTCCGGCACATGGAACGGCTGGCCGGCCCGGGGTAAGCTACCGAACGTCTGGTCGAGCAGCGGTGCCAGGGCGTCGGCGGTGATGTCGCCGACGACGCCGAGGGTCAGGGTGTCCCTGGCGAAGCGGGCGGCGACGAACCCACGCAGGTCGGCGGTCGTGATCGCGGCGACGCTTTCCGCGGTGCCGCGGCGCGGCCGGCCATAGGGATGGTCGGGAAACACGGCCGCCCAGAACGTGTTGCTGGCGATCGTATCGGGATCGTTCAGCCGGCGCGCCAGGATGGTCTGGATCTGGCTGCGGATGCGCTCGACCGGCTCGGCATCGAAGCGCGGCTCGGTCAGGGCCAGGCGCATCAGGTCGAACGCTTCGGCATGATTGCGGGTCAACGTGCGCAGGCTGCCGCGGAACGTGTCGAGGAAGCCGTCGAAGCCGAGCGTGATCGACAGGTCGTCGAGGCGGCCCTGAAAGGCCTGGGAATCGAGGTCGCCGGCGCCCTCGTCGATGACGCTGGAGACCATCTGGGCCAGCCCCTCCTTGCCGGCGGGGTCGAGCGCGGCGCCGCCGCGGATGGCGAGCTCGAGGGTGATGATCGGCGTCTGGTGGTCCTCGACCAGCCAGGCCTCGATGCCGCCGGGGCTGACGACGCGCTGGACCTCGACGGCGCGCGCCGGCGCGGCGGCGATGACGAGCAACGCCACGGCGACGCCCCAGGTAACGCCACAGACACGGGCCGCCGGACGCGGCAGCAGGGATCGCTTGCGCATGCGGGGGGCTCCGTTCATGTCCGTTCCGGCAACAGCACGCCGGTCGTCGAGGTGACGTCGCGCAGGACCGCGCGCGCCGCCTCGTTCACCTGCTCGACCGTGACCTCGG
The DNA here is from genome assembly GCA_965261585.1 of Alphaproteobacteria bacterium. Lineage (GTDB taxonomy): Bacteria > Pseudomonadota > Alphaproteobacteria > UBA6615 > UBA6615 > CBDHDN01. The sequence continues at coordinate 38,728 of CBDHDN010000019.1, forward strand.
CGATCCGGTCGGGCCAGGCCTCGACGTCGTCCGCGGTCTGGCCGCTGGCCAGGGCCGAGCCGAGCGCGCGGGCCGCGGTGCTGAGACTGTCGCGGGCGAAGACCGCGCTGTCGACGAGGCGCTGCTTGGCGCGGGCGACCTCGTCCGCCGTGACGCCATCGGCGAGCAGCTTCTCGACCTCGGCCGCCAGCGCGGCCTCGATCACGTCGACCTCGACGCCGGGCCGCGGGCTGAAGAACGTGCCGAACGTACCGAGGTCGAGGCTGTCGGCCTGGTACCAGGCGCCGGCGGAGGCCGCCAACGCCTGCTCGACGACGAGGCTGCGGAACAGCCGGCCGCTGGAGCCGCCACCGAAGACCTCGGCCAGGACCTGCAGGGCATAGGCGTATTCGGTGTCGCCGGCGGAGTAGCTGGGGGCGATGTAGCGGCGGTTCCAGCTCGGCTGCTGGACCCGCGCATCCTCGAGCACGACGCGCCGGGCCGCCCGCTGCGGCGGCTCGGCCGGGCGCCGCCGCTGCGGCAGTACGGCGGCCGGGATCGGGCCATAGTGACGCTCGGCCAGGGCGTGCACCGCGGCCGGATCGACGTCGCCGGCGACGACCAGGATCGCGTTGTTGGGGGCGTACCAGGTGGCGTAGAAATCCTCGACGTCGGCCAGGGTGAGGCCGCGGATCTCATGCTCCCAGCCGATCACGGGCAGCCCGTAGGGGTGGTTCTGGAACGTCGCGGCGCGCACCTGCTCGCCGAGGATGCCGCCGGGCGACGACTCGACGCGCTGGGAACGCTCCTCGAGCACGACCTGGCGCTCGGGCTGGAACACGTCATCGGTCAGCACCAGGCCGGTCATGCGCCCGGCCTCGAGCTCCATCATCAGGCCGAGCCGGTCGGCGGCGACGGTCTGGAAGTAGCCCGTGTAGTCGTAAGCCGTGAAGGCGTTCTCGCGGCCACCGTTGCGGGCGATGATGTCGGAGAATTCGCCCGGCGCCCGCGTCTTCGTGCCCTTGAACATCAAGTGCTCGAGGAAGTGGGCAATGCCGGATTTGCCCGGCGGCTCGTCGGCGGCGCCGACCTTGTACCAGACCATGTGGGTGACGATCGGCGCGCGGTGATTCTCGACGACGACGAGCTGCATGCCATTGTCGAGCGTGAACGTCGTCGGGCTGAAAACCTGGGCGGGAGCCGCCGTTGCGGCGCCGGCGACGATCAGCCCGGCGACGAGGGCGGGCGACAACCGGGTCAGCGTGCGCCGGGTCGGGGTGCGCGGAGCCATGCCTCTACCTTGCGTATAGGTTAGCGGGCGAAACGGTGCAAGAGATATGGCCCGCGCCGGCGCAACTGCAAGCCTGAAGCCGCCGAGCGGAGCGTCACAAGGGCGCGATGGGCGGTGCCCCTCCGCAAGCCTGCGTCAGGTGAGAAACGCTGTTTGAATCACAGAGGCACGGAGGCACAGAGAAAACCAAAAACCCCGCACCGGGTCCACTGCTGTCCGGTCTAGACAGTGACGAACCTCCCCACTCTCGTCTTTGGGCTTGTCCCAAGGACCCATGCTTGCGCCCGCACAGTGGCGTGAGCCTGTGCGATGGGCCCTCGTGTCAAGCACGAGGGTGACGCGTCTGGGTAGCGGAGGCGGGAAAGAGCCTCCTAGAGGAGGCCTTCCAAGAGGCCGCGTTCCTTGCGCTCGATCCTCGGGGTTTCGCCCTCGGTGACGGGGCGGCCGAGGGCCTGGTTCTCGCGCAGGCGCTGGCCCTCCGCGGCGGCATCGACGACCGTGCCCTTGGGCTCGTCGAAATTGAGCAGGCGATCGATGAACGTCACGTCGGCCTTGGCCAACACGGCGCTTTCGCGATCGACAATCAAGCGGATCCCCGGCGCCGCCGTGGCGGCGCCGGCGAGTCTCAACAGCGCGGCCTCGCCGACGGTCGTGGTCTGCACGCCAGCGCGCGGCGCGGCGACGGGCGCGTCGGGTCCCGCGGCGAGGCTGATTTCACCACCGCCGTTGGCGCCATCGGCACTGCCGGCGTCGAGCCCGAACACGGCCCGGCGCGCCCGCTCGCGCAGGGCGGCAATCTGCTGCGGCTCGGCGCCGGGCTGCGGCGGCCGCAGGTTGAAATCGGGCGGAATGCTGAGCGGTGGACGCGAGACCACCGCAAACTCGTCGGGCGCCTTGTTCTCGAGCCCGAAGGTACGCTTCGCGCTCGCGCAGGCGCTCAACGCCGCCGCCGCCGCCAACAGCAACGCGACAGGCAGGCCGACCCGGCCCCGCAGCATGGTCACTCGCATCGTCGCCTCCGAAACGCCTATTCTACCTGTCCCTGCCGGGTAAACAAGCCGTCCGCCAATAGCACGAGGACGCCGACGACAATCGCCGAATCGGCGACGTTGAAGGCCGGCCAGTGCCGGTCGAAAGCGTGAAAATCGAGGAAGTCGACGACGGCACCGCGGGCGACCCGGTCGATGACGTTGCCGAGCGCGCCGCCCATAACGAGGCCGATGCCGATGGCCAGCGGCCGGGTCTCGGCGCGCCACAGCCAGACGGCGAGGCCAACGACGATGGCCAGCGCAAGCGCGGTCAGGGACCAACGGGCGAAGCCTTCGCTGCCGCCGAAGAAGCCGAAGCTGATGCCGCGGTTCTCGACATAGACCAGGTTGAAGAACCCGGTGACCTCGACGACCCAGGGGCGGAACACGACCTGCTGGACGATGGCCAGCTTTGTCGCCTGGTCGACGACGATGATCGCCGCCGTCAGCGCGAACGCCAGGCGGCGCAAGCCGGGGCGCGGCGGTGTGTCGGTCACGCCGGCACCGTGGCGGCGTCGACGGCGTCGGCGCAGCGCCCGCAAACGCCGGGGTGGCCGAACGTGCCGACCTCGGGCAGTACGCGCCAACAGCGCTCGCACTTCTGGCCGGCGGCCGTGCCGGGCACGACGCCGACGCCGGCAAGCCGTGGCTCGTCGATGACAAAGGCGCCGGCCGGCGGCGGCGCCGGATCGATGCTGATGGCGGACGTAATGCAGGTCTCGGCCAAATCGACGCCGGCCAACGCCGCGGCCAACTCGGGCGGCGCGACATGGACGACGGGATGGGCCTGCAGGGACGAGCCGATGCGCTTCTCGGCACGCTCCAGCTCGAGCGCGCCGGTGACGACCCGGCGCACCGCCCGCACCTTGTCCCACTTGGCGGCGAGCGCGTCGTCGCGCCATGCCGCCGGCACCGCGGGGAACGTGCGCAGATGGACGCTGTCGTCGCCGGCGGCGTCTACGCCGCCGACACGAGCCAGCCACGCCTCCTCGGCCGTGAAACAGATGATCGGCGCCAGCCACGCCGTCAGGCAGTCGAATACATGGTCCAGCACCGTGCGGCAGGCGCGCCGGGTCAGGCCGTCGCGCGGGTCGCAGTAGAGGCTGTCCTTGCGGACGTCGAAGTAGAACGCCGACAAATCGACGGCGCAGAAATTGTGCAGCTGGATCCACAGCGCGTGAAACGCGTAGTCGTCGACCGCGCCGCGGATCGTGCCGTCGAGCTCCCACAGCCGGTGCAGCACCCAGCGCTCGAGCTCCGGCATGGTGGCCGGCTCGACACGCTCGCCGGCGCTGAAGCCGTCGAGGTTGCCGAGCAGAAAGCGCAGCGTGTTGCGGATGCGGCGGTAGTGGTCGGCCTGATGCTTCAGGATCTCCGGGCCGATGCGCACGTCCTCGGCATAGTCGCCGGCGATGACCCAGATGCGCAGGATGTCGGCGCCGGACCGCTCGACGATGTCCTGGGGCGCGACGACATTGCCGAGCGATTTGGACATCTTGCGGCCCTGTTCGTCGAGCACGAAGCCGTGCGTCAGAACGGCGTCGTAAGGCGCGCGGCCGCGGGTGCCGCAGCTCTCCAGCAGCGAGGAATGGAACCAGCCGCGGTGCTGGTCGGAGCCCTCGAGATAGAGCGTGGCCGGCCAGGCGAGGTCGTCGCGCGCCTCCAGCACGAAGCTGTGGGTCGAGCCGGACTCGAACCAGACCTCGACGATGTCGCGCACCTGCTTGTAATCGCCGGCGGCATAGCCGTCGCCGAGGAAGCGTGACGGCGGGCTGGCGAACCAGGCATCGCCGCCCTCCTGGGCGAACACGTCGGCGATGCGGTCGAAGACGGCCTGATCGCGCAAGATCTCGCCGGTCTCCTTGTGCACGAACACCGGGATCGGCACGCCCCAGGCGCGCTGGCGCGAAATGCACCAGTCGGGCCGCGACTCGATCATCGAGCGCAGGCGGTTGCGGCCGCGCGGCGGGACGAAGCGGGTGTCGTCGATGGCGCCGAGTGCCTTTTTCCGGAGATCTTTCGTCGCCATGGAGATGAACCACTGCGACGTGTTGCGGAAGATGAGCGGCGCCTTCGAGCGCCAGGAGTGGGGATAGCTGTGGCGCAGCCTGGCGCGGCCGAGCAGGCCGCCGGCGCCGTCCAGCGCGGTCATGACGGCCGCGTTGGCATCGCCCTCCTTGCCCGCCTCGGTGAGCACCCGGGTGCCTGCGAACAGCGGCACGTGGCGGTAGAACGAGCCGTCCTCGTCGACCGTCGCCGGCACCTCGAGGCCGTTCGCGGTGCCGAGGACGAAGTCGTCCTCGCCATGGCCGGGAGCGATGTGCACGAAGCCGGTGCCCTGGTCGAGGGTGACGAAGTCTGCGGCCAGGAGCGGCACGTCGAAGTCGTAGCCCTGGCCGCGCAGCGGATGGGCGCAGAGAGTACCGGCGAGCGCCTTTCCGGGCAGCCGTGCGACCTCGTCATAGGCGGCGATGCCGGCGGCCTCGAGAAACGCCGCCCGCAGGTCAGCGGCCGCGGCGACAATGAGCTCGTCGCCCGGCCGCGCGCGGCCGCCCCCGGCGACCGCCGCAACCTCGCGCACGCGCAGGCGCACATAGTCGGCCGCGGCGTCGTAGGCGATGCCGCGGTTGCCGGGGATCGTCCACGGCGTCGTCGTCCAGATGACGACCGCGGCGCCGGCGGTCGCCGGCGGCCCGCCGATGACCGGGAAGCGGACGAAGATCGAGGGCGAGGTGTGGTCCATGTACTCGACCTCGGCGTCAGCCAGCGCCGTGCGCTCGACGGCCGACCACAGGACCGGCTTGGCGCCGCGATAGAGGCCGCCGTTCATGGCGAACTTGGCGATCTCGCGGGCGATCTGGGCCTCCGCGGCGAAGGCCATCGTCATATAGGGGTTGGCCCAGTCGCCGATCACGCCGAGGCGCTGGAACTCGGCCGACTGGACGCCGATCCAGTGGGCCGCGAAGTCGCGGCATTCCTTGCGGAACTCGACGATCGGCACCTCGTCCTTGTTCTTGCCGGCGGCACGGTAGCGCTCCTCCACCTTCCATTCGATGGGCAGGCCGTGGCAGTCCCAGCCGGGCACGTAGTTGGCGTCCTTGCCGAGCATCTGCTGGGCCCGGTTGACGACGTCCTTCAGGATCTTGTTGAACGCGGTGCCAACGTGCAGGTTGCCGTTGGCGTAGGGCGGGCCGTCATGGAGGATGAACTTCTCACGCCCGCGGGCGGCCTGGCGCTGCTTTTCATAGAGCCCGATCCGGCGCCAGCGGGCGAGCAGCTCGGGCTCCTTCTTGGGCAGGCCCGCGCGCATCGGGAAATCGGCGCGCGGCAGGAAGATCGTGTCCTTGTAGTCGGTCGTCATGCCGGCATCCTCGGCTGGGCAGCGCAGGCGGCAGTGCCCTCGGTCATCTGGCGAATCGGTGCAGGCGCCTCTGCCTATAGACGATGCGCCCGGCGACGACCAGGGCGGCGACGAACGGGGGTGGGCTTGTCTCAGCTGGCTGGCGGCAGTTCGGCGGCGCGGGAACCCCGGCCCCTCACGCGAGGGCCGGGCCGATAATTCGCGCCCCACGCCGGGGCCGTGATGGCGACCGTTCGAACATGGCGCGACCATAGGCGGGCAGCCGGTGGCGGTCAAGAAACTGGGGGGGGCCTTAGGACGGTACGCCCTCGCCGAAGGCGGGCGGCCGGCCCCCCGCGGGCGCAGCCGAGTGGCGGCGCAGGATCTCGTGTGCCTGCCGGCTGTCCTCGGCCATCTTGGCCTGCAGCGCCGGCAGGGTGTCGAACTTGATCTCCGGGCGCAGGTAGTCGACGAAGGCGACGCGCAGGTGGCGGCCATAGAGGTCGCCGGCGAAATCGAAGAGGTGGACCTCGAGGAGCAGCGTCTTGCCGTCGACCGTCGGCCGGACGCCGAGGCTGGCGACGCCGTCGTGCCACGCGGTCGCGGCCCCGGCATCGATGCCGGCGCGCACGGCATAGACGCCGTAGGCCGGGCGCAGATAGTCGCCGAGCTCCAGGTTCGCCGTCGGATAGCCGAGCGTGCGGCCGCGCTGGTCGCCGAGGATGACGCGGCCCTCGACCTCCCACAGGTGGCCGAGCAGGGCCGCGGCGCGCGCCGCCTCGCCCTGCCGCAGGCAGCGGCGGATCAGGCTCGAGGAGAAGATCTCGGCCCCCGGATCGCGGACCGCATCGACGATCGTGACGGCGAAGCCGAGCGTTTGCGCGCGCGCCGCCAGCAGCGCGGGCGTGCCCAGGCGCTTATGCCCGAAGCGGAAATCGTGGCCGATCACGACATGGCGCGCGGCGAGGCCGCCGTGGAGCACGACGGCGACAAAATCCTCCGCCGTCATGCGGGAAAACGCCGCATCGAAGCGGAGGACGACCAGCACGTCGACACCCAGCGCCTCGAGATGGCGCGTGCGGGTGCGGAAGGCGGTCAGGCGAAACGGCGGCGCATCGGGTTGGAAAACGGCGCGTGGATGCGGCTCAAAGGTGAGCACAGCAAGCGGCACGCCGGCCTGGGCCAGGGTGCGGGCCTGGGCGATAACCGCCTGGTGGCCGCGATGCACGCCGTCGAAGTTGCCGAGCACGACGACCGCGCCGCGGGCCTCCTGGGTCAGGTCGTCGAAGTGGCGAAAGACATGCATGTCGTCGGGCGCGGGTGTACCCGCGGCCGGGCCGACTGGCAAGGCCGCCTAGGCAAGTCAGATGCGCGGCCGCGCCGGCAGGGACGGCTCAGGCGTCGGCGGCGGGCCGGTTCGGCACCAGGATCGTCGCCTCGCCGTCGACGACCACGGTCTCGCCGACGGAGCACACCGTCGTCAGGATGCAGCGCCGGCGCGCCCGGTCAATGTCCTTGATCGTCGCCCGGGCAACGACGGTCTCGCCGGCCCGGACCGGGGCCTTGAACTTCAGCGACTGACCAACATAGATGCAGCCGGGGCCCGGCAGCTTCATGCCGATGACCGTCGAGATGAAGCTGGCCGTCAGCATGCCGTGGGCGATCGGGCCGGCTAACTTGGTGCCGATGGCGAACTCGTGGTTCAGGTGGACCGGGTTGTTGTCGCCGGAGATGCCGGCGAACAGGACGATGTCGGCCTCGCTGACCGTCTTGGCATAGACCGCGGTCATGCCGGGCTCGAGATCCTCGAGATAGAGCCCGTGCAGCTCCGACATCTCGAACTGCGCCCGCCCGCTGCCGCCGTTGCCCGATCCGCCCTGGCCCCGCCCGTTATTGCGATCCAACATGGTCTATCCCCTAGTGTTTCGATGCCGACGGATGGGGACCCATCCGTCAGCTGAATCGAACCACCAGCTTATTGATTCTGTGGGCTGATTCACCTAACGCTTGGGCACCCAAGCGTTAGGATCAGACCACCGGCCGCCGATAACGCAGTGCAACATATGCTGCTGCATTGCACTATAACCGGACACTGATATCGGTCAAGTTGCCCCAGGATTCGCGGGTTTGACGCGACTTCGTTAATATTGCGTTGCCGAACGCGCCCGCGGATCCGGGTGCCAGTGCTGCGGCGCGACAGGTGGTCGGCCGGGGCCAGGCCGAATCGCCACTGGCCGATCGCCGTGTCGAGAACATTCTGAGTTGACCGGTTTATGTACCATATGAGTTGACCGCTTCTGTTGCGGTTTCTGGCCCTGTGGGGAAGTGGTCGGTCGCGGAGCGGCTGTCCACTTGTCCACAGGGCGCCGGTCGGTCGCGTCGAAGCGGGTCACGCGGCCTCGCGGGTTTGGCTGTCGATCGGTTGGCCATCGGCGTGGTATCGCGCCAGACATCGCGGTCCATGGAAGACGGCCATTGTGCCGTCGGGGTATTCGTGGACGCGGACCCTGGCCTTGACGTAATGGCGGCGGTGGCGGCCGGCGGGGATCTGAAGTGCCAGGCGCTTGTAGCGCACCGTGTTGTCGTTTGAGACGGTGCGTTCCTCGTGGATGCACAGGATGTCGTCGAGCGCGCCGGTGAAGGGGACGAAGGCGGTGCCCTGGTCCTCGGCCGGGGTCGCGAAGCGGGCGTTGTGTTGTTGCAGGAAGACCTCCTTGAGGAAGCGGTTGGCCTCGACCATGTCGGTGATGCCGGCGAGCCTGAGTTCCTGGGGCAGGCGCTTCTGCAAGGTGCCGAACATGCGCTCCGAGCGCCCCCTTGCCTCGGGCGAGTAGGCCGGGATCAACTCGATGCCGAGCTGCGCCAGGGCGCGGCCGACCTGGGTCGGGGTGTCCTTGTCCACCTTGCCGCCGGCCTCGGGCGTGTTCCAGTAGTGGCTGGCGCGGTCGGCGTAGAGCGAGCAGAACAGGCCCTTGGCCCGGATCGCCTCGGACACCCCCTGGAAGCTCGACATGGTGCCCTCTTCGGCGACGAAGAAGGCCGAGTAGATATCGCTGGTCGCATCGTCCATGGTGACGATCAGGTCCCACCATCGACCGGGGACCCACTCGTGGCTCGAGCCGTCCTGGTGCAACATCATGCCGGGCAGGGCACGGCGCGGCCGCTTGCGCCGGTGCGCCCCACGCCTGGGCGCCGCGCGCCTGCGCCCATGGGCTTGCAAGCTCAGCCGCAGCCAGTTGTAGCTGCGCTTGAAGCCGTGATCGGCCACCAGCTTCTCGTGGAAGTGCTTGGCCGTGAAGTCCCAGTAGCGGGTGTCGAACAACTCCAGCACCCGCGCCACCTCGTCCACCGGCGCGCGCCGCGCCGAGAGGCGGCCCAGGCGGCGGTCGTAGAGACCGTCGGCTCCCTCCGCCTCGTAGCGGTCGCGCCAGCGCCGGAAGGTGCGCTCCGAGACACCCAGAACCTCCGCCGCCTCCGCCTGGCTCAGTAGAGTCGGGGGCTGGCGCGCCAGCTTTAAGGGTCCGGTGGCGGTTCCGTCGCTTTCGCTCCGGGCCTCAGTCCGGCTCCCGTGGCCACGTTTCCAGTCCCCCGCTCATCAAACCGGACGTGCGGATCTCTCGCATCCGGCTTTCGGACGAGATCATACCTTCGCACTCGGAAGGCCTATCGTCTGCCGCGTGAGACGCGTGAGGCCATATTCATCGTATAGCCGGGCGTCCGGGAAATGCACGAATTTCCCGAACCGCGTCTTGTGCTTTCGACAGAGCCACTGACGGAGCCGCCTGACCGCGTGTTGGTTGACCGCGCTATAAGCTGGGCTGACCTGACCAAGACAGAAGTAGTTCGCCCACCCGACGATGGTCCGGTTCAGGCGTTCCACCACCATTTCCGACGGCAGCAGCTGGTAGCGTGGCGTGGTGATATCGCTGATCGTGCGGCAAATGCTCTGGACGCTCGCTTTGCTGGGTCGGGTTCCAGTGTAGGTCCCCTCCCCGGTCGGGCGGTAGTTGCGTCCGATGCGGTAGCCCAGAAACTCCAATGGCCCCTCCGGGCACCGCAAGCATCGGGTCTTCCGTTCGTTGACCGGCAGCTTCAGACCCTCCATGAGCCGCTCGACCGCCGTCAGCATTTCCGCCGCCGGGGCCTTGCCGAGCACGCAAAGGTCGTCCGCGTAGTTCACGATTTCCGAACGGAAGCGCCGGGCATAGCCCAGCACCTTCCAACCCAGTATGAAGCGCCGCATATAGAGGTTGCTGAGCAGCGGCGAGATCGGCGCCCCTTGCGGGGTTCCTTTCCGCTCCCTGCGCGCCCGGTTCGTGCGGCTGGTGCCGCCCTTGCCGTCGTCCTCCTCCACCGGCATCTCCAGCCACGCCTTGATGAGTCCGAGCATCCGCCCGTCGCTGATGCGCCGGGCGAGGCTTTTCATCAATTCGGCGTGCGGAATTTCGCCGAAGTAGTTGGACAAATCGCAATCAACCACCTCGTTGTGCCCCCTGTACAGGAGACGATGAACGCGTTGTACCGCGTCGAGGGCGCTCCGCTCCGGCCTGTAGGCGTACTGCTCCGGTTGCAAGTCGGCTTCGAACATCGGTGTCAGCACGAGCATGGCCGATGTCTGCGCCACTCGGTCCCGTATGCAGGGAATGCCCAATGGCCGGAACTTGCCGGGCTGTTTCTTCGGGATCAGAACCTGTCGCACCGGCTTCGGTGTGTAGGTGGCATCCCTCAGTTCCCGCGCCAGTTCCCCGAGCCAGCGGTCCACGCCGTACGCCTTGATGTCCGCGAAGTTCTCTCCGTCCACCCCGGCAGCGCCGCCATTGCGGCGAACCTGCCTCCAGGCTTCCATCAAGAAGTCCTCGCGCCACACCTTGTCAATCAGCGAATGGAACCGCCGTCCGGGTTCTTCCTTAGCTTTCGCATGTAACACGGTCTGGAATTTCCGAACCTTTTCTGACCCTGTTAGGCTCTCGCCAGTGGTCACGTCTTGCTTCCTTTCCGTATTGCTCTCGAACCAGGGCTCCTTTCCTCCGCCGGCATTACCCGGCCTCCGCGGTACTACGAGCCCATCCGCCACCCTGCCGGCCCGGCCTGCCCCTCACGGGGTTCCGGTTGGTGAGTGCACACCACCGACAGGGCTTCCCGTGTTGCTCCCATCCTCCTGCTCCATGCGTGCAGCCACCATTACCCCGGCGGAGCCGGCCGGTGCGCGTGTCGTTCTCTTCCCGGCCGGTGGCAGCCTTCCCCGAGTAGCTGACGGGTCGGCTTCCGCATTCCAAGTTTCGAGGCCTGCTCGGTGTTCACTCGCGTTGCGGCCCGCATGGTCGCTGAACCGCCCAGGGCGGTCCGTTTCTCGGAGTGCTTCAAACGATGTCGTTACCTCCATCATTCGCTCTGATTGCTACCGGCTGGAACGACAGTTGCCGGGCGGGATTTTCACCCGCTGAAGGATGGTGCCTTTCCACGGCACACAGCCACCCCGATGGGTGCGCCCGTAAACCTCCTCGAACTTCATCAATCTCAGTCCCTGTACCTGCTCCGTCCAACGCATCGCCTCCCTCCATGGCTTGGAGGCGTTCTAAAACCGGACAGATCATCTGGTACATAAACCGGACATATCGCGTGTTACCGACACACTGGCCGATCGCCGTTGGCGGCGGCTGCCGCGTAGGCTAAGAGTGGCCCCTCGCGCAACCGGAGGGGCCGACGGCATGGCCGGGCGATTCCCGAAAATTCCCAAGGTTCGCCAACGGGCGGAGCTGTTCCTGGCCGACGGCAGCCGGCTGGCCGGCCACGTGTTCGTCGAGGCGACGAGCCGCATCCAGGACGTGCTGAACCGACCGGAGCGCTTTTTTCCCTTCGTCGACGAGGCCGGCGACATTCAGCTCGTCAACAAGGAGCTGGTCGTGCGGGTGCGGCCGGAGGACTGATGGCGGCACTGGTCGGCGCGCTGGCGACCGACGGGCCGGCGCGGGCGCCGGCGACGGTCGTGCTGGCCCACGGCGCCGGCGCGCCGATGGACACGCCGTTCATGAACACGGTAGCCGGGGGACTGGCCGGGCGGGGCCTGCGCGTCGTGCGCTTCGAGTTTCCCTACATGGCGGCACGGCGCAGCGACGGCAGGCGTCGCGGGCCGGACCGGCCGGCGGTGCTGCACGAGGCCTGGCACGAGGTGGTGGCGCGCCTGGCCGGCGCCGAGCGGCTGGTCATCGGCGGCAAATCGATGGGCGGTCGGATCGCCAGCGAGGTCGCTGACAAAGCCAACGTCACCGGCGTCGCCTGCCTGGGCTATCCGTTCCACCCGCCGGGCCGGCCGGACAAGTTGCGCACCGCGCACCTGGCCGAAATGACGACGCCAATGCTGATCGTGCAGGGCGAGCGCGACACGTTCGGCACGCCCGAAGAGGTCGGCGCATACACGCTGTCGCCGGCGATCCGGGTCGTGTGGATCCGCGACGGCGACCACTCGCTGAAGCCGCGCAAATCGTCGGGCGTGACCGAGACCGAGAACCTGAGCGCGGCGGTCGACGCCGTCGCCGATTTCGTGGCCGCGCTCTAGGCGTCCGCCTTCTGCTCCCAGCCGCCGGTGTCGGTCTGCTGCCAGTAGGTGAGCGCGTGGCCGGCATCCTTGTAATCGGCCCAGCGCCGGCGTGCTTCGCCAACGGCGGTGGCGTCGTTGCCGTCGAACAGCTCGCATACAAGGTCATAGTCGCCGAGGCGGGCCGAGCCGGCCCCGTCGGTCAGGAACAGGACGCGGGCGCCGTTGGGGTTCTCGTCCTCGTTGGTCAGCCAGACCGGCTGCGTCTCGGCGAAGCCGTCGACGTTGCTGCCGTGGGGCAGGAAGCCGCGGTCGGTGAAGGTCCAGAGGTGGACACACAATGCCTCGACGCGCTCGTCCGAGCGCGCCATGACGACGGCGCGGCGGCCATCACGGTCGAGGGTCCGCTGCAGCATGACCGGCAGCGTGTCCTCGAGCGGGCGGCGCGTCAGATGATAGAACCGGACCTCGGTCATCGGAGTTTGGCTTGGTTTTGGCGGCACCGGCCGACGAGACCCTAGCCCTCAAAATTATCCTGCATGAAGCGGTCGAGCAGCTGAACGCCGAAGCCGGTCGCGCCCTTGGCCATGGTCGGCTTGTCCTTGTCGGACCAGGCCACGCCGGCGATGTCCAGGTGCGCCCACGGCACGCTGTTCGTGAAGCGCTGGAGGAACTGTGCGGCGGTGATGCTGCCACCCCAGCGGCCGGCGCCGATGTTCTTGACGTCGGCGGCGGGGCTGTTGATCTGGCGGTCATAAGCCTCCCCGAGCGGCATCCGCCAAACGCCCTCGCCGACCGCCGTACCAGCGTCGATCAGCTGCTGCGCGAGCTTGTCGTCGTTGGCGAACAGGCCAGCAAACTCGCGGCCCAGGGCAACCATGATCGCACCGGTCAGGGTCGCCAGATCGACCATGACCTGCGGCTTGAAGCGGTTTTGCGTGTACCAGAGCGCGTCGGCCAGGACGAGCCGCCCCTCGGCATCCGTGTTCAGGACCTCGATCGTCTGGCCGGACATCGAGGCGACGATGTCGCCGGGGCGCTGCGCCGTGCCCGACGGCATGTTCTCGACAAGACCGACGACGCCGACGACGTTGACCCGCGCCTTGCGGCCGGCGAGCGCGTGCATCACACCGATCACCGCGCCGGCACCGCCCATGTCCCACTTCATCTCCTCCATGCCACCGGCGGGCTTGATGGAGATGCCGCCGGTATCGAACGTTACGCCCTTGCCGACGAGCGCCACCGGCTTTTTCATGCGGGCCGCGCCGGTCCATTGCATGACGACGAGCTGCGATTCACGGGCGCTACCGTGGCCAACGCCCAGGATGGCGCCCATGCCGAGGGCCTGCATCTGCTTCTCGCCCAGCACTTCGACCTTGACGCCGAGGCGGCTGAGCTTGCGGCACTCGGCGGCGAGGCTGGCCGGATAGATGACATTGCCGGGCTCCGAGACCAGATCGCGGGTGACGTCGACGGCGTGCGCCAGGACATCGAGTGGCCGATGGGCGCGGCGCGCCGACGGTGGGGCGGCGACCATGACCGTGAGCTTCGCCAGCGTCGGCTTCTTGTCCTCCGGCTCCTTGGTCAGGTACTTGTCGAAGCGATAGGCACGCAGCTGGGCGCCGTAGGCGATGTGGGCGGCGCGCTGAGCGTCGCTCATGCCACTGCCGCGCAACGGATCGATCATGATCGTGGCGCTGCCGGCGCGGGCCGCGTTCGCCACATGCCAGATGCGCGCGCCGACGGCCTGCAGCTTCACGGTGTCGAGCTCCCTGGCGTCACCAAGGCCGACGAGGATGATGCGCGCCTCGGGCAGGCCGGTCGGCGCAACGATCGACAGGGTCTCGCCATGCTTGCCGGTGAAGCTGCTCGCCTGGACGACGCGCGAAACCGTGTCCTTGGTCTTGTGGTCGAGCGCCTTGGCGCTGGCGCTGAGGTCGCCCTTGGCGAGCACGGCAGCAACGATCGTGCCTTTGCTCGGCAGGCTTGGTTCCGCAAATGCGACCTTCATTGCAACGCCTCCGCGCGTCAGATACCGCCCCAGTCCGCTGGGCGTCCCCATTGCGCTCGGTGTAGATCACGATACGAGTGCTGGCAAGGGGCCGGGCGGTTCCGGCGCCGGGTGGTTCCGCGGGTCCGGTCGATCTGCTAAGAGTGCTGCGCGGGCAACCTGGTTGGGCCGACCCGAGCCCAAACGCCAAGCGAGCGTTGTGCGATGATCAATCGCTACATCACGCACCAGATAGTTCTTGCGACCGCTTGTGTCACGGTGATCGCGACGTTGTTGATGTTGCTGATCCGCTCGTTGCGCCTGATCGACTTCGTCATCAATCGCGGGCTGCCGATCGAGGTCCTGTTCGTCATGACCGGGCTGCTGGTGCCGACATTCATCGGCATCGTGCTGCCGATCTCCCTCTTCGCCGGCGTGCTGTTCGTCTACAACAGGATGCTGGGCGACAGCGAGATCATCGTCATGCGCGCGGTCGGGGTCAGTTCGCTCAGGCTCGCGCGCCCGGCGATCGTGGCGTCCCTGCTGATCGTCGGCCTCGGCTATGGCCTGTCGCTGTACGCAATGCCGGCGAGCTTCACCGAGTTCAAGGAGCGCGAGTTCGCCTACCGCAACACCTATGGCAGCGTGTTGCTGCAGGAAGGGCGCTTCAACAACCCGACCGACGGCCTGACGATCTATGTGCGGGCGCGCAACGGCAGCGAGGAGCTGTTGGGTATCTTCGTGCACGATGCGCGCAACCGCGACCGACCGGTTACGGTGATGGCGGAACGCGGCCAACTGGTCAGGGGCGACGCAGGCGGCGCCCGCGTCATCATGTTCAACGGCAACCGGCAGGAGGTCGATATCGAATCCGGCCGGCTGACGCTGTTGTATTTCGACCAGAACTCGGTCGATCTGGGCCTGTTGAACCCGAACCTCGAACGGCAGTGGCGCGAGCCGAAGGAGCGCTTCGTCAGCGAACTGTTGAACCCCGGCGATTCGGCGAACGAGCGCTACTACGCGAAGAACCTGATCGCCGAGGGCCATCGCCGGCTGTCGGGACCGCTGTACTCCCCGGCCTTCGTATTGATCGCGCTGGCCAGCCTGTTGACCGGCGAGATCAACCGCCGCGGCCAAACGATACGCGTGCTGGGCGCCGTCGGCATGGTCGCCGTGCTGCAGGGGCTCGGCCTGACGGCACTGAACTTCGCCTCGACGTCGCTGGGCTTCGTGCCCGTATTCTACATTCTGCCGCTGGCGACCGTCGCCATCGCCGGCTACATGCTGGCGAGCCGGCCACGCAAGCGTGGCCGGCGCCGCGCAATGCGGCCGCCTGATGCCGCAGGGGGCCTAGCGGCGGCCCCACGGGTCCCATGACGGATACCGAGCAAACCGCCCCACGGATCGGCGTCGTCGCCGCGACCGGTCGGGTCGGCCGCGCGCTGGTGCGCATGCTCGAGGCGCAGGGCCGACGAGTCGTCGCGGTCGCCCGGAACCCGACGGCGTTGACCTCGCTCAACGGCGCCGCCGAGCGGCGGGTCGCCGACTTGGAGGACCACGACGGCCTGGCGACGGCGCTGGCCGATCTATCGACGATCGTGAGCTGTGCCCATGCCCGCTTTGCCCGCCAGATCTGCGCGGCGGCGCCGGCCGGGCTGAACGGCCTGACGCTCATCGGGTCGACGCGCCGGTTCACCAGGTATCCCGACGCCGCGGCTGCACAGGTGCGCGCCGGCGAGGCGGTCCTCAAGGACTCCGGCCACCCTTGGACGATGATCCACCCGACGATGATCTACGGCGCCGACGGCGAGAACAACGTCGTCCGTATCGCCGCCTATATCCGCAGGTTCGGAGTGATCCCCCTGCCCGACGGCGGCACATCACTGATCCAGCCAATCCATATCGACGACGTCGCCCGCGCCCTCGCCGCGGCGGCGCTACGCCCGGGCGACGGCCAGAGCATCGTTGTCGCCGGGCCGCAGGCGCTGCGCTATGCCGATTTCGTCCGTGCCGTTGCCCGGGCGATCGGCCGCACGGTGCGGATCGTGCCGCTGCCGGGGACGGTCCTGGCCGCCCTGGCGGGATTGACCCGGCTCGTTCCCGGCGTGCCGACGGTGACCGCGGGAGAGGTGCGGCGGCTGCTCGAGGACAAGGCCTTCGATGTCACCGCGATGCGCCACCTGCTTGGTGTCGAGCCGATCAGCCTGGAGACCGGGTTGCGCCTGACATTCGATCGTGGCGTCCCGTTCGCGCGTCGCGCACGCGCCGTGTCGGCGTCGCCGCGGCAAAGTGGGTTCTTGGACTGACCAAACGGCTCTAGTATTCACTGCGTTGGCGTCGACCGACAAGGGCGGTGCGGCGCCCTCACGCGGCAGCGGGTAAGATCCTACGACATGCAGGTTTCCGGTACCATCTCGACCTACCTGAGCCGACAGTTCTTCGTCTGGTTCATCATCGTCTTCCTCGGTATCTCGGGACTGCTGCTGGCGGTCGATTCGGTCGAGTTGATGCGGCGGTCGGCCAACAAGCCAGACGCGACCGTCGCCGTCGCGCTGCACATGGCGTTCCTCCACCTGCCCCATCTGGCCCAGGAGTTCGTGCCGTTCGCGATCCTGTTCGGCGGCCTGTTGAGCTTTGCCCGCCTGACACGCAGCCACGAGCTGGTCGTCGTGCGGGCCGCCGGCGTCTCGGTCTGGCAGTTTCTGCTGCCGGCGTTCGCGGTCGCCCTTGCCATCGGCGTCGCCAAGGTCGCCATACTCAACCCGGTGGCCGCCGGCATGCTGTCGAAGTACGAGCAGCTGGAAGGCCGGTTCCTGACCGGACGGTCCTCCCTGCTCGCCGTTACGTCGACCGGCCTGTGGCTGCGGCAGCTGAACGAGCGCAGCGGTGGCGGGCAGTCGGTCATCCATGCGCGATCGGTGCTCGCGGACCGGATGGAACTGCAGAACGTCATCGTCTTCCAGTTCGACGCGGAGGACAGGTTCATCGGCCGCATTGATGCGCGGAGCGCCCGACTGCTGGGCGGCAACTGGGAGCTGCGCGACGCCCTGCTGAGTACGCCGGAACGCACGGGGCGCGCGCTGGAAAGCTACTTGCTGGCGACGGACCTGACGCCGGAGACGATCCAAGAGAGCTTTGCCAGCCCAAGCACCGTCTCGTTCTGGCAGCTGCCACGGTTTATTCGGGTGCTGGAGGAGACAGGCTTCTCCGGCCTGCCACACCGCCTGCGCTGGCACGCGCTGATTGCCGAACCGGTCCTGGCCCTGGCGATGGTGCTGATCGCGGCGACGTTCTCGCTGCGTCTGACACGCCGTGGCGGCACCGTTCTACTGGGTATTGCCGGCGTCCTCACCGGCTTCCTGCTGTTCCTGCTGTCCAACCTGGTGCAGGCATTGGGCCTCGGTGCCAGCCTGCCGGCCGCGCTGGCGGCGTGGACGCCGGCCGGCGTCAGCCTGTTGCTGGGCGCGGCCATGCTGCTGCACCTGGAAGACGGCTGAGCGGATGGGCGGGCGCCGCGGCGCGTGGCGGCGCTGGGCGTGGCTCGCTCTTGTTCTGTTCGCCGTCGGCGCCCCCGGCCTGAGCCCTCCCGCCGTGGCGCAGGAGGAGGGCGGCGGAGCAGACCCGCCCGTGCTCGTGACGGCGGACGAGCTGACGTTCGATCAGGATACCGGCACGGCAACGGCGACCGGCAATGTGGAGATCACGCAGGGCGACCGCGTGCTGCAGGCCGATGTCGTGACGTTCAACGAACGCTCGAACGTCGTCACGGCAACCGGCAACGTCGTCCTGCTGGAGCCGACCGGCGAAGTCATCTTCGCCGAGTTTGCCGAGCTGTCGGATTCGATGAAGGAGGGCTTCATCCGCGGCTTCCGCATGCTGTTGCAGGACGATGCGCGCCTAGTCGCCGTCAACGCACAGCGCCGCGGTGGCGTCGAAACGGTACTCGACAGGGCCGTCTACTCGCCGTGCCGGCAGTGCCTGGAGCACCGCCCGAGCCCGCCGCTGTGGCAGATCAAGGCGCGCCGGGTGGTGCACAACCAGGAAACCCACGACATCATCTACCGCGACGCACGGCTGGAGATTCTGGGCGTGCCGGTCGCCTATACACCGTTCCTCAGCCACCCGGACCCGACCGTACGGCGCCGTACCGGCATTCTGACGCCAACTTATGGCTCCTCGACGGACCTGGGTTTCTCGGTCCAGGTCCCGTTCTTCTGGGCGATCAAGCCGGACCGCGACCTGACGCTCGACCCGATCCTGACCACGGACGAAGGCGTCGTCGCCTCGGGCGAGTACCGGCAGCGCTTCAGCGACGGTGAGCTGCGCGCGCGGGCCAGCGCCACCCCGGAAGAGCAGCCGGAGTCGGGCGACGGCTTTCGCGGCCACCTCGACCTGTCGGCCCGCGCCGACATCAACGACATCTGGCGCTGGGGTACCGACGTTAATGTCGCCAGCGACGACACCTACCTGAAGAAGTACGGCTTCGCGGGCAACGACACCCTGACATCGCAGGCGTTTGTCGAGGGGTTCGCCGGGCGCAACCACGCCCGCGCCGAGGGCCTCTATTTCCAAGACCTGCGCGCGGACATCGATCAAGACGAGGTGCCGATCGTCGCGCCGAAGCTGGACTACGCGGTGGTCAGCCAGCCGAGTACCATCGGCGCCCGCTGGACCCTTGACGCCAACACCCAGGCGATCAGCCGACGCACCGGAACCAACAGCCAGCGCCTGTCGCTGATCGGCGGCTGGCAGCTGCCGCACGTCGGCCCGCTGGGCGAGCTCTATACCTTCGAGGCGACGGTCCAGACCGACCTTTACAACGTCAGCCGGCCGGACGGCGACCCGGTGTCGGATTTCGAAGGCGTCACCGGCCGGGTGTTCCCCCAGGCGACTCTGGACATCCGCTATCCGCTGGTGCGCACGGCCGGCAACACGCAGCAGCTGATCGAGCCGGTCGCGGCGATCGTCGTCAGCCCGAACGACGCCAACTCCGACGCGATCCCCAACGAGGACAGCCTGGTCTTCGAGTTCGACGAGACGAACCTCCTGGTGCCCGACCGCTTCGCCGGGCGCGACCGGGTCGCCGACGGTCAACACGTCGCCTACGGCCTGCGGGCCGGTGTCTTCGGCCTTGGCGGCGGCAGCACGACGGCTTTCTTCGGCCAGTCCTACGAGTTCCAGACGGGCGATGCGTTTGGCCCCGGAACCGGCCTGGAGGACAACCTGTCCGACATCGTCGGCCGCGTGACGGTGACCCCGGGGCGGTTGCTCGACGTCTCCTACAAGACCCGCCTCGCCACGGACAAGCTGAAGTTCAGCCGCAACGAAGCGCAGCTCACGGCGGGACCGAGCCTGCTGCAGCTCGGCGTCGACTACGTGTTCTTCGACCGCACCGCGGAATTCGCGGATCGTGAGGAGATCGGCGTGCGCCTGTCGTCGCAGGTCACCGAACAATGGAACATCTCGGGCGGCACGCGACAGGACCTGACGTCGGGCGGCGGGGCGCTGGCCCACAGCCTGTCATTCAACTATGTGTGCGACTGCCTGAACATGAGGATCGACCTGCAGCGGACCTTCACACGGGACCGCGACATCCCGCCCAACGACTCCATTTTTGTGCGGGTGGTCTTCAAGACGCTCGGCGAGTTGAAGGGCCAGGTCTTCTGACTTCGTAATTCATCGAGGGCGTTTCCAATTGCCCGCCAGAGGTCATCGACGGTTCTGGCGCCGACCTTGCGGAGAATGGCTTTGAGCTTGGCGAAGACCTGTTCGATGGGATTGAGATCGGGGCTGTAGGGCGGCAGGTAGAGCGGGGTTGCGCCGACCGCCTCAATGGCCTCGTGTACGCCGGCGACCTTGTGGGAGGAGAGGTTGTCCATGATGACGATGTCGCCCGCGGACAGGGTCGGGACCAGGGCTTGCTGGACCCAGGCAAGGAAGCTTGCGCCGTTGATCGGGCCATCGAAAACGCAGGGCGCGGTGATCCGGTCGTGACGCAGGGCGGCAATGAACGTGGTTGTCTTCCAGTGGCCATGGGGAATGGCCGCCACCACCCGTTCGCCGCGCGGTGCCCGGCCATAACGCCGGGCCATGTTCGTCCGCGCCCAGGTCTCGTCGAGAAAGACCAGCCGTTCGGCAATCAGCCCAGCTTGCTCGTTGCGCCAAGTGGCTCGCGCCGCCGCGACGTCAGGGCGCTCCTGCTCGGCGGCGTGGGCTGTCTTTTTTTGCGACTCAGCCCCTGAGCCAGAAGAAAGTCGCCAAGCGTCGAGCGCTTCGCCTCGATCCCCTCGGCGGCCAGCAAGACGCAAAGCTCGTCAATGGTGATGTCGCAATTCTCCATCACCAGAGCCCGAATGCGATCGCCATGGGGAGCCAGTTTCGATTTCTTCCAGCCACCGTATTTGTCGGCTTTGATCGTGCCCCGCTGCTTCCAACGCTGCATCAGCTTCACAACAAAGCTGATGCTCACATCAAATTGCTTCGCCGCCGCATTGCGAGAGGTCCCCGATTCAACAACTCGAACTGTAGCGCACCCGGTTCCTTGGACACAAGTTTGTCTCACGCGGCGGGCCTGATTGAGATCGCGGCGTGCCACGCCTGACGAGCTTGAGCGGGGCTCAGGTAGCCGTTCTTTTCGACGATCCACTGGGCATTGTAGAGTTCGACGAAGTCGCGGACGGCGTCCCGCAGCTCCGCGATGTTGCGGTAGATGCGACCATGGATGATCTGTTCCTTCAGCGTGCGATTGAACCGCTCGGCGACGCCGTTGGTCTGGGGCTCGGCGACGAAGGCGTAGGACGGCTGGATACCCCAGAACTT
This sequence comes from Alphaproteobacteria bacterium, assembly GCA_965261585.1. GTDB lineage: Bacteria > Pseudomonadota > Alphaproteobacteria > UBA6615 > UBA6615 > CBDHDN01. The sequence goes on from CBDHDN010000019.1 coordinate 59,710, forward strand.
GATCTGGTTGGTGAAGTGGTCCGACAGATACTGGGAGCCGTGATCCATCCGCAAGGCCAGCCCCCGAGCCGCGCCGGCCGCGGTCGAGCCATACAGCCCGGCAAGCCCCATGGAGATCGGCTGCAGGGCGGCGAAGCGGTCGCCGCGCTTGCAGACATGCCAGCCGACACACTCGGCGTTCCAATGCTCGACGGCGGTGAAGATCCAGCCCAAGCCGTCGTCCACCGTGAACACCCGAACGCCATCGGTGCCCCACATGAGGTTCGGGGCATGAGTGATGATCTCACCGTCATGGGGATTGCCGCCACGGCGGCGGCAGCGATGGGGCGAGAGCAGATTGTTCTCGCGCATCAGGCGGAGCACCCGCTTGCGGGCAACCCGGATGTCGCGACAGACCCGAAGCCGAGCCCAGACCTTGCGGTAGCCCTCGCCCTCCCAGGGCGATGCCTCCAGGTCGGCTTCGATCGCCACCAGCAGCGCCTGGTCCGAGATCGCGGGCTTCGGTCCCCGACGCTTTGCCGGCGGCTGCTCGGCGTGCTGGCCGGAGGTCATGGCGTAGAACGAGGAGCGGGCCATGCCCCAGGCGGCGCAGACCCGCCGCAGGCCGTAGGCCAGACCCGTGCCGGGCGAGGTGGCGGCACTCATCGCCGCGACCTCCGCCGCCCCAAAGGGCCGAAGGTCTCCGTCTTGGCCTCCAGCAGTTCCACCTGCATGGTCAACTCTCCGATCCGCTTCATGGCGCTATCCAGTTCCGCCTGCACCGGATCGCCCTTGCGTTGCTTGAGCGAGGCGTCGATCCCGCCGATCGCTTTCTCACGCCACTGCTCGAGCCGGAAGATCTCTACGCCCAACTGGCGCAACAGAAGTTGCACCGGCTCGTCACGCAAAAGCCGCAGAACGACCTCACGCTTGCGCGCCACCGTCCATCGCTGGCCAAGTCCCAGCGGGCCTGCCGGCAAAGCCTGGCCTGGGGAAAACGTGGACGAGCCAAGCTCGCCCGCATTTACCACAGGCCCATCAACAGCAACTTTCTTCTCAAAATTATCGGTCATGTTCCGGTCCTCCTTGGACACTTCGATTAAGCCAATTCTGTGTCCAAGGAAATCGGGTCCGACTCATCAACAACTCGAACAACTCGTTCACGAAGATCTTCCGAATAAGGTCGTGTCATCCATGGCTGGCCTCCTTTAACCCAGCTCATAGCTTGAATCACTTTTTGCGACCCTTGGGAATCCCCTTTTTTGATTCTGTCTATGCCGGACCCGCTCTAGTGGTTCGATGCTGACGGATGGGGACCCATCCGTCAGCTGAATCGAACCACCAGCTTATTGATTCTGTGGGCTGATTCATCTGACGCTTGGGCACCCAAGCGTTAGGATCAGACCACTAGGGTTACGTGCGAGGACAATTGTGTCGAAGATGAAAGCAATCGCTGGCTGGCTCCACGCGGCGGCACGGTACGCGGCCATCATCGCGGCGCTTGCCGCGTTCGCGCAGACCGCGGCGGCGCAACAGGTGCTGCGCATCGCGGCCGTCGTCAACGATGACGTGATCTCCGCCTTCGACCTGCAGCAGCGCCTGCGCATGGTGCTGTTGACGTCGGGCCTGCAGGACACGCCGGAACAGCGCCGGCGGCTGGCGCCGCGGGTGCTGCAGATCCTGATCGACGAGCGGCTGCAGGCCCAGGAGGCGGCGCGGCTCAACGTCCGCGTGACCGCGCAGGAGGTCGATCAGGGCATGCGGCAGATCGAGCGCAACAACAATCTGCCAAGCGGCGGGTTCGATGCCTTCGCACGCCAGGCCGGCGTGTCGGCCGCCGCCGTCGAGGAGGGCATGCGCGCCAACATCCGATGGCAGAAAATACTGGCGCGGCGCATCGTCCCGACAATCGAGATCGGCCCCGACGAAATCGACACCGTCTTGGAGCGCATCATGGCCAACAGCGGCCGCACCGAATATCGCGTCGCCGAGATCGTGCTGCCGATCGACGACCCGGCGGAAGAGGCCGAGGTGATTGGCCTGGCCGACCGGCTGGTCGCGCAGCTGCGCGAGGGCGCGAATTTCGCTGCCGTCGCGCGCCAGTTCAGTCAGAGCGCCACGGCAGCCCAGGGCGGCGACATCGGCTGGGTCCAGGAGGGCCAGCTGGGGTCCGAGCTGGATGCCGCCCTGGCCAGGATGGCGGCCGGACAGCTGTCGCCGCCGATCCGCGCGCCCGACGGGATCCGCATTCTGGCGCTCATTGATCGGCGACGGGCGCAGGCGCCGGGCGAGGACGAGATCGAGGTCGCCGTGCGCCAGTTGTTGTTGCCGTTCGCCGCCGGTGCGGCGGAGAACGAGATCGAGAGCCAGATCGCCCTGGCGGCGCAGGTCGGCGAAGCGGCCGAGAGCTGTGCCGATTTTGCCGAGCTCGCCGACCAACTGGGCGCCCCGCAGCCGGCCGAGCCGATCCGCCTGCAAGTCGGCAATCTGAGTGAACAGCTGCGCGACGTCGTCGCGGCGCTGCCGGTGGGAGACGTCAGCGCACCGCTGCGCACGCCCAACGGGGTACAGCTGGTGATGCTGTGCGAGCGCGACGATTCGGCCACGGAGGCGACGCGGGAGCGGATCGGTGACACGCTGCGGCGCGAGCGCCTGGACATGCTGGCGAACCGCTATCTGCGCGACCTGCGCCGCGCCGCCTTCATCGACCGCCGGGTTTGACCCGGGCGTCGCCGACCGGTTCCGCAGCGCCGTCGCCGGCCCTGCCACCGCCGAACCTGCCGCCGCTGCGCGAGGTGATCGCTCGGCACGGCCTGCGGGCCAAACGATCGCTCGGCCAGCACTTCCTGCTCGACCTCAACCTGACGCGCCGCATCGTCGGCGCCGCCGGCGATTTGGCGGGCAGCCATGTCGTCGAGATCGGGCCGGGACCGGGCGGCCTGACGCGGGCGCTGCTGGACAGCCCGGCGGCGGGGGTCGTGGCGGTCGAGCGCGACGACCGCTGCCTGGCGGCGCTGGCCGAGCTCGCCGCGGCGTACCCGGGCCGCCTGCGTTGCGTCGCCGGCGACGCGCTCGTCATCGACCCGGCGACGCTGTGCCCGGCGCCGCGCGCCATCGTCGCCAACCTGCCCTACAACATCGCCACGCGGCTCGTGCTGAACTGGCTCACGGCGCCACAGGCCCACTCCGCCATCACAGTGATGCTGCAGAAGGAGGTGGCACAGCGCCTCGCCGGGCAGCCGGGCACCAAGAGCTATGGCCGCCTGTCGGTCATCGTGCAGTGGCTGTGCGAAGTGCGCATCGCCTTCGACGTGGCGGCGACGGCGTTCACACCGCCGCCCAACGTCGTGTCCAGCGTCGTCCGGCTGGTGCCGCGCGCAGCGCCGCTGTTTCCGGCCGAACGGGCGACGCTCGAACGCGTCACCGCCGCCGCGTTCGGCCAGCGCCGCAAGATGCTGCGGACGAGCCTCAAGCAGCTCGTCGCCGACCCGTTGCCGGTGCTGGCCGAAGCCGGGATCGACCCGCGGGCGCGCGGCGAGGCGCTGTCGATCGAAGAGCTGTGCGAACTGGCGCGCGCGTTCGCCGCGCACCACTAACGCCCCATGCGCAGGGCGCGGATGAACTCGGCGAGGCCGACCTGGCGGTCGCGGCGCAGGCGCTCGGCGTCGAGGATCGCCTGCGCCTTGGCGACGCTGGTGCCGACGTCGGTGTTGACGATGATGTAGTGATACTCACTCCAATGGGTCATCTCGTCGGCCGCCTTGGCCATCCGGTCGGCGATGACCCGGTCGCTGTCCTGGGCGCGCGCGATCAGCCGGCGCTCGAGCTCGGCGGTCGACGGCGGCAGCACGAAGACGCTGACCAGGTCCTCGCGCGCCGTCTCCTCGAGCTGCTGGGTGCCCTGCCAGTCGATGTCGAACAGCACGTCGCGGCCGGCGCCGAGCGCCGCCTCGACCGGGCCGCGCGGCGTCCCGTAGTAGTGCCCGAACACCTTGGCGTGCTCGAGCAGCTCCTGCCGGTTGACCATCAAATCGAACGTGGTGGGGTCGAGGAAGCGGTAGTCGGCGTTGGCGACCTCGCCGGGGCGCTTCGGCCGCGTCGTCACGGAGATCGACATCGTCAGGTTCGGGTCGCGGTCCAGCAGCGCGCGCGAGATCGTCGTCTTGCCGGCGCCCGAGGGCGACGACAGCACGAGCATCAGGCCGCGCCGCGAGATGTTGCCGGGCTCCGGATCGCGCTCTGCCAACGCTCCTGCTCCTGCTCCTACTCGACGTTCTGCACCTGCTCGCGCAGCTGCTCGATGACCTCTTTCAGCTCGAGGCCGATGTTGGTCAGCGCCAGGTCCGCGGCCTCGAGCACAGCGTGTTGGCCTCGCGCAACAGCTCCTGACACAGGAAGTTGAAGCGGCGGCCGCTGTCGCCCGTCGCATCGATCATCGCCCGCGCCGCGGCGACATGGGCCTGCAGCCGGTCGAGCTCCTCGCGCACGTCGGCCTTGCCGGCGAGCAACGCCGCCTCCTGGGCCAAGCGTTCCTCGGGCAGGGCCGGCGCGGCCTCGAGCAACTCGGCCAGCTGCTCGACGAGCCGGGCCTTGATGGCCGACGGCTGGGCGGCGGCCGACGCCTCGGCGCGGGCGACCAGGTCGGTCACGGCGTCGAGCCGGCCGCCGAGGATCGCGGCGATGCGCGCGCCCTCCTCCGACCGGGTCGCGGCAAGGCTCGCGAGCGCTTCGTCGAGGGTCGCGGCAAACGCCTTGTCGCGGGCGGCCCGCGCCGCGTCGGACGGCGCCTCGTCGACCGGCTCCAGCATGCCGCGGATGGTGAGCAGGCCGGTCAGGCCCGGCGGCCCCGGCTCGGTCACATCGGCCAGCTCGGCACGCAGCGCCAGCACCTGGTCGAGCAGCTCGCGATTGATGCGGTAGCGGGCCTTGGCACTGGCCTCGTCGAGGGTCAGCGTCAGCGCCACGTTGCCGCGCTTGAAGCGCTCGGCCACGGCGGTGCGGGCGGCCAGCTCCAGCTCCTCCCAGCCGGCGGGAAAGCGGCAGCGGACGTCGAGGGACTTGCCATTGACGCTGCGCGCTTCCAGGGTCCAGGCGAGAGTGTCTGAGCGGCCGTGGGCGCGGGCGAAGCCCGTCATACTGGCGAGCGGCACGTGTGATCCTCCGCGAGGCACCGGCGGGAAGCGCGTCCTTATAGCCCGCGTGCGACCGCGCCGCCAAGCGGGCCGGCACTGGCGCGGCCGGGCGCCGAACACTCGCGACGGGGAGGTCAGATCGATGCGCGATCCGTTGTCCGTGCTGATTACCGGTGCGTCGAGCGGCATCGGCGCGGCGCTGGCGCACGCCTATGCCGGGCCGGGGCGGCGGCTCGTGCTGGGTGGACGCAACCGCGCGCGGCTGGAGGCGGTGCGCGAAGCCTGTGCCGCGCGGGGCGCCGCGGCGGTGGCCGCCACTGTCGACGTGACCGATCGCGCGGCCCTGATCGCTTGGATCGAGGACGCGTGGCGGGAGCAACCGCTCGACCTGGTCATCGCCAATGCCGGATTCTCTGCCGGCACCGGCAACGGCGAAGCCGGCGAAACGGCGGCCCAGGTCGAGGCGATTTTCGCGACCAACCTGACGGCGGTACTGGACACAGTGCACACGGCGCTGCGGCTGATGCGGGCGCGCCCGCCAGAGGCCGGCCGGCCGCGCGGTCAGATCGCCGTGATGTCGAGCCTGGCGGCGTTCCGCGGCTTCGCCGGGGCGCCGGCCTATTGCGCCAGCAAGGCGGCGGTGCGGCTCTATGGCGAGGCGCTGCGCGACCAGCACGCCGCCGACGGCATCGAGGTGTCGGTGATCTGCCCGGGCTTCGTGCGCACGCCGATGACCGACGTGAACGAGTTCCGCATGCCGCTGCTGATGGAGGCCGACCGGGCCGCGGCGATCATCGAGCGCGGCCTCGCCCGCAACCGCGCGCGGATCGTCTTTCCGCGGCGGCTCTACTGGATGATCCGCGCCGTCGACCTGGGCACCGGCCCGCTCACCGACCGGGTCATGCACCGCGTTCCGCGCAAGCCGGCCGACGCCGGCCTGTCCTGAAGGCATTCATGCATCTCCGCAGACCCCGATCGTGAAGTTTCGATGAGCCGGCCATTGCGTAATCCATTGGCCGCGCTACGCGCCGCGGGATAAGTGAACCTGGCTGGCTCGAGACGGGTGGTTCTCACGAATCTCCACACTCTCGTCGTCCTTGGGCTTGACCCAAGGATCCATGCTTGCGCCCGCACGGTGGCGCGCGCCCGTGCGATGGGCCCTCGTGCCAAGCACGAGGGTGACGGCATCAACTGAGCTTCCTGCATCCAAACGGCAGCCCACCCACGATGTGCAAATCTCGTAGCGGCTGAACAGCGGCCCGCCGTCAAGCCTTCAATCTACCGGCGAAGAAGCCGCGTTGCATATCTTGTCGTCAGCGATCGCCCTGCCTGCGCTGCACGCGGCGCCAGCGGGCGACGTTGCGGTTGTGCTCGGTGAGGGTGCGGGCGAAGACGTGGCCGCCGCTGCCGTCGGCGACGAAATAGAGCTCGTCCGTCGCCAACGGGTTGAGCACGGCCTCGATGCTGGCGCGGCCGGGATTGGCGATCGGCCCCGGCGGCAGGCCGCGAACGACGTAGGTGTTGTACGGATGAATCGAGCGTAAATCGGCGCGGCTGAGCGGCCGGCCGAGCGGCCCCTGCCCGTTCGTCAAGCCATAGACGACGGTCGGGTCCGACTGGAGCCGCATGCCGCGCCGCAGCCGGTTGACGAAGACCGCGGCGACGCGCGGCCGCTCCTCAACCAGCGCCGTCTCGCGCTCGACGATCGAGGCCAGGATGACGGCGTCCTCACGTGTCGTCAGCGGCAGGTCCGCGGCCCGGACCGGCCACAGCGCGTCGATCGTATCGACCATGGCGCGGCGCATGCGGGCGACCATGTCGGTCGCGTCGTCGCCCCAGCCGTAGTGATAGGTCTCGGGCAACAGCGTGCCCTCCGCGGGCGCGCTGTCGATGCCGCCGGTGAGGCCCTCGGTCGCGGCAACGAGCGCCAGTGTCTGGGCGACGGTGAGCCCTTCGGGAATGGTCAGGCGGCGGACCACGGTCTCGCCGGACTGAATGATCGCCAGGACGGCGCGGGCGCCGACGCGCGGCGGAAACGCAAACTCGCCGGCGCGCAGCGGCCGTGCCCGGCCGAGCAGCCGCTGCGCCAGCGCCACCACGCCAGCGTCCTCGACGACACCGGCCGCTTCCAGCCTGGCGGCAATCTCATCGATCGAGGCGCCGCGGGGAATGACCAGCGTCGTCGCCTCGGCAAGCGGCCCCTCGCGGCTCAGCAGAACGCCGAAATAGGCGGCGGCGGCGCCGAGCATCGTCAGCCCGACAGCGGCGATCGCCAACAGCCGGATGAACCAGCGTCCGCCGCGGCGCGGCCGGGCGCGCGCTGCAGCCGCGGCCCCGACCGACCGCTCTACCGATTGCTCGGGGGTGTCCCCCATGGGGCCGTCACGGCGCCCCTTAGGGCGCGGCCTTGATGATCAGGGACGCGTTCGTGCCGCCGAAGCCGAACGAGTTGCTGAGCACCGTCCGGACGCGGCGCTCCTTGGCCTCGTGCGGGACGAGGTCGATCGGCGAGTCCTCGGAGGGGTCGTCGAGGTTCAGGGTCGGCGGCACGACGCCGGTGTTGATCGCCAGGATCGAGTAGATGGCCTCGACGCTGCCGGCGGCGCCGAGCAGGTGGCCGATCGCCGATTTCGTCGACGACATCGAGATCTTCATCGCCGCGTCGCCGAACAGGCGCTCGACGGCGCGCAGCTCGATCTCGTCGCCCATCGGTGTCGACGTGCCGTGGGCATTCACATAGTCGATGTCGTCGGGCGCCATGGCGGCGCTGCGCAGGGCATTGCGCATCGACCGATAGCCGCCGTCGCCATCGGCGGCCGGTGCGGTGATGTGATGGGCGTCGCCCGACATGCCGTAGCCGGCGATCTCGGCATAGATCTTGGCCCCACGGGCCCGTGCGTGCTCCAGCTCTTCCAGCACGACGACGCCCGAGCCTTCGCCCATGACGAAGCCGTCGCGCCCGCGGTCCCAGGGCCGCGAGGCCTTGGCCGGCGTGTCGTTGTAGGCCGTCGACAGTGCCCGGCAGGCGTTGAATCCGGCAATGCCGATGCGGCAGATCGACGCCTCGGCACCGCCGGCGATCATGACGTCGGCGTCGTCCAGCTTGATCAGCCGGGCGGCGTCGCCGATGGCGTGGGCGCCGCTGGAGCAAGCCGTCACGACGGCGTGGTTCGGCCCCTTGAAGCCGAACTTGATGGAGACGTGGCCGGAGCACAGGTTGATGAGCGCCGAGGGGATGAAGAACGGGCTGATCCGGCGCGGGCCGCGCTCTTTCAGCGTGACCGAGCTTTCGTAGATCGCCTGCAACCCGCCGATGCCGGAGCCGATCATGACGCCGGTCCGCTCCAGCCCCTCCGGGTCGGTCGGCCGCCAGCCGGAATCCTCGATCGCCTGGGTCGCCGCGGTCAGCCCGTAGACGATGAACTCGTCCATCTTGCGGCGGTCCTTGGCCGGCACCCAGTCGTCGGGATTGAAGTGGCCGTTCCGCCCGCTGTCCTCGCCGCGCGGAATCAGGCCGCCGATCTTCGTGGCCAGATCGGACACATCGAAGGCCTGGATGCCGCCGATGCCCGAATGCCCGGCCGTCAGACCATCCCAGTTGGTCTTGATGCCGACGCCCAGCGGCGTGACCAGGCCCAGACCGGTAACGACGACCCGTCTCATGCTGCTATGATCGCCAGGCACCGCTCGCGCATGCGCATGCCTGCCCCCAGCGAGCGCCGTTACGACGCCGTGTGCTGCTCGAGGAAGGTGACGGCGTCTCCGACCGTCAGGATCTTCTCGGCCGCGTCATCGGGTATCTCGCAGCCGAACTCTTCCTCGAAGGCCATCACCAGTTCGACCGTGTCGAGACTGTCGGCGCTGAGATCATCGATGAAACTGGCCTTGTCGGTGACTTTGTTGTCGTCCACGCCAAGGTGCTCAACCACGATCTTCTTCACGCGCTCGGCGATATCGCTCATCTCTAAACCTTCCTACGATTGTCGCTAACTGATCCGCCCCAGCGGATATGGGATGTCGCGCCGGGGTTACGAGGTCCCGAGGGGTCATGAGGTCCGAAGGGGCCCGAGACGAAGCCACCGGCCAAAGTCGTGCTTGCTAGCACACCTTGCCCTGAGTTGGCCAGATTACGGAGGCGCCGATTAACCGGGTTCCGCGCCGCCGTCAATATGGCCACGCCACGGCCATCCGGGACCGTTCCATGCGCCCGCTCTATATCATCGCCATGCCGCCGTTGATGTGGATGGTCTGTCCGGTGATGTAGGCGGCTTCGTCGCTTGCCAGGTAGCGCACGCCCGCGGCGATCTCGGCCGCCGTGCCGAGCCGCCTGCAGGGCACGCGGGTCAGCAGGGCCGCGCGCTGGGCGTCGTCGAGCGCATCCGTCATCGCCGTCTCGATGAAGCCGGGGGCGACGCAGTTGGCGGTGATGCCGCGGTTCGCGACCTCGCAGGCAAGCGACTTGGTCATGCCGATCATGCCGGCCTTGGCGGCGGCGTAGTTGGCCTGGCCAGGATTGCCGGTGACGCCGACGATCGACGCGATGTTGACGATGCGGCCCCAGCGCTGGCGCAGCATACCGCGCAGCACCGCCCGCGACAGCCGGAAGGCGGCGGTCAGATTGACGCTAACGACGACGTCCCAGTCCTCGTCCTTCATGCGCATGGCCAGATTGTCGCGCGTGATGCCGGCGCAGTTGACGAGGATGTCGAGGCCGCCCAGCGCCGCTTCCGCCGCACCCGGCAACGCCGCCACCGCGTCCGGGTCGCCGAGGTCGGAGGGCACGACGTGAGCGCGCTCACCGAGCTCGCCCGCCAGGCCCTGCAGCCGCTCGATGCGCGTGCCGCTGACCGCGACGGCAGCGCCGCCGCCGTACAGGACGCGGGTAATCGCCTCGCCGATGCCGCCTGAAGCACCGGTAACGAGGGCGCGTCTTCCTTCGAGTTGGAACAAGTGTCGTTCCTCCGGTTAGCCGGCCAGAAAGGCCTCGACGTCGGCGGGCGCGCCGACACTGAGCACCGTCGCACCGCGCTCGATCCGCCGGATCAGCCCGCCCAGCACCCTGCCGGCGCCGAGCTCGATGAACGTATCGACGCCGGCGGCGACCATACGCTCGACACTCTCACGCCAGCGGACCCGTGCTGTCACCTGGGCGACGAGCAGGCGCGCGATTTCCGCCGGGTCCGTGACAACGTCCGCCGTGACGTTGGCGATCAGGGCCGGGCGCGGCGGCGCCACGGCTGCCGCGGCCAGCTGTTGCGCCATGATTTCGGCGGCGGGCTGCATCAGGGGGCAATGGAACGGGGCGCTGACCGGCAGCAGCAGCGAACGCTTGGCGCCGGCCTCGCCGGCCCGGGCGATGGCGCGCTCGACGGCGGCGCGGTGACCGCTGACGACGACCTGGCCCGGCGCGTTGTCGTTGGCGACGGTACAGACCTGGTCCGCCGCCGCCGCGGCGGCAACGGTTTCGGCGGCCGCCAGATCGAGACCCAGCAGGGCCGCCATGGCGCCCTCGCCGACCGGGACGGCCTGCTGCATGGCGCGCCCGCGGGTCCTCAGAAGACGCGCCGTGTCGGCTACCGAAAGGGCACCGGCCGCGGCCAGAGCCGAGTACTCGCCGAGGCTGTGGCCGGCGACGAACGCCGCCGCGTCGGCGGCGCGCGCGCCGGTCGCCTGCTCGATCACGCGCAGGGCGGCGAGGCTCACCGCCATCAGCGCCGGCTGGGCGTTCTCGGTGAGCGTCAGTGTCGCTTCGGGGCCGTCGAACATCAGCCCCGTCAGATCCTGGCC